>NZ_JABCQG010000012.1 GCF_015244565.1 Gluconobacter vitians | reverse complement strand
GCTACAGGATGCCTTTACGCGCTATGGCGCCCCGGAAATTTTCAATACGGATCAGGGCTCACAATTCACGACGCCCCGTTTTACCGGGCTCCTGGAAGAGCGTCAGATCCGTATCAGCATGGATGGACGTGGGCGCTGGCTGGACAACGTGTTCATCGAGCGTCTGTGGCGGTCGCTGAAATACGAATGTGTCTACCTGCACGCATTTGAGACCGGATCAGAACTTCGAGTGGGGCTCACGAAATGGATCACCCATTATAACGGGCAACGTCCCCATACGGCTCTGGCTGGACGAACGCCTGATGAGGCGTATCATGGCGCGCCGACGCCATCTGGCCCGGGGTTAACCCCGGACCAGAGGGCCAACAGCAACGCCGTCAGAATGGCGGCATAACAATAACCGGGTATAGCTTATTCAAATCCAAAAACTGTCCGAACAGACGGGACCACCTCTATCCCCAGTCCTTATAGAAAATCTCTACACCGTCAGATGTGGTGACAAAGGACATGATACGCCTCCTGGCTGATCAATAACGGGATACTGGTCAGAGCCTAACCTTGAAGCTAACTTCAAGGTCAAGCTGCGTTCATGACCGGGGGTAAATCATGAAGATTGGAGAACTGGCACAGCAAAGCGGACTGACACCCTCGCGCATCCGCTTCTATGAGCGGATTGGCCTCCTGAAGACGGTCGAGCGCCGTCCCAACGGATACCGGACCTACCCGCAGCAGGCCGTGATGATCCTGGGTCTTATCACCACAGCGCAGCGGGCCGGGTTTACGCTGGACGAAATCCGCACCCTGCTGCCCTCTGATCTGACACACTGGGATCATGCGGCGCTGATGGATGCCCTGACCCGCAAGATTGCGGATATCGAAGCGCTGCAGGTGCGCCTGACCCAGAGCAGAGCGCATCTGCTTCGTCTTATTGAGGATATTCAGGAGCGCCCCGACGACATGGACTGTGCAGCCAATGCGCATCGTGTCCTGACGAATATGCTTTCGGACCACCCCGAAGCCCTCGACGTCACATCGGGCGATATCCGCCTTCTGGATACGAAGGACCGCCGTCAGTCGGTCAGCCCTGACCGTCGTAAAAAGACGGCATCCCGTTAAGCCCCATCCAGAAGCGCCACGACTTTTCTTGCCGTCCCCCTGGCGGAAAAGGGGTTCTGCCCTGTTACCAGTCGACCATCGCTCACGACATGGGACATGAATGGCAGGAGTGCCTTTTCGTAAATCGCCCCCCGTGCCTTCACCTGTGCTTCCGCATTATAAGGGACTTCGCGCGCAACACCTGCCAGTTTCTCCTCGGTCCATGAAAAACCGGTGATCTTTCGGCCGGCCACCAGAAAAGAACCATCCGCACGCCGGATGTTCAGAAGCCCACAATATCCATGACAGACAGCGGATACGACGCCACCCTTTTCCCAGATCGCGCCGGTGATGGCCTGAAGACTGTCACTGTCCGGAAAATCCCACATCACGCCGTGACCACCGGTGAAGTAGATCGCATCATAATTTTCGGGCCGAACGTCATCGGGGCTCAGTGTAGCGTCCAGTAAAGCCATTTTTACTGGATCGTTCAGCCAGGCCCTGGCCGACTGATCGCACAGGGGCCACTTCAAAGCCTTGGGCTCAAGCGGAACCTTCCCGCCCCGAGGGCTGACAATGTGCTGTTCAAAACCCCTGGCGGCAAACACATCCCAGGCATGTGTCAGTTCTGACAGCCACAATCCGGTAGGATGAGCAGGATTGTCAAAATGGGCGACGTTGGTGGCAACGTGAAGGATACGGCGGTTCATGACGGGCCCCTTTCATGTGGCAGGGTACTCAGACACCCATCCTGTAACGTTCGAGCCTGGCTGAAGGTCAATCTCCTGTTTGACCTTAAATCTGACTCGAACGTTAAGCTGCATGTCCCTCATCAGTCAGACAACGCAGAGGCTAAGACATATGCAGACAATTCTTGGCGCAAACGGTCAGATCGCCACCGAACTGGCGCGGAGCCTGCATCATTATCATACGCGTGACTTGCGCCTGGTGAGCCGCAATCCCCGCAAGGTCAATGAAGACGACGCTGTTATGGCTGCGGACCTGATGGACGTCCGACAGACAACCGAAGCGGTGAAAGGCAGCGACATCGTCTATTTCACAGCTGGTCTGCCTCCGGACAGCAAACTCTGGGAAGACCGGTTTCCCGTCCTGCTGAAGAATGCTTTGCAAGCCTGCCGGACTGCTGGGGCCAGCTTTGCATATTTCGACAATACCTACATGTATCCGCAGGACAGCCAGCTTCAGACAGAGGAAACCCGCTTCGCTCCCGTTGGCCGGAAAGGGCGGGTGCGCGCCGCAATGGCGTCCATGGTCCTGGAAGAAATGGCGCGGGGAGACATTCCCGTGCTCATCGCCCGTGCCCCGGAATTCTATGGCCCCGAAAAAACACAGAGCTTCACTAATACCCTGATTATCGACAGGCTGAAAACCGGCAAAAGGCCTCTGGTTCCTGTCCGTGACGATACGCGCCGCACCCTCATCTGGACGCCGGATGCGAGCCGTGCACTGGCAACCCTGGGCAATACACCGGCTGCTTTCGGGCAGACCTGGCATCTCCCATGCTGTGATGAGCGGCCGACCTATAAGACATTTGTCACCATGGCGAGCAGGGTTTTCGGACGAACGCCTGCTTATTCCGTCATCGGAAAATGGCCGCTGATCCTCGCAGGCATTTTTTCAAAGCAGGTCCGGGAGATCAGGGAACTGCTCCCGCGTTATGAACAGGACAATCTTTTTGATTCAGCGAAATTCAAGCATCATTTTCCGGAGTTTTCTGTCACGACCTATGAAGAGGGTCTGGAACTGATCGGGAGGGAGCAGAAAGGTAGATGAAGCCTTTCTTTAGCCCTTTATGGTCAGGAGGGTCTCAATGATGTGTCGGTGTCTGCTTCTGATCGCCCAATGCCGATAGCGGGCTTTCCGCCCCCCAAACAGCTGTGCTTATGAGACGTATGATCAAATAAAAAAGGCCCCTTCCCGAAGGAAGGAGCCTTTTTTGCAAAGCAGTGCTTATTCACCCTTGAGGCGGGAGTTGCACTCCGACCAGTAGCCGCCGCCCTTCTGGATCCATTTCAGCGAACCGTTGCCGCCGTTCGCCTTGTTGGCGTTGTACTGGGCCACGCAGGTCTTCTGACGGGCCTTGCCGGCGGAGAGCTTGCTGAATTCCGGAGAGATGGCCGTCGGGAACACGACATTGCCCGACGAAGCAACCGCCGCCTTGGGCGCGATCGGGGCCTTTGTCGCAGCCGGAGAAGAATCCGACGCTGCGGCGCTGGTGGAAGCAGCGGGGGTTGCAGCAGCGGTCGGGGCCGTTTCAGCCGCGGCGGCCGGAGCAGCGGCAGCCTTGGTCGTTTCACCACAGCTGGCGGCCTTGAAGGCCTTGTAGGACTGGCCGTTCAGGGAACCGTTCTGCTTGGCCGTCTTGAATGCGGCATGGCATTCCTTGGCCGTCATGGCATGCGCGGGGGCAGCGCTTAGCCCGGCGGCCAGAAGCGCCGCGAGGGAAAGGCCGGAAAAGGCTTTTGTAAACGTCATGCAGAAAGAACCTTCATTCTGAAATCGGCGGGAGAAAACAGCCCCCGCAGCATAACCGCCGGATGGGCGCAGTCAGTTGATGCGCTCACCATGCAGAACCATGTCGAGACCTTCAAGCTCCTCTTCCGGCGAGACCCGCAGGCCCATCACCAGATCCAGAACCTTCAGGATCAGCGTCGTCATGATAACACACCACACCACCGTCACACCCACGGCCTCGGCCTGTGCCACGACCTGATGGACACTGGCGACCGTCCCTTCCGGGTTGGACGCCGTGGCCGAAAGCGGACCATAGGCGAACGCGCCGGTGAGGATGGCGCCGATGATGCCGCCCGTACCGTGGACGCCGAACGCATCGAGGCTGTCATCATAATTGAAGCGGTGCTTGAGCCAGGTGGCGCTCCAGAAGCATCCAGCACCAGCGATCAGACCAATGAGGACCGCGCTGCCCGGCAGGACGAACCCTGCGGCTGGCGTGATGGCGACCAGACCGGCCACCGCACCCGAGATGATCCCCAGCGCCGTTGGCTTGCCCGTGCGCGCCCATTCGACGACCATCCAGGCCACACCGCCCGCAGCGGCAGCGACCTGCGTCGTCAGCATGGCCATGCCCGCGCGGCCATTGGCACCCAGCGCGGAACCCGCATTGAAGCCGAACCAGCCGACCCAGAGCAGAGATGCGCCGATAATGGCGTAGGTCAGGTTGAACGGAGAGAGATCTTCCGTGCCGAACCCCTTGCGGCGTCCCAGAATGATCGCACAGACCAGACCGGCCACACCGGAATTGATGTGCACGACCGTACCGCCAGCGAAGTCCACCGCACCAAGCCCCGCGACCCAGCCGGTCGGGCTCCAGACCCAGTGCGCAACCGGCGCGTAAACCAGCAGCAGCCAGGCCACCGTAAAGAGGCACATGGAAGAGAACTTCATGCGCTCGGCATAGGCGCCCGTAATGAGGGCGGGGGTGATGACGGCAAACGTCATCTGGAACATCATGAAGACGCTCTCGGGGATCGTCATCGTGACGGCGGCAGGGGTTCCGGCGCCAAGCGTGAAAGCGGAATCAACGCCCTCATGGAAGTTGTCCGCAACACCCCGCAGCAGGACGCGCGACAGATCCCCGATCCAGGGCGAACCGGTTGAGAACGCCAGACTGTACCCGGCGACCATCCAGACCAGACTGCCGATGCAGCAGATCATGAAGGACTGGATCAGCGTCGCCAGCACGTTCTTCTTGCGGACCATGCCGCCATAGAACAGCGCCAGGCCGGGGATAGTCATCATCAGGACAAAGGCCGTGCTGACGAGCATCCAGGCCGTGTCACCCGTATCAATGGGGGCAGCGGCCGGAGCGGCATGGGCGATGGCGGGCAGCGCAACAACACCGGCTGCAAGGGAAAGTACGGAGCGCCTCAGCGCAGGGGCGGCCATCAGAGAGCGCCCTCGCCGGTTTCTCCCGTACGGATGCGGATGAGCTGGTCGAGGCTGGAGACCATGATCTTGCCGTCACCAATCTTGCCGGTGCGGGCTGCGGTCATGATGGCCTCGATCACGTCCTCGGCGATCGTGTCGGAAACGGCGACCTCGATCTTGAGCTTGGGCAGGAAGCTGACGTGATACTCGGCGCCGCGATAGATCTCCGTCTGGCCTTTCTGGCGGCCAAAACCCTTGACCTCGGTAACAGTGAGACCCTGCACCCCAAGCGGGGTCAGGGCTTCGCGGACGTCATCAAGCTTGAACGGTTTGATGATGGCAGTAACGAGCTTCACGAACGGCATATCCTCGTTGCGGTCTGGCAATCTGTATCAGAGTATGCCCCAGATCATGCCAGTCTCATAATGATATTGGCAGTCCGGCCGTGCCGTTTTCAGTGAATTTTCCCTGAACGAATGAGCCTGTTGCCCAAACGCTTCTCCTCAGGAGCGTCCGGGCATCGCTGCGGGCGGAGAAGCCGGCATGTCCGGGCCGCGATAGGGGCCATCCTGCGGGCGGTTGACCGGCGGGGCGACCAGATTGTCCGGCCAGGGGCTCTGGTCCGGCGTCCCGGAGACAATGGCGGTCCGTCCGCGCGGCAGGCATTCTGGCATTTCCGTGCGCAGACGGCGCAGCATGCGCTCGCGGATGTCGCAGCCCAGATTCCACATCCCGTTCGCATCGGCCGCACCCGCGATCAGACGGATGGAAATGACCTGTGCGTTGGTATCCGCGATCTGGCAGCCGATGGAGGTCTTGTCCTGATCCCAGTCCGGGCACTTGGCGAGTTCCTCGAAGTAGATTTCCCGCAGGCGCTCGACCGGGGTCTGATAGTCCAGCCACAGGAACAGCGAGCAGATCAGAGACGGCGAACTGTGCGTCCAGTTCTGGAACGGATTTTCAAGGAAGTACGAAATCGGCACGATGTAGCGGCGGCGGTCCCAGGTGCGCAGGACGACATAGGTCGCGTTGATTTCCTCAACCCAGGCCCAGTCCCCGTTCAGGATCAGCATATCCTCCATGCGGATCGGCTGGGTGACGGCGATCTGGATACCGGCAATCAGGTTCGACAGGGCCGGACGGGCGGACAAACCAACGATCAGGGAGGCGGCCCCGGCGGACGCAAACAGCGACACACCGAATTTCTGCACCGAGTGGAACACCATCAGCGAGGACGCGACCGTCAGCACGCCGAACGAGATCTCGATCAGCCGGCGCAGGACACGGATCTGTGTCTGGTGCGAGCGCGCAGTGATGTCGTCCGTGTGCTCCTTGGCCGTGATGCGGTTAAGATACTGGTCCGTCAGCAGGCGAAACGTCTTGATGATGCCGAAGCCGAGATTGAGAATGAACAGGCACAGGAACGCCTGTTCCAGAAAGGTCATCGTCGCGGGCGTAAAACCGGTCGTGGCCTGAAGGGCGGCACTGGCGGCGATGATCATCAGGAAGTTGCGGATGGTCGTCCGCAGGCGCGCGATGATCGCATGAATGAACTGGATGCGACGCAGGCCCGGCAGCCGTGGCAGGGCCTCCGTGATGACGCGGCTGAACAGCAGCGCAATTCCCGCCGCCAGAAGCAGCAGAAGGATCGAACCAAGCGGAGCGGGAAGCCAGCTCAGGAGATGCCCGACCCGGCTCATGGAATTGACGTAGGAATGTTCGATCATGCGCTGTGCGGTTCCCTTTCCCCTGCATATTCAAAATCTGCCCCTTCCCGGCACGCTGTCAGGAAAGGGAGATGTGCGGCAGAGGCTCAGGCCTTTCTTCCGCGAACGGTCATGATGACGCAGGACAGAACATCAGGGGGAATGAATTGTTCCCTGCCATCCGTCCGTCATGCGAAATTACCGGAAGAAAAGTCTCTCCCGCAGGATGACAGTGAAGCACAGCAATGGCAGCCTGGGTGAAATTTTCCCGGCGCAGGCGCTTTCGGCATCACGATTGACTTTGAAAACCGTGCATCCCGCCGCCTTTCTTTAGCGCTATAGTTTGCGGATTTCAGGAGCATTCATGGGTTATGATCTCAGTATTACCCGGGACCCCATCTGGACAGGACGTCCGGGCCGCAGCCTGACGCTGGAAGAATGGTTTGACGTCATCCAGCGTGATGACGAACTCTGCTTCGCCCCCTCGGGAGATCCACGGAAGTACCCGACCTGTGATGCCGAGTGGCTGGCCCATCCCAAACCTGAAGAGACACCGCAGGGGACGCGGTTCTTCTGGTGCGGTGGCAACATCACCTACAAATATCCAGACGAGTACCAGATGCTCAAAATGGTTCAGATCAGCCACAGGCTGAACGCGATCGTCATAGGCGATAACGGCGAACGCTATGATCTGGATGAAAACGGGAAGCTGGTCGTAGACGAAAACGGCCCTCCTGCGCTTCCGAAACCGATGGCTTACGGCATTGGCTGCAATCCCTGTGAAAAATTCACAAAGGCCATGGCGGCTTCCGAAACATCGGAGAGTGTCCTGTTCTACCAGTGGTATCTTGGTCTGGTCACAGCCGTGAATGCCGCCCGGTACGAGGACGGCAAATCGGTCATGACGTTTTCCCTGACACCGGAACGCATCAGGGAAGATCAGAATTTTTTCCGTCAATACTGCCAGGACCACCCGAACCGGTCATTCCAGCAGGCCGCCCTGCTGCTGATGCAGATGCGGCTGGCACGCTCCGGGGGGTAACGCGCGCCGCCCCCTTCCGCTCAAACCGCCGCAGGAGTAGGACAGGGGCAGGGAGATGAGTACGATGAAAAAAACCCATTACGACCTCTGCATCAACGGTGCCGGCCCGGTGGGCGCTACGCTGGCGTGTCGTCTGGCGGCAGAGGGCGTGCGCGTCCTGCTCATCGACCGCAATGCCCTGCCAGGCATGGAAGACCCCGCACTGGATGGCCGGGCCTATGCCATCGCGGAAGGCTCCCGCCGGATGCTGGCGGATGCCGGAATCTGGGACAATCTGACCAGCGTTGCCCAGCCGATCCATGAGATCCTCGTGGCGGACGGACGCCCGCATGAGGCCCCCTCCCCGCTGACGCTGCATTTCGGCCCGGAAGACGCCCCCGAAGGCCAGAGCTTCGGCTGGATGGTCGAGGCGCGGGACCTGCGTCTGGCAATCAACCGGACGCTGACGCAGTATGACAGCCTCGATGTCCATGCCCCGGATCTGGGGAGCTTCACGTTCCATCCGGATCATGTCTCCATCCGTCTGGCCTCCGGAAAGACCGTGACAGCCAAGCTGGCCGTGGCGGCGGAAGGACGCCGCTCCCCGCTGCGTCGTCAGGCACGGATCGGGCTGACCAAGATTCCCTATAACGAGTACGGCATCGTCGCGACCATCGCGCATGAAAAGCCGCATCATGGCGTGGCGCTCGAATATTTCCTGCCGGAAGGTCCGTTCGCCCGCCTGCCCATGCCCGGCACGGCCGAGCACCCGCATCGCTCCGCCATTGTCTGGACCGAAGGTGAAGGCCGCGCCCAGCGTTTCCATGACCTGCCGGACGAAATCTTCGGGCGCGAGATCAAGGCCCGTATGGCGAACGAGGATCTGGGCGAAATCACGCCCGTCGGCCGTCGCTGGATTTATCCGCTCTCGGCGCAGTACGCCCAAAGCTATATCGGCCCGCGTCTGGCACTCGCCGGTGACGCCGCACACGGCATCCATCCGATCGCAGGGCAAGGCCTGAATATCGGTTTCCGGGACGTGATTTCTCTTGCAGACCTGCTGATCGAGGCCCACCGGAACCGCAGGGATATGGGCAGCCGCGAGCTTCTGGTCCGCTATCAGCGCAACACCCGCCCCGGCAACATGGCCATGCTCGCCGCAACGGATGCGCTCGAGCGCCTGTTCGGCAATGACAATCCCGTTCTGCGCCGCCTGCGCGATATCGGCATCGCGGGCGTCCAGCGCTTCCCTGCCCTGCGCCGGGCCTTTGTGCGAAAGGCCATGGGCGTATGACGGGAGCGCCCGAACAGGCCCCTGTTCCGGACAGAACGTCGGATCTTACTGCCTTCTGGAAGGACATGCAGTCCCAGGCGTGCAGTTGCCATGACCCGCTGATCCAGGATGTCTTTTCCACAAATATCGGCGATCATCCGGACTTTCCGTCCGCACTGGCCTCCCTGCTGGGCACGAAACTGGCGGACCGCTCCATCCCGGCGACGACGATCACCCGTCTCGTCGCCTCGGTCCTGAGTGCGGAGCCCGAAATTGCGGAAACGGCGGCCTCCGACATTCTGGCGACCTATGACCGCGACCCGGCCTGCCCGGACCTTGTCACGCCCTTCCTGTTCTTCAAGGGATGGCAGGCGCTTCAGGCCTACCGGATTTCGCATCACCTCTGGACAAAGGGCCGTCAGCATCTGGCCCATCATTTCCAGAGCCGGATCAACGAACTCTTCGCCATCGACATCCACCCCGCAGCCCGGCTCGGTCGCCGACTGAGCATCGATCATGGAACCGGAATCGTGATTGGTGAGACCAGCATCGTCGAAGATGACGTTGCGCTGTTTCAGGATGTCACGCTCGGAGGCACGGGCAAACTGACCGGCAACCGTCATCCCATCGTGCGCCGGGGTGCCATGATCGGATCAGGCGCCAAGATCCTCGGCCGCCTCATTATCGGTGAATATGCCCGGATCGGGGCCGCCTCGGTGGTGCTGGAAGATGTGCCCGCCTATTCCACCGCCGTCGGCAACCCGGCCAGGATCGTGGGTACCACGCCCCGGCCGGCCTGAAGCGACTTAAAGCCGGTCCGGAGCTTTCACCCCGGACCCAACCGCTTTTTACTGGTTCGAGAATTTGAACGTCGTCGTGTAATCGAAGGTCTGGCCCGGCTTCAGCTCGGTCGTCGGGAAAGACGGGTGGTTCGGGCTGTCGGGATAGTGCTCGGCCTCGAAGGCGATCGCATCGCCCTGACGATAGGCATGACCGGACACACCGGCATAACCGCCATCCAGCGAGTTGGACGTATAGACCTGAAGCCCCGGCTGGTTCGTCAGGATCTCCATGGTCCGGCCCGAACGCGGATCATAGATCTTGCCGGCCAGACGCGGTGCCTGACCATAAGGCCCGTTGACGACCCAGTTCATGTCATAGCCGCGGGCATACATCATCTGCGGATCATTGCTGCGCAGACGGTCCCCGATGACGGTCGGCTTGCTGAAGTCGAGCGGCGTGCCGGCAACAGGCGCGATCTGGCCGGTCGGGATGGACGTGGCGTCGGTTGGCGTGAAGCCATCCGCATTGATCTGAAGCACTTCCGGCTCGATGGAGCCCGAGCCTTCGCCGTTCAGGTTCCAGTAGCTGTGATTCGTCAGGTTCAGAACCGTCGGCGCATCGGTCGTAGCGACATAATGCAGCGACAGGGCGTTGTCCGTGCCAAGCGTGTAGGTCACATGGGTCGTCAGCTTGCCGGGGAAGCCCTGATCGCCGTCCGGGCTAACCAGTTTAAGCGTCAAATACGCCCCCTTGGCGTTGGTGCCGGTCTTTTCGATCGTCCAGACGTTCTTGTCGAAGCCCTTCCTGCCGCCATGCAGCGCATTCGGCGGAGCCGTCACATCCGTATGGTAGGTCTTGCCTTCGACGGGGAAGTTGCCGCCGGCGAGACGGTTGGCATAGCGGCCGATGATGGCACCGAAGAACAGGCCGCCCTTCGCGCTATCGACCGTGTAGCCCTTCAGGTTATCAAAACCGAGCACGATGTCCTGCGGATGGCCCGCACGATCCGGGGTCTCAACCGACTGAATGATGCCGCCATAGGTGATGACACGGGCGGTCGTGCCGAGACCGTTTTTGAGCGTCACGATCCGGACGGGTTTGCCATCGGGCGTGCTCCCCCAGGGCTGGCTTGCAACAGTGGGACGGGCCTGTGCCACTCCTGTGCTGACGGAGAGCGCAGCAACCGTTACGAGAAGTGCGGTCTTGGGGCCAAAGAATCTGGACATTGAAAAACTCCCGGGTGTTGAGTTGAAGCCACAGTGCTCCCAAGAAACCGCAGGGGTCAAAGCGCAGAAAGCGACCGGAACGCATCTGGATCGCTAAAGCAGTTCTCCTCTTCAAACCGCCAGCATTTGCAGACATACAGGGATGCAGGCTAACGGAGGATACGTTATGACTACGTCCCTCCGCAGTTTTCCGCGACGGATGGCGCGTGGCCGATCGGGTTTCATGGAGTCCTGCAGGGAACGGATTATGAAAATTTCCGTTTTCCTGTGACTTCTTCGTGAGCGCAGGGCCGGGAAGGGCATTTTGAGGATGGTTATGGACTTTCGGCAGGACGAAAACAGTATCCGGGGGACGCGCTCGCGTCGTATGTCGCGGCGCAGCAGGGCTCTTGCGGGTGCGCTCGCCCTGCTGACGCTCGGCGCCTGTGGCTCGCTGCGGAATCCGCCTCCGAAAGATCCGGACGACCTTGCGGATTACAAGGCCGCGAATGATCCTTACGAACCCGCCAACCGCAAGATGTACAACGTCCAGATGTGGGCCTATCACAAGGTCCTGCGTCCGGTCGGAAAGGCCTGGATCTGGGCCATTCCCAAGCCTGTCCGTCATTCCATTGCAAATGTGAATGAAACCTGGCGCGAGCCTTCAGTGTTCTTCTCTGATGTCGGCGCGGGCAAGCCGCGTCGCGCCGGAGACGCCTTCATGCGCTTTGCGATCAACATGAGTGCGGGCGTGGCCGGTTTCTTCGATGTGGCAAGCCTTGTCGGCTACAAGCAGCATGAAACCGATCCGGGCCTGACGCTGGGCACCTGGGGCGTGAAGAGCGGCCCTTACCTGTTCGTCCCGTTCGTTGGTCCGACCAACATCCGCGACGGCATTGGCTATGGCATCAGCCAGGGCCTGACGCCGATCAACTATGTGCCCCGCGGCTATGATCTGCTAACCTTCAACTGGGCTTACAACGTGGCCGGGACCATGGAAGGCTATGCCAGCTCCATCGACCAGATTGACCATCTTGAACAGGACAGTCTGGACCCGTACTCCTATATCCGGAGTGCATGGCAGCAGAACCGTCAGAGCCAGATCGACACCATCAAGGGCGATGATCGCGCAACCACCCCTGACTGGTACAACTGAGGACAACGACATGTTCAACGTATTTTCGCGCCGCACTGTTCTTGGTGCCGTCGTCTCCCTCGCCGTCGCAACGGGGGCCGCTCACGCCAGCACGGCGACGGATTTCGTGAACTCCTTCGGCGGCCGTCTGGCGACCGTTGTCAATTCGGGCAAATCGCTGGACGAAAAGAAGAAAGAGGTTCTCCCCCTGCTCAAGGAGAACGTCGATATCACCGGGATCGGCCGCTACTGCCTCGGCAAGTACTGGCGCACCGCCACCCCGGCCCAGCGTGACAAGTACATTTCCCTGTTCGATCAGGTGCTGGTCAACACCATCACGGACCAGATCGGCAACTATCAGGGCGTGAGCTTCCGCGTCACGACGACGACCTCGACGCCGGAAGGCGAGCGCGTCAACGCGCTGATCGACCGTCCGGGCCAGCCGGAAGTCAACATGCAGTTGATCATCGGGGGCAACCCGCCCAAGGTCGTGGACATGTATGGCGAAGGGGCCAGCCTGCGCATGAACCAGCGTGGCGATTACAGCTCCTATCTGGCCCGCCATAACGGCGACGTCGATGCGCTGAACGCCGCCCTCGAGCGTCAGCTGACCCACCACCAGTAAGACACGGTTTCTGAAACCGTGATGTCCCGAAACGGACGGCTTTCCCTGCGGAAGCCGTCCGTTTTTGTATCCGGTTTCGGTTTTCAGGTCGTTATCCTGTTGGCCTTCGTTCTGTCCTGTCTGACGTTCTTCGGATGGGCCTGCCGGAAAGGCCTGTGGTTTCTGTCATTCTGCGATGAGGGCGAGCATCTGCTGGGCGGGCGGATGCTGAATGAGGGGGGCCGGCTCTACGTCTCGTATGTGGACTCGCACGGGCCGGTCATCTTCATGCTGTCCCAACTCTATGGTGCCCTGTTCGGCTGGCATTTTCCGCAGGGCGCAAGGCTGTTCCTGCCTGCACTGGCCCTCATGGCAGCAACCTGCCTCAGCGTAACATCCGCCCTGTCCGACGTCCGTCACCGTGTTCTCGCCAGCACGGTTTTCATCGGAGGGGTCGCGTCCTACTGGCTGATGGACGCCTTTTACATGATCAGTTTTTACCCGGTGGCCGGGTTTCTGGCGGTCTGCCTGCTGGCGCTGTTCGTGGTGCCTGTATGGTTTGGAAAAACGCCCTCAGTTCTTTCCTCGGCACTTGCAGGCATGTGCCTGATCCTGATCCTGGGCTGCGCCTATGCCTATGGTCCGGGCATGTTTCTGATCGTGATACCGGCTCTCTGGCTTCTCGCACGGGAGCAGGGAGGCAGGGCTATCAAGGCGTTTGCGGGAGGCGCCGTCCTCACCGTTCTGCTGCTTGGCCTCTGGTTCTGGCGCTATTCGGATTTCGGAAGCTTCGTGGTCTTCCATATCCTCTTCAACCAGATCGCCTACGCTCCGTTCATCCACTTCGGACCCAAAACTTTTCTGGTGTCTCTCGTGCCCTCATTTCGGGGGGAAGAGTTCTATCCCACCCTCGCCCATCTCATCCTCGCCGCATCGCTCCCGATGCTGCTGTACAGGCGCCCTAACCGAAACCGGATGGCCATCCTGATCGGATTTGCGGGCATCCTCCTCCTCAATGCCCGGGCTGCGGCCGGTTTCAAGGATGGCCAGACCCTCATTATGGCCTTCGCGCTTGCAGGATTGGCTCTCGGGGGATGTCCTGAACGACAGGCAGACAGCAGCCGGATGCTGTCACGCAGCGCTCTGGCTGGCGCTATCGGGATGGTTCTGGTGTTCTGGGGCAGCAGCCATCTTGCGACCAATACCCCTTTCAACTGGACCTATCACGAAAGCACGCACAAACCGCCCTACACGATCTATCAGCCGATTGACGATGCCATCAGCCTCAAGGTCCGATCCCTTGTCCCACCCGGACAACCCATCCTGATGCTGCCATACATGCCGGAGTTCTACTGGATGGCGGACCGGCGTCCCCCATACGGCTATTACGAGTATCTGCCCTGGGATGCGGTTTATGCCCGGCATCCGGTCCCGGGCTATCCTCATGATCTGTGCCAGAAGCTGCTGACAGACCCTCCGCCGCTGATCGTCTACACGCCGGAGACTGATCCCACGTCCCTCACCGTCCGGCCGTTCTTCGCCTGTATCAAGGAGAGGCTGGCGACCATGTACATGCCGGTCGAAGGCTTCCCGTCCCTGCATGTCCTGCGGCCCCGCAAGAACCAGAGTCGCGTCAGTCCGCCGTGATTTCGTAGAGGAACATCGTGTCACCATCGCGATCGAAGGTGGTGGTGTGGCGCAGTCCCAGACTGCCCAGAACCGTGCGGGAGGCCAGATTGTCTTCCCGTGTGACGGCAACAATCCGCTTCTCGCCACTATCGAGCACATAGCGCAAAGCGGCTGCGGCGGCTTCGCGGGCAATACCTCGACCGGCGGCCCACGGGAAAATGGAAAAGCGCAGTCCGAGACCGCGTCCATCGGGGCGTTCATGCACGCCCGTAATGCCGACGAAGCGGCCGTTTTCGCGGATGGCAAAAATCCCGACACCACGTCTGGCCCAGAAACTGACGTCCTCCGCCATTTCCTGTTCGGTCGTGGTGCGGTTACGGACACCGCCCAGCATCCGCGCGAACGCTCCGGCATTGCCCTTGAGCGCCACCATGTCTTCGAGGTCCGGCCAGTTGACCGGAGTCAGAACAAGCCGGGCGGTACGGATTTCACGCCCCAGCACGCAGCTCTCCCCGGGCCTTCAGCATAGACCCCCAGCGAACGGGATATCCCGCCCACCGAGGGTAAAACGCCGGATCAGCGGGCCAGCGGGCGATACTTGATACGGCCGGGCTCGGTCGCATCCGGGCCCAGACGGCGACGCTTGTCCGCTTCGTAGTCCTGGAAGTTGCCTTCGAACCACTCGACATGGCTGTCGCCCTCGAAAGCGAGGATATGCGTGGCCAGACGGTCGAGGAACCAGCGGTCATGGGTGATGATCACGGCGCAGCCTGCGAATTCCGCCAGAGCGTCTTCGAGGGCACGCAGCGTATCGACGTCAAGATCGTTGGTCGGTTCGTCAAGCAGGATGACATTGCTGTCCTGCTTGAGCATCTTGGCCAGATGGACGCGGTTACGCTCACCACCGGACAGGACGCCCACGCGCTTCTGCTGGTCGGAGCCCTTGAAGTTGAACGCGCCCACATAGGCCCGCGACGGAACCGTGCGCTTGCCAAGCTGGATGACGTCCGTACCGCCGGAAATTTCTTCCCAGACCGTCTTGTTGTCATCGAGCGTATTGCGGGACTGGTCCACGTAACCCAGCTTCACCGTCTCGCCGATCTTGAGCGATCCGCTGTCGGGCTTGTCGTCGCCGGTAATCATTTTGAACAGCGTGGACTTGCCCGCACCGTTCGGCCCGATCACACCCACGATGCCGCCCGGCGGCAGCTTGAAGCTGAGATTGTCGATCAGCAGACGATCGCCGAAGCCCTTCGTGAGGTTCTCGGCCTCGATGACCGTACCACCCAGACGCGGGCCCGGCGTGATGACGATGTCTGCCGTGCCGCCAGCCTTCTCGGCATTGGCGGCCAGCATTTCCTCATACTTCGTGATACGGGCCTTGCTCTTGGCCTGACGGGCCTTGGGCGAGCTGGAAATCCACTCCTGCTCGGCGGCCAGGGCACGCTGGCGGGAGCTTTCTTCCTTCTCTTCCTGGGCCAGGCGCTTGCGCTTCTGGGTCAGCCAGGACGAGTAGTTGCCTTCGAACGGATAGCCGCGGCCACGCTCGATTTCGAGGATCCAGTTGGTGACGTTGTCGAGGAAGTAACGGTCATGGGTGATGACCATGACGGTGCCTGCATAGTCACGCAGCGTCTTTTCGAGCCAGCTCACGCTCTCGGCGTCGAGATGGTTGGTCGGCTCATCGAGCAGCAGGATGTCGGGCTTTTCGAGCAGCAGGCGGCACAGGGCCACGCGGCGCTTCTCACCACCCGAAAGATTCGTCACCGGGCTGTCGGCGGACGGGCAGCGCAGGGCGTCGAGCGCGATTTCGAGCTTGCGGTCCAGCTCCCAGCCGTCGCCTGCATCGATCTTCTCCTGAAGATCAGCCTGCTCGGCCAGAAGCGCCGTCATCTCGTCATCGGACATCGGCTCGGCGAACTTCATCGAGATCTCGTTGAAGCGGTCCACGGCCTTCTTCAGCTCACCGAAGCCTTGGGCGACGTTCTCGCCGACTGTCAGGCTCTCGTCGAGCTTCGGCTCCTGCTCCAGATAGCCGATGCGCGCACCTTCGGCAGCCCAGGCTTCACCGCCATATTCCTTCTCGATGCCGGCCATGATCTTGAGCAGCGTGGACTTACCCGCGCCGTTCACACCAAGGACACCGATCTTCACACCCGGCAGGAAGGACAGGGTGATGCCCTTGAAGACTTCACGCCCACCCGGATAGGCCTTGGTAAGGTCCTTCATGACATAGACGTACTGGTAGGCGGCCATGGGAGGTCTCCTCGATCGGTGGATGGGCGGGGAAGAAGCGGAACAGGAATTCCGCATGAATCAGGTCGGCACACCGTGCGCCCGGAGGGACTCGAACCCCCAACCAAGCCGTTATGAGCGGCCGGCTCTAACCAATTGAGCTACAGGCGCGCGGGTGCAGTCCGAAATCGCCCAACTCGGGTCTTTTTGCAAGGGCCGACATGGTGGAATGTGTCTTTTTAAGTTAGTGTGTCACGCCTTCCCGTTCCCGAAAGGCCGTTCAGGCGACCTTTGCTGCCGTTGCGAGATGGCCTCACTGGTCTGTATTGCCCGAAGGGATGTCCGATGCCTGCAAATACCGCACAGAGACCAAGCGGTTGTCATCTGGCATGATACAGACCGGGCCGGTCGCACTCATTCGCAAACTGCGATGGCTCTATGCCCCCGATCCGGTCATGGCCGGATATGCGCTCCGCACCACCTGCACGTCCCTCCTGGCCCTTGGCATCGCGCTGTGGATGGAACTCGGCAGCCCGCAATGGGCCGCGCTAACCGTCTGGATGGTGGCGCAGGGCACGCGCGGACGCAGCCTTGCGAAGGCCAAATGGCACCTGTTCGGCATGATCGTCGGCGTCATCAGCGGCATTGCGCTGGTCGCGGCCTTCCCGCAGGCGCCGCTGATGTTCATCCTCCTGCTGGCGGTCGGGATTGGCACGTTCTGCATGATCGGCACGTTCATGCCCGGTCCGGCGTCGATGACAAATTACCGCATCCATGGCATGCGCGCCTCGGGCTTTACCTACGCCATCGTCTCGCTCGACGGCATTGCGGACCCGCACCACATCTTCGCCATCGCGATGTCACGCGCCACCTACATCCTTCTTGGCATCGTGCTGGAAGCGTCGATTTCCGGCCTGTTCCAGCTTGGCCTGACCAAACGTACGCGCCACCAGCTCGCCAGCACGTTCGAGGATACGCTCAAGCCCGCCCTGACCGCTATTGCCGGCATCCTCATCGGCAAGGAAGGGGCGATGCAGAACGTGCAGGCCATCTTCACCCAGATCACGACGCTCGGCGATCAGGTGGAATTCGCGGAAGTCGAACTCGGCCGCCGCGACCATGCCGGTGACCACGCCCGCGCGGCGCTGGCGGACATCGCGGTGCTTCTTGCCCGCGCGCTCGATCTCGCCACGCTCATGCGCCTACCCCTCAGTCAGGACGACATGTTCCGACAGGAAGCCGATGCCATCCGCGATATTTTCCTGAAACTCCCGGCCCGGCTGGAGGGGACGGAACCCATGGACAATATCCTGTCGGATCTGCTGGCCCTGCGCCGTCAGTGCCGCCAGAAGGTCGTCTCGGATTTCAGCACCGCCCAGCCGGACGATACGGCGCGCGCGGCCGTTCTGCGCCACGGCATGCTTCAGCAGGCTCTCGTCGAACTGATTGATGCACTCCGCATGGCCCTGACCCAGTTCGAGGCCAGCCGCCATCCGCAGCCCCATGACCATTTCCATTCGCCAATCCGCTCCTATCGCGACTGGCAGCAGGCCATCACCAACAGCCTGCGCTCCTCCGTTACGGTCTTTGGCGCGGGCCTGATCTGGATCTGCACCGCCTGGCCCAGCGGACTGACCTTCATCATGTTCGTCTGCATCGTGTGCAGCCTGTTCTCCACGCTGGAGCGCCCGGCACTCGCCACACAGGCCTTCCTGCGCGGCGCCTGCTGTGCGGTTATCGCAGCTGGCGTGCTCAACCTGGCCCTGATGGGCAAATCCACGACATTCGAGATGCTCGGCATGTGGTCCGGACTGGCGATGATGCTCGGTGGTCTGGCCTTTGCCTATCCGCCGCTGACCCTTCCGGCCGTCTCCTACAACCTGTTCCTGCCCATCCTCGTCGGCCCATCCAATCAGGCAAAGACAGACGAAATCGTCTATTTCAATACCGCCCTGCCGCTGGTGCTGGGCCTGCTCTACGCCTCATGGATGTACCGCGTTTTCCTGCCTTATGATCCCGCCCATCAGCGCTGGACCATGCGCGAACATATCCTGCGGGATCTGCACCGCATTGCCGATGGCCACGCGCAGGAAACGGTGGACAGCGTGGTTTCGCGCAACGTGGACCGCTTCGTCCGCCTCATGACCAATTCCGGTTCGACACCCTCACCTGTCATCCAGGCCTATCTCACCGGCATCCTGTCGGGGATGCGTGTCATGCTCAACCTCCTGCGCCTTCAGGCTATCCAGCGTGACACCCGTCTGAGCGCCGATGCACGGCAGGCGCTCGCGCTTGTCATGGGGCGAATGAGCCATTTCAGCGGGCGCTATCACGGGCATTACGGCCGGACACTCCGGGCCACGAAACTCGCGATTCTCCGCCTGCGGACCTGCGAGCGTGCCGAATCCCGCCCCCGCGAGCGTTTCGTCCTGATCGCAGCGCTGACCAGTCTGGACGTCATCGCCACCGAACTGGACACAAACCGCGTTTTCTTTGATGCCAGCAGCCCGTATTTCGATCCTTCGGTCAGCCCGGCCGAACTGGAATCCACAGGCTGAGTCCGGCCTGACACAATTCTCACGAACTGATCACGAAGAAATGTTCTGAAACACACTTCCCTTTTGCGGAAAACGGGGGAATGTTTCGGTTTCAGCCGCGGGTGACCGCGGACGACAGGGTTTCAGAACTAAGGATACCGTGATGTTTCGTCGTATCGTGCCCGTCCTCGGCCTCGCCCTCGGGCTGGGTCTGGCTTCCCAGGCTGCCATGGCACAGGAACAGTCCCCCCCGCCTCCGCCGGCCGTCCAGGGTACGCCCGGCAAGGACTTCACGGGCGTGTCGCCCACCAACCTTGCCGGCATCATGAACTACTGCGTCGAGCAGCAGTACGTGTCCTATGACGAGGGCAATCCCGTCCTTTACGGACTGAGCGAGAAGTACAAGGCAACCGAGCAGACAGTCGGCAACTTCGACTACGCCCTTGGTTCCGCCGGTTATTTCGACAGCAACGGCAAGCGCTACTACCTCGTGGCCTACACGAACGAAGACGACCGCCGCGCCGCCTGTCATGCCGCCGTCAAGGCCGCACAGCCGATGCTCTGAACCCCTTTCGCAGGGACCGGATCTTCGAAAGCTCCCCATGCCGGACGGTATGGGGAGTTTTTTTATGCCCACTTCATACGACCGGGCCGGACTTCTCCCCTTTCCACTCTGGGCAGAGGCCACGGGCGCCGGTAATATCCCCGCCTCTCCAAACAGTTCAGGACATGAACATCATGGACGTTTCCAAGATCTCGCCCGGCAAGGACCTGCCCAACGACATCAATGTCGTCATCGAAATCCCGCAGGGTTCGCAGGTGAAGTACGAAGTGGACAAGGACAGCGGTGCGCTCATCGTTGACCGTTTCCTCTTCACGCCGATGGCCTATCCGGCCGCTTACGGCTTCATTCCGGGCACGCTGGCCGCCGATGGCGATCCGGCCGACGCCCTTGTCCTGACGCCTGCCGCCGTTGTGCCGGGCTCCGTGATCCGTGCCCGTCCGATCGGCATGCTGAAGATGGAAGACGAGAGCGGACAGGACGAGAAGATCATCTGCGTCCCGCACGACAAGGTGCATCCGCAGTTCACCAACGTGCATTCCGTGGACGACCTGCCGGAGATCACGAAGAAGGCGATCACGCATTTCTTCGAGCGTTACAAGGATCTCGAGCCCAACAAGTGGGTCAAGGTGACGGGCTGGGCCGACAAGGCCGCAGCAGGCGAAGTCATCATGGCAGCGCGCGACGCCGCCAAGTAATCGACGGTTTTTTCCGTCTAAAGCCCCTGTCTCCTTCGGAAGACAGGGGCTTTTTTGTTCATTATCACATCTATTTGTGATCTATAATGATACAAGTAACATTATTTTATGATCTTTACCGGTAAATGTGTGTTATCGCGGCGATGCTAACCTGCTTTCCAAGGAATCAGCGGCTTGTCTCGAGTCCATATCCACGCAGCTCTCTGCCTGGTCACGTTTCTTCCGTCCTGCGCAATTGCCCAGAGCCTTGGAGCCACAAGCACCACGGCCCAGAACGGCACCGCACAGTCCTCCTCGACCTCCGGCACGGGCTCCAGTGTGAGCCTGGCGCCCTCAACAGCCCAGAGCTACAGCCCTGACAAGAAGATCACCCAGATCCAGGTCACGGCCCCGCAGCAGGCCAGCACGTCGGTTGTCTGGCCTTCCGAAAACTCCGAACTCCCCAGCGAGCGCGTCAACACGCCGCTGAACCAGATCTATTTCGGCAATGAATGGGTCCCGCCCCTACCGCATCCGGAAGCCATCCTGACCGATCCGTTCGGCTGGAACACCTGGCTGCGGGATCGTGGCGTGGCCATCATGATGGATACGACCAACGAATTTTCGGGCGCCATCACCAGCCCGACCCCGGGCTATGGCCTGCGTCAGGGCAGCAGCAATGCCGGCCAGTACAGCCTTGAGAACGACATCGACTGGGAAAAGCTCGCCAATGTGCGCGGCTTCTCGACCCATGCGCTTGTCGTCGGCCGGTACGGCATCCCCGCCAGCCGCATGTTTGGTGACAACCTCAACCCGAGCTCCGAAATCTACGGTGCCGGCGGCAATGTGGTCGTCCATCTCGTTTACGCCTATGCGGAAGAGACCATTGCCAAGGGCCGTGTGGACCTGGCGGGCGGCCGTATTCCGCTGCTGAACGATTTCTCGGCCAGCCCGCTCTACTGCACCTTCCAGAACAACGCGTTCTGCGGAAACCCCAAAGCGTCTTCCGACAACATCACCCATTCGTCCTATCCGGATGCCAGCTGGGCCTTCCGCGTGCGGACACGTCCGACCACCAGCACCTATATCCAGACCGGCGTCTATTTCTCGCAGGCGGGTATTTACAACAACGTGCAGTACCGTACGGGCTTCAAGTTCAACGGCGCGGACATCCACGGCGAAGCCATCCCGATGGAAGCCGGCTGGGAGCCGCTGTTCGGCAAAGACAAGCTGCCCGGCCATTACAAGGTCGGCTATGCGATCGACAACGCGCCCCACAAGGACAACTATTACGACGCAAACGGACAGCCCTATGTTCTGACCGGAAACCCCGCCCGCACCCTGAACTATTCATGGTCGGCCTGGGCCCTGGCGGACCAGATGGTCTGGCGCCATCGCGTCAAGGGCAATGCTGATGCAGGCCTGATCCTGCTGGGCGGCATGTATGCCAACAGCCCCCGCACCCAGCTCAGGGCACAGCAGTATTCCGCAGGTCTGATCGACAGCGGATTCTGGGCATCCCGCCCGCTGGATACGATCGGTATCAACTTCACCTATGTGCGCGTTTCCAAGAATGCCACGGCCACGGAACGTCTGCAGGCCATGTACGGACTGCCCCTCATGGCCGGGTCCCTGACGCCGCAGACATTTGGCGAAGTGCTTGAAGCGACCTACCGCATCCATGTGCTTCGCGGCATTACCTTCGCACCGGACTTCCAGTACTTCTTCCGCCCCGGCGCGCAGAAATCCCTCAAGGACGCTGCGATGCTCGGCTTCAAGAGCCACATCCAGTTCTTCTGAGTTACAACGTTATCCGGGAAGCACTGCCTCACACGCAGCTTCCCGGACATTCCCAGTGCAGCGGTCCAACCCGCCGTTTGCTGACGGAGTCCCGGACTACAACGCGCGGCACAAACAGGCTGAGCGCCGTCACCGGATCATGATGTGTCTGAAGTCACTGCAGGAAATTGCACGGACAAGATGGCCGCCCGATAGCGGGGCATTCAACACAATCCATATGACGATCCGTGCCTGGACATGCAGCCGGCGCAGATTCCCGGGCAGCAGAAAGCCTTCCTAAAAAGGCTGACCCATGATTTTCAGTATTCTGGAAATGTCACTGGAGCGGGCGATGGGATTCGAACCCACGACCCCAACCTTGGCAAGGTTGTGCTCTACCCCTGAGCTACGCCCGCACTCCGTGGGACGGCTTATGACCGAATCCTGAGCGGCGTGCAAGAGGGGAAAATGCCGTAGCGGCGTCACAGTTCAGACGGGACGTCCAAGACCTGTTCGAAAAAATACCGGAAACGAAAAAAGGCACCCGAAGGTGCCTTTTTCGATGGAGCGGGCGATGGGATTCGAACCCACGACCCCAACCTTGGCAAGGTTGTGCTCTACCCCTGAGCTACGCCCGCACTCCGTGGAGGGGCTTATGACCGAATCAGAGCCATCGCGCAAGAGGGATTTTTCATTTCCAGCGCAATATCCTGTTCCATAACCATGGTGACAGCTTACGGACTTGCACACGGCTCCTGTGCACCCGATCTTTCAGGTAACTTTTCTTCCCAGCGAACGGTTCTGACCCCATGAGCAGCACATTCGACGAACACCTGATTGGCCAATCCCCCGCAGGCGCGCCTGCCAATGGAACCGCCACGATCATTGACGCCGATCAGTCCAGCTTCATGGCAGACGTCGTGGAAGCCAGCCGGACAATCCCGGTTCTGGTCGATTTCTGGGCGCCGTGGTGCGGCCCGTGCAAGCAGCTCACCCCCGTTCTTGAAAAGGTCGTTCGTGCCGCCGGGGGCCGCGTCCGGCTCGTCAAGGTGGACGTGGAGGCCAACAAGGCCCTCGCCGCACAGCTTGGACAGCTGGGTCTGCCGCTTCAGTCCATTCCCGTCGTGGTGGCCTTCTGGAAAGGTCAGGTGCTCGATCTTTTCCAGGGTGCCCAGCCGGAAAGCGAAATCCGCCGGTTTGTGGAGTCGCTTCTCAAGCTCGCCGGTGACGTCATGCCTGCCACCGAAATCCTGTCGGCTGCCCGTCAGGCGCTATCCGACGGACACGCGGATCAGGCGGCTGGCCTCTTCTCGCAGCTTCTGGAAGCCGAGCCTGAAAGTCCGGAAGCCTGGGGCGGCATGATCCGCGCGCTCATAGCCCTGAAGGAGCCGGAAGCGGCTGCGGATGCCTCTGCCCAGGTCCCGACGAAACTGGACGCCCATCCCGAGATCACCGGGGCCCGTGCTGCGCTGGCACTCTATACCGAGGGCGAAAAAGCCGCGTCCGAACTCGACACGCTGCGTCAGCAGAGCGCGGCTGCACCCGACGATTTCGATCTGCGCCTCAAACTGGCGGCCGCGCTCAATGGCGCAGGCCAGCGGGCGGAAGCGGCCGACACCCTGCTGGACATCCTCCGCAGGGACCGCAACTGGAATGATGGTGCGGCCAAAACGGAGCTTCTGCGCTTTTTCGAAGCATGGGGACATACGGATCCTGATACGCTGACCGCACGACGCAAACTCTCCTCCCTTCTGTTTTCGTGAGCCGATGACTGAATCGCCCGACTTTCTGTCCAACGAGTTGCCTCGCCGCGCTCCACCGCTGACGGAACTCACGCTTGCGGATATTCCGCCACGCGTTGGTCTGTTTCCGCTATCAGGGGCACTGCTTCTGCCAGGCGGGCATCTGCCCCTGATGGTCTTTGAGGCGCCTTATGTGGCGCTCCTTGAGGACGTACTGGCAGGACGCAGGATGATCGGCGTAATCCAGCCCCTCATGGACCCGGACACGGACGAGCATTCCCTGCTCTACCGGACCGGAACGCTGGGCCGCATTACGGAATTCGCTGAAAATGTGGATGGGACGTTTACTGTCACCCTCCTCGGCATTTCCCGCTTCCGCCTGATCCGCGAGAGCCAGACGGATCGCGGCTGGCGGGAGGGCGTCATCGACGCGACACCATTTGCCGCCGATCTCGTTGAAGAAGATCCGCTGCCGATCAACCGTGACCTGCTGCTGGAAGGTCTGAAAACCTATCTCGACTCACGCGACCTTCAGGCAAGCTGGCCGCTGATCGAGGATATGGATGATGAGACGCTGCTGGTCGTCCTGCCAATGCTTGTCCCGTTCACGCCGGTGGAAAAACAGTCTCTTCTGGAAGCCATGACGCTCGATGAGCGTGCCGGGCTCTTGCTGGATCTGCTTGAGAGAGGCATGGATTAGTCATGAACACAGAACTCGACCCCCGCCTCCTGTCTCTTCTGGTCTGTCCGGTCACCAAAGGCCCGCTGACCTATGACCGCGACACCCAGGAGCTTATCAGCCCCCGGGCGAAGCTCGCCTTCCCGATCCGGGACGGTATTCCGATCATGCTGCCCGAGGAAGCCCGTCAGATCGAAGGCTGATCTTTCGAAGAAATCAGACCGTTTCCGCGGCCCCGGTCGGAGAAGGCGTTCTCTGAGCGGGTAGCGGCGCAATCCGCTGCGACGACCGTGACGGTCTTTTACGGACCTTGAAGTTCCGCACGACCCGGGTCAGTTCGCCGGCATCTCCGACCAGTTTTTGGCTTGCGCTGCTGGTCTGATGAACGATCGATGCATTGCTCTTGGTCACGCACTCAAGCTGCGTTGTGCTGGCATTGATGTCCATGATGCGTTTCGCCTGCGCCTCGGCTCCCGAAGCAATCTGCCCCACGGCCGTTCCAAGACGCTCCACAGAAGTGCTGATATTCCCCAGTGCCGTTCCGGTTTCGTCGACCATCTGCACGCCGCGCTGCACGTCTTCCATGCTGCTGGCGATCAGCGACTTGATTTCCTTGGCGGCCGTGGCAGACCGCTGGGCCAGAGCCCGGATTTCCTGAGCGACAACCGCAAATCCACGTCCCGCATCGCCGGCATGGGCTGCTTCAACACCGGCATTGAGCGCCAGAAGATTGGTCTGGAACGCGATCTCGTCGATCACGCCGATGATCTGGACGATCCGGTTGGACGACGACGAGATCTTGGCCATGGCCTCAACCGTCTTGCCGACAATATCACGGCCCTGCTCGGTCTCCTGACAGCAGTCGGCCACCGTTGTATCGGCCTGACGGGCCTCGTCAGCGACTTCCTTGACCGAGGACGTCAACTCCGTGATGTTGCGCGCCACGGCTGCCAGCGCATCGACCTGTTCGGCGATACGGCAGGTGATATCCTCTGTCGAGCCGCTGATTTCGCGCGCGCGTTGTTCCACAACCCCTGACGTTTCCCGCACGGCATGGACAATCTGGCCAAGCCCTTCACAGGCACGGTGGAAGGCGGCGCTCATGCGGGTTGAGCCATTTTCCAGCGCTGGATCAATCTGTTGAACCAGGTCGCCGCCCGCCATGCGATCCAGTGCCTCGGCCAGTGCATCCGAAAGCGCAGCGAGACTCTGGATCCGCTCACCCTCCGCCCGTGACCGCTCGCGCACGTCCAGGTTCTGGGTATAGGTCTCAAGACCCAGCTCCATGTCCAGAAGGCCACAGCGGATGAGCAGGCCGATCTGCGAGGCAGCCTCCTCGGCAGAGGTTCCCTGAGCCGGGCGTCGCAGAAGGCGGTCCATAAAACTGCGACGCGGTTCCGGCCAGTACTGACGGAGCAGATCCGTTACCATGCCCTCGATCAGGAGCGCATAGCCGCCGACATACCACTGCGGCTTGAGACCGATGCGGGCATGGGTATTGCCGATGGCGCGAGTGCTCTCGACATAATCGGCACCAAAATCGCCATCAAGAATGCGGCGCCAGTGCTTTTCCTGCTGGCTCCGGGCACCGCTGCGATGCTGCTCGTTGGCAAAGAACCTGTTCAGGGCCGGCGTCTGGAGAATGCGGCCATAAAAGCGGTCGAGTGCAGAACCCAGAACCCGCAGCGCCTGCGGACGGATTCTGGCCAGATGGGCTTTCTCAGCGGCGCCGATGCCAAGAAAAAGCAGTCGTTCGGCAATATCTGCCTTGACCTGCTCAGTCATAGTCAGGGTCTCCAGAGCGTGGATTTGGCGCGTGTTCAGGACAGATTCCCTACCACGCCAATAGTTACGCAATCATGAAGAGACGCTGATGGACTGCCGGTCAGTCAGGCGTGTTGTTTTTCCCGTAAGACACTTCCGTATCGGGCGTTGCCGGGTGCGGTGTAATGTCCGCAGAACCACCCTGGCCACCGAAGGACATGCCACCCATGGACGGGCCGCTGGCCGTATCATGCGAAGGCGATGTGGGGCTTTCCGCGCCGGGGGGCATGGCCATCACAGGCGCATCATCGGCATAGGATACGCCACTGCCCTGATGGTGGTGACTGCTGCTGCTGTGAGAATGGTGACCGGGCGCAGCACCTGGTGGCGGGAGGGCGACCATGTCTGGCGCAGGCCCGCTGAACATGGACCCGCATCCCGCCGTGGCGAGAAACGAGAGCATGAGGAAAGGGGAAACGAAGCGCATGAGACGCAATATAGCACTTTTCGGCGGTTGACGCATCCCTTTGCGGGATGGGACACAGCGCGTTCTTCCCGTCGCCCGCCCCTCCCGAGCGGCATGTCCAGCAAGGATGCATTCACCATGTTCGAAGGCCGGATCACGTCTCCCGCCGCGCGGCGCCGCGCCTGGTGGGACAGTCTCTTCGTGGACCACTCCATCTTCCGGGTGGGCTGGACCAATCTCGCCCCCGTCGTGCCGGGCAAGGTCTGGCGCTGCAACCATCCCACGCCTGCACGTCTGCGCAGCCTGACACGACGCCTGCATCTGAAGACGCTCGTGAACCTGCGCGGGCATCGTAAATGCGGCTCAGATGCGCTGTCGCGGGGTGCCAGCGCCAAGCTGGGCCTGACGCATCTGGACATGGCTTTCGAGAGCCGGGGGGCGCCGCACCGGGACCGCATCCTGCGCTTTTACGACATGTACCAGACACTCGCCTTCCCCATGCTCATGCACTGCAAGTCCGGCGCGGACCGGGCCGGGCTGGCGTCGGGGCTGGTGCTGATGTTTGAAGGCGGCACGGCGCAGGATGCGCTGAGGCAGCTGCACTGGCGCTTCGGGCATTTCAACCGCTCGCGCACGGGCATTCTGGACGCATTTTTCCTGCGCTATCAGAAGGAAGCCGAAGGGCGTCTGCCGTTTCTGGACTGGGTCCGGGACGAGTATGATGAGGACCGTCTGCGGGCCGATTTCAAGGCCGGGAAGCTAGCATCCTTCGTAAACGACAGCATCCTGCGCCGGGAATAAGGCTCAGTCTGTTTTGGTGTCCGCCGGGCCAAGGGAGCGGATGAGGTCCAGCATCCGCTTGCGGACCGCAGGGTCCGGGATCCGGTAATAGGAGCGCACCAGATCGACCGTCTCGCGGCGGCTGAACAGGGCGGCTTCATCCACCGGAAGATCGAACAAACGCGGCGACGGTGCCGCCGGGGCACGTGGCAGTGGGGCTCCGAATGCCGACTGCGTTTCGGCAAACCCTGTGACAGGGGCCTGTGCGGCGGGCGTCTGTCCAAAAGCCGGGTTGAACGTCGGAGCAGAACCGGAAAATGGCTGGGGTGCGCTGGACGGCGCGGACGGGCGCGCCTCCTGCATATCATCGAAGAAGAAACCGATCGGCACGTCCAGAACCTGAGCCAGATCGTACAGACGGCTGGCGCCCACGCGATTGGCGCCGCGCTCGTATTTCTGGATCTGCTGGAAGGTCAGTCCCAGAGCCTCGCCCAGTTTTTCCTGCGACAGCCCCATAAGCGTGCGACGCAGCCGGATGCGGTTGCCGACATGCACATCCACCGGTCCGGCCGCAGCGGAACTGCGGGATTCAGGGCGGGCGCGATCCGGGGAGGATTCTTTTTCTGACACCTGTAAATGGTTAATAAGACAACCCTGGATTGTCAATGTTAACCTTTATACACCCCCAGGTCCCAGTCGCGCTTCTTCCGCTGCGTGGGGACGAGCGCCAGAACCATGCAGAGGAACGAAAGCGCAAGCGGCGTGGCACGGCCGAAGCGGGAAAAGAAGGTCGGGGGGAGCGGTGACGGGATGTCACTGACCAGCACATCGGCCCGGCCCCAGCCCAGACGGGCGGTTTCATGTCCGGTCGCGTCATAGATGGCGGAAATGCCGGTATTGTTGGCGAAAACAACCGGAAGCCCCTCTTCCACGGCCCGCATCCGTCCGGTCGCGAGATGCTGGCGGGGACCGGCGCTGTTGCCGTACCAGGCGTCATTCGAGATCGTGACGAGCCAGTCCGGGCGGTCATTGCGGGCCGTGACGGAACCGGAGAAAATGATCTCGTAGCACACCATCGGCCCCACGCGCCCCATGCCCGGCAGGTCCCATGTCTTCAGGCCCGGCCCCGGAGTCAGCACGCCCGGCAGGACGTTAAAGGGCAGGATCCAGGGCTGGTATTCGCCGAATGGGACCAGACGGCTCTTGTCATAGATCGCCGCGATGCTGCCATCAGGGGCGACGGCGATCAGGCTGTTGAACCAGTCCTTGCCGGATTGCCGGTCCGAACCCACCAGCGCCGGAGCGCCATCGGCGGCTCGGGCAATCATCTGCCGGGCAAGCTCGTCCTCGTCCAGCAGGCCGGGGAAGCCGGATTCCGGCCATATCACCACGGGCGGACGACCACCCTCCGCGAAGGCTTTCTGCGCGCCTTGAGCCGTCAGGCTCAGATAGCGGCGAAAATTGCTGACCGCGTCCGCATGGCTGATGACTTCGGCTTCAGGCACGTTGCCCTGCACCAGAACGGCGCGGGGATTGGTGATGTTCAGGGGCGTGGCGGACGACAGGCGCCATGTCCCGACACCGATCCAGAGCACGGACACAACCAGCACGGTCACAGCCGCGCGTCTGCCACGGAACAGGGCGAGAGAGCCGAGCACCAGAGCAAGTGACAGGCCGTCCACACCCAGAATGGCTGCGGGCTGGATCATGACGTCTCCGGCAAACCCCGGAAGTTCCAGATCGCTTCCCAGTGGGTTCCACGGAAATCCCGAGAACATGAAGACGCGGCCCATGTCCATGACGGTCCAGCTTCCCGCGAACATCAGCACACGCCGCCAGCCGGGACGCACCACGCGGCACAGCATTGCCGGGACGCAGATGAAGGGTGCGATCAGCAACGCCACGCCGGGGGACGCGAAGGGGACGACCCACCAGAATTCATGGACACGGGTAAGGATGGCATTCGTCAGCCAGTAAAGCCCGACCGTGTGGAATCCCATGCCGAACAGGAAGCCGCACCAGGCCGCCTGTTTCCAAGACCGCGCGTCTTCGGACACGCGGTACAGGATCATCAGTCCCACGGGCAGCAGGAACAGGGCATGCACCGGAGGCAGAGACAGGGCTGCCAGCCCACCGGCGAGCAGCATCAGTCCGGCAAGCCGCCAGCCGCGGACAGGGAGCGTCGAAATCATGAAGGAACCGTCCGGCTGACGAAGTGGCTGAAACAGGAAACAGCCGGACTCTGAAGATCCGGCTGCGAAAAAACTGTCAGTCGAGGGCGTCGCGCAGGCGACGTTCGTAATGGCGGTAATACTTGTCCGCCAGAAGTTCGCTCTTCACCAGAACGGCGACATCCGTGGTGTTGAACTGCTCATCCACAACTGCACCGTCACCGACATAGCCACCCAGACGCAGATAGCCCTTGATCAGCGGAGGCAGTTTGTTGAGGCAGGCACGATAGTCCAGCACATGCGGGTCAGTCCGCTGCATTTCCACATAGCGGTCCGGAAGCGCGCGGATGCGCAGGGCCGGAGGCGCCAGATGGTTGTGGTGCATATAGGTGAGCTGATCGGCCAGAGCGTCCGGATCCGTGCCCGGAAGGCTGCCACAGCCGAACAGCACGTCGATCCGGTGCAGGAAGATGTAGGACGCAATACCGCGCCACAGGAGCTGCATCGCGGAGCGGCCACGATATTCCTTCGCCACGCAGGAACGCCCGACTTCAAGCAGCCGACCCGGAAACTCTGTCAGAGTCGAGATGTCGTATTCGGAGGACGTGTAGAAACGCCCAACCTTCTCGGCGGCGTCGGAGCGCAGCAGACGGTAGGTGCCGACGACACCGGCAGCGCCGGGGCCCTTGGCATGGTCGATGACCAGAAGGTGATCGGCGGCCTCGTCGAATTCGTCCACATCCCGCTTGGTGCGGAAGGCGCGTTCGTCAGGGTGGGCACCGAGCTCTTCAAAGAAAACGCGGTAACGCAGCGCCTGTGCGGCGTCGCGCTCTTCGGCCGTTTCGGCAATCCGTACGCCCAGCGTTCCACCACGCAGTTCCTGAAAGCCGCCTTCGCGGTTCAGGGACAGGGTGGAGAGCGTCTCCATCTGTCGCAGGGTTTCCTCGCTGCTGGTCAGCGAATGCGGGGCCGGAGCCGATACTGGGGCGACGGTATCGTTATCCGGAGCGGAAATAGGTGCGCCAGCCGGTTTGGTGGTCATGATCCGCTCTTGTTCCTGTTTTCTGGGAGGGACTTTTTCCTGTCATCGGGTTCGGCGCGACGGCCGAACAGCTCGATACGATGCGAGACAAGATCAAATCCCAGACGCTGGGCAAGCTGGGCCAGAAGACGCACCGGCTCTTCATCTTCAAACTCGATGACACGGCCGCTGTCCACATCAATCAGATGATAGTGGTTGCCGCTGTCACTGGCCTCGTAACGCGCACGCCCGCCACCAAAGTCACGGCGTTCGAGAATGCCTTTTTCTTCCAGCAGACGGACCGTGCGATAGACAGTCGCAACGGAGATGCGGCTGTCGATCTCGGAAGCACGGCGATAGAGTTCCTCGACGTCCGGATGGTCGTCGGCAACGGACAGGACATGGGCGATCACCCGTCTCTGGCCGGTCATTTTCAGTCCGCTTTCCACACACAGGCGGGCAATGTGTGAATCATCCGGCACAGGGGAAGAGGGGCCCTTCCGATTCCCTGGGCCGGCGCGTCTCTCAGCGGGTTTCGTATCTGCGACCATATCTGCGGCCTAGCCGAAAAACAGGCGTCTTGTCCAATTTATGGAGCCTGTCAGGCTTTTCCCTGCCGCGGGGATGAAGAGGTCGCGGACAGGGAAAATGGCACTTAGTCTTCGCGACGACGGCCGAGGCCGATCTTGCGGGCCAGCGACGAGCGGTGGTTCGCATAGTTGGGAGCAACCATCGGATATTCCGGCGGCAGACCCCAGCGCTCGCGGTATTCCTGCGGCGTCATGTTGTAGGCAGTCTTGAGGTGACGGCGCAGCAGCTTCAGCTTCTTACCGTCTTCCAGGCAGATGATGTAGTCCGGGAAAACCGACTTGCGCGGCGAAACGGCCGGCACCGGCTTTTCAACAGGAGCCTCTTCCGGAACGTTCACCGTTGCAAGAGAGTCATGGACGGACCGGATCAGGGCCGGAAGAGCGTCAGCCGGAATATCGTTGTTCGATACGTAGGCAGTAACGATCTGCGCAGTCAGCTGATGCAGTTCGGGAGCATTTGTCTCTTGCGACATTGTAGTTAAGTCCTTCATCCTTGAGCGAGGGAGCATGTAGCAGTCATAAATTGCTTCCTTCAAGCATAAAAAGAAAGAAACATGTGCGTGACAGAAAATGAAACATTTTTCATAGATATAACCGAAAAAACATGCCCGATGACGACAGTATATGTGCGGGCAAAACTGGATGGCATGACTTCCAGCCAGAGACTTGAAGTCCGGCTTCGCGGAACAGAGACACGCAGGAACGTCCGTGCATCCGTGCAGGCACTGGGGCACATAATTCTGGCGGATTCACCTGTTAATGGGAGCCCGGATTTTTATTGTTTGACGGTCAAACGTTGCTAGAAACAAGCACCTGGGCATCGCTCCCGTCCCGGTAATAACCACGACGGAGCCCTGCTTTTACAAAACCGCATTTCTCGTACAGCACAGCCGCCGGTTTGTTACAGACTGCTACTTCAAGAAATACTTTTCCCTTCTGCAGAACATGCTGCACCAAGGACTTTCCAATGCCTCTGCAGCGGAAATCGGGATGTACGGCCAGAGTAAGGATTTCCGTTTCGTCCAGAACGGTCCGCGAAAGAATGAAGCCGGCAGGGTCGTGACCAATCAGGGCAACCGTGGCTTCCGTGCCCTGACCTGAAAGCAGGGCAGCAAAAGAAGTTGCATCCCAGACTTCACCGCCGCGAAACGTGACTTCATGAAGCGCGGCCAGTAATGGCGCGCATTCGATCCCCATTGTCTTTAACTGGAAATCCTTTTCAGGACTGCTCACAGGGGCGCAGGCCTCAGACCGGCAGCGGGGGGTTTTGCTTCGGGGGGATCGACATAGAGCGGCATCAGCGGACCGGGCGCAACGCCCTGCGCAGCCTGCACGATACCCAGCGCATAAGGCGCCTCGCAGGGAAGCACCGGACAGGGCCAGTCGGTCTTTTCGGAAACGGCGTCACCTGTCACACAGGCCCAGCCTGTAGGATCGAGATCAACGGTCTGGCTGGCTGTAACGGGACCATGCGGCTGGTCCACGAAGACGCGGCCGCGACGGGCAATACTCACACAGACGGCGTCCGGGCGCGCGAGCGTGGCGCGGATGGCCGCCCCCAGCGTGACGCCGATCGTGGGGCAGTTCCAGCCTGCCGCCAGCCCTGCCGCCAGTGACAGGGACGAGCGCAGGCCCGTGAAGGAACCCGGACCAATCACGGCGATGACGCGATCAGGAGCCGCAGTCCAGTTATTCTGCGTCAGAAGTTCGCGGATGACGGGCGCGAAATGCTCGGAGGCCCCGCGACCAGCCATAAGCTTTTCCGCGACGACATGCCCATCCTCGACGAGCGCCACCAGACTGGTCAGGCCGGTGCCTGCCCCTGCCCCGTTGAAAACGACTGTCCTGACAGACCCCGCCTTTACAGACACAGACAGGCCTCTCCGAAGTCCAGACGGGGCGCGCGGGGTTCGGCATGGTCGGGAGCGGGTTCGTTTTCCGCCGGATAACCAAGTCCCACAAGGAAGTTCACGCGCCAGCCAGTGGCATTCAGCAGCGTGTCTTCGACCATGAAGTTATCAAAGCCGGACATCGGCATGGCGGACAGGCCAAGCATCCGGGCAGCCATGATAAGATAGGCGCCTTCCAGCGTGCCGTTGCGGAACGCTGTCTCGTCTGACAGGCCCACATCGGCCGCAAACCAGTCGCGCAGGCCGTCCTGCGGATTCAGGCGGGGCAGAGCCTCGAAAAACAGCGGATCATGACAGACGACAGCCAGAACCGGTGCCGCCATGGCGCGGGCCACGTTTCCCGGCGACAGGGCGGGACGGATGCGCTCGCGGGCATCCTGCGTCATGAGAAAAACAAAGCGACCTGGCGAGCAGTTGCCAGAAGTCGGCCCCAGCTTTACCAGATCATACAGACGACGCAGGACATCTTCCCCGACCGGGCGCGGCGAGAAGCTGCGCGGGGTCCGGGCCTGCGTGAACAGGGCTTCTGCGCCCGGAACCGGTCCGCAGGGGAGTGTTTCACTCACAGATGTCTGGTCGTCCATGGTTCAGTCCTCGACCTGTTCGACCGAGGCGACTTCCGGAACATAGTGCCGGAGCATGTTCTCGACGCCATGCTTCAGTGTGGCGCGGGAGGACGGGCAACCGGAACAGGCGCCCTGCATGACCAGATAGACCACACCGTCCTTGTAACCACGGAAGGCAATATCGCCGCCGTCACCGGCAACGGCAGGACGCACGCGGGTGTCGAGCAGGTCCTGGATGCGGCTGACGACTTCGGCGTCTTCGGGAGAAACGTCATGTTCCGGAGCGGACTGCGTTCCCGACAGGACCGGACGGCCGCTTTCGAAGAAGGTCGTGATCGTCCCCAGGACGACAGGCTTGAGGTCGCCCCAGCTGATGTCGTCGGACTTGGTGACAGAGACGAAATCGCCGCCGAGGAAAACGCGGCGCACGTTCGGCTGGTCGAACAGGGCGCTCGCCAGTTCGGAGCGTCCGGCGGCAACATCGGCATCGCCGAAATCAACAGGACGGGCATCGCCGGTCACGCTGCGGCCAGGCAGGAATTTCAGGGTGGCGGGGTTGGGAGTGTCTTCGGTCTCGATGAACATCGTGGTCATGTCCTTGCGTTCCAGTCCGCCCTGACATGTGCCACTTCGCCCGAAGGTGCAAGTGTTGGGACTGCATTGGTCCGACTTCCCGTGTTTTTAACGACAGGCCATACCTTTTCAGACCTGCTCGCCCTGCCCCTCGGTTTTCCTTGAAGGAGACGGGAGTCCCTTGGGCAGAATAATGGTGGCGCAGAGCCCGCCATAGCCCTTCGAGGCATCCCCGCGCCCCAGAACCAGCGAGCCGCCCTCCCGCGAGATTTCGCGCTGCACGATCGCCAGCCCCAGCCCGATTCCCCCCGTGGCCCGCGAGCGCGAGCCCTCCAGACGATAGAACGGGGTCAGCACGCGCTGGTACTCGCTTTCGGGGATGCCAGGACCGCTGTCGCTGATGGCGATTTCAAGCGCGCCATCCTCCCGCGTCCGCAAAGTGGCGAGGACATTGCCGCCATAGTTGAGGGCATTTTCGATCAGGTTGGACAGCACGCGCTTCATGGCAAGCGGACGGACATGTACCAGTGCGCGATCCGGCCCCTCATAGCGGGCATCGCGCCCGTGATCGGCATGATCGTCCACAAGGGTTTCGAGCGTGGCGACAATATTGATGGTGCGCGGGACTTCGGGATCATCCGCGCCCGCCAGATAGGCAAGGATGCCGTTCACCATGGCTTCCATCTCGTCCAGATCGGCCTCGATGGCAGCTTGCGCCTCCCCGTCACTCAGGAAACCGCAGCGCAGACGCAGGCGTGTCAGCGGTGTGCGCAGATCGTGCGACACCGCTGCCAGCGCCTGCGTCCGGTCATTAATGAGGCTCTGGATGCGGTCCTGCATGGCGTTGATGGCATGGGCCAGCCCACGCACTTCAGGCGGTCCCCGTTCGGCCAGCGGCACCCATTTCTCGCTGGAGCCGATGCGGTCCGCAACAGACACCAGTGCCCGGAGCGGCATGCTGAGACCGCGGATCAGCATGGCCGCGGCAATGGCCACAGCACCCGCCGCAATGGCCGCCGAGGCCAGACCGCGCGTGACGCGGTGATGGCCAAGCATGCCGGGCACGCGGAAACGGATGTAGCTTCCGTCCGGCAGGCGCTGGGAGCCCAGCACGTCTGCACTTCCCGGGCCGAGCGTGTAAAGGTCCAGATGGGCCTGTTCAAGAATGGGATCATCGGCCGTCAGACGTCTGACAAGCTGTGTCAGTGCGACCGGATGGTGTCCCGGGAGCGCAGGCGTGATCGAGGCGGGCTGCCAGGTCACGCTGAGTTCACTGCCCGAGAGCATGACGGCCAGAAAGGATCTCTGGCTGACGGGAGCTGCGGCAAGTACGCGCAGATCCGTACTCAGCGCCTCGCCCAGCTGGGCGATGCGCACGTCATCGACAATGTAGGTCTCTGCCTGACCGTAGAAAATGGCGTTCGTCAGGAACACCAGTGTCACTGCGACGGTCAGGACAACGCAGACGCGCCCGACCAGCCCCAGCGGCCATAGCAGAATGCGGTTCTGGATGTTCAGACGCGTTCAACCTCAGCCACGAAGATGTAGCCCAGACCACGGACTGTGCGGATCAGCTGATCGGTATCAGAACCCAGCTTGCGGCGCAGACGGCTGACGAGCACGTCGATGCTGCGGTCCGAGACATCGCCCAGACGGGTCCGCGACAGTTCCAGAAGCCGGTCACGGGCGATAACCCGCTGCGGATTGTCCAGAAAGCTCGTCAAAAGATCGTGTTCGGCACCGGAAATATCGACGGTGGCCCCGGACGGGTCCGTCAGTTCACGGCGGCGCAGATCGAGCGTCCAGCCTGCGAAACGCAGCGTCTCGCGACGCACGCGCTCCTGCGGAGCACCGGTGGCGATGCCACGGCGGAGCACCGCACGCACGCGCGCCAGAAGTTCGCGCTGACCGAAAGGCTTGGGAACGTAATCATCCGCGCCCGATTCGAGACCGTTCACGCGATCGCGTTCCTCGCCACGGGCCGAGACCATGATGATCGGCACCTGGGCCGGCGGGGTCTCGTTTTCATGCGTAGCACCCTGTCCGCTGCGCAGCGCACGGCACAGTTCGATGCCGCTTTTGCCCGGCAGCATGATGTCCATGATGATGAGATCGACGGGAGCCACTTCAAGCGCAGCCCACATCTCGTCCCCGCAGGCAACGCCACGGGCACGGAAACCGCCCCCCTGAAGGGCACGGAGAATGAGGGTCCGCATGCCCGCGTCATCTTCGACGACGAGAATACGGGCGGGAAGATCGGGGTCAGAAAGATTTGGCACCATGTCTTTTCCATAGTCTCCACTGGGTTGGCATCACAAGCAACAAATCCTGACAGCAAGTGTTCCCGCTACTTTAGCGCTCATGACGAAAACGGATTAGCAACGTACAATACAACGCATCACGGCCATGCCCGTTCTGCTGGCCCGTTTCATGCGTTGTGTTGGAGTCGCCCATGTCACGAGTTTCCCCCGGCGTCGTCAGTGGCGCCAGTTATACGGCCCTGATCAAGGCCTGCCACGAGGGGGACTATGCCCTCCCCGCCATCAATGTCGTTGGCACCGACAGCGTCAATGCGGTTCTGGAAGCCGCAGCCCGCAACGGATCGGACGTTATCATCCAGGTCTCCAACGGCGGCGCGCGCTTTTATGCCGGCGAAGGCCTGCCGGATGCCCATCGTGCCCGCGTGCTTGGCGCGGCGTCCATGGCGCGTCATGTCCATCTTCTGGCGAAGGAATACGGTATCGCCGTCATTCTCCATACCGATCACGCCGATCGCAAGCTGATCCCCTGGCTCGACGACCTCATCACAATGAGCGAGGATGAGTTCAGAACAACCGGCAAACCGCTGTTCACGTCCCACATGCTCGATCTCTCCACGGAACCGCTGGAAGAGAACCTTGCGACTTCGGCCGCCATGCTGAAGCGTCTTGCACCGCTGGGCATGGGGCTGGAAATCGAACTGGGCGTTACGGGTGGCGAGGAAGATGGCATCGGCCATGACCTCGAAGAGGGTGCGGATAACGCGCATCTCTACACGCAGCCCGAGGATGTGCTGAAGGCCTGGGAACTGCTCTCCCCGATCGGAACCGTGTCGATTGCTGCGTCTTTCGGCAATGTTCATGGCGTTTACAAGCCGGGGAACGTGCAGCTTCGCCCCGAAATCCTGAAGAACTCGCAGGATGCCGTTCAGAAGGCGACGCAGAGCGGCCCCAAGCCGCTGCCGCTCGTCTTCCATGGCGGCTCAGGGTCCACGATCGCGGAAATCGACGCGGCTGTGTCCTATGGCGTGTTCAAGATGAACCTCGACACCGACATCCAGTTCGCCTTTGCCCAAGGTGTGGGCAGCTACGTTCTGGAACATCCGGTGGCCTTCCAGCACCAGATCGAGCCTGGCACCGACAAGCCGATGAAGTCGCTTTACGATCCGCGCAAATGGCTGCGCGTGGGCGAGAAATCCATTGTCGAACGGCTGGATGAAGCCTTCGAGATCCTGGGCTCCAAGGGTCGGTCCGTCGCCCGCAAATCCTGACGGGACCGGCGTTCAGGAGGCTCCGGCCTCCTGAACAGGTTGCCGGATTTCAGGGGCCGGGCGTGGCGGAAGCGAGCTGCGCCTTGGCCACATCGCGGCTGTCGGGAAGCGCGTCTTCCCAGCCGCCGCCGAGCGCATTGTAAAGCCGCGTCAGGTTCGTCGCCAGCGTGGCATCGCTGTTGGCGAGGTCAAGCTGGGCGGACTGGAGCTGCGCCTGTGCGTTCAGGACGTTCAGGTAGTTCGTCAGACCGCTGCGATACTGGCTCTGGGCCAGCATGAGCGCCTTGCTGTTGTCGTTGACGGCGTTCTGCAGGCCCTGACGGTGAAGCTGCTCGTCGCGATAGGCGATCAGCGCGTTATCCACATCATGCCAGGCCTTGATGACCGTCTGCTGATAGGAAATCGCCGCAGCCTTCTGGGCATATTTCTTCAGCTCAAGCTGCCCGTACAGACGGCCGCCCTGGAAGATCGGCAGGGAGATGGACGGGCCCACGTTCCAGGCACGCGCGTTCCAGAAGCCCAGATCGCGGAAGGACAGGGTCTGGAAGCCGAAATCGGCGTTGATCGTGACCTTCGGATAAAAATCCGCTGTGGCCTCGCCCACTTCGGCAACGGCACCGCGCAGACGGGCTTCGGCCTCGCGGATATCCGGACGGCGATGGGCCAGTTCCGACGGAATGCCCACAGGCACGATCGGCGGGACGACCGGTACGCCGGCGTTCTTCTCCAGCTCGGTATTGAGGCTTTCCGGCGGCGCACCCAGAAGCAGGGCCAGCGCGTTCTCTTCCTGCGCTACGGCCTGTTCGAGCTGCGCTTCCTGACCCTGCGTGTCGTGCAGGCGGGCCTGGGCGGAATCCACGTCCAGCTCCGTCACCAGACCGCCGCGATAGCGTTCCTGCGCGATGTTGGCGATCTGCGTGAGGATCTGGATGTTATCGCGTAGGATTTTCAGACGCTGCTGGTCACCACGCAGGCTCATATAGCCATGCGCCATGTCAGCCTGCTGGGCGATGAGGACGGAGCGGCGCTCTTCATCCGAGGCCTGAAGATCGGCCTTGGCGGCATCGTACTGATGCGCCACACGGCCCCACAGATCGATTTCGTAAGTCGCGTCAATCGCGCTGCGCCACTGGTTCAGCAGCGGAATGTTGGCACCGCCAGCCGCATTCTGAAGCAGCGGGCCGACCGTGCTGCCGATCGTGCCGCCTTCGGATTTGGCAATACCGCCCGCGACATGGCCGATGATTTCCTGCAACTGCTTGGTGCTGTACTGGCTGCGCTGGTACGAGCCCGTGGCACTCAGCGCTGGGAAACGCTCGGCACCCGCCATGATGAGCTGCGCGCGGCTCTGCGCCAAATTGGCCGTCGCCAGGCGGAAGGACAGGTTCTGGTTGACCAGACGGTCTTCCAGTGACGTCAGTTCCGGATCGTGGAAAACCTGCCACCAGTGACTGTCGGCCTTCATCTCGCTGATGATGCTGTCAGGCGCGCCGGCCGTATGGTCCGTGTAATGTGCCGGCGACCAGGGTTTCGGCGCATGATATACAGGCCCCACCATGAGGCAGCCGGACAGGGTGAACAGGGCGCAGCCGGACAGCAGCGCGCGGGAAGTGAAGGCTGCGCTCACAAAGAAACTCCTGAGGCGGAAATGATCTTGCGGTGACCGACCGGTTCGGTCAGCATGTCAGGAACTTGACCTGACGGACAGAAGGATCTCTCGCTTACATGACGGGCATCATGGACGACGGCAGCGCAGGCACTCCCGACGGGGCCAGCGGCGCCGATCCTGCGGGATGCACCAAGCGCGAACAGATCCTCAAAGGCGCCGGAACGGTCTTTCTGGCAAACGGGTATGAAGGGGCGTCTATGTCCCAGATCGCGCAGATGGCGGGTGTCTCCAAGGGAACGCTCTACAACCATTTCGACGGCAAGGCGTCCCTGTTTTCCGCATTCTTCGAAGAGCAGGCCCGCAGCCGCCTCGCGCCCATCGAGGCGCTGTGGCGCGATGATGAACAGTCCGTCCGCCTCACCCTGATCCGGTTTGCGGAAATGGCGGTCCATATGCTGATTTCCCCGATGGCGCTGGGGCTGTACCGCATCATCGTCGGCGAGGTCGAGAAATTCCCCAATCTGGCCGACACGTTCTGGCGCTATGGCTTCGACCGGAAGCTCAGCAACCTCACGGAATACCTGACGCGCGTCGTGGCCCGCGGAGAGCTGGACATCGCCGATCCGCGCCTGTCGGCCGAGCAGTTCATGCTCATGTGCCAGGCCCGCATCGTGCAGCGCCGCCGCTTCGGACTGCCGGTCGATGACAGCGATGCCGCCATCGCGGAGTTCGCCGCCTTTACCGCCGACAGCTTCCTGAAGATCTACGAACCGCGCCATCAGTGACCGCCGCCCGAGGCCTGGGCCTCCTTCTTGCCGTTGGGTGACAGCAGGAAGCACAGCGGCACCACGAACAGTGCGATAACGCCGATCCAGTCGAACACCTCGTTATAGGCCAGCATGGCGACCTGCGAGGTGAACTCCTCAAACAGCCGGTAGATGGCGAAATCATGCGCCTGCGCGGCTGGCAGACCGTGGGCCTGGGCGACCTGCTGCGCATTGGCGATATAGGCGTTGAACTCCGGATTGGCCGGCGTCATGTGGTCCGTCACATAGGTCTGGTGACGCTGCCGTGTCTCGATGATAGCCGCCGTGGCGAGCGAGATCGCCAGAGAGCCGATATAATTCCGGGCCATCGAGAACAGGGCCGAGGCGTCCGAATTCATCTCGCGCGGCAGGGTCGAATACGCGATTGTCGAGATCGGCACGAACAGGAACGCCAGCGAGGCCGTCTGGCTGATGCGATAGAACATCAGATGCTTGAAATCGGTCCCGGAATAGAGGTTCGAGGCCTGGAACATGGCCATGCCCATCGCGAAGAACCCGAAAGCGATGATGTAGCGCATCTGGATGAACTTCATCAGCCGCCCCACGATCGGGATCAGGCAGATCACCGCCACGCCACCAGGAGCGAGCAGCAGGCCCGAATTCGTCGCGGTATAGCCGAGCACCTGCTGGGCGAACTGCGGAACGATAATGGCGGACGCGTACAGCGTGGCACCGACCATCGAGATCAGCAGCATGCCGGTCGCGAAGTTGCGGTCCTTGAGAACCGTCAGACGGACCAGCGGGTTCTTCGCATAGCACAGCCAGAGGATCGCACCGATCACGCCAATCGCACCGAGAACGGCCATGCTGGTGATGAAGGGCGAACCAAACCAGTCGTCATCTTCACCACGGTCACACATGACCTCAAGGCAGCCGAGACCCAGCGTGATCAGACTGATGCCGATCACGTCCACCTTCTCGCGCTTCTGGCGCTCCCATGGCGGATCCTCAACGAACGCCGTCACGGCCATGACGGTGATGATGCCGAACGGCACGTTGACGAAGAAAATCCAGCGCCAGGAGAAATTGTCCGTCAGATACCCGCCCAGCATCGGACCCAGAACCGGGCCGACAATGGTGGCAATGGCGGTCAGGCCAAACGCCGCGCCACGCTTTTCAGGCGGGAACGTGTCCAGGATGATGGACTGCTGGCTCGGTTGCAGGCCGCCCCCGAAGAAGCCCTGCATGAGACGGAACACCACGAGCATGGGCAGCGACGTCGCCAGTCCGCATAGGAAAGACGAGACGGTGAACATCGTGATGCAGATCAGGAAGTAGCGTTTGCGGCCGAACAGCCGCGATAGCCAGCTCGAAATCGTCAGGACGATTCCGTTTGCCACCAGATAGGACGTGAGCGCCCAGGTGGCGTCATCATACGAACTGCCGAGCGATCCCGCGATATGCGGCAGCGCCACGTTGACGATGGTGGTGTCCAGCACCTCCATGAAGGCCGCCAGCGTGACCGTGACGGCCACAAGCCACGGATTGTGACTGGGTTTCCAGTCCTGATGCCCGGCAGTATCGCTCATTTCACATAAACCGTCGGCACGACAGACAGACCAAGGGCGAGCGGGATGTTCGGATCAAGACCGCTGTCCAGCACAATCTTCACCGGAATACGCTGCACCGTCTTCACGAAGTTGCCGGTCGCGTTCTCGGGAGGGAAGGCGCTGAAGGATTCACCCGAGCCGAGCTGAATGGAATCCACATGGCCATGCAGTTCGAGCTGCGGATAGGCATCGACCTCGACATCCACCTTCTGGCCCGGACGCATATGGGTGAGCTGCGTTTCCTTGTAGTTCGCCACGATCCAGACTTCCGGCTCGACGATGGAGAACATCTGCTGACCGGTCTGCACGAAGTTGCCGCGCTCGACGTTACGCTGGGAAATCCAGCCGTCATGCGGCGCACGCACTTCCGTCCATTCGAGGTTCAGGCGGGCCTGCGTCAGATCCGCATTGGCCGAAGCGAGAGCGGCCCGTTCCTGCGTGACGCGGGCATCGGCATTGGCCACGTTTTCCTTGACCGGCTCGGCCTGTGTCAACTGACCCTGGGCCTGAAGCACGCGGGCTTTCGCCTGATCCAACGCGGCGCGGGCATAATCGATATCCTGCTGCGAGGTCGCGGCGCGGGCCACCGAACGCTGGCGGCGGTAATCGGCCTCGGCCTTGACGAGCTGAGCCTGTGCTGCGGCAAGATTGCCCTGCGCGGTGACGAGCTGTCCGGGGAAGTTCTTGTGCGCCACAGCCAGCATCAGCTGATAGGCGTCGATATTGGCTTTCGCCTGCGAGACGGCGGCTTCGGCCTTGTTCAGGGAGGCCACATAGTCCCGGCTGTCGATCCGCACGAGCAGGTCACCGGTATGAACGAACTGGTTGTCGTTCACCAGAAGCTGCGTAACGTAACCGTTGACGTGGGGCGCAATGGCGATCTTGCGACCGGCCGTGTAGGCGTCATCCGTCTCGATATTGTTGCGGGTCAGGAAAAGATAGGCCCCGATACCCACGAGAACCAGAACCACCAGCAGGATCAGCGCGACCCGGACAAGGGGATGACGCTTTTTCTGCGGCTTTCCGTTCTTGTCGGATGTCGTGTCATCCTGCGCGTGATCGGCCTGATCGCCTTGCGCCATAATGTTTGTCTCGCTTTGAAAACAGGTCTGTCAGATCATGACCGGATGTGCTGTGCGGGCCTTGGAAAACCCTCTACTGACCGATCGGTTCGGTCATCCATGACATATCGTCTCATAAGCTTCAAGACGCAAAAAACTGACCCGTTTCCATTCTCCCGCCAGCCCCGTCCCTTACGCCCCTGGCTGATCCAGAAAGTCCCGCAGACGGGAGAGACCCTCACCGAAGTTCCGTCGCTCACTGTCCCCCTGCGCCCCTTCCCCAAGCCGCAGCAGCCAGGATGGATGGGCGAGTGCCAGACGCCGGACGGCATTTTCGCCAGTTCCCACGGTCCATGAGGTCCCGCGGACATCCGACATCGCCATGCCCGGACCATCCAGCGCCCTGAGCGCCGTGGCACCCAGCGAGACAATGAGTTTCGGACGGATCAGTGCAATTTCCTGCTCCAGCCAGGGACGGCAGGCCGCCACATGCCCTGCATCCGGGCTCTGATGGATGCGGCGGCGGCCTTGGAGACGGAAGCGGAAATGCTTGACGGCGTTCGTCAGATACAGCGCGCCACGATCGACCCCGGCCTCTCCAAGCGTCGCGTGTAGAAGCTGTCCTGCCGGACCGACGAAGGGGCGCCCTGCCAGATCCTCCTGATCGCCCGGCTGCTCTCCGACGACCATGATGCGCGCGTCTGCCGGCCCCTCTCCCACAACCGCCTGCGTCGCCGAGCAGTGCAGCGGACAGGCCGTACAGGTCCGGATCTGAGCGGCCAGACCCTCAAGATTTTCCGCCACATCCGCCATCGGTTCGGCCGGAAGCTGCTCACGGGCCCGCAGGCGCTCATGAAAGGCCGGGGCGGGCTGGAGTTCCTGTTCCGCCATCGCCCGCACCCGTGCTTCGGCTCCAGCAACGAGCTGCGGGATCAGGCGGGTTTCCGGCAGGTTCTTCCAGTAACGGCCGGGCATTTCCCGACGCATGGCTTTCGTGCGCACACGGGCCGGATTGAAGGTCGAGGCATAATAAGTGTCCCACAGCTCCCCGAACCCATCATCCAGCTCTGGCCGCTCGCAGGGCTCCGGACTGCACACCAGCTCTTTCCCATCCCAGCGGATTGATCCGCGCGGGGTGAGGATCATCCAGTCCATGTCCGTAAAGCGCTTCGAGAAGAACGGGGCGATGCGTTCGAGAATATGATGCTGCGGCTCGAACCAGGCGAGGAACCGTCGCCGCCTCCTGTCCTGTCCTTCGCCCTGCTGGACCGGTTCTTCCCGGAAGCGGAGGAAAGACGCCATCTTATGGCAGTCATCCCGGTTCTGCCGCACCATGACCCGCGCCCTGGCGATGTCGGCATCCGTCACCACTTCCAGCAGATGCGGATTGCCCTGCATCCGCCAGACGATCCGGTAGGCCAGCGCGAACCGAGCGGGATCGGAATGGCACAGCAGGTCCCGCAGCAGCGCGATGCAGGACGCTCGCAAGGTTACGGTTTTCACGACAGGCAGGGCTGTCAGCGCCTCCAGTCCAGCGCCATCATCCGTGATCTGGCCGAAAAGATCTGTCTCCCCACCCCGGATGCGCCAGTCGAGGGCTTCGGGCGGGATCGCGCGCTGCAAAGCCGCCCGTGCCATCTTCCGCCAGGGTTCAAACGCGGCACTGTCCTCAAGCGTCAGGACATACCGCGTCACAGAAGGCTCATCTGCTGCGGCGCGGGGCTGAACAGGCTGCGCAGATCGTGTCGATCGGTCAGGCGGGCGGGGCTCCAGCCCGGCGTCTGCACGAACGGGCGTACCTTGCGGATGGAGACATTCAACCGCGCCAGATCCTCCAGCCGTACCGCCTGATGCCGCCGCGCCCTGAGAATGGCGGCCACAGCCTTGACCCCCAGCCCCGGCACCCGCAGCAGCATTTCCTTCGACGCCCGGTTCAGATCGACCGGAAACAGCGCCCGGTTGTCCAGCGCCCAGGCCAGCTTGGGGTCCAGCTCCAGATCGAGCATCCCGTCCGCGCGACCGGCCGTCAACTCTCCAAACGCAAATCCATAGAACCGGAACAGCCAGTCTGCCTGGTAAAGCCGGTGCTCACGCTGCAACGGCGGGCTTTTCGCTGGCAACAATGCGGAAGCGTCGGGAATGGGACTGAAGGCCGAATAATAGACCCGCCGCAGCCCGTAGGAGCCATAAAGATTGGCGCTGCTGGCCAGAATATCCTGATCGGAGGCCGCATCAGCTCCCACGATCATCTGCGTACTCTGCCCGCCCGGCGAGAAGCGCTCAGCCCGGCGGCCGGTATGGCTGCGCTCCCGGCCCGCATCGATTTTCAGACGCATTTCACCCATGGCCTGCCGGATACCGCCCGCCTTTTTCTGCGGCGCATACTGCTCCAGCCCGGCGACGGTCGGCATTTCCACATTGATCGACAGACGGTCCGCATAGCGCCCCGCTTCTTCCAGCAGGCGCGGAGACGCATCGGGGATGGTCTTGAGATGGATGTAGCCCCTAAAGCCATGCTTCAGCCGCAGATCCCGCGCCACCTGCACGAGCTGCTCCATCGTGTGATCGGACGAGCGGATGATGCCCGAAGACAGGAACAGCCCTTCGATGCAGTTGCGCCGGTAGAACTCCAGCGTCAGCCACACGACCTCCTCAGGCGTAAACCGCGCGCGCTCCACATTCGAGGACGAGCGGTTGATGCAGTAGGCACAGTCATATACGCAGAAATTGGTCAGCAGGATCTTGAGCAGCGACACGCAGCGCCCGTCCGGCGTGAACGCATGGCAGATGCCGTTTCCCGTCGTGGATCCCAGTCCCCCGCTTTTGGCCGAGTCCCTGCGTCCGGAGCCGCTCGACGCGCAGGACGCATCGTATTTCGCCGCATCGGACAGAATCGCCAGGCGCTGGGAGAGTGATTTCTTCATTGCGTGTTCTTATTTCGTTCCGAAGTATGGAGCGCAAGAGAAAACGTGAATTTAACCAGTTGTTTCCCGGTTTTCCGTTATTTCGGGCAGGTTTTTTTTAACGGTCCGGATTCAGTTTCCGTTAACCACTCCCCCCTATCCTGAAGCCGCAAACCTGCACCGACGGAGAACGAATTCAATGTCATTGTCAATTAATACGAACACTGCGGCAATGGCCGCACTCCAGAGCCTCAGCCAGACGACATCTGACCTGACCAAGACCGAAAATGCGGTCTCGACGGGCAAGTCGGTCAACTCGGCGTCTGACAATCCCGCAATGTACTCCATTGCCCAGAACATGACCGCCCAGATCTCGACCCTGTCGGGCGTCTCCACGGGTCTTCAGTTCTCCGCTCAGGTGCTGAATACGGCAACGAAGGGCCTGTCGAGCATCTCGGATTCCCTGCAGTCCCTGGCCACGACTCTCGGCACGAACACCACGGGCGTCAACAACTCGACCTTGAACGACGCCATCACACAGACGCTGTCCGCCATCGACTCCGCTGCTGCAGGTGCAAAGTTCCAGGGCGTGAACCTGCTGTCCGGCCAGACGGGCAACGGCACGACCTACACGACCCTGTCCACCGCCATGGACTCCCAGGGCACGATGTTCACCCAGAACGGCTTCAACATGACGTCCGCCGGTCTTGGCCTGACGAACCTGAGCATGGAAATGTCCGGCTCCTCGCTGGCGCTGGGCACCAGCGCTTCCAATACACTGACGAGTGACGGTACTACGCCGACTTCCCAGAGCGTTCTTCAGCTGAAGAATGAAGCTGCAGCCGGAACAGGTGGTACGGTCAGTGCGTCCAATCCGTCTGTCACATACAACTTTGTCGCTGACAGCAAGTCTACGACTTCCGGCAGCACGACCACCACCAATAACAGCCAAACGACGGCTCTGGCCATGGTAGGCGCTGCTTTCAGCAAAGCTCCCACTACTGAGGGCGGTTCGGATGGCGTCACTGCCGCATTTACAATGCAAACAGACGGCACATTGAAAGCAGGCGACTCTTCAGACGTCACAATCAAATCCCAGACAACAGCATCGGACGGATCGATCACCTATTCCCTGTCCAACGGAGATAGCCTGGTGCAGTCCAAGGACGGCAACGGCAACTCCGTCTTCACCGCCAATACGGCATTTGATGCCAACGGCAATGTCACGGCCAAGACCGTTGTGACGGACGTCGACATGTCGTCCGCCTCCTCCCTCAGTGCCACGGGCGGCTCGTCGAGTGCCCAGAGCGTCAAGCAGGTCGATCTGATGACGCAGGCCATGGAGTACCAGGGCTTCGGTGTGTCCCGCGATTCCGACAACACCCTGACGATTGCTGGCAATTCCATTGATGCAACCAGCACGAACCTGGGTACCGTCTCGGCGGGTGCGTTCACAGGTTCTAACGCGGCAACATCCGTCACCGGGGCATCTGTTGTCAGTGCTGTCGTTCAGGCAGCTATTTCCAGCGTGACGCGGACGGCTTCCACGATCGGTTATTCCACCACGACGGTCTCGAACCTGCAGACCACGACGTCCAGCCTGTCTGACGCCCTGACGACGGGTGTCGGCGCCCTGACGGACGCCGATCTGGCAGCGGAAAGCGCCAAGCTGACCTCGCTTCAGACGAAGCAGCAGCTGGCTGTCCAGTCGCTGTCGATTGCAAACTCGCAGTCCTCCACCCTGCTCAGCCTCTTCCGCGGCTGATCAGGTTTCCGGGGAGTACCGGTCTATCCGGTACCCCCCGGTCCCGGACCTTCCGCCCCTGCCATGCGCAGGACTGCTTCAGAAGCCCGCTGTTCCATTCTGCAGAGGCTTTTGAAACAGTCTTTTCCGCAAGGAGTTTGCCTTCGTGACTTACGCATTCTCACAGTATCAAAAACAGTCCGGAAGCTACCTTTCCTCCCGGGAAGTCGAGGTCATGGCGTTCCGGCACGTCAACACGCTGCTGTCCCAGGCTGGCGATCATGAAAAAAGGGTCGCGGCTCTGGCAGCCAATCTGAAGCTGTGGAGCATTCTTTCGATGAGCGTCGAGCGGGTCGACTGCCCTCTTCCGCCCGTTCTGCGTGATGACCTGATCAAGATCGGATCATGGGCAATGTGTTATTCCAACACTGCTTTCAATGCTCCGAGGGATCTGCAGCCGCTGATCGATGTCAACAATGACATGATCGAGGGCCTGACAGCCTCCGCCTCCACAGTTCAGGGCATCGCACCGGCGGCACCTCAGGGTGCCTATACCACGAACGCTCCTTCCTCTTCGCTGGAACTCGTAGGCTGAACTCTCGCGGAACCGACTGCTCTCTCAAATCCGCACGACCTTCCATCTACCAAAAAAGGGCGCTGGCTCAGCCAGGCGCCCTTTTTTATGCCGTAATGGACAGAGAACTGCGGGGCGTTTTGGCACCCGCAATTCTTCATATCCTCAGGGTGTAATTGCCACCCGGTTATCAGAGCGGTCGATGTCCGGGATGACATGATCCGGGTCCAGCGTGACCGCCTTGAGGCCATCATGGGCCGGCAGTGAAACAACGATATCGCTGCCCTGACGCCAGGCTTCCGTCGGGATGCGCAGCTCGTCCGATTTACCGTCCGCATACTCCGCCCGCACGAGCACCGGAAGCGGAAGGGCTCCGTAATTGCGCACCTGTACGGTCACCGGCTTTCCGGCATCGTGATGCACATCACCCAGCGCATAGTCCGGGGCGGCATTGGTGAAGTACCAGCCACGCCAGAACCAGCCCAGATCCTCGCCCGCTTCGCTGCTCATCAGGCGGAAGAAGTCCGACGGGGACGGGTGCTTGAACGACCATTCGGAAATATAGCGCCGGAAGGCTGCGTCGAACCGGACCGGGCCGAGGATCTGTTCACGCAGCAGCTTCAGTCCATAGGCGCCTTTGAAATAGGTCACGCTATGGCGGTATTTTTCAGAGACGCTGTCTGCCGCCGTCATGAGCACGGGCGCGTTCGGATCAGTCAGAACCGGAACGATGTCCTGCGCAGGGTTGCCGGTCTTGGGCGCGAATTCGGAATCACGCTTGGGGGCAAACTCGCCGTTGTTGAAATGGTCGGACGCATAGACGTCGATGAACGTGTTGAAGCCCTCATCCATGAAGGCATTGCGACGCTCATCAGTGCCCACGATCATCGGAAACCAGCCATGGCCCAGTTCATGCGTCGTAATCCAGAACAGTTCCGGATCGCGGTCGCTCATGCCGTCGAAGACAATGCCCGGATATTCCATGCCCGCACCATGACCGCCCAGATTGACGGCGTTCGGCCAGGGATACTCGAACCATTGTGACGAGAAATACTCGATGGCGTGTTTGACGTAATCCGTTGAACGGTCCCAGCCATGCGGCCCGATCCCCTCACGCGGATAGACCGACATCGCAAGCCGGGGCACGGGATGATAGTTCGCCCAGGGCACGATCGGCGGCAGGTTGATCCGCGCGGCATCCCAGACGAAAGCCGGCGAGGCCGCGAAGGCCACGTCACGCGTGTTGCGCATGGCATAATGCCAGGTGACTTCGCCGCTCTGCTTCAGATGGCTTTTGGGATCAGTAATGTCATCAAGCGTGCGGATCATGACGCGCGTATCGCTCTGCGCCGCCTGCGCCAGACGGTTGCGCTCGACGGAGGTCAGGACCTGTTCGGGATTGAGCAGCGCGCCGGAGCCCACGAGCGTGTAGTTCCACGGCACGGTGACGCTGTAATCGAAGCTGCCATATTCCAGAAAGAACTCCTGCCCCAGATAGGGCAGCGTGTTCCAGCCACGGCGATCATCATAAACGCTCAGCCGCGGATACCATTGCGCGACTTCATAGATATCGCCTTCGCGGGACGGCGTAACAGCAGTCCGTCCGCCCCACGGGCCGGGCAGCGTGTAGTGCCAGTCGATCTTCACGAAAGCCACGCCATGCGGATCGATCGTGCGCGGTAGCTTGAGCTGCATCCGCGTGTCAGAGATCAGGGGTGTCACGTCCACTTCGCGCCCGCCCTGCACGACCGAAACACGCTCGATCGCCATGCCGTCGGTGTGGTTGCCGGCCAGATTGTGGCTGCTGGCAACCGCGCCGATCGCAGAGCGCGTATCCGCGCGGTAAATGTTCTGATCGAGCTGGAGCCAAAGGACGTCCAGTGTCTCGGGACTGTTGTTGCTGTAGGTCACGGTTTCGGAGCCGTGCAGCACATGGGTCTGCGTGTCGATCCGCGAATGGATGACGTAGTCCGTACGGTTCTGCCAGTACTGCGGGCCGGGAAGGCCCGAGCCCGAACGATAGACATTCGGCGCATCGGGGAGCGTCAGGGGAGCGAAGACGGCTGCGGGGTCGGCAAGGGTTTTCGCAGAGGCCGTCTCGGGCAGCAGGGCGGCGGGAACGAGCACGCCTCCCAGCAGGGGAAGCAGAAAAAGGCGCACAGACATCCGGGACGGACCCTCCATTCGTGGTTCGATGTTATCCCGTTATAATATCGCTGAGCGCTCCCAGATAGGATGCCAGGTCAACTTTCAGCGGCATCAGATACGCATTGTCGTTTTTCTCGCGGATAACGCCCAGCATCCGGCGCGCAAAAGCGATGTTGCCGTCCAGCGTTCCGTCATAGTCGCGGGGGAAGACCACGTGGTTCACGCGCTCCCAGTAGCGACGCGACTTGTCACCCAGAACGGGCGAAATGCCCCAGAACACCATGTCGTCCCGCAGCCAGTCCATGCAGTATTCGAGCATCGGAATATCGAAGAGTGGCTGTGTGAAGAACCCGCAGGCCCCGGCGTCGCGCTTGCGGGCGATATCTTCGAGTTCCTGATATGGCGCGCGGCGATAGGGGTCGAACACCGCATAGACCTTCAGATGCGGCGCTTCGCGGCGGTAGCGTTCGATGATCTGCGCCGACGTGTTGGGATAGACCTTCCAGTCGCTTCCGGCCGGCGGAGGATCGCCGGCGACCACGAGGATGGACGTCAGCTCCGGACGGTCCGCACCCGGCAGCGGCGTGCCCGGCGCGATATCGACGGCACGGATATGCGGGATGACCTCGAACGGCGTCTGCTTCGTGACCAGCGAGGCGGCATCATGACTGCGCAGGTCAAAACGCATCAGATCCGGAACATTCAGTGTGCGGACCTGTGGCAGGACGTCACGGACGGTCTGCACATCCGCCAGCAGGGCCTCGGCGGAGCGCGGGACCAGTTCGACCGAGACGCGGGTCATGAAGACGCTTCCGAAGCAGCCTGCGTCGCACGCGCGGCCTGAAGCGTGTTGTGCAGCAGGCAGGCAATGGTCATGGGGCCCACACCGCCCGGAACCGGCGTGATGTGACCGGCGATGGGGAACGCCTCGTCGAACGCCACGTCACCCACCAGACGGGTTTTGCCGTTTTCGGCCGGAACACGGGTAATGCCGACATCGATCACGGTCGCGCCCGGCTTGATCCAGTCTCCGCGGACCAGTCCGCTCTTGCCCGTCGCCACGACCAGAATATCCGCTTCCCGGGCCAGTTCCTTCGTGTTGCGCGTGTGGATATGCGCGACCGTGACCGTGCAGTTCTCCTTGAGCAGAAGCTGTGCCATCGGCTTGCCCACAAGGTTGGACGCGCCGATCACCACGGCATGCTTGCCCGTCATGTCCTCATGAACGGACTGGAGCAGCATCAGACAGCCCAGCGGCGTGCAGGGCACGATCCCGTCGATCCCGAGCGACAGGCGCCCGGCATTGACCTCACCCAGACCGTCCACGTCCTTGTGCGGGGCAATGGCGTTCGTCACCACAACCGGGTCGATCTGCGCCGGGAGCGGAAGCTGCACCAGAATGCCGTGGATTTTCGGGTTGGCGTTGAGCTGGGCGATCAGGTCCAGCAGTTCGTCCTGCGACGTGCTCTGCGGGAGCATGTGCATGAAGGAGCGCATGCCCACGCGATGGGTCTGGATCGCCTTGTTCTTCACATAGACTTCAGACGCCGGATCGTTACCTACAAGAACGACGGCCAGACCGGGAATGGTATTGCCCTGCTCGACGAATTTTGCCACTTCGCGGCCCACCTGATCGGTCAGGGCGCGGGCAATACCCTTGCCGTCGATGATCTTGGATGCCGGATCGGAAGACTTCTCGGGGGACAACGTGTTCATGGGCTCTCCGGATGACAACAGGCAGGCGTTTCAGTTACGCTTGCGGACAGGCCGTAACGGTCGCAGGAATTGAGGATGGTCTCGTGACCGACGAAATACGCAAGAACTTCGCCAGTGACAATGTTTCCCCCGCATGCCCCGCCGTTATGGACGCCATGATGCGTGCCAATGAAGGCTGCGTCGGCTCCTATGGTAACGATGCGATGAGCCAGACGCTGAACGCACGGTTCAGCGAGGTTTTCGAAGCAGAGGTCAGGGTTTTCCCGATCGTGACGGGGACGGCAGCCAACAGCCTGGCACTCTCCGCGCTCGTGGCCCCTTATGGCGCGGTCCTGTGTGACCAGAGCGCGCATATCAGCAATGACGAAGGCGGTGCGCCTGAGTTTTTTATGCATGGCGCCAAGCTTGTTACGCTGCCTTCCGCCGATGGCCGGATGAACCCTGAGGCCCTGCGGACCGGGCTGCGCGCCAATGCGCAGGGCGGGATTCTCAAGCCCCCCATCCAGGCGCTGTCCCTGACGCAGGCCACCGAATGGGGCACGGTCTATGCGCTGAAGGATCTGGCGGCGCTGTGCGGTATCGCCCATGAGAACGATATTCCCGTGCATCTGGATGGCTCGCGGCTGAGCAATGCCATCGCGCATCTCGGCTGCACACCGGCCGAGGTCACATGGAAAACCGGGGTGGATGTCCTGTCTTTCGGCGGGACGAAATGTGGGGCGATGGCGGCGGAAGCGGTCGTATTCTTCGTCAATGACCGCACGCGCCCGGCGCTGAAGGATTTCGAGCGGCGCATCAAGCGCAGCGGCCATCTGTGGTCCAAGGCACGGTTCCTGAGCGCACAGCTTCTGGCGCTGCTGGAAGACGATCTCTGGCTGAAAAACAGTGCGCATGCCAACGCCATGGCGCAGCGCATTGTCGAGAGCCTGCGCCGTCATGCCGGGGCCCAGCTTCCGTTCGAAACGCAGGGCAACGAGATCTTCGTCATCCTGCCCGACCGCCTCGTTGGGGAACTGGAAGCCGCGGGATATGCCTTCTATCGCTGGCCGACGCCCGAGGGTGTGTCCGGCACACTGATCCGCCTCGTGACAAGCTTCTATACCCGCGAAGAGGACGTTGACGCCCTGCTGGCCGAGATTGCCGCCTGAATGATCAGCCTCTTTGACCTGTTCAAGATCGGGATCGGCCCGTCTTCCTCGCACACCGTTGGCCCCATGCGTGCGGCAGCCCGGTTCGCGGACAGTCTGCTTCATACGCCGGACGTGGCCCGTCTGCGCGTCACGCTTTACGGCTCGCTGGCCTGGACGGCGCGGGGACATGCGACGGACCGGGCCGTGATTCTTGGGCTGGCGGGAGAAAAGCCCGACACGATGGACCCGGCGCTGGCGGACAGCATCGTGCAGTCCGTCACCGACAGACATCTGATTCCGTTCAACGGTCATCCCATGCCGTTCGATCCGGAAACAGACATTGTTCTCGATACGAAGACCATCCCGCCGGTTCACCCCAACACGCTCCAGTTCGAGGCCTTCGATGCGGAAAACCGCCTGCTGGCCTGTGCGCGGTTCTGTTCAGTGGGCGGCGGGTTCATCGTCCCCGAACAGGCGACCGAAACCGCGACCTATGCCCAGCCCGACATGCCGTATGACTTCACCAGCGGCGCTGAACTCCTGACCCGCACGCAGGAAACGGGGCTCGATATCGCGGGCGTAGTTCTGGCCAATGAGAGCGTGCTGCGGCCCCGCGCCGAAATCGAGGCGTATCTGGACCGGATCGTGGCCGTGATGATGGACTGCGTGCAGGCCGGGCTGCACCGTTCGGGCACGCTGCCGGGACGGCTGAACGTGCGCCGGCGGGCGGCGGCACTGTATGAACGGCTGCAAGAACAGCGCCGCAGCAACCAGCCCTCCGCGCACGGGATCATGGACTGGATCAGCCTGTTCGCCATTGCCGTGAACGAGGAAAACGCCGCCGGCGGGCGCGTCGTCACGGCACCGACCAACGGGGCGGCGGGCGTGATTCCGGCCGTACTGCGCTATTATCGTGAATTCTGTCCCGAATATTCGCTCGACGGGCAGCGTCGGTTTCTGCTGACTGCCGCAGCCATTGGCGGGCTGTTCAAACTCAATGCGTCGATTTCAGGCGCGGAAGTCGGCTGTCAGGGCGAAGTCGGCGTGGCGTCCTCAATGGCGGCTGCCGGGCTGGCGGCGGCTCTGGGCGCAACGCCGCTTCAGGTGGAGAACGCCGCCGAGATCGGGATGGAGCATCATCTGGGCATGACCTGCGACCCGGTGGCGGGGCTGGTGCAGATCCCATGCATCGAGCGCAATGCCTTCGGGGCGATCAAGGCCATCAATGCGGCCTCCCTCGCCATGCATGGGGATGGCGCGCATCATGTGTCGCTCGATCAGGTCATCCGTACGATGGCCGAAACGGGCCGCGACATGAACCATCGCTACAAGGAAACATCGCTCGGCGGGCTAGCGGTCAATTTCCCTGAATGTTGAGGGCGGTCAGGCCGCGACCATGAACTGCGCGATGGCATCGGCGGCCCGCTGCGACGCGCCGAGCAGGGGCTCGCCAAAGGTCTCTCGAAACAGCTTTTCCTGCGCCGGGCGATAGATCGTGTGACGGTCCTTCGCGCGGGCGATGGCGGGCATGAGATCGTCAAGTTCCTCCACCACCTCCCCGAGCGTCCAGTGCAGGAAATACGGATCATCCTGCCAGGGGAGCTTTCGCGGGTTCAGAAAGACGCAGGGACGCGGGATGGCCAGGAATTCGTAAACCTGACTGCTGACATCACCGATATAGAGCGCGGCCTGGGACGTGTAGGTCATGTCCAGCATGGCGGACGATCCCGTATCGACCATTACTTCCGGGCTGCGCTGGCGTTTGAGCTGACGTTCGCGGATGCCGAAGCCCCTGTGGAAGGTCTTGATATGCGGCGCTACTACAAGATTGTAGTCGCTCTGGGCCTTGAAGCCCCGGATCAGTGGCATCATCCAGCCTGAGGCCGATGTCAGTTTGCGCTGGTAATGCGGATTATACAGCGCAAACGGGCGCCCGTTTGCGAACGAGACCGTCTTTTCCCGCTGCACAGCCTCGAACACATCGAACTTCGGATAGCCGACAATCCGTGTGCTCTCCGGCCGCAGCAGATCCTTGTCCTGGAAATAGCGCGCGATCTTGGGACCGGAGACAAGCGTCAGATCGAACTCGCGCACGAGATGCTCGTCATTGACGTAGCGGTCCCCGGCGCCATGCATGAGCAGGATGAGCTTTGGACCAAACAGACCCATCTCCCGGAGCACACCGCCGGTATATTCCGTCGCCACGACGGCATCATACTGGTTCAGCTCGGCAATGTTCTCCCGCAGCACCACAAGCCGCTCCTGATCGAGCCGCCTTGCGCGCTTCAGAAGGCGGGCCTTCAAGGATTTCAGAAAGGCTTTCAGCGGCAGGTCGGGAACGTCCAGCGCCTGACGGATGCGCCGCAGATGATCGACCGTTTCAGGGAAGCTGTAATACTCGACCACCTCATGACCCGGCAGTGCGGCCAGTGCACTAGCAACAGAGGCCGTGTGGTAGCACTGGTAAGGCTCGGCAATATAAATGAAGGCGATTTTCATGACTGATCTGCTGCGTCCTGCCTGAAAAACGGGCTTTGAGCCTGTGCTTTTCCGAATAAGGGCCTTCAGGAGAAGACGGATCGCCGCGAGATCCCCATCTGCAGAAATCCTGGCAGCGATATGTGTAACAAATTCTTCATAGTTCCTGCCCTCACCCTGTCAAGGACCTTCCTCAGGCGCGACATTCCGCTACCGGCATGGACAGTGCGGGGGCTTTGTGGTCAGTAAGGCCCGCATGTCCGGCGAACGCTCCGTTTTCAGATCCATTTTCAAAAATGTCAGTGTTCTCACCCTGGGCCGCATCGCCAATGCGCTGTGCAGTTTCATCTATATTGCGCTGGCCGTCCGGGCGCTGGGTCTGTCCGATTTCGGGCTGCTGATCCTGATCCATTCGCTGGCTTCGACCAGTTCGGTCCTGTCGCGGATGCAGTCCTGGCAAACGCTGATCCGTTTTGGCAGTGAGAGCTTCGGCAATGGTGATACGGATCTCCTGCACCGGGTGATCCATTTCTGCATCCGCCTCGACACGATTTCGGCCGCGTGTGCCATCGTGTTCGGACTGGTGGGTGTGCAGATCTACGGGCACACCGCGCACTGGTCCGCTCATGTGCGGTTTCTGGCTGACCTGTACATGTTTGTCAGCCCGCTGATGTATTCCGGCTGGGCGAACGGCATCCTCAGGATGGCGGGCAAATTCCATCTCGTCCCGATCATCGACAGCTGCGCTGCCCTCGCCAAGACGTTCGGCGTCGTCATAGGCTACGTCTTGCACCTGAAGCTCGGATATTTCCTGTTCATCTGGGCGATGACGATCATCATCGATTACGGATTCTATATCCATTACGCGCTGGATATCCTGCGCCGGAAGTTCCAGTTCCGGTATTTCCGGGCGTTCCGGCACTGGCGCTGGCAGCTTCCGGGAATGTGGCAGTTCACTCGCGCCGCAAGCGTTAACCAGACGCTGGGCAACATCTCGGGGCATGTGGCGACCCTGCTGGTCGGCAACGGGCTGGGACCGGCGGAAGCGGCCGTCTTCCGCGTCTGCCGCCAGATCGCGGACGGGATTGTCACTCCTGCACAGCTCATTTCGCCCGTGCTCTATCCCGAACTGGTCAGGATGCGGGACCGGCAGGACTGGCGAGGCCTCAAGCGCGTGACCTGGAAAATGTTCGGCGTCCTGAGTGCGCTGTCCCTCGCGCTTCTGCTGCTGTCAGCATTCTTCGGCTCAACGATCTTCCGCTTCCTGCTGCATGTCCACGTGCATCATACGTCGCTTTATATTTCCATCATGCTGCTGGCGGCGGTGTTCAGCCTGCTGGTTATCCCGCTGGAGCCACTGCTGATCGTGGTCGGACATGTGAAGTTTCTCATGAAGAGCCGTACGGCCGTCATGGCGGTCTATTTCCCCGCGCTTTACGTTCTGACTCGGCACTTCGGACTGGCCGGAGCATGCCTGTCCACGGCGGTCTGCAACGCGACCATCCTGCTGTCGCAGATCCTTGGCGTCTGGTTCTTCTACGACCGCATCGGCAAATCGAAGGCCTGAGCTTCTGTCTGGCAGCCGCCGGGCACAGACATGAAAAAAGGCGGGAAGGTCTGACCCTTCCCGCCCTTCAGGCTGCTGCCCGGACGCCTGACTTACTGGCCGTCGTCGGAGCTGTCGTCGTCCGAACCGTTCGGGGAGACAGCGACGAAGAGCTGCTGTCCGTCACGCAGGATCCGCAGAAGCGGCGGCTGCTTGCGGCCCAGCGCATCATGCACCTGCGCCACGACAGCCTTGGGAGTCGGCGTCACATGGTTGCCGACCGCCACGATGATGTCACCCGGACGGATGCCGGACTGATCAGCTGGGGAGCCCTGCACGACATCGGCCACGACCGCGCCCTGCACACTGTCATCGAGACCCAGTTCCTGACGCGCCCGTGGTGTCAGCGACGCCAGGGACACACCCAGCTTGCCCGCACCGGACTGCGAACTGTCAGTCGCATCGCCCGAGGAATGATCCTGAGCGGACAGGTTGCCGACCGTGAAGTTCACCGTCATCGGCTTGCCATCCCGCAGCAGTCCGAGCTTCGCCGGTGTGCCCGGCGCGATGGAGACAACCTTCACCGCGAGGTCATGGCCGTTCTTGATCGGCTTGCCGTTCAGGGTGGTCACGACATCACCGCTCTTGATGCCGGCCTTCTCGGCTGGGCTGCCTTTGGAAACAGACGCCACCAGCGTGCCACGCGGCGGAGCACTAGGCTCCGGAGACTGGAGGTTCAGGGCCTGCGCCATGGTCGGCGAGATGTCCTGCCCCTCGATACCGAGATAGCCGCGCGTGACATGGCCGGTCTTTTCAAGCTGGCTCACGACGGATTTCACGGTGTCGGACGGGATCGCAAAGCCGATACCGATCGAGCCACCACCATTGGGCGAGATGATCATGGAGTTGATGCCCACGACCTTGCCGTCCTGCGTGAACAGCGGACCACCGGAGTTACCGTGATTGATCGGCGCATCGACCTGGATGAAGTCGTTATAGGCACCAGAATGCAGATCACGGCCCAGCGCGGAAACGATACCCGCCGTCACCGTGCCGCCCAGACCGTAAGGATTGCCCACGGCGATGACCCATTCGCCCGGCTGGACCTCATCGGAATCGCCCAGTTCGATGAACGGCAGCTTGCCGGTCGGCTTGACGCGCAGCAGGGCAACGTCCGTCTTCGGGTCGCGGCCGATGATCTTGGCGGGCAGCGTCGTGCCGTCATCGAGCGTGACCGTGACCTTGGTCGCACCATTCACGACGTGGTTGTTGGTCACGACATAGCCGTCAGACGAGATGATGAACCCCGAGCCGCGGGCCTCGACCGTGCGGTTAGGCTGCTGCTGCGGCATCATCTGGAACGGGAAGGGGAACGGGAACGGCATGCCGCCGCCCTGCCCGCCGCCACCGCCCGGACCGTTTTCCTCTTCATCGGCCACATCCGCCTTGATGTGGGACGTGATGGAGACGACGGCAGGCTTCACCTGTTTGACGAGATTGACGAAGTTGGGAAGCGTCTGAACGCCCGTCTGCGGCTTGATGGCTCCGCTGGCGGCTGTCGTGGCACCGGCCTGGGGGGCGGCCGAGGGCGTGTCCGCAAAAGCGAACGGCGCCGAAACCAGCATCGTGGTGGCAGCAAGGGCGGAGAGGGACGCGCGAAAACGTGAGGTCATGTCAATCCCGATTGGTTACGAAAACATCATGGCTATAGCGTTGAACTATGGACCCCGTTCCCGTTCCGCAAGCTGACCGGCGTGTGAAACATCCGTAAGTTCATGACGGACTGTGAATTCAGCCCTCTGAAACACGGGTTCCGGCTGGAATGCGCAGCCTGCGGAAAAACGCTTTCAGCATCTCCGACGCCTCCCGCTCACAGACCCCGCCGATCACTTCCGGGCGGTGCAGGCAGGACGGACGCTCGAAAATACGCGGCCCATGCTCCACGCCGCCGCCCTTGGGATCATAGGCCCCGAACACGACGCGCCCGATCCGAAAATGCACGATCGCGGCCGCACACATCGGGCACGGCTCAAGTGTCACGACCAGCGTGCAGTCCGTCAGACGCGGGCTTTTCAAACGCGTGGCAGCCTCGCGCATGGCCAGAAGCTCGGCATGGGCGGAGGCGTCATGCGCGCCTTCCACATGATTGCGTGCAACGGCCAGAACGCGCCCGTCGGGCGCAAGCACGACGGCACCCACCGGCACTTCCCCGCATGACGCCGCCTCGCGCGCGGCCTGCAAAGCGGTCTGCATGGCCGGGCCGATATCCGTCTGAATCCTTGTCTCACCCTGAATCATGATGCGATGATGCGGCGCATGACCCTTCCCCGTCCATCCCCTTCGCGCCGCGCGCCCCTGATCGGTCTGACGCTGGATCATGAACCTGGCGGACCGGGGCAGTTCTCGCGCTATCCGTTCCATGCACTGCGGGAAAACTACCTGACGGCCGTGAGCGATGCGGGCGGGATGCCGGTCTGTCTGGGCTATGATTGCGATGCCGAAGCCCTGATGGCGCGGCTGGACGGACTGATCGTCACGGGCGGCGCATTCGACGTCGATCCAGCGCTTTATGGTGAGCCGTCACACCCGATGACCAGCCCCCGCCCGACCCGGACGGCCGCCGAACTCGCGCTGCTCCGGGCGGCACTGGCGCAGGGCAAGCCGGTTCTGGGCATCTGTGGCGGAATGCAGCTTCTGGCCGTGGAAGCCGGTGGCACGCTGATCCAGCACCTGCCGGAAGAGCAACCGGGGGACCTGCAACACGAACAGCCCAATCCGCGCCACGAACCTGGACATGACGTCGAGATCGTTCCCGGCACGAAACTTGCGCAGATCGTGGGAGCGGACCGCATGGCGGTGAACTCCTCGCATCATCAGGCCGTACGCGACCCCGGATCCGCCAGAATCTGCGCCCGCGCGCCGGATGGAACGATCGAGGCGATCGAGCTCGAAGGCCCCGGTTTTGCCATTGGCGTGCAGTGGCATCCCGAATTCTCCCTCGACCCCGGCGACCGTCGCCTGTATGCGGCGCTTGTGGAGACTGCACGATGACCGACGACAATACCGAAAACACCGCCCCCGACATGGAAACCTCAGGCCCGAAAGGCGAGCGCATCGCCAAGGCGCTGGCCCGCGCCGGCGTGGCCAGCCGCCGCGATATCGAACGCATGATCGAGGATGGCCGCATCAAGCTGGGCGGACAGGTCGTCACGCATCCGGCGACCTTCGTGCAGCCGGGCGACATCGTGCTGGTGGACGGCAAGCCCGTAGACTCCCCCGAGCGCACGCGGCTGTGGCGGTATCATAAGCCCGATGGGCTGATGACGACGCACAAGGACCCGCAGGGCCGCCAGACCGTGTTCGACACGCTGCCCGAGGGCATGCCGCGCGTCATCAGCGTCGGGCGCCTCGATATCAATTCCGAAGGCCTGCTGCTGCTGACCAATGACGGTGAGCTGGCCCGCCGCCTTGAACTTCCAGGCAACTCCTGGGTCCGCCGTTACCGCGTACGCGTCTTTGGCGTTGTGGACGAGAAGCGTCTGGCCTCGCTGATCGACGGATTTGAGTACGAAGGCGTGCGCTACGGCTCCATCGAAGCCGCGCTGGACTCCACGAAGGGCGACAATTCCTGGCTGACGGTTAGTCTGCGCGAAGGTAAGAACCGTGAGATCCGGCGCGTCATGGAAGGTCTGAACCTGCATGTCAGCCGCCTGATCCGCCTGTCCTATGGCCCGTTCCAGCTTGGCTCGCTCAAAGCGCGCGAGCTTGAGGAAGTGCCGGGCAAGACGCTGCGCGAGCAGGTGCCGGATCTTCCCGCGCCGAAGCGTCACCGGACGCGCTGATCCATGCGGATTGTTGGAGGAGACAACAAGGGCCGCGCCCTGACCGCGCCGTCCGGAACCAGCACGCGCCCCACATCGGACCGCACGCGACAGGCGATTTTCGATATGCTCGCCCATGCGCCCTGGTATGGGCAGGACGAGCTGGAACAGGCCCTCGTGCTGGACTGCTATGCCGGAACCGGCGCGCTGGGCCTCGAAGCCCTGTCGCGCGGGGCACAAAAGGCCGCCTTCATCGAGCGCGACCGGAACGCACTTGCGGCCCTGCGCGCCAATCTGGACATCTGCAAGGCGCGGGACCGCTCCCGTGTCCTGAGTTGCAGCGTCACGCATCCGCCCAAGGCTACGGAGCCCTACACGCTGGTTTTTCTGGACCCGCCCTATGGCAAAGGTCTGGTCGAGTCGGGTCTGCGGGCGCTGGCGCGGACCGGCTGGCTGGCGGAAGGCGCGCTGATCGTGGCCGAGACAGGGGCCACGGAAGAATTCACACCCATCGTGCCACCTTCCGAACACTTTATGCCCACATTGACGCCAGAAATCCTCTGCGAGCGTCGTTTCGGGGCCGCGAAGGTGACGATCTGGAGGCATTCCTCCACTTTTCCTTAATTTTCCCTCTGTATTCAGTACCCTGTCGGCTATAGTTCAGAGTGAATTTTACAAGCCGCTAATCCAGAAAACCGACGGGGTGACGAGACTTGGCCGCGTTCAGCCGATCGACCAGTACAGTGCGCAACATCGTCCGCGACGCGCATGACCGGCACATGACACCAAAACTGCGCAGTGCCCTGCGCGCACGCTGCATGGAGCTGCTCGGGCTTGTCCTGCTGATCTTCGCCGTGGCGGTCGGGATCGCCCTGTGGAGCTTCAATCCGCACGATCCGTCCTTCAACACCTCGACCGGAACGCAGCCGACGAACCTGCTGGGCCGCACGGGCGCGACCATTTCGGACGGGCTGATCCAGTGGCTCGGCCTTGGCAGCGGCATGCCGATCGTCATTCTGCTCGCCTGGGCCTGGCGCATGGTCCGTCATCACGGCATGAGCCTGCCGATCCTGCGGATCGTGGCCGCCCTCGCCCTCCTGCCCGCCAGCGCCACCTTTATCGGCACGCTCCAGCTTCTCGTCCCCGGCCTTCAGGTCGCCTGGCCGACCGCCAGCGGTCTGGGTGGAGAAATGGGCGTATCCTGCGCACAACGTCTTCTGGCTGCGGCTCATGCCGAAGCCGGTGCTGCCGGCAACGCCATTGCCGTCATTCTGGTTCTGCTGCTGATGGGACTTCTGCTGCCACTGGCCATGGGTCTTGAAGCCCGCGAATGGCGCGCGCTTGGCCAGACGCTCATGCTTCTGGGCCGCCAGCCTTTCGCCATCGCAAAGCGCATGAACGGTCCGCAGACCTCCGACCGCCCCGCCCCGGACCCACGGATGTACGAGTTCCAGCCGAGCCCCGCTGGCAGTGCTCCGGCCGCGGATGCAGCTCCCCTGTCCTTCCTGCGCCGCAGCTTCGGCAAGAGTGATCCGCGATCCCGTCCGGCGCCCTTCGTCCCGCAGAATACCGGCTGGATGCAGCCGCCGATGGAAACGCAGGACGATACCTACGGCAAGCCAGCCGCTGAACGTCAGACCAGCAAGACGGAAGCCGCGGCTGACCGTGCCCGCCAGGCCGCAGCCCCGCAGGAAGAAGACGCACCGTCCAATCCCTATGCCGAGCGTCTGGCGCAGATTGCCCGCCAGCGTGAAGCGCCGCCGCCTGCGCTGCGTCGGCAGATGGACGACGAAATGGACGAGGATCTGCCGCAGAGCAGCATCGACACGCCGCCGGAACCCGAGCCGCAGAAACGTGGCCTGTTCGGGATGCGCCGTGCGGAACGTCCGCCCGAGCCGGTCCCCGCACGCCCTGCCGCGCCGCGCAATGCCGTGGCAACCGGCTGGGAACTGCCCTCTCTCGCCCTGCTGAACCCGCCGCCACCACATGCCGTAACGGGTCCTTCGCAGGAAACCCTGCAATCTAATGCCCGTCTGCTGGAAAGCGTTCTGGCCGATTATGGCGTGCAGGGCACGATTGGCGACATCCATGCCGGTCCGGTCGTCACGCTGTATGAACTGGAGCCCGCACCGGGCATCCGGTCGTCCCGCGTAATCGGACTGGCCGACGACATTGCACGCTCGCTCTCCGTTCTGAGCGTGCGGATCGCGACCGTGCCCGGCCGGAACGTGATCGGTATCGAGGTTCCCAACGCCAAGCGCGAGACGGTCTATTTCTCCGAACTGCTGCGCACACCGGAATGGCTGAACGGAACCGGACGTCTTCAGATCGCGCTCGGCAAGGATATTGCCGGTGTGCCGGTCTATACGGACCTTGCGAAAATGCCGCATCTGCTCGTCGCAGGTACGACGGGTTCGGGTAAGTCGGTCGGCGTGAACGCCATGATCCTGTCGCTGCTCTACCGGCTCAGCCCGGAAGAGTGCCGCCTGATCATGATCGATCCCAAGATCCTCGAACTGTCGATCTATGATGGTATCCCGCATCTCCTGACCCCGGTTGTCACGGAACCGACCAAGGCCGTCAGCGCGCTGAAATGGACCGTGCAGGAAATGGACCGCCGCTATCGCCTGATGGCGCAGCTTCAGGTCCGTAACATCAACGGCTACAACGAGCGCGTGAACCAGCTTCGCGCCACGGGCGAGATGGTCACCAAGCGGGTGCAGACCGGTTTCGATCCCGAGACGGGCCGTCCGGTGTTCGACGAACAGCAGGTCGCGACGGAGAACCTGCCCTATATCGTCGTCGTCATCGACGAAATGGCCGACCTGATGATGGTCGCTGGTAAGGAAATCGAGACAGCGGTGCAGCGTCTGGCCCAGAAGGCCCGTGCGGCCGGCATTCACGTCATCATGGCAACGCAGCGGCCTTCCGTTGACGTCATCACCGGCACCATCAAGGCTAACTTCCCGACCCGTATTTCCTTCCAGGTCATCAGCAAGTTCGACAGCCGCACCATCCTTCAGGAACAGGGCGCAGAACAGCTTCTGGGTCAGGGTGACATGCTGTTCATGCAGGGCGGCGGGCGCATCACGCGTGTCCACGGCCCGTTCGTGGCGGATGAGGAAGTCGAAGCCGTGGTGGCGGATCTGCGCTCCAAGGGCGATCCGATCTATAACGATGACGTGGTGTCCGGTCAGGATGATGACAGCGCGGGCGGCCTGACGGCAGGGGCCGGCTCGGGCGGTGACGGCGAAGGCAGCCTGTTCGATCAGGCGGTGGACATCGTCATGCGTGAAGGCCGCGCCTCCACCAGCTTCATCCAGCGCCATCTCTCGATCGGCTATAACCGCGCGGCCAAGCTGATCGACCAGATGGAAAAGGAAGGCATCATCGGCGCTGCCAACCATGTGGGCAAACGCGAGATCCTGATCCGCCGCAAGGAAGAGCATGAAGACTGACCGGAAAGACCGGATCCGCCGCGCAAAAGCCGCGCGCAACGCACACAAACCCCGGCGCCTGTCCCAACAGGCCGCCTCCCCTGCCCCGGAAGGGCCGCGCACCCCATTTCACCCCGGCATGGACATTCCCGTCCTGCTGGAAACACCCCGCTTCCTGATTCTGGACAAACCGGCTGGGCTGGCCGTGCATCCCGGTCCGTCCACGCAGGATTCCGTTGAGACACGACTGCTCCCGCATCCGCGCGGGGGGCCGTGGCTGGCGCATCGGCTGGATGCGGACACGTCCGGCTGTCTGCTGGTCGCACGGCGCAAGACGGCGCTGATCGAGGCGCAGAAGGCGTTTCAGGAGCGGCAGGTCCGCAAGCTGTACTGGGCCGTCGTGGTAGGCGACCTTCCGCAGGACAGCGGCAAGATCGACGCGCAGCTTCTGCGTCAGTCTGATGCTTCGGGCTGGCGGATGGTCGTCGATCCGAAGGGCGATGAATCCCGCACGCGCTGGCGGGTTCTGGGGCGTGGCAAGGGTCTGTGCTGGGTAGAGCTGGAACTGCTCACGGGACGCACCCATCAGGCGCGCATCCATTGCGCGGAACTGGGCACGCCCATCCTTGGCGATCCGGTTTACGGAACCCCTGCTCCGGATGGCTCAAGCCTGCCGGGACTGCATCTTCTGGCCCGCAGTCTGGAACTGGACCTGCCGTCCGATACGCTCAGCGCGCAGGCACCCCCGCCGGAGTTCATGGCGGAGACCCTGCGGGCGATGGGTTGTGAAAGCGCCGTTCAGTCCTGAATGAGCTTTAGAGTACCGGTCACGCTGCGGATCACGACATGATCCCGGCCATCACCAACCTTGCCGGTGGCCGTGATCGTCCGGACCTCTTCTGATCCGGCGGATTCTTTTTCCCAGTTCCCCGTCTGCACCGTCAGACCCAGGGACTGTTCCAGCGGCAGAGCCTTGTCGGTCCGGCGCTGTTTCAGGCGGATGTCGAATGTTCCGCCAAAACCGTGCGACAAGTGAACCGTTATGTCACCGCTGACCGTGCCGATCTCGATCGTTCGCGCCTGCGTTGCGGCATCCAGCGTGAGGGTCGTGTCGCCACTGACACTGTGGATCATGACGTCCCGGGCCGCATGATTGATTGTGCTCTCGCCGCTCATGCTCCGGATGGAGACGCTCTGATCGGCATGATCCAGCGTCACATTTCCGCTGGCACTGCGAATTTCGGCAGATCCACCGACATGATCCACATCCAGTGTTCCGCTGACCGTACGGACATCCAGCGGGCCTTTGGACTGCTCGATATGAATGTCGCCACTGACAGTCCGGACAGACAGGGCGCCACTGGATGTTCCGATGCTGACGTCTCCGCTGATGGTGGCGAATTTTCCGCCCTCGGGAAGGGTGGATTCAGAGATGTCGTCGGAAATTGAAGACTGGTTCATCGGTGCCGCACAGACCGGAAAAGCCAGTGCGGTCCCAAGGGCGAGGACAGAAAAGGAAAGTGCAAAACGGGTCATGGGAAGGGGCTTTCCGGCTTCAGAACTGTGCAGAGGCGACGGGGCGGTTGAGGAGTGCTGCATGAACGCCGCGCGCGATCGCCCAAGCCGTGAGAATGCCCCAGGCCAGTGTCAGCCCCCACGGCACCACCATGAACACCAGACCCAGACCGCCCGTGATGGCGCCCAGCCCCATGACCATGAGATGGATCATCCCGATGACCGTCAGTGCGAGCGCGCCATACCAGAACATCCGCACCTGCCAGTCCAGTTGCGCACGCTTCAGACCCGTGGCGAAACGGCGGCTTCTATGCGCGATGATGACGCCGATCAGGGCCGTGACCCCCGTAAAGAAGCCGGCGATGTACAGCGCATAAACCAGCAGAACCAGATCACGACCGGTGTCGGCATCGCCTCTGCGGTCATGCTGGCGGGCAGGTTCATAAGGGGCATAGGATGCATACATGAGGGAACACTCCTCTGAGAAAAACTCGACAGCAACCTCGATGCATGAATCGTGCCAGAAGCGGATTTCCTGACATTCCGGCATTGATAACCATCTGAAACAGCCGGAAATGGCGAATTACGCCAGTTCGTACAAACCCTTACTCCGCCAGTACCCGAAAGCGTTCCGGCAGCGGACCACGCCCGGCCAGAAAACCGCGCAGGCCCACAACCAGTGAGACCAGCAGAACAATATTCCACAGGACAAAAATACCGATCGGCAGCAGGAAAAGAAGCTGACCGGGACCGGAGCTTCCCGGCGGTTCGGTCATGAAGCAGGCCAGGAACAGGGCGGCCGAACCGATGATGAACGCCACGTCATACCAGAACAGGCGCACCAGCCAGTTCAGATGCGCCCGCTCCACGCCCACGCTCGATCCGCGCAGAATATAGGCAAGGACCACACCCGCCAGAAGGCTGATCCCCGTAAAGAAGCGGGCGATATAAAGCGCATAGACAAGCAGGACGCCGCCCCTGCTCACATTGCGGCTGAGGTCACGGGAGGATCTGGAGAATTCGCTCAAGCGCGTTTCCTTGATGAAGGTTTACATGAAAACGCCCGGCCAGAAGGGCCGGGCGCATGGTCACTCGATGGTGATGCCCGGAAAGCTCTAACGGCCCAGTTTGCGGAGTTTCACACCCTGCATGAGCCGTTTTTCAATGACGGCCAGAGACATGCCCCGGGTCTCGGGCACGAACAGGATTGTCAGCAGCAGGAACAGCGCGTTCAGTCCGGCAAAGAGCCAGAACGTGCCTGCCGTTCCCAGCGTCTGCATGAGCGTCAGGAAGCTCACACCCACCAGAAGATTCGTCATCCAGTTGGTGAAGGTCGAGATGGCGATCCCGAAATCACGTCCGGCCAGCGGCTGGATTTCGGAACACAGAACCCACATCAGCGGACCGGCCGACATGGCAAAACCGGCGCAGAAGATCATCAGCAGAAAGACGGCCGCGATCTGCGAGGACTGCGTGGTCATGCCGGTCTGCAGCAGCATGGCCAGAACACCCATGCCGAGCGCCATGACCGTGAAGCCCGCATAAAGGATCGGCTTGCGGCCCCAGCGATCGACCAGTCCCAGCGCCACGAAAGTCGCGAGCATGTTCACCAGGCCGATGATCGCCGTGCACCACATCTGCGACTGTTCATCGAAATGCGCGGCCGCGAGAATATTGGGCGCGTAATACATGACGATGTTGATGCCCGCGAGCTGCTGCATCATCTGCAGCATCACGCCCAGCGCCACGGAGCGGCGGAAATTGGGATTGGTGCGGAAGAGTTTGAAACCCTCCTGCTTCGTCTCGAGCTGCTCGCGGATGGCGCGGATTTCCCTGGCAGCCGTCAGCGGATCCTCACGCAGGTCCAGCAGGATCTGCCGTGCTTCCTTGTGACGCCCCTGCGCCATCAGCCAGCGCGGGCTGTAGGGCAGGAACAGTACGCCGGTCAGGAACAGAATGGCGGGAATGCCCGCCACGCCGAACATCCAGCGCCAGTTGCCGCTGTAGGAAAAATACGTGTCGGACAGGAACGCGATGAAAATGCCGACCGTCACCATGAGCTGATAGGTCGAAACCATCGCCCCGCGCGCATCCTCACTGGCGATTTCCGACAGGTACAGCGGGGCGGTGAAGGCGGAAATCCCGACTGCGACGCCCATGACCACCCGAAAAGAAATCATGGATGCGACCGACCAGCTCATCGCACAGCCGATCGTGCCAATCACGAAAATCGCACCACCCACGATCAGGGAATGCTTGCGGCCAAGGGTCTTGGACATCCAGCCTGCACTCAGCGCCCCGGCTGCTGCACCGGCCATCATGGAGCTGACGACCCATTCCAGCGCGACGGTGGAGGCATGGTATTCCCTGCCGAAAAGATCCAGCGCGCCGGCCACAACACCAATATCAAGTCCGGACATGAGGCCAGCCAGGGCGGCAATCACGCCGATCGCAATGATCTTGAAACGTGTTGCGTCGAAAATGGATGGTGTGGCGTCATCCTGTGGCGAAATGGTCCCGTTTGTCCCGACCTGATCATTCATATTGTGGCGCGTTCCTTTCACTCAGTCATAAAATGACATCAATCTGTCACCCGGCTGTCATATCCGTAACCTATAACACAAATCCGCTTATCGCGGGAGGGCAGAGCGGATTTCACCCACCGTAAAGCCGTTCCAGTTCCGCAGGATCTGGGTGGATGTTGCGTCCAGAATCTCGCAGTCTGCCTCATTCCTGCACAGGATTTCACTGCCAAAACGACGCATCAGTGCGGACATCGCGACCTCCGCCGCACGGTTGGCGCCGTCATCGGTCTTGATCGCCAGACCGAGACCCAGCTCCGGCAGCGAGGCGATCATCACGCCTTCTGCACCCATCTTCACAAAAGCCCTTGTCCCGAAGCGATCCATGATCTTCGTGTCGTAGCGTCCCGTCCCTGCGACCATGAACGGATTGACCGCCACGGCCTCACGAAGTCGTGTAGCCGCACGGAAACGCCCTTCGGACAGACCGGTTCCCGCACCAAATCTTGCAAAACCTTTCGCCAGCGCTTTCAGAGGCACGGCATAGGTCGGCATGGAGCAACCATCCATACCGCGATTGCTGTCGTCATGCGGCGTATCCATCATGGCGGCGAGCACATCCGTCACGCGGCGCTGGATCTCGTGGGACGGATCGATATAGCCGGTCGGATCGATGCCCTGATCGCAGGACAGGCACACCATGCCCGCATGTTTGCCCGAACAGTTGTTGTGCAGCGGGCAGGCGTCCTGATGCGCAGCGGCCAGAGCGCGGCCCGCGGGTTCATAGGTCGGCCAGTGCGTTCCACATTCCAGAGACCCGACATCCCGCCCCACGGAAGCCAGCATCGTGGCGGCCATTTCGGCATGGGCCTTTTCGCCGCCATGCGAGGCGCAGGCCAGGGCCAGCGCGTCATTGCTCAGACCCAGACGGTCGGCTGCGCCACTTTCCACCAGTTCGATGGCCAGCAGGGATTTGACAGTCGAACGCGGAAAGACCGCAGCGTCCACGTCGCCACAGGACCAGACCACGCCACCATCGGCATCCACCACAACAGCCCGGCCCAGATGATGGGATTCTACCCGTCCGCCGCGCGTAACCTCGGCCAGAAGGCCCGACTGTGCTGCCATTTGATTGTTCCCCTGTTTCTCGTGGTGTCTGTCATGACGGTTCCGGGCCGAGCACATAGCACGGACGGCCATCCTGGCGATCCTCCGTCAGCCAGGGGTGGATCAGGCGGCGGCGGACCCGCACCACGCCCATGTCATCAACAGCCGAAACATGCGCCAGATCTTCCGCAAGATGCGCAGCCGTCCGGAACATGAGGCCGTCCGCCAGCGGCAGACCATCCCGCACGAAGTTCCGGGCGGTGGTAACATCCGTCAGATGATAGACAAACGCCTCGCCTGCGGGCGGACGGAACCCGACAGGGTTCAGAAAGCTGGCTTCGACATCCGCAGCGGGAAGATGTGTTGGCGGAGGCGTCCAGCCGAGCAGGTCGGGCTGTTCCGGTGGAGCGGCAGGTCTGCGGGTGGGAGCAGTCTCCGGACGTTCGCGGCGGGATTTCGGCAGATGCTCGAACAGGGATGCCGACGACGGGGAACGACGGCGGCCCATCCGTCTCAGCCTGCTGCGGTTTTCGGGCGGCGCGCCGGCGTGACACCTGCCTTCTGGCAGTCCGCGCACAGGCCTTCAATTTCCACGGTGGCCGCTTCGGCCCGGAACCCCATGCCCTGCGCTGCACGGGTCAGGATCGGAGCAATGGTTTCCTGCTCCAGTTCCCAGGCCCGGTCACAGCCGCGGCAGATCAGGAACTGCGCGCGGTGCATTCCGCCTTCGTCATGGTGATTGCAGCCATGCGGACATTCCACTGCATGGGAGCAGCCGACAAAGGCGCTCAACCGTTCCAGACGGTGGATCAGACTGTGCTCCAGCAGGAAATCCAGCGCCCGGTAAACCGTGGGGGGCGCGGCTTTTGGATGGGCGGGGCGCAGTCTGGCCAGAAGATCATAGGCTCCGGACGGCTTCTCGCTGGACAGGATCAGGCCCAGCACCTGCCGCCGCGTCTCCGTCAGGCGCTGCCCGTTGCGCTGGCACCATTCGGCCGTGCGGTCGAGGCGTTGGGTGACCTCGGGCGAAAAGGTCAGGGCGTCAGCAATGGCAGCAGAATCCGGCATGGCGCTCAATATGGCATCCCGATCGCGCTTTGCCGAGAGAGCGCGCGCAAACGGCGTCAGGTTGCGAACTGCCGCACCAGATCGCGGATCACGAGTGGGTCGGTTTCCAGCATGACCTGCCGGCGCAGCTGGTCACAGTCTTCGAGCGTAAGGGTCCGGATCAGCCGCTTCACACGCGGCAAAGACGCGGAGTTCATGGAAAAGGACCGCAGACCCAGACCGATCAGCAGCCCCACAACCCGCGGATCGGATGCCATTTCCCCGCAGACCGAGATCGGACGGCGCGCCCGGAGCGCCGAATCCGCCGCCGCTGCAATCAAACGCAGGACGCCGGGATGAAGCGGGCTGTAGCGGTCTGCCACCATGGAATCCGCGCGGTCCACGGCGAGTGTGTACATCGTCAGGTCATTGGTCCCGAGCGCCATGAAATCGGCATGTCTGGCCAGTGTGTCCACCGTGAGTGCCGCAGCCGGCGTCTCGACCATGATCCCTAAGGGCGGCAGCGGATCGGGAAGCGCATGTCCTTTGCGCTTCAGGCGCCGTACTACCCGATCATAGATCTCCCGTGCACTCACGATCTCGTCCGAAGACGTGACCATGGGCAGCAGGACCCGCACCGGGCCGATGGCAACGCCTTCTTCCGGTTCGGCCGCGCGCAGGATGGCGGCGAACTGCGTTTCAAGAACATCCGGTACCCGGAGCAGAAGCCGTATCCCCCGCAGACCCAGCGCGGGATTGTCGCCATCCGCAACCTGCTCCGCCAGCCCAAGTCTGCGCATACAGGCACGGCCCTTCTCGCCGCCCCAGTCCAGCACGCGGATCGTGACGGGCCGGCCGTCCATCGCCTGGACAATGGCGCGATAGGCCTCGGTCTGACCGTCTTCGTCAGGCAGGTCCTCGCGTTCGCCGAACAGGAATTCACTGCGCAGCAGACCGATGCCCTTGGCGCCGTTGCGCATCAGCATCGGCAGTTCTGCCGGCAGTTCCAGATTGGCTGAAAGTTCGATGTCCTCGCCGCTCTGGAGCTGGGCCGGGAGGCGCTTGAGGCGTCCGAAAGCCCGCTTTTCCTTGACTTCCCGCTGCGCCGCTTCCGTCGCCAGACGCAGTTCGGTCTCGTTGGGGGAGAGCGTGACGGTGCCTAGATGCCCGTCCACGACCACCATCTCGCCTTCCTGCACCTGCGCCATGAGGTTCGGCACGGCCAGGATGGCGGGAATGTCGAGCGCGCGCAGCAGGATGGCCGTGTGATCGGCCCCACCACCGCCCTGCGTCACCACGGCCGCAATCCGGGCCGGGTCGATCATGGCGACATCGGCCGGACGGAGCTGCTCGGCCACCAGAACGGAGCCAGGCGGCAGGCTGGAAAACGCGCGATAGGAAATGCCGGTCAGGTTCCGAACGAGGCGGCGGCCGATTTCCTCGAACTCACCCGCCAGACGCAGATTGGCGTCGGCTTCCTGCGTGTTGTTCTCGCGCGCCACAGCCTGCGCCATGCGCGAGACCTGCAACGCCAGTTCCTGCGTGACCTCCGAAACGGCCGCTTCGGCACACAGTCCCTCGTCCGCAATGCGACCACGGACCTGACGGACCAGCCGAGAGGGGCCGAGCATCCGCTCATAAACCGTCAGAAGGGACGCAATTTCCTCGCGACCTTCTTCCGGCAGTCCGACAAGCCGGTCCCGCATTTTCTCAATCTGATGGAAGGCCCGGGCAATGGCCTCGTCCAGACGGATATTTTCCGCTTCCGGCCCGATGGCGCTGTAGCGTTCGGTGATATCGGGAAGGGGCAGTTCCTCAACCCGCCCGGCGGGCCCAAGTCCCAGACCGGGCGTGATGGCCTTGCCCTGAAGGAAAACGCCGGAACGTGTGCTGCGGCGGGAGGAACGGGAAGAGCGGCTTCGGGACGGTCTTGAGGACGGTTCAGTCACGCTCACCAAACCCGTCTGCGATCAGGGCTTCCAGAGCATCCAGCGCCTGTTCGGCCTGCGGGCCATGGGCGCGGAGTGTGACGGTCTGGCCCTCACCGGCGCCCAGCATCATCAGTCCCATGATCGACAGGGCGGAGACGACATTGGAGCCATGGGCGATCGTGGTCTCGGCGTCAAAACGCTCGGCTGTGGTGACGATCTTGGCGGCGGGCCGGGCATGAAGGCCCAAATGATTGACAATGGAGACGGTGCGGGGGGCAACGGTCGCGGAAGAAAGGGTCGTATCGCTCATTCAGTGAACTCAATTCAATGAACAGGCAGCGTACAGGCACGCGGCCCTCCATGGAGGCAGGGATCGGGAAGCTGCGACGCCACGGCGATGTACTTCCGCCCCGCCATTGTGGCCTTTTCCACGCAGCCTGCAAGATCCAGATCCCGCCGCGTTTTCGCCAGCTTGACCAGCATCGGCACGTTCACGCCCGAGACGACCTCGACATGTCCCGGCTCCCGCAGGGACAGCGCCAGATTGGATGGCGAACTGCCGAAAATATCCGTCAGCAGCAGCACGCCCTCGCCGGTATCGAGCCGATGGAGCAGGCGTTCGGCCGCCGGACGCAGCATGGCGGGATCATCATCATCCGCCACACCGACCACACCCACCTGTGCCTGCGGCCCCACGACATGGACCAGCGTTTCCAGCAGGACATCGCCAAGACGTCCATGCGTTACCAGCATCAGTCCGATCATACCGTTCTGTCCTGTGAGGAATCCTGGGGAGGTACGGCCCAGCGCCAGGACGCCAGACCCTTGCGGGCAAGTTCACGGTGCAGGACCATCATTGGTCCGACCGGCATAGTTTTCGGAAGGATACGCGCCAGTTCTTCCACGATCGTCACCGAGCGGTGACGGCCGCCGCTGCATCCGATGGCAATGGTCGCGTATTTCTTGCCTTCCGCCACGAAACGGGGAAGCACAAGCTCCAGCAGGCTCTGGATATGGCCGAAAAACGCTGAATAAGCCGGGTCCGACTTCACGTACTGCACCACCGCCTCGTCCAGCCCGGTCATGGGCTGAAGGGCCGGATCATAATGGGGATTGCGCAGGAAACGTGCATCAAAAACCATGTCCGCCTCGCGCGGCAGACCTGATGGATAGGCAAAGGACATCAGCGCAACCGTCAGCCCTTCCCCGCCTGTGCTGCCAAAGCGCGTCTCGATCAACTGGCGCAGTTCGGGGGATGGCAGGTCAGACGTGTCGATGACCAGATCCGCATTGGCCCGCAGCGGCGCCAGAAGTGCGGTTTCCTGTTCGATTCCGGGAAGGATGGTGCCGCTGGTGACCAGAGGATGGCGGCGGCGGGTGGCGGTGAAGCGGCGAAGGAGGATTTCGGGCTCGGCAGTGGCGTAAAGAAGCTGGACCGAGCAGTCCGGCAGAAGTCGCAGGCGTTCAAGCTCTTCCAGTACGCGGGACGCTTCGAACCCGCGACTGCGGACGTCGATCCCGATGGCCAGATTCTGCCCGGCCCGTGACGCGAGCGCCTGGATCAGGTTCAGGGGTGGGTTATCCACGACCTCATGACCCAGATCTTCCAGAACCCGCAATATGGATGATTTTCCCGCTCCGGACAGACCCGTTACGATCAGGATCCGGCGGGAACCATGACCATATTCGGATAAAGAGCCAGACTCGGGATGGTTCGCCGATGCCATGTGCCACACTCTAGCCGTTTTTCTTTTTGTGCGGAACTATTTCGCACCTTCACGTTTCCGCAACATTTTCTCCCGCTCCGGCGACCCAGCCATAAACCCCGCAGCAGGCCTTCAGCGCCGCCCTGATCCGCGCCACCATTCCCGGAAAACCGGGCTCCAGACGCAGCATGACCGCTCCCGTCCAGGGGTCCCGGCACGGCTCGGGCAGACGGGGCTGCCCCTCCCCCAGACAGACCCGCAAACGGACCCTCGCATTTATGACAAAAGGTGTCCGGAGAATTCCGACCCCCCGGACTTCGATCAGTCCGGCAAGCCGTTCAGGGGCCGAAGCAAGAGTGCCATCCAGCATCACCCGGTCATCCGCCACGAGGTCAAATCCCGCATCCATCAGCCGCAGCGCAAGTTCCGATTTCCCCGAACCCGAAGGGCCGGAAATCAGGACGCCTTCCCCGTTCCACGCCACACAGGACGCATGGACCGAACCCTCAGACGAAGCAGACAGCACGGACATGACGGATTGCGACCTCCACGGGAGCGGACTAAGACCTTGGGTCGGACAGGGGCATGACGGACCTCTGGCATGGATCAGGACTACGAACCACTATGGGCGCATCCTCCCCACACCAAAGCGTCACCGTACATGGAGACGAAGTCACCTGCACTGATTTCAGTGGATTCAGCCCGGACGGGGAACGTCCCGGACGTCTGTCGGATGAATGTCAGGCCGCTCTCTCCGCCATTTCACTGGCTCTTGCCGATCATGGCCTGACCCTCGACCATACCCGGCACGTCGCCGCCATGATCCGGGAAGGCCAGACTTTCAGCCAGTGTCAGGCCGCCCTGAACGAGGCGCTGGCATCGGCGAGACCCGCACTGACCCTGCGGATCGTGCAGCGCTTCCCCCTCCCCGAACAGCGCATTGCCCTGAGCCTGACCGCCACACCACACGAATAATCGGCATGATCCGCCACTGTGTGGTCTGAAATACTATTTTTATCAGAAAACTGGTTTCAGGACGATTCTGAAACAGTTTTCCAGACTGGAAATTCAGAACTGGCACGCTTCCTGCATTGAAGATTTCCAGACGCCAGAAGCGTCGGAATTTTCTTCAGGAGCTTTGTGCCATGACCCGTTTTTCCACCCTGCTGATCTGCACCCTGTCTGTCGCCAGCATTGCCCTGCCGCTCCAGACGGCTCAGGGCCGCCCCGCTGATTTGGGCACAGCCAGCACTGAAATCGACCTCTCGTCGCTGGATCTGAATTCCGCACAGGACTGGGACGCAGCCACGAAAAAGATCCGTCAGGCCTCCCATGCCGTCTGTCAGCAGCTTCAGGATGAGAACTGGCTGTTCACGAGTGATGTGACCGACTGCGAGCAGGATGCCGCTTCCAACGCCCGCGACAGCCTGTACGACCTGCGGGACCAGCAGCGCACCCGGCGCCGGAACGGACATGTACTTCTTGCTCTTTCCGCCCGGAAGTGATGGCCATGTCCCGACATCTTCTGCCAGTACTGGTCCTTGCGCTGCCTTTTGCGGCTACGCTCGGACCGGGCGTGATAGACGGGGTGGAATCCGGGCCAGCCATCACCGTTCAGGTGCCGGAGCGGATTCCGGCGTCAGGGCGCGCGCGGGAGCCGCACCACGAAACAGGCCCCACGGATCGCCCCGGACGCATCCATCCGGTTCTCGGCGAACAGGCTGCCGCGCAGGGCGTGAATGATCTGCCGGCTGATCGCGAGGCCGAGTCCGGAATGCTGGCCGAAGTTTTCGGTCTGGGGCCGCTCTGAATAGAAACGGTCAAAAATGCTGTCGAGCTTTCCGGGCGGGATGCCGGGACCCTGATCGGTGATGGTGATTTCCACCACGCTGCCGGTCCCGGGTCCTTCCCCGGCAATGTCGCGCGCGCTGGCATGCAGGGCGATGATGCCCTTTGGCGGCGAGAACGACACCGCATTGCCGATCAGATTGCGCAGCACCTGCACCAGACGGTCCTCCACGGCCAGCGCCTTCAGCGGCGGGTCCTGATCGCGGACATCGAGACGCAGAACAGGATCATTTTCACGGCGCGTCGTCTGATGCATTTCCGCCAGAATGGACAGAAGGGCGACGACCGAAACGGGTTCGGGACGCACGCGGGAGAGTTCCGCGTCAATGCGGCTGGCGTCGGAAATGTCCGTAATCAGGCGGTCGAGCCGTTTGACGTCGCTGTTGATGATGCCCAGCAACCGTTCGCGCCGTTCAGCGATCTGAATGCGTGGCAGGGTCTCGATCGCCGAGCGGATGGAGGAGAGCGGATTCTTGATCTCGTGGCTGACATCGGCGGCAAAGCGTTCGATGTCGTCCATCCGCGCCCAGAGCGCCAGCGCACTGCCCCGGAGCGAGCGGGCCAGAACGCCGATTTCGTCACGCCGGGCCAGCAGCCGCTCGGGCACGAGGTCCTTGCGGCCATCCGTCTCGCGCATGTCGTTGGACGCACGCGCCAGCGTCAGCAGCGGGCGGGCGATCGTGAGCGACAGATACCACGATAGCAGCACCGTCACGACCAGCGCCGCCAGCACCAGCGACAGGATCGAGGAGCGGACGGCAAAAAGCGTGCGGTCCACTTCCGGCGCGTGACGGGTGAGCTGGATCTCGCCAACCGTTACACCATCGCGCACGACAGGCTCCACGACTGTCACGACAAGCTGATGGTCCTTGGTGCGCCGGATGAAAGGCGGCAGCTCGGCCTGCGAATGGAGCGGCTGCGCATCATGCGGGCCGTCCATGGCGGTGTCGTTGGTGTCGAGCGTCACTTCCTCGCTGGAGGTCAGCGGCAGGAGCGACAGCAGCCAGTCATAGAAGCTTTCGAGGATATTGTTCCGGGGCGGCTGCCAGGATCCGCCATCGACCGCATCGGGCGCCGTGTGATCCTGCTTGCGGCGTGAGGCCGTGCGGCTGTCCACAACGAGTTTGCCATCCGGATCGAACAGCAGAGCATGGGCATTGGGACTTGGTTCGGTCAGGCTGGCCAGAAGCGGACGGGCCTGCGCGACATCCAGTTCCAGATTTCCACCGGGCGCCGGATGGCCGGGCGCATGGGCCGCAACCCGGACGGCGGACTGGCCGAGCGCGCCAGCATAGATATGGGCCTGCTCGCGCAGGGCGTTGACGTCGGTTTCCAGCAGGCCGTTCTGGAACTGGTCCAGAAACAGCAGCGTGACAGCCAGAAGCGCGAGCGGCAGGGCATTGAGCAGCAGGATCCGCACCAGAAGCGGTGAAGCCAGACGCCGGCGGGAGAAAGAAATCTCCGACAGCGGGCGCGGCTTCAGGCGGTTCAGAACCTGCACCCAGAAGGTCCGAAGCGATTCGACGAACCCCGTCCCAATGCGAGGGCGGGCCGATTCGGCACGACGACGGTCGCGCCCCTGTTCGAGCCGGTCGGCATCGAGCATGTGACCCGTGGGGAAAGAACCGGAATCGTCATCCACGCGCGCTTACTCGTCCCGGTAGCGGTAACCGATGCCGTACAGCGTCTCGATCTGGTTGAACTCGTCATCCACCTGACGGAACTTCTTGCGGACGCGCTTGATGTGGCTGTCGATGGTGCGGTCATCGACATAGATATTGTCGCCATAGGCCGCATCGATGAGCTGGTCGCGCGACTTCACCATGCCCGGGCGCAGGGCAAGCGCCTTGACCAGCAGGAACTCCGTGACCGTCAGCGCAATGTCCTGACCATCCCACAGACACTGGTGGCGCGTCTCGTCCAGCGAGAGCTTGCCCCGCACGATGGCGGAGCCCACAGCCGCAGCCCCTGTGGCCTCGGCGCGGCTGGCATCCTGACGGCGCAGCAGGGCGCGGATACGCTCGATCAGCAGGCGCTGGGAGAACGGCTTGGTGATGTAATCGTCCGCTCCAAGACGCAGCCCCATGAGCTGGTCCAGTTCCTCGTCCTTGGACGTCAGGAAGATTACCGGCAGATTCGAGCGCGCGCGCAGGCGCTGGAGCAGTTCCATGCCATCCATGCGCGGCATCTTCACATCCAGCACCGCAAGGCTGACGGGACGCGAGGTGATGCCCTGAAGCGCGCTTTCGCCATCGGTATAGGTGTGGACGGTAAATCCTTCGGCTTCGAGCGTCATCTGGACGGAGGCGAGGATGTTCCGGTCGTCATCCACCAGCGCGATGATCGGCGCGGCGGAGGCTGCGGACGGCGGCTGCGAAGCCGGCGAGGGCGGCGCGTAGGGGGTTCGGGGCGTCTCCATGAGGGGTCCGTCTGCTGAAAACTGTTGCGGCTTTTTACCTATAACCCATGATCCATGATGGCGGAAAATAGGCTTTTCAATGACATGATGCGTCGCTATGCGACCGCGCAACCCTTGTCTTTGAGACAATCAGCGTTATCTCCTGAAGAAGTACGGGGCCGCATGATGGCCCGTCCCATAGAAGAAGGTCGTGACATGACAGACCACAACGCATCGCCGGAAACGGCCCACGACGTGCCTGAACAGGGCGTCGAGACCTCCGGCCATGAGACTCCGGGCATGAACGAGACCGGCGGTGAAACGCTGGAAGAAACCACGCCGGAAGCCCGGATCGAGGCTCTTGAAGCCGAAGTCGCAGAACTGAAGGACCGCTGGGTCCGTTCCGAAGCCGAAAGCCAGAACATCCGCGCCCGCGCCAAGCGCGACATCGAGGATGCGCGCCAGTACGCCATCCAGAAATTCGCCCGTGACGTGGTCGAGGCTGCCGAGAACCTGCAGCGCGGCCTGGCGTCCCTGCCGCCGAAGACCGAAGGCGAGGATACGCTCATCACCAAGCTGCGCGAAGGGATCGAGGGGACGGAACGCTCCTTCCTCAACATCCTCGAACGCCACGGCATCACCTGCGAAGACCCGACCGGCAAGCCGTTCGACGCCAACCTGCATCAGGCGATGGCGGAACAGCCGTCCGACCAGCATCCGTCGGGCCATGTCATGCAGTCCTGGACACCGGCCTGGCTGCTCAAGGGCCGTCTGCTGAAGCCGGCCATGGTCGTGGTCGCCAAGGGTGGCGCACAGGCCGCACCGCAGGGCGTCGACAAGACGGCCTGACATGCCCTTGGCATAAGGACCGAAATCCCACGTCCGGGATTTCTTTGCGGAACGGCAACCGGGAATGGTTGGCGTTCCGCAACACCCTGCTAAAGTCGGCGCATGAGTCGCATTCTTGTCATAAAGCTCGGCGCCCTGGGCGATTTCGTTCAGGCATTCGGAGCTTTCGCGTCCATCCGGGCCGCTTTTCCCCACGCCACACTGACCCTCCTGACCACCGCGCCCTTCGTGGATCTGGCCCGCGCCGCGCCGTGGTTCGACGAAATCCTCACGGATGACCGCCCGTCCCTGGCCAACCTGCTAGGACTGTGGGCGCTGTCAAAAAAGCTCCGCGGCTATGACCGGGTCTTCGATCTTCAGACCTCCGGCCGCTCGAAAACCTATTTCCGCCTTGCAGGACGACCCGAGCACTGGTCCGGTATCTCGGATGGCTGCTGCCATCCGCACGGCAATCCGTCCCGCAATGACATGCATACGCTGGCCCGTCTGGACGACCAGCTTCATGACGCCGGTGTCACACCCCTGCCCCGCAGTGTTCCACGCTGGCTTGAGGGACATGGGCCTGAAATTGCAGCCCCCTATGCCGTGCTCGTTCCGGGTGCAGCATTCCATCGTCCGCAGAAACGCTGGCCCACGTCACGCTTCGCCGAGATCGCCAATGCGCTTGCGGAAAAGGGTATCCGCCCGGTCATCGTAGGAACACAGGGCGAAGTACCACTGGCTCAGGACATCCTGCGCCTCTGCCCCACCGCCCTCGACCTGACGGGCCGGACCACGCTGCTGGAACTGGCTGGCGTACTGGACCGGGCGCAGATCGTGATCGGGAACGACACCGGACCGATGCATCTGGCTGCCGCGATGGACACGCCCTGCATCACGCTCTTCGGTCCTGACAGTGACCCACGCCTCACCGCTCCCCTCACGCCCACGGCAGGCCGGACGGACCTGATTGGGGTGCCCGATCTGGCAATGCTGCCAACATCCAGGGTTCTGACCTGCATGGAAGCGATGCTCTCCCGATGACCCGGGTCCGCTGTGTCATGATGCAGAAGAACGAGGCGGCCCTGCTGGAGCCATGGATCCTGTGGCACGCGGCAATCTTCGGCTTCTCCAATCTGACAATCATCGACAATGGCTCGACCGATCCGACAGTTCTGGACATCCAGACGCGGTATGAAGACAAAGGGGTGCGGATCGTCCGGGATCATGCGTCTCCCACGGATTTCCTGCACAAGGGGGACGTCATTGCCGGGATCATCCGGCAGTGGGATGCACAAGATGCGTACGATTTTGCCGTCCCACTGGACTGCGACGAATTCCTGACGGTCTTTCTGGATCAGCTTTCGCTCGATCCCGAAGTCATCCGGCGGCAATTCGATTATCTGGTGCAGGAAAACGCCACGTTCATCACGGACCGGCTTCTGCTGAATGTTCCGCTGGCACCCGATTACTACAGACCCCAGATCGTGCGGCGCGGGCTGTTCCGGGCGCAGACAATCGTCAGTCTGGACCGGGGGTTTCATAACCCGCAGAGCATCTATCCCGAGCGTTACGTGCGCACACCGTTCGTGCATCTCCATCTGCACAATCGCCCGGACTATGAAGAAATCCGCCGCTTCGCGCGGCAGAAGCTGGATGCGGCCAAAACGGGTTCCCCGCTGGAACACCCGAAAGACGGCACGCATCTGCATTACTATTTCAATGCCAGCCGCGAGGATTTTCTCGCCGGCTACAGGCTGGCACCGGATATCTATGCGCCGATGATTGCACAGCGCCTGCGGGAACTGGGTGTCGATCCGGATATCCTTCTGGGCACAGGCGACAACGTTCCGCATCCGCCCCTCAGCATCCCGTCCGGCTTTGTCGCACACCGGCCACTGGAGGACGGGCAGCAGCACGAATACCGGATGTTCGATCCTGTTTTCTATGCCCAGAACAACCCGGACGTGGCGCAGGACGCCTATTACGGGATCTGGCCGCTCATCCATTATCTGACCTGCGGATGGGATGAAGGCCGGCAGTCCGATCCCGGCAATGTCCCGCCGCTCGTGCTCCAGATGGACAAAGCGACCTGAAAACGGACTGTCTGTCCGTCTGGGGGTTGCAGCGCGGCGGGGATTGAGGCCATTTACCGGTTCGTTTTTCGGCAGAGCGATCTGCCGTCCCCACTCGCACAGGAGCGATCTCCATGCCCGCCATCACACTCCCCGACGGAAGCGTCCGCACATTCGACGGGACGGTGACGGGCACGACGATCGCGGCCTCCATCGGGCCAGGTCTCGCCAAAGCCGCCATGGCGATGGAAGTGGACGGCAAGCCCGTCGATATCGGCACCGAAATCAGCAGCGATGCGTCCGTGAAGTTCATCACCCGCAAGGATGAGGACGCGCTGGAGATGATCCGCCATGACGCGGCGCATGTTCTGGCCGAGGCCGTGCAGTCCCTGTGGCCTGAAACGCAGGTCACGATCGGACCGAGCATCAAGGACGGCTTCTATTACGATTTCTCCCGCGAGAAGCCGTTCACCCCGGAAGACTTCCCGGCCATTGAAGCCAAGATGCGCGAGATCGTGGCGGCCAATACGCCGTTCGTCCGTGAAGTCTGGGATCGTGACGAAGCCATCCGTTTCTTTGAAGAAAAGGGCGAGGACTTCAAGGCACAGCTCATTCAGGACCTGCCGGAAGACGAGCAGATCTCGATCTACCGTCAGGGTGAATGGCTCGATCTGTGCCGTGGCCCGCATCTGCGCACGACCGGCGATGTTGGCACGGCGTTCAAGCTGATGCGCGTGGCTGGGGCCTACTGGCGCGGCGACCACCGCAACCCCATGCTGACCCGCATCTACGGCACCGCCTGGCGCGACAAGAAAGAGCTGGACGCCCATCTCCTGCGCCTTGAGGAAGCCGAAAAGCGCGACCATCGCCGCATCGGCCGCGAGATGGACCTCTTCCACATCCAGGAAGAAGCCGTCGGCCAGATCTTCTGGCACCGCAAGGGCTGGCGCCTGTACACGGTCCTGCAGGACTACATGCGTCGCGCGCAGGAGCGGAACAACTACGAGGAAGTCCGCACCCCGCAGCTCGTGGATCGCGCCCTGTGGGAGGCTTCGGGCCACTGGGACAAGTATCGCGAGAACATGTTCGTCGCGACCGTCGAGGACGAGGACAAGACGCTTGCCCTCAAGCCGATGAACTGCCCGTGCCACGTGCAGATCTTCCGTCACGGCCTGCGCTCCTATCGTGAGCTGCCACTGCGGATGGCGGAATTCGGCGCATGCCACCGTTACGAGCCGTCGGGCGCGCTGCACGGCATCATGCGCGTGCGCGGCTTCACGCAGGACGACGCCCATATTTTCTGCACGGACGACCAGATCGCGGATGAGACCGCGAAGTTCGTGAAGATGCTGGCGGAGGTCTATTCCGACCTTGGATTCGACAGCTTCCGCGTGAAGTTCTCCGACCGTCCGGAAACGCGTGCGGGTTCGGACGAGGTGTGGGACCGGGCAGAAGGCTCGCTCAAGAAGGCCTGTGAGATTGCGGGCGTCGAATACGAGTACAATCCGGGCGAAGGCGCGTTCTACGGTCCGAAGCTGGAATTCGTGCTGACGGATGCCATCGGCCGTGACTGGCAGTGCGGCACGCTTCAGGTGGACTACGTCCTGCCGGAGCGTCTGGACGCATCTTACATCGGCGAGGACAGCAACCGTCACCGACCGGTCATGCTGCATCGCGCGATTCTCGGCAGTTTCGAGCGCTTCATCGGCATCCTGATCGAGCAGTACGCTGGCAAGTTCCCGCTCTGGCTGGCACCGACGCAGGTTGTCGTGGCGTCTATCGTCTCCGACGCCGCCGATTACGCCAATGAAGTCGCGGCAACGCTCAAGGCCGCGGGACTCCAGGTGGAGACCGACACCCGCAGCGACAAGATCAACGCCAAGATCCGCGAACACAGCCTTGCGCGCGTTCCGGTCATCCTTGTCGTGGGTCGCCGCGAGGCCGAGGAGCGCAAGGTCGCTATGCGCCGTCTGGGCGGCGCGGCACAGGAGATCCTGTCGCTCGACGACGCCGTTGCAGCGCTTGCGAAAGAGGCTCAGGCTCCCGACATCGCGCGCTTTGCAAAGGATTGAACGTAATCCCCTTGCACCGGGCGTAAGGCAGGACTATGTGCAGAAGGAACGGGATCGGAAATGGCCGTATCCCGCCTTTCTTCGTGAAGGCGGATGCCGGTGACCGGACCCGAGAGAAACTGATGACAGGAGCTGACCATAGCTAGACCGCCGATGCAGGCCGCGCCCACCCGTGAAGGACCGCGCGTCAACGAGGAAATCCGTGTTCCGCAGGTTCGTCTGATTGACGAAGAAGGCGAAATGCAGGGTGTCATGACGACCCGCGACGCCCTGATGCGCGCGTTTTCGGTGGGTCTCGACCTTCTGGAAATCAGCCCGACCGCTGTTCCTCCTGTCGTGAAGATTCTCGACTACGGCAAGTTCAAGTATGAGCAGCAGAAGAAGAAGAACGAAGCCCGCAAGAAGCAGAAGGTCATTGAGATCAAGGAAGTGAAGGTTCGTCCCGGTACGGGCGAGCATGATTTCCAGACCAAGCTCAAGGCCATTCACAGCTTTCTTGACGAAGGCGACAAGGTCAAGATTTCCCTGCGCTTCAAGGGCCGCGAAATGGCCCATCAGGAGCTCGGCATCAAGATGCTTGAGCGTATCCGCCAGGAAGTCGAAGAAAAGGCGAAGGTGGAGCAGATGCCCCGCCTTGAAAACCGCCAGATGCTGATGGTGATCGCACCCCGCTAAGGGGCGCTTTCAGCCCGCACATGAAAAACCGGCCGCCCTTTCGGGATCGGCCGGTTTTTTTATGCTTGTCCGTCAGGCGGCCTCGGCTTCGAGATTCGCCCGATAGAGCGCGACAAACTGCCGCAGCATTCCTGCGATCTCGGCAACCGGGCTTTCCCAGTCCCCCGAACGGGGCTGGCGGAAGATCCGCATGCTCGGATACCAGGGCGTCGTCGTGGCGGTTTCGCCCCAGCGCCAGCACGCATCGCTGCGTGAGATCATCCAGACCGGCAGGCCGAGCCCGCCAGCCAGATGGACGATGGATGTGTCCACACTGATCAGCAGGTCCACACCGTAAAGCCGGGCCGCCGTATCGGCGAAATCCGTGATCCCGTCCGTCACGTCGATCACGGGCAGGCCCGTTTCGGCAATCTGGTTTTTGGGCATGCCCAACTGGAAACTGACGAAACGGATGCCGCCCACATCCATCAGGGGAGCGAGTTTCTCCAGAGGGACGCTCCGCCGGCGATCAATCTGTGTGGCGACAGGATCATGTGACCGTGGATCACCGTTCCAGACGAGCCCGACAATCAGATCGGGCCGCTCCGTGTTTTCTGTCAGGCTCTGGCGAAGTGCGCCTCCTTCCCGGACCTGCTCTTCGGCGGGAACGGACAGGTATGGACAGTCGGGCGCTGTGGATGGTGTCATCTTCAGACGGAATGGCAGGCCAACCATCGGGCAGTGCAGATCCAGATGCAGCGCGGGATCGAGCACCGAGACGATCTGATCGATCCCTTCCACCCGTTCCAGAAGCCTGACCAGCGGGATGGGCACCTGCACCACGACCGTGGCCCCGCGCGCCTTGAGCAGAGGTACGAAGCGGATGAACTGGAGTGTGTCGCCGTAGCCCTGTTCGTGATGAACCAGGATGGTCTTGCCGTTCAGGTCTTCCCCTTCCCATTGCGGGATAGTGAGGTCCGTGCGCGGGATCTGGCAGCAGCGCCAGCGCCATTCATACTCCCGCCATCCCGCATCGAAATTTCCGGTTTTCAGCAGGCTGACCGCGCGTCCGAAACGACAGACGCCATTTTCGGGATCCAGCGCGATGGTCCTGTCATAATACGGCAGCGACTCCTCGCTCCGGTTAAGGCACTGCAGGGCATGCGCGATATTATTGATGGCCGGGACATGATCGGGACAGAGCGCATTGCCGGTCACGGCGTTCTCAAGGGCGTCTTCAAACAGTCCCTTGCGAGCCTGAACCAGACTGAGATCCACGTAATAGGGGGCTTCTGAAGGCTTCTGCTGGATCGCGACTTTCAGCGCCCGTTCCGCACCGTCCAGATCGCCGGCTTCCAGACAGACAATCCCCAGACGATGCCAGATTCTCGGGGCCTGTACATTCAGGTGCAGGCTCTTGAGATAGAAGCTACGCGCCTGCGGCCAGTCTTTGAAGCGTTCGTAAAGACATCCTGCCAGAAACGTGGAATGGGGATCCTGAGGCAGGGTCTGGATGCCTTCATGCAGCTTTTCGAGCGCAGACGGGATGTCGCCTGCCTCACCAAGAGCGAGAATGTCCTGCGCCAGCAAACGGAAAGAGTTGGGCATGAAGGCTCCTTTTTTTTCCGTCGTAGCGGACGCCTCCTAAGAAACCCTTAAAATCCTCCGTTTTCCTGTCCTGCTGTGCGGTTCAGCCTTCCAGCCTGCGGGTCAGGCGCTGCAGCAGCGGACGGATGTGCAGGAATTTTTTGTATCCCCATTCCAGAACGGCCAGAACGATCGGATTTCGGGCTGCAAGCCCCAGAGGACGCAGCAGGGGAATGGCGCGCCACATGGCGGCGAAGGCAGCGGCACCCTCGTAAAGATGCCCGTCTTCCTCGGCATGGAACCGGGCCAGCAGAGTGGCCCGGTCCAGCGGGCAGCCCTGGGCCGAATCCAGATTGATGAAGCGGATGGCACCACGCCGGTCCAGCCGTTTCATTAGCGCGATCTCACGCCGGCAGAGCGGACAGCCGCCGTCGAACCAGACCGTCACCATGATCTGCAATGCTCCGGCCACGGACGGTTCATGGCGACAGTTCCGCCTGCACGGAGACATTCACGCGAAGGGTCTGTTCATCCGGGCTACGCTGCGGCGGTGCGGAATCGGCCATACGCGCCGCCATGAGCATTACGGGACGCGGCCCCGGTTCCTGATAGGAAATGCGGACTTCCTTCAGGCGCGCAAGGCGCAGGCCCAGGGTCTGCGCACTCTGTTCGGCTTGGGAGCGGACCTTTTTCAAGGCTTCCGTCCGGGCTTCCTGCAAAAGCCTGTTCCGGGTGGCATCGTCGAGAGACCAGTCGAGGCCTTCCAGCATCAGGGACTGCGACTGAAGCTGTCCGGCCAGACCGAGCAGCTGCACGGAATCCTGTCCGCTGAGTTCAAGCTCCTGCCGGGCCGTCCAGCTCTTGGGACCATGCTCGGGCGTGTTTTCGTAGATGGAGTATCCGCCTGCCTTCGCCACGATTCCGTCCTGACCGCCCGCCAGCTTCATGGCAGCAGCCATTCGGGTGTTCACGTCCTTCTGGGCCGCAGCAGCAGACGAGCTGTCGGAGCGGACGGAAAGGCGGACCGTCAGTTCCGTTGGGACCGCATGGGCAGTGCCCATGACGCTGAAATCAAGCTGGGTGGTGTTCTGCTGCATGTCGGCTGCCTGTGCGGTGGAAAATACGCCTGTTCCGGACAGGGCGATGGGAGAAAAGGCCAGAGCAGCCGCCAGAAGTGGAACAGGCCGGGTCAGGGAAAAACGGATCATCAGGTCTCCTGAGGACAGGTGTCTTGAGGACGTCCGAAATGCCGTCAGCGCGGTTCCGGAGCGTGTTTCAGCAGAACCAACGCGCGGCGCAGGCGTTCGATCCCGGCGCGGACATGGCCCTGCGTGCAGAGAAGGTCTCCCTGCGCGCGCAGATGGCGGGCGTCTTCCATGATTCCTAGCGGAATGGCGGCGGGCGGAGCGGCCAGCCGGGCATCCACGTTTTTGCGCAGACGAGCGCAGTATTCCGCGTTTTCGGACGTCACCGGAATGGCGTCATCCAAACGTCCCGACGGCTGGTGCTGAACCGGGCGCAATGCCGGTGACGCAGCCAGACAGCCGAGCAGGCAGAAGGCCGGTAGAACGGTCGGTGAAGGAAGGAAGACGCGCATCACGGCGTGTGTAACCTATTCCTGCTAAGCGCAGGGTGGGGCGTGAATGAAACTTCCGTCATCCCTTTTTTGATACGACAGGCACGACCGGAAGCAGGAGGGTCGCAGACAGACCCGGTTGTCCGGCTTTCAGCTCCAGGGAGCCGCCGTGCAGGCTCATGACAGCCTGCACTAGCGAAAGCCCCAGCCCGGCACCCGGCGTGTTACGTGCCGTTTCGGCACGGAAGAAGCGTTCTGAAGCACGGCTCAGATCGTCCTCGTTCATCCCCGGCCCCTGATCTGCAACCGTAATCGCCAGACGATCACCCCGCATCTCCACCGAAAGGGTAATGACCGTATCGGGCGGGGCGAACTTGATGGCGTTGTCCAGCAGATTGGCCACGGCCTGTTGCAGCAGGTGCGGATCACCGTTGACCGGCTGGACCGGCCCTGCCCTGAAGACCAGACGCAGGCCTGCATCCTCGACAGAGGCCTCGTAAAGTTCGCTCAGCCCTTCCAGCAACGGGCGCAGGTCCAGAACCGTGAAGGCGGCCCGTCTGGCCCCGGCCTCGAGCTGAGCGATTCTTAGCAGAGCCTCGAAAATCGACGTGACCCGGTCGAGATCCATGACTGCGCGGTCGATGGCGGCGTGAAGCTCCTCGGCGGAGGTGGCAGTACGGTTGGCGTCCTCAAGGCGCGCGCGGGCGCGGGCGATCGGGGTGCGCAGATCATGGGCGATGGCATTGGAGACCTGTTTGACGCCATCCATCAGGCGGTTGATCCGCTCCAGCATGGTGTTGACGGTCTGACCCACCAGATCCGTCTCATTGCCGGTCAGCGGGATGCGCTGGCTCAGATCGCCCTGCGCGACGGCCGCCGTAGTGCGGGCGATGGAGCGGACGACCTGCCGGAAGATCCGCCGGATCGCCAGTGCGCCACCGGCTGCCAGCAATGTCACCATGATCCAGGACCAGATCAGCGTATCGGTCAGGACGTGCCGGACAAGCTGTCGCCCGCGGACATCGCGCCCGACAATCATCCGGAAGCCATGTGTCAGGGGATAGGCGTGCATCTTGGCGTTGGTGCGGAACCCATCGCGCTTGATGGCCAGTTCGTAAAACGTATCCAGCCGGGTGATGACGACAGGCCAGCCCGGCAGGTTCCCGGCATATTTCCGTCCATCCGGACCGACCAGAAGATACAGTTCGTCGTCATCGACGTTCTGGTCCAGCCGGTCCTGGATGGCGAGGCTGAGCGCGGTGGGACCGCCCTGCGCCCAGCGATGGGACAAATCGGCGGCATCGACCTGTACCGCAACCTCAACCTGATGGTCGAGCTGGCCGGTCGTATTCCACCAGATGAAGGACAGGAACGCCCCGGCCGAAATCACGAAGACGAGGCCATAAGCCAGAGCGAAGTTCAGTCCGGCCGAACGGATCGGCCAGCGCAGGCGCCGTTTCAGGACCAGTCCCAAACAGCGGACCTTGCGCCGCAGCATCAACAATCAGTCCGCCCGCAGGATGTAGCCGGCATTGCGGATCGTGTGGATCATGGGCTTGTCGAACGGCTTGTCCACTTTCTGGCGCAGGCGCGAGACATGTACGTCGATCACGTTGGTCTGCGGATCGAAATGATAGTCCCACACGCGCTCGAGCAGCATGGTGCGGGTCACGACCTGCCCGGCATGACGGATCAGGAACTCCAGCAGGCGGAACTCGCGGGGCTGAAGGTCGATCTTCTCGCCGCCACGTTTGACGGTGCGGGACAGCAGATCCATTTCCAGATCGCCAACCACAAGCCGCGTCTGCGGCGCGCTTTCCGGGCGGCCACGACGGCCCAGCGCCTCGACACGCGCCAGAAGTTCGGAGAAAGCGAAAGGCTTGGTCATGTAGTCGTCGCCGCCGGCCTTGAGACCGGCCACACGCTCGTCCACATCCGCCAGCGCCGAGAGCAGCAGGACCGGCGTGGCATTCTTCTGCCCGCGCAGGGTTTCCAGAATCCGCAGACCGTCAATGCCGCCAGGCAGCATCCGGTCCAGGATCACGACGTCATAATTCTCGCTGACGGCCAGAAACAGGCCGTCCTTGCCATTATCCGCCTCATCAACGACATGCCCGGCCTCCCGCAGGCCCTTGAGCACGAAAGCACGGACAGTCGGATCGTCCTCGACCAGCAGAATACGCATCGTTGTCTTTCTTCCTTCCGAACGCAGTCTTGCCGTTCCCGTGCGGAAGAATACCGGCTTGGCCGGAGCCGTCAAAGGCGCTTGTTACAGAAAAGCTCTGCCTAGCGCGGGATGGCGTTGTCGAAATCGTCCTGCTGCGCGTCACGCAGGGAGGACGCGCTGATCGGGCCCCATGAGAACGGGGACGCTTCCGACGGTCCATCCCGGTAGCCGCTGCGATCATGTGACGGGGGAACGGCGCTGCATCCGGCAAGAGCACCCAGCAGAAAGACACCACACAGTCCCATGCGGATTTTTCTGCCGGATGGCGGCTCAGTCATCGGCATCGCGGGGACGCGCGCCGACATGGATGGGCAGCGTCAGGGACTGTTTGCCCCGCTGGATCCGGAATGTCAGAACCACGCCCGGACGGGCCGCCGCAATACTCCGCAGCAACATCCGCGCGCTGGTGACAGGCACAGTATCTACCTGTGTGACGATATCCCCGCGTCGCAGACCGCCCTTCTGTGCAGGGCCACCATTATCGACACCGGCGATACCGATGGTCGTATCGCTGTCATCGAGCGTGATGCCGAGCCAGCCATGCTCGGCATGGCCGGTCGCCTCGATTTCCGCGACGATCGGGGCCACGATTTCGGACGGGATGCCAAAACCGATCCCGACCGAACCGCCCGCCGGGGTTACGATGGCAGCGTTCACGGCCACGACCTGTCCGCGCATGTTGAAGGCCGGGCCGCCCGAATTGCCAGGATTGATCGGGGCGTCGAGCTGGATGAAATCGTCGAGCGAGCCGATCCCCAGATCGCGCCCGACCGCCGAAACGATGCCCGCTGTCACGGACGACCCGAACCCGAACGGATTGCCCGCGACAAGAATCCAGTCCCCGATATCGGTCTGCTGGCTGTCACCCCAGGTGACGTGCGGAAGCGGCTCGGGGCTGTCGACCTTGATGACCGCGATATCCGTCAGTGGATCGGCCCCCAGCAGACGCGCCGGCATTTCATGCCCGTTGGACAGCGAGACCACGACCTTGTCCGCGCCGCCCACGACATGGCGGTTCGTGACGATGATGCCGGACGGATCGACGATGAAGCCCGATCCGGCGCCAACCATTTCTTCCTGCTGACGCTTCATTCGGTCCCGGTAACGCTTTTCGAGCGGAGTGCCGCGAATCTGGGGCGGGATGTGGTCGTGCCCGTCCGGGCTGTTCTGCGTAATGGCGATGTTGACGACCGCCGGGATCACCTGCCGCACCAGCGGGGCGAAGCTCAGCGGACCGTATTTGACCAGAAGCGGCGGCAGAGCGGGCGCAGGCGCAGGAACAACGGCGGGCTGTGTCGGGATGCCCTGCGCGTCCGTGTTTTCGCCCGCGACCGTGCGATCGGGGATGATCGTCGGGAGCATTTTCGGCGCGGGCGCCTGCATGACCAGCGGTTTTTGCGGCTGTTCCGCAGGATGCGGGACCGGCTGCACAGTATTCCCATGGCCGCGCAAAGCCAGCATCAGCCCCACCGTCACGACAGTGGCTGTTCCGGCACCGATCGCAGCAGCCTGCAGGGCGCGGTTCATGGGAAACAGGACAGGAACATCGTCATAGCCATGCTGCTAACACAGAATTGTTCCACATCCTAAGATCATGGCAAAGATCGCGTCGAATCAACGCCTCGGGCGCGGTTTGGGGGGCTCAGCGGTCGCAGGATCCTCGGGCCAGTCGTGACGGGGGTAGCGTCCGCGCATGTCCCGGCGCATATCGGCCCAGCTTCCTTTCCAGAATCCCGCCAGATCGGCCGTGATCGCCTGCGGACGCCCGGCCGGGGACAGGAGCGCGCATTGCAGGGCAAGCTGCCCATCGGCAAGCTGCGGCGTCTGGGCCGTGCCGTAAAAAGCCTGCGCGCGGGCGGAGACCGTGGGGACCGCGCCGGTATAGTCGATGTCGTGCGTGCTGGCTTTCAGCGTCAGACGCGGCGGGAGCTTGCGGTCCAGCGCGGCGAGATCGGCATAATCCAGACGGGCGCGGAGAATGGAGAGCAGGTCCAGCGCCTTGACCTGCGACAGGCGGTCACACCCGGCCAGATAGGGCTCCAGCCAGTCGAGCGACGCAGCCAGTCCGTCATCGGACATGTCCGGCAGATGGGGCGCATAGGTCGCGCGGGCATGGGCCACGCGGGCCTGGAACTGGCGCCCGGCCTCTGTCCAGGTCAGAGCCTGCGCCAGATTCGCGGCGACCTGCTGTATCAGGAGCTTCTGGGCTTCTTCGGGGCTGATTTCGCCATTGCGATCGCGCAGGACCAGCGCGCCCAGACGGAGCCTGCGGCGGGCGATGATGCGGCCGGAGGTGCCGTCCAGCGTCGTTTCAACCTGCTCGCGGGTCCGGTCCAGCAGGGTCTGCGGCAAATTTTCAGCGTCCAGCGGGGCTGCGAGCGTGATTTCCGTTGAGGTCCGCGTATGGAATGCCGCACCGGCCAGCAGCTTTTCGCGGGCCAGCGGATCATTGGCTGAAACGCGGGCACTCCCCCCGCCTGCCAGCCGGAAACGCCCGAGTTCGCCCGCTGCCTGCGCGACACGATCCGGGAAGCCGGCAGCAAGCAACGCGCCTGCGTGGTCCGGCAGGGGTGCGAGCGGCACGTCCCGCTCTCCCATGCGGCGCAGGAAGCGTTTGGCGGACTGACGCATATGGAACAGGCTGGCGCGATCCGCGCGGGGATCGTCGCGTTCGAATAAAGCGAGCCGTGTGCGGATATCGGCGCCCGGCGCGGGGCCGGAAGGACGGTTCGGGCGCGGACGGAGCGGGTCACGCTCTTCCAGCAGGGCCGCCAGACAGGCCGCTGTCACACGCTCCGGCAGGCTCCGGGCCGCGCAGAGCATCGCGGCCAGACGCGGATGCGTGCCGAGAGACGCCATGCGCTTGCCGAGTACGGTGATACGGTTGGCGTCATCGAGCGCCCCGAGATCGCGCAGCAGTTCTCGCCCACCGGCCAGCACACCGGACGGAGGTGTATCCAGCAGCGGCAGATTGTCAGGCGCTGTCCCCATGACCTCCTGCCATGCGGCCGTCACGAGCGCGAAATCCGTAAGATCGGCGACGAGGATTTCTGGCGCGTCCTGAGGGCGCAAACTGCGCTGCGTCATTTCCGACCACAGGCGGATGGCGATGCCCGGAGACTGCCGTCCCGCACGGCCTGCGCGCTGGGTCGCGGTAGCACGCGATATTTTCAGCGTTTCCAGCCGCGACAGGCCGGTATTCGGATCAAGACGTGGGGCCCGGCGCAGGCCGCCATCGACGACGATCCGCACGCCAGAAACGGTGACGGAGGTTTCGGCAATGGACGTCGCCAGCACGACGCGGCGCGTGTCGGACGGGGCGATGGCGCGGTCCTGATCCTCGGTGGTCTGTTCGCCATGCAGCGGAAAGACTGGAACCGTGCCCTCCAGAAGCGCCTGTGTGCGGCGGATTTCGCCGACGCCGGGCAGGAAGGCGAGGATGTCGCCGTCTTCTTCCGCCAGAGCCTGACGGATCGCGCGGGCGCAGGCTTCGGGCAGGTCCCGCATATGGGGAATGTCGCGGGTGTGGCGGATGTCGATGGGATACTGGCGGCCTTCGCTCTCGATCAGCGGGGCGTTCATCATCGTCGTGAAGGCACGGCCATCGGGCGTGGCGGACATGGCCAGAACCCGCAGATCCGGCCGCATTTCGCGCTGCATGTCCAGACAGAACGCCAACGACGCATCCAGATCCAGCGAGCGTTCATGCACTTCATCGAACAGCACCGCACCCACACCATCGAGCAGCGGATCAGTCAGCAGGCGGCGCAGGAGCAGCCCTTCGGTCACGACCTCGATGCGTGTTCTGACGGACATGGCGGAATCGGTGCGGGTGCGGAAGCCCACGATGCCGCCCGGCTTTTCACCCAGCGAGGACGCCATGCGCGACGCCGCACCACGAACCGCCACGCGCCGGGGTTCCACAAGAATGAGGCGCTGCATTCCGAGCCAGGGCGCATCCAGAAGCGCGAGCGGCGTCAGCGTCGTCTTGCCCGCCCCGGGCGGGGCGACGAGGACAGCGTTGGGCTGCGTCTCCAATGTTGCCAGAAGCTCCGGCAGGATGGCCGTGACGGGAAGTTCGGGAGGAAGGGTAAAAGTCAGGGCGCGGCTCCGGCACAGCAGATCAGAGCCGCTGTTATACCGTGCGTCGGCGCGAAAGCGATGGCGTGGAAAAGTGCCTGAAACGAAAAATGGTGGCCGAAGCCACCATTTCTTCAGAGCGCCTTGAGGCTTCCTGCGGACTTGCGTCCGTTACGGCCGTCTTCAATCTCGTAAGAGACCTGCTGGCCTTCATTCAGGTTCTGCAACCCGGCTTTTTCGAGAGCAGAAATGTGAACGAAAACGTCTGTGGTGCCGTCGCTGGGCTGGATGAAACCGAAGCCCTTCGTGGCGTTGAGCCACTTTACTGTACCTGTCGCCATTGCAGGTCTCCTTTGATAACGCAGCTTTACGCGCAAACATTCACGTAATCAGTTTTTTCAGAGAGGGAAGGTGCGATCACGCGAATGAGCGATCGGCGATATTCTCCAGCCAGAAAAACAGCTGCACTCAGAATATGCCTGAACATTTGGCTGGGAAGCAAGCTCAAAATAAAACCTGCTTTGCATATTTCATATGAGAAGTTTTCGTAGAAAAGATTTATTTTCAGCTTCCAGTAATTGCATCAAATCCCTAGAAAACAGATCTTTAACCTCTTTAAAACTTCGACGGAAAAGGAATTTCTTTTCCATACCCGGGCTTCACGTTTAGCGGAGCGGAAAGCCGAGCTTGTGCAGGACCGTGCGCATGACGTGTCGTCCGCTCAGGCCTTTGAAGCTGTCTACCCGTTTTGCCACCGTTTCCGACCAGGCCCGGGAGGTCAGGCCCTGTTCCTTCTGGTAGTCATCCGCGATGCGATCATAGGCTGCGATTCCTTCGGCCTCGTTTTCCGTGCTGTAACGCTCGCGGTGCAGGACGACATCCTGTCCCAGACGCGGCTTGTAGCCGTTCTGGGCAGCGGGATCAGGTTTACCGACACAGAGCCCGACGACCGCGACCGAACGTGGCGGAAGAGACAGGAGACTGGCGACTTCTTCAGGATGGTTGCGCAGGCCGCCGATATAGACTGTACCCAGACCAAGGGATTCGAACGCAGTCACGGCGTTCTGGGCAGCGATCCCAGTATCGAGCGTCGCCATGAGGAACGTCTCCTGATAGTCGAGCGCCTCATGCCCCATCCCTGCCCGCTCGGCGATCCGCTCCAGCCGGGCCAGATCGACGATCCAGGCCAGGAACAGGGGCGCAACCTCGATATGCTTCTGGTTGCCACAGAATTCGGCCAGTCGGGCGCGCGTTTCCGGATTTTCGACGGCCACGACAGACCAGACCTGAAGATTGCTGGACGTAGCGGCCGAGGACGCCGCAGCGATACCGGCTTCCAGCGTGCCTTCCGGCAGGGCGTCGGGCAGATAGGCCCGGACCGAATGATGTGACAGCAGCAGGTCGAGCACCGCGTTGTCCGGCAGGGTTTTCGGCGCCGGCGTGCGGTACCGTGTCTGCCACAGCGTGGAAATCCGTTCGGAAGAGGTGCCCGACATCTGGTGTTTCCTTATTCGTCGTATGTCATCAGAGCGTTCAGCGGAACGTCCAGTTTCTCACGGCCCTTCAGGTCCGCCAGTTCGATGAGCACGGAAGCACCCACGACTTTGGCCCCGACCTTGCGCAGAAGATCGATGGAAGCCGCAAGCGTGCCGCCCGTTGCCAGAAGATCGTCCAGCACCACGACGCGCTGGCCCGGCTTGATGGCATCGGCCTGGATGTGCAGTTCGTCCTCGCCGTATTCGAGGCCGTATTTCAGGGAAATGGTCTTGCCCGGCAGCTTGCCCGGCTTGCGGAGCATCGTGAAGCCGCAGCCCAGACGCAGGGCGAGCGGAGCGGCTGTCAGGAAGCCGCGGCTCTCGATTCCAGCCAGGATGTCCGGCTGCCAGGCGGCGATCACGCGGGCCAGACGGGCGGTGGCGACCTGCCAGGCATCGGGCGAGCGGATCAGGGTCGAGATGTCGTAGAACAGGATGCCCGGCTTCGGAAAATCCGGAATCTCGCGAATGTAGTTCTTGAGATCGAGGGGCTGGGGATCCTGAAACGACATGGCGGCACTGCTTTCATCTGGTCATGGCAAACAGCGCGGCATGTAGGGGACTCTCCCCCCCGACTCAAGTCCGGATTGCGCCGGACGCCTAACCTTGAGCCTGCTCCTGGGCCTGTTTGATGGCCGCAAGAAGCCCTGCTTTGCGGAACGGTTTGGGCAGGACGGCCATGCCCTGCGGTGCCATAGCGCTCTCTTCATAGTCGCCCGACATGAGCACGACGGCCATCTGCGGGCGACGCTCGCGCAGCAGATGCGCGATTTCCAGACCGTTCTGTGCGCCGGGCAGGTTCAAATCCGTCACCAAAAGGTCCGGCGCCTCATCCCCTTCCAGCGCCGCAGCACCGTCCAGGACATGGCGCACGTTCCAGCCTTCGCGCACCAGAACCGTCTCGACCACCAGGGCGATGGCGGCATCGTCTTCGACAAGCAAGGCTTTCATGGCAGGGCCCTCATGACGGATATTGTCTCAGGAATGGGTCGATGGTTCTGCCACGGCAGGCAGGTTGGGGCGCAGCAGGGCAAACCCCATGGCCGCAACGAAAGCAAAGCACAGGAAGAGCGCCATGGGAACGGCGGTCCCTGACGGCACCAGTCCGAACAGGGCACTGGCCACGGCACCGAAAAGATACTGCATCGTTCCCGCCAGAGCCGAGGCCGATCCGGCGCGGTCCGACTGTTCGGAAAGAATGCCCACCATGGAGTTCGGACCGATAATGCCCGTGGGCGCCATCGTGATGATGAGCGCGACAATAAGCGGCCACAGGAACATCGCCTTGATATGGCCCTGCGGATCGACATCATAGTTCGAGACCAGCGCCAGCAGCAGCAGGATGGCACAGCCTGCCAGACTGACACCCAGCGCGGAGAACAGCATCCGGCCTGTGCTGACCCGTCCCACGAACTGCCCGTTGATGGCAGATGCGCCGATCATGCAGATCGCGAACAGGCCGAAGAGCATGCCGTAATGGAACGGCGACATGCCGAACACGTCCTCGAACAGCATGGGAGCGGCCGTCAGATAGGTGAAGGTCACGAAGCCCAGGAAGCTCCAGACCAGACCATTCGTGATGAAGCTACGGGTCCGCAGGATATAGATATAGCGTTCGATGATGGAGACGGGTCGCAGATCCCGCCGATCATGTGGTGCCAGGGTCTCGGGGAAAATCGTCATCAGCAGAAGCGTACAGATCCCGCCATAGACGGCCGTGGCCCAGAAAATAACGCGCCAGTCCACGAATTTCAGCGCAAAACCGCCCAGCATGGGCGCCAGAATTGGAACGGTACCCTGAATGACGATCAGACGGGACATCATTTTCGAGGAGGCGTCACCCTCCGTCAGGTCACGGATGCAGGCATTTGGCACCACGAGTCCGGCCGAGGCCATGATGGCGGAAAAAACGCGGCAGATGCACAGGAACGTCATGCTCGGCGCCAGTGCACAGCCGATTTCGCCCAGCGTGTAACCCAGCATCCCGATCAGCAGCGGCCAGCGGCGACCGAACCGGTCGGAAATCGGGCCGATGGTGATCTGTCCGATGGCCAGCCCGATCACCCAGGCCGCCATCGTCGCACTTCCCGAGCCCGCAGCCGTATGAAGCTGACGCTCCATTTCGGGCAGCGCCGGCAGGTAGACATCCGTCGAGACGGGCCCGACAGCCGTAAAGATTCCCAGCAGAACCGGCAGCCATGCGGGCAGGGGATCTCCCCGTCTGAATGTCATGTTCTGGTCTGTCATGCGCGTCTGCCTGTTCAATTCAGGTTGCGTGGTGGGAAGCTTTTTTCAGGAAGCCGGAGTGTCTGCGTTGTCCTTTGGGACGGTCTGGCCATGCTGCCGGAGCAGAACGGCACCCAGCACACCGGACACGACGAACAGGATTCCCGCAAGCCCCAACTGAAGGACATGCCCGATCCGCGTTCCCGATCCCACCAGAACGAAGATCAGTGTCTGGGGCAGTCCTCCGAGAAACGTCGCGACTGAAAATGGCAGCAACGGCAGCTCAAACAGCCCCGCCGCCGTCGAAACAAGCAGGGCGGACCCCACCGGCATCAGCCGCAGTGTCAGGACTGCCCGGAAAGGCCTTGCATGGAGCGTTCGGGCAAGAGCGGTATAATCCGCTTCCAGCCTGTCATGCAGCCGGGCCCGGAATGCGGCCGGAGCCAGCGCCCGCGCCCATCCATAGGCCAGAACCGCCCCCAGCATATAGGCCAGCGAACACAGGACAAGCCCGCCCCACAACCCGAAGGCCAGCCCTGCCGCCACACAGAGCGCCTGACGCGGCAGTCCGCACGCGCTGTAGGGCACGGCCAGCAGCAGGAACCACAGCGGCGCGCCTGGTGTCTCGTGCCAGTGCGGCGCGTTTTCCAGCAGGTGATGAATGAACGGCAGGCGCTGAAGGGCCGCCACCAGCACCAGCATCGCGCCAATCGTCAAAGCGGCGCGCCAGGGTACGAGCTGTCGCAGCGTGCGACGCAGTTCCGGATCGGGAGGAAGAGAGATCGGGCTACCCATCCCTGCCCGATACCAGCCGCAGGCCGTCGCGGCTATGGGCGGGCACGTAAACAGGAGTTCATGCTGGCACCCCTGCCGCAGGGACAGGGCTTCAGGGAAAAATTATCCGGCTGCATTTTCCTCTTGAAGATATATCTTAAGATACTATATCGTTCGATATATCGAATAGGAGAACACAATGTTCAAACACAAGACTGACCGCTTCAACACAGACCGTCCGGATGCCGGACAGCGCCCCCATCGCGGCCATCGCCGTGGTCTTTCCCGCATGGGACGTCCCGTCGCAGAAGGCGAAGAGCGTGGCGAAGGCCGTGGCGAAAAGCGCGGTGGCCGTCATCGCGGCATGGACCGCGGCGAGGGCGAGTTCGGCCGTCGGCACGGCGGACGTGGTGGCCCCGGAAGCAGAATGGGGGGTGGACGCTCCGGTGGCCGGTTCGGCAAGGGCTTTGGCGGCGATCTGGGGAGCGAAGGCTTCACACGCGGCCGCAAGCTGACAGCCGATGAGCTTCAGCTCGTCATTCTCGCCCTGCTCGCAGAGGCCCCTGCCCATGGCTATGAGCTGATCCGGCGCCTCGAAGAACGGTCCGGTGGCTTCTACAAGCCCAGCCCCGGCGTGATCTACCCGTCCCTCACCTATCTGGAAGAGACCGGCCTGGCCGCCGTTACCCAGGAAGGCAACCGCAAGCTCTACAGCCTGACGGAAGAGGGAAAGGCGCATCACGAAGCCAACAAAGAGGAGGCCGCCCGCATCCTCGACATCATGAGCCGGATCGGTGCCCGTATGGCGGACGTGCGTGACGCCTTCACCGGCATCAACGACCTCGACCCGACACTGGGACAGGAATTCCATGACGCACGTTTTGCGCTGAAGACCGCCCTGAAATCCCGCCGTGGCGCAGATGCGGAAGAACTGCGGCGGATCGTGGCCATCCTGCGCCGTGCCGCTGCGGAAATCGCAGGTCCGGCTGCTGACGAGGCGTCTTCGGAAAATGCTCAGGCCGAATAAGGCCTGAGACACCGGAGCACCTCTCCCAACGGCAGGCACAATGCCGTAAAGGATGGTTCATGATCGTTCAGGACCATCCCCATTTCTGCAACATGCCCGAGGATATGCGGTATTACCGGCCGGAGCATTTCGGAGAAGGATTCATCGAGAAATCGATGGTCTTTCTTCTGCCCGAACGGCTGAAGAAGTTCCGGCGCAATCTATGGCATGTGCGGCGCAACCCCGGGGACGATGCGGTCTATATGCCCCTGTTCCGGGTCAACTGCATCCTGCCGTCCGAACCCGCACCCGCCGGGCTTCAGGGGCCGTTCGACGTCTATCCCTTCTATACCCGCACCACAAAAACCCGCAGCCGCGAGCTGGATTACTATGTCCTGTTCATTTTCCGCGACCGCATGTCCTGGATGCGCTGCAAGGCCCTGCTGGAAAAATCCTAGGGCCTGTTAGCACTTGATCCAGTCTGCAGCAGCAGCGATGTGTATGACGGCAAGGAATGACGCCGCTGTTTTTTCGTATCTGGTCGCGACTGCACGCCACTCCTTGAG
>NZ_JABCQG010000011.1 GCF_015244565.1 Gluconobacter vitians | reverse complement strand
GGGCGAACCGCTTCAATCAGAGGCTCCCAGATCGCCCATGTCTCGTCCGTAAAAGTGCCTGTTCCGTCTCCTTCTTCCATCCCTATAATATGGGAAGTGTTTCAAGTGCTAACAGGCCCTAGAACCATTCATGATTGTGTTCTGACGAGTGAGGTTCTTCCTTTTCTCAATCCCGCTGGCGCGCCCGTCATTCATGTCAAGATTAACGGAAAGGATGTCGGGGCCTTTTTCTCGACTCTAACGACACTCAGCAGCGTGTGGAACGCCAAGGGTTTTAATTTCTTTCGCGACGATTTTATCAATACAACGTCTGTAACGGGCTACGGTACCAATTATACCACTACGATCCATAGTCTACAGATTGGCAATTCCGTTGTAAAAAACATGTCTGCCCTTTTGGTCGATGACCAGCCTCCGAAAACACCGGACGGGTTGCTGCTTATGCTGGATCTTGGCTGGGATATCTTGGGACAGTTTTATGTCCTGATAGACAGACATTCCCAGAAAATGGCTTTCTTTACTTATGATACTGCACAGGATTGTCCAGATATTGGGACACTCCTGCAGAATCCAGGCCCTTTTCTGCCTCTTAACGCAATAGATGACGAATCATCTCAAAAAAATCAGGTCAGTGTCCTTCTCGACGGTTACAAAGTCGATATGCAGGTCAATACAAGCGCCAACCGCTCGATCATTCAGCAGCGCATTGCAAGAAAGATGGGTATTTCCAGACGCATTCTGTCTCAGGATGACGAGATCCGTGTTGGAGCAGGAGAAGTACTACTCGGACACCGACATCATTTCAAAACTCTTCAACTTGGCACACACACGCTTCATGACATCACACTGGATGTCGTGCCCGACGCAGAGTTCAATATCCTGGGGATGGATATCCTCAAGCATTTCAATATTCTGATAAATTCCGAAGTGGGGAGACTCTGGTTAGAAGACTATACGCCCCCACCAGGGCAGGTGCAGGATAAAGCTCTTCCATGGTCCCCCACACATGATCGGCTTGGCCATACGCACGCAAGTGAGGAAAAACCACCGCGTTCGACACCTGCCAAAGACCAAGAGGCGGAGCCTGCTGCGCTCCACCCCTCTGAAAATCCGTAGTCAGGCGTCCGCCGAGCCACCATCCACATCGAACTTCACACCCTGCGCAAGCGGCAGGGTCCGCCCATAATTGATGGCGTTGGTCTGCCGACGCATATAGGCCTTCCACGCATCGGAACCGGACTCACGGCCGCCGCCGGTTTCCTTCTCGCCCCCGAAAGCCCCGCCGATTTCCGCGCCAGAGGGCCCCATATTGACGTTCGCAATACCACAGTCGGAACCCTGGGCCGACAGGAACTGCTCAACTTCGCGGATATCGGTCGCGAAGATCGAGGACGACAGCCCCTGCACCACATCGTTCTGAAGCGTGATGGCTTCATCGAGCGTGTCATATTTCATGACGTAAAGGATCGGCGCGAAGGTTTCTTCCAGAACCGGTCCCGTCTGTGATGGCATTTCGACCATGGCCGGGCGGACATAGAATGACGCCTCGCCGTTCACATCCACACGCGTTCCGCCGTGGACCGTACCGCCAGCATCAGCCGCAGCCTTCAGGCTGTCCTGCATCATCCTGAAGGAGGCCGCATCGATCAGCGGACCAACGAGCGCGTCCCCCTCGACCGGATTACCGACCGAAATCGTCTTATAGACAGTGACCAGATTCGGCACGAGCGTGTCGTAGACGCTGGAATGAACAAACAGGCGACGCAGCGTCGTGCAGCGCTGGCCAGCCGTTCCCATGGCACCGAAAGCAACAGCACGCAGCGTCAGATCCAGATCGGCGGAGGGTGTGACGATGGACGCATTGTTGCCGCCAAGTTCCAGAATGGAGCGCCCGAAACGACGCGCCACACGCTCACCAACATCGCGGCCCATCCGTGTCGAACCCGTTGCCGAGATGACGGGAACACGACGGTCTTCCACCATCAATTCGCCGATCTCGCGACCACCGACCAGAAGCGTGCTGAGCGCGGCCGGTGCGTCACTGCCGAAACGGGCAGCGGCTTTCAGAAACAGAGCCTGCGTGGCCAGCGCCGTCAGCGGGGTCTTTTCCGAAGGTTTCCAGATTACGCTGTCACCGCAGACCAACGCCAGCGCGGCATTCCAGGACCAGACGGCCACCGGGAAATTGAACGCCGAAATGATGCCCACCGGGCCGGCGGGATGCCACTGCTCCGTCAGGCGATGGTCCGGACGCTCGGACTGGATTGTCAGACCGTAAAGTTGGCGGGACAGACCAACCGCGAAGTCGCAGATGTCAATCATTTCCTGCACTTCGCCCAGACCTTCAGACGGCACCTTGCCCACTTCCAGCGTGACGAGACGTCCGAGCGCCTCCTTGTTCGCCCGGAGCTCTTCACCCAGCAGGCGCACAAGCTCGCCACGACGCGGCGCTGGCACCTTGCGCCAAGCTTTGAACGCATCAACCGAACGGGCAATCGCCGCCTTCGCCTGCTCCGCGCCGATTTCCACAACCTCGGCAATCACGTCTCCCGTAAGGGGTGACTTCACCGTCAAACTGCCGCCCGTGTAGAGATCGGCTGACACATCAAGGCTGTCGAGGAGTGCTTTTACTTCGGAACGGAGAGATGCCGTCATTGTTCTTCCTGTCTTGGGTATCATGCCGGACGCATAAGACGTCCGGATCTGTAAAAACTGTCCAGCGTGTCTCAGAAGCGATCCATTACAAGATGGGCGGCAGAAGCACCTACCTCGTACCAGGCTTCCTGAACATTCCGGAACCTGACCGGAACGGCTGCCGACATCGGAAGCGGCATGTCCTCAGAGGTATGCTTTCCGAGAATCAGCTCTGCTACGGCTCGGCCGAAAACCGTTCCGGGCCCGATCCCACGTCCGTTATATCCACAAACGGTTACGACACGTTCGTCAAGATGATGAAAGCGCGGAACATTATCGCTGGTCATTCCAATACTGCCCCACCAGCCGCTTTCAAATGCGACACCCTTAAGCTGCGGAAACAACCGCTCCATCGCCCGTCGGGACCATTCCTTATGAATGGCCTGCCCTCCACCTCTTAGCGCGCCTACACTTCCAATCACCAGTCGTCCGGCCTGATCCATCCGAACGGAAGTCAGGATCTCTTCCGTATCCCAGATGCCGTGGCTTTCCGGCAGAACAGTTGCACGAAGATCGGGCGGAAGAGGAACGGTCGCAATGTTGAAATATGGCAGATGAACCAGTTCGCTGCGTATGGAGCTCCACGGACTGACCGTATAGGCATTGGTCGCCACAATGACCCAGGGCGTCGTGACACTGCCGTTATCGGTCTGAACCTTCCAGTCCCCGCCCGGAAGACGACATGCCCCCATAACCCTACTGCCAGTATGGATACGGGCTCCGGCATTAAGGGCAGCTCCGGCAAGACCGCGGGCATAGGCAAGCGGCTGGATCGTACCGGCCCGCTGGTCCAGCAGACTGCCGTGATAGGCGCTGCTTCCGGTCAGGTGTTCCGTCTGAGCCGCATCCAGAAACATGACCGGTGCGCCGAATTTCTGCCACTGTCGCTCCCGTTCCCGGAGTTGGCGCGCGCCTTTTTCTCCAACCGCACAATGTAGAGTGCCCGGACGCAACGCTTCACAGGCGATATCATGTTTTCGGATCAGATCGAAAACGGCCGAAGGCGCCTGATCGAGGTATGTCAGGATCCGCTCACCATACACATCTCCCAACTGCTGGCGGACCTCGTCTGGCTGTAGCCAGAGCCCCGCGTTTACCAACCCGACATTGCGCCCAGAGCCGCCAAATCCGATCTCCTCAGCATCAAGAACGACACAGGATCGTCCCTCTTCCGCAAGTGTCAGAGCAGCAGAAAGGCCCGTATATCCAGCCCCGACAATCACGACATCCGCTACAATATCCCTGTCGAGCACGGTCGTCGGAGGAGCCGGAGGTGCAGAATGCTCCCAGAGGCCATGACTGCGTGGATCATTTTTCATTGGTATTGCCTCCAGCCCATCAGAAACCAAACAGTGAACAGACGCACAGGTCTCGGCAATCTTTCAGAATATCGAAACCTGTCGCAGCCCAGAAATCCTGATGCGAGACCGTTACGAAATTACCGTCATGACTTTTGCTCTGCCAAACGATAATGCTGCGTAAGGTCATGCAAAAACGGAATGACCCTGAGTCTTCAGACGCCTGGAAGGAGCAAGAGCCTATGACCATTGCCCGTCGTTTCCTTCCCTCGACGTCCCTGCTCTATTCCTTCGAAGCCTCGGCCCGCCATCAAAGCTTCACAGCTGCAGCCGACGAACTGAACCTCACGCAGAGTGCCGTAAGCCGGCATATCCGCGCCCTGGAAAGTCATCTGGGTGCAGAACTTTTTCTTCGGGAACGCCAGACCGTTCGTTTGACCCGCGCTGGCGAGAATTATGCCCGTGAGATCCGCGAAGCCCTGAAGCATATTTCTGCTGCAACCCTGGCCTTTCGCGCCAACCCGGCCGGCGGGACGATCAATCTGGGCGTCCTTCCTACTCTTGGCACGCGTTGGCTTACTCCCCGCCTCGTCAGGTTCATGACGGAACATCCTGACATCACGGTCCATCTGCATACCCGACTGCAGCCGTTCGATTTTTCGGGCGATCCTCTGGATGCCGCCATCCATTTCGGCCTTCCCGAGTGGCCCGGTGCAGAATTGTCCCTGTTAATGCCTGAGGATATCGTAGTGGTCTGTAGTCCAGGTTTTGCAGACAAAATGGAATTTTCTTCCTGCGAGGATCTTCTGACGGCGCCACTTCTGCATCTCGTAAGCCGCCCCAATGCGTGGGAACAGTGGTTCATCACGCAGAATGTCAAAGCGATCAGCCTTCATGGGCCGCTTTTTGACCAGTTCAGTTTCATTATTGTCGCAGCACTTCATGGCGCAGGATGCGCACTTATTCCGCGTTTCCTGATTCAGGAAGAACTGGCTGCAGGTACATTGATCGAACTCCTTGCTCCACCATTACGCAGTGAAGCAGCCTATTATTTTGTTCGACCGATGACCCATACAGCATCAGACAGTGTACAACTGTTCCGTAAATGGCTTGCTCAGGAAGCGGTTTACAACAATACGAAGCCGTCGTCACACTTCAGTAGGCGGACGTTGCATCTGTCCTGAAAGGCGTGAAAATACTTACGCCTCGATATCCTGAAGAACCTGAAAACCTTCGAAAACCGGAGGGCCAAGCGTCAGAACCGGTCCCTGCCCTGCACCGGCATGAGCAGCGCGGAATTCCTCCGATCGCGTCCAGCCGATAAAGGCATCGTAGGACGCCCAGACGGTGTGCGAGGCGTAGAGGACATAATCTTCCATTGCAGGCCCACGCAGAAACTGGAAGCTGACAAACCCGGGGACAGTTCTGAGAAGGACGTCGCGATCCAGCCATTTCTTACGAAAGGCTTCTTCGCTGTCCGGCCGGACCCTGAAGCGGTTCATGGCAATATACATCGGAAGATCCTCGCTTTTCGCCTCACCGGCTCCGTGCCCGGCGGTCAATATAACGGTCGGGCCACAGCCGGGTTTTCCTTGCGACCCTCTTCCGGTCTGGGACGCGGCCCTCAAACCGGTTAGGGTGGAAAGAAAGCAGGACCCTGCGGTGGCTTTTGCTGGACCGCATGTTCCGTGTCGAATACGGCGCAATCAGAACATTCATCTTGAAGTCAGGACCCATGCAGAATTTCGAATTCTACAATCCCACACGCATCATTTTCGGCGAGAACACGATCCCGAAACTGGTGGAGCAGATCCCGGCCGAAGCCCGCCTCCTGATCCTGTTTGGCGGATCGAGCGCGGAGCGTAACGGGACGCTCCCGGAGGTCCGCAAGGCACTGGAAGGCCGATATACGCGGGAATTCGGCGGAATTGAAGCCAATCCGACCTATGAGACCCTGATGAAGGCCGTGGACCTCATTCGGACAGACAAGCTGGATTTCCTGCTGGCCGTGGGCGGAGGCTCCGTGATCGACGGAACAAAATTCGTGGCCGCAGCCGTGGATTTCGAAGGCGATCCGTGGAGCATTCTCACGACGCATGGCGCGAACGTCAAAGCCGCGATGCCACTAGGCACCGTCCTGACGCTGCCGGCCACGGGTTCGGAAATGAACAGCTTCAGCGTCATCACGCGCCAGTCCACGCGCGAGAAGCTGGCCTTCGGCAGCCCGCATGTCTTCCCGCGCTTCTCGGTCTTGGACCCGACCCGCACCTATTCCCTGCCCGTCCGGCAGGTTGCGAATGGTGTCGTGGATTCCTTCGTCCACATCATGGAGCAGTATCTCACCTATCCGGCCGATGGTCTGGCGCAGGACCGCTTTGCCGAAGGTCTGCTTCTCAGCCTGATCGAGATCGGGCCAAAAGTCCTGAAAGAGCCTGAGAACTATACGCTGCGTGCCAATTTCATGTGGATCGCAACGCTGGCGCTCAACGGAATTATTGGTGTCGGCATGCCGGAAGACTGGTCCACGCACAGCATCGGCCATGAACTGACGGCACGGTATGATATCGACCACGCCCGGACGCTCGCGATCGTCCTGCCCTCCATGCTGCGCGCACGGAAAGATGCCAAGCGCGGAAAGCTGCTTCAGTACGCTTCCCGCGTCTGGAACCTGCATGAGGGCACGGAAGACGAGCGGATCGAAGCCGCTATCTTACGAACCGAAGAGTTTTTCGAAAGTCTGGACATTCCGACGCGGCTGTCAGCCTACGAGATTGGCAAGGACGCGATCGAGCCTCTGATCGGGCAGCTTGAGGCGCATGGCATGACGGCGCTGGGCGAACATGCTGACATCACGCCAGATATCAGCCGCCGTGTCCTGCAGATGAGCCTGTGAAAATCAGGGGCAGCTTACAGGCTGCCCTCCTTTTCTGCTCAGGACGCCGTGCCGACGACATCCTGCAGGTGCTGATGGTAGGCCGCGAGAGTGGCATCAACATTCGGTGCCTTCATCACGTCGGTAGCCAGGAAAGTCGGCACGGCAGACATGCCCAGAAACTCATGGGCCTTGTGGAACGGGAAATAGACCCCGTCCACGCCACGTCCTTCAAAGAACTGCTTCGGATCCGTGAAGGCCTCTTCCGGTGCATTCCAGGTGACGGACAGCATGTAGCGCTTGCCCTGTGCCAGACCGCCCGAGCCATATTTGCGTTCGGGACGGGACCGGCTGCGACCATCATTGGCGTAGAGCTTTCCGTGCCCGGCCGTCAGAACCTCGTCCATGTATTTCTTGACGGTCCAGGGCACACCCATCCACCAGCCGGGGCACTGGTAGATGACCAGATCGGCCCACATGAAGTTTTCGACTTCCTGCTCCACGTCATAGCCATCGTCAATTTTTGTTTGACGGATTTCATGGCCGCTCTTGGGCAGAATATCTACTGCCAGAGCCTGAAGCGTGTCGTTCAGCCGTCCGTGGGAATGGGCAAACGCCTTGCCACCATTCAGGAGAAGAATTCTTGTCATGAGTGCATGTCCATTCTGTCAGGCATCGGGGATGTGACTGTTTGAGAGTCATCATGAACCGATAAATGTCTCTTGATAATTGTTTCAGGCTCCACAAAACCTGTGAAGCAGTTTCACAGATCGGAAAGCTGATGGATAACCGTTTCGGCGAAATGAAAATCTTCCTCCGCGTCGTGGAGAGTGGAAGCTTTTCCGAAGCCGCCCGCCTGTCCATGACCACGCCATCCACGGTCAGCAAGCTGATCGGACGGGTAGAGAACCGTCTGGGCGTGCGCCTTGTGGAGCGATCAACACGGCGGCTGTCGGTCACGCCTGAAGGTCTGGCCTATTACGACCGGGCGCAGGCTTTAATTGCAGAGCTGGATGACATGGAAGGTTTCCTGTCCAAAAAGACCGTCCAACTCAAGGGGACGGTGCGGATCAACGCCTCCGTGGCATTCGGAACGCTGGCGCTGGAGCCATTGCTACCGGCGTTCTGGGCGGCATATCCGGATATTCTGCTGGATCTGTCACTGTCGGATGAAATGGCGGATCTGTATCTGGACCGGACGGATATCGCCTTCCGCGTTGGAAAACTTCAGGATTCCAGCCTCACCGCCCGGCATCTGGGGACCGTGCCGCGGCTTATCGTGGGGGCGCCGCACTATCTGGCGCAGTTCGGACGCCCGGAAACCGTGGACGATCTGGAGCATCATCGTTGTCTGGGATTCAATTTCCGTCGGGCAGCCCCAGTCTGGCCGTTACAGGAACGCGGCCGGATCGTGGATCGGATCGTGCGGGGCCCTCTGCTCGCCAATAATGGTGAGACCGTGCGGCGGGCAGCCCTTCGCGGCGCCGGACTGGCGCGGCTGGCGGAATATCATGTGCGCGAGGATCTGGCGGCAGGACGGCTGGTCGAGGTTCTGGCAGAAAGCGGAACGCGGGATGAAGAGGAAATCCATGCGCTCTATCAAGGTGGCAAACGCGTTCCGCAGCGTATCCGGGTGTTCCTGGATTTCGTGGTGCCGCGCCTTCAAGCTTATCTTTAGCCGCTTCGGGAAAATCTATGAACGCAATTCCCAGATCCTGTTTCAGGCATCTGGCAATGCTGGCCCGTTGCCTTCGCCCCTGAACCGGACGAGTTCACGGCGGATGACCTGAAAGACCGTATCCCGCAGCCAGCGGTGAACCCCGTCCGTATCCACACGGGGATGCCAGGCCTGAAAGGACGTGACAGGCGGCAGTTCAAACGGGAAATCGAAAGCCTCAAGCTGGATCTGGGAGAGTGGAAGGCGATCGATCACGATATCGGGCAGCGGCAGGATCATGTCCGTCTCGCGCATGGTCTCGATCATGGAATGGTAGGTCGGCACGACCATCGCGATGGGGCGGGTCAGGCCGTAGCGTTCCTTGAGAATAGTGTCGATTGGACCATAGGGACGACCTTTGCGGGAGACACTGATATGGTCGTAATCGACGAGCGTCTGGGGCGTGATGCCGCGCGCGAAAATGGGGTGCCCCTCGCGGACCATGGCGCGGAATGACGTCAGGAACAGGGTCTGGCGCATGATTTCAGGGCGCAGATCGTCTGTGGCACCCACATAGAGGTCGATCCGGCTGTTGCGTAAAGCCTCGCTGGCCGGCTCCTCCGTTTCGGGCGAAAACACGATGCTGCATTCCGGGCAATCCTGTTTCAGGGCCATCAGGATCGCATTCCCGAAAGCCCCCACGATCAGGTCATTGGCCCGGATCGTGAAACGGGGCGAGAGATGCTTCAGGTTTAGCGTTTCGCTGTCATTCACGAGCGCATCAGCGTCCCGCACGATGGTCTGGACGCGGTCGCGGATGCGGTTGGCAAAGCTCGTCGCCATCATACGGCGGCCCGACAGGACCAGGATCGGGTCTCCGAACACGGTTCGCAGCGTGGCGAGATGGCGGCTCATGGCGGCGTCGCTCACCTTCAGGCGGCGTGCAGCCTGTGAGACGCTCTCTTCCTCCACCAGAACCTGAAGATAGCGCAGAAGATCAAGATCGTAGCGTCTGTGGCTATCGGTCCGCTTCGCCATCGTACACTCCGTTTTCCGCGGGTCTCACGCGCATTTTCACGCCTTCGTGTAAAAATGGAAGGGATTTCTTCAACCCTTGCGAAAAGTGGAAACGTCACTTGCTGCAAACGTGGGTTTTCGGACCCATACACTCCGGATAGGGGCTGTCTGGTAACGGAAGAGATCCATGGAACCAGCAGCCTCGTCGCCATCTGCCGCACCACCCGCCCAGCCCTCCTATATTCCGCCTTTCGGCATGCGGACCATTGTCGGCTGTCTGGGGATGCTGCTGGCCGTGCATGTGGCCGGTTTCAACGAACACATCACGGAAATCGGCCTCGCTGATATCCGCGGTGCAATGCATATCGGGCATGACGAGGGGACGTGGTTCACCTCGATCTATGAGGCCTTCAACATTGCGGCCATGGCGTTCACGCCCTGGTTCTACATGACGTTCTCAATCTACCGGTTCTCGATCTTCATGACGGCCGTGCTCGCCATGCTGTCGATCCCCCTGCCCTTCATGCCGGACATGATCTCGCTGTGCTTCCTGCGCGCGGCGCAGGGGCTGAGTGCCGGATGTCTGCCGCCTGTCCTGATGACGGTCATGCTCAAATACCTGCCACCGCCCATCAAGGTGTTCGGCATCGGCGGCTATGCGATGAGCGCGACCTTCGGACCCAATCTGGGCGGACCGCTGGAAGCGATGTGGTTCGAGCATGTGGGCTGGCGCTGGCTGTACTGGGAGGTCATTCCCCTCAGCATCATCGCAATCGCCATGATGGCCTATGGCCTGCCCCGCGACCCGGTGCATCTCGAACGGTTCAGAAAGTTCAACTGGCGCGGCTTCTTCATTGGCGTGCCGTCCATCATCTGCGTGGTGACGGTGCTCTATCAGGGGGACCGGCTGGACTGGTTCCGCTCGCCCATCATTTCCCATCTGACGTTCTGGGGTGGTGCGCTGTTCGTGGGGTTCCTGTTCCATGAATGGCATCATCACAGCCCGTTTTTCAGGCTTCAGTACTGGAAAAACCGCAACATCACGATGTCACTCCTCACACTGGTTGCGGTGCTCATCATCTGCGGGCTAATGCTCGAAGTGCCGATGACGTATCTGGAAGCCGTGCGCGGATACCGGCCGATCCAGGCGGCCCCGGTTGCACTGACGGTGGCTCTGCCCCAACTCATCATGCTTCCGCTGACAGCCGCGCTCTGTAACTCCGCGCGGGTGGACTGTCGGTATGTGCTGGCCTTCGGCATGTCGTGCCTGGCGCTCTCGGCCTTCCTTGGAACCTGGCTGACGCCGGACTGGGTGCGGGACAATTTCTACGTCATGCAGGGGCTTCAGATCTTTGGCCAGCCTATGGTCGTGATCCCGGTGCTGATGCTGGCGACCATGTCCCTTGGCCCGGCGGACGGGCCGTTCATTTCTGGCATGGTGAACATGCTCAAAGGCATGGCCAATGCGTTTGCAACCGCCATTTTCGAAATCCTGCTGCGCCGCCGGGAACAGTATCATTCCACGATGCTGCTGGACCGGGCAGGCAACAATGCCACGTCGCTCTCGGGCATGGGCGATCCGATCCATGCGGCGATCAGCAACACCTCGCCTGACAGCGATCATGTGGCGCGCAATACGCTTCAGATTTTCCACACCTATCTGCACGAACAGTCGATCACGCTGGCGCTGGTGGACATCTACTTCGTCGTGATGTGCATCTGCATCTTCTATGTCGCGCTGACCGCCGTGCTGCCGAAACGGGTCTATCCGCCCGGCAAGGGCCCTGCGCCCGCCATTCCTGCCGCGGCCCGCGAACCGGATCCCGAACCGGCCCCTTCCTCCATTCCCGCCACCGCACACTGACGGACCTGCCTCGAACATGATTTACGGAAAACCCCTTCTCCTGGCCGGATGTGCGGTCATTGTCCTGACGGGTCTGGCCTGGACGGCTGACCGCTTCTTCGTGGGTGACGGCATCCGTCAGGAAACCAACGACGCCTATGTCACGGCCGATTTCACGACTGTGGCTCCGAAAGTTTCGGGACGTATTGACCGCGTACTGGCCGAGGACAACGAATACGTCCATGCCGGGGAAGAACTCGCCCATATCGAGGACGATGATTACCGCGCGGCTTTGGGGGCTGCCCGTGGTGATACCGCCGCAGCGCAGGGCGATGTGGACAATCTTCAGGCTTTGCTGGACCGTCAGGGCTCCATTGTCGATGCGGCGAAATATACCGTGCAGTCCGACGAGGCCGCACTGGTCTTTGCCCGGCAGAATGCGGCACGATATCGCAATCTCTCGGCCGGAGGGGCCAGCACGATTGAGCAGCAGCAGGGCGCGGAAGCCCGGCAGCTTGAAGCCGTCGCTGCTCTGGCCCGCGACAAGGCCGAAACCAGCACGGCTGAACAGCAGGTCGCCGTGCTGAAGGCGCAGCTCGAAAAAGCGCAGGGCGCGCTTCTGAAGGCCCAGAATGCGGAGCATCAGGCCGAACTGAACCTGTCCTACTGCACGATCCCCGCCCCCGTGAATGGCGTGGTCGGCGAGCGTGGCGTGCGCGTTGGTGCGTATGTCCATCCGGGCACGGGGCTGCTGGCGGTCGTACCGGTCCGCAAGGCGTATGTGCTGGCGAATTTTCAGGAAACGCAGCTGACGAAGGTCCAGACCGGCCAGAGCGCGACGATCTGGGTCGATACGTTTCCCGGTCATCCGCTCAAGGCGCATGTGGACAGTCTGGCCCCGGCGACGGGTGTGGCCTTCGCCGCCATTCAGCCGGACAATGCGACGGGTAACTTTACCAAAGTCGTCCAGCGCGTGCCGGTCAAGCTGACCTTCGATCCCGGCCAGCCTCTGGCAGAAAAAGTGCGCGTCGGCATGTCCGTCGAAGCGCGGATCGACACGTCCTCAACGCCTGAAGGCATTCATGCCCATGACGAGCGGTACCTCTGGAAATGAGACCTTCCATGCTCCAGCCTTCCCGCTGCCTTCTTCTGGCCCTGACCGCGCTGTCTGCCTGTACGGTCGGGCCGGACTATCATCGTCCCGATCCGCATGCGCCAGCCCACTGGCACCAGAGCCTCGCTCCTGCTGCGAGCCATCCGCAGGAAATCTCCACAATCGATGCGCAGTGGTGGCGGATCTATCGTGATCCAACGCTGACGGCGCTGGAAGAAGACGTGGCGCGCAACAACCTCGATCTGCGCGAAGCCGCCCTGCATTTCACGGAAAGTCAGGCTGAACGGAAGATCGCCAGTGCGGCCCAGATGCCGCATATGGAAGGTGCTGCGGCTTATGCCCGCGAGCGCGCCAGCACGAACGGTATCCTTGGTCTTCTGGGAACCATGCAGCAGGCCGGACCGGGCGAAGTCGCCAGCGGACAGCAGGGTTTTGGACCGGCTGCCGCAGACGGCGCAAAAGGCAACCCGTCGTTCAACCTGCCGCAATACGGGCTCAGCGCGTCTTGGGAAGTCGATTTCTGGGGGCATGTCCGGCGGCAGGTCGAAGCGGCGACGGCGGCCATGCATGAGACGGATGAACTGCGTCGCGATGTGCTGGTCTCGCTCATGGCCGAGACCGCGCAGGACTATCTGAACCTGCGCAACATCCAGACGCAGATCGGCATCACGCAGCAGAGCATCGCCATTGCACAGCATAGCGTGAAACTGACGGAACTGCGCTTTGCACAGGGTACGGCAACGAAGCTCGATGTCGCCTATTCCCGCGGACAGATGCATGGCTTTGAGGCACGCCTTCCGGTCCTGAAAAGTCAGGAAGTGCATCTTGTGAACGCGCTGAGCTTCCTCACGGCACGGGAACCCGGCGCGCTGAAAGACAGGCTTGGATCGTCCCAGACGATACCGCCCGTTCCCGATATTATTCCGGTTGGCTTGCCCTCCGAGCTGGCCGAACGGCGCCCGGATGTGCGGGCGGCCGAAGACCATCTCCATGCCGCAACAGCCAGTATCGGTGTGGCAGTTGCAGACTTTTTCCCGCGCGTGACGCTCTCGGGCAGTCTCGATATTCAGGCGTTGCAGTTCAGCGGCTTAGGCTCATGGGCTTCCCGTCAGTACGGGTTTGGCCCGACCATGACGCTACCGCTGTTCGAGGGTGGACGCCTGACCGGACAGCTTCATCTGCGCCGGGCCCAGCAAAAGGAAGCAGCGATTGCCTTACAGCGCACGCTTCTGAAAGCCTGGGAAGAGGTCGATGACTCCATGGCGGATCTGAGTGCCGCGCAGGAGCGTCGGAACCGGCTGGAAGAGACGGTTTCAGAAGACGCGACCGCCGTGCATATCGCGCAGCTTCAGTACAGTCAGGGTGCGGGAGACTTCCTCAACGTCCTGACGACGCAGAATGCCCTTCTGGCGAGCCGGAGCGCGCTGGCTGAATCCAGTGCCGGCGTATCTGTTTCCGTGGCCCATCTGTACCGGGCACTGGGTGGAGGATGGACGCAGAAATCCTGACATCCATCCACACGGCCACTGTTCTCAGCCGCCGTTCAGGGCGGTGTTGAGGACGGCGGCCAGACGCACGCCGGCCTGTTCCAGACGCAGTTCCATGATTGGCCAGGTCAGCGCGGTGTAGTCCTTGCCGATATCGGCACCCTTGTTGGCGGGAAGCGCGCCATAGGCCACGCTGCGAGCCAGGGAATGGCTCTCATCGGCCCAGTCAACGGTCGCATTGTAAACATCGCCGCCATCCAGATCCTGCACCCAGTATTTCGTCTCATCCGGCGTGATCAGGGTGCCCAGACGGTCGGCTTCCTTTTTCGCGCGGGAGGCGTCGATGCTGTAGAATGGGCCGACATGCAGATCCGCCTCATGGTCGATCACACCTTCGTCCCACAGAGAATGCAGGTTCATATGGCCGTTGGCGTTGTCGCCGAAATAGGTCAGGCGGATCGCGTTTCCGCCCATATCCTTGTTACGTTCGGCAGCATGCAGCGGTTGATGGATGTCACCAACAAGATGCACCACCCATTTCAGGGCTACGAGACGCTCCTGCGCGGGCGCATGCGTATCGGCGAGGATCCTGATCTCCTCGGGTAGCTTCTCGACGACACAAGCATGGTCGGGGCAGTCACGGGCCTGATCATAGGCGGGATGGGACACGTCAATATCAACGTAATGCCATTTCAGCGTCTCAGGCAGGCCACCCTTCTTCTTGGGTACATGGCCAATCGTATCCGGCCAGGACGCAACCTGATCGAGCGTCTGATGGTTCTCCAGCGCCAGCAGCGCAGTTGCGGCCTTCTGGGCCTGCGGGGTCAGCCGTTCCTGGGCGATGTCTGCAACGATTGCGTGACCATAAGGCCCCCAGGCGAATGCGCTGGATGAAAAGGCAATCGTGCTGGCCCCAATCAGGGACGCACATAGAAGACGAAGATGCATGGGAACCTGACTATCCATCTGTGAGGGTGACGTTTGAACCTGTTTCTCACCCTTTCGAGAGCCGGACAAGGCGTCGGGGTCTCGCAGCGGTCCTGCGAAACGAGTGATCTGTTTGTGTAACATAAAAGCGAGTGGACCAGCCCTAAGGAGGTTGCGGAGCAGGCTGTATTTCAGCGTCTGTCCCGAATTGTTGTGACGCCTTTTCGAAATCAGTGATATTTTTCCTGAAATCCAAATATTATTAAATTCACTTTTAAGTTTCGTATCAAATATTCCGCAAATACTTATGTTCGGAGAAAGCGTTCAACCCGCTTTTCCGGTTTCGAAACCGGATTTTTGAGCGAAATTACCTTGAAGACGGGAGGTATTTACCTTCCATGATCCATCCCAAGTGAAATCTTTAGAAAATAATAACTGAATATATCTAACTATTAAAAACAGTATGTCATAAAGTTTACCCACAGTTATATGCGCGGCTTATTGCGCTTATTGTTTTCGAAAAATACGATCCGCCAAAGAGAGGAAGAAAAAGCGATCAATTTCTTATTATCACTTAATTTTTACTTGGAGGCTTTCGGGATGTCATCCTGGGCACAGGTTTACGATCCAATTGGAAATATCTGGATTTCCGGCGCAATCGCTCTTATCCCAATCCTGTTTTTCTTTTTCGCCCTTCTGTATCTGCGCATGAAGGGTCATGTGGCCTGTACGATTACTGTTGGAATTACTTTCGTTCTGGCGGTCGCATTTTACGGAATGCCGTTCTTCATGGCCATATCGGCCTGCCTGTACGGGTTTGCCTATGGATTGTGGCCCATTTCGTGGATCATCATCGGGGCGGTCTTTCTCTACAAGGTGTCGGTCCGGACCGGTCAGTTCGACATCATCCGTCATTCGATTTCCACGGTTTCGGAAGACCAGCGCATCCAGCTTCTGCTGGTCGCCTTTGCGTTCGGGGCCTTTCTTGAGGGCGCTGCCGGTTTTGGTGCACCGGTGGCGATTACCACGGCCCTGCTCGTGGGCCTGGGCTTTCCGCCGATCTATGCAGCCGGACTGTGCCTGATCGCCAATGCTGCACCAGGTGCTTTCGGTGCCATGGGTATTCCCGTCATCGTGGGGGCACAGGTCATCGGCGCCGAACCTTATGCGGTCGGCCGACTGGTCGTGATGCAGCTTATCGTGATTGGCGTGGTCATCCCGTTCTGGCTGGTGGGTGTGGTGGACGGACTGCGGGGCATTCGTGAAACATGGCCCGTCATCCTGATGACGGGGGCGACGTTCGCCATTACACAAACCCTGACAGCCCTGCTGATCGGGCCTGAACTTCCCGACATTATCGCACCACTGCTGACGATGATTGCCATTCCGGTCTTTCTGCGGGTCTGGAAGCCGCGCCGGATTTTCCGCTTCGAGACCGGCGAGGCTCCCGCCAGTGCCGTCACTGAAAAGCCCTCCTATACAGCGTCGCAGATCCTGCGGGCCTGGTCTCCGTTCATAATCCTCACGGCTTTTGTAGCCGTCTGGAGCATCAAGCCTTTCAAGGCGCTTTTCGCTGCGGGTGGCCCACTGGACTGGACGGTACTCGTCGTCCGGTTCCCCGGACTGCACAACCTGGTGCTGAAAACAGCACCGATTGTTCCGAGTCCGACACCTTATGCAGCCATTTTCAAGCTTGATTTCATTTCATCCGTTGGAACAGCCATTCTGCTGGCGGGCATAGTCTCCGTCCTGTTCCTGAAAATGCGCCCTAAAGATGCCCTGACGACTTTTGGAGACACCCTGCGCGAACTGAAGACGCCGATCTACGCCATCGGCATGGTGCTGGCCTTTGCGTTTCTCGCGAATTACTCGGGCCTTTCCACAACGCTCGCCCTGGTGCTCGCCATGACCAAGGGGGCATTCACGTTCTTTGCGCCGCTGCTGGGCTGGCTCGGTGTGTTCCTGACAGGTTCAGACACCTCGTCCAACGCGCTGTTCGGCGGCCTTCAGGCAGCAACCGGACGCCAGATCGGCGTGAGTGGAGAGCTTCTGGTCGCAGCCAATACGGTTGGCGGTGCTGTTGGAAAGATGATCTCCCCGCAATCCATTGCCGTTGCCTCGGCAGCCGTGGGACTGGTCGGACAGGAAGGCGCGCTCCTTCAGTTCACCCTCAAATGCAGCATTGTTCTGGCCGTTCTGGTTGGCCTGATGACTACGGCGCTGGTCTTTATGGGGATCGGCACCTAGCCTTTTCCCTTTTTGAATGAGGTCAGCAGGGCGCGGACCATACCGCGCCCTGTTCTGTTTTTCAGGACCTGTAGAGTACCATATTCATCATTCAAGAATCGGGGTTGGGAGACTTTCGCATTCAATAGAGAGAGCTCCGGGAGGAAGCGTCTGACGACTCCAATATATTCACGACCATCAATGCGCATTTAATACTTCAAGTCTCTTTGATGACTACCAAAAACCGCAATAGGGTAACGGGCGTTACCGCCTGCTATCCTTTTTGCAGACACCCGTCGATCCGCTTCTTTCGCCGAGATATTTCCGGATAATTGGCCGTTCACGGTTGCATGATCACTCTGTCTCTGTAGGTTGAGGCCCATTGAAGGTGACATGGATCACGGTCGTGTCACCGGTCTCGAGTGTATGCAAAGAGTGATTTTCCATGACGAAAGAGCGTCACTGCCCTCTTGTTGACCTCCATGTCTCCTCTCCGAATGCCATGCGCCTGAACCGGCTGATGCGGATGTCCCGTCGCGATACGCTGATGACGGGCATGGCCGGCATGGGAGTTCTGGCGACAGGAACAGCAGTTTCCGCAGAGCCTGCAACCGGCGCAGATCCTGAACTTGAACGCTTCATGAAAGTCTCGGAGCGCCTGACGGATCGCCCGTCCCTGGACCCGCGCATCGGACAGGCCCTTTACGAGCGCATTCTTCAGTCCGGGCCCGAGCGGAAAGCCCAGCTGGGCAGACTGGCCGATCTTCTGGCTGGCGGCACTTACGAAGATGCCTCCGCATTCGCCAAGGCTGCCGAACAGTCCGATCCGGCATTCAAGGACGTCATCCATGACCTGATGTCCGGTTGGTATCGCGGGGTCGCGAACGGCAAGGTCGTGGTTTACCGCTCGGCGCTGATGTTCGACATCACCAAGGACGCCATCTACCCCAAGACCTATGCCGCAGGCGGTCCGTTCTACTGGACGACGCAGCCGCCTGAAGTCGACAGGCCGACCGGCGCACCTGCGCTGTCGCCATCGAAGTTCGACGTGGAACCTACCTGAGAGCGGGAACAGCATCTCCTATGTCTTCTGAGCAGAATCTCTCCGCCGATGTCGTGATCGTCGGATCCGGTGTCGCGGGCAGTTCCATTGCGAACGAACTGGCGCGCGCGGGCATTTCCGTCATCGTGCTGGAAGCCGGCCCGCGTGTGGACCGACAGCATTTCGTGGATAATTTCCGCAATCTGGAAAACAAGCCCTCCTATCAGGGGCCTTTCCCATCTACACCCTGGGCCGAACATCCGCCCAACCAGATCACGCCGAATAAGTACCTGCATACGAGCGGCCCGAACGCCGAAGCCTATCAGCAGGTCTATCTGCGGATGATGGGGGGCACGACCTGGCACTGGGCCGGGTGTGCCTGGCGTTATCTTCCGTCCGATTTCGAGCTCAAGACCCGCTATGGTCAGGGCCGTGACTGGGCGCTGAAATATGACGATCTCGAGCCGTTCTATTATCAGGCCGAAGTCATGATGGGCGTCTGTGGTCCGGACCCGAAAGTCGAGGATCTGGGGTCGCCCCGCAGGCAGCCCTACCCTATGGAAGCCCTGCCGATTTCCTATGCGGCGCAGCAGTTCCGCAAGCTCATCAGCGAAAAGACGCCCTACCGCGTCGTGCATGAGCCGCAGGCCCGGAACACCAAGCCCTATGACGGCCGTCCGACCTGCGAAGGGCACAATAACTGCATGCCGATCTGCCCGATCGGGGCGATGTATAACGGTGGATATTCCGTCTATCACGCCGAGGCAGCCGGAGCGAAGTTCGTCCCGAATGCGGTCGTCTACAAGATCGAGCGGGACAGCGCGAACAAGAAGGTGACGGCCGTTCACTATTACGATCCGGACAAGGGATCGCACCGTGTGACGGGCAAGTATTTCGTCATCGCCGCACACTGCATCGAGACGGCCAAGCTGCTGCTGGTTTCGGCAGATGAAAAGAGCCCCAACGGTATTGCCAACAGCTCGGGCCATGTCGGCCGGAACATGATGGACCATACCGGCGTGCAGGTGACGTTCATCAGCGGTGACAAGGCGCTATGGCCGGGACGCGGTCCACTTGAGACCAATGTGATCGACAATTTCCGTGATGGCGACTGGCGTGGTGATCGCGGCGCGTATCTCGTGCACATGGTCGATGACAACCAGGTTGATTTTGCAACGCAGCTTGCGATTTCAAAGGGTTATGTCGGCAAGGCCCTGGAAGAGCAGATCCGCTATCTGGCCTCCCACACAGTCCGCCTGTTCAGCCATAACGAGGCCCTGCCCGATCCGGACAACCGCCTGACGCTGAGCACGACGCACAAGGACGCGCTCGGCATTCCGCACCCGGATGTCTATTACAAGCTGCCGGAATACACAGTCCGCAGTTGCGAGCACACGCGCGGACTGTTCAAGAACCTCATCGGCCTGATGCATGGCACGGACGAGCAGTGGACGCCGGGTTACTTCCCGCAGGATCATCCCTCGGGCAGCACCATCATGGGCGTGGACCCGAAGGATTCCGTGGTGGACGGCCATTGCCGGACGCATGACCACGAGAACCTGTTCATCGCAAGTTCGTCCGTGTTCTCCACGGTCGGAACCGGGAACATCACCCTCACCGTCGCAGCCCTTGCGCTTCGTGTTGCCGATACGCTGAAAAAAGAACTGCTCCATGCCTGATTTCAAAACCGTTTTCTGGTCTTTCCTTGTTGGCGGAACGGTTCTGGGTGGACTGTCTGCTCATGCTGCGCGGGCGGCAGATGTGGATCAGGATGTCATGAACCGTGGCGCCTATCTCGCCACGGCTGCGGACTGTGTTGCCTGTCACACCAAACAGGGCGGCACGCCGTTCGCGGGTGGGCTGAAAATCGCAACCCCCATGGGCGACATCATTTCCACGAATATTACGCCTGACGCCGATCATGGCATCGGGAAATATTCGGAACATGATTTCGAACAGGCCCTGCGTCGCGGCAAACGCCGCGATGGCGAAAACCTGTATCCCGTGATGCCTTACGTGTCTTACGCCGGCATGACGGATCAGGACATTCACGCGCTGTATGTCTGGTTCATGCACGGGGTCAAACCGGTTGCGGAAACACCCCCCGCCACGCAGCTGAGCTTTCCCAGCAATATCCGCCTCACCCTGTCAGGCTGGAACATGCTGGCAGGGAGCGAGAAGCAGGAAACGGGCGATTCCGCCACTTATGACACGCTGCGGCGCGGCAAATACCTCGCGACCGCGCTAGAACACTGCGGAACTTGTCATACGCCCCGCAATGTGATGCTGATGGAGAAATCCGATCAGTATCTGGCGGGCAGCCCGCTTGCAGGCTGGTATGCGCCAAACATCACGCCGAGCAGGACCGGCGGCATTGGCGACTGGAGCGAAGATGACATCGTCCAGTATCTGCGCACCGGCCGGGTCAAGGGCAAAAGCCAGGCAGCCGGACCGATGGGCGAAGCTGTCGAACACAGCACGAGCCATCTGACCGATGCCGACCTGCATGCGCTTGCGGCCTTCATCCGCCAGGTCAAACCCATGGAGGATGACGCCGATCATCAGCCGCGTGACGGGTTCGGCAAGGCCAATGATATCCCCGATATCCGCTCGGGCGAGCTGACGCGGATCGACAACCTGTCGCACAAGAGCCCGGCAAACCTGTTCGATGCCAACTGCGCCGCCTGCCACGGGCAGAATGGTGCGGGAACAGTCGATCAGTACGCGCCGTCCCTTTATAAAAACTCCGCCGTTGGCGCCGGTCGTCCCGACAACCTGATCATGACGATCCTGATGGGCGTGAACCGCACGACCGCAGACGGTCATGCCAGCATGCCTGCCTTTGGCAGCACGGGAGACGTGCAGCGTCTGGATGACGAGGAAGTCGCAAGCCTCGTAAACTATGTCAGTAAGACGTTTGGCAACGGCTCCTATAACGTGACGGCCGATCAGGTCGCACAGGTGCGCAAGAACAATACGCCGCACTGATATTGGCGGCATACAGACAAAAAAGGGGAGACGGATCTGATCCGCCTCCCCTTTTTTGTGGGTCATTCCGAAGTTCAGCTTTCGCCGGAGCGGCGGTTCGTCAGCAGCAGAATGAAATACGGCACGAAGAAATAGAGCGCGATCATGACCATGAGCGGCCCCAGAAGCCATGCCATGTTTTCATGAAAAAGCGACTGGCTGAACAGATTGCCCAGCCCCATCATGCAGCTGACGCAGAAGAAACCGCCCAGATTTGCAAGAAATCCACGATCTCCATTGATCTGACGCAGCTGCTGGAAAAAGGGGCTGGATTGCTGCGGGACGGTCATGCGGACATACTTCCTGTTTGCCGGCAGGGAATGAAAAAACGCGCCATTCGCGCCTGTCCATGCTGCGGACTGCGTGACAGGATACTGCCAAGTCCCGCAGGATCAAAGCCTGAACTCTATAAACTGGGCCTCACAATACTCCGGTGATCTCTTTTTGCGAACATATGATCATTGAATTTGATATATCTGAGAACACTCAGGTGAGGAATGATGGGGCTCCAACGCCTAGGAGCCCCTCATGACCTTACAGGCCCCTCAGACCGAACGCCCGTCCTCTGCTCCCCTGCCCCGCAACTGCACGTTCGAGCCTGCCGACTGGGATCTGCTGTCCCGCTGCTGGCATCCGGTGGCGCTGGTCCGTGAACTGAGAGACAGTCCGCTTGGCGTCACGCTGCTGGACGCGCCACTCGTGATTTATCGCGCTGGTGAGCGGATCGTGATTGCGGATGATCTGTGCCCGCATCGGGGCGTGCCACTGAGCATGAGCAAGGGTAACGGCGAGACGATCGCCTGCGCCTATCACGGGTTCCGCTTCGGGGCGGAGGGACGTTGCGTCCGGGTCCCGGCACATCCTGACAATGCCATTCCCTCCAAGCTGAACCTGCAGACTTATCCGGCTGTCGAGCAATACGGGCTGATCTGGACGTGCCTGAACTCCGATGGCTCCCAGAACATTCCGCCGATGCCGCACTGGGATGAGCCAGACTATCAGCAGATCAACTGCCCCTGGATCGATATTGCGGGCTTTGCAGGTCGGCAGGTTGAGGGGTTCATCGACGTGGCGCATTTCGCTTTCGTCCATACGGAGACCTTCGCCGATCCCGACAATCCCGTCGTTCCCTCTTATATGCCTAAGATGACGAAAGACGGCTTTGAGGCAGAATACCGCAGCACAGCCAGCAATTTTCCCGTGGGTCACGAAGACTGGGAAAAGCCGGGCTTCGAATGGCTGCGGCATTTCCGCGTGCATGTGCCCTTCGTCGCAACACTGGAAATCCATTTCCCGGATAATGGGCGGCTGGTCATCATGAATGCCGCCTCCCCCGTCTCGGCACGAATGACGCGGATGTTCTCACCGATCTGTAAGAACTTCGACAAGCATATCCCGGTTCAGGCCGTCTATGATTTCAACCGCAAGGTTTTTGAAGAGGACCGTGCTCTGGTCGAGGCGCAGAAACCCGAGAACCTGCCGCTGGACCCCACGCTGGAAGCGCATGTGATGGCGGATCGGAGTTCGATCGCCTATCGCCGTGCCCTGCGCAGCATGGGTTTCAGCCAATTCTTCACGGCTTGAAAATGGGCGTCAGTTAGGCTCCAGCTCTTTCTCAGCCATATCAGACGGAACGGGCGCATTTTCTGCCAGAAGGCCGCGCTGCTTCAGGGCTTCCCAGAACTCAGGCGGGATTGGATGGCTGAACCAGCCAAGGTTCTGTTCAAGCTGATCGACTGTCCGGGTTCCGGCGCAGAAAGCCTTGATGGCCGGGTGTGCCACGACGAACTGCAAGGCTGCGGCCGGCAGGGGCACGTTGTATTCCCGGCAGACGGCTTCGATCCGTGAAACACGGTCAAGGATTTCGGCCGGTGCGGGCGTGTAGTTATATTTCGCACCGGGGACGGCGCCTGTCGCGAGAATGCCGGAATTGAAACCTCCGCCCACCAGAAGGCTGACGCCGCGTTCTTCGCAAAGCGGCAGAAAACTTTCGAGCGCATCCTGTTCAAGCAGTGTGTAGCGGCCTGCCAGCAGGAAGCAGTCGAAATCCCGCTGTTGCAGGGCTTCATGGCAGACCTGCCATTCATTGGCCCCGACACCGATGCCTTTGATTACGCCTTCAGAGCGCAGTTTTTCCAGCGCGCGCCAGCTTCCATTCATGGCCGCTCTGAAATGCTCGGGCTGTGCGTCCCCATGAGTGAAGCGATCAATATCGTGAATGAACACGAAATCGATCCGTTCCAGTGCCAGACGCTGAAGGGAGTCTTCAAATGCCCGCATCGTGCCGTCATAGCTGTAATCGAACGTCATCGTGTTGGCAGCGGCATTGTTCCAGGGCGCAAAATCAATGCTGGAGCGCGGCGCCGGATGAAGGACACGGCCGACTTTCGACGTAAGAGCGTAATCATCCCGGTTTTTCCAGCGCAGGGCGTGTCCGAGCCGAAGTTCCGCCAGTCCGTGGCCGTACATGGGCGCCGTATCAAACAGCCTGATCCCGCTGTCCCAGGCATGGCTGATCATGGTCTGGGCTGCCTCTTCCCCAACTTCATGAAGGAAATTTCCCAGCGGGGCGGTCCCGAACGCGAAGGCCGTAACGTCAACTCCGCTCCGCCCGAAGATGCGTTTTTCCGTTGGTTTCATGCCGTTCTTTCCTTTTCAGAGATGCCTGTGCCGGTCGCTTCAATGCCGGGCTACGTCTTTGTTCAAGTCGAAGCTTGACGCTCCGAAGGAAAAGCGGATTTGTTTACACGCAAACTTCATCTGTAGCGTGTATTTCAGGTTTTTCAGATATATTTATTTCCGTTTTACTATGCAGACCTTTTTTATAGCGTGAACGCCATAAAAAAAGCCGGCGCTCCTTTCAGAGCGCCGGCCGGTCAAAACATGTTTAACGCTCAAGCCGCACGGATCGACGTGACCTCTGCGGTGGGCTGGGCGGGCGGTGTCAGCGTGCGACGCACCGCGTCATGCCAGCCGTCGATCATGATGCGGCGCTGGGCCGGATCCATCTTCGGCGCAAAAACGCGCTCCTGTTTCCAGGTTGCTGCAACTTCATCCAAGCTCTTCCACAGGCCGACCTGCAGACCGGCAAGGAAGGCCGCACCAAGAGCCGTGGTCTCGATATTGACCGGACGCTCGACTTCAGCCTTCAGCATGGACGACAGAAACTGGGCGAACCAGTCATTGACGGCCATACCACCATCGATACGCAGGATGCTGGTGCGCATGGCGCCGTCCTCACGCATCGCGCGGATCAGGTCGTAGGTCTGGAATGCCACCGATTCCAGCATGGCACGGGCGATATGAGCCTGCGTGGAACCCAGCGTCAGACCACAGATCAGTCCACGGGCATCTGGATCCCAGTGCGGTGCACCAAGTCCGACAAAAGCCGGAACCATATAGACGCCATGACTGTCCGGGATGCGCGTCGCCATGTCATCGGTCTGGGAAGCATGCGTAATCAGCTTCAGTCCGTCACGCAGCCACTTGATGCCGGCACCGGCGACGAAGATGGAGCCTTCGAGCGCATAGAAGGTCTTGCCCCCGATGCGATAGGCGATCGTCGTCAGCAGACGGTTATGGGACATGATGGGCTTCTCACCGGTATTGAGCAGCATGAAGCAGCCCGTGCCGTAAGTCGCCTTTGCCATGCCTTCCTGGAAGCAGGCCTGCCCGATGACGGCAGCGTGCTGGTCACCCGCCATGCCACCAATGGCAATTTTCTCCCCGAACAGCTTGGCTTCCGTTTCGCCGAAATCGCTGCTGTTGTCGCAGACTTCCGGCAGGAGCGAACGCGGGACGTTGAAAAGCTGAAGAAGGTCCTCGTCCCATTCCTGCGTATGGATGTTGAACAGTGACGTCCGGCAGGCATTGGTGATGTCTGTTGCATGACGCTTGCCGCCCGTCAGACGCCACAGCAGGAAGCTGTCGATCGTACCCGCGGCAAGTTCGCCCGCTTCCGCACGACGGCGCGCATCGGGCACATGATCCAGCAGCCAGGCAATCTTGCTTGCGGAGAAATACGGATCGAGCAGAAGGCCGGTCTTTTCCCGGACCATGGCTTCCTTGCCCTGCTGACGGAGCAGGTTGCACTCATGGGCCGTCCGGCGGTCCTGCCAGACGAGCGCACGATGGATCGCACGGCCCGTCTCACGGTCCCAGATCACGATGGTTTCGCGCTGGTTGGTGATGCCGAGGGCCGCGATACGGTCCGGACCGCCGACCTCGTCGATCGCTTCACGTGCCGTAGCCAGCACATCGCGCCAGATGTCTTCCACATCATGCTCGACCCAGCCGAGTTCGGGGTAATGCTGGGGGAACTCGCGACGGGAAATCGACAGCGCCTGCGCATCTTTTCCAAAGACGATGCTGCGGGTCGAGGTCGTGCCCTGATCGATGGCGAGGATGCAGTCTTTGTTGCTCATTGTATATTCTCCGGCAGAAGGTCTTGAGAATTCGGAAGGTTTCGGACGGATTTCAGGAGACACGGTTGATGACGGGTTCGGCAGGATTGGAGACGACCAGAACCGGCTCGGCAGGGTTGATGCCTTCAGGTGTGACGGTAATGGTCTGCTCGACATAGCGGGGCATGAAGGGACGCAGACCGTACTGATAGATGGCCGCCCCGATCGGACCACCGACCAGCGGGGCTACGATCGGAACCCAGAAATAGTTGCCCGGTGCCGGCAGGGCGCTCTGTCCCCATCCTGCAAGGAAGCAGAACAGCCGCGGGCCGAAATCACGGGCCGGATTGATGGCCCAGGCATCCAGATAGCCACAGGATGCACCGATGATTGCGACCAGCAGACCGATGATCAGCGCGCTGGAGTTCGCCTGCGGGGCCTGCGTGTTGTACTGGCAGGTGATCGCGAAGATGCCGAACACCAGAACGGCCGTCAGAACCAGCTCATCCCAGAACGCATGCGAGACCGTGACGAAATCACCCGGATGGGTAAAGAACACGCCCGCTGCACCACCATCGACAGCGCGCGTCAGGTTATGCGCCACGTTGAAATGGTCGATCACCGGGACATAAAGCGAGTACACGAGTGCTGCGCCGACAAAACCGCCCAGAGCTTGAGCGCTAATGTAAGGAAGCACTTTTTTCCACGAAAAGCCGCGGAACATGGCCAGCGACAACGTGACAGCCGGGTTTGCATGGGTTCCGCTGATGGCGCCGGTCGCGTAGATCGCTACCGTCACGCCAAGGCCCCAGACGATACACACACCCCAGTAGGCCGTTTTATACGGACTGGGATCGTACAGAGAGTACATGGCCGCAACACCATCTCCGAAGAGAATGATGATTGCGACTGCGAAGAACTCCGAGAGGAGCTCACCAAGGTAACGCCTGTTTTCTGACATGACTGGTATCCGCCATGAAAAGATGAAGCTATGCGGTCAGGCGACGTTCTGACGCGTGACCAGGCTGGGGTCGGGAATGGAGACAACACCGCCCTGCAGACGGCCTTCGACATAGGTCTGAAGGTCCGCACGGTCGGCATCGCTGACGAACAGGCCAAGCCGCGAGCGGCGCCACAGGATGTCCTCGGCGGTCCGGGCCCATTCATTGTCGATCAGGTAATCCACCTCACGCGCACTGAGCGTATCGCCGAAATTCCGGCCCATACCCTCGGGATCAGGTGTCGCAATGTCATAGGCCCGCAGGCCGTAATTGCGCATCAGACGCCAGGAACTGCGCTCGGACAGATGCGGTGCATACCCTCTGAAACGGCGAAGCTGTGCCTCGAAATCCTTCGGGGCGAACTCGCCTCCGGGAAGCGGCGTCCCATCCGTCCAGCCCGGCTTGCGCAGGACGGGAAGATGCTGTGCGAGCTTCTCAACGGCATGCTCGGCGAGCTTGCGGAACGTCGTGATCTTGCCGCCGAAAACGGACAGGATCGGCGCGGCAGTCGCATCCACGTCCAGGACGTAATCACGGGTCACGGCCGAAGCATTGCCCGAGTTGTCATCATAGAGCGGACGCACGCCGGCATAGGTCCAGACAACGTCATCGGGACGCACGGTCTTCGTGAAGTAGCGGTTTACGCTCTCACACAGATAGGTCACTTCGTCGGGCGAGATTTCGACATGACCCGGATCCTGCTCCCACGGAACATCCGTGGTGCCGATCAGGGTGAAATCCTGCTCGTAAGGAATGGCGAAGACGATCCGCTTGTCCGGGTTCTGGAAGATGTAAGCCTGCGAGCCTTCGAAGACGCGCGGCACCACGATGTGGCTTCCCTTGACCAGACGCACGCGGTTGCGGCTCGGCACGTTCAGGCGATCCTGAAGCAGTTCGGCAACCCATGGACCCGCCGCATTGACGACAGCCCTGGCGTAAACCGTGCTCTGCTCGCCAGTCTCGGTGTTTTCAATCGTTGCGGTCCAGCCCTGAGGCGCACGCACAGCCTTCACCAGACGGGTCCGCGTCCGGATGTCTGCCCCGACGCGCACGGCATCCATGGCGTTGAGAACGACAAGCCGGCTGTCTTGCACCCAGCCATCGGAATATTCGAAACCGCGCACATATTCCGGACGCAGCGGCTTACCGGCCGGAGCCGTCCGCAGGTTCAGCGCCTTCGTTCGCGGCAGCGTCATGTTCGGACAGAGGTGATCGTACAGGAACAGTCCTGTCCGCAGCAGCCAGGCCGGACGCAGCATTTTCGAATGTGGCAGGACAAAACGCATCGGCCAGATGATGTGCGGCGCGATCTTCAGCAGACGCTCACGCTCCATCAGGGCCTCGCGGACCAGCCGGAACTCGTAATATTCGAGATAGCGCAGGCCACCGTGGATCAGCTTGGTGCTCGCGGAAGATGTATGGTTCGCAAGGTCATCCTGCTCGACGAGAAGCACCTTTGCTCCCCTGCCCGCGGCATCCCTTGCAATTCCACAGCCATTGATGCCACCGCCCACGACCAGCAGGTCGTAAGGTGCGGAAGCACTGGCCGCGGAAGAAACCTCATGAATCGATGACATCACACTCTCCTGTCATCACGCTCCAAAACGAGCGGTCGATGTTCGTTTTGGAGCATGTTGAGCGATAAAGAAAGAGATTTATGTGATTCGTAACGAGATAGTGTTCGTTTTTGTGAAATCAGGCGTGATTTTCAGCAATGTGAAGCGTAACACCCGCAGCATCCAGATGCCGCTGAAACGCTTCGGGGACCGGCTGGTCGGTAATCAGATCATCAATATTTCGCAGATCCCCCACCCGTCCCATCGGATGGCGGCTGAACTTGGTGTGATCGGCCAGAAGCAGGACGCGGCGCGAGTTGCGGATGATCGTCCGGGCGCACTGGATTTCGCTCAGATCGAAGTCCAGCAGTGTTCCATCATCTTCGATTCCACTGATGCCGATGACGCCGAATTCCGTCCGGAAAGACGACAGGGACTCGATCGCACTGCTTCCCAGAATGGCGCCATCCTGAGGCCGTAACTGGCCGCCGGTAATGACCGTGTGAAAATCCATCCGGCCTGATACGAGCGACGCCACGTGCAGATTATTCGTCACAATCCGCAGATCCCTGTGCTTTGTAAGCGATCGCGCAAAGGCTTCCGTGGTCGTGCCGATATTGATGAACAGGGAAGAGCGGTCCGGAATCAGGGAGGCGGCATAACGTCCGATGGCGTCTTTGGCCGAGGCGTTCAGAATCTGGCGCGCGTCATAATCCAGGTTCTCGACCGTGGAGACAGGCGTTGCACCGCCGTGATGCCGACAGAGCAGACCGAGCCCCGCAAGAGACGTCACATCCCGGCGGATGGTCTGGACCGCGACGCCAAAATGCTGCGCCATTTCCTCATTGGCCATATAGCCGTTGCTGCGCACCAGACGCACGATCTGGTCCTGACGCGGGCTGATCAAAGGCGATTCCTGGCGCATGGAAGAAGGTCCGGATACAGGGCTGTAAGAAAACGAACATAAGCGCACATTTTCCCGGACGGAAAGCCATAGAAACGCACAGTCCTTTTGATCCATCACATGAAAGGAAACCTCTGCCCCTCGAACACCGTTACAAAGCGCGCCTCGAAAGCCATATTCCAGCCATGCTTGAAGGGCTTTATGACAGTCCGGTACATGCCCCCGGCCGTTTTATCCGGGTGGTGATGACTGGATTTAAAGGCGAGTTATGAAGACAAAACTATTCGCAGGGTTGATGGCTGGCGGCCTCCTCGCCGCAGCACCTCTCGCATCTGCTGATCCCCGCGGCGGTGGTCCTGGCGGACCTGGCATGAATGGCCCGGGCGGTCACGGAGACTATCGTGGTGGTGGACGTGGCGACGGCCATGATCGCGTCTGGCGTCGGGGGGACCGTTACGACGGACCCCGTGGCAGCCGCTGGGCCATCAATAACTGGCGCAACTATCGCGGTCTCTATGCTCCGCCTCGTGGGTATTACTGGATGCGCTATGGCAACCAGTTCCTGCTGACCGCCCTTGCGACGGGCCTGATCGCTGGCGTCGTGAGCGCCAATGGCATGGGTGTCGCACCGGGCGTCGTGCAGCCTGGCGTTCCCGTGGCACCTGCACCGGGTGCGGTCGCACCGGGATATGGTCCTGGCTACGGACCCGGACCTTACTGATCCGCTCCGGCCTCGACAAAAAGCAGGGTACCTTCTGGTGCCCTGTTTTTTTATGCCTCTGGCGACTGAAAGAAGCCCGTTATTTTGACATGCATGTGCAGTAAACATGCACGATGGCAAAAATGATGAACCCGGCCATCCAGAAATAGCTGGCGTGGATGTGTCCTGCGGCATCCATCGTCGTTGTCATGCAGGCGACAAGAAAAAACGCCGTCATGAGGGCTCCGGAGAGAACCATCCATGTGATGCGTCTTTTCGTCATTGTCCCGCAGTTCCGTTTTTCAGTTCGGTTTGTCTTGTGTGCGGGAACCTGAACCTGAAAAACCGATGACGCAAGCAGCTTTTCAGCCTGCGACCAGCGCGGCGACCTCATCCCACTCCGGAGCCGCATCCGCAGCGCCATGCCGTGTCGTAGCAAGTGCTCCGCAGGCGGAGGCAATCTTTGCTGCTTCCGGAAGGCTCTTGCCAAGCGCGAGCGCCACGGCAAGTCCCGCATTGAAACAGTCACCGGCGGCCACCGTATCAATCGGGACGACACGAAATGGCGCCAGATGCCCGGACGCTGTTCCGTCATGCCAGAACACCCCTTTCGCGCCCATCTTGACCAGTACGGCACCCACCCCTTTTGCGAGCAGGATATCCGCAGCCTCCCGCGCCTCCTCGACGGTCGTGGGGCGGATACCGGTCAGGCTGAAAGTCTCGCTCTCATTGGGGGTGAGAATATCAATCTCGGACCAGAGCGGTTCAGGCAGACCCTTTTCAGGAGCCGGAGCCGGATCGAGCACGACAGTCCCCCCTGCCCGGCGCATCTGGCGCGCAGCGGCGAGGACAGCATCCTGCGGGATTTCGAGTTGCAGCAGAAGAACTTTGGCCCGCTCCAGCCAACGTGCGGCCGCGTCGATATCCGTGCCGTCCACCGCCATGTTCGCACCACCAGCAACAGTGATGCAGTTTTCCGCCAGGGCATCGATCCCGATCAGGGCAATCCCCGTTGGGTTCTCCGGATCATCACGCAGCGGGGAAAGGTCCACGCCAAAGCCTGACAGGCTGGCACGGGCCTGCGCGCCGAACGCATCGCACCCGACCCGCCCGGCAAGCGCCACGTCCAGATCGAAGCTTCGCGCCAGCCGCGCCGCAGCGGCGGCCTGATTGCTGCCCTTGCCGCCCAGACCAATCGCATAGCTGTCGGCATGGACGGTTTCGCCCGGTCGGGGAAGCCGCTGGCTGCGGGCCGTCAGATCGATATTGATGCTGCCGAAGGAAAGGATCAGGGGCGTCTCGAAGGTCATGTCCACAAGGCCGGAAAGCTGGAGGAACGGGGAGTCGAAGGCCTGCTTATCGGAGGAACCGGTACCCTTCAAGAACGCCCGCGTGTCACTTCATGAGGATTATGGTTTCGACCTTCACCATCGGGTTCACCGAATGCAGCAGGGTACTCACGCCCCACTGTCTCTGATCGAACGTACCGCGGCTTACGATGCGCATGAGCGTATTGCCCTGAAACTGAAGCTCCGTCGTGAAGACGAGAGGATGGGTCTGCCCGCGCATGGTCAGCTGTCCGGCAAGCTCGGTCTGCAACTGGCCTTTGGTGATCTTCGGACGACAGTCGCCGGCATATCGCATGACCGGATGGCTGTCGCTGTCGAGCATGATCCCCGAAAGCATGATCTGCTTCATGACGGCACTGCCGACCTTCAGCGAATTGACGTTCATGGTCATGTCCACGTGACAGGTCTGCCGGTCCAGATCGTAAGTCAGTGTTCCGGAGACATCCCCGAAACTCCCGTCAATATCTGTCAGGGCGGAGCGTGCGTGCAGACGGGCCTGTGTATTGACCGGCGACAGGACAAGATCCTGCCTGGCAGCAAGAGCCTGACCACTCGTCATCAGAGCCAGAAGAAACACTGCGGGGAAAAAGCCGTTTTTCATTGCCTCGGACCATATTCTGAACCGTGTCTGCTTTTTAAAACTTCCCGCAACGGGTCCGGTTTTCTTTTTCGACATCGGGCGCAGGGCAGCGGGACTGTGGCTTTCACAAAAGGATGTGATAGGGTCCGGCTTTCCTGATGGCCGCGCGAAAGTTTCAATTCCCCTCATGCGTCCTGCCCGCCTGCGTCTGCCTCTATCCGGCCTGTGCCTTGTGACGACGGGCGGGTGTTCCCTCCGCGGAGCACCGTCCTTCCCCGTCGTCGGTGCCTATTTTCCGGACTGGATGGTCTGTGGCCTCATCGGGATTGGGACGGCCGTGGGACTGCGGGTTGTCTTTCTGCTGACGGGTCTTGATGCCCTGCTCAGCTTTCGCCTCTTTACCTATGTCGCCCTGGGCGTCATCGCCGCACTCACGGTGTGGACACTGGTATTCGGACCCTGATCGTGCAGCGCATCCATGTCTCCGGCAAGAAGCCGGTCGGTATCATCATCGCAGTGCTCTGTGTGGGGGCAGCCGTCATTTTCGGTATTCATGTTGCCCATGAAGACAGCACGCATCCCTCGTCCGACAGCGGCACCATTGATGCGGAAGTCGTGCATGTTGCCTCGACTGTCGGCGGGCGGCTGAAGGAGCTTGATGTCTCGGTCAACCAGCATGTTCACAAGGGTGATGTCCTGTACCGGCTGGACCCGGAGCCCTACGAACTGACCGTCCGTCAGGCGCAGGCCAATCTCGATCTGGCGGCGGCCGAGGTGGAAAACCAGACGCGCCTGCTGAGCATCAAGACCTCCAATGCCGCAACGGCCGATGATCAGGTCGTCCGGGCCCAGACCAACCGCGATCTTGCGGCGCGCACGGTGCAGCGGCTTCAGCCTCTGGCGGGCAAATCCTACATCCCCTGGCAACAATACGATCAGGCCCGCGTCGCCCTTCATGATGCCGAGGTCTCGCTGGCCCAGTCCCGCAACCAGTCCGTTGCCGCAACCACCGCGATCGGGGATCTGAAAAGCTCGATCGCCGCGCGCGATGCCAGTCAGGCGGCGCTGGACCATGCGCGTTATGAACTGCGGCAGACCACCGTGATTGCTCCGGTGGACGGCTATGTCACCAGCTTGCGGGTGAAGACCGGTGAAGTTCTGGCACCATCGCAGGTCCTGTTCACGCTGATTGCGGATGATGAATGGTATGCGATGGCCAATATCCGCGAGATCAATCTGGGAGCCGTGCAGATCGGGGACTGCGTGACGGTCCATTCCATGATCGACCGCCGTACGCCATTGCGGGGGCATGTCGAGAGCATCGGCTGGGGCGTGCTGTCGGTAGATTCCGCCGGGATTGCCCGCTCGCTGCCGATCGTGCCGCGGCAGATGGACTGGGTGCATGTGGCGCAGCGTTTCCCGGTCCGCATCCGTCTGGAAAGAACCAGTCCGCTTCTGCTGCGGCTTGGTGCCACCGCAACGGTCGAGATCCGGCATGGCGCTGCCTGTCCCTGAGACTACCCTTCCGCTGGAGGGGCCGCGTCCGGACATGATGCGGCCCGGTCTGGGACTGGCCCGGATCTGGCGTCTCGTCTGCAATCCCGCTCCGGGGCGTCTGGGCTATGCGGTTCGTATGGCGGCAGGCTGTACGACAACGGTTCTGGTCGGCGAAATCTGGCAGGTTCCGGATCTGGCCGTCCCCGCACTTGTGACGATGGCGCTGTGGCAGAAGGACCGCGTCACGAATGCGCTTGCCGGCGTAGGCGTCAATATCGCGGTTCTGATCCTGCTGGCCATCATCTACGGGCTGATCCGTCTGACGCTGGATCATCCGATGGGGCTGGTGATCGTCATTGCCCTGCTGTCCTTCATGTTTTTCTTTTTGGGATCGGCCAGCAAGCTCAAGCCCGTGGCCTATATGCTCGGGCTGATCACCGTGTACGGGCTGATTGCGATCGACGAGGTTCCGGTCGGCGAGGTCGTCACACGCGCCCTGCTTTATACGGACCTGTTTCTGGCCGTACCGGGCGCGGTCATGGTCGTACTGGGCCTGCTGATCTGCCCTTCCCCGCGAAAGATTCTGACCGATAGTATCGCGGACCGTCTGCGCATGGCATGCGCCCTCCTGCGCAATCCTGACGAGCACATCCGCGAACAGGCCACGGACATGCTGCGCAGCGGCACAACGGACATGATGAAATCTGCCAAGATGGCAGGTCTGGAAAAGATCTGGTCCCCCCGGGATCTGGCCTGCCTGCGACAGGCGGCCAGCAGCAGTGTCGCGGCACTCGCCCTTGCGGATGACGCCAGCAGAACCGGGATTGCGGCAGACGATGCTGCCTGTCTGACACAGACGCTGGAAGAAATGGCCACCATTTTCGCAGATGGAGACTATCCTGCGGCCATTACACGCCCGGCGGTCAGTCCCAGTTCTGCCACGGCCTGTGCGATGGCAGATCTGCTGCCAGAATTCACAACCCCGGTTCCGGATGAAGAAAAAACCAGAAAGCCGGAGAAGAAATCCGGGTTCTTTGCCGGGGACGCCTTTACCAATCCCGACCATGTGCGCTTTGCGGTCAAGGGCACGGCTGCCGTCATGCTGAGCTATCTGATCTTCAAGGTTCTGAACTGGCAGGGCATCCATACCTGCATCATCACCTGCTTCATTGTTGCCCTTCCTACGATGGGGGAAATGATCTCCAAGCTGACCCTGCGTATTTCCGGCGCACTCGTAGGGGGTGCGCTCGGAATTGCGTCCATCATTTTTGTCATGCCGCATCTGAACGACATTGCCGGTTTTCTGGTACTCGTCTTTGTCGTGTCCCTGATCGGGGCCTGGGTCAAAACCGGTGATGAACGCATTGCCTATGCGGGATTTCAGATCGGTCTGGCCTTCTATCTGACGGACCTGAAAGGTTACGGCCCCACCAGCGATATGGCGACCGCGCGGGACCGTATCGTCGGGATCATGCTCGGCAATTTCATCACCTACGCCATGTTCACAAGCTTCTGGCCCGCCAGCGCCTATGACAGGATCGGCGACAGGTTGCGCACACTGGCGGACTGTCTGAGGGGACAGGCAGACGCCTCAAGCGCTCAGGATCGTGCGGAGGCCGTCGCCCAAACCCAGTCGGCCCTTCTGCAAAGCGAACTCACACTGGAATATGCCATGTCCGAACCCGTCCATATGCGGGCCGATCTGCCCCGGCTTGAGGCCACACGGATGGCGCTCGATGATGCGGGGCGGCTGTCCGAAGACCTGCTCGTCACACCCGGTAGGCCGGATCTTTCCGAACGCACGGCACGACTGGAACAGATTGCCCGATGACCTGTCCTGCACCGCCCCATTTACGCTTTGTCTCACACCGCAGGGCTGCGCGCATCCTGACAAGGAGCGCACTGTATTCAGTGCCGATGCTGCTTTCCGCCTGTGCCACGCAGGCCCTCGATAGCGCGCCGACGGCCCCGGACCGGCCCTGGCAGCCCAATATCGCCGCGAATGGCGAAATCCTGCCTGGAAAGCACAATCCGCATGCGCTCAATCTGCCGGCAGGCTACACGCTGCCATCCAACACACAGATCCGCGTGCGGCCCCCTGCCCCGGAACTGTCAGTTCAGGGCGGCCATGCCTATTCGCTGGCAGAACTGATCGATATCGCACAATCCGCCAATCCCGAAACACGCCGGGCCTGGAACATGGCGCGGGATGCGGCTCTGGCGGTTGGCATTGCGCGCAGTACCTACCTGCCGCGCCTGACAGCAACCGTGGTCGGAGGCTACAACCATAGCCGCAATGACGGCGCGAACCCCACGATCAGCAATGCGGGGGCGGCAGAAGGTATCGTCAATTCCGGCCTGAGCGGGCTGGAAAATGCGCTGGGCGGCGTGCGCAACAACAATTCGGGCGCAGGCGAAGTCCAGACGCTTGGCATGGAATGGCTGCTGTTCGATTTCGGCAAGCGTGAAGCCGTGATCGAGGCCACAAAACAGGCCCAGATTGCCACCAATGTGCTCTTCACCGCGGCCCATCAGAAAATCATCTACGGCGTCACGACGGCCTATTACACCCATGCCGCAGCAGCCAGCCGGGTACAACTGTTGCGACAGGCACGGGATAATGCCCGGTTTGTGCAGACGGCAGCCGAAGCGCGGCTGCATCAGGGTCAGGGCACGATTGTCGATGTCACGCAGGCGCGACAGGCAACGGCCCAGACGGAACTACGCCTCGTGCAGGCCGAGGGCGATGAAGAGAACACCCGGCTGGAACTTCTGAATGCCATCGGGATTTCTCCGTCCACGAAGCTGGAGACGCTGGATATTTCCGGACGTCCGCTCGCTCTGGATGACATGCGTCTGACGGATGCCTTCGTTCAGCAGGCGGTCTCGCGCAGGCCGGATGTTCTGGCGGCCTATGCAAGCGCCAAGGCGGCAAGGAGCAGGGTTCAGGCGGCCAGAAGCGAGTTCCTGCCCAAAATCTTCATGACAGGCAACGTTGCCTACACGACCGGACGTCTGGCGTTGTCATCCGTGCCGGGCGTAGGAAGCGAAGCCCCCCCGACGCTGAACCTGTCCAGCAATGCCTTCAGCAGCCTGATCCTCGGTGGCATCACCGTGCCGATCTTTGATGGCGGAACCCGTGCGGCTCTTCTGAAACAGGCGCAGGACCAGTCAGACAGTGCAGACGCAACCCTGCAGCAGACAGTGGACAGTTCGGTCAAACAGATCGTGGCCGCGGAAAACGCCTTGCGAACAAGCCTGAGCGCCTATGCGGCATCAGGAAAACTGGAAACCGCCGCGCGTACGAGTTTCGAGGCATCTTCAGCCGCCTATCGCAGCGGCGTAGGCTCCCTGACCCAGACCAGCATTGCCCAGAACGGCTATCTGGATGCGACGCTCAGTCATTCGGATGCCTATTACGCCGCACTGATCGCCGCAGCAGGGCTGGCCTTCGGAACAGGCTCGATCAGCCGGGACTGACGCTTCAACGCACAAAACCTGCCGGGGATCGCCCCTCGGCAGGTTTTGCAACAGCAGTCGCGCAGAAAGGACAGTCTCCTATCTGCGCGCTGGCCGGTTCAGGACTTGTGGGAAGCCTGTCCACCTTTGCGGCCGGCTTCGGACGCTTTCTGCGGGTCCTTGGCAAAGCCACGGGTAGAATGCTCTCCCCCTGAAGAGGACGACTTGGAGGTCTCCTTGGTGGAGTGACCGCCATGACTGTGCTCGCCGCCCTTGCGACCAGCTTCCGAGGCCCTTTCGCGATCCTGCGAAAAGTTGCCGGAGTTGCCGCTGCCGGAGCCGTTGGCGGCGAAAACGGTACGGAAATTCTCTTCATATTTAAGAAACATGATGGTTTTCCTTCTACAGGTGCCGGCGCATCCTCTTCGCGGGAAAGAAGCTCTGAACCGGACGAGCGGAAAACAGAACCCAATGCTTACAGTTGCTGAAATACAGAACAAGAATATTTTACTTTAAGTAAAGTGTTTTATTTATGGAACGACATATTTGAAATACTTGAATAATCGGAACAATAAATCTTTAATGAAAGAACTGTTCTTCTCTCAAACTTGCAGACATCTTTTCGCTTGCCCTGCAGGAACATCGGGACAAGAGTTCTGGTCCTGTCCCAGTTGCCGGAGCCACCCATGCCCCCGTCCCGCCTGCGCCTTGCTGTCGATATGGATGAAGTCCTTGCGGATGCATTCTCCGCCCAGCGTGTCTGGTTTCGCAAAACCTACGGCTATGAATGGACGGATGCTGAACTGCAGGGACAGCGTTTCCGGGATCTCGTCTCGCCCGAAGATTATGCCGCCATGGAAGCCATGCTGCATCAGGGGGACTTTTTTGCGAACCTTGATGTCATGCCCGGCGCGCAGGAAGCGATTTCCGCCCTGTGCGAAACCTGTGAAGTCTTCATCACGACGGCAGCCATGGAATATCCGGCCTCTTGCGCCCCGAAGTTTGCGTGGCTGCGGGAGCATTTTCCCTGCATCTCACCCCTGGACATCGTTTTCTGCGGCGACAAGAGCATTCTGGCCGCCGATGTGATGATCGACGACAATCTGCGGCATTTCAGGCGTTTTCGCGGTCAGGGCGTGCTCTTTACTGCCCCACACAACATGTCGGAAACCTGGACCCCGCGTGCCAATAACTGGCAGGACGTGCTGACGATTGTCGATCAGATCGATACCAGTCGCTGATTTGAACCTGATGGGCACAGCTGTGTCTTTCAGAAAACAGCGATGGCTCAATCACAGCGCCAGCGGCACTGAAGCAGACGAATCATTTTGACACCGGGTGTCATAATGTAGAGAGGAGAGACCAGCTTCACGACACGTACCGATCAGGATCACCTATGAAATACGCACGCCTGCTGCTTTGTCTTCTCTCCGGATCTGTCCTCAGCAGTATGCCAGCGTTTGCGGCAGAAACACAACCCGTTTCCGATACGAAGGCCGCGGCCAGCAAGCCCGCCACGAAGGCAAAACCGGCAGTGCCGAAAGCCGAGACCATCACGGTTCACAGCCGCAACGGCTCCGGCACGGCCGCGGATTACCGGACCAAGGACGTGGCTCTGGGCCCGCTCGGGACGCGTTCCGTGCTCGATACGCCGATGTCCATCATGGTCGTCCCGCATGATGTTCTGGTGAACCAGCAGGCGCGTAATATCAACGATCTCGTGGCTTATGTACCCTCTGCACAGCTCGAAATGCGTGGCGACCCGAATACCAGCCGCCCGCAGTCCCGTGGCTTTGAAGGCGATGTGATTTCCAACACTCGCATGGACGGGCTGAACATGGTCATCACCACGCCGTATGCGGCCGAGCAGTTCGACAGCATGCAAGTCCTGAACGGTCTGGCAGGCGCGCTTTATGGACCGCAGAACCCGGCTGGTACGTTCGACTTCACGCTCAAGCGCCCGACGGACCGCATGACCGAGCGGCTGGTCGTGGGCACGGACTCCATCGGCTCACCGCTGGAAAGCGCGGATGTCTCCGGACGTGTAGGTAAAAACGGATGGTTCGGCTATCGCCTGAACCTGCTGAACCAGAACGGCGAAGGCTATGTCGAGGGCTCGCATCTGCGGCGTGATCTCGTCAGCGGCGATTTCGACATCCATCTCTCGCCCAAGACCGTTATCCAGCTCGACGCCAGCCAGTACACCTATGCCGAGCGCGGATTTCCGGGCGGTTTCGCTTACAGCACCGCGATCCAGCTGCCCCAGGCGCCGGATCTGAGCCAGAAGGGTTATGGCCAGCCACAGGCGGGCTATAACATGGAAACCGATACGGCCATGGCCAAGATCATCCATAACTTCAACGACAACTGGAGCCTCAAGCTCGGTGGTCTGTGGCAGAACGCGGCCCGTAACGTCTTCAGCACGTCCAACCAGCTTCTCAATTCTGCCGGTCTGTACAAGCAGACGATCTCCGCGGCCCTCACGGCCAATGACTTCGTGGCCGGCAGCAACATGGCCTACCTGAACGGCAAGTTCCGCACCGGCCCCCTGCGCCACCAGATCGAGCTCGGCACAAACGGCTATGTGATGGGGAACTACAACCCCACCTCCTCCACCGGCACCCTGACGCTGGGTGAGGCCACGATCGGCCATCCCAAGAGCTTCGCCAGCGCGCAGCCCTACTATTCCGGCCGGTACAAATCCGCCGACACGATGAACCAGTCGCTTCTCGCCGGCGATACCATTTCGCTCGGAAAACACTGGTCGATCATGGGCTCCCTCGCCTGGAGCTGGCTGAGCACGAACAACTACGCCAAGACGGGAACCAAGACCTCGAGCTACAGCCGTTCGGCCGCGTTCAGCCCGATGACGAGCCTGCTGTACAAGCCGACCGACAACCAGACCGTCTATTTCACCTGGGGCAAGTCGCTGCAGGCCGGTACCATCGCACCTGCCGGGGCGGTTAATATGAACGAAGTCACGGCGCCGCTACGTTCGGAAGAATACGAGGTTGGCTACAAGATCCTGATCGCCAAGCGGATGCAGGTGAACATCGCCGGCTTCCGCATGTCCCGCCCCTATGGCTTCACGGACCCCGTCACCAATGTCTACGCCAATTACGGTCTGCAGCGGAACTATGGTGTCGAGTTCCAGGCTTCCGGCAACATCACTGACGACCTGACCTTCCTCGGCGGCATGACCTGGCTGGATGCGCAGATGCTGGGTACGGGATCATCGCTGACGGCCAACAAGCAGGTCGTGGGCGTTCCGCCGCTGATGGCGAATGCGCTGCTGGATTATCGCCTGCCGTTCCTCAAGGGTGCTGCCGTTAACGCGAATGTCCATTACATGGGCCGTCGCGCCGCCAACGTGTACAACACGACCTTTGCGCCGTCCTATGTCACGCTGGATCTGGGCGCGCGTTATGCAACCCATGCTTACGGGCAGCCGCTGGTGTTCCGCTTTGGTGTGAACAACGTGACGAACCAGAGCTACTGGGCGTCCGTCTATCCGTCGAGCATCAACGGTGTGAGTTCGGCCACGAACTCGGCCGTGGCGGGTCTGCCGCGCACCTACCATTTCAGCATCGAGCTGGACCTCTGAGGTCCAGTCCGAGCTCCTAGCCGGAACTCAGGGGGAAGTCGTCCTGCCATAGCAGGGGCTGGAATGTGAAGGTCCGGCGCAGGATGGCTTCCAGATCCGCCTTGCCCTCCGTTTTGATCCATTCGTCCAGAGCGGTCCGGAATGTCGCAATCGCTGTCCGGGCCAGCAGCCGGGCCACGAGAGACGGCATTTCGGTTGCGGGCAGCCGGGTGATCAGGAGGGAGGCCAGCGTCTCTTCCCATTCGGAATAGCGACGCAACGCCATGTCGCGCAGCGCGGGCGTCTGCTCCACGAGCCTGACAACCGCATAGGCGTCCATCCGGTCGGACGAATAACAGGCTACAACCGGCAGAAGCCCGGCAAGAACGGCATCCTGCAACGGAACATCCAGCGGTACGGCCCGAATGGCATCGGTCAGGATCGTGGTGACACCGCCAGTCCAGGCAAGAATGATATCCGCCTTGCCTGGAAAGTAACGGAACAGTGTCCGGCGCGAAATCTGCGCGGCCTCGGCGATTTCGTCGACGGATGTTTCCTCATATCCATATGTCGAGAACAGACGCATGGCCTCACGCACCAGCGCGGCATGGGTGCGGTCCTTCTTGCGTTGCCGGAGCGGCCCGTCCTGTTCTGCGTCTGTCGTCATGCCGTCCAGTTATCCCGAAGTCCCGCAGGAGCATAGACCCGAACTGCAAAACCCTTCCAGCGATGAAGGATTATACGTCTTCAGGCACAAGTCTGTAGCGGGCACGGACCAGCACATCGTTTTCAAGCTGTTGCCGGACTGCCACGCGGTCTTTCGATGCGACGGATACCGCGACTTCCCTGAAAAGCGGACGCTTTCCCAGCACGCGATCCTGAAAAACCTCTGCGAGCATCATGGCCACAGGATCCCGTGTGCAGCACAGACAGCCCGCCGCATGACGGTTCATGAAGGGCGACGGGGCCGGAATATCCGCTACATCTCCCCACCCTCCTTCCCGATCCGGAACGCCAATCAGCAGGGCCTGGCGTCTGCGTTCTTCCGGCCAGAGCGCGTGGTCAGACAGAATGGTCAGGGGGATCAGGGAATTGCGGGATGAGGTCATGCCATTCCCTGTAGCAGGACCGACCGCAGCAAACAGCATTTTATGGTGTTGCCTCTTTGCCGGAGCAGAACCGTTTTGCTACACCCTCCTGTCCCTGACCGTGTATAGAGGCGCAAGCCCGATCGCGGCTTCCATATCCATTCCCAGTCATCCTTAACTACAGAGCAGCCTGCCCATGTCCTCACGTCCCCATCTGCTTGACGCCCTCGCCGATCAGGTCCTGCTGTGTGACGGCGGCATGGGATCGCGCGTGCAGATGCTGGATCTGGAAGTCGAGCGCGATTACTGGGGACAGGAGAACTGCACCGAAATCCTGAACCTTTCGCGCCCGGAACTCGTCCGTGAAATCCATCGCGGCTATTTCGAAGCCGGTGCGGACATGGTGGAAACGAACACCTTCGGCGGCTCCATCGTCACCTTGGCGGAGTTCGGGCTTCAGGACCGCACGCGCGAAATCAACCGCACAGCCGCGACACTGGCCCGCGAAGCCGCCGAGACGTTTTCGGACGGACGGCACCGCTATGTCATGGGCTCCATCGGTCCGGGCACGAAGCTGCCGACGCTGGGCAACATTGCCTATGACGATCTGGAAGCCGGTCTGGTCGAACAGTGCCGCGGGCTGATTGATGGTGGCGTTGACGGGTTCCTGATCGAGACGTGTCAGGACACGCTCCAGATCAAGGCCGCCGTGAATGCTGCCAAGATTGCGCGGATCGAACTCGGTTCGGATGCACCGATTTTCGTGCAGGTCACGGTCGAGACCACGGGCACGCTGCTTGTCGGGCCCGATATCGCCGCCGCCGCCACGACCGTTCAGGCGCTGGATGTCCCCTCCCTTGGTCTGAACTGCGCTACCGGCCCGCAGGAAATGGGCGAGCATGTCCGCTGGCTGTCGGAAAACTGGCCGGGTCTCCTTTCCATGCAGCCCAATGCCGGTCTGCCGGAGCTTGTGGACGGCAAGACCGTCTATCCGCTCAGCCCCGAGGAAATGGCCGTCTGGATGGAACGCTTCGTCAAGGAAGACGGGCTGAACCTGATCGGCGGCTGCTGTGGCACGTCCACGCCGCATATTCAGGCGCTGGACGGCATGCTGCGTCGCCTTGGTGGCACGAAGCTGCGCCCTGCCCCGGTCAAGCGCAGCACGGTCTGGATGCCGTCGGTCTCCAGCCTCTACACCCAGACGCCGCTGCGTCAGGAAAACAGCTATTTCTCCATTGGCGAGCGCTGCAACGCCAACGGTTCCAAGAAATGGCGCGAGCTTCAGGAAGCGAACGACTGGGACGGCTGCGTCGCCATCGGTCGTGAACAGGCGGCCGAGGGCTCCAACGCGCTCGATATCTGCACGGCCTTCGTCGGGCGTGATGAAGTTCGCGAAATGAACGAGGTCGTCACCCGCTTTACGTCGTCCGTGAATGCGCCGCTGGTGATCGATTCCACCGAAACGCCGGTCATTGAAGCCGCGCTGAAGCTGCATGGCGGCAAGCCCATCATCAACTCGATCAACTTCGAGGACGGTGAGCAGCAGGCCCATGACCGCATGAAGCTGGCCCGCAAGTTCGGCGCTGCCATGATTGCGCTCACGATCGACGAAGTCGGCATGGCGAAGGAGCCGCAGGACAAGCTGCGCATTGCCGAACGTCTGGTCGATTTCGCGTGCAACCAGTACGGGCTGCCGCAATCCGACCTGATGATCGATCCGCTGACCTTCACCATCGCCACGGGCGTGGAAGACGACCGGAAACTTGGTCAGTGGACGCTTGAGGGTATCAAGCTGATCCGCGACAAATTCCCGGACATCCAGATCATCCTCGGCCTCTCGAACATCTCCTTCGGCCTGAACCCGGCCGCACGTGCGGTGCTGAACTCGGTGTTCCTGGATCATGCAGTCAAGGCCGGCATGACGGGTGCGATCGTGCATGTCTCCAAGATCCGTCCGCTGCATCTGATTGCCCCGGAAGAGGTCAAGGTCGCGGAAGACCTGATCTTCGACCGCCGCACCGAGGACTACGATCCTCTCCAGAAGCTGCTGGAACTGTTTGCGGGCCGTAAAGCCGCCGATGCCGTCAAGAAGCGCCGCGCGGAGACCCCGGCGGAGCGTCTGAAAGACCGGATCGTGGACGGTGACCGCAAGGGCATCGAGCAGGATCTGGAAGACGCGATGGCGGAAATGCCGCCGCTCGACATCATCAACAACGTCCTGCTTGATGGCATGAAAGTCGTGGGCGAACTGTTCGGTTCGGGCAAGATGCAGCTTCCGTTCGTGCTGCAATCCGCCGAGACGATGAAGACCGCCGTCGCCTGGCTTGAGCCGCACATGGAGCGCGTGGAAGGCCAGCATCGCGGCACGATGGTGCTCGCCACCGTCAAGGGTGACGTGCACGATATCGGCAAGAACCTCGTAGACATCATCCTGACCAATAACGGCTATCAGGTCATCAATCTGGGCATCAAGGTGCCGCTCGCGGACATGATCGCGGCCGTGAAGGAGCACAAGGCGGATGCGCTCGGCATGTCCGGACTTCTGGTGAAGTCCACGGTCATCATGCGCGAAAACCTTGAGGAAATGCACCGTCAGGGCTTTGACGTTCCGGTCATTCTCGGCGGCGCAGCCCTGACGCGAAATTACGTCGAGGAAGAATGTGCGCGCTCCTACGGCGACGGTGAACCGGGGCGCGTGGCCTATGCGCGTGATGCGTTCGACGGTCTGGGCCTGATGGACAAGATTGCCAACAAGGAACTCGATTCCTATCTTGGTGCAATCCAGACGCGCCGCGCCAGCCAGGCGAGCCGCAAGACGGCGCGCGCACCGGAAATCGCGGAAACACGCGGCTTCGGCGTGGTGGATCGTGAAGCCGCCAAGGCCCGGCGTGAGCGGATTTCAGGCTCCGAGCCGGTCATTACACCGCCGTTCTGGGGTGGGCGTGTGCTCGAAGCGACGCCAAATGCGGTTCTGCCGTTCCTCAATGAGCGCTCGCTGTACCAGTTCCAGTGGGGCTTCCGGAAACAGGGCCGCTCGCTCGACGAATTCATGGAATACGCCAAGACCGAACTCCGCCCCGTGCTGAAGCGCATGCTGGCGCTGAGTGCGGAGCAGGACATCATCCGGCCGCAGGCAATCTATGGATATTGGAAGGCCGCAGGCGACGGGAACGATCTCGTGCTGTTCGAAGAGGACGGCAAAACGGAAGCCGCGCGCTTCACCATGCCGCGCCAGCCCAAGGATGACGGCGAGTGCATCGCCGATTTCGTCCGCGACATCAGCGATGACGTGCGCGATGTGGTCGGACTGCAGGTCGTGACCGTCGGACAGAAGGCGTCTGATCTGGCGCGGGTATGGTTCGAGGAAAACCGCTACCAGGACTATCTGTACCTGCACGGTCTGTCGGTCGAAATGGCGGAAGCCATGGCGGAATATACCCACAAGCGCATCCGCGCCGAGCTGGGTTTTGCCGGCGAAGACGATCGTGACATGGAGAAGCTGCTGTCGCAGTCCTATCGCGGCTCGCGCTATTCCTTCGGCTACCCCGCCTGCCCCCGGCTTGAGGATCAGGAACCGATCCTGAAAATGCTGGATGCCGAACGCATCGGCGTGTCGCTTTCGGACGGCTATCAGCTTCATCCCGAGCAGTCGACCTCGGCCCTCGTGATGCTGAATCCGCGGGCGAAATACTTCACCGTCTGAGGACGGCGGTTTCAGAAAACGGGAAAAGACAGTCCATGACGGCCCCATCAGTTCCGCAGACTACCTGTGTCCTGACGCTTTCCTGCCCTAACCGACCGGGCATCGTGGCGGCAATCAGCGGCAGGCTTGCGGAACTGAACGCCAACATCACTGAAGCCCAGCAGTTCGATGACCGGGACAGCACGGTCTTTTTCATGCGGATCGTCTTCGAGATCACGGATGGCCGAACCAGCATGCAGCAGCTTCGCGAGGCACTGGCTGTTCTGGGCGAGACGTTCAGCATGGACTGGGCGCTGCATGACCGAAGCGTGAAGCCGAAGGTCCTGCTGATGGTCTCGCGTTTTGATCACTGCCTGGTGGATCTGCTGTATCGCTGGCGCATCGGGGAACTACCGATCGAGCCCGTCGGGATCGTGTCGAACCATCCGCGCGAAGTCTTCGCAGATCTGGATTTCTACGGCATTCCGTTCCACCACCTTCCCGTCACGAAAGACACGAATCCCGCGCAGGAAGCGCGTATTCTGGACCTGTTTGCCGCGACCGGGGCCGAACTGGTCATTCTCGCGCGCTACATGCAGGTCTTGTCCAATGAGATGGCCGCCAGCCTGTCGGGGCATTGCATCAACATCCATCACTCCTTCCTGCCGGGCTTCAAGGGGGCGCGCCCCTATCATCAGGCCTTTGCGCGCGGCGTGAAGCTGATCGGCGCGACCGCGCATTACGTCACGCGCGATCTGGATGAAGGTCCGATCATCGAACAGGATGTGGAGCGCATTTCCCATGCCGACACGCCCGATGACCTGATCCGCAAAGGGCGCGATATCGAACGTCGGGTTCTGGCGCGTGCTGTCCGGTATCACATCGAACGCCGGACCATCATCAACGGCAACAGGACAGTCGTCTTCACGCCCTGAGACCTGCTTTTCGCCGACACGACATGAATATTTCGCACGACATCCGGAATATTCTTTCCTAGGCTCGACCCGGCATGTTCACAGCCGGCAGCAATATTCAGATGACCGTCCGTAAAGCCCTTTTTTCACTTGCCCTGTTCACCACTCTCATCACACAGGCAGCCTGTTCCGGTGACGTGGTTCTTGAGAAGCGGTTGACGCCTGCGGATACCCTGCGTGAGACCACGAACCGGACCGTCGTACCCGGCACATTCGTCATGACTGTGAAAAGCGTGAACGTCTTCAACAAGATGGTCTTCCTCAATTCGGAAGATACCTATCTGGACCGGGCCAATGTCGCCGTGCAGATCACGTCCGCCGTGGCCTATAATGCCGATATCCGTTTCGGCGGCGATTTCCGCAAGATGGTCCTGAACCGCAAGATCCTGGTGATCGGATCGGCCATGAAGGTTGGCGCTGATCTCGAACAGGGGATTGTCGTGAACAACAAGGACGATTACCGGACCTATATCTTCGTCAGCCGGGCGAGCAATATTTTCCTGAGATAGTCACGGATAATATCTGATCTTGCATCGTGCATTCATTTGCCGACAGATTATTCCATTTTATACCCCTATATCGAACTGAAGATATTTCCCGGACCTTCGATCCGGCCTATGAAGAGCATCCTTTCTTCATGCCGGAACCAGTCATGACCGCCTCTTCCGCCTCCGCTCCGGACCGCCTTCAGGCCGTGCTCAAAGCCCTCCAGCCTGTCATGGGTGAGCGGATCAGCATGGCACCGTCCGTTCGCGAAGAGCACAGCCACGGCGAGGCCATGAATGCCTCCAACCTGCCCGAGGCGGTGGTGTTTGCGGCAAGTACGCAGGATGTCGCAAGCGTCCTGCGACACTGCCATGAATGGCGCGTTCCGGTCGTGGCGTTCGGCGCTGGCACGTCGGTCGAAGGCCATGTCGTACCGCCCGAACAGGCCATCAGCCTCGATCTGTCCCGCATGACCGCCATTGTTGAACTGAACGCCGAGGATCTGGACTGCCGGGTCCAGGCCGGCATCACGCGCCAGACCCTGAATGTTGAAATCCGCGATACGGGTCTGTTCTTCCCGGTCGATCCGGGCGGGGAAGCCACGATCGGCGGCATGTGCGCCACACGCGCTTCGGGCACGGCCGCGGTGCGCTACGGCACGATGAAGGAAAATGTGCTCGGCCTGACGGTCGTTCTCGCAACCGGCGAAGTCATCCGCACTGGCGGCCGCGTCCGCAAATCGTCCACTGGCTACGATCTGACATCCCTGTTCGTTGGCTCGGAAGGCACGCTCGGGATCATCACCGAAGTCCAGCTCCGTCTGCACGGGCGCCCGGACAGTGTTTCAGCCGCGATCTGCCAGTTCGAGAACCTGCATGACGCCATCCAGACCGCCATGGAAATCATCCAGTGCGGCATCCCCATCACCCGCGTGGAACTGATGGATAGCGTGCAGATGGCCGCTTCCATTCAGTATTCCGGCCTGAACGAATATCAGCCGCTGACCACGCTGTTTTTCGAGTTCACGGGCTCACCCGCAGCCGTGCGGGAACAGGTCGAGACGACAGAAGCCATTGCATCCGGCAATAACGGGCTTGGTTTCGCCTGGGCCGAAAGTCCCGAAGACCGCACCCGCCTGTGGAAAGCGCGGCATGACGCCTACTGGGCGGCCAAGGCCATCGTTCCGGGTGCGCGCGTCATTTCCACGGACTGCATCGTCCCGATTTCCCGTCTGGGCGAACTGATCGAGGGCGTGCACCGCGATATCGAGGCATCTGGCCTGCGCGCACCCCTTCTGGGTCATGTGGGCGACGGCAATTTCCATACGCTCATCATCACGGACGACACTCCCGAAGGCCATCAGCAGGCCCTGGATCTGGACCGCAAGATCGTGGCCCGCGCCCTGTCTCTGAACGGGTCGTGCAGCGGGGAACATGGTGTCGGCATGGGCAAGCTGGAGTTTCTGGAAACCGAGCATGGGGCTGGAAGCCTCAGCGTGATGCGCGCTCTGAAGAACACGATGGATCCGCACCATATCCTCAACCCCGGCAAGCTCCTGCCGCCCGGCCCTGTTTACACGGGTTGAGCTTTCGGGGATCTTTCCCCGCCCCTTTCTTTCCAGCCCCTGCCGGATTTCAGCATCATGCCGTCACTCTCCAGCCTCTGCCCCGATATCGTCCTGATCGGCGCCGGGATCATGAGTTCCACGCTTGCCGCCCTGCTGCGCGAGCTGGATCCGTCGCTCTCGATGGTGATGTTCGAAACCCTCTCCGACTGCGGGCAGGAAAGCTCCTATGCCTGGAACAATGCCGGGACCGGGCATGCCGGCAACTGCGAACTGAACTACACCCCCCAGCGCGCGGATGGCAGCGTCGATATTTCCAAAGCGCTGGCCGTCAATACGGAATTCGATCTCTCCCGGCAGCTCTGGGCCCACTGGGTGCGTGAAGGCCGCATTGCCGATCCGGCCGCGTTCGTTCAGCCCTGCCCGCATATCAGTCTGGTCTGGGGTGCGGAGAATGTGGCGTTCCTCAAGGCCCGCTATGAGGCCATGGTCGCCCATCACTGCTTTGCCGACATGGAATATACCGATGATCAGGCGGTCATCGCGCAATGGGCCCCCCTAGCCATGGCGGGCCGTGACACGACGCAGCCCGTCGCGGCCACGCGCATCAGGGAAGGCACGGACGTCAATTTCGGGGCCCTGACCCACGCCCTGACCGCATCGCTCAGGACCGACGGCAACGTCTCCATCCACTATAACCATCGCGTCACGGATCTGACGCGCACCAAGGACGGCCGCTGGCGCGTTACGGCAACGGACACCGAAAGCGGTCACGCCACAACGGTCCTGACGCGCTTCGTGTTCATCGGTGCGGGCGGTAATGCCCTGCCGCTTCTTCAGGCATCCGGCATCCCAGAAGCAGCGTATTATGCTGGCTTCCCGGTCAGCGGGCTCTGGCTGCGCTGCACCGATCTAGCCATCACCCGCCAGCATCACGCCAAGGTTTACGGCAAGGCGCCCGTCGGCTCCCCGCCCATGTCCGTCCCGCATCTCGATACCCGCGTGATCGACGGGAAATCCTGTCTGCTGTTCGGACCCTATGCCGGGTTCTCCACGAAATTTCTCAAGAGCGGGTCATGGACGGATTATTTCCGCTCCCTCACGCCGAAAAACATCATCCCTGCCCTGATGGCCGGAAAAGACAATCTCGGCCTGCTGGACTATCTCGTAAAACAGGTCATCCAGACCAACGAGGCGCGTTTCCGGGCCCTTCTGGACTTTTATCCAAACGCGCGCCCCGAGGACTGGAGCAAGGTCGTGGCCGGGCAGCGGGTGCAGATCATCCGGCCGGACAGCGGTCTGCACGGAAAACTCCGCTTCGGTACCGAACTCGTCAAAAACGCCGATCGTTCCCTCGTCGCGGTGCTGGGCGCTTCTCCCGGCGCGTCCATTGCGGCGTCCGTAGCGCTTCAGGTCGTGCAGGGCTGTTTTCCGGAGCGCCTTGTGGAGAGCGACTGGCTGCCCCGTCTGCGGCAGGTTTTCCCTGCTTATGGCGTCGATCTGACGCAGGACGCCCAGGCCTGCACGACGCTCCGTCGTGATACGGCTCAGGTCCTGAAGATTGCCACACCGACCTGATAATCACCTTTTTGGGGCTGAATGCTCTCCAGCGGGCGTTACAGACGGCCCCTGGCCTGTTATGATGGATGCGATTTTACATTTATCTGTTTGTATTCAGGCTCAGGAATCGATTTGAGACATGACTGATGGTTCGGGCTCCGTAGTCGCTACCGCCGCACCGCAGGGTTCAAAGCGGCGGGATAATACGGCCCGCCAGAAACAGATCCTCGACGTTCTTCTCGAAACTGGCAGTGCGACGATCGAAGGTCTGGCCGAGCGTTTCGATGTCAGCCGCATGACGATCCATCGCGATGCGCATGCGCTGGTCCAGCAGGGCCTGATCGACAAGCTGCATGGCAGCATCGTTCTGCGCAACAAGGTTACGACGCAGAAAACCGTCAATTTCCGCCGCTCGCGCGCCACGGATCTCAAGGACGCCATCATCCAGCGGGCCATCTCGCTGATCCAGCCCGAACAGGTTCTGGTTCTGGATGACTCCACCACCGTCGCGGCAATGCTGCCCCTGTTGCCTACCCTCGCACCGCTGACGATCATCACGAATGCCGTTGGGGTAATTCAGGCGCTCTCGCCCTATCCCAACCTGAAGCTGATCTGCCTTGGCGGCGACTACAACCCGCCGCGCAATGCCTTCTTCGGTCTGGTCTGCGAACAGGCGGCGCAGTCGCTGCGGGCGAACATGATGTTCCTCTCGACATCCATCATCCACAACGCCACCGCGTTCCAGAACGATCAGGACGTTGTGAAGGTCAAGCGGGCCATGATGGATATCGCGGATCAGTGCGTTCTGCTGGTGGACAGCACGAAGTTCCGCAAGGGCGGTCTGCACCGTCTGGCATCACTGACGGAATTCGACCGCGTCCTGACAGACTCGCAACTCAAACCATCCATCGCCAAGGCGCTGATACAGGACGACGTGAAGCTCGAAATCTGCACCTGAATCCCGGGGTCAGGCGTTGTGTAACGCCTGCATGAACTGTTTCAGTCCGCCCTCGATCGCTTTTTCGAACAGGTTCAGGGTTTCGCTCCCGACATAGTGCTCCACACCTTCGGCATCAACGCGGGCATTTTCCTCGCTCACGCCCAGCGCGAGCAGAAATGCCTCCACGATCCGGTGCCGGTGTCGCGCCCTGTCGGCCATATCCTGACCGGCCGGTGTCAGGAAAACGCCCCGATAAGGCTTCTGCGTGACATACCCTTCTGTCGCAAGACGAGCCAGCATCTTCGCTACTGTCGGCTGTGAGACGCCCAGACGCCCGGCAATATCCACCTGCCGGGCCTCCTGCCCTTCTGACAGCAGGTCCGAAATCAGCTCCACATAGTCTTCGACCAGCACATTGCGTCGCGCCGCCCGATTGGCACGGAAGCCTTCGGAATGGGTTTCGACATCAGGCAGCGTCTCTTTGGGCGCCGCATTTTTCAGACGTCTTTTCCGGTCCATTCCCGTCCTGTGCCTCCATAGGGAAAACAATATTCGCGGCGGAATAAAACATTCCTGCATTTTCCGCCAGTCCGAATGATCACGTTTTTCCAGATCGCGTCTTTTTCAACATGCTCATCAATATAGCATATTGAATATTCACCATGGATGGGATTGGATGTTTTCCTGATGTCAGATTCCACCACTCCCAGCACTCCACCCGTGGAGTCCCGGACGTCCCCGGATATGCGGCAAAGTCTGCCCGATGCCTTCTCCAGCATTCATGTGCCGGGGGCTGATGCGTCCTGGATCAGACGCTTTCTGGCCTTTGTCGGGCCGGGCTTCATGGTGTCGGTCGGGTATATGGACCCGGGCAACTGGGCCACGGACCTGCAGGGCGGCTCGCGCTACGGCTATACGCTGCTCTGCGTCATCATGCTGTCGAACCTGATGGCGATCCTGCTTCAAGCGCTTTCCGCCCGCCTCGGGATTGCGACGGGACGTGATCTGGCACAGGCGTGCCGGGATCATTTTTCGCCGCGAGTGAACATCGTACTGTGGCTGGCCTGTGAACTGGCCATCATCGCCTGTGATCTGGCGGAAGTGATCGGCACGGCGGTCGCGCTTCAGCTTCTGTTCGGACTGCCTCTTCTGGGCGGCGCGCTGCTCTCCATTCTGGATGCGCTGATCGTCCTGCTGCTGATGAACCGGGGCTTCCGGTATCTGGAAGCCTTCGTGATCGCGCTTTTAGGCATTATCGCGCTGTGTTTCGGCATCCAGCTCGTCGCTGCAGCCCCCCCCGTGCACAGCGTTCTGGCCGGGCTCCTCCCTGATCCGAAGATCGTGACGACGCCGGGAATGCTCTATGTCGCCATCGGCATCATCGGCGCGACCGTCATGCCGCATAACCTGTATCTGCATTCCTCGATCGTACAGACCCGCGCCTATGAACGCACGCCGGCTGGCCGCCGTGATGCGATCCGCTGGACGACCTGGGACAGCACGATTGCCCTGACGCTGGCACTATTTATCAATGCGGCCATCCTGATCGTGGCGGCAGCGGCATTCCACACTTCCGGCCATCAGGACGTCGCGGAAATCCAGGATGCCTACAGGCTGCTCTCCCCGATCCTCGGGCTGGGCATGGCCTCCACGCTCTTCGCGCTGGCCCTTCTGGCGGCAGGCACGAACTCGACGATCACCGGCACGCTGGCCGGGCAGATCATCATGGAGGGCTTCCTGCACCTCCGCATCCCGCACTGGGCCAGACGGCTTCTGACCCGCGGACTGGCCATCGTGCCCGTCGCAATCGTCACGCTGATCTATGGCAACCGGGGCGTGGGCGATCTGCTGATGGCCAGCCAGGTTATCCTGTCGCTGCAACTGCCATTTGCCGTCATCCCGCTGGTCATGTTCGTCTCGGATCGCAGAACGATGGGCGAGTTTGTGATTTCCGCACCCGTCCGTGTCCTGTCATGGTTCGTGGCGGGACTGATCCTGCTGCTGAACTTCAAGCTGCTTTACGACACGCTGGCAGGCTGAGCGTCAGGTCGGGTTGGCGACCCACGGGTTGGCCCGGAAAACCGACCAACCCGTATGCTGCACAAGCCGTTCCAGCGCGCGTGTCCCCAGCAGGGAGTTACCCTTCGCATTCAGCCCCGGCGACCACACAGCAATGGACGCAACACCCGGCGCGACCGCCAGAATACCTCCGCCCACGCCGGATTTTCCAGGCAGGCCCACGCGGATGGCGAAAGCGCCTGAGCCATCATAATGGCCGCACATCATCATCAGCGCGAGGATCGTCTGGGCATTGCGCTCGGACATGACGCGTTCGCCCGTAAGCGGATTACGGCCGCCCGTCATCAGATAGGTCCCGACCTGCGCCAGCTGGTGGCAGCTCATGGTCAGCGCGCATTGATAGAAATAGAAATCCAGCGTGTCCTCGACCACGTTGCGGATATTGCCGAAGGTCCGCATGTAGTTTGCAAGCGCCATGTTGCGAAAACCGGTTGCGCGCTCCTGACGGGCGACGTCCGTGTCGATGTCGATTGAAGCAGGATCACTCACAAGCGGACGTAGGAACTCCAGCAGGCGCGTCTGGGCGTTCTCGCGGCCATAACGTGAGACCAGAATATCAGCGATAACGATGGCGCCCGCATTGATGAACGGATTGCGCGGAATGCCATGCTCGTTTTCGAGCTGGACGATGGAATTGAAGGCGCTGCCCGAAGGCTCCTGACGCACCCGGCCCCATAGTTCTTCACCCATCGTATTGAGCGCCATACTCAGGCTGAACACCTTGGAGACGCTCTGGACCGAGAATGGGACTTCCGCATCCCCGACTGTATGGGTCGCCCCGTCCATGCCGACAACTGCCATGCCAAACCGGTCCAGATCCACCCGGGCAAGCGGAGGAATGTAATTGGCGACGGCCCCACGTTCGGAGGCCGTGCGCATTTCCTCTGCAATCGAGACGATAATGGACGCAAGTGTGGTCATGGGACCTCGGTGATTGGATCGCGATGTGACTGAAAGAGCAGGAGTTTCACAGGCCCGGACGCATGCGGGCAACCCGCGGGAACGTAAAGAGGGATATGCACTGAAAGCATGGCTGAGAGAGCCGGTCTTCCTGCCATGCAGAACACGTCAGGTCACGGTGAGATCACACGGTGCCGGACCACCTTCCCGACGATCACCAGTGCGGGTGACTTCACCTGCGCCTCGGCGGCCTGTCCGGCAATCGTCTCCAGCGTTCCGGTGAAGACACGCTGACCCGGCTGTGTTCCACGCTCGACGATTGCCACCGGCCAGTCTGCGGGCAGTCCTTTGCCCATCAGCCCGGCGGCAAGCTGCGGCAGGGTCGAGATACCCATATAGATTACGACGGTCTGACGGCGGTCAGCCATATCGTCCCATGGCAGGTCCAGCACGCCATCCGCCTTCGCATGGCCGGTCACGAACAGGCAGGCCTGCGCGCAGTCACGATGCGTCAGGGGAATACCGGAGCACGCAGCGCATCCATTGGCTGCTGAAATGCCCGGCACCAGACGAAAGGCAACACCGGCCTCAACCAGCGCCTCGATTTCCTCACCGCCACGACCGAAGATGAACGGATCGCCCCCCTTGAGCCGCAGAACACGCTCGCCAGCCTGCGCGCGACGGATCATTTCACGGTTGATCTCATCCTGCGGCAGGGCATGACGGTCCCGCTGCTTGCCGACAAAGACGAGTTCAGCATCACGGCGGACCATATCCAGCAGGGCTGGCGAGAGCAGGTTGTCGTAGAGAACGGAATCAGCATTCTGCATCAGACGCAGCGCCTTGAGCGTCAGAAGGTCCGGATCACCGGGCCCCGCCCCGACAAGCCAGACTTCTCCCGTTTTGCGGGGCGCGTCCAGAAGCGCCTGCAGATACGCATCGGCCCGGCTCTCGTCACCGGATCGCGCGACTTCCGCGCCGGGGCCATCGAGAAAATCTTCCCAGATGCGCTTGCGGTCCTGAACCTCGGGATAGCGTCCTGACACCAGCGCGCGCCGCGATTGCATATAAGCAGCCAGACGACCCGTGCCTTCCGGCAGAAGTGTTTCGATCTGTTCGCGCATATGACGGGCAAGGACCGGGGCGGCCCCGCCTGTAGAAACAGCCACCCTCACCCCGCCCCGGCGCACCTGCGCGGGTGTGATAAAGCTTGAAGGCTGGGGATCATCCACTGCGCAGACGGGAATGTTCAGTTCATCGGCAATGGCTGCCACCTGCCGGTTGGTGTCCCGGCTATCCGTCGCAGCGTAAACCAGTCGGCAACCCGGCAGACAGGTCCGCAGGGTGTGCTCATCCGCCCGGCCGCCAATATGGTGAACCAGACCTGCCTCAACCCATCCCTGAACGACCGGATGCAGTTGCTCGGCCAGAACATCGATCCGCGCACCGTGATCAAGCAGAAGACGCCCTTTGTTGAGCGCAATTTCTCCTCCACCCACCAGCAGGACGCGAGCACCGGAAAGCCGGATGGAAATGGGAAACCAGCCTGTCTCCGGAGAAGAGTCCGGGCTGGAAGGCGAGCGCGGTGCAGTCATCGAGGTGTGGATGTCCGGATGAGAGGGGCCTGGCAGAGTGCAGAACTGCATTCAGCGGCAGTCAGGCCTGAACGTCAAATCCGGACCGCCCCACTCCCATCAGAGTCAGGACGCGCCCTTTGAACGGGCGCGTCCCGGCAGGGGCTGTTACCAGCCGCCCTGACGTCCCGGACCGCCATTCATGCCCTGCCCGTTCATGCCTCCACCGTTCATGCCAGGACCACCCATATTCTGACCGCCATAACCCCGGTCGTCGTGGCGATGATGATGGTGTCCGCCGTCACGGCGTCCATCATAAGGGCCGTCACAGGCTGCAAGCGACAGGGAAAGGCCGGCTCCGAGAACCAGGGCAACAATCTTCTTCATGAACAGCTCCACCGAAAATATTTCAGGCTCTAAGATGCAGGGCCAAATATGGTGTTCTCAAGGAGAGAACGTAACAGAGGATGACAGCACAGAATTTTGCAAAGAAATTCCAACAGAAAGGCTGATGGAAATGCTAGGATTATGAATGAACAGGGATCCCGTTGACTGGCGCTTGTGGATCAAACTTCTTTTTACGGAACATGTCTCATGCCCGCGTTGATAGTCAAAATGCTGAAATCCCTTCAGAACGGGCCCGGATTTCTTGTTCTGCTCGTGCTTCTGGCCGTTGCCGTCTTTGTGGGATATGAAGTCCTGTATGCGCTTGTCGGATAAATCTCCCGCAACGGCCGTAACGCGCACCGTCACAGACAGGACCCACTGCATGACAAAAGGCGATCTTGAAAAGCGCCTCGATTTTCTCCGGGAAGCCTCCCGCCTCAAGGATATTCTCAGACGGACCTATACCCATGGTGGCCAGACCGAGAGTACGGCCGAGCATACCTGGGCGCTCTGCCTACTGGTCATGACTTTCGCCGACCAGCTTGAAGGCATCGACCTTCTGAAACTGCTGAAAATCTGCATCCTCCACGATCTGGGCGAAGCCATCCATGGCGACGTCCCCGCCATTTCGCTTCAGGCTTCGGCCAATAAGGCGGCGCAGGAACGCGAAGACTTGCTGACGATCATGGCTCCCCTGCCCGATGATCTGCAGGCGGAATTCCTGGCGATGTGGGACGAATACGAGAATGCGGCGTCTCCCGAAGCCCGTCTCGCCAAGGCTTTCGACAAGATCGAGACGATCAGCCAGCATAATGCCGGCCTCAACCCGGATGATTTCGACCATACGTTCAATCTGACCTATGGCCGCAAATATACAGACGCCACGGAACTGACCCGTCGCATCCGCGAAATTCTGGACGAGGAAACCCGCCGAAATATGATGCGCAGCCGGAACATAGTGACCAGCTAGAGGCGCCTTTAGTCTCGACAGACGGAAGAAAATCCGCCAGAAACAGCTGTAAATGGCCTTTCCTTGCCACGATATCCTTACAGGTTCGTGACATTCTGCACTTGCTGCGGACGACCGGGCCCGCACGCAATGCAGGAAGACGCAAAAGAGCGCATGTCAGATCATGACCTGAAAATTCAAGTCGTCCCCACTCTGACACGTCCCATGCTGCATCCGGCTCTCAGCCTCCTCTGGAGTCTTGGCAGCCTGTTTCCTGCTGCGTCCGCACTTGCACAGACCACACCCGGTGCTACCACCGCACCAGCCGCCACGCAGCACAATGCGACAACTGTCACCACGTCCACGACATCAGTAAACGGCGGCGAAAAGATCGTCGTCAAAGCCCACAAGCCGGCCGGAGCCGTGCTGGGTGACGCCAAGCCGATCATGCAGATCCAGGCTGACGAAATCCGCTCTTACGGCGTCGATACCGCCGCCGATCTCCTGACGGCCATTGCCCCGGAAACACGCTCGGGACGCGGCGCGACGGGAAATACGCCGGTCGTGCTTCTGAACGGCAAGCGCATCTCGGGGATGCAGGAAGTCAACGATCTGCCGTTCGAGGCCGTCGCCCGCGTCGAGATCTTTACCGAGGAAGAAGCCCTGCGTTACGGCTATCCTGCTGATGAGCGCGTGGTGAACATCATTACCGTCAAGCACTTCCGCGCCGTCCGGATGCGGGCCTATGGCAGCACATCCACGGATGGTGGCGGCGATGACGGTGTTCTTGGCGCCAGTTTCACAAAGCTCTCCGGGGATCGTCGGATCAATCTGAGTGCCCGCTATGAAGCACAGGCCCGTCTGCTCGACAGTGACCGCGGCGTGACCCCGCCTTCCGCCAGCAGTCTCTATTCCAATGCGGGCAACATCGCATCCGCCGACGGAGGAAGTCTTGATCCGGCGTTGGATACACTTGTGGGGCAAAGCGTGACTTCGGCCGGCGTTCCCGTACTCGCAGCAGGACAGATCCCGACCCTTCAGGATTTCACAGCCTACGCCAATGCGCCGCATGTCAGTTCGAATGCGTCAGATTACAGCCTTCAACCCAGAACGCATGAACTGCGTCTGAACGGCGTCTATGCGGACCAGATCTTCAAAACGGTCGCGGCCTCCTTCAACGCCAGCTACACCCACAGCAATTCCGAAAGCCTTCAGGGCCCGGCACGGGGCATCCTTACACTTCCTTCCACCAGCCTGTATTCGCCCTTCTCGCAGGACACATTGCTGTACCGGGATTATACGAATGTCTCCGCACTCCAGCAGACATCCCATACAGATGCGGTTCATGCCGGGGTAAATTTCAACGGCGATGTCGGAAACTGGAAATGGAACAGCACCGGAAGTTTCGACCGCTCCACCACAACAACCAACAGCCAGACCGGACTTGACCTGACAGATGCCCAGACGGCGCTGACCAAGGGCATGACGACCTTCGATCCGTTCTCGGCCGTAGACCGGAGCTGGCTGAACAACCGTCTGGTCAATCACGGACACACCGCCGGCACGACCGGCAAGATCACGGGGCTGCTATCGGGTTCGGTTTTTTCCCTGCCTGCCGGTGATGTCTCGACCAGCATCGCCCCGACCGGCACCATTACCGAGCAGAATGCGACGTCGCTCAGCCAGGGCAAACTGCAGCGGAGCCATATCAGCCGCGATGTCGGTACGCTGCAGATCAACGGCGATATTCCCATTGCCAATGCGCGCAAACACGTCCTGTCGTTTCTGGGCAAGCTCGATGCAAACATCAACGGCGCCGTCAGTCAGGTGTCGCATTTCGGAACGCTGGGAACAATTGGCGGCGGCGTGACATGGGAGCCCGTGTCATGGGTCCAGTTCCCGTTCTCCGTCACCGACCGCACCGAGGCACCCGCAGCCACGGATCTGATCGCCCCGCAGATCGAGACGCCCAATGTCACGACCTATGATTACGTCACCGGACGCTCGGTGCAGGTGACGACCATCTCGGGCGGCAACAGGAACATTCGGGCAGCGGACCGGCACGAAATCAGCATCGGGACGATCATTTCCCCGGATTTTCTCGAAGGTGCACGGCTGCATGTCAATTATGTGCGGGACCGCAACCACAATCCGGTCATAAGCTTGCCAACCGCGACTGCCGCGATTGAGGAAGCCTTCCCCGACCGCTATCAGCGCAATTCGGACGGGATTCTGGATGTTGTTGATATCCGGCCGGTCAATGCGCTCATGGAAAAGCGTAATGAGTGGAACGCGACGTTCTCTTTTTCGCGCCCACTGGGAAAAAAGCCTTCCGGCAGGGGCGGAAAACATGGCACTGGTGGACGGTACTATATTGTCCTGACGCAGGTCTGGCGCCTGAAAGACACCGTGCAACTGCGTGCTGGTCTGCCGCCAATTGATCTGCTGAACGGCGGCACTATTGGTGGAACGGGCGGCCAACCGCGGCACGAAGTCGAGCTTCAGGGCGGCGTCTTCAAGAACGGGTTCGGCTTCCGCCTGGTCACCAAATGGCAGTCCGGAACGTCCACCCTGGCCAGTACGCACGCCAACAGCCTGTTTTTCAGTGATCTTGCGACCGTGGATATGACGGGCTTTGCCGATCTGGGGGAAATTCCACGCTGGCGGAACCGCCCCTGGGCGAAGAACTTTCGCGTCATGGTCTCGGTCAGTAATCTCTTTAACAGCCGTATCCGCGCCCGCAATGGCTCTGGTATTACTCCGGCCGGCTACGAACCAGCCTTTCTGGACCCGCTCGGGCGGACCATCTCGCTTTCGATCCGCAAATCGGTCTGAGACGCGTCAGGCTGCCGGGACATAAACACGATGGAAACGGCTCCCCAGAGACGTCAGCACCTCATAGCCGATCGTCCCCGCTGACCGCGCCAGTGCATCAACATCCTGCGCGCTTCCCAGCACCGACAGCACGTCCCCGGCCTCAAGATCGGCAGGAGCCTCGGTCAGATCGACAGAAATGCTGTCCATCGAGACACGCCCGATAACCGGAAGCCGTGTCCGGTCATGCCAGACCGCTCCCCGCCCCTCCTGCGCCCGGAAGAATCCGTCGGCATAACCAAGACCAAGCGTGGCGACCCGTGTCGGCTTCGTGGCGGCCCAGCTCAGGCCATATCCAACGCGGTCCCCGGCCTCCACGGTCCGGATCTGAACGATCCGCGCATCAAGGCAGACGACCGGGCGGAGCATCCGGTTGCCTTCTGAGGGTGCAATTCCGTAAAGCGCCGCCCCCGGCCGGATGAGCTCGAAATGATACTCCGGCCCCAGAAAAATGCCGGATGAGGCAGAAAGGGAACGGGGAATGCCCGGGAACTGGGCTGCCATATCCACAAAGCGTTGCCGCTGCACGTCATTGGCCGGATTGTCAGGCTCATCAGCACAGGCCAGATGGCTCATTACCAGTTGCAGGTTCAGGCCCTCAAAGACCGCGCGATCCTGCAAATCAGCCGAGCTCAGCCCGAAACGGGACATTCCCGTATCGAACTGAAGCGCTGCCGGAAATGCCTGTTCGTTCTTCGTGCAGAACCGTTTCCAGCTCCGGACCTGATCAGGATCGTTGAGAACGGGGATGAGGCCACGCGCCTGCATGCTGCCTTCGCAGCCGGGCATGAAACCATGCAGGACGAAAATGCGGACATCCGGCAGCACGGCTCTCAAAGCGATGCCTTCATCTAGATGTGCCACGAAGAATGTTTTCGCGCCCCTCGCAGCGAGCACGGGAGCCACCTGCTCCGCTCCCAGTCCGTAGGCGTCAGCCTTGACGACGGCCGCGCATTCCGCTTCCGGAGCCAGTCCGGCGACAAGATCATAATTTTCTGCAATGGCCCGGAGGCTGACGGTCATCCAGGCTCCGGCCCGAGCTGATGCGGCGTCCTGAAAAAAGATATGCATAGGGCTGTCCGTAAGACTGCGATGCTTCCTTATGGCATCCCTGTGATATCACGCAACGGTCATGCTTTCTTTTCAGAACGGCGGTTTTGCGCAATACTGGATGATGTGTTGCAGGCAAGCGCAATCTTCAGTCACAAAAAGTGAGTTCAGATTTCCGGGGAAATGCCTATTTCTGGTGCCGAACAGAGTTAACGGCAAGACTGTCACGAAAGTTTCCATAAATTGATGTCAGACGATTCATCGTCTTCCCAGACCGCCCGAACGGGCGGGGTTCAGCGTGTCATGAGCAATCTGGGCGTCCTTCTCGGAGGACGTGCAGTCAATGCGCCGCTGAGTCTCGTCCATATCTGGATGGCGACCCATCTGCTGGGAAGTTACAGCTTCGGACTCGTTGCGATGATGTACGCTTTCGCGCGGACGATGGGCGATATTGTCGATTTCCAGTCATGGCAGACGGTCCTGCATTTTGGACTGCGCCCCTTAACGCAGGGTGATCGCCGCAGTTTCCAAAAAATCGTATCTTTCAGTCTTCTGCTGGACAGCTTCGGCGGTCTGCTGGGTTTTGGCGGTGGTGTCGTCATCAGTCTTCTGGCCATGAATCTGCTGGGCTGGCCGCCGCAGATCCATGTCATCGGTGTCATTTACTGCGTTTCCATCCTGTTCATGGCGTCCGCCACCGCGACCGGGCTCCTGCGGGTTTTTGACCGTTACGACCTCCTTGCCGTGCAGGGAACGGTTGCCACGATCGTCCGTGTGGTTGGCACGGCCTCAATGGCTCTGGGCTGGGCTTCGGTTGCCGCGCTGGCCAGCGTATGGATCGCCGCAGAAATCGCGGCCTGGGGCACGCTCTTCTTCATGGCGACCCGCGAGATGTATCGCCGTGACCTGATCCGCGGCCTTTTTCAGGAAATGCGCGGCATCGTCCCTGATATCCTGAACGGACAGTTCTTCCGCACCTACCCCGGGATCTGGCGCTTTGCGCTGAACACGAATCTCAATTCAACGCTCGCACTGGCCTTTGGCCATATCGGAACGCTTGTTGTGGGTGCATTCGTCGGTCCGACCAGTGCCGGATATTATCGCATTGCCAGCCAGATCGCGGCAGGAATTGCAAAGCCTGCAACCCTGATCCAGACGACCGTCTATCCCGAAATGGCCCGCCTGTGGCGCGACCGGGCCATGAACCGGCTTTATCGTCTTACGGGCCAGATTGCCCTGATGGCCGGCGGCATCGGAACCGGGCTTCTCCTGCTGACCCTGTTTGCCGGACAGCCGCTTCTTCAGCTCTATATCGGCCACAAGGGCGCAACGGAGGCTCTGCCGGTCACATTATGGCTGCTGGCGGCCGAAGTGGTCACGGTCTGGGGCCTGCCGCTCGAGCCACTGCTGTTCACGACCAACCGGTCGGGCGCTGCAATCGGTGCACGCATCCTCGAATGCCTGTTCTTCCTGCCGGCCCTCGTGCTGATGGTGCGTCACTACGGGCTGAGTGGCGTTGGGCCTGCCACATTATGTGGCGTGACGCTTCTCATCACGATCCAGCTTGTGCTCGTGGTTCGGACGATCCGCGCTCCTGAAGGGGCCGTGGCATGATGAAAGTTGCGTTCCCACTCATCGGCCAGCGTCACCAGACCCTGCACGCGCTGCCGATCGCGCTGGAAGTCTCCGCGCGCCATCCGGATGTTGCAGTTCACGTCTCCTGCCTGACCGTAAGCCATCTTGAACTGGCGCGTTCGCTGGCCACGCTCTATCCGGAAGCACGGGTGCAGTTCGATCTGCTCCCGATTTCCGCGAAGCTGCGTCGCCGCATCGAGCAGCATGGTCTGCGGGTCGTGGACCGCCTGATCGGGCTTTTTGCATCCCGTCGCTATTTTCGGAACTTCAATTCGATCATCGTCCCGGAAGCAACGTCCCTGCAGCTTCGCCGCATGGGTGTGCGCCGTCCGAAAATGATCTGGACCGGACATGGCGCCGGTGACCGGGCAATCGGATTTGCCCGGCATCTCGGGAAATTCGATTTCCTGCTGGTTCCAGGCCGCAAAGTGGAGCAGCGCATGCTGGAAAAGGGCATCATCCGTCCGGGCGCCTATCACCGTGGCACCTACGCCAAGTTCGATCTCGTACGGCGCATGGATGCGAAACGGCCGAAACTGTTTAACAACAACCGGCCGACGATCCTGTATAACCCGCATTTCCTGCGACGCCTGTCATCCTGGCCGGAAATGGGACATCAGATCCTGGATTTCTTTGCCAGGCAGGACCGCTACAACCTTGTTTTCGCGCCACATTTCCGTCTCTTCGACAATCACCGTGAAGAGGGGGAAGCCCTGAAGCGCCAGTATGGGCATCTGCCGCACATGCTGATTGATCCGGGAAGCCATCGCAGCATCGACATGACCTATACGATGGGGGCAGACCTCTATCTGGGTGATGTCAGCAGTCAGGTGGCCGAATTCATGATCCGCCCGCGGCCTTGTCTCTTCCTCAACGCCCACCATGTCAAATGGCATGGAAATCCGGATTATCAGTTCTGGACACTGGGACCGGTGACGGAAAACGTGTCGGATCTGGGCGCTAAGATCGAGAATGCCTTCGAAACGCATCCTCGTTTTCTTGAGGCGCAGCGCCAATATGTATTAGAGACATTCGAAACACTGGGTGATGAGCCCACTGCTCCCGCTGCGGCGGACGCAATCGTCGATTTTCTGAAAAGGGCTGCCTGATGTCAGGTAATCCAAACGGAGCTAGTCCAGGTTTGACCGAGGCCAACCAGAACCCAACCGCCAATCCCGTCCCGACGCCCAGCCGTTCCGGCCTGGAAAGACGTTACGGTGATTTCCCCAGCTTTGCTGCCGCACTCGATTACGCGGCGCAGGGTGAGAGCGGATTCAACATCTATTCCGGACGGGGACAGCTTCTTGAAGCGCTGCCTTACCGTCTGCTGCGCGAGCAGGCCCGCTCCATGGCCTGCCGCCTGCTGGGTCTTGGCCTTGTCCCTGGTGACCGTGTTGCGATCGTTGCGGAAAGCGATGGCGATTTCGCCCGGATTTTCTTCGGCTGCCAGTACGCTGGCCTCGTCCCCGCTCCTCTGCCTCTGCCCGTCGCGTTCGGTGGACGTGAAGGCTACGTGGCAACCCTGCGCGGGATGATCCAGAGCGCTACAGCGCGTGCTGTCGTGGTTCCGGACGTGATCGGAAGCTGGACCGGCGAGATCATTGACGGACTTGATCTGGTGTTCGGCGGATCGCCGGCCGACCTGTACCGTCACGCCGAAGCCCGCGTTGAACTGCCGGAAATTTCTCCGACGGCCCTGTCCTACCTTCAGTTCTCCTCAGGAAGCACGCGCTTTCCAATGGGTGTCTCGGTCACGCAGGCGGCCGGCATGGCCAATGCCCGCGCCATCGCCCGAGACGGCCTGCATGTTCACCCGGCGGAAGATCCGCGCGATGACCGCTGCGTCTCCTGGCTGCCGCTCTATCATGACATGGGCCTCGTCGGCTTCTTCCTCACACCGCTGACCTGCCAGCTCTCCGTGGACCTGCTGCCGACCCGCGAGTTTGCGCGGCGTCCGCATGTCTGGCTGGACCTGATTTCCCGCAACCGCGGCACGATCGCCTACAGCCCGTCCTTCGGCTACGAACTCTGCGCCCGCCGCAGCGGTCAGGCCGATCTTGACCTGTCGTGCTGGCGTATTGCCGGCATCGGCGGCGACATGATCCGCCACCATATCCTTGAAGGCTTTGCCGAGCGTTTCGCATCAAACGGCTTCCGGGCCAGCGCTTTCGTCGCCAGTTATGGCATGGCGGAAGCCACCCTCGCGATCAGCTTTGCTCCGCTCGATACCGGCATCCAGACCGATACGATCGACCTGCGCCGTCTTGAGAAGGACGGCATTGCAGAGCCGTCCAACGATCCGTCCCATCCGCTGCGGACTTTCGTCCTGTGTGGTGAGGCCCTCCCCGATCACCAGATCGAAGTCCGCGATGCAACGGGCCGCGATCTGGCAGACCGACAGGTCGGAACTGTTTATGTCCGCGGACCGAGTCTCATGTGCGGCTATTTCCGTCGCCCTGACGAGACCGAGGCCGTCCTCGATGCGGATGGCTGGCTGAACACGGGCGATCTTGGCTATCACCTCAACGGCCAGATTGTTGTCACCGGCCGCGCCAAGGACCTCATCATCATCAACGGTCGCAACATCTGGCCGCAGGATCTGGAATGGTCCGCCGAAAGCGAGATCCCGTCCCTGCGATCGCGTGACGTTGCCGTCTTCTCCGTGGATAGCGATGAAGGCGAGAAAATCGTCGCGCTCGTGCAGTGCCGTGCAACGGAAGATGCGAGCCGTGACCAACTCCGCGACGAAGTCACGAGTCTGTTCCGCCGCCAACATGGTGTGGATGTTGACGTCATTCTCGTTCCGCCCCGCACGCTCCCCCAGACGTCCTCTGGCAAGCTGACCCGTGCGAAGGCCAAAAGCATGCTGCTCTCCGGTCAGTTCGAACAGCAGCCCGAAACCACGCCTTCGGTCGCCTGATCTCTTTCCGGCCGCGCCATCCGGCTGCCAGAACAGGCAGAGGGGTGGCGAACGGGGCCGGTTTGGAGCATAAGGCTTGCCCAAGATTGCACAGACACCGAGAGTTGAAGTCCATGACTGACAGCGTCGCCGGCATTTCCGGAATGATCATTGAAAAACTGCTTGCCAACCCGAAGGTTCCCCGGGACATCGACGGCAACAGCAAGATTGTCGAAGACCTGGCCTTTGACAGCCTGGCCGTCATGAACTTCGTCATGGAAATCGAGGACGAACTCGACGTTTCCGTGCCGCTCGACAAGCTTGCGGACATCCGGACCATCAATGACCTTGCCGCATGCCTGCACACGCTCAAGGTTGCCCACGCGTGACAGATATTTTTGCCAAGCACGCAGGCCTGCGCGAAGCCTATGAAGGCCTGACGGCCGCGTCGCCGCGCAATCCGTTTGAAGTCGTGATCGAACGCCCGATCTCCGCCAGTGTCGGGATCATCGAAGGCCGCGAGACGCTTCTGTTCGGGACCAACAATTATCTTGGTCTCAGCCAGTCGAAGAAAGCCATCGAAGCAGCCGTGGAAACGGCGGAGACGATGGGCGTTGGCACGACAGGCTCCCGCATTGCGAACGGTACCTTCGGTCTCCATCGCAAGCTGGAAGCAAAGCTTGCCGAGTTCTTCCGCCGCAAGCACTGCATGGTGTTCTCCACCGGCTATCAGGCCAATCTGGGCACGATCTCGGCACTGGTGAACAAGGACGACGTCCTGCTGCTCGATGCTGACAGCCATGCCAGCATCTATGATGGCGCCAAGCTGTCCGGCGCGCAGGTCATCCGCTTCCGCCACAATGATCCGGTCGATCTGGAAAAGCGTCTGGCACGCCTGAAGGACCATCCGGGCGCCAAATTGATCGTGGCCGAAGGCATCTATTCCATGACAGGCAATGTTGCCCCGCTGGACAAGTTCGTGGACATCAAGACGCGCCACGGTGCGTATCTGATGGCTGACGAGGCCCATTCATTTGGTGTTCTGGGGGATCATGGTCGCGGCGTTGCGGAAATGCAGGGTTGTGAGGACGGGATCGACTTCGTGGTCGGCACGTTCTCCAAGTCGCTTGGAACCGTTGGCGGCTACTGCGTCACGGATCATGACGGCGTGGACCTGATGCGTCTGTGCTCGCGGCCTTACATGTTCACGGCCTCCCTTCCCCCCGAGATCATTGCCGCCACCATGGCAGCCCTCGAGGACATGCAGGAGCGTCCTGAACTGCGGATCAAGCTTCAGGACAATGCGGCCCGTCTGCATGCCGGACTTCAGAAAGTTGGCCTTAAGACAGGCGAGCATGTCTCCCCGGTCGTCGCCGTAACGCTGGAGACCGTGGACCAGGCTGTCGGGTTCTGGAACGCCCTTCTGGAAAACGGGGTTTACGTAAACCTCTCGCTGCCGCCAGCAACGCCGGATAACCGTCCGCTTCTGCGCTGCTCGGTTATGGCTGCGCATTCTCCTGAAGAAATCGACCGTGCTGTTGCGGTCTTTGGCGAAGTCGCCAGACATTTCGGACTGTAAGACCAAAAAAAGGGGATCCGATGGATCCTCTTTTTTGTTTTCAGTTTTTCTGACGTTTCAGAAGATGGCGTGCCCGCCACAGAAGCCGGGGCAGCATCACAAGCGGATGCCTGCTTTCAAAGGGCGATAGCTGCATATCAAAGCCCGTATGGCGCTTTATCTTCCAGGCCAGATAGGATGCGCCATTTTCAAAAGTGAAGGCCCCTTTCATAAGTCTGGCTACATTGCGAGGGCGACCTGATTTCTGGATCAGAGCCCAGCGGCGGATTGCCTTTTTGCGGAGCGCTGCACTGATAACAGGTTCCAGCATATCGCCACGTGCCGCAAACTGCAGATGTGCCCGTGCCCAGCCCAGAGGCAGCATGGCTGCGTAACGCGCTTCCTGCCCTTCCAGAATACTGCTTCCCCGCCCCTTTTTCTCCACGCGGAGTTCAGAGGCATAGGTGTGCGCAAAGAGGATTTTCCAGAAATCGTCCGCCGTCATGGATGGCTGACCCAGCAGCGCCGCCCAGCATGATGCCGTTGTGACGCAGGCTGCGATCAGTGACAGGACAGCATCCGCACTTTCCGGATCGCGCACCCAGACCAGCCGCGCCGGCTGGCAGAATCGCGCCCAGATTGTCGTATCCAAGGCCCCGAGCCCGGTTCGGGCGGCAAACTGCGCACGTGACAATACCGCAATCTTGGCTCTCAGAGTACGGTGACCGTGGCGGAATTCGGCGTAGCGGACATTGGGGGGCAGAACGAGATTGCCGGTCCGGGCCACCAGCCCGCCTGAAAAACCTTCGGCGTTTTCAGTGACGATATAGAAGTCGAGAATGCCGTCCGGATCGGCTTTCCGCAGCATCGAACCATAAAACAGGATGCCCAGCGGCAGAACAGGACAGGCGCGGGCCAGCGCTTCGGCAAAGGCGGCGACACCAGAGTCGACCGGCGTTGTCAATTCACCGATCAGACGCTGTTCGAGCGCATCAGGCATGGAGAAACCTGAAGCCGGGAGCACGTTCCAGACGCAGGACTCCACCAGGTGCTGCCGTAAAGACCTCGCCGTCGAGTACGAAATCGCTTTCCGTGACCAGCGTCATGTCATCCGTACGACCACTGACGTAATCGGGATGACGGCGCAGCCAGCGGGGTGCGCGACCGCATAGAAGGGCCGCCGTCGCCCGCAGCAGACTGTCCGGCCAGGCACTGACATCAAGATAACGCAGTCCCTCGACATTGGGCTCGGCATCCCAGAACGGCCAGATGCCACGCGACAGGCGCGACAGTCCGGTCGTCAGGAACATGAAGCTCTGGCCGTCATAGACATGGCCGCCGGTCTCGATCCGCAGCGGATCGCCCCTGAGCCAGTCTTCACGGCTTTTGCGGAACATGAGGCTGACGAATGTGGACAGCAACGTGATGCCGACAGCCAGATCATGGGGGGCAAACCGCAGGACGGTGGGAGAATGTGCGATCCGCACGGCTCTTGCATATCCCGCACAGCCGCCGAACAGGCCAAGCACCGGCATACGGTCCGTTCCCGGCCAGGACAGACGGATCGGTGTGCGCATACTGGAGCGGAGCCCGCCCTGACGCAGACGCTGGATCGCTTCCATGCCACGCAGGCCAAAACCAACGTCACCCGCGATCAGGTTGGTATTGCCAGACGCCAGGACCACGATGTCCGGAAACCTGTCGGCCGGATAGGCACGCGCGATGGCGGTCAGTGCGGTGCTGACCGTCCCGTCCCCGCCATCGATGAGAATGGTGTCGATCCCGCGCTCGTAAAGCTGCCGGACATGCTCCGTCGTGCCTTCACGACTATCCGAAGGAACGAAATCCTTTCCCAGAAGGGCCTGGGCCTCGACAGCAAAACTGGAACCGTCCCGGCGATTTTTCCGGCTACGGGCATTATGGATCAAGGCAATGCGCACTGGGTGAGGCAATCTTCATCTGGCGTTCGGCTATGCGGGCGGGTCTAGCACGGCTATGATGGAACTGCCAGAACAGGGCGGCCCGGATCCTCGTCCGGACACCTATTCCTGGCGTGGATACTGACAAGGCCCTTTTCTGATCATGACCCCTGACCTGCCCGCAGATCCCATCTCGTCGCGGCACACGTCCCCTGTCCCCACGCCCGCTGTCACACTGGCCCATATTTCGGACCCGCATCTGCCCCCGCCCCCGGTTTACTGGCGCGAGGCGCTCAACAAGCGCGCCCTGAGTCTCCTGTCCTGGAAGAAGCATCGCCAGTACGTCCATCTTGCGCAGACCTGCGCAGCGCTGGTGAAGGATATCGGACGCTCGAATGTCGATACCATCCTCGTCAGCGGGGACTTGACCAATTTCGGAACGCCGGACGAATTCGCGGAAGCAGCCCGCTGGCTGGATGCCCTGCCCGCGCCTGCCCTTGTTATTCCCGGCAATCATGACTGCATGGTCCGGCAGCCGGCATCGGCCGGCCTGCACCAGTGGGAACGCTGGTCTGCCCGGCAGTACCCTTACGTCCGCATCCAGAACGGCGTTGCGATCATAGGCGTCAATTCCGGTATTCCGACCGCACCCTTCATGGCCTGCGGGCGTGTCGGACGCCGGCAGCGTGACCGGCTGGAAGCCCTGCTCGAGCGTCTCGGGAAAGAAGGACTGTGCCGGGTCGTGATGATCCATCATCCGCCAAAGCGCGGCCTCGTCCCGTGGCGCAAGTCCCTGCTCGATCACCGGGAAGTCGCCGGGGTGTTCCAGCGGGCGGGAGCGGAGATCGTCCTGCATGGACACTCCCATGATGCGACCCTGACCCATATCGCCGGAACAGACATTCCACTGCTCGGCGTGGCGTCCGCATCGCTGACCGATGAACGCCCGCATCGGCAGGCCTGCTGGAATCATCTGTCCATCCACCCATATGAAAAGGGCTGGACGATCAATCTGGCACGTCACCGGCTCGATGGTTCCGTCAGCGAACGGGCGTCGTGGAAGCGGGCAGGAAGGACAGAGGCGTGAAACAGCGGGCCCATATTCTGGACCGGTATCTGCTGACACAGATGGTGCCCCCCTTCGCGATCGCGCTTCTGGCCATGCTGGTCGCCCTGCTGCTGGAACGCCTGCTGTCCCTCTTTGACTATCTGGCTTCGGCAGGCAGTTCACTTGGAACCTGCATCGCGCTTCTGACGGATCTGCTGCCCCATTATTTCGGTATCGCGCTGCCTGCCGCACTCTGCATTTCGGTTTTCCTGACCATTCGCGGCATGAGCGACAATAATGAGATTGATGCCCTTCAGGCCGGTCGCGTCTCCCTGATGCGGATCAGCCGACCGTTCATGATCGTCGGGCTGCTCCTCAGCGCGGCCAGCATGTTCCTCTACGGCTATATCCAGCCGGTCGCGCGCTATGACTATCGCGCGGGCTTCTATTTTGCCGAGCATACGGGCTGGGCGCCGCATCTTCAGGCCGGGATGTTCGCATCCACTTCCAGCAAGGCCGTCATGACAGCGGACAGTGTCAGCCACGCCGGCACCCGGCTCAGGCGTGTGTTCATCCGTGAAGTCAATGCGAATGGTGTCGCCCATATCATTACGGCCCGCACCGGGGCGCTGACCATCTCCGAAAAGACCCGCAGCACCCGCCTCGACCTGTGGAACGGGGAAATCGTGGATGATCCGTTCCAGGCGACCAAACCCCACAAGCCGACCGTGACTCATTTCGAACATGTCGTCCGCGTCATCGACCGGCCGACCAGGGAAACGACTTTCCGCTCACGCGGCGCCGACGAGCGTGAGTTGACGCAGTTCGAACTGGCGCATGATCTGCGCTATGGCCTGCCTGGCATCGAATACCGCACGCTCCGGGCAGAGATGGATTTCCGCATGGCCCGCGCACTGGCCATCCCCTTCATTCCGCCTCTTGCCGTTGCTCTGGCCATCGGCTCCCGGCGTAAAAAATCCGTCTGGGGCCTGATTGCGGTTGCCGTCATCCTGATCGGCTTCGACCAGACCCTGATGTTCGGTCACAGCCTTGCCTCGACCGGCCGCCTTCCGATCTGGCTGGCGATCTGGGTGCCGGAACTCATATTCTGCATCGGCTGTCTGGCGGCCCTGCTCCGTCGCTCCCGCGGCTCCTGGCGCCGCCGCAAGCTGACACGGGCACCGGCATGACCGAGTCCACGCATCGTATGCCCCGGTTTGTGCTGATCAAGGCGCTCAACCGTGCCCTTCTGGGACGGTTCATGCTCTGCGGCGCCGTCCTCGTCTCCCTGCTGGAGATCCTGGCGCTTCTCGAAAAGACGACTCCGATCCTGAACCGGCATCTTGGCGTGCGCGGTATCCTGACATTCGCGTTCCTGCATCTGCCGGCCCTGAGCATCGACATCCTGCCACTCGCCTTCATGGTCGGGGCACTGTTCCTCCTCACCCAGATGACGCTGTCGAGCGAAATCTCGGCGCTGCGGGCGGCCGGACTGTCAACGCCGGCGCTGTACCGCCTGCTCATACCCGCCGTTTTGATTGCGGGGATCGGGGGCGCCTGTGCCCAGTACTGGCTGGTCCCACCCTGCGAAAATGCCCTCACCACCTGGTGGAACCGGACCGACCCGCTGGCCGGAAAGGAAGGGCAGCCCGAAGACGACATCCTGTGGTTTCGCGCGGGTCCCACGCTGGTCCGGATCGGGCAGATCGCCCAGGGCGGCTATTTCCTGCGGGACGTGACGATCTATCACCGTGACGCCACGGGCCTGCTGACCGGGACCGAGCATACGAATATCCTGACGTACCAGAACGGTCAGTGGCATCCTGATGGCGCGCAGGATCTTTCCCTTTCCGACGACAAGTCGTTCGTCAATGTGACAAAGGGTGACAACACTTTCGTTATTCCCGCCACACCGTCGATCATCATGACGCTGTCGCAGAACGGAGCATTCGTAACACCCGCCCAGATCAGCGCCATTCTTCACAAAGGCGCACCGGCAAGTCTGCCGAGGGCCACATACCGTATGGCGCTGTTCACGGGCATGATTTTGCCCGTTCAGATTGCAGTAATGCTTCTATTGACGCTGCCGGTGATCTATATCCCACCTCGTGCAGGACTTCGAAACCCGCTCCCGGTCTATGTTCTTGCAGCCGGAATGGGCTTTGTCATCCTGCAGGGAATGATTTCCGCACTTGGAAATGCCGGGACGCTTCCGGCGCCCCTGGCTGTCAGTGTAGGCCCGCTGCTGGGCGCCCTTATGGGGCTGACCTGGCTTCTGCGGATGGAGGAACGATGAGCAACTTCAAGGCACCATGGCGCAACATGTCCGCCATCCGGACAGGCCGCAGCTTCGATCTGGGAAAGATGAACCTCCCGCAGCTGTGGTTCGCCTATCTGACCTATCCGACGATCCTGCTCTATTTCGCGCTGATCGCAGTGTCCGCCTGGGCCGCCCTGCATTTCTCGACCGCGCTCTGGGCGACGCTCATTCCCGTTCCCGTCGTGATCGTGGTCTATCCGCTGGCCTGGTATGCGATCCACCGCTTTATCCTTCACGGGCGCTGGCTGTACCGCAACCACTGGACCGCTTCCCTGTGGAAGCGCATCCATTTCGACCATCATCAGGACCCGCATCTGCTGGACGTGCTGTTCGGCTCCCCGCTGAACACGGTGCCGACCATGGCGATCATCACAATGCCGATCGGTGGCCTGATTGCAGGATGGAGCGGTGCGTTCTGTGCGCTTTCCACCGCGCTAGTCATGACCTGCATCTACGAGTTCTTCCACTGCATCCAGCATCTGGCCTACAAGCCGCGCTGGAAATGGGTGGCGGACATCAAGCAGCTTCACGTCCTGCACCATTTCCACGATGAAGACGGCAATTACGGCATCACGAATTACGTCCCGGACCGTCTGTTCAGCAGTTTCTACCGCGAGGCCCGTGACCGGCCCCGCAGCAAGCATGTCTTCAATCTCGGCTATGACATCGAGGAAGCGCATCGCTATCCGTGGGTCATGGATCTGACGGGGTCGCCTCCGAAGGACCGTCCCGACGGCGCACGTCCGGCTGCAGCCCGCACGGCTTCCGGGCATAACCGCGCGGCATGAGCCTCCCCGTTCTGGTTCTCGCCGGCTCCCGCGACGGCGAGAATGATGTGCTTGCGAAGCTGGGGCAGGTTTCCCACAAGGCGCTTCTTCCCGTCGCCAGTCAGCCCATGCTGGCCCGCGTCCTCGACACAATTGCCCACACGCCCGGCCTTGGGCCTGTGACGATCAGCATCGAAAATCCGGACTGCATCAGGGATCTGGCAGGTGACGCCACGATCCTGCGCTCCGCCCCCTCTCCCAGCGAGAGCGTGGCCGAAGCCATTGCCCGGATTGGAATGCCTTGTCTGGTGACGACAGCCGATCACGCGCTTCTGCGTCCGGAATGGATTCAGGAGTTTCTGGCCAAGGCCCAGGGCTGCGATCTGGCCGCCGGTGTCGCACTGCGCTCCACGGTCGAACGCGACGTGCCCGGTACGAAGCGGACCTATATCCGGCTGTCGGATATGAGCTTTTCCGGCTGCAACCTGTTTCTCATCAGCACCCCAAAGGGGCGGAACGTCATTGAGTTGTGGAAGCGGCTTCAGCAGAACCGCAAGCGCCCGCTCCGGATGGCCATGACGCTGGGCCTCGGAACCCTTCTGCGCGCCGTGACCCATACACTGGATTCGACAGCGCTCTGTCGCCGCATCCATAAGCTGACCGGTGCCAGCGTGCGTCTGGTGCCCCTGTCGGACGGACGTGCGGCAGTGGACGTGGACAAACCTTCCGACCTGAAACTGGCCGAAAAAATCCTGGCGCAGACGACCCCATGAAAATCGCCTACATCATCAATTCCCTTGAATGCGGCGGTGCACAGCTTCCCATTCCGGACATCGTGTCGGTTCTTCGGGCGCGTGGCGGCGATGTGACGATCTTCGCACTCGCCCGCAAGGACGGCCTCGCCATTCCGCTGATCGAAGCCGCCGGTATCCCCGTGCGCGTCCGGGAAGGCACGACGCGGGATCACATCGCGGCCTATCGCTGGCTGCGGGACGAGATGGAGGCGTTCCAGCCGGACCTGATCTGGACGTCTCTCAGCCGCGCCACGCTTCTGGGGCAACTGATCGCGCTGCGTCACAAGACTCCAACGGTTCATTGGCAGCACTGCGGACGTCTGAAGAAGGTCAATGCCTTCCTGCTGCGCCTGTGCCGGCCTTACACCACGCTCTGGGTTGCCGACTCCCAGTCCGTCATCACCTTTGCAGACAAGGAACTCGGCATCAGCGACAATTTCGTCGCCTGGCCCATTTTCCGGGCCGATCCGGATGCTCCTGTCGCCGCATCGTGGAAAGAAGGCGAAGTCGTGCGCGTCGGAACACTGGGACGCCTGAACCCGGTCAAGGCGTATGACATGCTATGCGAGGCCGTGGCTCTTCTTAAAGATCATCCGGACCTGCCGCCATTCCGCCTTCAGATTGCAGGCGATGGTCCCGAACATGCGGCGCTTCAGGCCCGCATCACGGCTGGAAATCTGCCGATCGACCTGCTGGGCTATGAATCAAAGCCCTTTGATTTCCTGAAGACATTGCATCTTTACGTCCAGTCATCGCACTGGGAAGGCATGTGTGTGGCAGGGCATGAAGCCATGTCCTGCGGTCTGCCGGTTGTCTCCACCCCTGCAGGCGAACTGGCATCGAGCATTCTCGACGGTGAGACGGGACGCATCGTGCCGTTCGACAATGCCCCCGCTCTTGCCGCCGCTCTGGCAGACCTGATCGGCAGACCCGCAGAGCTTGCCGCGATGGGAGCACGCTCCCGCAAACGGGTGCTGGAACGCTTCGGTCCTGAAGCGTTCGTCAGGCATGGCAATGCGGTGCTGGATCGTATCCCGGGCTTCTGAGCGCCTAGGATACGTACCCTTCAGGCGCCGAAAATCCGATGCTTCAGATTAAGCAGGTCTCGTTTAGGGCCAAATCCGATTTTCTTGACGTCGATCAGCGTTACCTGTCCTGCCGCAGACAGGGTGTGCATGCCGTCCGGATACCGCTTTCGCAAAGACACCGGGATGGAAATCGACAATCCCGGCGTGACCTTCGGCAAGCCCCGCTCCAGACCTTCAATTTCCAGCAGCCGGATCCCGTGGCCATAGGTCCCACGACAGTCCTGCGTCGGCAGAAAAATCTTTCCCTCCACGATGGTCGGCGTGCCACCGGGACGGGCTCCGGCGCGGTCGTTCAGGAACAGCCCGAGATTTTTCCACGGCCCCATCAGGGTGTCGGCCACGGAAATGTTCAGCAGGCTCTGCCGTTCGTCCTTGTCACCCGCAGGCGTCCAGAACATCCACCATCGGTCTGCATACTGGAATGGCGTGGCGTCAATCGCGGCTTCAGGGAAGTCGAAGGCCTCGACCCGTTCCCAGTCCAGCGGGAAAGACTTCGCACGATACAGCGAAAGCCGCCCTGACCCGTTCGCCTCCGGCAGCATGTAAACTTCGCCTTCATGCTCGAACACGAACGGATAGGACAGGTGCCAAGGTTCTTCCAGAACGGTCTCACGGCGGACCATCTGGCCTGTCCCGTCATAGATCAGAACCTCGATCGTTCCTTTCGGACTGCGATAATCGAACGCTTCGGCAAAAACATGCAGCTTTCCGTCCCGCCAGAACCCGAACGGATCAGCCAGAAAACGATGATCCCCGATATCGGGCAGCGTCGTGATGGGAAAGCCGTTCAGGCTGGCGGCTTCGATCACCTCCGTCAGAGGCGCGTGAACGATGGCGCAGCGCCAGTGATCCGTCCGCAAAAATGGCATGAAGCCCTCTCCCACAAAAAGCGTGACCGCAAAACGGCCGGTCAGGGTCGATCCCGGGGCAGACATAGAGCGCAGATCGGGGCAGGATGAAACCATGAGTACGGATCTTTCCGACATTCCCTGCCAGAGTCCCGATAAGAATTCCGTGCAGAGCCCCTGCGGCCTTCCGGAAACGCAGCTGGCCATCCGGCGCGCCGTCCTCGGACTGTGCCGGACCATGAACTGGGCTGCTATCAATGAATTCGCCCTGCCCGCTGCAGGACGGCGGGCGGACATCATGGCCCTTCTGCCGGATCACTCCCTGACCTGCATCGAGATCAAATCCGGCCTGCGCGACTTCCAGACCGATCAGAAATGGCCGGAATACCGTGGCTGGTCTGATCGTCTGTTTTTCGCGGTGGATGACGGGTTCCCACTGGATCTGATTCCGCCGGATGTGGGGCTGATCGTCGTCAGCGTCAGCGCCGTCCCGTCGGCCTTTCGCGACAGTATTCTGGCGGAATGCACGATCCTCCGGGAGCCTGCGCTCCACAAACTCGCTCCTGCCAGACGACGCACGCTCCTGCATCTTTTTGCAACCACGGCTGCCAGTCGTCTCATGACCCTTGAAGACCCCGCCATCACGGCATCCCTCCGCGCTGCACGGCGCACAGACTAGGACTGTTTCCATGACTTTCGATCCGATTGCCGTCCGCCTCGAAGCCGCCCGTTCCGTTGTGCGCGATGCGGCCCAACTGGCCCTCTCCCTGCGCCCCGCTCCCGGTGGCCCGACCGGCACCCTCAAGGGACGGCAGGACTACCTGACCGAGACGGATGGTGCCGTCGAAGCTTTCGTCAGCCGCCGCATCCAGGAGCTTTTCCCCGAGGACGGTTTTCAGGGTGAGGAAAATGGAGCGACACGTCAGGGTGGCTTCCGCTGGGTGGTGGACCCGATCGACGGGACATCCAACTATGCCCGTGGACGGGACCGCTGGTGCGTCTCGCTCGGCCTGCTGGACGGAGACGAACCTGTTGCCGGCATCATCGACGCTCCGGCCCTCGGCGAAGTCTTCACGGCGCAGAAGGGCAAGGGCGCGTTCCTGAACGGTAAGCCGATCAAGGCCTCCCCCATCACGAACACGCAGGAAGCCATGATCGAAATGGGCTGGTCAGCGCGTGTTCCGACCGAAACCTTCAACGAAAAGATCGCCGCCATCATGGCTCTTGGCGCGATGCCCCGCTCTGGCGGTTCCGGCGCGCTGGCCCTGGCTGACGTGGCCTGCGGACGTTCCGACGGCTATCTGGAAATCGTCATCCAGCTCTGGGATGTGGCGGCGGCTCTGATCATTCTTTCCGAAGCAGGTGCAGCGGTCTCACCCTTCCTGAAAACCGGTGGCCTGACGGGTGGTGCCACCATTCTCGCGGCGGCTCCAGGTATCGCGAAAGCGCTGTCAGCTGCCGTTGACGTGGAAATCTGACATTCCCCTCTCCCGCACTCGTGATTTGGCCGCATTTGGCGCATAGTGCGGGAAACATTCCCACGATGACTGCAGAAGGTATCCTCCATGACCCTGTCCGGTCTCCTGCGTACGACGATGCTCGTCGCTTCGGGCTGCGCCGCCCTGTCAGCCTGTTCCGATGCGCCCCAGACCACAGCCAGCCAGCAGCAGATCATCATTGATCGCGCCACGCTGGCCGTTCAGGATCTCTTCACCGGAACCACGGCGCAGTCCCGCTCCCAGAAGCTTCTGGCGCAGGCCAAGGCCGTCATGGTCTGCCCGTCCGTGCTGAACATGTCGTTTGGCATTGGCGGCTCCGGCGGCCGCTGCGTCCTGCTCAGCCGTGATGCGCGCGGCTCATGGTCCGATCCGGCGTTCTACCGTCTGAGCACGGCTTCCATGGGGCTCCAGCTTGGCGTCCAGAGCACGGAAACCATCCTGTTCATCATGTCCCAGCGCGGCATCCAGGCCATTCTGGACAGCCAGTTCAAGTTCGACGCCTCTGCGTCCGCTTCCTTCGCCAGCATCGGAACCGGTCTGGAAGACAGCACGGCTGGCGCGCACAACACCGACATCTACGCAGCCCAGAAGAACGAAGGCCTGTATGCCGGTGCAGCGCTGGGTGGCTCGAAGCTGACGGTCGATAGTGGTGCCAACCGGGCCTATTACAACCAGACGGTCGGCCCCGAGGACATTGTCGTGACAATGCGTGTCAACAACCCGGCCGCAGATCCGCTGCGTCGCGTCCTGATGACGGTTGCGCAGGTTCCGGTGGCCGCAACGGCGACCTCCGGCGTGACAAAGGCGGCCACCACAGTACGAACCACGGCCACACAGGACGCAGTCGGCAACAATCCTTACCCGACGACATATGATTCTTCCCGCCCGTATTCGTCACAGGCGGCCGGCGTACAGAGCCAGAGCCTCGCTCCCCTGAAGCACTGAAACACGGTGCCCCGTCCTCGTTAGAGGGCGGGGTTTTCAGTTCTGGTTCTGGGGCGTCGCTGACAGGCGCGCATGATAGGCGCGGATGTTTTTATCCTGATCGGCCAGGGTCTCGGCAAAGCTGTGACCGCCATTTCCCGTCGCTACGAAATACAGCATCTTTCCCTCGGCCGGATGTGCCGCAGCGTCCAGAGACGTTTGCCCCGGCGAGCAGATAGGGCCGGGCGGTAGTCCCGCCTGCAGATAGGTGTTGTATGGTCCGGGCGTCTGCAGATCCTCATGGGTCAGCGGCGCATCCAGCGTTCCTTCCCCATTGCTAAGCCCGTAGATCACGCTCGGATCCGTCTGAAGCCGCATTCCCAGTTTCAGGCGGTTGAGAAACACACGGGCCACCATCGGCCGCTCGGACGGCACAGCCGTCTCCCGCTCGATCAGGGAAGCCAGCACCAGAAGCTCCTGCGGAGACTGGACCAACCCGTCCAGCGCCTCGACATCCCGGCCGTTCCAGGCTGCCGCAAGCTTCGTCACCATCATTTTCTGGAGTTTTTCGGATAAAGCCTGACGCGGTGTGCCCCAGACGTAAGAGACTGTCTGCGGAAAAACGCTGCCCTCGGCAAGCGTCGGCAGTTCGCCGGTGAGTGCCGGAGCCTTGTTCAGAATGGCCGTAATTCTAAGAGCCGTCAGCCCTTCGGGCACCGTGACCTGATGGGACACGGGTTTTCCATGACGCAGGATTTCGAGCACATGGGCGACAGAGACTCGCGCTGGGAAGCGGAGTTCCGCCGCATGGATCTGCCCGTCACGATGCGTCAGGAAAGCGGCGATCCGGAAAAATGTGCCGGATGCCCAAGTCGGGGAAAGGATCCCGTCGTCCTGGAGTGCCTTCGTCACACGGGCGTTGTTGCCGTGCGGAATAACAAAAGTCTTCTCGTCCTGAAGCGGTCCGGGATCGGTATAATGGCCATATCCTGCCACCAGTCCCGCAACGAGAAGCAGGGGCGCTCCGAAGAGCGCCAGCTTCCGGCCAGCCTGTGGAGGAAGAACGAGCTTCCGCGGTTCTTCGCTGTCAGACGGGCCTTCAGACATGAAAAACGAGCCCTTCCTCAGTCCTTGAAGCGCTTGAGGATGATGCTCGCATTCGTCCCGCCAAAGCCGAAACTGTTGGACAGGGCGACGTCGATCTTGCGCTGCTGGGCGACATGCGCCACGCGGTCGATCACGCTTTCACGCGCCGGATTGTCCAGGTTCAGCGTGGGCGGCACGATGCCGTCACGGATCGCCTGAAGGCAGAAGATCGCCTCAACCGCACCGGCCGCACCCAGAAGATGACCGATGGCCGACTTCGTGGAAGACATGGCCAGACGCTTGGCGTCATCACCAAAGAAGCGCTCGACTGCATCAAGCTCGAGGTCATCCGCCATGGTGGAGGTACCGTGAGCATTGACGTAGTCGATATCAGCGGTGGTCAGGCCACCGCTGTTACGCAGCGCGGCCTTCATGGCACGGAATGCGCCATTATGGCCTTCGGCAGGAGCCGTGATGTGATACGCATCACCGGACAGGCCGTAACCGCCGATCTCACCATAAATCTTCGCGCCACGGCGTTTCGCGTGCTCAAGCTCCTCAAGCACGACCACACCGGCGCCCTCACCCATGATGAAGCCGTCGCGATCCTTGTCCCAGGGGCGCGAGGCCTTGGTCGGATCGTCGTTGGAGCCGGTAGACAGCGCACGCGCCGAGCAGAACCCGGCGATACCGAGCGAGCAGATCGCAGCTTCCGCACCGCCTGCCACCATCACGTCCGCGTCACCATACTGGATGAGGCGCGAGGCATCACCGATGGCGTGGACGCCGGTCGCACAGGCTGTCACGACAGCATGGTTCGGTCCCTTGAACCCGTAGCGGATCGAAAGGTGACCGGAAATCAGGTTGATCAGGGCCGAGGGAATGAAGAACGGCGACAGACGGCGGGCCTTGCCGCTCGAAACCGTCAGGGAGGCGTCATAAATCGTCTGCAGACCGCCGATGCCCGAGCCGATCATTACGCCCGTGGCGCAGCGACCATCCTCGTCCTCAGGCATCCAGCCTGAATCCTCGACAGCCTGGATGGCTGCGGCAAGGCCCAGATGGATGAAGCGATCCATCTTCTTCTGGTCCTTGGCCGGCACCCAGTCGGACAACGTGAGACCACCTTCCGCCGTCGGGCCGTCCGGAACCTGTCCGGCAACCTGGGCAGGAAGTTCGGAGGGATCGAAATGCGTGATCCGGCCAATGCCGGACTGTCCTTCGATCAGCCGCTTCCATGTCAGTTCCGCGCCCACAGCCAGTGGGCTGACAACACCGATACCGGTTACGACGACACGCCGCCCGTTAGTTGCAGTCCCGCTCATCGATGCCTCTTGTCTCACGTTATGTCCGGGTCTTGCAGTCCGGCCTCATGACAGGGCCGGACTGGTCTTCCGCCTCGGGACGAGGCGGGAATCCGGGGCCGGAAAACCGGCCCCGGTCAGCCTCAGGCTGCCTTCTGCTTCTCGATGTAGTCGATGGCGTCCTTGACGGTTGCGATCTTCTCGGCTGCATCTTCCGGGATCTCGACGGAGAAGGCTTCTTCGAAAGCCATGACCAGCTCAACCGTGTCGAGACTGTCAGCGCCCAGATCGTCGATGAACGACGCGTCCGGCGTTACCTTGCTTTCGTCCACACCGAGGTGCTCGACAACGATCTTCTTTACCTTGTCAGCAATATCGCTCATCTGTTCGTTCCTTATGCCCATCCGGGATCTCTGCCCGTCCGGTGCGTTACATCAAAACTCGTACTGCCGCCTGCCAGTCCGGAGGCCCGCAGGTCCCTCCAGAGCAGAGCCGTCCCCTTTGCAGGAGAGACGTTGCCGCCGGAAGAACCGGACATCAGCCTTCAGCAGGCCGGGCAAAGCAGCGCGCGATTAGCACGCTTTAACCAAAAAGGCCAAGCATTCACACCATCGCCATGCCACCATTGACGTGCAGGGTCGTTCCCGTGACCCATGCCGCCTCATCGGAAGCCAGATATACCACTGCGGACGCCACGTCACCAGTATTCCCCATCCGGCCGAGCGGAATGGAGCCAACCAGCTTCTCGCGCACGGTTTCCGGCAGCACATCCGTCATCGGCGTTTCGATGAAACCGGGCGCCACGACATTGACCGTCACACCTCGCGGACCGGCTTCCTGTGCCAGCGACTTGCTCATGCCCACGATGCCGGCCTTGGCGGCGGCATAGTTGGCCTGACCGGCATTGCCCGTCGTGCCCACCACGGATGCGATGGAGATAATCCGCCCCGCACGGCGACGCAACATGCCCTTGAGCGCAGCGCGGGCCAGACGGAACGGGCTTTCCAGATCCACGGTCATGACCTGCGACCAGTCGCTGTCCTTCATACGGATGGCGAGCGTGTCGCGCGTCAGACCGGCATTATTGACCAGAATGTCCAGCGGCGCGCCCGCAACGGCTTCGGCCTTGGCGACGAGGCCATCAGCCTTGGCCGGGTCGGACAGGTTGGCGACGGCGATATGGGCGCGCTCGCCCAAGCTGTCAGCCAGTTCCTGAAGAGCGGCTTCGCGCGTGCCGCTGAGCACGACCGTCGCACCCTGTGCATGAAGCTGACGGGCAATCGCAGCGCCAATGCCGCCGGATGCACCCGTGACGAGAGCAGTCTTGCCGGAAAGAGAGAACATGATCGGTTGTCCTTACAGGGTCTTGAGCAGGGCTTCGATTTCAGCGGGCGTCCCGGCATTGCTGGTCGCCAGTTCCGGAGCGATACGACGCGCCAGACCGCACAGGACCTTGCCTGCGCCAAGCTCGTGCATGTTCGTCACACCCATGGCCACCATCGTCTGCACGCTCTCGCGCCAGCGTACCGTGCCCGTCACCTGCTTGACCAGCAGCTCGCGGATCACGGCAGGGTCAGTGACCTTGGCGGCCGTGACGTTGGCGATAACAGAAACCGACGGAGGATTGAGTGTCGCGGTCGCCAGCGCCTCTTCCATCTCCCGCGCCGCCGGAGCCATCAGCGACGAATGAAACGGTGCGGAGACCGGAAGCTTCACGGCGCGCTTGATGCCATGCTCCTTGGCGACGACGATGGCACGGTCAATGGCGCTCATCACACCGGAGACCACGATCTGGCCACCACCATTGTCGTTGGCGATCTCAAGCGTCTCACCCTGTGAGGCCTCATCGCAGATCGAACGGGCCTGTGCAGCATCAACGCCCAGAAGAGCCGCCATACCGCCCTCACCGGCCGGAACCGCGCGCTGCATGGCCTGTCCGCGCAGACGCAGCAGACGTGCACCTTCTGCGATACCAAGCGTTCCAGCAGCAGCCAGGGCGGAATACTCACCCAGCGAATGACCGGCCACCAGAGCCGCCTTGTCCGCGAGCTTGAAGCCACCTTCGCTTTCCAGCGCGCGCACAGCAGCGAGCGAAACTGCGAACAGCGCCGGCTGGGCGTTTTCGGTCCGCGTCAGTTCATCCGCATCGCCGGAGAACATGAGGCGCGACAGATGATCGCCGAGCGCCTCGTCCACTTCCTGAAAAACGGCGCGGGAGGATGCAAAAGCCTCATTCAGGGCCTGCCCCATCCCGACGGACTGGCTCCCCTGTCCCGGAAAGACAAACGCGTGAACCGACATGGATCCCCCTGCTGGCAGTGAAATTAAGGTTTCGGGTGATGCGTCCTTACGGGCCATCTGTCAAATCCCGCGTCATTTTTTCCGTTTGAGCGTGAAGAACTCGTTCGTCGGCACCTTCACGCGGATCATGGAAAACGGCCTGTCGGACCGGAACACTGTCCCACCCTGATAATCCTGTGGGCGAAGGATGTAGGTGTAGGGCGTGGCCCCCTGATTATCGACCAGAAGCCGCGCTGTTCCGTTTTCTACAGCCTCGAACCGCGCGCCGGGAGCGACATCGACCTTCAACCGATGGGCATCCGGGGCCAGAAAGGCGAGGATCACACCAAAGAAGTCCCGGATGGAGGCGTTGATCTCGCCAAGCCAGACCTGCGCCTGCTCTTTTGTAAAAGAGGGCGTTGGTAAAGGCGCCACTTCGATCGCCAGTTCAAGCTGGACCTTCCGGCCGGGCGACAGGGTTAGCAGGACAGGCGGATTTTCAGCCAGTAGCGCGTCGGAACGGGGGAAATGCATGTCCCGGTCATTGCCTACAAAAAGCGGAATATCACCGCTTTTGGCATGGAGCACGACATGCGCTTCGGATGGCACGGCATGATCGGGCAGGATATCGCCCAGAAAATGCAGCGACAGATTCTTCCGCGCGCGTTCCGGCAGGCGGTCGAACCGGTCATAGACCCAGTGGATGCCCTTGTAGCTTCCAACACGCATGGCACGCTGGCCGGTCACGGTTACCGTTTCCGCAGTCTGAGCCATAGCACCGCAGAAAGGCATGAGCACGAAACCGGCAACCAGAAGCGCTCTGATACTGGCTTTCCTCACACCATTCTCCTCATACCCCCGTCACTTCATGACAAATGGTGACTATCCGATCTTCTGCATCACGATCAGCACCTGAGGCAACCGCACGGGGTTGTCCAGATATTCGATCAGGCGGAACAGACCACCCCAGGCCTTGATGATATAATTCCGCGGAATGATGGCCTCACCATAATGCGACTGAGGCTGCGGCGGTTTCGAGGAGGCCGCATGAAGGAAGCGTCCGGCTTCAAACTCGGCATTGGCCCGGGCTTCATCAATAAAACTGTCCGCGCAGACTTCGTGCCAGGGATGTTCAAGCCGGATGCCGGAGGCGCGCTTGAGCCTCTGCTCGGCACAGAAGGCAATGAACCTGCGGCTCTGCGTCGTCATGACCAGCATCCCGCCCGGCTTGAGCAGACGATGGAACTCCCGCACCCAATGCCCGGCCAGAAATTCATCCAGATGGGAAAACACTGACCAGGACGTGATCAGATCGAAGCTTTCCGATGTCAGGAAAAGCGGCGGCACCAGATCACTGCTCAGGAAATTGAGGGCTGGATTGGCCCGTCGCGCCGCCATGAGGAACCGGTCCGTAATTTCCGTCCCATACAGATTGGATGGCCGGATATCTTTCATGAACAGCCGTGCGATACGTCCCCATCCACAGCCAAAATCCAGCAGCATCGTCTCGGCCCGCACCGGCCGCCCGGCATAGGCGCAGTAGGCCTTGATTTCCCGGAAGAAAACATGCGCTTCATGGATGGAGATTTCCCCATGATGCCCGTGAATTTCCCTCTGAAGGTCATCCGGCGGAAAAGCCGGCATCGTCACGCCCTGAATTTCAGGAATGTGCACGGACGACACCAGAACCTGAAGCCACTCTTCATCACTGATGCCACCGAATGCGTCAAAAACGGCGCTAATGCTGTCCGGTTGGTTCATCAGGTCCTGCCAAAGCCTTGTCGTAACGTTTATTTAACGCATCCTTGCAGGCACGGGAACACATGACGAGCGGTCCATTTCCGAAAACCGCGAACTTTTGGGCGCCTCTCCGGACATGCCTTGTCCCCTTTCACACAATCCCGTGTCACTTTTGGAAAACGGGTGATTTTTTGTGGCAAGCGGAAAGTAATGGGACGATGGTTCCCGCCGTCATGGCAGTCACATGCCGATGACGGACAATCGAAGGATCTTTTTTCAATGTCCCTTTCTGGAAAAATCGCCGCAGTTACGGGTGCAGCCCAAGGTATCGGCAAGGCCATTGCGCTTCGTCTGGCCAAGGACGGCGCGGATCTCATCCTGCTGGACGTCAAGCAGGACACGCTCGCCGAAACCGCAAAGGAAGTTGAAGCCCTCGGACGGCGCGCTGTGGCCCTGACGGCCGATATCAGCAACCGCGACCAGTTCCGCAGCACGCTGACCGATGCTGCAAAGCAGCTCGGTGGCCTGGACATCATGGTCAATAATGCCGGGATCTGTCAGGTCAAACCGGTTCTGGACATCGAGCCTGCAGAAATCGAAAAGATCTTCAGCATCAACGTGCAGGGTGTGCTGTGGGGCATGCAGGCGGCTGCCGGGATTTTCAAGGAGAAGGGCACCAAGGGCAAGATCATCAATGCCTGCTCGATCGCCGGACACGAAGGCTATCCCCTTCTGGGCGCCTATTCCGCAACCAAGTTTGCCGTTCGCGCCCTGACACAGTCCGCGGCCAAGGAACTGGCATCCTCGGGCATTACGGTCAATTCCTATTGCCCGGGCATCGTGGGCACGGATATGTGGGTCACGATCGACAAGCGCATGGCCGAGATCACCGGCACGGAAGTCGGCGCAACCTACAAGAAATATGTTGAGGGAATCGCGCTCGGTCGCGTGGAGACGGCGGATGATGTCGCCGGTTTCGTCGCCTATCTTGCCAGCAGCGATGCCGATTACATGACGGGTCAGTCCGTCCTGATCGACGGTGGTCTCGTTTTCCGCTGAGACCAGAAAAAAGGGGGCCGGTTTCCCGCGCTCCCTTTTTGTTTTTTCAGCGGCCGATCAGGCGTCCGCGCTGCCAGGCCTCGGCAGCCCCTTCGGGGTCCTGACCTTCGATGGAAATGACATAATCCAGGGCACTCATGACCTTATTGCCCAGCATCATTTCCGAAAGCTCGTCGAGCAGATCGCTGTCCGCCTGACGCGCCACATCCTCGCGCATCACCATCCGGGCCGACATCTCGCCACCCAGCAGACGCGCCGGATCCTCGATCACGGTCAGCAGATCCGTATGGAAGACTGCATGCGGCTGCGTCGCCACGACCAGCGGCTTCTCGCCAGTGTCACGCGCCTTTTCCAGACGCTCGATCAGCGCCCCTTCCCCGATGCTTTCGATCGGCAGAACCGAAAGGGCCGGAAGCTGCTTGAGGGCTTCTTCCAGAGCGTGACGGCTGTCATCGCTGACAATGATCCGGTCCACATCCGCTGATGTCAGCGTCCCGACAGCACCCAGCGGCGACAGAGCCGCAAAGCTGACGACAGGCTGATAGAGATCGCCCAGCACGCGACGACCGGGACCGGCAAACCTCTCGTCCCGCGGAAACCATGCGGAGACGAGAAGATCGACTTCCGCCTGTTCGAGAGCGTCCTCGATATCATCGGGGTCCAGATCGACATATTCGACCTCGACCTCGTAAGCCTCAAGGACGCGCGCGACTGCGCTGGCACAGCCCGCATGCAACGAGGTGTACAGATGGCCGATCGTCATTTGCGTCATGAGAATGGGTCCGTCAGGTAGAAAAGTGAAACGTGAGACCGTGATTAGGCCCCACGTTCCGATTTGTCACGACCTTACCAGATCTTTACGCGCTGATCCGGTGCCAGATAGAGCTTCTGGCCAGGCTTCACACCAAACGCATCATACCAGGCATCGATGTTGTGAGCCGGAATGTTGACGCGGGTGATGGCCGGGGCGTGCTCGTTCGACAGCATCTGCTGACGCAGCGCATCCGGACGATCCTTTTCACGCCAGACCTGGGCCCAGCCGAGGAACACGCGCTGGTCACCGGTCAGACCATGCACGACCGGCGCGGGCTTGCCGTGCAGCGAGTCATGATAGGCCTGCAGACCGAGGTTCAGCCCGCCGGAATCCGCTATGTTCTCGCCCATGGTCATCTTGCCGTTCACATGCGCGCCCGGCAGGACTTCCTGTGCGTCATACTGCGCGCCAAGACGGTCGGCCAGCTTCTGGAAGGCATCCGTCGAAGCCTTGGTCCACCAGTCATTCAGACGGCCATGCTCGTCGTAATGACGGCCCTGATCGTCGAAGCCATGGCTCATTTCGTGACCAATCACGCCACCAATGGCACCGTAATTGACGGCGACATCGCCCTTGGGGTCGAAGAACGGCGGCTGTAGAATTGCAGCCGGGAACACGATCTCGTTCATCGTCGGATCGTTATAGGCGTTCACCGTCTGTGGCGTCATGCCCCACTCGTCACGATCAACAGGCTTGTCGAGCTTGTCCAGATCGTGCTGCCAGTTGAACGCCACGCCACGCACGGCATTGCCGTAGACGTCGCCCTTGCGGATATCGAGCTTGCTGTAATCCCACCACTTCTTCGGATAGCCGACCTGAAGGGCGAAATGGTCCAGCTTGTTCAAAGCCGCCTTGCGGGTCGGCTCGTCCATCCAGGTGTTGTGCTCGAGGCGCTCGTGGAACGACGCCTTCACTTCCTGCACCAGCGACGTGATCTGCGCCTGTGCAGAAGGCGGGAAATAACGTGCGACATATTCGCGGCCCAGAGCCCAGCCCAGAGCGCCATTCGTCACGCGCACGGCGCGCTTCCAGCGCGGGGACTGCTGCGCCACACCCGACAGCGTATGGCTGTTGAAGTCGAAAGACGCATCATAGAACGTGCTGGACAGATAGGCCGCCGCATTGTCGCCGAGATGGAAGGCGAGCCAGGCCCGCAACGTTCCGATATCCGCATTCTTCAGGACCGTCGCCATCGCCTTGATCCCGGCCGGCTCACGCACGTCGATTTTGCGGTTTTCCAGCCCTTCGGCCGGCAGGCCGGCACTGATCAGGAATGCAGACCAGTCAAAGTCCGGCGCAAGCTTCTGAAGCTCGGAAACGGGCATTGGGTTGTAGGTCTTGAGCGGATCACGGGTCTGGTCACGGGGGACTTCGACCTTTGCCAGCGCCGTTTCGAGATCGACGACGGCCTGTGCGTTCTTCTCGGCGTCCGGCCAGCCCTCAAGCGTCAGCATCTTGGCGATATAGGCCTGATAGGCCTTCTTCTTGTCTGCCAGCTTGGGGTTTGTGTAATAGCTCGTGTCCGGCAAACCGAGACCGCCGCCAACACCGATGCTCATGCCCTGATCGAGCATCAGCATGTAGTGCTCGGGGTCCTTCTGGTCCTGCTCCACGCCGATCTGGAATGTCGTGAAAGCCATGGATTTGAGCGAGGAACCGAATGCCGCGGCCAGACCCTTGCCGTCATTGACGTTGCGAATCTTTTCCAGATCGGCAGCGAGCGGCTTGGCGCCCAGACGATCCACGGCCTTCTGGTCCAGGAAGCTGGCGTAATAGGTGCCGATCTTGCCCATGTCGTCCGTCGGCTGGTCAACGGACTTTTTTGCGGCTTCGTCAAGAATGGTCTTCTGACGCGACAGGGACAGCTCGTAGAGGATACGGAACGGGCCGTAGCTGCTCATGTCGCCGGGGATCTTGAGATTCTTGAGATAGGTGCCGTTGGCATACTCGAAGAAATTGTCGCCCGGCTGGACGGCACGGTTCATGCCGGCTTCGTCAAAGCCCCAGCCCGCATTGTATCCTGCAGCCTGCGCACCGGAGACCATCAGCCCTGCTGCCAGGGCAAACAGGCTGGCTCCGTGTTTCAGAGCATGTCGTGACGTAAGAAATCGTTTCACATTAAACCTCATTCCAGAATGGTGCCCCTAGAATGAGGTATAAAATATCATTTCGTCAAAAGGACGGAATGCAAACAGTGCAATCAGCGGTCGTGCCTTGCTTTTCTGGCCTTTGTGCCCGCTCCGTCAGGCGTGACCTCAGCCGCAACTGTGTAGTCAAACACGACAACCTTCTCGAGATACGGAGCCGCAAATTCCTTGAAAGCTTCATGGGCCGGATCAAAGAATGCAGAATCCGTAACGACCGGCTTGCCGACATAGTAGTTGCGGTCGCCTTCCGAACGGAACGTCACGAGGAACGCCTGCTGCAGACCGGCATCGGCCCCTTCCCCGCTGCTCTGGAACCCGGTTTCAATGCTGGCGACGACCTGCTTTCCATCCATACGGCGGCTGTCCTGCACCAGATGCAGGAAACGGCCGGAGACTTCGGCACGCTGGGCGGTCGTTGAGTCCTTGGTGTAGCGGAACATCACCATGTGCCGGACCGGCCCGACATCCCAGTCAGGCGCCGTGAACTGTGCGTAGCCGACCTGCTTGGCAAGCTGCTGGGCGGACAGGGTGGCCGGGCTGACCGTATCGGTCTTGACCGGCCCGGATGAGGCGATTGGAAGCGAATAGGGATCCGCTTTTGCGGCCGGAAACTGATACAGCCCGACGGCACAGACCGCCAGGGTAGCCCCATAGACGGCACGACGGGAGAAAAGGGCGGAAACGGTCATCTCGATCTCCGGACGCAGGGTAGGAAAACTGTTGCCTTTCATGGCACAACCGCCCTGTTCCGTCTCCTTTTTTCAGTATCCCAATGTTTCGTTTGCGGACTCAGGCCTCCACGGCCTTCTGGAAGACCTTCCGGCGCCACTGCATCAGACGATAGACAACATTCGCGGCCAGCTTCTGCCAGCGCGAATGCGGCGTGAAACCGATGGTCTTGAAGATCATCGCCGTCACCCGGTCGATATGCTTGGGCTTGTAGAACCCCATGGCCTTGGACATGTAGGCAGCAATGCAGCGCTGGTGATCGTAAGCCATGCCCGGCGGCTCGTTGGTCGTGTGATAGGCCGAGGCCAGTTCGTCGTCCTCGCTCTCGGTCACGCGGCCCAGCGCAATCCGCGTCCGGGCCCAGACACCGAGCTTCTCACGCTTCAGGTAACGGCGCATGTGATCGTAGAACAGCTTGAAATGCCGGTATTCGTCGGCCGCGATCTGCTTGCAGATGGCCTTGAGCAGCGGCTCGTCCGTCGCATCCGCCAGAGCCGTATAAAACGACGACGTGCCAGTCTCGACCATACAGCGCGCAATCAGCTCGCCTGTGCGGGAGCCCCGGATCGAGGCATCCACATCGGCATCGATCTTGTAAGACGCGCGATAACGGTCGAACGCCTTTTCATAATTCCAGGACGGATCGGCCAGCATGGCCCAGCGACCAAGCGCATCCCCGTGCTGCACTTCCTCGACGGCCCAGTTCTCGGCCGCCTTGCTGAAATCCGGATCGCCCACGAAGACGCGACGGAGATACTGGGCGTAGTCGAGACCGTTCTTTTCCACCACGGAAGCGGCCTTCACGAGGGGGATGATCTCGGGATCGACGCGGGAAGGATCAAAGGAGTTCCAGTCCATCTGATCGATATGCCAGTGTTTCATTCTGCGACCTCGTCCGTTTTCCGGCTCATCAAGAGTGACGATGAGATGACACGATGGGACAATTTTGGGTAGGTGTGATGCAGCAACCCTTGGAGATTGATCCGTGACGGCCACCACCACGACCAAGCCAGACGTCCGCCACGACTGGACCCGCGACGAAGTCGAAGCCCTTATCAGCCTGCCTTTTCCGGAGCTGATGTACCGCGCGCAAACCCTACACCGGCGGTACTTTGACCCCACGAAAGTGCAGATTTCCACGCTTCTTTCGATCAAGACGGGCGGCTGCCCGGAAGACTGCGCCTATTGTCCGCAGAGCGCGCTGCACGAAAAAAGCGTCAAGGCCCAGCGCCTGATGGCCGTGGAGTCCGTCATGAAGGAAGCACGGGCTGCCAAGAAGGCTGGTGCGGGCCGATTCTGCATGGGGGCCGCCTGGCGCACGCCAAAGGATCATGACCTCGACACTGTCTGCGAGATGATTGAGGGCGTGAAGTCCCTCGGACTGGAAACCTGCGTGACCCTCGGGATGCTCGACGCGCAGCAGACCGAGCGTCTCAAGACTGCGGGGCTGGACTACTACAACCACAACCTCGACACGTCCGAAGAGTTCTACGGCTCCATCATTTCCACCCGCACCTATCAGGAACGTCTCGACACGCTCTCGAACGTGCGCGACGCGGGCATCAATGTCTGCTGCGGCGGAATCGTGGGCATGGGCGAGGATCTGTCCGACCGTGCCGGCCTGCTCATGACGCTCGCCAACCTGCCCAAGCATCCCGAGAGCGTGCCGATCAACCTGCTCGTCCGCGTCGAAGGCACCCCACTGGGTGAGGCCGAAGCCGTCGATCCGATCACCTTCGTTCGCATCATCGCCACGGCCCGCATCATGATGCCGGAAAGCCATGTCCGCCTCGCCGCAGGCCGCGAGAACATGACCGACGAAGCCCATGCGCTGTGCTTCCTGGCCGGTGCGAACTCGATCTTCTGCGGCGAAAAGCTCCTGACCACGCCGAACCCGGCCGAACACCGTGACCGGCAGCTCCTGTCCGCGCTTGGCATGTCGCCCATGGTGCAGTCCGAAGCCGAGATGGGCACGATGCGCCCGGCCGTGACGGAAGACGCTGTCTGCGAGATGGCCGTCTCCTGATCCTTGGCCCACGTCTGAAAGGGGAAGCGTTCGAAAGGGCGCTTCCCCTTTTTTATCCTTGGCCTTTGCCCGCTTCTTCCCTAAACCCACGCCCTTTGCCCAAACCGGAAGAAAGCAGAACCAATGACGGCGCCCGGACACAACCAGACCAAAATCCGCGTCGGAATTGATTTCGGCACCACCAACAGCGTGGTCGTCATCGCCGATGAAAACGGCAACACGCACCCTGCCCGCTTCGTCTTTACGGACCACGCCACCAGCGAAACCTGCCGCACGCTGCTCTGCCTTTGGATGGATCAGGACGGACGACGCCGCGTCATGAAGGATGCGATCGGGCTGGACGCCATCGAGGCCTATCTGGACGATCCGGCCGAAAGCCGCCTCATCATGTCCATGAAAACCTACCTCGCGCAGGGATCTTTTCGTGAAACGCGGGTTTTCAGCAGCGTCATGACGCTTGAAGCCCTGATTGCGCGCTTTCTGACGTCGCTCATGGACAAGGCCGGGCTGAATCCGGGCGATGTGAGTGCCACAATCGGCCGTCCCGTGCGCTTTGCAGGCGAACTGGCCGATGATTCGCTCGGTGTGGCCCGTCTGCGCGAGAGCTTTCTGGAGGCAGGCTTTCTCGAGCCCAATATCGTCCTCGAACCCGAGGGCGCAGGCTGGCGCTTCATGCAGCGCCTCGATAAGCCTGCCACCGTTCTCGTCGGCGATTTCGGCGGCGGTACCAGCGATTTCTCGATCATGCGTTTTGATCCGCATGGAAGCCAGCGTGTCACAACGCTGGGCCATTCGGGTGTCGGCATCGCCGGCGACCAGTTCGACTACCGCATCATCAGCCATGCCGTTGCTCCGGCACTGGGACGCGATGCGACCTATCGCGTCATGGGTGGTCAGCCCCTGCCCGTCCCTGCCGAATGGTTCGCAAGCCTCGGCCGCTGGCATCGCCTGTCGCTGATGCGCACGCCGCAGACCCTGCGCGACATTGCCGACGTGGCCAAAACATCCTCCGAGCCGGAAAAGCTGCGCAGCCTGCTGCGACTGATCGAGGATCAGGAAGGCCAGAACCTCTATCGCGCGGTCGGTCAGGCCAAAAGTGACCTGTCGCGTCAGGACAGCACCATCCTGCGCTTCATTCACCGCGATCTGAAGATCGAAGAAACCATCACCCGCGCAGATTTCGAAAGCTGGATTGCGCCTGATCTGGAACGTCTGGATGACGCCATCGAAGACGCCATGCGTCAGACCGGGCTTGGGCCAGACGATATCGACCGGGTCTTCCTGACCGGGGGCACATCTTTCGTTCCCGCCGTCCGCAACCTGTTCGACCGCCGTTTTGGTGCCGAGCGTGTCGATGGCGGATCAGAGTTTGTGTCCGTTGCCGAAGGACTGGCCCTGATCGAGCGCGAACGTCATCTGGCCTGAAAGCCTTGTGGGCCTTTCCCTGCAGGTCATCATACCGTGCAGGTCGAGAGACAAATCCATGATGTCCTGCCCCGGAACTCCGGAATAACGGCGCAAATCCAGCATTCGAAATTATACTTTTTTATTTAGTGAAGAAAATTCCGGATTATGTGATTGGGAATTTTCTTCATTCCGGACTTTATCTTTCTTTGAAAGACCAGAAACGCGCGGCTACGCCTTTTGGCCGCTTCGTTTTCGTCTACTATATTTAGAGTAATTCGCCATAATTATTATGAACGCAGGAAAGAATACCAGAAATGTCTCGTAAATGTTTTTTAAAAGTCTTCCTGCAGATCAATATTCTTTCGGCCATCGCCATTACTCCCCTGACAGTTCATGCTCAGGACACGACCCAGACAACCCAGCAGCCCGCTCCGGGTACGGCTGTCCGGCAGCTTCCGTCCACGACACCCGGCATGTCTCACCCGGCCGCACGGACGCAGCATGCACGTGCCGCCCATCCCCCCGCACCATCTGCGGACCATCTCGGGGCAATCTTTGATACGGAAAGCATCTCCTCCCTCCTCAACCGCAATGACGACGCCCTGCGCCGCAGTGACCTGACAGCCGGTTATTACGTACCGGCAGAAGCCTTCGGTCATATCGCACCCCAGCTCTCGCCTTATCGGAACTGGCTGGCAGAGCGCGGTTTCAGCTTCGAGTTCTCCTACAAGGGAGAAGCCATGGCCAATGTTGGCGGCGGCATCAGCAAGGGCATGTCCTACGCCCATGAACTGACGTTCAACACACGCTGGGATCTGGGTCGGCTGCTGGGGCTGGATGGCTGGATCCTGCACGCGGTGATGATGGAACGTGCCGGTCGCGAAGTCTCCTACGACCATGTTGGCGAGCACCACATCCTGCTGAGTGAAGTCTACAGTCTTTCCGGACATGCGGCGGCCCATCTGGCGGACATCTATCTTGAGAAATCGTTTTTTAACAACCGCATCAACATCAATATCGGCCGCATCACGCTGACGCATACCTATGCGACCTCCGTGCTGCTCTGCACCTTCATGGTGCAATGCTCCGCGCCTCCTGCCATCAAGGCCGACGAAGGCTGGAGCGTTTATCCGAAAGCCAACTGGGGCGGCACGCTGCGTATCAAACCCACACGTGACCTGACCCTGCGAACAGGCGTCTATCGGGTCGGCGCGCTGACGGAAAATCCCAGCGGCTGGGCCTGGGGCAGTGAACACTCAACCGGTGTCATGCTTCCAATCGAACTGACCTGGGAGCCCTTTATCGGTCCAGACAACCTTCCGGGCCATTACAAGCTCGGCTTTGCGCATGACACGTCGCCTTATGCGGATCGCCTCGGCACCATTCCGGCGATGTTTGCGAAGGACGTGATCCACGACGCCAACAAACCGCGCGACACGTTCTATATCGAAGTGGACCAGATGGTATATCGGAAGGGCGGACAGCACCAGATGGCGGGCGGCTACATCCTCGCCGGCTATGTGCACAATACGCCCAGCGTCTCGACATTCTCGGATCAGGTCTATGTCGGAGCATCGCTGCTGGGCATCATTCCCCGCCGGCCGTTCGACCGTTTCGGTGTGATGTATTCCTATTATCAGATGAGCCCGGCCATCACGGTCGGTCAGCGTCTGAGACAGCTTGCGGGCATGTCCATGGGGGCCTTCGTCAACGGCCCGCAGACCCATTCGGCCATTCTGGAAGCCTATTACGGTGTCCCCATCCGTCCCGGTCTCGTGCTGCAGCCGGAGTTCGAATACATGATGCGCCCCGGCCAGACCTCCGTCATTCCGAATGCAACACTGGTCGGCCTGAAGGTTCTTGGAAACCTGTAAGACAAGATCACTGATAACAGATCCGTTACTTGTGAATTAACATGAATGTTATTCTTTGACAGTAGAATTACCGGTTCGTGATTTGGATATGCTTTCCCCTTTACATAATCTGAAGGCAGCTACTGATACCTGATAAGGAATTCTCACATGAAAACGGTGCTCGCTTCTTTCTTCATCCTCGGACTTCTCGGCGGAACGGCCGTCGCTCAGGATCCGAAAGTCGAAAACGCCGTTGTCAGCGCACCCTCAGAAGGAAAGCCCCAGGTTACGCAGGCCGCAGACACCCGGAACAGCGAGGCCTGCAATCAGGTCTGGGTCAACACGGCAACCCATGTTTACCATGTACAGGGCAGCTTCTGGTACGGCGCCACTTCACATGGAACCTATATGTGCGAAGACGAAGCCAAGCGGACAGGAAATACCCGCGGCCAGTTCTGAGTTTTACTTGAGGAGAAGGCGTCAGAACCCGTGCAATCCGGGTTTGACGCCTTTTCTTTTTCAGTCGCCGGCCCCGAGGCCTGACTGATCGGCAGGCGTGCCACGCACCTGCACCGTAACCTTGGCCGGGACTGATCCGGGCGCAGGAGCATCTCCTGCAGCACCCCCATTTTCCCCAGCCTGTTTCACAGCCACCTGCTTGCTGATCTGTTCCTCCTGCCGGAGTGCGGTGGCCTGCGGAAGGTGCCCTGCCGCCTCGGCAGCATCGGCCGCGAGTGTGAGCGCCCGGCGCATTCCACGATAATCCAGCGCATCCCGACGGCTCTTCACCACTGACAGCGCTCCGCTATAGGCCAGTTCCGGCTGCCTCCGAAGCAGGTTCAGGCGGGCCGTCAGTTCCTGCTGATCGACTGTCGCGCTGTTTGTATGAAATCCCGCCAGATCGTTCACACGCCGGGCCAGAACCGTGTCCTGTTTCAGGTCCGCTGCGATCAGCCCTGACAGGTAAAGCGCCCGTTCGCGGATTCCCATATCTGGAGACTGAAGAGCGCGCTCCACGGCCTGCGACGCGAATACCGTGTCATGAAGCCGGTAAAGCGCGGCCGCACGGATCACGGCCAGATCGGACGTATCGGAGAAACTGTGCAGACTAAGCGCGGCTTCGGTCGTGCTCAGGCTCTGCAGGGCCTTGCGGGGCTGATCCTGCGCCAGCAGGACGGTCGCCAGATTGAAACCGGCCTCATGGATACCCGCAGCATCATCGCGCATCAGCGCACGATCCATGGCCGTCCGGTACTGAGCCTCGGCCTGCGAGGCCTGACCGATTTCATACACGCTTTTGCCCGTATCCATGGCGTCTTCGTAAGGCTGGTCCGGCTTCGGAGCCTTCGTCGCAGTCGAAGACGAGCAGCCAGCAAGCGTCAGGACCATCAGGGCGGAGCATCCCAGGAGAACCTGCCTCATGGCCGCACCGCCTGCGCCGGCAGTCGACGCGAGGGCTCCTGTTTCGATCCGCCACCACCCAGCAGCCAGAGCCCCCGCAACTGATCCGTCAGCTTGCGCAGACTGCTCGCACTGGCCTCCGCCTGCGCCAGCAGGGCCGGAAGCTGTGCGGTGGCCGTATTGGTATGAGCGATAGTCTGCTGGACCTGCGGCATGCTCTGACGCAGACTTGCCGTCGCGGCCCTGGCATTGGCCATCGTGCCATCAGCCTTGGTCATGATTCCTCCGGCCTGTTTTTCAATGGGTCTGAGATCCGCAATAACAGTATCGAGATGCGCCAGCGCAGCATTGGCCTTGTCGAGCACGTCATCCTTCACCAGCAATCCGCCAATCGTTCCCTGTCCTTTTCGCATGTCTGTCAGCATGTCGTTGACCTGCGCCGTAATGAGCTGGACGTTGTTCATGGCCGGTACGAGCTTGTTGCGCAGATCCGTGACGGTCTGGGTGATCACATCCGCCGGATTGGCCTCCACCGTGGCTTGTAGAACGGCATAGTCCCAGTCCAGTGGCTTGCCCTTGCCGCGACCCAGTTCAATGTAACTTGCTCCTGCTACGATCAGGCGGTGACGGATAATGGCCGTGCTGTCCTGCCGGATAAAGGGCACGAACTGCGGGTCCAGATAGCCTTCCGCATACATCCGGCCCGTTTCATTGAGCTTGAGACGACGGATTTCACCGGCATGGACGCCCATGACCTCGATGTCATTTCCGATCGCCAGTCCCGCCACACCGCTTTCAGGCAGCACGAAATGCAGTTTCTTTTCCGGCGTCAGCCACTGGCGCAGGAAACCGGCTTCCACGACGGCCACCGAGAACAGGACGATCGCGGCAAGGACAAGCAGCCCGACCCATTCATCCGCATAGCGGTTCTGAAAGAGCGGACGGGCGGTCTCGGTCTGGCGTACGCGAAACATCAGGAACCTCGCATCGAAAACAGTCCGTCATCATAAAGGCGCAGGCGGATGGTGGCATCGGACGCATAATCCCCCCACCCGCTTTCATCCGGAGCCATCCAGACCACCGCACATCCGCGGTCCCGCAGATTGGTCACGAGAGACAGGAACGCCTCCATCAGACTGACGGACGCCCCCTCCATCGGGTGCTCCAGCAGCAGGAGCGCAGGTTCGCCCAGCATGGACCGGACACAGGCCGCACGCTGCCGATCCATGGACGACAGGCGGTTTGGCGGAACGACTGGCAGGCCTGGAAGACCAAGCCTCACGGCCAGATGCACCGCTTGGGCCTGAAGCTTCTCGATCGGTGTGCGGGTATGGTGCAACTGTGGCCACAGGATGTTCATATGCGTCCCGTACAGGTCCACCCAGCCGCCCGTCATGACCACACGGCCGATCCGGCCCCGCAGCGCGTTGCTACGCCGTTCGTCCAGATCGGCCCAGTCGAGCCCCATGCAGCGGATATGCCCGTCATCAAGCGGGATCAGCCCGACGCACATATCGGCAAACAGGGCCGCCTGCCCCATGTCCCGGCACTCGATCAGGGCACATTCCCCCGAATTGAGACGCAGATTATAGCGGCTGGAGACCAGCCCGCTTTCATCAAAGCGCGGCCGCGCATCCAGAAGCTCCAGACGGGCATCGAGCGAATTCGGAAAGACGTCGTCAGGTTCAGCCATCGAAACACACACTGAAGACGACGTTGATGGCCATAATGGACAGCATTCCGCGCGCAAATCCGCGGGGCATCATGCTCGACAGATCATCTTCTGTCGTCACGTCCATGCCCGACAGGCACGAGCAGACGCCCACGGCGTAACCGCTGAAGATGAATTTGGCCGGGATCACGATATAATCGATCGGCTTCACGCTGCTGACGACCTGATCCAGAAATGCCCAGATCGGCATCGTGATCGCATCCTCGACGCGGCAGACCGCATACCCCACAAGGAGTGCGGTCGCGCTGAAGATGATGCCAAGCGTAAAGCCGCTGATCGTCATGGCCAGGCTGCGTGGCACCAGAAAGGAAATGAACGGATCAATGCCCATCCCGGTCATGGACCGCATCTGCCCGCCCGTCGTCAGCGTCCCGAGTTCGGTCAGCATCAGCATCCCGGAGCGTCCCAGCAGGATCACCCCCACCAGAACCGGCGCGATCTCACGCACCAGCACCGTGGACAGAATGGAGCCCGTCATCTGCGCCATGCCCGCAAAGCCGAGCCAGTAAACGGTCTGCGCCACGATACCGAACCCCGTCAGCGCCGCCGTCACCAGCGTGCTCAGGATCCCGCCGCCAACAGCCTGATGCAGGGAGGTCCAGAACTCGATCCGGACCGTCCGCCGCCAGGTCGTCAGCCGGGTAGCCTCACGCATGATGCCCCAGCCGGCACCGATCATCATGAGCGTGAAGCGCATCTGCGTGCGGGAGAAATATCCCAGATGCACCAGCATGCTCCGGACCATCGTAATCCGGTCGAAATTGCGCAGCATTTTCATCGACGGCCCGCCAGAATGAAGCTGCGGGTGATCCCGCTATTGGGAAGGTAGAACATGCCCCGGGCACGGAAGAGGAAATGTTCACGCAGGATCATATAGGCCTGTTCGGAGACCTGGATCGTGCCCGCATCCGGCGCGCTGCCGGTCAGGAGTTCAGCGCCGTTGAGCGCATCGCCCCAGATGTTGAAGACCGAAGGCGACTCTCCGAGTTCGGAGGCCATGACCGATCCCACATCCATGCCAATCCGGAAGACGGGGTCGAGATCCGCCGCGGCCAGCGAGGACAGGCAGGCCTCGCGGATCGAGACTGCTGCGTCCGCCAGCCGGACGGCAGCGGACGGGTCCGGCGTCTGCGAGCAGCCACCCACGAGAACAAGACGGTTGCTCACCACCTGAACGGAGAACAGTCCGCTGTCGCGCGCGATTTTCTGGATCTCCAGACTGAGCGCGCGGATGACGTTCATGGCGCGCGCGATGCTGTCGCGGTCCGGCGCATAGGGGTCCACGAAGGAGATGACCATGACCGGCACCTGCGGATACACGCCCGCCGCCACCGGTTCTCCGGCCGTTGTATCCGACGGGGCCAGCAGAAAGCCTTCGTCAAAGCGCGTATCGTGCTTTTCCGCCGGAACCGTAAGACCCGTCTTGCTGTCTTCCGCGGCCCCGTCGAACGGTTTGGCAAAGCGCAGGGCCACGATGGACGCCACGATGGCAATGATATGTTCCATCGTCTCCGGCTGGCCTGGATCTTCCAGTACGATCGCGCCGACCGTTTTATGCGCGTTGCGGACCGGCTGGAACAGCAGCGTATTGGCGCCTACGGCCCTCATGATGACGCGCTGGAAGTTCTGTGTCCGCTCGTCCTGCGACGCATCCGCGATCGAGAGGGTATGGCCCTCTTCCAGAGCCTCGAACAGCTTGCCATTTTCACGCTGACTGATTTCGACGCCGGTGCTGTGCACGTCACGCGCGGGATCAAAGGCATCCTCGCAGAGCAGGCGGTCGCCATCGGGCAGCAGTCGCCACAGACTGGCACGCCGCGCGCTGGTCCGGGCCGTCAGGGCTTCGGTCAGGATCGGCACTTCATGCGCGGGATCGAACAGGTCCGGCGTGCTGGCGATTTCAAGCAGCGAGGCATTCTCTGCCCTGACCTGGTCCCGTCCGCGCTGGAGCCGCTTGCGCAGACGCTCCACATGTCGCCCCTGCGCAACAAGTGCGAGCGCCAGAATGGACGCCAGTCCGACCACCAGCAGCGAAAATCCGATATTCTGCCGCCGCGCGGTCTGTGCGAAATCGGCAAAATCGCTCTCCGGGGCATTCAGCAGCAGCACCCAGTGCCGGTGCACGAAGGGCAGTTCGGAGGCAATGGTGACGTAATTCCTGCCCCGCGCCTGCACCACGCCCGTGCCCGGTCCCTTGATGCGGAAGCGGTTGAGCGCATGGATAAAGACCGGCTGCGTCTTGGGATCGAGGAACACATTCCCCGGATCGAAAGTCTTCGGGTCCTGCCCCTCCGCAACATTGTGCCCGGCAATGATCTGGCCGTGCATGTCCACGATCACGGCCTGCCCGCTCCGCCCGACCTGAAGCTTGTTGAGGAAGGACGTCAGCTGGTTCAGCGAAATGTTGATCGCAAAGACCGATTTGTGCCCGTCATGTCCATCGAAGGCGAGCGAGGCCGTGATGATGAACTGATGGGTCGAAATATAGGCATAGGGATCGGTCCAGTGGAGCTGCCGCTCCGGGTCGTTCTGATGCTTGACGGCTTTTGCGAACCACGGACGGGTGACGACATTGTAGCCTTCCGCCGGGTCCGAACTTTCACCCGTAACGTTGCCGTCCTTGTCCGTATAGACGTGATGATAGACCTGCTTGCCGTCATCGGTCTGAAAATGGGTCTGCTCGAACCCGTCCTGACCGTGGCGCGTAATCATCCAGAACTGGCCCTGATCATTCGCAATATAGAAGCTGTCCACCTGAGGCGTGTGCGTCAGGATGGAGCGGCCATAGAGCATGAACGTGTCAGGCGTGGCATTCGTCAGCGGATCGCGGAACATGTCCTGTGCGATCAGGGCGCCGATGGAGGCCGGGGCGAGATAGTCGCTGACTTCCTGTGTCACATAGCGCTGCTGGCTGCGCAGAAGGTCGTTGGAAAGCGAAATCACGCCCGTGCGGGTCGTCTGGTAGTTGTGAAGGCTGATGCCCGTAATCGCGGCGATGACCAGAAGCACGCCCACGAGCGGACCCAGGATCTGAAAGATCCGGCGGCGGTCGCTGGCAGGGCTCTGGGTGGGGTCCACGATTTCTGCGGCTGACAACGTCTTCTCTCTCCGGACAGGCACGGGGTCGCGGAACAGGGCCGTACTACCGCGATACGGCAATATCCCCCGAGTACTGCCAGACTGCAACCCGCAGCCATGGTCCGAAACAGAGGCTTACATCAGAAACCCATCATTTCTACATGATCTGCCCAACCGACTTTTAAGCATACTGGTCCGACACGGATATGGCGGCCCGCAGATTTCGCCGTTATGGTCAGGCAGTTTTCCAACATGGTGGTTTTGCTGGAAACCGTCGAAACTGCGGTATCATACATGCATGGATCTCTCTCCCACCGCGCCGTCCTGTCTTTTACGGGGTCGGACCGGACCAGCTTTCTTCAGGGCCTCATCACGAATGACGTCCAGGATCTGACGCCCGCGACGGCGGTCTGGAGTGCGCTGCTCACGCCGCAGGGACGCTGGCTGAGCGAGTTCTTTTTGTATGAAGCGCAGGACCGGATCCTGATGGACTGCGCGGCAGATCATGCCGACATGCTCGTCAAACGCCTGTCACGCTTTCGCCTGCGTGCGGATGTGCAGATCGAGAGGACGGATCTGCGCGTTATAACCGGAGCGGACAGCCACTCCGTGCCACCGGATGCACTCAGCAGCGCGCCCGATCCGCGCTGTGAGGGTGCAGGCTGGCGGGCCATCGTGTCCGGAACGGATCAGAGCGGTGAGACACCATCCGCGTTTCTGGAACGCCGCCTCCTGCTCGGCCTGCCCGACGTCATGGATTTCGAGAGCGAGCAGACGCTGGCGCTCGAAGCCGACATGGACCTCCTGCGCGGCGTATCCTGGAAAAAGGGCTGCTATATGGGGCAGGAACTGACCGCCCGCACCCATTACCGCGGCCTCGTCAAGCGCCGCCTGCTGCCGGTTGTCCTGTCGGAGGGCACGTTCCCCGACGAAGGTGGTGTCATCGTTTCCGGCGAGCGTGAAGTGGGCGACATCCGCTCCCGCAGCGGAAACCGGGCGCTCGCCATGCTGCGCCGGGAGGCCTGGTCCTCGCCGGACCTGACGTGCAATGGACAGCCGCTTTCTGTAGCGTGGCCCGTCTGGTTTCCCGAGGAGATGCGTTCGTGACCTATGTTCCCCCCGCCCCGTCCGTTGTCGATGACATCATCGCGCAGGTGAAGTTCGACGCGAACGGCCTGATTTCCGCGCTCGCGCAGGCGCCGGACGGCGTGGTGCTGATGCTCGCCTGGATGAATGCGGACGCCCTGCGCGAGACACTTCTGACGGGTCGCGTGTGCTACTGGTCCCGCAGCCGCCAGAAACTGTGGCGCAAAGGCGAGACCTCGGGTCAGCAGCAGAAGCTTATCGAAGCCCGGCTCGACTGCGACATGGACGCCGTTCTCATGATCGTCGACCAGACCGGCGTGGCCTGCCATACCGGTCGGCGGAGCTGTTTCTATCACGGGGTGACGCCGGACGGGCTGCGCGACACCTCGCAGCCCGAAATCAGCGCCGAAGAGCTTTACGGCCGCTGATCAGCCGCAGACGGCGCGGTCCAGCCCGGCACGAGGAACGTGGCCGGGCAGCCGTTCTGATCGTCCGGTGAGGACAGGTAAGCCCCTTCATACGGGAAGCGCGAGAGCTTCTTCGGGTCCAGCGTGAACCAGAGCTGTGTCAGCACCATCTGGCCGTTATGGGCCGGTTCGCAGCGGACCTGAAGAACCCGGCTGTCCCGGACGTTCATCAGACGCGCGAAGGTGGCCAGCATGTCATCTCGATTGACCTGAAATCCTGCCTGCTGTGCCAGCCATAGCCCGAAAGCCGAGGCCGCAAACCGGTCCCGCATTTCCATGGACGTGATAAAGAAGCGGTCCGCATCATAGCCGAAGCAGCGCGCATGCTTGGTGTATTCATGCATGTAAAGCGGCTTCTTCAGATGCGGCATAACACCCCGGAGCGCCTCGACCGTTGTCGGCAGAAGCTGCGGCGGGGTGTCGTTGTGATCATAGAGATCACAGCCCTTGGACCACCATTCCTGCACCGGCACGCCCTGTGCTTCCAGAGCATGTGGCTCGGACGCCCAAAGTCCGTGCAGACCGATCGAGATGCGATGCGTCTGGTCCCATTCACATCCGCCGCCCGTGGCACAGAAACCCGGCTGCCAGGTCAGGGCCAGCGTGTCATGCCGGAAATCGGTATGGGCTGTGGGCGTGATCGAAGGCCCGGTTGGAGCCTGCGAGACACAGCCCCCCAGCAGGAAAAGAGCGACAAGAACGGAACGCTTCACGCGGAAAGCCCTTTGGCATGGTGGGTCAGATGGTCCGCGATGAAACTCTGCACGAACCAGTAGGAATGGTCATACGCGGCATGGCGACGGAGTTCGAGAGACTGTTTGCCTTCTCTGGCCGCTTCCTCCAGCGCATCCGGGCACAGATCGGCCAGATACTGGTCCATCAGCCCCTGATCCACGAGAATGGTGGACGGATGCGTATGCCCCGAGCGCAACAGGAGCGTCGGGTCGCAGCTCTGCCATTTCGCCGGATCGCCGCCGAAATACGCGTCGAACGCTTTCTGCCCCCAGGGTACGATGCTCGGATGGCAAATCGGCGCGAAAGCCGAGACGGTCCTCCAGCGATCGGGATATTTCAGCGCCTGAAGCAGCGCCCCCATCCCGCCCATGGAATGCCCCATGATGCCGCGCCGGGCACCATCCAGCGGATAAAGCCGTTCTGTCAGCGCAGGCAGTTCCTCGCCGACATAGGTCTCCATCCGGTAGTGATGGCTCCAGGGTTCGGACGTGGCATCAATATAGAAGCCCGCGCCCGATCCAAGATCATAACTGTCGTCCTCACCTTTTGTCCCCGTATGGCGCGGGGACGTATCGGGAGCCACCAGTGCGATGCCATGCTCGGCGGCAAAGCGGATGGCATTGGCCTTGATGAGGAACGTCTCCTGCGTGGCCGTCAGTCCGGCCAGCAGATGAATGACGGGGACTTTCTGCCCCGCCAGAGCCTCTTTCGGGAGGAAGATGCCGAACGTCGCGGGAACGCCGAGCGCCTGCGAATTGTGCCGGACAAACCGCAGGGAGCCGTCGAAACAGGCGTGATGCGCCAGAACTTCGATGTCGGACATGCTTAGTACTCCACGACGGTGCGAATGCTCTCACCGCGGCTCATCATATCGAAGCCCAGATTGATATCCGCGAGCTTGAGCTTGTGGGTGATGAGATCGTCGATATCGATCCGGCCTTCCATGTACCACTCCACGATCTTCGGCACATCGGTTCGTCCGCGCGCGCCCCCGAACGCCGAGCCGATCCAGCGGCGTCCCGTAACAAGCTGGAACGGCCGCGTGCTGATTTCCTGTCCTGCCCCGGCTACACCAATAACGCAGGACACACCCCAGCCACGATGCGCACTCTCCAGCGCCTGACGCATCAGCGTCGTGTTGCCGACACACTCAAATGTGTAGTCCGCGCCACCGCCCGTCATCTCGATCAGATGGCCGACAAGGTCGCCATCCGGTCCGAGATCCTTCGGGTTCACGAAGTCGGTCATGCCGAACTTGCGGGCCATGGCCTCGCGGCCCGGATTGATGTCGATGCCGATGATCCGGTTCGCCCCGACCATTTTGGCACCCTGAATGACATTGAGCCCGATGCCACCCAGCCCGAACACCGCAACGGTCGATCCCGGCTCGACCTTGGCCGTGAACAGCACGGCGCCAATGCCGGTCGTCACACCGCAACCGATATAGCAGACCTTGTCGAACGGCGCGTCGGGCCGGATTTTTGCCAGTGAGATTTCCGGCAGGACCGTGAAGTTCGCGAAAGTGGAGCAGCCCATATAGTGATGAATCGGCTGCCCTTTATAAGAGAAGCGGGACGTGCCGTCCGGCATCACGCCCTTGCCCTGCGTGCTGCGGATTGCCGTACACAGATTGGTCTTGCGTGACAGGCAGGACGGACATTCCCGGCACTCGGGCGTATAGAGCGGTATGACGTGATCGCCGGGCTTGAGATGCTTCACCCCGGCGCCGACCTCCCGGACGATGCCTGCACCCTCATGCCCGAGAATGGCCGGAAACAGGCCCTCGGGGTCCTGACCGGAGAGCGTGTACTTATCGGTATGGCACAGTCCGGTCGCCATGATCTCGACCAGTACCTCCCCGTCATGCGGGCCTTCGAGCTGAACCGTGTCGATTTCCAGCGGCCTGCCGGCCTCGAACGCAATGGCTGCGGTCACGTCCATAACATCAATCTCCTCTCAAAAGTGCAGACACTGTGTCGTATGGGACAGGCGCGCGGCAAGAGGCGGTTCTGATCGCTGCAAAAGAAAGTAAAGTGACAGACACCCTTTGGTGTTGGCCCCCGGCAGACTTCACAGCTAGGCTTTGAATGGACTTTTCCATCCATCCGAGGAGACAGCCGTTTGATCGTCAACCGTCCGCATGGACTGGCCATTCTGTTCCGGGAATCCCTGCCGCCCCTGATCATCCTGACGCTGTGGGACTTCGTCGTGGTTGTCCTGTTCCAGATCTACCATCAGGACTGGATGGAACAGCCGTCGCTCCCGATTTCCCTGATGGGTTCGGCGCTCGCAATCTTCCTCAGCATGCGCAACAACGCAGCCTATAACCGCTGGTGGGAAGGCCGGACTCTGTGGGGTGCGATCACCAATAACTGCCGCTCCTTCGGTCGTGAAGCCGCAACCCTTCTGGGAGGACGTCCGGATCTGGCCCGCGCCATGGCAGCCTATCCGCATGTCCTGCGCGCGGCGCTGAGGGGCGATCCGCCCAATGAGGACACGAAAAGGCTACTGACGCCTGAGATGTATGAGAAGGTCTTTTCCTGCTCGAACACGGCGAACATGCTGCTCTATCAGATCGGTCTGGGTGTCCGGGACGAGGTCGAACTTAAGGGAATCGATGGTGCCGTCCATGGCACGGTGGACCGTATCCTGTCCGACATCGCCAATGCGCAGGGCGGACTGGAGCGGATCAAGAACACGCCCCTGCCCGCGCAGTATTCCATGCTGCCGGAAATCGCGACGCATCTGTTCTGCATCATCCTGCCGCTTTCGGCCGTGCAGACGCTCGGCTGGATCACGCCACTGGGCTCCAGCATCATCGGCATGCTGTTCCAGATGCTCGATCGCAGCGGCCGTGACCTTCAGGAACCGTTCAAGCAGAGCGTCCACGCCCTGCCCATGCTGACGATGGCACGGACGATCGAACGTGACCTGCTGCAGCCGATCGGCGATACCCCGCCCGAGCCCATCCAGGCCATCCACGGCGTTCAGCCCTGACGCCACGAAGGCCCCAGGGCGGCCTGTCTTGCGAACGGGCAAGACAGGAGAGGGTTTTTCTGCTATAACCTGCGGCTATGAACACGTTCAAAAGCCCCCAGAAGGGCGGCATGACCGATGAAATGGCTCGTGTCGCAGCCAACAACACTGCCCGTCAGACCGACCCGGACCAGGATACGGACCCGTTCCGCGAAGGTGACTCCATTGTTTACGCTGCCCATGGTGTCGGGCGCGTGGACAAGATCGGCATGGTCGATGTCGCCGATACCGTGATCGAGATGATCCAGATCTCGTTCCCCGGCAACCAGATGACGCTCCGCATCCCGCTGGCGAAGGCCCGCAAGGCCGGCCTGCGCAAGATCGTCACGCGCGACATCGTTGACAAGGCAATGACCGTCATCAAGGGCAAGCCGCATGTCAGCAAGGGCATGTGGGCCCGCCGTGCCGTGGCCTATCAGGAAAAGATCAACTCCGGTGATCTGATCCAGATTGCCGAGGTTCTGCGTGATCTGCGCCGCAACGTGGACAGCCTCGATGGCAGCTTCTCCGAGCGCAAGCTGTTCGAAGCGGCACAGGAACGTTTCGTCGCTGAAGTCGCCGTGCTCGAAAACGTCGATCCGGCGCAGGTGCTCGAAAACCTGACCAAGACCATGAAGGCCGCCTGAAGCGCGGCCAAGGGCACGGTTTGAAAAGCCTGCACTTCTCCAATATGGATCAGGATGTGGTTTTCTTCGCATCCCGGATGGGGTCTTCCGCGTTGGCGACACGGAAGACCTTTTTCACGATGCGTTTCACGATGCGTTTTCAGTCACGGTTTCAAACCTGCATTCACAAGGAGAGGTGAGGCCACATGCCTGCCCCTTACAAAGACCGTTTCGCCGGCAAGAAAGTCCTCGTCACCGGGGCATCCCAGGGAATTGGAGAAGCGACCGCGCTTCGTTTTGCCCAAGAAGGCGCGCAGGTCGCCCTCAACGGCCGCAAGGAAGACAAGCTGATCGCGGTCCGCGACAAGCTGCCCAAGGTCTCTGGCGGAGAGCACCCGATCGCCACGGGTGACATTTCCAAGGAAGAGGACGTCAAGCGCCTGGTTGCCGAGAGCATCAAGGCCATGGGTGGTCTGGACGTGCTCGTCTGCAATGCAGGCTATCAGATTGCTTCACCGTCCGAGGACATCGAGCTCGAAGACTTCGAAGGTGTGATGGCCGTCAATGTGACCGGCGTGATGCTCCCCTGCCGTGAAGTCATCCGGTACTGGCTGGAGAACGGCATCAAGGGCACGATCATCGTGAACTCTTCCGTTCACCAGATCATCCCCAAGCCGCATTATCTGGGCTATTCCGCCTCCAAAGGTGCCGTCGGCAACATCGTGCGTACGCTGGCGCTCGAATATGCCAGCCGTGGCATCCGCGTGAATGCCGTGGCCCCGGGTGCCATCGTGACGCCGATCAACATGTCCTGGGTCAACGATCCCGAGCAGTACAAGGCTGTCTCAGGCCATATCCCGATGAAGCGTCCGGGTGAGAGCCGCGAGATTGCGGATGCCGTCACGTTCCTCGCCGCTGAAGACAGCACCTACATCACGGGCCAGACCCTGTATGTGGATGGCGGTCTGACGCTTTATGGCGATTTTGAAAAGAACTGGTCTTCGTAACCCATATGGCCCCTTCCCTTATCGTTCTGCTGATCGAAGACGACTTCCTTATTCGAACCTGTCTGGCGGAATTTCTGCTGGATAGTGGCCTGACAGTAAGGGAAGCGGACAATTGCGCCGAGGCCCGTGCCATCATCGGCGCGGAGTGCCGGCTGGATGCGCTTGTGGCCGACATGACCCTGCCGGACAGGGACGGCATGAGCCTTGTCCATCCGGCCCGCGAGCGCTGGCCCGATCTTCCGGTCATCTATATCAGCGGCCATGGCGACCTGCGACGTGACGAGACATCCGGCGATCCTGCACGGGACCGTTTCATCTCGAAGCCTTATACGCTAGCAAGCATCCTGGAGGCCCTGAAAGACATGACATCGGCGGCCTCGGACTAGGAGATCCGTATGTCTGCCAGTCTGGACAGACCAGCCCTCGATGATCCGGCACCTGCGACCGGACCGGAACAGAGCAGCCCGGCCGACCGTCTGGCCCAGGCGCAGGACGCCCTGACCCGCAAAGACCCAGAGCAGGCCCTTGCTCTTGCCGGCCCTGCTCCGGAAGAAGGTCTGGACATTCCTGCGCTCCATTATGTCCGCGCCCGCGCCCTGTTTCATCTTCACCGTTACGAGGACTGTGCGGAGCAGCTTGAGAAGGCCAGCATCAATGCCGGCCCGCATGCTGTTTCCCTGCTGCTGGACGAAGCCGTGGCCATGCGTCGGCGGGACGACCTGCTTCCGCTGCTGGAGATCTGCCGCAGACGCAAACCGGATGATGTACGTCTGCTGGATGCCGAAGCGACCGTACTGATCCAGATCGGCCGGTTCGATCAGGCCGAACTCCTCCTGCGCAAGAGCCTGCAGTGCCGTCCGGACAACCGCACCACGCTCAACCTGCTTGCCCTTCTTCTGACGGAAACAGGGCGCTTCGACAGTGCTCTCTCCGTCATGAATGATCTGTGTGAAGGCGACCCGGATGACTGGGAACCGATCTGCAACATGGCCTGTATCCTCAGCAGCCTGGGGCGGATGGAGGAAGCAGCCAATCTGTACCGGCAGGCGGTCCCGATGGCCCCGAAAGACCCCCGTCTGCGACTGAACCATTCGATTACCATGCTCAAGAGCGGCCGTATGGCACAAGGCTGGGCTGAACATGAATGGCGTTTCGGTCTGCCGGGCCATACCAGCATGCCGCTGGACCGGCTCCTGCCCAATATTTCCCCATCGCTGGACCTAGAAGGCAAGCGCGTCCTCGTCACGCAGGAGGAGGGTCTGGGCGATACGCTGATGTATCTGCGCTACATCCCGCCCCTCGCCCGGACAGGCGCTATCGTCCATATCTGGGGCACCGAGACACTGGCGGCGATCTGCGAACGTGTCGCCGGGGTTGCAGAAGTTCAGTTTGGTGGCGAGACGCCGGAATACGACTATCACTGCCCGTTCATCAGCCTGCCCCGCGCTTTTTCCGGCACGCCGGACGCGATGGGCGCCCCCGTCCCCTATCTCAGTGCGGACCGTCGGAAAGCCGAGATATGGCGTCAGCGCCTGCAGGATGATCACAAATTCAGGGTCGGTCTGGTCTGGGCCGGGGCAGCGCGGCCTGAAGATACGGCGGCGCTCATGGTGGACCGCCAGCGTTCCATGCCGCTTTCCGCCCTCGCCCCTCTGGCCGACATTGAAGGTGCAAGTTTCTATTCCCTGCAGAAAGATCGCCCGGCCGAGCAGATCCCTGATTTTCCGGGCGAGCTGATCAATTTCATGCCCGAATGTCGCACCATGGACGACACGGCGGCGCTGATGGTGAACCTCGACATCATCGTCTCGGTGGATACATCAGCCGTTCATCTGGCGGGCGGACTGGGCAAGCCTGTTATTATGATGGATCGCGTCAATAACTGCTGGCGCTGGCTTCACGGGCGCGATGATACGCCCTGGTATCCACAGATGACGATCATCCGCCAGACCCGTTTCGGGGACTGGTCGGACGTCGTGAAGCGCGTGAAACGGCGCCTCGAAGACGCCGTTGCCGCATACTAGGGCCTGTTAGGGCTTGATCCAGTCTGCTGCGGCAGCGATGTGGATGACCGCGAGGAACGACGTTGCTGTTTTTTCGTATCTGGTCGCGACTGCACGCCACTCCTGGAGGCGCGCCCAGAGGTTCTCGACCATGTGCCGACACCGATAGGCCCATTTGGGGCAGGCAACAGGTGCATCGCGTCGTTTCGCGGGAATGGCCGGTCGGGCTCCCATGTC
>NZ_JABCQG010000010.1 GCF_015244565.1 Gluconobacter vitians | reverse complement strand
CCCCTGGCCAACAAAGCAGAACGGGGGCGGAAATACCCCGAACCCTGAAGGACGGTGGGACGTCAGCTTTCACGACCCGCTGGCATGGCGCCCAGGTCATGATGCGCTGACAGTGTAGGCGCTTCCGATCGGATACTGCCGGTCAGGATCCGCAACTGCAGCCTGTCCCGTTGAGACAGTTGGCGTTGAGGAACCATCACAGACCACGTTGTTGACGACATATCCGGCAGGATGGTCAGTCGTGGCGGCGGTCAGATAGATGGCGAAGACCTGTGCATCAGTATTCATAAGTCAATTCCCCCGCGATACCTGCACCGCCATTACTTTCACCTGTTCCACCAGAGCCTCCGCCACCTGGAGACCCAGATAGGCCCGCAGTATTCTGGCCGGTGACCTGCACACTTGCGTAACCATAAGACGGGGCGCCTACGCCCCCCCATCCCTGGTACGCGCCGGCATACACACCGTAGCCGCCGCCAGGGCCGGCATGACCTTCATATCCAGCAATCGAATTTCCTGAGATCGAATAAGCGGCGCCTGCTCCACCTTTCCCAACGCCCCCGGAAGTGGCGTTCGCACCGCCCGATCCTCCAGCTGCCCGGGCTACTTCCATACCGGAGAGATAGACGATCGTATCGCCGCCAGACGTGCCGGATGTGCCGTTATAGGCGCCCGGAGAACCTCCCGCGCCAATGACCCAGGAGACATTATTTCCCGGTTGGACATTGAGAATGACATCGAGGTACGCCCCAGCGCCGCCGCCGCCGCCGGCAGAGACGGCACTGGTCGAATTGCTACCTCCTGCGCCCCCTCCTCCACCGCCTCCACGGAACCGGAGGCGAACACGGAAGACGCCCTCCGGTACGGTGAAATTGCCTGTGGCCTGCGTCTGCACCATCTCGGTCGGAAGACCGAGCAGCATGCGGGCGGCAGCCAGAACCTGATTGTTTGCCCCCTTGACGGCCGTGACACCGGCCGCTCCCAAGAAGGACATAAGCTCTTCCTGGACGCTATTCGCCCAGTCGGCTGTCATGATCGTTGCCGAAAGACCTGACGCGGGATTGCCGCCCGTGAAATATCCCGGAGAGCCCGCAGCAGACATCGCCGGCAGCGTTGCGAGCGCCGTACTGTTGTCGATCCGATACATACGAAAGTTTTCCTCAAATAATGTCGGGGCCAAAATCGGAAATGAGGTTTTCTCCGTTCTGTGCAAACAGAACCAGAGTATGTGCCGGACATCTCGCCCTGATCTCGCACTGGAGCACCTGATTTCCCCAGGCCTGCAAAGGTTCACCCATTCCACTGACATCTGTTCTGAAATAGACGGGCGTGTAGCCAGGGGCCTCTATGGTCCACACGTAGGCCCACTCTTCAGCGCCGAGAGCATCACCCATTTTGAACTGATCAACCCGGGCGGGCGCGTATTCCTTTATGGAGATCTCAAAACCAAGAGCCGCCGCAAAGGCTACGAAATAGGCAACGGATGAGCCCCCGCTATCAGTCAGACGGGCAATGACCTGCGCGCGCCTCTGAGCAACCGTCGGACTTTCCCCTGCGCAGAGATCCGGCAGGCCTGCGGTTTCCTCCCATTCGTTCAGAAGCTCAGTCGTCGTGAGAGGAAAGGCCTCTGTCAGGAGGTCGGAGGCCCGCTGGCTGTTCCGGGCGAATGTCTTTCCCCAGATTGCAGCAAGCATGGAAGGCAAGGCGTTCGCCTCGCGGGACCAGATAGCCCCTCGAGGGAGCAGCCTCAGGAGCGCCTGGCGGAAGTCATCCGCCGAGAAAACAGGAGCCCCCATAATCAGGACGCAAAGCTGATCGAGCCGAGTACCGGCATAGATCCGACATTCGCCGCGGCAATAGTCTCGGCCGGCGACGTGACTGAGAACTGGTCAAGGTCAAGCGCCCCGAGCGCTTCTGTCCACGCGCTCTGGTAGAGTGTTACCCCGGGACCAGAGAGGCGCGTAAACATATCCTGCAGCGCCGCAGTGATCAGGGCCTGATTGGCCGTCGTGTTTCCATCCCCAAGATCGGCCACGATGAAATCGACTGCCTGGGCGACTGGCGCACAGACGATGACAAGAGCCGTAACCGGACGCTGCGTATAAAGCGCATTGGCGACAAGCAGCTGGTCACCAGTCGCAGTCTGATATCGCCCCTCGCCCGCCGCAGCGCCGTCGCTGCCCTGAGGAAGGCCGCCCTGAGAACTTCGGACATTGTCCATTGCGAAATAGACGACAACAGTGCCGGGACCGTATCCGTTAGGATTGACCCAGGCGCGCGTCACACCGCTGATGGCCGTGGCCCACTTGATATAGTCTTTCGCGGCACCGTTTTCCCCACCTTCCGCAAACGCATCAAGGACGCGTGTCCGGAGATCACTGTCATTCTCGACGTCAGCACCTCCGGTAAAGGCAACCGTCACGGATCCGACAGTCTGAATGCCGTCGACCGGGCTTCCCAGGCTTGCAGACGCCCCGACAGCGACATTGCCGGCAGATCCGGCCGACTGGACCGTGCAGGCCACCACGGTTGTTCCGTTGGCCGTGACACTGTCCGCGGTCGAGACGGCTGTAAGACCGCCGGTGATCTGGATCACAGTTCCTGACGGAACGGTCTTCGTTCCAGTTGCCGGAAACGACACCTGTCCGGATGCGGCTGTGGCCGGCTTGCGCGTGACTTCCTTGAGGCCACCCCATGCCTCAAGGAAGATGCCTGTCGCCGTCCAGGGAACCGCCTGTTTTGCGATCCAGTCCAGGTAGCCATAATGAAGATGGGCGAGACCCGCGAGGACCATTGCGAGGACATAGAGGACCGAGAACCGCAGGAGCGCGGTGACCCCTGTAATTCCCCCGTTCTGAATGTCCTGCAGGGCTTGCTGTCGCAGATCCGTAAGCGTCGGACGACTGAATGCCATTACAGCCCCTCCCAGGCCCACGAAAACAGGAATGTCTGAGGCGTTGCCGCCCCCGGTTCGTACACGCTGACCGCAAATTCAGCCGTATTCGGGCTGACTGCGCTCCAGGCCGTCCGGATGGAAATACTGGTCGCAACACCGTCATCGATGAGCCACTGCAGGCATTCCTTGAGAATGTCCTTGAGCTCGAGAAGAACGGCCTGCTCACCCGCCTTGATGGCGCGGCGCAGCTGCCAGAGCCTCGAGCCAATCGGCAGCTTGTCCTGCTCATAGGCATCCCCCCACCAGCCGCGACGATCGTTCAGACCGCTCATGGCGGCATTCCCAGGGGCCTGAATGGCGACCGCGGAATCCGCTGGTGAAGGCTGCTCCGGAGCGACCCGGTCAGTGAAAATGCTGACCATCACGGCTGAGCGCAGCGGGTTATCAAGAACCAGATCACCGGACACAATGGTCCAGTCGCCCCGGCATTCCCGGGCGTTCCAGATGATCGCAATATCCACGGATTACCTCAGGAGGATGCGGGAGGCCCGGATTTGCCGGAGCCAGACTCAACATCCGTTGTCAGATGATTCTGAAGAGAGATTTTCCCGGCCTTCACATCCCCGGATGCGTTAAGACTGCCGGCGATAGTCACTTCTGCATTGATCGTCAGTTTTTTCGCGGCCGGGCTGATCTCGATCGATCCATCGCCTTTCAGCCAGATCCGGCTTCCGGTCCGGGGATGATAGACCGCGACGTCTCCGGGCGAGAGATCTGACGGCCGGTTCCGCTGATCCCCGGATGCCACGGCCACCGCGCGGGTCCGATCACCGGAGATAAACATCAGCGCGAGGTCACTGCCTGGCACCGAGCGACTTGCGAAGCCATAGAGCTGCATTACCGGCACGTCGGACCGCAGTTCACCACTTGCCAGCGCGACCTGAACCGTCGAGGTCGAACGCGACTCATTCGTGTCTGCCGTCTGCCGCCCCAGGCCGAAGGCCATTGCGACACGACGCGCCAGACGGGCGAGTGAGGACATGTTGATTTCCTAGCTGTTGATCGCCTGAATTCCCTCATTGGAGAGGGCCGGCAGAAGCAGAGGCTCAGGCATCAGACCTTCAGGCGGTATCAGCACCAGATCCGCCCGCGTCCCATCCTCGCCCTGCCGAAAGACAATCTCGGCAATAACGAGATCCAGTTCGCGTCCGCTCATGAGGCGAACTGGAGCCATGTGATTGACGGCCCACAGGTTACCCGACGTGTCGCGCCAGGTGTCGCAGGTCACAGTGACCGTGTTTGCCCGCCCATATCGGCGCGCCACCTCCCACTGAACCCTTTTCGTTGTTATGGCATAGTCCTGGTCACCGAGCTCGGCTGGGATCAGGAGTGGGCGGGTCCGGACGATGCCAGGATCTTCTGCCACCGCCCCGGATGTGACGGCATCCATCTGACCAACATAGTCAGCGTCCCCAGGCTCACTGAATAGGAGCGCTGTCGTCATGAGAACAGCGGTGATACTCGAGAACCGTCCCGCCGTACTTCGAACAGTGGTCATCTGCTCGACGTTTTCGCCATAAATCAGGCTACTGGCCATGCGCTGACTTCCGACAGCCGCGAAAGCTACATTCCCATCAGGCAGGTCATAGAACAGAACACCCGCCAGGCGCGCGACACGTTCGATGATCTCATAGGCCGTTTCGGTCAGAATGACGCTGAACTGTTGAAGGTCGACGTTCCCTGCCCCGTTGATCTGGCTGACATCGATATCAGCAAACTGGGCAACGCGCTTTGCGAGCGCGACCGCGTTCGTCGAGTTCATCTGATAGGTTGAGAACTCGGCCGAGCAGTCCACCAGGTCCATACTCTTGCTGGCAATCTGGAGCCGGAGTTCGTGCCGCTCCTCACTGATAGCCTCAACGACTGTGACGACATAGCCCGTGATCAGCTGGTCCGTTCCGATCCAGAGCTGAACGGCATCCCCCTCACTGATCGTCACGTCTGTCCCGATATCGGGCTGATAGGACGTCATTCCGAGATCAGCCACCCACGGCATCAGATCGACGCCGCACCGCACCGTGACGTCTGTCCAACCCGTGATCAGCGCCCCATTAATCAGGACGGAAGCCGTCTTCTGGGCATCCTCGCCATAGCCGAGGATCTGCCCGATCTGATCAATGATGCCACTCATGAAGACAGCGCCTCGAACTCGGTTGGCATGAATGCCGGGTGAACGGGATTGGCGCGACTCACCAGTCCATCGGATCGGGTGCCGTCCGCATAGAGCTGCTGAGCCAGTGTCAGCGCCGGCAGAGGCGCATTCCGTTCGATCGTAACGATGTCAGGCAGTTTTGCCGCCCGCTTCATCAGATCCTGCGACACCTGAACCTTCAGCGCCTTCAGAGCCGCCCAGCTGGTGTCATCCTGCGCATCCGCCGCGACTAATTCCTCAGCCTCGAACAGCGCGACCACGCGGCCGCACATTGCCTCCGCCTCCTCTGACGAGGGGGGACGCCAGTCCGAGCAGGCTTGGGCGATCGAGGCCAGAGCAGCACGCCGGCACAGGGCAGCGGTTTCGGTCTGGGCAGTGGCCAGCGCTGCACCAATCGGGGCAGCTGAGTTGATGACATCGACCGAACATGAGGCCAGCGGCCACAGAAGCGAGATTTGCACGCCCGGATCTGCGATTGCCTCCCGAAGCGCTTCTGTCAGGGCCTGCACGGCCGACGAAATCTCGGCTGCCGTGGTGAGGCCTATGATCGTCGCGGCATCCTCATCGATGGAAGCCCGCGAGGCGCTGAGGGCTGCCAGAACACTGTCTTCTGTCGCCGTCGCATCCGTTTCAGCCCCTGCCCCAGAAGCGTATCGGCCATTATTGCCAGGAAGAACCGAGGCGGCAGACTGCATCGCTTCCGAAGAGCCAATCGCCAAAACAGCACCGTCACCCCATCCGGCCGCTACTGATCGGGCTGCCGCAATGGCAGATCCTCCGGTCGCGAATGCTGATGATGTACGGCTGGAATAACTGGACGATGACGCAGAGGAGAGCGCAATGCGTGCGACCGCGACCGCCGCATGAAGCGCAGTAACGATCAGCGTGGAGAGTAGGTTTTTCTGCTCGACGAACTCGAACTCGAGATCCACGACATTCAGCCGCCCATCCCGCTCCCGCCACTCAAAGCGCGTGCATGCAGCCTTAATTGCCCCAATGGAAGGATGGACCAGAAGGCCACTTCCTGCCTGTTCGGAAGCTATGACCAGAGCGTCCCTTTGCACGTAAGCCAGATCACCGGACACAAAGCCGAGGATCCGATACCGCCGCGCCTTTTTGCCAATGTCTTCAACCCAAACCCCTGACCGCCCGGGATAACCGTGCTCGGCCTGTTTGCGTCCGCTGGAGCCACCGTTGCCCATCACAGCAAACGGCACCCCACGGAACGAGCACTGAAGATATTCAGCCGCCGTTCTGGCGAGAGTGCCGCTCATGTTAATTTTTCATCCCTGATTTGAGGGTTAATTCCCCACCGCAGTCAGCGCCGGATCCATCGCCCGGTGCTGGCTGATAGCGTGAACTTTCAGCCCTGGTGTCGTACTTTTCACCTGCACCGACGAGCCCGGAGGGGCGTTACGGTGATCGATTTCGACGCGCAACTGGGCAATCTTCTGATCGAGGCCTTGAGGCGCTGTCGGCGGCGGTGGCGGTGGAAGCTTGGCATCACCAAGCTTGCCGGCCCACTGGTCCGCCATTTCGCCACGGATCGCAGCCTCGGTGTCCTGGTGCTTTGGCTGCTCATACCCGTAGGTCAGGGCTTGCGCCGCCGCCTCAGGTGTCCGCGCCATATTCACGTTGGCGTCGGCGTAGGGATAATCCTTTTTGAGCTCCAGGTTGTAAAACTGGAGCTGCTCCGCAAACGTAGAGTCGCGGATATCTTTCCCCATAAGCTGCTTGAAGCGCTCCTGGCGTTTCGGCCACCACTGGCCAAGGCCGTAAGCTTTTCCGTTATCGCCTGAGTTGGTCTCGAGAAACGTACTTTCCCGATCAATATTGCTCACCATGCCTAGAGCTGCATTGCGAGAGCGTCCTTGCGACCGGAAATAATCGTAAGCTTGCTGGGCGCGGGCCTGCTCACCCCCAGCCTTTTTCCAAATCCCTACCGCAAGATGATTCGTCGGGTCAGGAGCAGCATCCGGGCTTTTATAATGCTGCCAGACTTCATAGGCGCCAACCGCTCCCGCCGCCGCAAGCGCAATGCCTCCGAAGGCTGTCGAAACACCGAGTAGCGCCGCTGTAAGCGTGGCAATTCCAGTCAACACTGGAGCTGAGTACAGAAGCGCTATCCCGCCGAGAGCGATTTTCCCGGTTGCCTTCCACCCCCCCAAGCCATCCACGACATGCAAAACTTCATCATAGACGCCTTTGATGTCGCCCTTAATCTGGCTCCATCCGCCCGTGCGCAGCCATGTGATGAAATGGCGAACGTATCCGGCAATATCCTGAGAAATCCATTCCCGGTTGGCTGCGATCCAGTCCCGCATCTCATTAACGACAGGAGTGATAACAGGCTCAACTGACTGGGCCAGCGAATACCCAAATCCCTCAACCGCCTCTGTCAGACCCGACTGTGCGTGCCTGAGCCGATCCGCAGCATCAGCCCCTGCTCGATTCATTACTCCCAGCCGTTCGGCCTGCCTGACATTGGCCTGATACTGCTCTTCGGTCTGTTGAAGGATCGGCATTAACCCCTGAGCCGCGCCACCGAAGATCTGAGTTGCCGCGATCACCTTGGCTGCCGGATCACGGATCGACCGGATACGCTTGGCAACCCGCTCAAACATTTCATCAGGCTTCAGATGCTGGAGCTCCTGGAGACTGATGCCGAGCGCCTTGAACTGGACGATCGCCTCTGGGGCAAAGCCGTGCGTAGCTTCCCACCGGGTCTGCGAAAGCCCCTGCAAGGCACTGGACATCGCATCAGCAGACCCGCCCGAAAGACGAGCCGCGTTTTGCATCGCCATGAGGCGATCAGGGGCCATGCCCATGGAATTTGCCGCGGTCCGCAGGTTCGTTCCGAACTGCCCCCATGCGCTGGCCAGCCTATAGATGCCCGCCAGAGAAGCTGCGCCCGTTATACCCCCAAGCACAGGAACAATCTGGGATAATGACCGGAAAGCCCCTACACCAGCACGCTCAAGGCTAGTAATCCCACCCTGCAGCCGCCTCAGGCCGGTAACACCGGAAAACCGGTCCAAGGCAGCTTGGGCCCGACGAACCGGAGCCTGCATGGCAGCAATTCGCGCGTTCAGTCGCTCAACGGTCTGAGATGCGCGATCAACGGCGCTAATTGTGACCTTAACGCCCTTATTTGCCATTTTTCCTGCTTTCCTGCTTCCGCTTTTCAGCCAGCCGATTGATTTCCCGGCAGTAGAACCACATTTCTTCTCCGGTCAGATTCTCTGCCTCGGTTCTGGTCCAACCTGGAAAATGCTGACCTAGCTCGATCGAAAACGCTTCCCAGTTGCCGGGCCAGCCATTGAAAAACCCGTCAGGTAGTCTGCCGCCTCCGCAAATTTGCTGATCGGCATCCGGGTGATTGCAACGTAGTCCCAGCCGGACACGTCCTCGACCATACCCATTTCCGCCTGGAGGATACTTTCGACAGTGCCAGGCGCTACGCGCCCTTTGTATTTCCGGCGCTCAGTGACCCGAGGTGGCCGTAGGACCATTTCCCCCCAAGAGTTCCCTCCCTTCCCCTCGATCGGTGGATTGAAGGAAATGAATTTTTCAGGCCTCAAATCGAGCGAACGCTGTACATTCGGGTCAGTCAGTCCACGCCGCGCATTGGCCTCAAAACCCGTGACGTATTCGATTGCCCAGTTGAATTCCATTTCTGGAAGTTCGCCTATGACGCCCTCAGGCACACCCGCCACGGCTGCGACCAGGTTGATCTGGCTATCATACATGCTCTGGTCTGTCAGACGGGCGCCAACTACCTGCGCTGCCTTGAGGACTTTCCATACATTAGGCTCAGAAAGCCTGATTTCCTGATACTCGCCGCCTTTGTACTGGATAGGACTATCCAGAACGATCAGGCTGTCGTCGCTGGTGGCTTCGCCGCCCGTATCTGCGCCACTGCGCTGTGCAAGGATTTCCTCCTCGCTCGGCTCGTCAAATCGCTTCATGAGACAACGTCCACGGTCACGCTATCGCTTTCAACGTGCAGCTCGAACGTGCCTTCCTGAGTGTTGATGTTGATATTCTCAGTCTGCCAGCCGTCATCAACCGTCACGACCTTTCCATTGGCCTGGACAATAATCACGGTCAGACCGCTTGCCCCCTGGAAATCCAGCGGGTTGGTGTCGCGGCGATCTCGCAGGGTCATCTGGACAAAACCCTGCACCGGCATCTGCGAGAAACCCTCGACAGCAGACTGTCCCTTGAGGGTTTCGTTCTGCATCCCTGCCGCCTGATACTGGCATTCACCAACGACGTTATAGACAACGCCGTTGATGGTTGCGGTCGCGGTACCCGCAAGGGGGCCACGATATACGGATCCCGACATGGGCCCTCCTTAGGATTTCACGAACTGGACGCTGCCGGCGATGATCCGCAGCTGATTGGCGAAGTCGTACGGCATCAACAGCTTGACGACGCCGTTACCCGCATTCTCCGCAACGATGTTGGCGGCGAATGTGTCAGCGTTCTGAACCCAGAGCTGAGTCGCCTGCCAGCGGTACCGCGAGGCGCAGGCCTTGCCGATCAGCTTGGCCGTGGTCGCCTTGGCGCCGGCCGGGATCTTTGTCCCGTCCGCGACAAGGATGCACCCGCCATACTGGCTTCCGAGGAAGATCCGCATGTCCTGCATGCAGATCTCTGCCGTCAGCATGGTCTCGATATCGAGATAGCTGTTGTCAGGCAGGCCTGCGGCGTTCGTCTGGTAGGTTGTCACCAGGCGCTCGATATTAACCGTGCCGCTGTCATCGACCGTAAAGGTCGAGAGACCATCATACAGGAGGCTGTTGCGCTGCTCTGTCGAGTAGCGGCCAGCATCTGTCGGCGGCATGACGGTCAGGGACAGGGCCGTGATCGGCAGCGCCGGATTGCTCCGCATGCTCATCGCTGTTCGCGCTGCCACCTGTGCCGCCCAGGAGAGAGGATCAGACGGACTGTCCCCGATCGGCATGATCGTCGCATGCTGGTCATTCTGCGTCAGCCCGAAAGCTGTCGCCTGCCCGTATGTTCCACGATAGGCCGTGATGGCATGCCCGTAGAGCTGCAGCATCGGCGACCAACGGCCCGCTGTATCGTTCAGCCACGCCTTCAGCGCCGTCAGGGACCCGCTATCCGTATAGGGATGAATGATCAGGTCATAGACACGTTCGCCCTGTGCCGCGAGAGACGTCGCGAGCGTTGTCGGGTTCGTCTTTCCCCCTGACATCTGGCCCAGAGCAACCGTCAGACCAGCCGGAGCCGACTGACCACCAGCCGTCCCCAGTACCGCGACCCCGAGGAGAATATCGTTGCCCGACATTCCCTTGTTGAGCGCGGTCAGTGTGACCGTCCCCGTCGACGACGTCACGGATACCGGCAGGCCTGAGACAGCCCCCGCAGCGGTTACGACACCCGAAGCGACCGTATCCGCCGTGTCACCCGCATTGACCGCGACACTGATCAGCTGATCGCCGACGTACAACGGAAGCGTTCCCGCCTCTGTCGCGGTGCCGGAAATCGTGAATGTGCCGGTGGCAGCGGTCGCTGATGCATCATCAGCCAGAGGAAGAACCCAGATTTCACCTTGCGTGTCGACCGCCCGATAGGCCTTGACCAGACGGGCGCACTGCGAGGCCGCCCCATACTTGCTGACCGCGTCGGAATATCCACCCGAGAGCGTGGCCACGCCGGCAACAGCGCTCCCTGCGACCATCTGACCGATGATCAGCACGCGCCGCGTGGTGGCTGCAGTGTTCGCCTTGGAATTGTCCAGGGCGAAGTAGAGACCTGGAACCCGGTTCGTGTCCGAGTAATTCGGTACCGTGATGGATCCGCTCATGCCGCGGGTTCCTTTTCGGGCTCAGGGATTTCAGGAGATGCAGCCGGCTCCGGCGCGGCGGGCGAGGCCTGCTCTTTGACCCCTTCGATATCGCCATGCTTCAGGGCGAGAAGCCAGAAAGGGGTTTCAGGCACGTTCTCACCACCCGACTTGAGCAGCCGCATGGATCCGGGCCAGCGTACCGCTCGCCCGTCAGCAGGTTTTACAAACATGGATTTCCCTATTCGGACGGGAACTTAACCGTCATGCCCGCGAATACGGGCTGGTCTGCCGTCTTGAGAGTTGCGTCAATTTCGGTGAGCGGTACGCCATCAGGCGGGTAGGTCTCGATATACTTGAAGCCCAGAATCATCTTGAACTCGCCAATGTGGCGACTTCCCTCACTGGTCACTTCCGTCACCGTGGAAAATTCTGCCGTCTCACAGAGCGCTGCCTGAAGAGGCACATCCCTCATCAGGGCCAGCTCGATTTCTTCCGCGAACCTGTCGAGCAATGCTTCAACCGCTGTCGGAGTGCCAGCTGCGACATATCCCCTCATCCCCAACGTGGCTACGCGGTTGAATTGGACCTGCGCTGGACCAGGGCTTTCTCCGCGGTCCTCATAGATCTGCAGGTATAGTGCCGGTAGGTTGCTCTCCCCGATCGGCAAAGACCGGCCTACGAAGACATTTTCACCAGCCATTGTGCCAGCACTTTTAAGTGCCGCGACTGCGAGATCACGGATAATCACCCTGTAGAGCATCACTTTCTCCGGTCGCATCATTGAGCTCGAGATGAAGCCCTCCGTGGCTGTCCGTTCTCACTTCCTGAATGCGATAGACCTTCCCACGAACCCTGATTAGATCGCCCTGCTCTGGGGGCGTCGTAAAAGCACCTTCCCGTACACCGAGGATGGGCCGCGTCGTGGTAATATGAACAGGAGACATCCCGTCACCGCCACCAAGGACGTCGATTGGACGATAGGCATCATCGAAGATACCGCTGATGGGCTGCCAGTTTCCCACCCTCCCCGATAGCCATTCAACCGCCTCACCAAAGACGTCCTGGCATGGCCCGAGCACCAGGCCATCCCAGTCGAACGGCCCGGTGCTTCCGCTCACGATGGCTGTGCCGGCGGAGGCACCATTTCAGGTGCAGGCGGCAGCGGAGCAGACTTGGTGGTACCAGCATCTGCCACAAAGGAAGGCTGGGCCTGCTGATCTGCAGGCAGCCGGACAATACCCGCACGGATCCAGAATTTTGCCGTGACAGGACAGCAATTCAGCAAGGTTCCCGGCTCGATCGGGTCCTCGCCAGGCTGGTCATAGATAGGACGGATCGTCACAACCTTGACGGTTTTTTCCTTCGCGGGGGCTGACGAAGCCTTCCCGTTCGAAAACTCGCCTTCAGGCTTCAGATTATCGGCCATCGCTTATACTCCTGTCGGTCCGGGAACACCTGCACCAGGCGCCATGACGGTCGCCGCGAACGATGCGTTCACTCGGGACGGAATCATGATCGGTGCCGACTGCATCAGCATGTTGATGAGGGCGGGATTCTTCTCGGTCCAGATCTTTGGAGCATAGGCAAGCGGGCCATATGCGAAGTCAGGATCCATGATCATGCCGAAGGCGCGGGTTCCCTCGACACCAGCCCCGCCCATAAGGATCGTTCCGTCGATCAGCATCGGATTTTCCTCATCGGTATCCGGATCGACGTACCAGTCATTGTACAGATAAAGGTCAAACTGACCCCAGCGCCCCATATAGACACCGCCCTGTTCGATACGACCGCCCAGCTCGATCGTGGAACCGCCGACCTTTCCGGGCCAGATGATGCTGTTCAGCACCTTCACGTCATTCTTGAACGCGTTCCAGGCAGACGTCGTAAAGGTGATTTCGGTCGGGAAAGAACCGGACTTCTGCAGTACAGTCTGCGCCCACTGGAGGATGTAATCGGACGGATAAATTCCGGCCTGTCCCCACTGCGCCGCGCCCGTGAGCGCAACCGTCAGCGCGGGATCCCGGTTGAAGTCGATCTCGATCGGGTCCGGATATCCGTCGCCCGTGACGGTGATCTTGCCCGTCGACAAGGCCTGAGCCGCCATCCATTCGCAACGGCGATCGATCATGTCGATCTGGTCTTCAATCTCCCACTGGAGATTGGCCTCGAGGCGCTGCATCGGTGTCAGTGCGCCGCCAATCCGCTCGCCAATCTGGCGACGAACCGGCTTCAGCAGGTCAGGATTGCGAAGATCCTTGATGTAGGGCGGCCGGAACAGATTGGTGGTGAACTTACGGCTTGCGACCGGCTTACCTTCAACCAGGGGGCTGCAGAACGGAGCCATACGGCGCTTACCGACGTCAACGTCAATGGCAACTTCCGGAGCGGTGCTTTCGATCATGTTCGGGAAATTATGATCGAGCAGGAATGTACTGGCCGTCTTCAGGTTGCGGACGGAATAGACAAGCTCGGCAATGCTGTAGACGCCGAGCATTTCGGTCAGGGACGCCTGTACGCCGGCCTCGCCCTGGTATGTATCGGACATGGACTATTTCTCCTGCGCGATCAGACGATCGCGTTCGAAAGAGAGGTTTTGATGAAGAGATTGTTCGGCCGGCAGGCAGCAGTCAGCGCATCGAGCGTCCAGGTCGAGTCATAGGTCATGTAGTTCGAGTTGAACTCTCCCATGACGTAGATCGCTCCGGCAGTGGCAGCTGACGTCGCGTCAACGCTATCAACCGTGATGCCAACAGGCGTCTGGCTTCCATCGGTCGCAGCCGGGACGGACTTGATGTACTGCCCGCTTGCCGTGACCCGGCCGACGACGGTTCCACGAACGAGAGCGCCGGCACCGCTGGCAAACGTGACCTGTTCGGTCACGAGCTTCAGGTTGCCAGCGATCAGCTGATCAGGGGTGAAGACAGCCTCCCGGGCACCCGGGAGATACTGATAAGAATTGAGAGACGAAGACATGTTTCGCTTTCCTCAGTTCATGCCGCGATTGCGGCGGCTCGCGGCCACGAGGCGGGCCCCCGGACGGGTTTCACCCGGCTGGCCGTCAGCCCCGATCCGGGGCGGAGGGCTTCCCGCCATGCGTTCGCGCAGGTTGGAACCCGGGCGCGGGCGCCCACCCTTCGAAGTGTCCGGCGTCGCTGCGGCGACGGTGGACAGCATCCGCAAGGCCGCACTGCGCGTCAGGTTGGTGTTGAAGGCAATTTCTGCTGCGGCAGCGGGATTGCGCGCGGCCAAGGGGCTTGAGAAAATTGCTGCACAACGTCCGCGTTCACGTGCGCGGGCAGACGCCTTTTCTTCATCCTTCTCGTCTTCAGCGTCAGTGTCGTCGTCTCCGCAGCAGTCATCATCATCCCCGCCACCGTCGTCAGAGCCACGTTTGCCCTTCTTGCCCTTCTTGGCTGTGTCGTCGTCCCCATCGGGCTCGCCATCCCCACCGTCGCCATCGTCGTTACCTTCGGCAGGCGTGTTATTCTTGTCGTCGTCATCCTCTGCGCGCATGCGGTTCAGATGCGCGAAAGGGCTCGCAGGCGCTGTTGCACGAGCGGTCATAGCGTTCTCCAGTGTCTGAAATATCAGGTCAGGTTTGCGCGGAGATCTTCCAGCGCTGCGTCCGGGCTCATGACGGCATCGGCCAAGCCGAGCTTCACGCCATCCTCACCCAGAAAGGTTTCGGCTTTCATGTCCCGGATTGCGTCCGGGGCAAGGCCACGGTTGCGGGCGACTAGATCGATGAACATTTCCCCAATTCGATCAATGTCGGCCTGCGCGCGTTCTCGAGCCCCGTCAGTGAGGGGCTCAACCGAGTTCAGCTCTGCCTTGTGCTCGCCGTAGCGAAACACCGTGACCGCAATACCTGCGTCACTGAGAGCCTTCGTCAGATCAGTATGCATCATGATCACGCCGATCGATCCAGATCCGCCCGTTCGGGGAACCGTGATCGTCTGCGCCGAAGACGCCAGCGCATATCCCGCCGAATATGCTTCGTCAGCCAGGATCGCTACGATCGGCTTTTTCGAGCGAGACGCGTAGATATGGTCCGCAAGATCGAAGAGCTCTGAAACCATGCCGCCCGGGCTGTTGATTGCAAGAACAATCGCCTGGACCGTGTCATCTGCCAGCGCCTCATCGAAGCTTTCGCGTATGTCGCCATAACACGTCACATACGGGTAAAAGCTTCCCTTCCCCGCCAGCAGCACTCCGCCGATGCCAATGGCCGCGACATTACCGCTGCGCCAGACTGGCGCTCCGGAAAACCAGCCATCGTTGTCATCGAAAAACGCCAGCACACCTGAAGCCTCGATCTCCCGCTTCAGGATTCCGGCTCGCCCCAGCGAAAGCGCGAGCGGGCGGTTCAGTATGGCGTCTGCCTGTACCCGCTTCATGTTTCCTCCGGTTTTCTGACGGTTGCCGATGCCTCCTGCTGACCGGTCCATTCCGGCAGCGCGAGACCACGCTCTGTGAAAGCATCAACTTCGATCTTTCGCTGATCGATGACCTCCTCCCAGTCCGCACCTTCATTCGTGGCGCACTCCTGCTCGAGCGTGGAAAGACCAGCATCCATTCCCAGAATGGCGCCCTGCTTTTCAGCAACTGGATCAATCCATCCCCGACCAGGTCCGAGCCATTTCGCACGAGCATAAGCGGCCCTGGCATCCATAAATTCCGGCGCATTGCGAGGCAGCGGAAGATCATCGATCTCCATTGATTCCTCGACAAAAGCCATGCGAATGGGTTGGCAGAAGCCAATCTCGAAATCCTGCCGACGCCGTGTAAGCGTCTTCCAGGCCTCGAGAAGTGCTGCTCGAGCAGAAGAGTAATTCACGTCCGAGAAGTCATTGCTGACCTGCTGAGGCGAGAGACCAGCACCGGCAGCGACATTATTCAGAACTGCTCTCTGGAAGTCCCGATAGCCGTTCGCCGGACGCGCTGCCGCGACTGTGTTGATCTTCTCACCAGGGAACAGCATGGGAATCCGCGAACCCTGCATGGACAGGTCCCGGTGAGAATTCCATACGAGCTGCTGCTGCCACCTGCCGTCCATTCCAGATCCTCCGGGAGACCCTGATCCCAAGGCCTCAGCAGTCATCTGGTGGTCGTACGGACTTTCGATGAAGGCTGCGAAGATCGCATTCACGATCGACGCATCCAGTTCCGCCGTATCGTACCGGATCAGCATTTTCAGGCGTTGGATCACCGGAGCCAGAATACCCGCGCCACCCCGATGCTGCGTTCCACGGTGATGCTCGAACATGTGCACCACCATAGGCCGGCCAAAATCAGTCTCCCGTGGAATACGCTTCCAGGTAACCGTTTTGCCGCCCTGCCAGTAATCGGCCTGATGCGCCTCCCGAATATGGTAGGCGATCGGGGCTTCATGTTCATCGACCTCGACCCCGTTCCGGATATGGGTCCAGTCCGGCCGTCCCTGTGGGTTCGAAAGGCGGTCAGGATCGATGATCTTGACTGCGGTGGCATACTGCGCCGCGCCGCGGCCCATGCGCTCCTCGATCCAAGGGAGAGTCGCAATGGCATCACCATCCGTCAGCAGTTGCCTGAATGCCAGATGCATCTGCTGCCCGAACGTGAGCATTCGCTCGGCATCATTGAAGCGCCGCGGATCATTGGCCCATTGACGCCAGCGGGAATCCAGCTCAGCCCCATATTCTCTGGCCCACTGGGCATCAAAAGCCTTGTTGCCCGACATGTGCGCAAGGGCACGGTAATCCGGCTTTGAGATCGGGCGGATGTTGACGCCGACCGTATTGTCCAGCGTGCGGGTAACTGCACCAGCTGCCCAGCCATCGTTTCTGACTAGGTCCCTGACGCGGGCCACCAGCGTATCCCGCTGGGGACCGATTTCAGTGTCGCCAGACCACAGAACCGGGTTCCAGTTCTGCATGTGCTGCCCGTAGTAATCTGCTCCGTCATAGGGAACGTTCGAGGGCGAATTCAGCGCATCTGGACGCGGTGGCGCATTCGGAGTGGCGGCAGGTGCAAGCCGGGGCTCTACACGTGCTCGCACGGCTGGCGTGCCACGGATGGCACGCGCCAGCCCGTCTATGATCCCCATCAGAAGACCGGGCGAAGTGCGCCGCGACGCACGCCTGGAATGCCAAGCTGGCGCTGCAGTTGCTGGATCATGACAGTGAGACCAGCCATGTTGGCCTGAGTGTAGGAAACCGACCTCGAACCGTCGCCCTGAGCATACGATACCGACGCTACTTTGGCGCCGCTCTGGAGCTGAATCAGGGCAAGCTGACAGTCTGCAAGCGACTTCTGGAGCTGCTCTTTGGGCATGCCCGCGAGAATGCTGGTGTTCAGGTCATAGATCGGGCGCCCGGGATAGAGCGGTGTCGTCATTTCAGTCCCCTCTTCCGGAAAGCCTTGATGATTTCTTCTTGAACGACGCGCTCCTGCCGTCGCGCGACGTTACTGTTCACAATCTGCTCGACAGGAAGTCGCGTTTCATAATGAGGCGCTGATACAAAACGGAAAATTTCACCAACACGCCCAGGACCAAGAAGCTTGTAGATCCCTTTAGGTCTGCCATTTCCCCTTTCACGAGGAATGAAATATTCGCTGTTCCGCCCTCGAGCAGCTTTCCCTCGCCTCATTAATCGACGCGCAGTCTTGTCCCCCATATTTGCTCGCGCATCCAATGCAGCCCCCAGACGACTTAGGACCTGCATGATTACGCTTCGGGGAATGTTACCGTTACCATCCAAGGGACAATCTCGGCCTGGAACAACATATTGCCCCTCAGAAACTCGCGATAAGGCCTTTTCCAATTTGGTCTTGTCGCGGCTACCTCCGTGGATTTGCGGGCCCAAATAGGCAATTGCTGGCGTACCGCCCGCGCCCTTTATCAGATCCTTTGTGACTACGGCTGCCTCCAGATTACCGGGGGTTGCCTTCTGCACCTTGAAGCCGAACAGGGTGAACCTTGTCGGCCGATCAAAGACTTCTGACATTCTATCTTGGACGTTCCGGAAGGCACCAAACGCCAACCTATTAAGAGCAGAGGCTTCCGCCTGCGGTATCTCCCTTTCGGACAAGGCGCTGAGGTCCATCTTGAGAGCCTTTGCGTCCAGGCCAATCTTGAACTCCAGCGCCATTACTACCCTTCAGTTTGATCCGTATTTTCGGGCCATTTCCGCGATCCAGTCCGTACCAGCTGGAAGATTTCGTACTGGCGGCATGGAAACCGGCGTGCCGTCTTCGTCAGAAACCGCAATCTGCGTCACCATCACGTTCTGATCCCAGTCGAGAGCCCAGTTCGGAGGAGCGTCCCAGTTGATACGCTGGAAGCCGAACAGAACTGCCATGACCTCGCTCATGGCCATCAGATCGAGGGCTTCGTTTCGACCGCCTCCGGCCTTTTTCTTCCAGCGACCATCATCAGACCGCTCCTCCGCGCCGAGCTGGTCGAACCACTGGTGCGGAGGAGCAGGACTTTTCAGTGCTGCTGGAAAATGTACATAAAGCGGCCCGGGATTGGCGACCGCGAGCTCGATTGAGACGTTGTCCTTAAAGCGGTTTGGATTGAATGCCCCAAGGGGCACCTCTCCGTTCGCGCCGGCATTACGATCTTTTCTCTGGCTGTCTGGATACCGGACCGCCAGCATCGCTGCATTCGCTGTGGACATGCCTTTAAGGGGCATGACCGTGTATGCGTGGCGGCCGTCGATTTCTCCGGCGAACTTGATGCGCCTTGCACGCCTTGCCCTCTGCCATGCTCCATATGCCTGGAGAGTGACACCATCTTCACCACCAGAGTCATATCCAGCCGCGAGAACTTTCATCCCTCGCCCAGACCCATCGTCAAGCGGATAGACCGTGTCGGTCAGACCCCGAACCATATTGTCCCAGTCTGTGGGGCTCTGAGCCGTATCGGCCGGGATTTTCTGATAGTCGATTACCCAACTTTCTCCGGCCGCTCCCCAGGCGCGCGTCAGACGTTCAAAGCGGTTGCTCTGGACGTCTACCGACATGGTCAGGAACCGCGCCCCTTTCGGCACAACCCCCATCTTCAGATCCGGTTCCGCACGGTTCGCAAGAACCTCACCATCGATGTTCCGGGCTGAGTTTGGTGACTGGTATGGAAAGCCAAACCGCTTGACCGTCACGGCCTTGAGATCGGAGTCGTCGGCCGTCTCTTTGAAATGCCTTTCTGCCTTAGCGTAATCCCTCGCCATCGCGCCGATGCCGCCGATCAGAAAGGGGCTCATCAGGCCGGTGATCCAGAAGCCTGCTGTTTCACTCTGAATTGCGGTTCCCGTAACGTTTCCTTCAAGATCAATCTGCTGCCCCTGAGCAACCCAGAGACCGTCGATATTCATCGAACGACGCCACTTATCCTCAATCAGTGATCCGCAGGAAGGACAGACCAAGGCAGCTGCCTGGGCAATTTCATCCAGCGGCGCATCCTGAGGCCAGTCCAGGATCATCTGCCTCTCAGCGCCCGGTGTTGGGCTTGAGTAGGCGTTGCAGTGAGGGCATGGCCACCACCAGGTCCGCCTATCGCTGTCGCGGTAGATCTTCATGATGCCGTCCGTCCATTTGGACGGATCGCGACCAGCAGCGCGATCAGGATGGCTTTCGACCAGGACCATGGATTCCTGGCCGAAGGTCTCGCGCCGGATCGTTCCGAGGCTGTAGGTGTCGCCCTGCTCATAAACCGGGCACGCATCGAGCTCGGTAATGATGATCCGCGAGGCGGACTTGCCGATCAGGTTATTATAGGTCGAGGCCAGAAATTCGACCCACATGCCCTCGAATTTCTTGAAGTGAAGGCTCCGGTCCTTTGGTTTTAGCCCGAGTCGATCCCTCAGGATTGGATGGAGATCAATCATCGGCTCGATTTCGCGCTTTACATAGCTCTCGAGCGCATCATCGGTCTGGGCGTAAACCAGAAAGTCGGCCGGATCGACGGCGACCGACTGATAGATCCAGTTCTGTCCTATCGTCGTTTTGCCACATCGTGCCGGACCCACGACACACGTCGTCAGGGCCGTACTGGTGAGCGCCTCCATCGGGCCAACGAGAAACGGGGCTTCGTCATGGTCCCACTTGCCGACGAAACCGCCGCCTCTGTTATTCAGATGCCGGTTCGCCAAGGCAAAGGCCGCGACATCAATCTTTTCCGGCGGCAGGTACGCCTTCAGGGCCTCCGCCAGTATTTCCCGTGGGTTGGCGAACAGAACCTCTTCAGGCCGCTCCAGAAGGTCAGGAGAAAGTGAGAGAGCGTTCCCCATCTTCCGGCTCCGCTTGAAGGATTTGAAGCAGCGCCGCCACCGAGGCGCGTTGCGTGTCTTCGAACTGCTGTTCCGCCTCCCGGATCGTACTGTCAGGCCAGCCGTTTTTCCGGCCCAGCTTGCGGATGAAAAGCCGGGTGTCCTGACTAAGCCGGGAGAATGCGTCCCGGAGCTGCTCCTGCAGTTCGGAAGCAATCACCAGCTGCCCGCACCGCTCGGCTTCCTTACGTTTCAGCTCCCGCAGCTTCCAGACGTCGATTTCCTCTTTCGGCGTCAGGCGCTTGTAGGATTTTTCGACTTCAGGAGGAGGCAGAAGATCATCAAACACCAACTGCAAGTTCTGCAGTTGCTCATCCCGGACTGAATTGGCGTCAGCTTCTTCCCGCCGCTTCAGATCCAGAAACTCAAACACCAAGTCCGGCCGAAATCGGTAGCTGGATCCGTTGGTACCGCGTTGCTCGACCGGAAAATCCGGCCATCGATCCATCCAGGCGGTCATAGTTGGCAGTGAAACGCGCAATTTACGCGCCATTTCACGCTTGTTCAGGGTCACGGGGGCTTCAATCACCGGTGACGATGCCTGCTGTTCTCCAATCGACAACGACAAGAACAGAAACCCCTATTTCAGATTGGTCAAAAACTCTCTCTTACCGGGGTGCGAATTACCCCCGGGCGGCTACCCCTCCAGGAGGGACCCATGAAAACCGTGGCTTTCAGGTCACACGAGACCATCCCGGCCGCCCGATCGGGATGGTCTCGAGTCCCAACGACAAAGGGGACGCAGCCCTCACGAGCATACGTCCCCTCATCATGCCAATTACATATGTTCAAAATGGGCAATGTGGGAAGTGAAAAATGCAGGCTGTCTGATTTTTTGCGCCATCGTCGAGCAGGCCATCGCATGCCAGCCCTTGGCCGTATGGTGGCTGATCCCGAGTTTCCGGCCAATTTTCGTCCATGTCCACCGATGCTGACCCGAAATCGGATGGACGATCAGCCTCATGTTGACCACGGCCTTCTGCCCCCGGTCAGTCACCATCGGCACCCACGAGAGCGCGAGGTCCATGCGGCTCACTTCATCCGATGTCGGCATGGGCGGCCGGATGTCGCTCTCCATTGGCCAGTCGAGATCATCGCGATCGGCGACGATGTCAGGCCAGTAGGATCTCATTCCACCAGGCCAGCATCCGCTTGCCGGCATGGCCGCCAGCGTGAAGGCCGCATCATTCAGCCAGTCCGCCACCTGTTCCGGTACGTCGCGCCCGAGATCGATGCGCTTGATGCCCTTCACGCCGCAGCCTTTGCGAGGAAGTCGGACAGTTCCGGACGACGAAGGTCAGCCTCACCACAGGCCAGACGGCTGGTGTAGTCTTCCATCGCCGCTGCCCAGTCACGCTCGGCCTTGCGCTCATCAGCAGTTTTCGGAGCTTCCGGAACATCTCCTTTCGCAATAGCATCTTCGATCGCCCGGGAGAAATAGCCCAGATGACCAGCCGGACTGCCGCGCTCGATCTGACGTTCCGCGACACTCTCGACCACACCGAGGATCAGCCGCTCCGCCTGGTCTTCAGTCAGTCCCTTCTCCAGGGCCATCGCACACCACTGTCGCGTCAGCCCGTAGTTCTGCAAGCCACGAGCAGGATCGAACTTCGCGGCCTCGAGGGTTTTCGGTCCAATGCGCTTAAACATCGCGTCGAGCTTAAGCTTATCTTCTGAAGAAGATTTAGAGCTAAGCTTAGCTTCCGCGCGCGTACGTGTAGGGCGGGTTTCTGCCGGGTTTTCGCGAGCCACGTCTTTGCCTCCAGAAATGGGTAGAGCGATATTGCCTTGGCGCCGATCCGCCACGACGCCTGTTTTCGGCGTTTTTCGCGGTCTGCCGCCCTTCGCGCCATTCGCTCGCGACGCGATCTGCCGCGCCGTGAGCCCAAGACCAGGCGGCAGGCCGATGGTCTGCGCATCTCGATCCCAGGTTATCAGCTGGGTTTTCGCGTAGGTTTCCAGGTAGGTTTCGATCAGGTTTGCATCGCAGAAAACCTGAGTGCGGGCGAGCGCTGCCAGCGCCCCAGGAAACGAGACGTCCAGAACGCCTTCCGCAGTGTTGAGGATCAGGTATCTGACCAGACGCATCCATGAGAGGACCATGACGGCCTCCATGGCGTTCAGCGCCAGGCTCTCGGCTTCCATCATGAGAACCCGGGCAAGTTGGCTGCGATGTGTTGCACTGACCTTCACGTCAGAAACTCCTGCACCCGCCGACGTGGCGGGATTGAAAACCTAGAAAACCTAATAAGATGCGAGCCGGTATCCGGCGCCGACCACCTCGAGGACGCCGCACTGGACGAGTTCGGGCATGGAACCACACACGGCCTCGACATCAGCGCCGAGGTATCGGGCGATCTCGTCCGGCGTGGCCCCCGAACGACCAGGCGCGCGGATCATTGGCACGACATCGCCGACATCCGTCAGGCCGAGCCAGATGGCGCGTGCCGCGAGCGACAGAGGCTGCCAGCGACGATCGGACATCACCGATCGGGCGTGCTTTCCCGGACGTTCGCGGCGCGCCATCAGACGAACTCCAGACCGGCACCCCATGCGGGGCTGCGGGCGTCCTCGCCGACATCGCGGAACCACGTCGTCTCATTATCGAACAGCATGCGACAGCGACCTTCAGGGCCATGCCGGTTCTTCACCAGGAAGACATCGCCCTTGCCGCGCGCGGCATCGAGCCGCTCCTGAAACTCCTGGCAGCGGGCATCGAACGAATCACGGGTTTCCTTGTCGCGCTTGACCAGGCCACCCGCGGACGCCTCCTTCTGGAGGTAGTAATGCTCGCGATGGATCAGGCCGATAACGTCCGCGTCCTGCTCGAGCGCGCCCGTGTCGCGCAGATCGGACATGGCGGGGCGCTTGTTCTCACGCTTTTCCGACTCACGGTTCAGCTGGGCCAGCACGATGATCGGAACGTCCAGTTCCTTGGCGAGGATCTTCAGTTCATTGCTGATTTCCGTCATTTCCTCATACCGCATGCGGCCACGCACACGCGGGGATCCGCGCATCAGCTGGAAGTAATCCAGAACGATCGCATCGAGCCCGCGCTTGGATCTCTTCATGCGCCGCGCCCGCGAGCGCAGCTGCGCCACGGTCAGGCCGCCACGCGTATCAATCTCGAACGGCAGCTTCTGCGCTTCGTCGCACGCTCCCTGCAGGGCATTCCACTGCCATCCCTCGAGCGGTGGTTGCTGACCGGTCGCAGCTTCCTCCGGCACATCCCAGCGACGGCCTGAAAAGACCGATCGCAGGTTCAGGCCGGACTTGGCCGCACCGCCGCGCGCGCCCACCTGCTCGGCCGTCATTTCACCCGACCAGGCCAGGACACGCTTTCCGGCCGAGGCGATCCGCAGGCCGATGCCAAGGCCGATCGAGGTCTTGCCCATGGCTGGACGAGCGCCAAGCACATACATGTTTCCGCCGACCAGCCCGTTCGTCAGGCGATCAAGCGACCGATATCCCCAGGACAGACCTGCAAGCGCCGAACCGCGCTCGACAGCCTCACGGGCCGACAGAACGGCATTGCACAGCGCTTCGTGGAAGGTGACATTCGGCTGACTGTCTGACATGCCCATGGCAATGTGCATGAGCGCTGATTCGTGGCCCTCAACAATCTCTTCCGCACGCTGGTCCTCCGGACGGCAGCAGAGATCCGAGGTTTGCTGACACAGCGCCATTAGTTCGCGCCGCATCGCGGCATCACGGATCTCGCGCGCATAATCCAGCGCGGTCCGCGTGCTGACATAGGCATTGAGCAGCTTGGCGAAATACTCTTTCGGATCGACCTTGCCCCAGACCAGTTCGTCCGGATGCATGAAGTGGCGCATGATCGTCAGCGGATCGACCTTGCGCCCTTCATTGTAGATCAGGAGCGCCTTCTCATAGATCTGGGCGTTGATCGGGTCAGAGAAATGCTCAGGACGCAGGATCTCTTCCACAGCCTCGAGCGTCGTCTTTGAATCGACCAGAACGGATCCAAGCAGGCACTGCTCACAGCCGAGGTTCTGCGGAACGGAGCGCAAAGCGCCGCCGAAAACACCCGGATCGACGGGTTTATGAATACTCATGCCGCGACGGCCTCCCCGGCCGGTTTCGTGGGGCGACGCCGATAGCAGGTCATCCGCCTGTAACCCATGACGCGGAGCAGATCGTCCGTCGCCCGGGCTTCATCATTGAGGAATTTGGAGACGCTCGAGGCATTGAGGCCGTTGACGCGACAGAAGCCGCGCAACGATCCAACCGTGCGGATGCGTGTTTCCACTTGTGTAAAAAACTGGAAGTTATTGATCAGCGGCGCATCTTTGCCGCCACCGATCGTGCGATATCGCGGAAAGCAATCGAAGCCTGCCGCGTCCAGGAACGCCGCAGATGGCAGGCGCCTGCCGTTCAGGATCTGCGAAACCGTCGTATGCGACACACCGATCTGCTCGCCGTACCGAACCTGATTGCCGGCCGCGCTGATGTCTGTTTCCAATTCCGCACAAAATCCGATGAAATCCAGAATGTCAGCCACGGCCTGAACCCCACTGCGCCGGCAGCTTCATGCGGCCACCCTCGACAAGGGTCATTCCCGACGAGAAGCGGCGGACCTGATTGTGCAGGTCGGGCTTGATGCGCGCGCTTTCGCGGACGACTCTGTCGTTGAACGGCTCCGGAAAACGGAGATATTTACCACTCACGTCAGGCGGTGTTGACCTATGCCGGCCCAAGGAGAACTCAAAGAGGGGATCGAGATTGCCCCGTTTTGCGCTTTCAATGGCTCGCTCATATTCCCCACGCGCCGAAGACGTCATCCAATCTTGCTCAAGCATTGACCCCTCCCAGAACCAGCCCCATCCCAACCGGCATCGGCCGGCGAACCGGACGCCGCCGCGCAACAGCCTGCGCGGCCGGACGTGCAAGCCCCAGACGGCAGATCAGACCGTGAGCGCTGCCAACGGAGATCCCCGCTTGGCGCGCGATCCGCTGCACGCCATGGCCGTCCGCATGCAGGCGGCGCACCATGGGCTCGAGGCGGGTATAATCATGGGAAGGTCGGGCCATCATTTCCTCAGAGGGTCTGGATCCAGCCCTCAAGGAGACGCATCACTTTCCGGATGCGCCTGTCCCGACGCTGGATGGATTGAATCTCCCGCCCGATCCACCACTGCACGACGAAAATGACGACGCCGCGTGCTCTGAAGCGCGCGTAAATCAGCCAGTTTTCGGCAACGGGACCAAACAGGAAAACGAGAACTGTCATGCGGCGCCCCTGTCATGGAGACTGTCCAGTTGCTGCTGGAGCCGGAGCTGCCGCGCTTGCAATGTCTGAATGCGGGCCTCGCGAACGGTTTCCCATTCGCCGGCCGTGACCGAACGGATCTCATGGTGCCAGCAGGCCCGGACACGGCGTTCCGTCAGGCCGAACAGGCGCGCAACCTCACGGAATGCGCCCTTCAGCCCGAGACCACGCCGGTCACGGACCTCCTCATTCACCATGTCCTGGAAGCGTTCGGTCAGCGCATCAGACATGGCACTGAACCGGGCCTTGGGTGAAATACCCGCGCGCTTGGGTGAAATACCCAACATCTTGGGCGTCCTTCCTGTCATTGTTCCGGGTGTTGAGGGCCGGAACAGTTGACAGGCAGAAGGAGACCAAATGACGAAAAGCAGCCTTTACGCGGGATATTGCGAAGCCCGGTTCAGGATTGCGAATTTTCCAGTAATGGCCGGGGATTCGACACCCCGGCCATTTCGGATCACCATGGAAGGGACCAACCAAACCCATGGAGATTCTGATGTCTGCCAAGCCAATTGGAAACGAAGCGCTGCTTGCTGCAACACTTGCAAATCGGGCCCTTCTAACCAGGCTTCTGGCTATTGTTGCACAGAGCGAATATCGGGAGGATGCCCCTGCCTTTATCAGTCGGCTTGCAGAGAACGCGGCATCGGCAATCGAAAAATCTTCAGAACGAGACGGGTCATCGTATGTCACGCCTTCCGTAGCGAAGCAGGCTGCAACCACCGTTCGCGCGATCGCAAGGAATGCGGCCGAGACCCTGAACGCGCACTGATTTTGATGCATTTCTTCAGTTCGAGGCATCGCTACTTTCATCCGAATTATTCAAGAGAATGTCGCCCAAATCCAACTGAAGATTCATCAATTGGTCGTCACGCTCTGCTTGAGAAATACTCGCACCTGAACGAGCGAGTATTTCGGAAAGCTCCCCATGGACGCGCCGAACCCACTGAGGAGTTATTACTGTTGGAGAAAGCCCCCCGGATGTCGTGCTCTCGTGAACATTCTTCCGGATGCCTTTGCGGCGCATGATTTTCCGCACCGCAAGCACCATGACGAGGACCGCGAATGACGCAATACCGAGCGGCCTAAGACCTCCGATAAACTTACGCATCATGCTGCGCGCTCTTTTTGCCAATCGGCCGGAAATACGGCCGGTCAGGCCCGCAAAACCACTCTGTCGTCTCGGCGGCTGGTGTGCTGCGGGCTATGCGGGCGAGATCGCTCATCATGTAGTTGATGAGAGTAACAACCCTCTTGCGATCGAGCGCTTCCGCTCCATGCACGTACGGAGCGCAGGCCCGGATTGCGCGGCTGGCGTATTCGACCGCAGCCTCGAATTGCTCTTGCTCCGCTTTTGCCAGCGCGATGCCGTGCTGGATCGCTTGGGCCTTACGGTCTTCATCACCACCATGAGGCGCGGGAGCAAAACCCGTTCGGCCATCCGCCGCCCGCAGTACGGTTTGCTGCTCCAGTGTGCTCAGGCCAGCATCCAGCCCAACGATTGGACCGCGCTTGCGCTCCAATCCGATGGCCCGAAGAAATTTTCGATAGCTTACCTTCATCACGCTGCCTGCTCCCGGTTCTGTTCGGGACCGAAGACATCAGGGCGGATGACGTGAACGGAGACGCCTGCCATCTGGGCGATGGTGAGCGCATGGCATGGCGGGATCTTCCGCCAGCCGCAGACTGTGGAGTGATGACGAACCCGACGCCGTGCGCGTCCTCGCACGCGGCTAAAGATTGCAAGGATCATTTTCATGCCGCTTTCTTCGGATTTTTTAAGAAAATATCTGGCCTGATCTGCTCCGCACATAGGTCTAGGGCATTGCAGAGAGCGGTTATATTTCGCACTGAAACGCGCCGTCTTCCGGTCCGCCAGAGACGTACCGTCTCAGCAGAAACCCCCACTTTCTCAGCCAAGGCTCGGACAGATATTTTTTTTTGTAAAAGGGCGGTATCAATGCAGTTCATAAGAATATGATCCAACAAAACGTTGGATATGTCCAGTGCATAATGTTCCGTGATTCTGCCAAAGCCACCCGTCAAAATAGAGGTATGGCAAAGCAGGTCACAATCTCCGCATCCGATATCAGATCTGCCTTCTCGGCACGCTTAAGCATGCTCCGAGAAGCATTTGGCCGAGAGCTTGGCCGACCCAGCCTTACCCGAAAAGAGTTCGCAGAATTGCTTGGCTTGGAAGCTGAACGATACTCCACGTATGAACGCGGCACTCGGGAGCCACCATTAAGTGTGCTGGCTAAAATCCACGTGGTTACTGGCGTCAATTTAAATGGATTAATTGCCGGCGATATAGATAAGGCTGCATAATGATGCATAAGACGTCAGAATTTGGTGTAGTGTTTGATACGCAAAAGAAAATGTACGAAGTTGGTATTTGGAATAATATCAAAGGGCTACACGAGTACGCTACTTCATTGCACTTTTTCGTCGCGGATGATGATGGTGAAAATGCCGATGAAAATGCTAGTGCAATAAAAATGTTTTCTATCTTTATCGAACTGGTTGCGTATTACGGATTTGATCCCAAAGGGATGCATAACGAATTCTTGTCTATCCCGGCTTATCGGAAAGCATCACGATTTCCAGAAATTCAAGCTATCGGTTTGTTTAAGGCCGAATGAAGAAGGGCACGCCTTTTTACAGAATATCTTTTTCAGGGTGTCACGGAAGAACAAAACAAGAACTGCATCCAACATTATGTTGTTTACAAACCCAACGTAATGTTGGATAACCTCTTCATCGCCACCCGCGATGGAGAGGTTTCATGTCGTTCCAGTCACCCGGCAGGCATCACCTGCGATCCGCCCTGGACACGGTCCAGTGCTTTTTCCCGAAGATCTTCCATAGCTATCACCGCAGTCGCAGCCTCGCCCGCATAGCGGCGCTGCCGACAGAGGCGTTCCTCGCCCAGGCAGACCGGTATGACGAAGCGGCCCGGTTCTGCGACGTGCAGCCCGCAGGCAATCCCCTCGCCGTCCTGTTCCGCGATCTCGCCAACAGATGGCGCTGCCGCGCCCCCTCCTGCCAGATCGCCCACGATCGAGGTGCGGCATGAGCAAGACAGTGGACCGAGGCATGTCTGTCGCGGAATTTCGATCCCGCGTTGGTCATGCCGTGATAGCGCGCCGGAAGGCATTCAAAACATTGGCCCTTGAGGCGTTAAAGCGGTCCAGTGAGCAGGATTTTCTTATGGATTTCCCTGGTCACTGCCACACAGAAACGGCGCTATTTGACGCCTTTCGAGCCATGCGCGCGGAAATTCGCGCGCATGAGATACTCCGGATGGCCATTGCATTGGAAGAGAGCGGCCTGTCAGACCACGACATCTTCCTCCTGCTTGCTCAGGAGAAATGAACATGCCTTCATTTGCTCTGTCCATTCAGGCGCTCGACTTCATTGACGAACATAACGTCGAGAATATCCTGCTTAAGCCAGTCTTCATGCATGCCAGCATTTATAAATTCTTCTCGGGTTATTCCACCGAAACTTTTGCGCGCTTCCTCAATAACAAAACATTCAAGGGCGCTTTCATATTTGCGCACGGCAAGCGTCGCTGCCGCGGCCAGAATGCCCGGATTGATATCCGAAAAGTCTTTGCTCATTTCAGTTTCCTCATTGGTTGTTTGGACGCTCCAATGATGGAAGGCGCGGGAGGGTCGGGCAACCGTCTTTCCCGCAGCGCTTATGCGGTCGGAGCTTCGGCATGATCCGCAAACCTCACCCAGCCGTCGGCGGCCACACGCAGACCAGCTTTGATCTGTTCCTGAACGGCTATCACCCAGACATCCACGAACAGGCCCGCGATCTGCGGACCCGGATGGAATGGTGCCACATGCTGGCCAACGATTACGGATCCAGCGATCAATCAAACGCGGCCAACAAAGTCATGGCAAAGACCTGGCGTGAATCTGCCGATCACCTGGAAGAGCAGCTCGTACTGCTCCTCTACTCCAATCGTCTGCCAGATCCTGTCCCAGGCATCCCGCCGCGCCCCGCTCGACCGGCTCAGCTCAAAAAGTCTGCCGCGCTGCAGACGCCAGCGGAAAAAGCGCAGCTGCGCAGCTGGTGCGACAAGGCCGTCCAGAACCTTCGGGTGCTGACCTACGCCGCACCACGGGAGGGACTGTGATGGCCGGGAAACGTCGCAGTACCAAACTGTTCTCGATCTGTGACGGTCGAGGGCAGATCGCGGCCCGTTACAGCACGCTCTGGCATGCCCAGACGGCCGCAACGACCTGGTGCATGCAAAAACGCGTCTCCGTTCCAGTCCGCAAAGGCTGCAAGACGGTTGCTGTCGCTCGCCCGATCGAAGGCGGCCGCGTCACACTCGACTGGGGCGACGCCCAGGAGCTGGCGCTGTGAGCCCGCTGCCCAAGATCCTCGAAGGGCTTCGGGACCACACGCCCGTCAGCGTCATCGCGGAACGGAACGCCGTGCCCGAAGAGACAGTGATCCTGATTTGGGATCAGCTTTTCACCGCAGGCATCGCGGCAGCCTGTGCATTCGACCAGGATATCGAAAGCGTGCCGCCAGTCTGCGCGTCAGCTGGAAGACCGTCTCTGGATGACCGGATTTCGGAAGAGCGCAAATCCAACATCCTGCGCCTTTTCAAAATGGGTTTGGGGACCGCCGCAATTTCCCGAACCACCGGGCTGAGCACAGCCACCGTCTCCTATCACCGACGTCGTCTGGAAGACGCAGGCGATCTCCCGTTCTCCAAAAGCCGAAGGTCCTGACATGCCCCCAATTCTGATCGAGACGCGCGCCCTCGCCTTCGCGTCTTTCGCCGTAAATCCGGAATGCCCGCGGTTCCATCTGCGCGGCGTGCGGGTCGAGTATCACGACGGACGTGCAGTCTGCATTGCGACAGACGGCATTGTTCTCCTGTTTGCCCGTTCCGAATATCAGACAGAGCCGTTCGAGCCGTTCACGCTTAATTTCCGCAAGTCCAGTCGCCTGTTTGCTTGCGCCAGGAAGATGGGGCCGATGGTCTCAATCACATTCGGACCCGATGGCGAGGCGGTCTGGGCGCTTGTCCGCATGAATGGAACCGTGATTGAGCGTGGATTTGTCGAGCTTCTCGCCGCGGAAGAGAACTATCCGGAATGGCGCACCCTGCTCCCAGGCAATCCGATACCGAAAACGGCAACGCCTGTGGATATCTGGCCCATGTCGATGCGCTGGATCTGCCGAGCCGTCGAAAATTACAGCGGCGATGTGGATTGCACGCTGCGCCTGGTGTCGCCCGGGCCAAGCCGTCCGACTGTCATCCTCGTTCCCGAATCACCAGCTGTCGGCGGCCTGGTCGTGCCGGTTTCGCATAAGACGGACATCGAGGTCGTTTTCCCGAACTGGGCGATGATTGAACCCCAGGAGCCGCCCTCCGCAGACAATCAGCCGGCGGAGAACGCAGCATGAGCACGTCATCCGATTTCCGGAGCTTGCGTCATCAGGCGTCCGGAATGGGCTGGACGCCGTCCAAGACCAATGGTGGACATATCCGCTGGCGTCATGCGTGCGGTTCGATCGTGTTCGCACCATCGACCCCAGGCGACCGCCGCTCCCTGAAGAACACTCTGGCGCAGTTGAAGCGCATGGCGAAGAGGATGCGGAAATGACGCAAGAGAAAGAAACGCGTTTCGCTAGTTTTGGAGCTAAGTATCTTCGATTTCTTGCGCCTGCCGTCTGCTCGGAATTTTCAGCAAGTAAATGGAATGTGTGCGGAGTAACGGTGCTCCCATGCCCAGATGGCGGCGTGACGCTTTTTGCTACCAATGGCCGTATTACGCTAATGGCACGCGATAAAAACGGATCATGTTCGCCTGATGGAATGCGAATAAGCATTCCTGAGGCAGCATTCAATGCTTGCGTTCCGCCTGCTCCACATAAACTCCAGTGGGAAGGTGTCTTCTGCGATATTGAAGGAAGCATTCCTGATTACGCGGTGCCAGACACGGTTCTCGCGCTTGATGTCTGCCTTATCGTGATGCCCAAGGGGCAGCCAGAAGGGACCGAAGAGAATTACGGTGGCGCCTTGTTTTCCTGTCGTCTGGATCGGGAATATTGCTGGAATGACGATACTTACACCATTGCTGACGCGTATCCATGGCATTCCGCTATCTCACACTGGATGAACGCGACCGAGTCAGTGCTTGGCCTCTCTGAAAGCCAGAAGAATATTGGCGTAGGCCCTGGAACTATTCCTACACTTGGGCAGGCAATGGAGTGCTTTCCTGACAGTGTTTGGAGCGTGCAGAGGCTACCGAGCGATGCGCTCATGCTTCTTCCGAACAATCGCGATGATCTGATGATTTTCGTGGCGATGGCTTCAGTCCCTACAGAATCTCCCATCCCAACTTGGCTTGATGGAGCCGCGAAATGACCCAGACACATCCAGACCACGACGATACGGATGCGATGCTGAACGAAATGATGGCCCGAGGACGTGAAGCACAGAACAGCGCAGTGCGGACGCGGGAAGAACAAATTGAAGCCTTAACCTCTCAATTCGGAGAGGAAGGCACCTTCTCATACGTCGATGATCGGGACGCAGCTACACGCCACATCCTCGAAGCCGAAGCCCGAGGCGCAGCGGAACAGCGACGGAAGGATGCGGAGGAGCAGGAGCCGTTCGCGTACGTCTCGCAGATAGATGCGAACACGCCAAAGAGCCCCCAAGGCTTGGAACAATTCGGGGAATATTGCGACAAAAAATGTGACTACTTCCAAGTTCCTCTCTACACCCACCCCGCCAACGTCGCCGCGCTGGAAGCTAGGGTGAAGGAGTTGGAGGAAGCAAAACTGACCTTCCTCAGGCTTGTTTCCCGCGCTCAGATGTGCGTCCCAGAACTGTATGAGGGATGGCACATAGACGCTCGCGCCGCGCTCAAGCGTGAAGGAGGGGTGTGATGCGGAACTGGTATAGATCAGGTCCATTCTTTGCGGCCTGTATGGTCGTCTTGTTCGCTATCGATGCCTTGATTTGGTTCGCACCAATGCCGCTTTCCTTTGAGCGTCGTCAGTTCATGTCCGGATGTCTGGACGCATCTGGGTATTCAGATGAAGCTCAGCGGCGTTGCTACCAGCATTTCCTTCAATACGAAGCGGTTAAGGCCAGAGACTGGAAGCCCGCTGGAGACCCGGCATGAGCGGGCGGACGGATACGGATCGGCTGGAGTGGTTAGGGCGTCAACTGTCGTCGGTGGCTTCGCGCCCGGGAGAGGACAGCATTTGGAAGCTGTTTTTCGTGTCTCCGGTCGAGCCGGAGGATTTCCAGATCATGACAATCGGCAATTTCCGCGCCGCTATCGACGCAGCCATGGACGCGGAGGAGCGGGGATGACCGGCCTTCCACTGACCCAAGTATTCACGGTCAATGATGTGCTTTGCCACTTAAAGGGCCGCATCGGCCGCAGGAAACTTCTGGACCATCTAAAGACCACGCCATCCTTTCATGGCGGCCCCACCCATCTCCGCTGGCCGAACCGCATTGTGTTTCGCCCCGCCGATTATGAACGCCTACTCTTGAGTCTTGAATGTCTCTCAAAATCGTCAACCGTCACGGCACCGATCGCCTCTACATCCGCGGCACCATCGGCGGACAAAGCATTAGCGAAAGCACAGGAACTACTGACCCCATCCGCGCCGAAGAATACCGCGCCAAGAGGGAAGCGGAGCTCTGGAAGGAATCGGTCTACGGCAAGCGTGCAGTTGTAACTTTTGCGCATGCCGTTGGCGCGTATCTCGAAGATGCGCCACGTTCAGAAACGACCAAGTTTCACCTACGCCGGCTTCTGCAGCACTTCGGAACAACGCGGCTCATGGATATCGCCCAGCCTCAGGTTGATGATGCCTACCGGGCGATCCTGCGCGACGGAGTAAACGCTTCCCCAGCGACCAAGATGCGCGGCGTATTGACCCCGCTCCGCGCGATTCTGGAATTCGCTGCCATCCGGCGCTGGTGCGATCGGCCGGCCTTTGCCACACCAAAGATTCCCAAGCGGAAAACAAACTACCTACGGCCGGACGAGGTAGACCGCCTGATCCAGGCCGCCACCCCTCACCTGCGCCCATTGATCATCTTTCTTGTCGGCACCGGCGCGCGCCTTTCCGAAGCTTTGGAACTCGAGTGGCGGGACGTGGATCTGCGCGGTAAGCGTGCAGTTGTCTGGCAGAAGCAGGGCAATGAGCGCCGCGTCGACTTGCCCCCCTCCGTGATCTGTTCTTTGCTCACCTTGGGACACCGCGATGGGCCCGTGTTCCGCCCCCGAATTCGCCGGCCCGATGCGTCTGGCGTGATCAATGACGGATATGCCAGCAAGGGACGTCTGGCAGGAGGCCAGATCAAGAGTGCCTGGAGTGTTGCTTGTCGTAAGGCCGGCCTACCAGGAAGAACGCGGAAATGGCAGCCTAAAGGCAGCGATGTCATTAAGACTGCCTTCGTCCCCGACATCACTCCACACGATCTGCGCCACACCTGGGCAACCTGGCATTACTGCCTCCATCGCGACATCCTCCGACTGAAGGATGATGGCGGATGGGCGACGCTTTCAATCGTTACCAGGTATGCGAAGAAGATGCCTGACGAGTATAAAAAAGATGTGGAAAACTGGCTCAATCGGGACGACTGAATGCCCCGAACAGAGACAGAACAAACTGTACGGATTTTTGCCAGATCAATGCGAGTCGTACATGCCTCGCACCGGCATCACGATGCGCATCGCAAAGACCAACCGACTCGCAGAAGTAAGAAAATAAATCAGTGTTTTCAAGGATTTAGGATGGTGGGCGCGACAGGGATTGAACCTGTGACCCCTGCCGTGTGAAGGCAGTGCTCTACCGCTGAGCTACGCGCCCATCCGCTGGACCGGCTTCTAGCAAGGGGATGTTGGGCTGACAAGACCTTTTCTTGGGAAGCCGCAGGTCTGTTGCGGCTTCCTTGTCGGGGCATTCAGAAACCGAACATGTGGTCCAGCGAGAAAGCGCCTTTTCCGTTTTCCAGCCCGTGATAGCCGAACAGGCGGCAGGTCAGGTCACGGATGAGAATGTACCCGCCCTCCCCTGCACGATCGATCTGGGCAGCTTCGAACAGTTCGTGTGGGCGTACCATGAAGGAGCCGTTTGGGGCGATCCGGATAGTTGTCTGGGCGAGAAGCGCCCCGTTTGCACCGTGCAACAGAAGGACCGTTTCGGATGCTTCGGTTCCTTCGATGGAGGCCGGGTGAATCAGGCAGCAGAAGCTGCGTAGCGTGTCATGATCCGTCTTCTGGCCCAGTTTCAGGAACAAACGCGTGGTCAGGCCCGGCGGAGGGCCGGAATAGGACTGCGGCTCCGAACGCCAGGTCATGAGTGTATTGAAGATATGGGCGCCGAAGCTGGTTTCAGCGGCGTGGTCACTGTCGCGGTTGCGATAACGCATTAGAGCATGGAGCCAGCCATCGGCTTCACCACCATCGCGGAAATCATAAACCAGGTCAGCATGTCCTGGTCGATCCGTCAGGGTATGCAGGGCGACCGCGGTGTCATGGTTGCGCGGAAGATTGCCCAAGAAGTGCGACCCAACTTTACCGCCCGCCTCATCAAACAGATCCAGCCGTATGGGAAGAGACTGGAGCGCTTCGGACATGGGATTGGGCTGAAGGAATGTCTCGAAACGCCTGGGGTCAAGGATCGGGAATGGCAGCAGGAAGCCACGGCCCAGCGACGGCGGAAACTGACGGATAGCGGGTTCTGGACGCAGATTGTCTCGCTCCACGTTCAGATGGGCGATACGGGTGCGACCACGCTGTGTGATTTCATAGCGTGGGCGGACAAGATGCCGACCAGAGCGCATTTCAAGCTGTGCCGGCCAGTGCAGACCGGGGAAAAGAGCACCGACATCAACGGCGATAGTCTCAAACGGTCCAACCGGCCGGTCGAGCGGATGCGGCGCGTCTTCTCCCATGCGGTTGAAGGTAATGCCCTCAGCCGGGATCGTCGTTGCGTGGCTGTTCTGGACCCAGACGGTCAGTGTCTCGTCCTGTTCGGGGGCCGGAAGTGTTGCGTATCGCACGGAAGGCCAGGCATTGGCGTCATGCGTGACGGACAGGCTCGGATCGCCATTCGTGCCCCAGCTGTCGAGGGCATATTTGACGACGTCATGGCCACGCGCACCCAGAACATGGATGAAAAGCTGTCCGGTGAACTCCGGCAGATTAAACCTGCGCCGCACCTCGGTACTGTCAATCGTGATCCCGGCACCAGCTTCCGTGACAGGCTGTTCCCACTGGGCCAGCACCTTGCCTGCCCTATCGTAGAGCCGCATCCAGTAGCGCAGGTTCTCGGCGGCATAGTTTGACCAGTAATTGGCAGTCACGATCCGGCAGGAAAACTGATTCGTCTCGCGAAAGAAGGCAAAGTTGGTCGCGAAGTTCAGCTTGTCCAGGTAAGGCCGCCCCATGACCAGCATCTCATCCGGCAGACGCGCCGGAGCAAGAGTGTAGAGATCGCGGCCATTCAGCAGGTCTTTCAGACGCGTCCGCATCTTCGCATCTTCGAAGGACAGGGCAAGAATGGCGTCGGCTTCCGTTGCAGGAAGATCGACAAGGGCACGCAGCGTTCCGCCAAAGCCGTCCGGCCTGCCGACCTGCTCGATGTCATGCACATAGACGCAGGCGGGTTTTAGTCCTGGGTACAGTGCCGCCAGCGTACGGGCTGCGTCATCAGGATCATAGACGGCGAGCGTCCGCCCGGCGAATTCGGCTTCCATCCGGACAAGGGCTACCGCAGCCAGCGGGTGTGCCAGCGCCTTGTAGAGAACATTGCCACCCTGCGGACCAAAGGTGCGGATATCGAGCATACAGGGGCCCTTTCAGAGCTTCAGACGTCGGTGCATTTCTCTCGCTACGAGGGGGGTATCGTCAAGCGGTGCGGTCTTCCACGGGGTCAGGGCCGCATCGAACCATTTTACGCGCCCGGCGCTTTCCAGCGTCTTGACGAAACGGGAGATGCGGCTGGAGCGCCCCGGCAACGGAAGGATCATCACGGGTGCGGATGTTGCCGCCGCTTCGGAAATCATCGAGACACTGTCCGTGGTGACAGCAATCATGTCCGCGCAGGCTAACATGCCCATATAGGGATTGTCGTCGCCACTTCCTGTGAGGACAGCGATCCCGTGAGGCTCCAGTCGCTCGCGGAAAATGGCGACAACTTCCGGGTCCGTGCGGCGGGACGGCGTAAGGACCGCCTGCATGGCGTTGCGCATCGTAAAGGCGATAAGTCCTTCTGCAATTTTTTCCGCTTCGGCCGGTCCCAGCGTAAAGCGACCATTCGCTCCACCGATCAGAACAGATAGCAGCAGTCGTTCGTCCTGCTTCAGCCGCCCTTCCCACTTGCTATGAGCCAGATCGAGCTTCTGCGGCGTTACGGGATGAAGTGCATTGCGGGAAATCAAAACATTGTCTCCGCTGATGCCATCATGTGTATTGGCGATCACCAGATCGAATTTTCCGACCGGCATCCGGGGGTTCTGGATCTGCACGACCGGCAGGCCCTCGCGCCGGGCCACCGCTCTGCCAATAACGCCACCTGTGCCGCCGATACAGATGATGAGGTCGGTATCTTCGGGAATCCTGATCGGATCGACGCATCGAAGCGGGGATGGCCAGTACCGTGCGGGGAAACGGGACCAGAACGGTTTGATGCGCACGGGGCGGAAATCCCATTCAAGACCGGCCTTTTCCGCCAGTCCTGCCCCCTGGGCGCGCATACCGGCGAAGTCCTCCGCAATGATGGTGGCTTTCATGAAGGAACTCCGCAAAAAGGAAGGTATTTCCCGAACTGCGAGAAATTTGGCAAGAAGCGCCCATGACAACGCCACAGACGCCGACCGAAACGCCGACCACCTCCGCTCCGGGATTTGAGGAGCTTGGGCTGATTGCCCCTCTTCTGGCAACTCTTGCCCAGGCGGGACACAAACGCCCGAGCCTGATTCAGGCGCAGGCCATTCCTCCACTGCTTGAAGGAAGAGATGTCCTGGTCGGCTCCCAGACGGGCAGCGGCAAGACAGCCGCCTTTGTGCTGCCGATCCTTCAGAAGCTTCATGAAGAAGGTGCAGCCCCCGGCCCGCGTGCGCTCATTCTGGAACCCACCCGCGAGCTCGCCGCCCAGACTGCGTCTGTCTGTCGGCAGCTTGGACGCAGGCTTTCGCTCAAGACACGGGTTATCTGTGGCGGCACGTCGCGCGAGCAGCAGGTCCAGTCCGTCAGCGATGGCGTCGATATCGTGGTTGCGACACATGGACGACTGCTGGATCTGGTCACGCAGGCCGATCTCGTTCTGGAACATCTGACCTATCTGGTGCTCGATGAAGCCGATCGTCTGCTGGATGAGGATTTCTCCGCCAGCATGACCGCGCTTATTCCATATTTTCCGGACCAGCCGCCTCAGACCGTCTTCTGTTCGGCCACGCTGCCCGAACCGGTCATGGATCTCGCCAAGCGTGTGACGCGAGATCCCGTTCGCGTGGAAATCGCGGCCGAGTCCTTCACGCCCAAGAACATCCGCCAGCGGGCCATTTTCGTTGAAAAAGACGACAAGCCTGAGACCGTTGTGCGTCTTCTGAAGCATTTCGAGGGACGGAGCATCGTCTTCGCGCGCACTAAAAACACGGTGGATGCGCTTGCCAAGGTTCTGCGTCGGCAGGGTCTGCGGGTTGAAACGCTGCATGGTGATCGCACGCAGGGTGCACGCAACAAAGCGCTCGACCTGTTCCGTCAGGGGCGCATCCCGGTTCTAGTCACGACGGACATTGCCTCACGTGGGCTCGATATCCCGGATGTGGATCTTGTGATCAACATGGACATGCCTGAGACGCCTGAGGCCTATGTCCACCGGATCGGCCGGACGGCGCGTGCGGGGCGCAAGGGCGTTGCTTTCTCGCTCATCAATATCGATGAACGCACCTTCCTGCGTGATGTCGAAAAGCACATCGGCTACCGCGTCCGGATCGCGACGGAAGATTCGCTCGACCGCTAGGACGCGTTGCAGCTGGCGAGGATGTTTCTCGCCAGATTTTCCCATGCCTGCCCGTTATCAATGTGAGGCCGGATGGGGGGCGGGTCCTGGAGAACATGCTCCAGTGCTTTGGCGACTGCTGCCGGATCGGGCTTGCACAGTACGGCCTGCGTATCCTCGGCAAACTGCTCGATCAGGCCGCCGACCCGGGTTGCGACCACATAGCGTCCGCTGGCAATCGCCATGGCGCCCACGCCACTTTGGGATGCCTCACGATAGGGCAGCACCACGATATCGGCCCACGCCACCAGCCGGGGCAGTTCATCTTCCGGCACCCAGCGGTTCTCGACACTAACGTGCGGCAATGCCGAGAGCGCCCGCAGTTCCGGACTGTCCGGTCCCTGCCCCACGATCCGACATTCGATTGCCTGTCCGACCAGCGGAAGGGCTTCGGCCAGCAGATCCAGTCCTTTGTAAGGCAGCAGACGCCCGAACATCAGGATCCGTGGCGCCCCTTCATGGGCAAACGGTGCCGTGGCTGCTCCGCCAATGAATGGGGGATGTGTGAGGGAGATGACGGGGCAACGGGCCGCATCCGGCCCGGATGTCAGGATATTCGCGACGTGGCGGCTGAATGTGACGATCTGATCGGCATGACGGATCAACTGGTGTTGCAAGGCGGCCTGAAAGGGATATCCATCGCCGGGATGGGGATGCGCGTCATGGATGATCACGACAATCCTGACGCCAGCCCGACGCAGCACATGCATCATCAGCAGGTCGAGCGGACCTGGCATGGCGCAGATTGCAACGCCCGGCCGGAAGTTCCGCACAATGCGCGTAAGCTGTTTCCAGAGCCCTGGCGCGCTCAGCAGACGCCCTACCAGTCCCCGGAGTGAACTGTAGGTTGCGATCTTGACCACGGCGTCCGGAGCATTGCGGCTTCGCAGGATTTCCGCGCGATCCGACAGGCATAGCAGGACGTTTGTCTCCGGCAGCCGTTTCAGGCCGTCAGCCAGATCCACCGCAATCCGCGGCCCAGCTCCTCGCCGCCCCCATTGCCAGACCAGAACACGTTCAATGGCTTTCATCACGTCCTGACCCCGATGGCCCGGACCGCATCCCGCAGCGACGCACCGTTCAGACGACTGGCAATCCGCCGGGTAGCGTTCTCGCCAAGCCGCGCCCGCAGATCTGGATCATCTGCCGCGGTTCGCAAAGCATGTACGGCGGACGCCATGTCCGGGAGCGCCCATTTCGTGGCAGGCATATCCCAGATCCCGCGTGGGTCCTGAGCCGGAACCAGCGTGTAGGCGACCGGCAGGCCGCAGGTTTCGTCCAGGAATTCGGTGGTTGCGGACCAGTCCGTCGCAATGACGCATCGCCCGAGCGCCATGGCTTCCGCTACGACCAGTCCAAACCCCTCGCTGCGATGCAGGGACAGGACAATGTCTGCACAAGCCGTTAGGGCGAGCCTGTCAGGCCCGCTGAGCTGTCCGGTTTCGATGCGGATATTGGGCGTCCCTGCAATGACCGCACGGATTGCTGCCAGATCCTCGGGATAATGCTCGGTATGGCCGATTTTCATGACCAAGAGCCGGTCCGGCCTGTCGCCAAAGGCCTCCCGGAAGGCGCGAATAGTTTCGATCGGGCTTTTGCGGACCATGCTGGAGGCAAGGCTGAACGAAACAAGAACAACAACACAGTCTTCCGGTAGTTCGAACGAGGCACGGTTGCGGTCTGACGGTTTCTGCTCCGCCAGTCCAACCGGATGCTCGACAACTCTGACCGGTCGTCCCAGAGGACGCAGGGCATCCGCCGTAAAGCGCGATGGCGCCCAGATCTCATGCACATGGCGGCGGGCATGACGCCACGTTTCTGGCGCGACCGGCAGTTCCCATGCCCAGTAGCCGATAATCCGTCGTCCGGTACGCAGCGTCCGTGGCATGGAGAGCTGGGCATAAGGCAGCATTGGCGCATTCACATGCATGACCAGCGGAGCGCCCGGCCCGGTCGCGTCACCTTCAAGAACCCGACGGTCAATGTCCCAGGTTGCGCAGGGAATATTCATGTCCCGCAACGCCCGGACCATCAGCCGCGCGCCCTCGCCCAGTCCCGAACTGCGACTGAACTCTCCGGCCACAATAATCCCGTGCACGGGTGCGGCTTTCACGGGTCTGACGGGAGGGACAGCCAGAGCGGTGGCCCAGGCAAAAAAACGTCGCCGGGATTCAGTGGGAAGCCGTTGCCACACTTTGTGAAAAATGGAGAGAGACTGTTTCATCGTCCGTTCAGGTGCCCGTTCCCGCTTCAGGTGTTACTGCTGGCATGCGCCGTAACCTGCGAAAAATCCTGCGGATAACGGAACATGGATGCGCCAAACCAACCTCGGCGAAAAGTGACTCGCGTCAGGCGCGGACAAAGAAAAAGGCGTCATTCCCTCTCTGGCGACCTGTCCTTAACGTGCTTACACTACAACCCATGACCGATCCATGTCCTATCCTCAGCGATGCAGGAATGGCTCCGCCGGGTGACTGGATGGGGAATGAAAGGGCCTGTTCCGTAAGACCCGGGTATTTGTCAGTGGATCGTCAGAGCCCATGAGCTGCAAGGCGGGACAGCGGCACCACCCGCTCCGGATCCGTCAGCCCCGCCTGTCGGAAACACTACCCGGGATCGGTCGCCCGCCTCCCGTCTTCAAGGTTGCCCTTACACCTCCGGATCTGTCGGCCTGGCGCGCGCCGACTTCGGATATCCCCGGTGTCTGGATTTTCGACTCGGGCCGTGCGGGACCGGAGACCGTCATTACAGCTCTGGTGCATGGAAACGAATATGCCGGTGGCTGGGCGCTGGAAAAACTGCGCAGGCAGGCGCCGGTTCCGTCTTCGGGACGTCTGACGCTGATCCTGGCCAATCTGGAGGCTTTCGAGCGTTTTGATGCTGCAAATCCGGTGATGGCCCGTCATGTCGACGAGGATCTGAACCGTCTGTGGCACAACATGCGGCTGAACGGACGGGATCACTCCAGCGAACTTGACCGTGCACGTCAGCTTCAGCCCTTCATCGCACGTGCCGATCTTCTGCTGGACCTGCATTCCACGCTCTGGCCGTCCGAGCCACTGTTCATTGCGCCCCCCCGCCAGCGGTCTGCTGAATTTGCCTGTGCCCTGGCGGCGGGCGAAGGCCTTCCCCGGACCGTTCTGACGGATCTTGGTCATCACGGGGGATCACGCCTGATCGAGCATGCACATTTCATGTCGCCGGGCGGCACGGGACGCAGCTGCCTGCTGGAAGCGGGTCCCCACTGGGAGGCAGCCACCGTTACGGTTATGGAAAGCGCCATTGCGCGCCTTCTGGCACAAGCCGAGACCATCCATCTTTGTGGACAGGCGACACAGGACACCTGCGAGCCTGAAATGGCGGTTGTGACGGATAATATCATCGCCCGGAATGCGGATTTCAGTTTCATCAGGCCATGGGAGGGCGGAGTGACGATTCCGGAAGCCGGAACGCCCCTCGCCCGTGACGGACATGATCTGATCTACACACCCTATGACGAGTGTATGCTGATCATGCCCAATCTTCGCCCCCGCCGGGGGCAGCTTGCGGTCCGACTGGCCAGACGGACCGCAGCACCGCTCAGATCTTAGGCAGACGCGCGGTCATAGATCGGGAAGCGACGGCACAGGGCCTTTACTTCCTCATGCACGCGGGCCGTCACGGCCTCGGCATTATGCTCTTCAAGGGCTGCTGTCAGCACTTCATCGATCATGCGCCCGACTTCGCGGAACTCGGCTTCCCCGAAACCACGCGCCGTCGCCGCCGGGCTGCCCAGACGGATACCGGAGGTCACGAATGGCTTTTCCGGATCGAACGGAATGGCGTTCTTGTTCGCCGTAATGCCGGCGCGTTCAAGGATGGCTTCGGCCAGCTTGCCCGTCACCTTCTTCGGACGCAGATCCACGAGGATCAGATGGCTGTCCGTGCCACCCGTGACGATGTCGAAGCCACGGTTCTGAAGCTCGTCCGCCAGAGCGCGGGCATTGGCCAGAACGCGCTTCTGATAGGCCTTGAACTCATCTGAAAGGGCTTCACCGAAAGCTACGGCCTTGCCTGCGATGACGTGCATGAGCGGACCGCCCTGCAGGCCCGGGAACACGGCGGAGTTAATCTTCTTCGCCAGATCCGGATTGTTCGTCAGGATGACGCCACCACGCGGACCACGCAGCGTCTTATGCGTCGTGGACGTCGTGATGTCGGCAACCGGAACCGGGTTCGGATACAGGCCAGCCGCAACCAGACCGGCGAAGTGCGCCATATCCACCATCAGATACGCACCGACTTCATCGGCAATCTTGCGGAAGCGGGCAAAGTCGATGACGCGCGGATAGGCGGAGCTGCCGGCTACGATAATCTTCGGCTTGTGCTCGCGGGCCAGTGCTTCCATCTGGTCGTAATCGATCAGACCGTCCTCGGCGCGCACGCCATACTGCACGGAGTTGAACCACTTGCCCGAATAGTTCGGAGCCGCGCCATGCGTCAGATGTCCACCCGCAGCAAGGCTCAGGCCCAGAACCGTGTCGCCGGGCTTGGCCAGCGCCATGAAGGCGGCCTGGTTGGCATTGGCGCCGGAATGCGGCTGCACGTTTGCAAACTCGGCACCGAAAATCTTTTTCAGACGATCAATGGCAAGGTTCTCGACGCGGTCCACATCCACGCAACCGCCATAATAGCGCTTGCCCGGAAGGCCTTCCGCATACTTGTTCGTCAGCACTGAACCCTGTGCTTCCATGACGGCAAAGGAGGCCATGTTCTCCGAAGCGATGAGCTCGATGCCATCCTGCTGGCGCGTCAGCTCCTCGTTCAGGATGGTGGCAACTTCGGCATCAACCTCCTTGAGGGGGGCATGAAAGAAACGATTCAGCGTGGACTGGCTGGCGTGTTCCGACATCGTGGTCCATTCTCCAGGGTGAGTTCGGCATGTGACTAGCCCAGATTGCCTGCCTCGGCAAAAACAATCCGCCTATCAAACGAGGATCCTCCATGACCACTCCGCTCTGGCGGACCAAACCCGTATCTTCCGCAGCTGACAGCCAGACTGGCCTCAAGCGTGTCCTCGGCCCGTGGCAGCTCGTTGCCCTGGGCGTCGGTGTGACGATCGGTGCTGGCCTTTTTTCCCTTACGGGCGTCGCCGCCGGCCAGAATGCCGGCCCGGCCGTGACCCTCTCTTTCGTCATCGCAGCGGTGGCCTGCGGCTTTGCGGGCCTGTGTTACGGCGAGCTCGCCAGCATGATCCCTTCGGGCGGTTCAGCCTATTCCTACGCCTATGCCTCGATGGGCGAGCTGATCGCCTGGATCATCGGCTGGGATCTTGTGCTGGAATATACCGTGGGCGCCGCGGCCGTTGCGTCCAGCTGGTCAGGCTATCTTGCGTCGCTGCTTGGGGGCTGGGGCATCCATATCGATCCGCGCCTGCTGGCAACGCCAATGACGCCCGTCACGATGCCGGATGGAAGCATGGCTTTGGCCTGGTTCAACCTTCCGGCCGTCTGCGCCCTGTGGGGCGTCACGGCCCTGCTCATGCGCGGTGTGAGTGAATCCACGACCATCAACACGATCGTCGTCTGCATCAAACTCGCCGTCATCGTCGCCGTAATCGCGGCCTGCGCACCCCATATCAGCTTTGAGCACTACCATCCGTTCATCCCGCAGAATACCGGCACATTCGGACAGTTCGGCATGTCCGGCGTCATGCGGGCCGCCGGCATGGCCTTCTTCGCGTATCTGGGCTTCGACATCGTCTCCACTACGGCACAGGACAGCCGCAACCCGGCGCGCGACATCCCCATTGGCATTCTGGGAAGTCTGCTCGTCTGCTCCGTGGTCTATGCCGTGTTCTCGATGGTTCTGACGGGCGTGGTCGATTACCGCGCCATGGCCAATGATCCGAGCCCGGTTGCCACGGCGATTGATGTCGCAGGCATGCCCTGGCTGGCCAGCCTTGTGAAACTCGGCATCACGGCCGGTTACATATCCGTCCTGTTCGGGCTGCTGATGGGGCAGGCCCGCGTCTTCCTTATCATGTCCCATGATGGTCTGCTGCCGCCCGTCTTCTCGAAGCTCAATGCCAGCACCCATACGCCCTGGACATCACATCTGATGTTTGCGGCGCTGACCAGCGGGCTTGCTGCGGTGCTTCCGATCGGTCAGCTCGGCAACATGACGTCCATCGGCACCCTGCTTGCCTTCATCATCGTCTGCATCGGTGTTCCTGTGCTGCGTGCCAGATATCCTGATGCCCCGCGACAGTTCCGGGTTCCGGGAGGTATCCTTGTTCCATTGCTCGGCATCCTGTCCTGCGGTGCGGTGATGGTATCGCTCGACAGGCTGACCTGGATCCGGCTTGTTGTCTGGCTTGCCATTGGACTTGCCGTTTATTTTGCTTACGGCATCCGCAACAGTCGACTTTGCAGACGCGAAAGTTAGGAGCATGATCGGGGGTATGAGCAATGCAGCATACCCCCTTTCCCGTCCGCGGCGTAATCGCCACGATGCTTTCACCCGCCGTCTGGTGCAGGAACATCGCCTGCATGTCGACAATCTGATCTGGCCGATCTTCGTCTGCGAAGGCGAAAACCAGCGCCAGAAAGTCGACTCCATGCCAGGCGCCGAACGCGTCAGCGTGGATAATGTCGTTGAACACGTCCGGCAGGCCGTGGACCTTGGTGTCCCGGCCGTTGCCATTTTCCCGGTGACGCCCATGAGCGTCCGCGATGCCACAGGCAGCGAAGCCCTCAATCCGGACAACCTGATGTGCCGTGCCTCGCGCACCATCAAGGACGCCTTCCCCGATCTGGGCATCATCGGTGACGTGGCGCTCGACCCCTATACCTCTCACGGACATGACGGCGTGATCGAGAACGGCCGTATCCTCAACGATGCATCCGTCGAGATCCTGCGCCAGCAGGCCCTCAATCAGGCCCGTGCCGGCAACGATATCATTGCCCCGTCCGATATGATGGACGGTCGCGTCAAGGCCATTCGTGAAACGCTCGACGGCAACGGCTATGACACGACGCGCATCATGGCCTACACGGCCAAGTATGCCTCCGCATTTTACGGTCCGTTCCGTGATGCGCTGGGGTCCGGCGATCTCCTTAGCGGAGACAAGAAGACCTACCAGATGGACCCTGCCAATTCCGACGAAGCCATGCGCGAAGTCGAGCAGGACCTGCGCGAAGGTGCGGATATGATCATGGTCAAGCCGGGAATGCCGTATCTCGACATCATTCGCCGCGTGCGCGAGCGCTTCGAAGTTCCGACCTTCGCCTATCAGGTGTCGGGCGAGTACGCGATGCTGATGGGAGCCATCCAGAACGGTTGGCTCGATCGGGACCGCACGATCATGGAGAGCCTGATCGCCTTCAAGCGCGCTGGCTGTAACGGCATCCTCACCTATTTCGCTCTGGATGCAGCCCGTCTCCTGCGGGACGAACGCTGAAAAACCGGCAGATACGTGGCGTTCAGTCCTATTACACGGGACTGAATGCTGAAAACATTGCAGCCGGCCTCCTTGAGGAGCGCGGGCTGACAATTCTTGCACAGAGATTACGGACACCCTACGGCGAACTCGATCTTCTGGCGGCAGATTCGGAATGGCTGATTGCCGTTGAGGTCAAGCAGAGACGCAGCCTGCGGGAAAGTGCCTCATGCCTGACAGTCAGACAGTCTCAAAGGCTGATGGAAGCCTTCAACTATATCCTGCTGACAAAACCGGAGTGGAACAGGTCCAGCACCCGGTTTGATCTGATCCTCGTTGACCCGTCAGGTCAGGCGCGACGCATCCAGGACGCGCTACGCCTGTTCTGAAATATCAGGTCCGGCGAACGCGGGCGTGACGGTGCGCAGAAGCGACCGCAACGCGTGCATGAGCGACGGCATGCGGATGATAGGCGACGTTACGGACAACAGCGTGGGAGTTATTCCAGGCCAGAGCCGTATGATGCGTCGTCGTGCGATGTGCAAGAGCGTGATGGAAGACAACACGGTGATAGACCGGCGTTGCGGTCAGTGCGTCGAAGGTCAGCTTGCTGGCTTCGTAATCGGTAATGGCCGGACGGGCATGAGCCTTGCCAGCTCCCATGCAGATACCGACACCCATGATCCCAAGAGCAATTCTGCCGACCCAGTTACGCGCCATTGACGTTCGTCCCATCCCATTCTGATGAAACCAGCCTATGCGCTGAACTCGGGGTTCGACAACCCCTGTTGGGAAAGTTTCCGAAAAAATCAAGGTCCTGCCACTTTTCGCCGCTTCATGGCTGAAATGTGGCAGGAGCAATGCTTAAAAAACGCTGAATTCAGCGCTTTTCATCATGACCGTGCCCGAATCAGGCGTTGGCCGTCGTGATACCCTTATCGGCCAGCAGAGTCTCAAGCTCGCCGCTCTGATACATGTCGGTCACGATATCGCAGCCGCCAACGAACTCGCCCTTGATGTAGAGCTGCGGCACAGTCGGCCACTGGGAGAAATCCTTGATGCCTTGACGCAACTCGGCGCTCTCAAGGATGTTGCAGGCCTCGAACGGAACGCCGAGATGTGTGAGGATCTGCACTACGCGGGCGGAGAAGCCGCACTGCGGGAAGAGCTTGTCACCCTTCATGAACAGCATGACCGGATTGGCGTCGATCAGGTTCTGGATATGCTGGAACACGGTTTCGGACATTGGATTTTCCTTGTTTCGGCAGGGCGGACGAAAGGCCCGCGCCTGCTGTCTCAGTGCTCGTCTGGAAAAAAAGACGTCAGCCCCGGCTCTTAAGGGGTGAGCGTCTTGAGGGCCATCGCATGCAGTTCAGTGCCCATGCGGGTTCCGAAGGCATCATAGACCAGTTTGTGCTGCCGCACACGCGAAAGACCACGGAAGGCCTCACTCGTGACCGTGCAGGCATAGTGATCCCCGTCCCCGGCGAGATCCTCGATCTCGATCCGGGCATCGGGAATGGCGGCAAGGATCGTGCGTTCGATTTCAGAAGCTGTCATCGGCATGAAAATCAGGCCTCCTCACCCATGAACCGCGGGAAGAATGCGGCATTGATCTCCCGGAGACGTTCGGCACTGACGCGGACAGTGCCCGGAAGCTCCAGATCGGTGCCACCCGAACGCCCCAGGCGCATTGCCGAAACGTTGGCCTTCTCCGCCGCTGCGACAAGGGCTGCACCATCGGAAGTTGCAATAACATAGCAGCCCTGGTCCTCACCGAACCAGAAAGCATGCGCGGCAACATCTGTCGGAGCCGCCTCAAGCGTGCAGCCAACACCGCTCGCCATGACCATTTCCGCCACCGTCACCAGCAATCCGCCATCGGCAATGTCGTGACAGGCTGCAACCGCGCCTGCCGTAATCTGGCTGCGCACGAAGTCACCATTGCGACGCTCGACCGCAAGATCGACCACCGGCGGTGCACCATCTTCACGCTGGCAGATTTCGCGCAGCCAGAGCGACTGCCCAAGTTCGCCGCGAATGCCACCAACCAGCACCAGATCATGGGCATCCGGCATGGAAAGCCCGACGGACTTTGATGCATCCGTCAGAACGCCAAGCGCACCGATTGCTGGTGTCGGCAGGATCGCCTGAGCCTCGCCGGACGGAGAGCGCGTCTCGTTGTAAAGCGAGACGTTGCCGCTCACGACCGGGAAGTCGAGCGCACGGCAGGCATCGCCCATGCCTTTGATGGCATCGGCGAACTGCGCCATAATTTCCGGACGTTCCGGATTGCCGAAGTTGAGGTTGTCCGTCACGGCCAGCGGGATAGCGCCCGTTGCCGTGATGTTACGCCATGCTTCGGCCACAGCCTGTGCACCACCCGTTTTCGGATCAGCCTGACAGTAGCGCGGTGTGCAGTCCGTCGTCAGGGCAAGACCCAGACGCGTGCCTTCAACGCGCACAACAGCCGCATCGGCCGCACCCGGACGACGGGCCGTATTGCCACCAACCGAGCCGTCATACTGGTTCCAGACCCAGGCGCGGGATGCCAGATCCGGGCAACCGATCAGCGTCAGAAGCGCTTTCTCGATCCCTTCCGGGTCGGCCGGCGTCTCGATCCGTGCCGGTGCCGTCAGAGGCACAGTCGGGCGGTTATAGACCGGAGCCTCATCCGCCAGCGGGGCCAGCGGAATGTCAGCCTCGACCTCGCCCTTGTGGCGGATCGTGATGCGGCCCGTATCAGTCAGTTCACCGATGACGGCGAAATCCAGCTCCCACTTCGCGAAGATCGCGCGGGCGACTTCGGTCCGCTCGGGCTTGAGGACCATGAGCATGCGCTCCTGGCTCTCGGACAGCATCATCTCGTAAGCCGACATGTTCGGCTCGCGCTGCGGAACGGCATCGAGATTGAGTTCGATACCCACGCCACCCTTGCCTGCCATTTCAACGGCAGAAGATGTCAGACCCGCGGCACCCATGTCCTGAATGGCGACGATCGCATCCGTTGCCATGAGCTCAAGGCAGGCCTCGATCAGCAGCTTCTCGATGAACGGATCGCCAACCTGAACGGTCGGACGCTTGGACGCGGCTTCCTCGTCGAATTCCGCCGAAGACATGGTCGCACCGTGAATGCCGTCACGTCCCGTTTTGGAGCCGACATACACGACCGGATTGCCCACGCCAGCTGCAGCCGACAGGAAGATCTTGTCCTGCTTGGCCACACCCACCGTCATGGCGTTAACAAGTGGATTGCCGTCGTAGGCCTTGTGGAAGTTGACCTCGCCACCCACGGTCGGAACACCGACGCAGTTGCCATACCCGCCTACGCCACGGACAACGCCATCGACAATGCGACGCGTTCCCGCATGTTTCGGATCACCGAAACGCAGGGCATTGAGGTTTGCAACCGGACGTGCGCCCATCGTGAACACGTCACGAAGGATGCCGCCAACGCCTGTCGCAGCGCCCTGATAAGGCTCGATGAAGGATGGGTGGTTGTGGCTTTCCATCTTGAATACGGCGGCCAGACCCTCGCCGATATCCACGACGCCTGCGTTTTCGCCCGGACCATGGATGACCCATGGTGCCTTGGTCGGCAGCGTTTTGAGATGGATGCGGGACGATTTATAGGAGCAGTGCTCGGACCACATGACGGAGAAAATCCCGAGCTCCGTAAAGCTCGGCGTCCGTCCCATGATCGTGACAAGCTTGTCGTATTCCTCGCCGGTCAGTCCGAAAGACTGGGCAAGCTGGGCATCAATCGTCACACTCATCCGACAAGAGCCTCCACAAGGCCTTTGAAAAGCGGCACGCCGTCGGTTGCGCCAATTTCGGGGTCAGTCAGGTTCTCCGGGTGCGGCATCAGGCCACAGACACGGCCATTCTCGCTCAGGATACCGGCGATGGAGCGCGTGCTCCCGTTGGGGTTGGTCGTCCGGTCATCGTCCGAAACCGTGCCGTCCGCACCGCAATAGCGGAACGCCACGCGGCCCTCGCCTTCAAGGCGCTTCAGCGTCTCGGGCGAGGCTGTGTAGTTGCCGTCACCATGGGCGAGTGGCGCACGGAACACGTCGCCGCGCGTCCAGCCCTGCGTATAGGGCGAAGACGCGTTCTCGACCTTCAGGTGGCAGTCCTGCGACAGGAAGCGCAGACCCGCATTACGCAGAAGCGCACCCGGCAGCAGATGGGATTCCGTCAGGATCTGGAAGCCGTTGCAGACGCCCAGAACATGACCGCCCTTGCCTGCGAACGCCTTGACGTCACGCATGATCGGCGAGTGGGCGGCCATGGCACCACTGCGCAGATAATCCCCGAAGCTGAACCCACCCGGCAGCACCACGAGGTCCAGATCCCCCAGAGAGGCCTCCCCGTGCCAGATCAGACGCGGCGCCTGCCCCGTAACCAGCTTCAGGGCATGGACCATGTCGCGCTCCCGGTTCGTGCCGGGAAATACGACGATACCTGCCTTCATTTCTGGCCCTCCGCGGGAGCGGAAACATGACACGGATAGGTGTCATGCAGGGCGCGATAGACGGCCTTGCCTGCCGGTTCCGTCAGGGCATCGTTATGCGCATGCAGCCAGGCGACAACCAGACCACGCACCTGCGGTGCGGTCTGCTGGGCCGGAACGCAGAATGCCACCGGAGCGGACTCATCATGCGCAAAGCTGTCGTACTTCTTGGCCCAGGCCTCACCGTCCATCAGGCCGGACAGATAGGCGTCGCACATGCCGATGGACGACTTGCTGGAGCACATCTGCCCCAGAGCCTTGCCTGAAACCTTCGAGACACGCTGCGCGTGGGCCGGGGCTATAACGAGAGCCGGCGCAGCGACAAGGCCGGCCAGCAGGAGCATTGCGGAAAGACGGGTCATGCTGCCACCTCGACACTGAAATCCTCAATGACTTCATTGGCCAGCAGGGCGCGCGCCATGGCTTCACCCTGCGCCAGCGCATCGGCGGCATTGTCGGCCGGAACGTCAAGCTCGACGACGCGGTTGATGCGGACTTCGCCCAAGCCCTTGAAGCCGAGGGTTTCGAGAGCATGGCCCACGGCCTTGCCCTGCGGATCGAGAACGCCGTCTTTCAGGGAAACAAAAACACGGATTTTCACTGAACTGCCTCCGGACCCTTGAGGTCACCATTCCCGGACTCGGGCAGGATCCCGAGACGCTTTGCCACTTCCTGATATGCTTCCTCGACGCGACCCATGTCACGGCGGAAGCGATCCTTGTCCATTTTCTCGTTCGTCTTGGAATCCCACAGACGACAGTTATCCGGCGAAATCTCGTCCGCCAGAAGGATGCGCATCTCCTCGCCTTCCCAGATCCGCCCGAATTCCAGCTTGAAATCGACGAGCGTGATACCGACGGCCGTAAACATCCCCATCAGGAAATCGTTCGTCCGGAGCGCCAGCTGGTTCATGTCGTCCATGTCCTGCGGCGCGGCCCAGTTGAAGGCGGCGATGTGCTCTTCGGAAACCATCGGATCGCCAAGCGCATCGTTCTTGTAATAGTATTCAATGATCGTGCGCGGCAGGCGTGTCCCCTCGGGGATGCCGAGCCGCTTGGCCAGAGAGCCCGCCGCCACGTTGCGTACCACGACTTCAAGCGGAATGATCTCCACTTCGCGGATGAGCTGCTCACGCATGTTCAGCCGGCGGATGAAGTGGGTCGGGATGTTGATCTCGTGCAGCTTGAGCATCAGGTATTCGCTGATGCGGTTGTTCAGCACGCCCTTCCCGGTGATGATGCCGCTCTTCGCGCCGTTTCCGGCGGTGGCGTCATCCTTGAAGTACTGAACGAGTGTGCCGGGTTCTGGGCCTTCAAAAAGAACCTTGGCTTTGCCCTCATAGAGCTGGCGGCGGCGAGCCATGAGCAATCCTTAGCGTTGCGCCGTCCTGACAGGAAATGCAGACGGCTGGAGCAGCGACGAATTGTGGTTCCATAGCATTGCGGAACCGGAACTGCGAGTGTGCGGGGTGCAGGAAATCCACGCCCCCCAGACCTCTCAGTCAAAGATGCGGGCGAAGATACGATCCACGGCGCGAAGATGCTGTGCCGGATCGAACGCCTGATCGAGAATCTCCTTGCTGACACGACCGGACACTTCCGGATCGGCCTCGAGGTTTTCACGGAAGGTCTTAAAGCCCGGCTTGCCCAGCTTCGTCCATGTTTCCATGGCGTTACGCTGCACGATGCGATAGGCGTCTTCACGCGAAATACCGGCACGGGCCAGCGTCAGCAGCACTTCGCCGGAATGGACGACGCCACCCAGGCTCTCCATGTTCGCGATCATCTGCTCAGGGTAGACGACCAGTTTTTCCATCATCCCGGCCAGACGGATCAGCGCGAAATCCAGACCGATCGTCGCATCGGGGCAGATGTTGCGCTCGACGGCAGAGTGGCTGATGTCCCGCTCATGCCACAGCGCGACATTTTCCAGCGCCGGGATGACATGCGAGCGGATCAGGCGCGCCAGACCCGTCAGGTTCTCCGACAGGACAGGGTTGCGCTTGTGCGGCATTGCCGAGCTGCCCTTCTGCCCCTTGTGGAAGAACTCTTCCGCTTCCCGGACTTCCGAACGCTGCAGATGACGGACCTCGACAGCCAGCCGCTCGATGCCGCTGGCGATCACGCCGAGCGTGCAGAAGAATGCGGCATGACGGTCACGCGGAATGACCTGCGTGGACACGCTCTCGACAGCCAGACCCAGCTTGTCGGCCACATATTCTTCGATTTCCGGGTCGATATGGGCATAGGTGCCGACAGCGCCGGAGATGGCACAGACTGCAATTTCCTTGCGTGCCTGAATCAGACGGGCGCGGTTGCGGGCGAATTCGGCGTAGTGTCCGGCGATCTTCAGGCCAAAGCTGGTCGGCTCGGCATGGATGGCATGGCTGCGGCCGATCGTGACCGTGTTGCGGTGCTCATAGGCGCGGGCCTTCAGGGCGGCGAGAACGCGGTCCAGATCTTCTAGCAGAAGATCGGCGGCCTGCGTCATCTGAACGGACAGGCAGGTATCCAGCACGTCCGAAGACGTCATGCCCAGATGGACGAAACGGCTGTCGGGGCCGACCTTTTCCGCAAGCCAGGTCAGGAACGCGATGACGTCGTGGCGCGTTTCAGCCTCGATCTCGTCAATGCGGGCCAGATCCGCATCGGAGAACGCAGCCATGGCGGCGTCGCCCTTCTCGCGGATGGTCTTGGCTGATTCGGCGGGAATGTCACCCCGTTTCGCCATGGCTTCGCAGGCAAGGGCTTCGATCTCGAACCAGATGCGAAAACGGTTGGCGGGAGACCAGATGGCAGTCATCTGCGGACGGCTGTAACGGGGTACCATGGGAACTCCGGATGCGGGGTGGGTCTTTACGGAGGCTGCTTAGACCAAATACGAAGATATTGCACGGACCCCTTTTCGGAAGAATGACACCTTGGCCCCTGACTCTCTGCTTCATGCCCTGATCGCCCTCGGCCAGATCACCCTGATCGACATCACCCTCGCCGGCGATAATGCCGTCGTGATCGGGATGGCCGTTCGCAATCTCGAAGGGCGGCAGCGCCGTCTGGCCATCCTGTTCGGAACGGGTTTTGCGGCCATCCTCCGTGTTGGCCTGGCCCTGCTGGCAACAACGCTCCTCTCCGTAGTGGGGCTGACCTTGGCTGGTGGTTTTCTGCTTCTCTGGGTCTGCTGGAAAATGTACCGCGAACTTCGTGTCGGCGAGCATCACGAGGACGTTGAACCCGCTCCGCCGCGTCTTGGCCCCGCCGTGCTCCGGATTGTGGTGGCCGATCTGTCCATGAGCCTTGATAATGTGCTGGCTGTTGCCGGTGCCGCCGTCGGACATCCATGGATTCTTGTTTCGGGGCTTGTGCTGTCGGTCCTGCTGATGGGGCTTGCGGCATCTGTCATCGCCAATCTTCTGGCCCGTTACAGCTGGATCGCATGGATCGGCCTGCTGGTGGTTCTGGGGGTTGCAATCGAACTCATCATCCGCGGTGGCGGAGAGGTCTGGCATCATGTTCTTCCGACATAAGAAAGCTCTCCTGACCGGCCTGACGGCGATCCTTGCGGCGTCCTCGGCCCTCGCCGCTACACCGTCAGACCTGCCTACCCCACCAGTGCGGGAGCGGCTGGCGGAATGGCTGGTTCTTGTCGGGCCGGGCGGTACGGGCCTTCCGGCACAGCGCTATGCGGACTTCCTGCGACAGACGCCTCAATGGCCGCAGAGAGCCCGGATGCTGTGGCGCTACCAGAACGCGCTGTCCCGGACATCCGATCCGCAGATCCTGAATACGCTCTGTCCGTTATACCCCCTCACGCTGCCCACAGCGTTCAATACCTGCATGGACCATCTGCCGGACGCCCCCGCCACTGCGCGCCGTCTCTGGCTGTCGGGCATTGCCCTGACCGCTGCGGAAGAACAGACTCTGCTCCAGCGTTTCGGGCAGGTTTTCACGGATGCCGACCAGTGGACCCGCTATGAAGCGCTGGAACTGAGGGGGCAGTTCTCTGCCGCATCCCGCCAGATTGAGCGTCTGTCTGCGGATCAGCAGCCTCTGGCCCAGGCACGCCTGGGCGAACGTCTGGCTTCACCCGATGCAGACTCCCGCTTTGCGTCCCTGCCCGCGGATCTGCAATCCGACCCGACCCTGATTCGCTACCGCCTGCGTGCCCTTCGCCGTGGAGACAGGCTGGATGAAGCACTTGCCCTGTGGTCTGCACAGGGCGCGTCCCTTCAGCAGGCCAATCCTTCGCATGACTGGTCGTCCGAACGCATCAGTCTTGCCCGGGCCCTGCTGTTGGCCGGGCGTCCGAAAGAAGCTGCGGATCTTGCAGACGACACCACACTGTCCCCTGACACGACGGACCGTCAGGAAGCTGCGCTGCTAAGCGGGATAATCGCCCTGCGGGAACTTCAGGCCCCGGCCCGCGCGCAGAAATTCTTTGAGCCTCTCCAGAACGCGACCTCGCTCCAGATGCAGGCCCGCGGTTATTACTGGACAGGCCGCGCCTTGCAGGCTGCCAGCCGACAGCAACAGGCTGAGGCGGCTTTCCGCAAGGCCGCCGCGTTTCCCACAACGTTCCCCGGACAGCTCGCTCTTGCAGCCATGACCGGGGATAACGGGATTCTGACAAGCGGGCAGTCATCCACGGCCTTTGATAATGCGCTGCTACAGGCCCTTCATTCCCTTCCCGCACCGCAGGCCGGAACACTCAATCGCCCGGACCTGCTTGAAGCGGCCACTGATCTTGTTCAGGCGGGCGATCCCGATCATGCCCGGGATTCCCTTATGATGCTGGAAGTGGTCAATCCGTCGCCCGAGGGTCAGAAAGCCGTCGCCGATGCAGCTGCCGGCCTCGGGGTAGCAGCGCCGGAAGTGTTTGCGTCCTACGCCTTGGCCCGCAAAGGAATTGCCCTGTATCCGCAGGGCTTTCCCGATCCTTACCCTTCTGCCTCGACCGTTCCTGATGGCCTCCTGCCCGCCATCATCCGGCAGGAAAGTGGTTTTGATCCGGATGCTCTCAGCGGGGCACATGCGGTCGGGCTGTTACAGCTTCTCCCGGCTGCAGCAAAGGATGTGGTGCGCAAGGCACATATGGGGCCAATCAATGTCTCCGCAGCGGCTCTGACTGACCCTGAGACGAACCTGAAGGTAGGCAATGCCTATGTCTCACAGCTTCTGCAGCGTTTCGGGAACGTGATCCCCTATGCGCTGGCAGCGTATAATGCCGGTCCGCACAGGGTGGACCTCTGGCTGAAAGCTGACCCGCCGTCAGATCCGCTTTCCGAAGACGGTCTACTCGACTGGATTGAGCGTCTGCCTTATCGCGAGACGCGTCTTTATATCGAAAATATCGAGGCAGGCATGATGATCTACCACGTCAGGAATACCCGTGCCGGATAACGGGATCCGCATACTCGCCGAGCAGGTTCTGGATCATCTGCATCAGTCCGGCCGGAGACTGGTGACCGTGGAAAGCTGCACAGGCGGATTGATCAGCGCTGCCCTGAGCGACATTCCGGGTTCATCCGAGGTGCTGGAAGGTGGTTTCGTAACCTATTCAAACGCGCTGAAAATGAGTGCAGTCGGTGTTCCCGAGGCCATTCTGTCTCAATACGGCGCTGTCAGTGTCCAGACTGCCGAGGCGATGGCAGCAGGCGCGCTTGTGCATGCAATGGATGCGGATCTTGCTGTGTCAGTGACAGGTATAGCGGGCCCGGGTGGCGGGACCGATCTCAAACCAGTTGGAACCGTGTGCTTCGGACTGGCGCTCCGCTCAGGCCCAGTCATAACGGCGCAATGCCATTTCAAGGGCGATCGCAGCAGTATCCGCACCCAGTCCGTCCAGCAGGCTCTCCGGATGGTCCTGAACACCTGACACAAAAAAAAACGGCTTCCGAAGAGACGGAAGCCGTTGTCCTGAAAATCAATGAAGACCTGAAGTCTGCCTGATGCTTCAGTTGCCCTGCGTCGGAGCCGGCATCGTGGATGCAGGAGGGGCCGGCGGAGCAGCCTGGAGGCTCGGTGCGGTCGGAACGGCCGTCGGTGCTGCCGGGGGAACGGCGGCGGTTGGTGCCATCGGGGAAACCGGCGTCTGGGCCTGCTGCAGCGAACGAGCGTTCAGGGCGTCCGTTGCGGACTCGCTGTCGGTCTTGTGCTGCTGACCCATCTTGTCGTGATGCTTGCCGTGGTGGTGATGGTGCTCAGCCGCGATGGCGGGAGAAGCAGCAGCAACCAGAGCAGTCAGGGCGAAAGCGCCGAAAGAAATCTTTTTCATGACGTAATCCTTTTCATATCACCATGACGGTGCTTGAGACCTGAAACGGTTCACGCACCGGATGGTTCTTGAAACACTACGAAATTTTACGTCCTTTGGGAAAGGCCCGGTGTCGAAGGGGAACTCTTCGCACCCTGCGTTCCGTAGATGTCCCGTGCCCGCTTGATGAAAGCGGAGACCATCAGGCGCACGCCTTCATTGAACACGACGCCCATCGCGTTCTGCAGAAGCCGTGAGCGGAATTCGAAATCCACGAAGAAATCGACCAGACATCCTCGCGGATCGGGCGTGAACGTCCAGACATTGTTCAGGTAACGGAAAGGCCCCTTCTCATAGCGCACGCGGATGCGCGATGGCCGCTCCAGCGTCACGCGGCTGGTGAAGGTTTCACGAAACGGACCAAATCCGATCGTCAGATCCGCCACCAGTACCTGCTCCGTCTGGGTGCGGATGTTGGCCTTCACGCACCAGGGCAGGAACTGCGGATACTTCTCCACATCCGCCACGAGATCAAAAAGCTGGTCCGGCGTGTAGGCGATCAACCGTTGCTCGGCATGTGTCGGCATCAGAGACTTTCTTTCAGACGGCTGTTCCGCGCAGCCTGAAGCTTCGCGAAGTCGCTGTCCGCATGGTAGGAGGACCTGGTCAGCGGACTGGCACTGACCTGAAGAAATCCTTTTGAACGGGCAGCAGTAGCATAGCCGTCAAACTCTTCGGGCGTAACAAACTTTTCGACAGCGGCGTGCTTCACGGAAGGCTGGAGATACTGCCCCAGAGTCAGGAAATCGACGTCTGCGATCCTGAAATCATCCATGACCTGAGACACCTCCATCCGCTCCTCGCCAAGGCCAAGCATCAGGCCAGACTTGGTGAAAATGGAAGGATCCAGTTTCTTTACCCCGTCTAGAAGACGGACCGACTGGTAGTAACGCGCACCGGGTCGAATGGTGGGGTAAAGGCGGGGCACGGTCTCGATATTGTGATTGAAAACGTCCGGCCGAGCCGCCACCACGACCTCCAGAGCGCCCTCCTTGCGAAGGAAATCAGGCGTCAGGATCTCGATCGTGGTCTGCGGAGAGGTCTCGCGGATCGCATGGATAACCCGTGCGAAATGCTCTGCACCCCCATCTTCCAGATCATCGCGGTCTACGGAGGTGATGACGACATGCCTGAGACCCAGCTTCGCCACGGCCTCTCCGACACGCCGCGGTTCATCCGCATCGAGATGCTTCGGCAGACCGGTCGTGACATTGCAGAATGCGCAGGCCCGTGTGCAGATCTCGCCCATGATCATCATCGTGGCATGACGCTGCGACCAGCATTCCCCGATATTGGGACATGCCGCTTCCTCGCAGACCGTCACCAGCCCCGCATCCCGCATGAGCGCACGGGTCTCGTGATAGACGGGATGGTTCGGCGCCTTGACCCGGATCCAGGATGGTTTGCGCTGGATCGGGTTGTCAGGCCGGTGCGCCTTCTCCGGATGCCGGACAGGCGCCTCGCGATGATCGATGGTGATGCGCTGGGACATGATGCTCAGATATGGAGCGGGCCGTCGAAGGCCGCCAGGGTTGCCTCGTGCATGGTTTCGGAAATGGTCGGGTGCGGGAAGACCGTTTCGATCAGCTCCGCTTCCGTCAGTTCACCCGTGCGGGTGATGACATAGCCCTGGATCATTTCCGTAACCTCGGCACCGATCATGTGAGCGCCCAGAAGCTCTCCGGTCGTTGCATCAAACACGGTCTTGACCATGCCGTCCGTCTCACCCATCGCGACGGCCTTGCCGTTGGCAATGAACGGGAAACGGCCAACCTTCACCTTGTGACCGGCAGCAATGGCCTTCTCTTCGCTGAGCCCCACAGAGGCGATCTGCGGACGCGAATAGGTGCAACCCGGGATATTCAGCGGATGGAGCGGCTGCGGCGAACGACCCGCAATCTTTTCCACGCACAGGATGCCTTCATGGCTCGCCTTGTGGGCCAGCCACGGAGCCCCCGCGACGTCACCGATCGCATAGATCCCCGGCTCGCCGGTGCGGCAGAAGCCGTCCGTCACGATATGGGTCCGCTCGACCTGGACCTTGGTGCTCTCAAGCCCCAGATCCTCGACATTGCCGACGATACCGACCGCGCAGATCACGCGATCCACCGTCAGATCGACCTTCCCGGTCGGGCTCTCGATCGTCGTGGAGACCTCGTTCTCACCCTTGTTCAGCGGCCCGACCTTCGCGCTGGTGATGATCTTCATCCCCTGCTTCTCGAAAGCCTTGCGGGCAGTGGCACTGATTTCCGGATCTTCGGCGATCAGGATCCGGTCCGCGACTTCGGCAATCGTGACCTCACTGCCCATGTTCCGGTAGAACGACGCGAACTCAATGCCGATAGCGCCCGAACCGATGACGAGAAGCCGCTTGGGCAGTTCCTTCGGCGTCATGGCCTCGCGTGCACCCCAGATCAGGGTACCATCCGTTTCCAGACCCGGAAGCTGACGGCCGCGCGCACCCGTTGCAAGGATGACATGCGGCGCCTTGATGGTGGCAACCGCAGCGCCATCCTTGGTGATGGCGACCTGATGCGCCTCGCCAGAACGACCAGCCAGCTTTGCACGACCGTCAAACGTCGTGACCTTGGCCTTCTTCAGCAGATGCGCAATGCCGCCGCCCATCCGGCGCGCGATGCTGCGCGAACGCCCCACGATTTTGGACAGGTCGAACGAGATATTGTCGGCGGAGAGACCGAACGTTCCCAGTTCGTGAAGCAGGTGGTGAATTTCCGAAGACCGCAGAAGCGCCTTGGTCGGAATGCAGCCCCAGTTGAGGCAGACACCGCCGAAATGCGTGCTTTCCACGATCGCCACGCTCATGCCGAGCTGGCTGGCGCGAAGGGCCGCTACATAGCCGCCGGGGCCGCCACCAACAACAATCAGATCGAATGTATCGGACATGGTTCAGACCACCAGAGTGTAAGGGTTCTGCACGATATCGCGCAACGCATTCAGCCATTCGGCCCCAAGGGCACCATCGACCGCACGATGATCGACCGACAGCGTCGCCGTCATTACGGTCGCAACCGCGATTTCCGAACCACGCACAACGGCCCGCTTTTCGCCGGATGCAATCGCCAGGATGCCAGCCTGCGGCGGATTGATGATCGCCGCGAATTCGCGCACGCCGAACATGCCCATATTGGAAATGGAGAACGTCCCGCCCTGGAACTCTTCGGGCTTGAGCTTTCCGGCCCGTGCACGCTTGGCCAGATCCTTGGCTTCGACGCTGATTTCCCGCAGGGACTTGCGATCGGCGTCGCGGATGATCGGCGTGATTAACCCATCCGGAACCGATACGGCCATCGAAATGTCCACGTTCTCGAAATGCAGCGTCTCGGCATCCGTGAACTGGACGTTCACACCCGGCACCTTCTTCAGTGCGAGCGCCACCGCCTTGATCATCATGTCGTTGACGGAGATCTTGAAGCTGTTTTCCTGTGCCGTGGCGTTCAGCTTCGAGCGAAGTTCCAGCAGCGCATCAAGTTCGATATCGACCGAGACATAGAAATGCGGGACCTGCGTCTTGGACTCCGTCAGACGGCGCGCGATGACCTTGCGCATCGTCGAGTTCGGAACACGGCGGACCGTTTCTTCCGAAGTCGTGACAGGAGCGTCCGCAGGAGCCGCTTTCGGGGCTGCCTTGGGGGCGTTCGGACCCTTTTCAACATCACGCTTGAGGATACGGCCATTCGGGCCGCTCCCCGTCAGCGCGCCCAGGGCAATGCCCCGCTCACGCGCCATACGCTTGGCCAGCGGAGAGACAAAAATCCGCTCGCCCTTGTCTTCGGCCGGAGCCTTCGCCGTCGTGGAAGCAGGTTTCGCCTCTGCAGGCGCCGCCTCGGCCTTTGGAGCCGCGGCACTCTGGGCGGAGGAAGCTTCAGGGACAGCTTCACCCTCTTCCACCAGAACAGCAATCGGCGTGTTGACCGGGATGCCCTCGACGCCTTCCTGAATCAGGATGCGCCCAAGAATGCCCTCGTCCACGGCTTCCACTTCCATGGTCGCCTTGTCGGTCTCGATCTCGGCAATCACGTCGCCGGCGGAGACGGTGTCGCCTTCGGCTTTGAGCCAGCGGGCCAGCTTGCCCTCGGTCATGGTCGGCGACAGCGCCGGCATCAGGATATCGGTAGCCATCGTTGTCAGTCCCGCAGCTGCTTGCGAACGGCATCCACAACCCATTCGGGTTTCGGAAGCGCCAGTTTTTCGAGATTGGCCGCATAGGGCATCGGCAGGTCGAGCCCGCAGACACGCGCCGGCGGAGCATCGAGCCAGTCAAAGGCCTGCTCCACGGCCACGGTGCAGATTTCCGCACCAATACCCGCCACCGGCCAGCCTTCCTCAACGGAGACGATCCGGTTCGTCTTCTTCACACTGCGCACGATTGTTTCGGTGTCCAGCGGACGGATCGAGCGCAGGTTGATGACTTCGGCCGAGATGCCTTCATCCGCCAGGATCGCTGCGGCTTCCAGCGCCACGCCAACCATGATGGAGAACGCTACCAGCGTCACATCCGTTCCTTCCCGCTCGATCTTCGCGCGACCGATCGGCAGGATGAAATCTTCATCTACCGGGCACGGGAATTTCTGACCGTAAAGGATCTCGTTTTCCAACACGATGACCGGGTTCGGATCACGGATGGCCGCGCGCAGCAGCCCCTTCGCATCCGCTGCTGACCAGGGAGCCACGACCTTCAGGCCCGGAATATGCGCGTACCAGCTTGCAAAGCACTGGGAATGCTGAGCACCCACACGGGCCTCAGCACCGTTCGGACCACGGAATACAATGGGGCAGCCCATCTGACCGCCGGACATGTACAGCGTCTTGGCAGCGGAGTTGATGATGTGATCGACAGCCTGAAGCGAGAAGTTCATGGTCATGAACTCGACGATAGGCTTCAGCCCCGTCAGTGCTGCACCAACGGCCATGCCCGTAAAGCCGTGCTCGGTAATGGGCGTATCGATGACGCGCTTGTCGCCAAACTCTTCCAGCAGGCCCTGGCTGATCTTGTAGGCGCCCTGATACTGCGCCACTTCCTCACCAATCAGGAACACGTCCTCGTCACGACGAAGCTCGGCCGCCATGGCATCACGCAGCGCCTGACGGACGGTGATCTCGCTGGTTTCGCCCCAGTCGCGATCATCCTCGGCCTGTGCCACTTCAGGCGCTTCGGTGATTGCCGGATCGGACGGCGTCTCAATGGCGACAGGTGCACCGACGGCCGGGTCGGAAGACCGCACGACATCATCGGCAGCAGAAGCATCCTCGCCTTCTGCCAGAAGCACGGCAATCGGCGTATTAACCGCAATGTTCTGCGTGCCTTCGTCTACCAGCGTCTTGCCGATCACGCCCTCATCCACGGCTTCGACTTCCATCGTCGCCTTGTCGGTCTCGATCTCGGCAATCACGTCACCGGCTGAGACAGCATCACCGGCCTTCTTGACCCAGCGGGCCAGCGTACCTTCGGTCATGGTCGGCGAGAGAGCCGGCATCAGAATCAGAGATGCCATGGATCAGGCCTCCACCAGAATATCGGTCCAGAGTTCGGACACGTCCGGCTCCGGGCTTGTCTGCGCAAATTCGGTCGCGTCCGCCACGATGGCTTTCACGTCCGTCTCGATGTCCTTGAAGACACTCTCTTCGATGCCGCTGCGCAGCATTTCGGCCTTCAGCGTCTCGATCGGATCGCGCGTGCGGCGCATTTCCTCGACTTCCGCGCGCTGACGGTATTTTGCCGGATCGGACATGGAGTGCCCGCGATAGCGATAGGTTTCCATCTCCAGCAGGAACGGACCCTTGCCCGAGCGGCAGTATTCCATGGCTTCCTGCGCAGCTTCATGCACGGCAAAAATATCCATGCCGTCCACCTTGCGGCTGGCAATGCCCCAGGGTTCGCCATTGCGGGACAGATCCTTGGACGCCGAGGCGCGCTCGATGGACGTGCCCATGCCGTAGCGGTTGTTTTCGATCACATAGATGCAGGGCAGCTTGTGCAGGGCAGCGAGATTGAAGCTCTCATAGACCTGCCCCTGTGCCGACGCACCCTCGCCGAAATACACGATCGAGACCTCGTCCGTGCCGCGATACTTGTTGGCAAACGCCAGACCCGTACCGAGGGCCACCTGCGCGCCGACGATGCCATGGCCGCCATAGAACTCCTTTTCACGGGAGAACATGTGCATGGAACCGCCCTTGCCGTGCGAATATCCACCGGAGCGGCCCGTCAGTTCCGCCATGACACCACGCGGCGTCATGCCCGCCACGAGCATCTGCCCATGGTCACGATAGGATGTGATGGACTTGTCGCCCTGCTTCATGTTGAGGCCGATCCCGACCACAACGGCTTCCTGCCCGATATACAGATGGCAGAAGCCGCCGATCAGACCCATGCCGTAAAGCTGTCCGGCCTTTTCCTCAAAGCGCCGGACAAGAAGCATGTCCCTGTAAGCGCGCTTCATGGTCTCCGGCGAAAGGGCCGGACCGTTGCTCCGGCCTGAAGCGGACGGTGTCTCGTCCATGACGGTCTCCTGATGGAAATGCACAAAATCCTGCATGCTCTTAACGGCAGAACCCGCCAAAAGCCAGACCATGTCTCTGCGTTTGCGGAGAGCATCAGCCTGCCGGATGTGCCGTGGAAAAACGGCTCAGACCGCCCCGGAAGGCAGCCTGAAATCAAACGAAACCAAGCAGGCGGCGTGCGGCAACGCCCGGATCAGGCTCGCGCAGCAGGCTCTCGCCCACCAGAACCGCGCTCGCTCCGACTGCCCCGACCTTCATCATGTCGTCCTGCGTCCGGATACCGCTTTCGGAGACGACCAGACGATCAGGCGGCACCAGTGGCGCAAGGTCGATCGTTGTCTGGATGTCGGTTTTCAGTGTGCGCAGGTTGCGGTTGTTGATGCCGATCAGGAACGTATCCAGAGCCAGTGCCCGGTTCAGTTCGGCCTCGTCATGGACTTCCAGCAGGACGTCCATGTCCAGCCCGCGCGCAATCGCGATCAGCTCGGCAGCCTGTGTCTCTGTCAGGACCGCCATGATCAGCAGGATGCAGTCTGCCCCGATCAGACGGCTTTCATGCACCTGCCAGGGGTCCAGAATGAAGTCCTTGCGCAGGATCGGCAGACTGCAGGCTTCGCGCACGGCCCGGATGTCATCCGTGCTGCCATGGAAACAGGAACCCTCTGTCAGGACGGACAGGCAGGTTGCCCCGGCAGCCTGATATTCCTGTGCGATCTCGACCGGATTGTAGTCCGGACGCAGGATGCCGGCAGACGGAGACGCCTTCTTGATCTCGGCAATCAGCCCGACCTGGCGATCGGCCGTAAGATGCTGCAGTGCCTGACCGAAGCCCCGCGTTGGTACCGTGACTTCCCGCGCGCGCGCCGTGATTTCCTTGAGCGACATGATCTGCGAGCGCTGCTCGATGTCCACCCGTGTCCGGGCACAGATCCGCGCGAGAACGTCACTGCGGTCAGCCGCGGTTTCCGCTTCGGGGTCCTTGATGGGAGGAGTCGTCGTTTCCGGAACTTCCGGATCCGGGAACTGTTCCGTTCCCTCAGGCGAATAGGTCATCGCCGGTCGATGGTCCATGAATGTCATGATCGTCCTGCGTCTGTGGAAGCTATGGAGGGAGCTGACATGCGCGCACGTTCGAGCGCGGCACGGGCAAGGCCCCGGTCGATGGAGTCTGCCGCCAGTCCTACATTGCGACGGAAAGCCGGCGCGTCAATCGCACCGCCCTTCACGATATCACCGCGCCCTGCCACATGCAGGGCCGCGGCAGCATTGAGAAGCACCGTATCCCGATAGGCACCGCCTGCACCATCAAGCAGGGAAACCAGTGCTGAAGCATTTGTCCGGGCGTCTCCACCCCGGATGGCTGAGATGGGAGTAGCCTGGAGGCCGGCCATTTCCGGCTCGATCCCGAATGAAAAGAGGGCGTCATTCTGCCAGGCCGAGACCTGCGATGGTCCGGCCAGCGTGAGTTCGTCGCTCCCCCCTTCTTCGGTCGAGCCATGCACCACCCAGACCGAAAGACTGCCCAGTGCGCCGAGCGCCCGGGCCACGGGTTCGCACCACCGACCATCGAACACGCCGATCAGCTGGTGGCGCACCTGAGCCGGATTGCACAGCGGGCCAAGCAGGTTGAACAAAGTGCGGAATCCCAGTGCTTTCCGCACCGGAGCAGCATGCCGCATGGCCGGATGATGCTGGGGGGCGGCCAGAAAGACCAGACTGTCTTCCCGCAGCCGCCTGCCCTGCAACTCCAGATCGTCCGTGGGCGGAATACCCAGAACTTCGAGCACGTCCGTGGCCCCTGTTGCCGAGGACAGGGCGCGGTTGCCGTGCTTGGCTACCGGAACACCAAGCCCTGCCAGCACGAAAGCCACGGCGGTCGAGACATTGAGCGTTTTCAGCCGGTCTCCACCCGTCCCGCATACGTCGATCGCGCCTTCAGGAACATTCGGAAGAGCCGTCATGTGGTGACGGACAGCCTGAACGGCTCCGGTCAGTTCAGCGAAAGTCTCGCCCCGGAGTTTCAGCGCTGTCAGGAAAGCGGAGAGATGAACCGGGTCGACTTCTCCCGCCATGATGGCGTGAAAAGCACTTTCCGCCTCATGACCATCGAGCGGCTGTCCCGAGGCCGCCTTATGCAGAAGGGCCGTGAAATCCACACTCACTGTTATGCAGCCTGTGACGTAAGAACCGGAATTCCTGCGATCTTCAGAAAATTGGCCAAAAGATCCCGGCCCGCAACGGATGCGATACTCTCGGGATGGAACTGGACGCCATGCACGGGATAATCACGGTGGCGCACGCCCATGATGACGCCATCTTCCGTGCGGGCATTGACCACAAGCGTTTCCGGAATGCTGTCCGGTGCCAGCGTCAGGCTGTGATAGCGCACCACATCCACCGGATCCGGCAGTCCGGCAAAGACGCCCGTTCCGTCATGGTGCACCGCGTTGATCTTGCCATGCATCGGTACAGGCGCGCGTACGACATCTGCCCCGAAAACCTGCCCAATCGCCTGATGACCAAGGCACACTCCGAATACCGGCACCTTGCCTGCCGCAGCACGGATCAGATCACAGCAGATTCCGGCTTCGGCTGGGGCGCCAGGGCCTGGAGAGATCACGATTGCGGACGGATTGAGCGCCAGGGCCTCGTCGACGCTCAGCGCGTCATTGCGCCGCACATCACATTCAACTCCAAGCGCACCCAGATGGTGGACGATGTTGAAGGTGAAGCTGTCGTAATTGTCGATGAGAAGGATCATGACAACAGAATGACGCCCGTGTCTGTTTTCGTCAAATACATCGCGCTTCGGGGGCTCCGTCAGGCTTTTGCGGCGGTCGCGACGGCGATTTCCGCCGCCCGGAACAGCGCACGAGCCTTCGCCTGCGTCTCGCGGAACTCGGCGTTCGGATCGCTGTCTGCGACCACGCCACATCCGGCCTGCACATACATATTCCCGCTCTTGAGAACGGCCATGCGCAGCCCGATGCAGGTGTCCATTTCCCCGTCCGCCCCGAAATACCCGACGCAGCCGGAATACGGCCCGCGCCGTGTCGGTTCCAGTTCGTCGATGATTTCCATGGCGCGGATCTTGGGTGCGCCCGTCAATGTCCCGGCAGGGAAAGCTGCCACAAGCGCATCCATCGCCGTTTTGTCGTCCTTGATGCGGCCGGTCACGGTCGAGGAAATATGCATGACGTGGCTGTAGCGCTCGACGACGAATTTCTCCGGAACATCGACGGTCCCGAGCTGGGAGACGCGCCCGACATCGTTGCGCCCGAGATCGATCAGCATCAGATGCTCGGCCAGTTCCTTGCGGTCGGCGAGAAGCTCTTTTTCAAGTGCTAGATCCTCGTCGCGGTCCACTCCGCGCGGACGTGTGCCCGCCAGCGGACGTACCGTGACTTCGCCGTCGCGCAACCGCACGAGGATTTCCGGAGAGGAGCCTACGAGGGCGTAATCCTCAAGCTCCATTACGAACAGGAACGGCGCCGGATTGACGCGGCGCAGGCTGCGATAGAGCGAGAGCGGCGACAGCGGGAATGGCGTCGTGAAGCGCTGGCTCGGCACGATCTGAAAGGCATCACCCGCGGCGATATAGTCCTGCGCCTTGCGGACGTGATCCTCAAACTGCTGCTGCGTCATGTTCGAGACCGGTGGCGCCAGTTCCGTACCGGCCGGCAGCGTTTCGCGCGTATCTCCCAGCGGCGCGGCCAGAGCGGCTCGCGCCTGATCCAGAAGCGCGTCGGCCTCCGCATCCGTCGTCTGACCACGCACGGGCACGGCCAGCGTGAGTTCGTCCCGCACGGAATCGAAGACGGCGAACAGGCGCGGACGGATCATGATGCCTTCCGGCAGTCCCAGATCGTTGACCGGCGCGTTCGGCAGGCGCTCCATCTGGCGCACCATGTCGTAACCCAGCACGCCGAACACGCCGCCGATCATCGGCGGCATTCCGGCTGGAAGCTCCATCTGGCTTTCGTCCACGATGGTCTTCAGCGTCTCGAGTGGCACGCCATCGACGGGCCTGCCGTCCAGCGTGACCTTCCCGTCCCGGCATTTCCAGACCAGATCCGGCAGAAGCGCGATTACGGAATAACGCCCACGGGCCGCACCACCCTCGACGCTCTCGAGCAGCAGACGGTACGGATCGTCAGAGAGTTTCGAAAGCCGGAGAAAGGCCGAGACTGGCGTGAGAAGATCGGCGGCCTCGATGCTGTAGACGATACCCATTACTGCGCCCCGTTTCCTGCTGCCGGCGCGGCCGCAGTCACGACCTGATTATAAAGCGCCATGTTGATGTGCGACGGTGGAACCGCCTTTTCCATGGCAGCATTCAGGGCGACCGGAATGTCGGAGCGCATGGACTGGACATATTCGCCCGAAAGCTGCCCGCCGAGAGTCTTCATGTCCTCAGCCGAGGCTGGCTTGTCGGCTGTCACATTGACCAGCCAGAACGCATCCGGCGTCTCGAACATGCCGCTCGTGCCCGGCTTGAGGCCGAAGACGCCGCGCAGGACATTCTGCGGCAGGCTCTGATCCGGATGAACCCGCGACACGGTGACGTCCTGACGCAGGGCTGACGCTTCAGGCTGTCCGTCGAGAGCCTTGCGCAGCGTGCCAGCCTTGGCGGCGTTGAACAGCGCCGTGGCGCGCAGATCGGCGGCATGGTGCTTCTGCTCTGCCGTCCAGGCCTGCACAACCTGATCGCGCACGCTGTCGAACGGCTTGAGCGTGCCCGGATGGACTTCATCGACAAGCAGCGAGAATGCCGTGCCGTTCGGGCCGTTGACGACGGTCGGCTGGGCACCCTTGGCCTGGGTGAAGATCTGATGGACGATCGCCTGACGCAGCGCGGCATCTCCGGGGATCGGCGCAGGCAGGCCGTCCTGCGTCATGCCGTTGGAATCCAACGTGCCAGCGGCCGGGATGGCGCCGAGATCGCTGGGGATCTGCTCGAGTGTGGAGGAGCCAGCAACCGCATCCTGAAACTGCTTCTGGCGGGCCTGAAGCGCTTCCCCGGCTTCCTGGTTCTGGACCTGCGTCTTCAGGTCATTCTTCGCCTGCTCGAACGTGGTCTTGTGAGGCGCGATGACAGCAGAGATGTTGAAGACGACCCAACCCATGCCGGTTTTTTCCGGACCGGAAATCCGGTCAGCCGGAGCGGCAAACGCGACCTTGGCAAGCTCGGGGTTCGGGATGTCGCTCTGACGGACAGATGGCAGTGAGACCGCTGCGGCCTCGGGGAACTTCTTCTGGATGTCATCCCAGGATATTCCGCCCTTCCAGGCGTTTGCGGCGGCCTCGGCTTTCGTCTGATCCGTGAAGGTCAGGACCTGAAGCGTCCGCGTCTCGGGGACGTCATAGGTCCGTGCCTGGAAATCGTAGAGGCGGTGCAGGACGTCGTCGGGAACCTCGATCGTCTTTGCAACGCTTTCCGGCGTCATGACGACCATTTTTGCATGCCGGTATTCCGTCGTGCGGAACATCTGCGGGTGGTTGTCATAGAAACGGTGAAGCTGGTCATCCGTCGGTGCTGTCGGGACAGTGCCGCTCGCGAACGGGATCTGCACCAGATCGAACACGCGCTGGCTCGCATCGAAAGACAGCATCCGCTCCGTCAGGGACGACGGCGCAACCACCGACTGGCCCATACCCTGTAGAAGCCCGCGGGAAGCGATATCTTCGCGGATGGCCTGAAGCAGCTTGCCTTCGGAGAGCCCGATCCGGGCCAGACGGTCATTGAAGACGCTGCGGTCAAACTTTCCGGCGGCATTGTGGAAAGCAGGAATGGCAAAGATTTCCTGCCGGACCAGTTCGTCAGGCACCACCATGCCAGCACGTGCGGCCGCAAGCTGGGTCTCGTTCTGGATCACGAGATTTTGAAGCGTCTGGCGAGCGACCTGTTCGACCTCGCCTTTCGGCAGCTTGGACGGATCGGCGAGGCCGATCTGTTTGGCGACGACCGGGAGCTGGGCCGAAAGCGCGCGGCTGAAATCATCCGGCGTGATGCTGCGCTCACCCACGCGCACCACTTCATTGGAGCTTGCCGTCCCCATGTTGGAATACACGTCCCCGACGCCCCAGCCGATGAAGGCCAGAAAGATCAGCAGCGCGGCGGCACGGCCGGCCCAGGAGTCAACGAAGAGGTGGCGGAGCGTGGTAATCATAGGGTCAGGGCAGATCCGGATGACGGGATGGTGCGGGCATGGAAGGCCCGCTAGAACTTGCGGCACCATAATGTCGTGAGAACGGCTTGACCAGAAGCAGACCGGAACGAGATCTGTCGTTGAGTGTTCTGTTGGTTCGGAGCCTGCGATACCGCAGCCATTTCGCAGTCCGTCCCCGGGACGATGCAAGGAGGAAAAGTGCCCCCATTACCCAGGCTTGTCGTAGGGAACTGGAAGATGCACGGCCTGCGCGAGCAGTCCACAAGACTGGCCCGTGCCGTCGCTGAAGGCGCGCAGTCCTTGCCCGATGATGTCCGGCTCGTCCTGTGCCCTCCCTTTACGCAGCTCTCCAGCGTTCACGGCATCATCAATGCTGCGGGACCGGAAACGCCTGTCTGTCTCGGGGCGCAGGACTGCCACATGACGTCTTCCGGTGCCCATACCGGAGATATCTCGGCTGAAATGCTGGCTGATCTGGGAGTGCGCTATGTCATTCTCGGCCATTCCGAACGGCGTCAGGCCCATGGCGAGACCGATGCACTGATTCGCCAGAAGGTCGAGGCTGCCGAGGCTGCGGGCCTTGTTCCCATCGTATGCATTGGCGAGACAATGCAGGAGCGGCTTGAAGGCCGGACGACCACTGTTCTGGCCACGCAGGTCGAGGGTTCCCTGACGGATGGCTTCAGCGGTGTGCTGGCTTACGAGCCCGTCTGGGCCATCGGAAGTGGCACTGTTCCGCCGATCGACGAGCTTGAGCGGACCCTCTCTTTGCTGCATGGACTGTTGCAGTCCCGTCTCAAGACGGATGACATTCGCGTCCCGATCCTGTATGGCGGCTCCGTAACACCGGCTCAGGCGCCGACCATCTTTTCCATCGGGTCGCTCGGAGGGGTGCTGGTCGGCAGTGCCAGTCTGGAAGCAGAGCGCTTCCTGCGCATCGCCGAAGCAGCGTCTTTCCGCCTGACGTCCCAACCATTGTCCGGACCCTATCGTTCATGACCACTCTTCTGCTTGCTCTCAACCTGCTGGTCACACTGGCGCTGATCGGGGTGATTCTCATCCAGCGCAGCGAAGGCGGCGGCCTCGGTATTGGCAGCGGCCAGGGCATGGGCTCCTTCATGAGCGGCCGTGGAACGGCAACGCTGCTGACGCGTGCCACGTCCGTCCTCGCCGGCATCTTCATGCTGCTGTGCTTGGTGCTGGCCGTCATGAACCGTGGCGCCTCTTCCGGCGTCGGCTCGCATGACATTTTGGCCGAACCGCCTGCCGCAACCCAGACGACCACCACCACAACTCCGGCTGCACCTGCTGCTCCGGCTCCCGCACCCGCTCACTGACCGGGCCTGAAAATCCCCGTTCAAACTTTTTAACGGGGATCTTTTCAACAGACGCGTCTCTTCGCTTCCCCTGCCCCATGTCGGCAGTGTATGAAGACCGCCCATGACGCGTTTCGTATTCATCACCGGCGGTGTGGTATCTTCTCTCGGCAAGGGCATCGCTTCAGCGGCCCTCGCTGCTCTCCTCCAGGCGCGCGGATACAAGGTCCGCATGCGCAAACTGGACCCCTATCTCAACGTGGATCCGGGCACCATGAGCCCGTACCAGCACGGTGAGGTGTTCATTACCGATGACGGGGCGGAAACCGACCTCGATCTCGGTCACTATGAACGCTTCACGGGCGTACACGCGTCACGTGCGGACAACACCACGACGGGACGGATCTATTCGGATGTGATCGCCCGCGAACGCCGCGGCGACTATCTGGGCGGGACCGTACAGGTCATTCCGCACATCACGGACGCCATCAAGGACGTCGTGGTCACGGGTACCGACGACTATGATTTTGTCCTCGTGGAAATCGGCGGCACGGTCGGCGACATCGAGAGCCTGCCCTTCCTCGAAGCCATCCGTCAGCTGCGCAATGATCTCGGCCATGCCCAGACCATGTGCGTGCACCTGACCCTCCTGCCCTATATTCCGGCAGCTGGCGAGCTTAAGACGAAGCCCACACAGCATTCCGTCAAGGAACTGCAGAATGTCGGCATTCAGCCGCAGATGCTGTTGTGCCGCTCGGACCGTCCTATTCCGGACAACGAGCGTCGGAAGATTGCCAATTTCTGCAACGTCCGTCCGGAAGCCGTCATCGCGGCGCTCGACGTGGACACGATCTATGCCTGCCCCATTTCCTATCACAATGAGGGAATGGATCAGGAAGTCCTGCGCTATTTCGGCCTGCCCTATGACAGCAAGCCGGACCTCTCGCGCTGGGAAAAAATCGTCCATGCGATTCGCGAGCCCGAGGGCGAAGTCCGCGTGGCTATCGTCGGCAAGTACACGGCTCTGCTCGACAGCTATAAATCACTGGCCGAGGCCCTGCTGCATGGTGGCATCGCCAACCATGTGAAGGTGAAGCTCGACTGGATCGAATCGGAAGAGTTCGAGAAGAACGGCAACATTTCCGAGCGCCTGAAGGATGCGGACGCCATCCTCGTCCCGGGTGGCTTCGGTGAGCGCGGTGCGGAAGGCAAGATCCAGGCTGTCCGCTACGCCCGTGAGCACAACATCCCGTTCTTGGGTATCTGCTTCGGCATGCAGATGGCCGTGATCGAATGTGCACGTTCGCTGGCGGGTCTGCCCAAAGCCTCGTCCACCGAGTTCGGTCCCACGGATGAGCCTCTGGTCGGTCTGATGACCGAATGGGCCCGTGGCAGTGAGATGCTCCGTCGTCGCGAAGGCGGCGATCTGGGCGGTACGATGCGTCTGGGTGCCTATCCGGCCAAGCTGGTTCCGGGCTCCCGCGTGGCCGAAATCTACGGCCGCACGGAAATTCGCGAACGCCATCGTCATCGCTGGGAAGTCAACGCGCACTACAAGGACCGCCTTGAAAAGACCGGTCTGCGGTTCTCCGGCCTGTCACCTGACGGTGTGCTGCCAGAAGTGATTGAATATCCGGATCACGCCTGGTTCGTGGCCGTGCAGTATCACCCGGAACTGCTTTCCAAGCCTTTCGACCCGCATCCACTGTTCGCAGGCTTCATCGCCGCGGCCGTCAAGGAGGCTCACAGCAAGTGAGCTTCCGGATTGGAGACCTTACGGTCGGTCAGGATCAGCCTTTCACGCTGATTGCTGGTCCCTGCCAGATCGAATCCCGCGAGCACGCAACGGAGATGGCTGACGCCATCTCCGGCATCTGTCGCGAGCTTGGCATCGGGCTGATTTACAAAAGCAGCTTCGACAAGGCGAACCGCAGTTCGGTCAATGCCGCGCGCGGCGTTGGCATGGATGCTGGTCTGGACATCCTCGCTGGTATCCGCGAGCGCTTTGGCGTTCCTGTCCTGACCGATGTCCATACAGCCGAACAGTGCGCACCTGCGGCTCAGGCCGTGGATGTGCTCCAGATCCCGGCCTTCCTGTGCCGCCAGACGGATCTGCTGCTGGCTGCTGGCGAAACGGGCCGTGCCATCAACATTAAGAAGGGCCAGTTCCTCGCCCCGTGGGACATGGCAAATGTCGCAGCGAAGATCGCGTCCACGGGTAATGAGCGCATCATGCTCTGCGACCGTGGCACGAGTTTCGGTTACAACACGCTTGTGAGCGATATGCGTGGTCTGCCGATCATGGCGCAGACGGGCTATCCGGTCGTGTTCGACGCCACGCACTCGGTCCAGCAGCCGGGCGGTCTTGGTGCGTCAACGGGTGGACAGCGCGAATTCGTCGAGCCTCTGGCCCGTGCTGCCCTTTCGATTGGCGTGGCTGCTGTTTTCATCGAGACGCATCGGGACCCGGACCACGCCCCAAGCGATGGCCCGACCATGGTGCCGCTCAGTGAAATGCATGGTCTCCTGACGCGCCTGAAAGCCTTTGACGCTCTGGCGAAATCCTTCCTGTCCTAAGTGCCAGATGGTGCCAGAGCGGCCAGAAACAGGCTCAGCACCACGACAGTCGTAAGGCCAGTCCGAAGCGGCAGATAACCTGGGGGAAGAGCACCTTTCCTCCAGGCTTCCCGCTCCACGAGGAATGTCCCGACAAAGCCGATGATTTCCAGCCCGAAACCGGCACGGACATGTCCCAGCACACCCACACAGAGCGCAAGCCATGCCCAAAGCGCAGGGCAGACGCCCAGTACAAGACGCTGACGGTCCCGCTGTGACGTCCCGCCTACCGTGATGATGTCCGGCCGCTCCATGGCCAGCCCCCAGTGCACGGCTCCCAGAAACGACAGGATGCAGGCCCCGTACGCCAGCAGAATGATCTTCAGATGCGGCAGAGGCGCAAACAGCCCGGCCAGGAAGATCCAGCCGCCGAGCGTCACGAAGGGGATCAGTCCGGCGATGCCGAGCACGAAAACGGGAAAAGGAAGGCGCATGTCGTCGTTGACCTCACGGCGTGATTTTGAGACTTGAAATAGCTGTTCCATTCTGAACGGTCACGAGCCACCCCGGTTCACGCATATCCAGGAGAGCTTCCATTGAGCGCCATCGTTGATATCACCTCCCGCGAAATCCTGGACAGCCGCGGCAATCCTACCGTCGAGGTCGAGGTCGAGCTGTCCTCGGGTGCCCGCGGCCGCGCTGCTGTCCCGTCCGGTGCCTCTACAGGCGCTCACGAAGCCGTGGAGCTGCGTGATGGTGACAAGTCCCGCTACGGCGGCAAGGGCGTCCTGAAGGCCTGCAGCCACGTTGAAAACGACATCCTCGAAGTTCTTCAGGGTGCCGAATCGGAAGACCAGATCGCCATCGACAATGCGATGATCGATCTGGACGGAACGCCGAACAAATCCCGTCTGGGTGCGAACGCCATCCTCGGTGTTTCCCTCGCCGTTGCCAAGGCCACGGCCGAGGAACTGGAACTGCCGCTGTACCGCTACGTCGGCGGTGCCTACGCCCATCTTCTGCCGGTGCCGATGATGAACATCGTCAATGGCGGTGAGCATGCCGACAACCCGATCGACATCCAGGAATTCATGATCCAGCCGGTTGGCGCGCCGACGGTTGCCGACGCGATCCGCATGGGTTCGGAAATCTTCGCACGTCTGAAGAAGGGTCTGTCCGAAGCCGGGTACAACACCAATGTCGGCGATGAAGGTGGCTTCGCACCGAACCTGAAGTCTGCGGATGAAGCTCTTGGTTTTATTGCTAAATCCGTTGAGGCCGCTGGTTACAAGCTCGGTGAGGACGTGACCTTCGCACTCGATTGCGCTGCTACCGAGTTCTATGCGGATGGTCGCTATAACCTAAAGGGGGAAGGCAAGGAATTCGATGCTTCGGGCATGATCTCTTACCTTGAGGATCTGGCCAACCGTTACCCGATCGTCTCCATTGAGGACGGTCTGGCGGAAGACGACTGGGAAGGGTGGGCAGAGCTTACGACCCGTCTGGGCAAGAAACTTCAGCTTGTTGGCGACGACCTGTTCGTTACCAACCCCGAGCGTCTGCGTCGTGGCATCAAGGCCGGCACGGGGAACGCCCTGCTCGTGAAGGTCAACCAGATCGGCACGCTGACCGAGACGCTTGAAGCTGTGGAAACCGCACACAAGGCCGGTTACGCCTGCGTCATGAGCCATCGCTCGGGTGAAACGGAAGATTCTGTGATCGCCGACCTCGCGGTCGCCACGAACTGCGGTCAGATCAAGACGGGCTCCCTCTCCCGCTCCGATCGTACGGCAAAGTACAACCAGCTGATCCGGATCGAGCAGCAGCTCGGCAGCGCAGCCCGTTACGCTGGCCGCAGCATTCTCAAGAACACCTGAGTTCTGCCAGACGGCCCCGTCTGCCTGGTGAGACTGGGCCGTCTTCTTATCCAGGATATGAAAGATATCCGTATCATTCATTGTTTGGTCACAGATGACTGATATAGACTGACGCAGTCATTCAGAACGGAGTTTGCACGACGTGACACTGGTCCGACTTATCAAGCGTGGTGTCCGCGCCGTGGCTCCTCCGGCTTTCTTCTTGTCCCTGACCGTTTATTTCGGTTGGAATGCGCTTCACGGCGCGCATGGCATTCATGCCTATCAGGAACAGGCGCAGCTTGAAAAAGATGCCGTCCAGGCAAAACAGGACGCCGAAGACGAACAGAATGTCTGGCGTCGTCGTGTCGTTGCTCTCAAGGAAAAGGCGCTGGACGCTGATATGCTGGACGAACGGGCCCGCGCCACGATGAACCTGACGCGGAGTGGTGATCTGGTTGTCCCCTACGGCCCGCATGACAAGCTGTTCTGAGCAGTGGTCAGGAAATCTTTTCCATCAGACACAAAAAAAGCGGCCAAAGGCCGCTTTTTTTATGAAGACTGTCTGAACAGTCTTACTTGATCTTGGCTTCGCGGAACACGACGTGCTTGCGTGCAACCGGGTCGTACTTGCGCACTTCCATCTTTCCCGTAGCGGAACGGGCATTCTTCTTCGTGACGTAGAAGTAGCCGGTTTCGGCTGACGAAACGAGCCGGATCTGAATAACGTTGCTCTTTCCCATGATACCCTCGGGCTTTCGCCATACTGATGCCGCTCGAAGGTGTCGATGCAGCATGTTGATCTCTAGATTGGGCGCACCATGCTGATTTGTGCCTCAAAGGTCAAGAGCTTCCCGCACGATTTCGCAGTTTTGCTCTGTTTTCAAAGGCTTTCGCTGCCAGGAAATCTGATCAGTCATCCGTGTACCCCCTGCTCTTTTGCTTGTGAGGCAACAGAGAGGAACCTATAAGGAACAAATGCAGGATGCGTCTCATTCTGCAGTTTTCTCGACCTGCCTCCGCCGAGGCGCATGGGAGCGCCTGTATGCTGACCCGCAAGCAGCACCAGCTTTTGCTATATATCGATGATCATCTTCGCCGGACGGGATATTCCCCCTCATTCGACGAAATGAAGGACGCCCTTGAACTGCGTTCGAAGTCCGGCATTCATCGCCTGATTTCTGCGCTGGAAGAGCGTGGCTTCCTGCGCCGGCACCATCATCGCGCCCGTGCCCTTGAAGTGCTGCGTCTGCCTCACATGGGAACCGAAGCGCCTGTCGCCTCGTCTGCTGGAGCGGGATTTGTCCCGGCTGTCATCAGTCAGCACCAGACGGAACTTGAAGGGGCTTTCTCCGAGGCCAGTGTGGCCAATGACCGTCAGACCGTCACCATTCCTCTTTATGGTCGCATTGCAGCCGGTCTTCCGATTGAGGCCATGCAGGATGACAGTGACTGGATCGAAGTTCCGATTTCCCTGCTCGGGACCGGCGAGCATTATGCCCTGACGGTTGCGGGCGATTCCATGATCGAGGCAGGTATTCTGGATGGGGATATCGCCATCATCCGGCGTCGGGAAACGGCCGAAAACGGACAGATCATCGTTGCCCTGATCGACGGACAGGAAGTGACGCTCAAGAAACTGCGGCGCCGTGGTTCGATGATTGCGCTGGAAGCCGCCAACCGGGATTACGAAACCCGCATTTTCCCGGCGGAACGTGTCCATATCCAGGGACGTCTGGTCGCACTTTTTCGGCAGTATTAAGCGCGGCTCATACAATAATGGCGGCTATGAAAGCCGCCAGTCACCGGTTTATTTCGGAACCGCGGGTACGCCGCGGACGACCTTCACGCTTCCATCCGGAGCGATCAGCGTACTCGTGCCGTCTCCGTTCGGAATGACGATGGTCTTGCTCGGATTCTTGTTCAGGAAATGCCCGGCGCTGTCGGGAACGGAAGATGGAAGCGTTGGAATGACGTGGCTGCGGTCGCTGCTCACGCCCTGGTGCATATCGACACTTTCGCCGACCGACATGCTCTGTCCCTGCTTCAACTGGGGACCGGATGCCCCCAGGGCGCCCTTGCTGCCGATGCCACCCATGAAGTTTTCGTCAAGCGCCGCACCACCGAAATAGGTCGCCGGATCGCCCAGGGCGTGACTGAACGTACTGTTGGGGTTCTCGACGTCCTTGAGGGTCGGAAGTGGCTGTGGAGGGCCTGGCCAGATGTTGCCGCTCTCGGGGAAAATCGGTGTTTCGGCGAACTTCTCACCACGTGCACGGTGAATGTTCTCACTGTCACCATGGGGTCCATTTGGATTATCGAGCGCGGTCCATAACATTGTGTCCTGGATATACTTGCCCATGCCTGAACAGCCGCTCAGAGCGAGAGGTAGTGCCAGCAGAGCGGCCTTCCGCATTTCTTACTCCCACAAGGTCAATAAATGACCTTTAGCGGTCCTTGTAACGGAGCGCCAGATGAAGACAGTCAAACACAGCAACAATTCTTCCTTCGGAAGACATCAGAAGCTGATTTTGGATGATTTACGGGTTTGTCCCGCCATGATGCGGGTCAGCCCCGCAGTCAGATAACCCCAGCCGCTGATGACGGTCGGAATGACCGAGAACCAGAGCAGGATCCCGCCGATCAGGCTGGCGGGCAGGAAGGAGAGACCCAGCATTCCGGCCGCGCCATCTCCACCGATCAGGAATCCGATGGCGACCATCTGGATGCCGGTCTTCCATTTCGCAAGCCGCGTCGATGGCAGCGTTTCCCGCTGGGACGCCATGTATTCCCGCAGACCGCTGACCAGGATTTCCCGGACCATGATGATGATGCCCGCATAAAGCGAGAAGACCGGAAGCTGTGTGAGGCCGGCCAGAGCTAGCAGGAGCGAGCCGACCAGAAGCTTGTCGGCGATGGGGTCCATCATCCGGCCAAGTTCGGAAAGCTGATGCCAGCGACGTGCCAGGGCCCCGTCAAGATAGTCCGTGATGCACGCGGCCGTGTAGACCACGCAGGCAATCACGTTCGCAGTCGGCGAATGCACGGAGAGCAGCACGACCAGTACGGGAATGGACGCGATACGCAGCAGTGTCAGAATGTTTGGCAGATCTGTCAGCATCGTGGCCAGTCTAGAACAGTTTCCGTCTCTCCGGTATGCGCCAATGTGTCCGCCAAAGATGTATTTTTCGTGTAAATCCTGACAGACGTTCTAATGGCTGCGATCGTCAACCGAAGCTTTCTGGACCCATTCCGGGTGAAAATGCCCGTAGATCGCGGTCGCCGTGCCGGAACTGATGCCCGGCGCATTTTCCAGTTCCTCCAGACTGGCCTGCCTGACCGATTTCGCCGAGCCGAAATGATTGAGCAGTGCTTTTTTCCGTGCAGCTCCGATTCCCGGGACGTCGTCCAGCTCCGAGCTTCGTAACCCCTTGGATCGCCCTGCTCTGTGCGTCGTGATTGCGAATCTGTGGGCCTCGTCACGCAGACGCTGCAGATAGTAAAGCACGGGATCACGCGGCGGCAGCTGGAACGGCGGCTTTGTCTCCGTGAAGAACCACTCCCGTCCCGCGTCCCGGTCCGGCCCCTTGGCGATGGCGACAATCGGAATGCCGGTCACGCCCATATCGGCGAGAACGGCCCGCACCGCGTTGAACTGCCCGAGACCACCGTCAATGAGGAGCAGATCCGGCCAGTCCTCGGGGCGCTCTCCGTTTTCGGGGCGTCGTCCGAACCGGCGCTCCATCACTTCCCGCATCATGCCGAAATCGTCTCCAGGCGTGACCGGGCCCTTGATGCTGTATTTGCGATAGGCGCGTTTGTTGAATCCTTCCGGCCCACCCACAACCATGACACCGTAAGGCGCCTGTCCCATGATATGGGAGTTATCGTAGGTCTCGATCCGCTGGGGCGTTTCCGGCAGCCCAAAGACCTCGGCCACACCTTCGAGCAGTTTGCGCTGCCCGGTATTCTCCGCCAGTTTCCGCTCCAGCGCTTCGCGGGCGTTGAGCGCTGCATGCTCGACGACATCTTTCTTCTCGCCGCGCTGGGGTCTCAGGATTTCGACCTTCTGTCCTCGCCGGATGCTGAGCGCCTCTTCGACAAGTTTCAGTTCAGGAATTTCGCAATTTACGAGGACTGTCGGCGGCGGCGGCTTGTTGTCATAGAACTGGATCATGAAGGCTGACAGCACGTCTGCCGCGCTCTCTTCCTCCAGATGTGCCGGATAAAACGCCCGATTGCCGTTATTCCGGCCGCCACGGATGAAGAAGACCTGAATGCAGCTCTGGCCGGCTTCCTGCCAGATCGTCATGATGTCGGCATCATTGATCGTGGACGGATTGATTGTGCTGGAGCCCTGAATGCTGGCAAATCCGCGGATCCTGTCACGGATCGCAGCGGCGCGCTCGTAGTTCATGTCCTGCGAGGCCTGCTCCATTTCTGCCGCCAGACGCTGCTGCAACTCGGTGCTATGGCCCGACAGGAACTGCCGCGCCTCGCTGACCAGTTCGGCATAATCCGTCTTGGAAATCCGATCCACACAGGGCGCGGAGCAGCGCTTGATCTGGTACAGCAGGCATGGCCGCGTCCTGCTGTTCAGGACGGCATCCGAGCAGGATCGCAGCAGAAAGCTGCGCTGCACCAGATTTAGCGTCTGATTGACGGCCCAGGCATTCGCAAACGGTCCCCAGTATGTCGCGCCCTTGACCGGCTTGCCGCGCTGCTTGGTGATCTGCGGAAACTCATGGTTCTCCGTCAGCATCAGCCATGGATAGCTCTTGTCATCGCGCAGCAGGATGTTGAAGCGCGGCTTCATCCGCTTGATGTAATTGGCTTCCAGAAGCAGGGCGTCCGCTTCCGTCCGCGTGATGACGATCTCCATCGAGACGGTCATCGACACCATGCGCCGCAGTCGCTCCGGCAGCTGGTTGAGGCGGGTATAGGACGACACGCGCTTCTTCAGGCTCAGCGCCTTGCCAACATAGAGAACCTCACCCTTGGCACTCAGCATGCGATACACGCCAGGGCTGTAGGGAATGGTCTTCAGCGCTTCCCGGATAGCTTCCACGCCCTGCTTTTTTTGTGCAGGAACAACGGGTTCGGCATGATCGCTCGCAGGGTCGATGTCGTGTGGAGGAAGGTCGGTCATTCGGCTTCTTCAGTCATCCACTGAACCTGTGGAAAAGTCTGTGGGCTGCTCCGTGACAGAATCATGAAACCCCCGGTTTGCCAGACCTGCCATCAGATTGCCCAATTTTTAATCATGTTTTGCAAGTCATTGAAAACGCTTGCATCTTGCTTTCGTTCCCGGAGTGTCAGCTTCACTCTGGAGACAAAGAGCGACCGTAAGGCAGTCCCAGAACATGTCAGCGGATCATGGTGGACGAACCGGCTCCTCTTTCCTCCACCATGATCATGTTCTATTCTTTCGAAAGGCAGAAGGAATACTCCATCCCGCCCTGATCAGGCCTGTGTCGCTGCCTTCTCGGCAGTCTCCAGCAGGCGCAGCATGTTACCACCCCAGATGGCAGCAATGTCCTTGTCACTGAAGCCGGCGGACTGAAGAGCGTGCGTGACATTTGCTGTTTCAGTCGCGTCTCTCCAACCCGGGATCCCGCCGCCGCCGTCGAAATCGGAGGAGATGCCGACATGCTCCACGCCGATCCGGTCTGCAATGTACGAGACATGGCGGACCAGATCTTCGACGGTTCCGCCCCCGCCTTTTTTCAGGAATGAGCCCATGGCCGTCACCTGAATCAGGCCGCCTGTTTCTTTCAGTCGATCAAGCTGTTCGTCATCCAGATTGCGCGGATGATCGCACAGGGCGCGTGCGCAGGAATGACTGGCGAAAACTGGCGTGGTCGAGACTTCGGTGGCCTGCATCATGGTTGACTTGGCCGCGTGGGACACATCAACCAGAACGCCAGAACGGTTCATTTCGGCGATAGCCTCACGCCCCAGCTCCGACAGTCCCTCATGAAGGGTTTCGCTATCGTTCAGATCCTTGCGGGGGATGGCGGCGTCGGCCAGCGCGTTATGCCCGTTATGGGTGAGCGTCATGTACCGCACACCATATTTGCGGGCGAGTTCAGCAATCCGCTTGGGCTGGCCACCAAGAGCATGTCCGTTCTCGATCGCAGGAATGACAGCCAAATCATCTGCCTCATAAGCGGCCCGCACGTCTGCAGCAGTCCGGCACACACGAACGCCCTGCCCGCCTTCGAGACCGGAGATCACGTCCAGCATGGCCTGAACCCGTGACCAGCCCTCATCATGCCCGGCGTCGTCGCGCGAACCCTGCGGGATATAGGCAGCGAGGCAGACTGCCCGCAGACCGCCCTTGCGCGTCTTGGGGACATTTACCTGCCGGGAGGTTTCCTCCGCCCAGGCATCCTGCCGGTCTGGCCAGGGAATATCGATATGCGAATCAAGCGTCAGGAGCGTGTCGTGAAGATCAGTCATGGTTTGTTCTAGATCGGACGGGAACGCCTCATGCGCAAGAGGGCGCTTGTCAAAACGACCGATCCGGTCGATCCCTTTTGTCCATGCGTCTTATTACATGGAACATCAATTCCCTCCGACTCAGGCTGCCTCTGCTGAAGCAGATCGTCGAACAGGAAAACCCGGACATCGTCTGTCTGCAGGAAACGAAAGTCCCGGACCCCCTCTTTCCAGCCCAGACCCTGACGGAAATGGGTCTGCCTCATCAGGTCTATAAAGGCATGAAGGGTTATAATGGCGTGGCGATCCTGTCGCGGCACCCGCTACAGAGTGTCGCCGACATGCCGGACTGGTGCAGCCGTTCCGACTGTCGCCATGTAGCGGCCCGCATCTCCACGCCGGCTGGTCCGATCCTGCTGCATGATTTCTATGTGCCGGCAGGTGGGGATGTTCCCGATCCCGAAGAAAACGAAAAATTTGCCCACAAGCTCGCCTTCGTGGACGAGGCCACCGGCTGGTTCACCGGCACCCCGCCTGCCCGCAGCATTCTGGTTGGCGACCTCAATATCGCGCCACTGGAGCATGATGTGTGGAGTCACAAACAGCTTCTGAAAATCATTAGCCACACGCCACCCGAGATCGAACGTCTCAAGGCCTGGATGGCAACGGGATTTCAGGATGCCATGCGGACAATCACGCCAGAGCCCGAAAAGCTCTATACGTGGTGGTCATACCGCAACAGGGACTGGAAGAAGTCCAACCGCGGACGGCGGCTGGATCATGTCTGGATGACGCCCGACCTTATGCCGGGTCTGCGTAATGTCCGGATCCTGCGGGACGTGCGCGACTGGGAAAGCCCGTCCGATCACGTCCCGGTCGTGCTGGATTTTGATCCAGCCTGAACTGGAACCTGTCCTGTCAGCTTTCAGGCTGACAGGCTGTCGGAGCCGATGACACCACGTCCTTCCGGATCGAGACGATAACCGCCCCCTTCCGTAATCAGCAGTGACGTGCGGGCCGGATCGGGCTCGATCTTCTGGCGCAGACGGTAGATATGCGTCTCAAGTGTGTGGGTGGTCACTGCGGCGTTGTAGCCCCAGACCTCGTTCAGGAGAACCTGACGTGCCACCGGCCGCTGACCTGCACGGTAAAGATACTTCAGGATCGCCGCTTCCTTCTCCGTCAGACGGATCCGGCGGTTACGGGCGGTTTCGACCAGAAGCTTGGCAGAAGGGCGGAATGCATACGGACCGATTTCGAACACGGCGTCTTCGCTGTTTTCGAAAATCCGGAGCTGGGCGCGAAGACGGGCCAGAAGTTCTCCGATCCGGAACGGCTTGGCGACATAGTCATTCGCGCCGGCGTCCAGACCGCGTACGACATCATGCTCGTCATCAGAGCCGGTCAGGATGATGATCGGCATGCGGACGCCTTCACGTCGCAATTCGGCACAGAAGTCGCGGCCGTCACCGTCCGGAAGGGTGATGTCCAGCAGCATGGCGTCATATCGGGCGCCGGGCTTGGCAAGAAGCTCACGGGCCGTAGCGACGGAGGTTGCCTCGACAGCCTCCAACTCGCCACCGTGCTGAAGCTGCTCGGCCAGCAGACGACGCAGTGTATCATCATCGTCTACAATCAGGATGGGGCGGGGACCTGCCATAGTAACCTGTCTCGTTCTATCACGACGGAAAAGAAGTCACATCCGCAAAGATCGGCGTTCGTAACTCGAACATCCAGACTTCCCTCTCCTGCGAGTAAGGAAAGTACAGAATGTCTGTGGGCAGACTATGGCAAGGACAGCGGCAAAAGGAAACAGGATTATGGCTAAAGCTATTTTGAAAACCGCTGGAGACCGCGCTTTTCTTCACTTCCAGGGGGAAATCGTTCCGGCTTTGATTGGTCGGTACGGTCTGTCTCTTGACAAGACTGAGGGAGATCTCCGCACTCCCGTCGGGGAACTGCCGCTCAGGCGTATTCTCTATCGTGCTGATCGCACATTACGCCCGGTTTCCGGCGCCGGATTGCCTGTTAAGCCTATCACTCCCAATGACGGCTGGTGCGACGATCCGACCCATCCTGACTACAACCGGGCCGTTACTCTCCCTCACCCCGCTTCCTGCGAAAATCTGTGGCGGGACGACCATGCTTATGATCTCTGCATTGTGATGGGATGGAACGATGCCCCGGCCGAGTCGGGACGGGGTTCCGCGATCTTTCTCCATCTGCCACCTGCCAGCGGCAATACCGAGGGCTGTATTGCTCTGGATGAGAAAGATCTGCGGGCATTTCTGAAAGCCGGTCTCTCGCATATTACGGTGGAGACACCGGCCTAGTTCCTGTTAGGCCAGTTCGGTTGACGGGGGCACCATGGAGACCATGTAGTCCCCCGGCTGGGGCACGGCCTTGTCGTTGTCCTCGGCCGAGCGGATCAGGATGCCGCCATCACGCCGGACCACGAGAATATCGAGCCTGTTTTCATCCGTACCGAATGACGGAGCAGTCTCTTCCGTGGCTTCCACTGCCACGAACCGCCAGCCCTGCTCGAACAGGGTGTCGAACAGGGTGTAATTCCAGGCAGGCTCGCCGAGGACCTTGCCGCGCGCATCGCGTGACAGGCCATGATAGAAGTCCAGCCGTGCCACGCCGGGGCTGATCTGGTAGACCCGCTGACGCCCCATGGTTGGCGCCAGATGTCCACACACCATTCCGTTATAGATGCCGTCACCTGTTGTCGCGATCAGGTAATCAGCGGGACGCTCCTCGAATGATTCCTGACCATGCTGGGACAGAAGCTCTGCCCGCAGGACGGGAATATCCTGACGCGTGGCGGGGATAAGTGCGCTGGAGCGGTTGTCCACCAGCAGAACCGGCACACCAGCCTGCCGCAGGCATCGGGCAAAATTGATGGACCATGCGCTGGCGCCAAGGATGGCGATCGCCGGCTCATTGGACAGCGTCAGTTTCAGCAGTCTTGCGATAGGTCCGAGTGAAAACCCATGCAGGATCATTGTAACCGCAATGACCGCAAACACGGCCGGCATGATAAGATCGGCAGACTGGTATCCCGCTTCCTTGAGGCTGATCCCGGCTTCACCGGCGACGGCTGCTGCGACGATACCGCGGGGTGCAATCCAGCCGACAAACAGCTTTTCCTTCCATGGCATGCTGGTGCCCAGCGTGGAGAGGAAAATACCTACTGGCCGTACGACAAACAGCACGACGACTGTTAATGCGAAAATCGGAATGGAAAGCTGCGCCAGAACATCCCGATGTAGGTCCGCCGTCAGCATGATGAACAGAACCGAGACGACCAGAACTACCAGTGATTCCTTCATGCGTCGCAGTTCCGCAACGCCCGGGATCTGAAGGTTTGCCAGGACCATGCCGAAGATCGTCACCGCCATCAGCCCCGCACCGCCCATTTCGAGATTGCACAGGGAGAAGATCACCAGCGCCATCGAAATCAGCACCGGTGTCTTGAGAATTTCCGGCATCAGATCGCGGGTGAACAGGTAGCGGATCAAATAGGCCGGCAGGATCCCTGCGGACAGCGAGACCGCAATCGCGCCCAGAAGATCGGGCAGCGTATGTGTGAAGAATACGTCCGCATGAACGTCCACATGCAGCATCATCAGCTGAAGCACGACGGCCGCCAGAATGGCACCGAGCGGATCGTTGACGATGGCTTCCCAGCGCAGGAATGCCGCCACGCGCGGCTGAAGCTTGGCACTGCGTAGCAGCGGCAGAACGACGGTCGGTCCTGTAACGACGACGATCGCGCCAAACAGCATGGACGTGCCCCATTCCAGATGCGCGACATAATGTGCTGCCAGCGAGCCAAGCACCCAGTTGATTGGCAGTGCGAGCATTGTCAGGCGGGCGACACCCTCACCGGCTTCGCGCAACTGGCGGAAATCCAGCGCCATACCCCCTTCGAACACCACCAGCGCCACGAGCAGTGATACCAGCGGCCGGAACATCCATCCCATCGTTTCCGATGGATGAAGGATGCCAAGCCCGGGTCCGAAAATCAGACCGAGCGAAAACAGGAGAACGATAGCTGGAAGCCGGAAGCGCCAGGCGACCCACTGGGCCAGCATCCCCGCTCCGAAAGTCGAGGCAATGCCGATGAGAATGTCATATTGCATGGATGTTCGGGACGGGCTCCGCGTTATGGATATGAAGCGGTATCATATCGCACATCACGCGACGCGCCTAAAATGCGGAAGAATGCTCCATCATGACGACCCCGCTCCACCACTCTGAAACGGATCTGCTGATCCGTCCTGCCCAGTCCCTGGACCGCGAGGGCATCTGGCGGCTTCTGTCCCCCGTTCTTCGTAAAGCCGAGACATATGCCCTGCCCCGCCACTGGGGCAGGCGGCAGGCGCTGGCCTACTGGATGGATGTCGAGCACCGCGTTTATGTCGTGCAGACCCGCGATTATGAGATCGTCGGGACATTCTATCTTCAGGCCAATCAGAAAGGCGGTGGCGCGCATATCGCCAATGCCGGTTTCATCGCCCGGTCCGGATTTGGCGCGGGTCGCCTCATGGCCGAACATGCTCTGGCGGAAGCCACGAAACTCGGTTTCCGCGCCATGCAGTTCAATTTCGTCGTCAGCACAAACCTGCGGGCCATAGCCTTGTGGAAGTCACTAGGCTTCCGGGTGATCGGCACGCTTCCTGGAGCCTTCGATCACCCGTCCGAAGGCTATGTGGACGCACTGGTTATGTGGAAGGACCTTCTGCCTGTGGTGTCGTAGCCGCGGCTTCAACTGTCTCTTCAGGCTTCGTATCCGTCACGACCCGCTCCAGCACGCAGGCAAAAAACCCGTCCGTTCCATCCCGCAGTGGCGTCAGCGAAAACTGAGCCTTGTTCCGCAGTTCGGCGGGAAGAAGTTCAGACATCTGCTCTTTCGGCAGACGCACGAAATCCGTTCGACGCTTGAGGAAGGTATCGATCTGCTGTCCGTTCTCGCAGGCCAGAAGCGAACAGGTTGCATAGATCATGCGTCCACCCGGCTTCACCAAAGATGCTGCACGATCAAGGATCTGCGCCTGTTTGATGACAAGTTCCTGAATGTCTTCTGGCGTCAGGCGCAGTCGCGCATCCGGGTTCCGGCGCCAGGTTCCGGTTCCCGAGCACGGCGCATCGACCAGCACCCGGTCGAAGCTGCCGGCCCGACGCTTGGCCCATTTGTCTCCCGACACCAGAAGATGCCGTTCGACGTTATGAACGCCTGCCCGACGCAGTCGCTTGACCGCTCCGTCCAGACGTTTCTCATGCACGTCACAGGCTACGATATGCCCGCGGTTCTCCATGGTCATCGCCAGTGCCAGCGTCTTGCCGCCCGCACCTGCACAGTAATCCAGAACCCGATGCTCGCCCCGCGCATCCACGGCCGCTACTACGAGCTGGCTGCCCTCGTCCTGGATTTCGACCAGACCATCCTTGAACGCCTGCGTCGCCGTGACCGGCTGGCGCCCATCAAGCCGCAGCCCCCAGGGCGAAAGCTTCGTCGGCTCTGCCTGAAGCGATTCGCGTCGTAGCTCGCGGATGGCCGCCTCGCGACTTCCCTTCAGCAGATTAACGCGTAAATCGAGCGTTGGCGTTCCCAGCATGGCTTCCATTTCGTCGGGAAGCCGGTTTCCAAACGTTTCGCGCAGCGCACTGTCCAGCCAGTCCGGATATTCAAGCCGTACGGCGATAGGCTGCTTCTGGGTGGAAAGTTCTTTTCCTTCCAGACCTTTAAGCGCCATATCTTCACGTGACGTCAGAGGCTTCTGCGCATAACGCTCGCCACTGAACAGCTTGCGGACGTTCTCCATCGTTTCCCCACCAAGGAGAAGCGATGCCGAGCACAGCAGGCGTGGTGAGATATCGCCGGAAATATCCTTAAGATGCCATTGCAGCCGTCTCCAGCCACGCAGGACGTCCCAGACGATTGAGGAAATGGCGCGCCGGTCGCCACCACCAATATAGCGTCGTTCGCGAAAGAAAGCGTTGGCTGTGGCGTCGGCGGGACGGCGGGGCGCATTCTGGATCGCACAGAGCAGATCGATGGCGCCTGAAAGACGGGCTGCGGGGGTCATAGCGCCCCCGTAGCCCGTTTGGCCTCTCAATGCGAGAGGCTTTGATGCGGGAAGGTTCAGTCCCGGCGGTAGTTCGGGGCTTCCCGGGTAATCGTCACGTCATGGACGTGGCTTTCCCGCAGGCCTGCATTCGTGATGCGGCGGAACATGGTGCGGACCTGAAGATCTGCCACCGTTGCCGAGCCCGTGTAGCCCATCCCAGCCTTTAGACCGCCGACGAGCTGATGGATAACCGGGGCCATGCTGCCCTTGTAGGGAACCTGACCTTCGATGCCTTCCGGAACCAGCTTGAGCGTGTCGCGGACTTCCGCCTGGAAATAACGGTCCGCAGAACCACGGGCCATTGCTCCCAGCGAGCCCATGCCGCGATAAGCCTTGTAGGACCGGCCCTGATACAGGAACGTTTCACCCGGGCTTTCATCCGTACCGGCGAGCAGCGAGCCTACCATGACGACATCCGCGCCTGCACCAATGGCCTTGACGATATCGCCGGACGTCCGGATACCGCCATCCGCGATCGCGGGGATATCCAGTTCATGACACGCAGCTGCCGTTTCCATGACTGCCGAGAACTGCGGCACGCCCACCCCGGCCACGACGCGCGTTGTGCAGATGGACCCCGGACCGATGCCGATCTTCACGCAGTCGGCGCCAGCCGCGATCAGGGCGCGTGCGGCCTGTGGCGTTGCAACATTGCCGGCGATGATCTGAAGTCCACCATGGCGGCTCTTGAGCGTTTCCACAGCCGTCAGAACGCCCTGGGAGTGACCATGGGCCGTATCAACGACGATGACGTCCACGCCGGCCTCGGCAAGGGCTGCTGCACGCTTGAGGCCGTCTTCGCCGACACCCACTGCTGCGGCACAGCGCAGGCGTCCCTGGGAGTCCTTGATAGCCAGCGGGTGCGCGATGGCCTTGTCCATATCCTTGACGGTGATCAGGCCGATGCAGCGCTGGTTTTCGTCAACGACCAGAAGCTTCTCGATCCGATGGCGATGCAGAAGCGTGCGTGCTTCGTCCGGCGCTGCACCGTTGAGAACCGTCACGAGGTTCTCATGTGTCATCAGGTCGCGGACGCGGGTGTTCGGGTCGGTCGTAAAGCGCATGTCGCGGTTGGTCAGGATACCGACCAGCACGCCACTGCCGTTTTCAACGACCGGAAGGCCAGACACTCCGTGGCGCGCCATGATGGCCTGAACCTCGGCCAGCGTCTGGTCCGGGCCAACCGTGACGGGATTGACGACCATACCTGATTCGAAGCGCTTGACGCGACGGACCTGCTCGGCCTGCTCCTCAATGGAAAGGTTCTTGTGAATGACGCCCATGCCGCCCTGCTGCGCCATTGCAATGGCCATGCCGTCTTCGGTCACGGTATCCATGGCAGACGACATCAGGGGGATGTTCAGTTCGATGGAGCGTGTCAGGCGGGTCCGGGTCGAGGTCTGCGCCGGCAGGACCGACGATTCAGCCGGTTCGACGAGAACATCGTCGAATGCCAGCGCCTCGCGGATGCGCTCATTAAGATGTGTTGTGCCGGAAGATGATGTCATGCCCGCTTGCCCCCGTTACGTCATGCGTCGTGACGACGCGATGTATGTGAGCCGGAGACCAAGAGGCCGTCCGGCCGTTGGCGGGTCCTCATAGAGCACTTTACCCCCTGAGGGGAAGTCTCTTTTTTGCGGTATTTTCTGAGGATTTCTTGGCTGGGAGACCTGGATTCGAACCAGGGCTGACCGGGTCAGAGCCGGTAGTTCTACCGCTAAACTATCTCCCAAGCGGTGAGAGGGTGTTTATCAATCGCCCCCATGTGGCGCAAGAGGGATAAGGACATTTTTTTTGAAAAAACGGATATTTTTCTTGCGGGTAGGGTCCCGGGGGCCGCATGCTGCTTTTCCAAGGTCCCAGATCACGGGCAAGCGGGAGCCGAAACACATGATGAGGTATGGAACGGATCACAACCTGTCAGGCCCGGTGCCTGTTCATGCGTCCGCGCGACGTACGGGTCCGTTCTTTGGTGCCATTGATCTTGGCACCAATAATTGCCGCCTCATGATTGCTGCGGGAACGCCCAATGGTTTCCGTGTTGTAGATAGCTTCAATCGTTCGGTCCGTCTGGGGGAAGGTCTGCGGGCCAGCGGACGTCTTGCCGAAGAGTCCATGAAGCGCGCACTGGATGCCCTGCGCATCTGCGCGGAGCGTATGAAGCAGTGGCCTCTTGTCCATATGCGTGCGGTTGCGACAGAAGCCTGCCGTCAGGCAGCCAATGGTCGCGAATTTCTGGCACGTGTCCAGCATGAGACGGGTCTTACGATCGACATCATCACGGCACGGGAGGAAGCGGAGCTTGCGCTGGAAAGCTGCTCTCCCCTCTTCCGTCAGCCAGAACACAAGCCCGTTCGTGCCGATCGTGGTGTGCTTTTTGATATTGGGGGCGGGTCTACCGAAGTGGCGTGGGTCCGGATTGATCCGGAACGCCAGACCCAGACCCTGATCGGCACCACCAGTGTTCCCGTTGGCGTGATCACCCTTCAGGAAATGTTCGGTGAAGGTCATGGTGCATCTTATGAAACCATGGTGCAGCACGTTCAGGATTATCTGAAGGGTTTCGAGAACGTTCACCGCATCCGGCGGGAAGTGACGCATGGCAAGACGCGCCTGATCGGGACGTCCGGCACTGTGACCACGCTTGCGGGAGTTGCGCTGTCCCTGCCCCGCTACAACCGTACGGCTATTGACGGCCTGACATTGCCCGGTCTCAGCATGATGGATGCCATTGGCAGTCTGCGCAGTCTGGATCGTGATGAACTCGCGAACCATCCGTGCGTGGGAGCAGAGCGTATGAAACTCGTCCTGCCGGGCTGCGCGATCTTTGAAGCAATTCACCGCCTGTGGCCTGTTGAAGACGTAACGATTGCGGACCGGGGGTTGCGCGATGGGATGTTGCTGCGTATGGCCCGCGATCATGGTCAGCGTTCCGGCAAGGGACGTCACACGACCAGTCGCCATGCCACGCCCCGGTCACGGGGCCCATTCGGGACATATGCCACAATATGAAGCCGCCAAGATCCCGCTCCGGTTCCAGTAAGGACACGGGACCGAAGCGTATTCCGGGCAAGGCCCTGAAAAGCGCCTCCAACCCCGGTGAAAACGACGCAACGCTCGATTCTGCGACGTCACGCACAGCAAGAAACAAGACGGTTTCGCTCAAAACAGCCCGCGGACGGACGACCGCCCAGCAGCGCTGGCTCAATCGCCAACTGAATGATCCGTACGTCGCGGCCGCCCGCAAGCAGGGCTGGCGTTCACGCGCCGCCTTCAAGCTGATCGAGATCGACGACCGCTTCAAACTGATTGAAGAAGGCACGCGGATCATTGATCTGGGTGCGGCTCCGGGCGGCTGGACGCAGGTTGCCGTCAAGCGCGGTGCCAAAAATGTTGTAGGGCTTGACCTGCTTCCGGTTGATCCCGTCGCCGGTGCGGAAATCATCGAGGGGGATTTCACCGATCCCGAGATGCCAGACCGGCTGAAAGACATGCTCGGCGGACCTGCCGATCTGGTCATGTCCGACATGGCGCCGAACACGACCGGGCATGCGGCGACAGATCACATGCGGATCATGGGGCTCGCTGAAGGCGCGCTGGATTTCGCGTTTCAGGTTCTGGCCGAGGGGGGCAGCTTTATCGCCAAGGTCTTCCAGGGAGGGTCGGAAAAAGACATGCTCGCCCTGATGAAGACGGCTTTTGCCAGCGTCAAACACGTCAAGCCGCCTGCTTCGCGCAAGGAGTCCAGCGAGCTTTATGTGGTCGCGACCGGCTTCCGCCCGGAGCGTCTGGCTGAAAACAGCAAGGCAGTCTGATCGTCCGGCGAACCGTTACTGGCGGCTGCATGATGACAGCGCCAGTAACGGTTCCCTTTCAGGCCTTGGGCGGATTGGCCTGCAGGAATGACTCCATGGCGCGCTGTGCGACGGCCGCTTCCCGGCCCAGCCGAATCAGTCCGCCAATCTGCAGGGGATGTCGCAGCAGAGATCCCATCAGTCCCGGCACATAGACCGCGCCATTTTTCATGCTGGTCTTGACCGCAGGCGGAAGATCCCGCGTTGCATCGTCGCATACGACACGCAGAACGGCGAAGGGCACGCCTGCATCGGCCACAACGCCGCTTTCCATATCCACGGCCAGGCATTTCGTCTGGGAAAAATACCAGGCCTTTTCCAAGCCCAGTTCGACCAGCACATCGCTGTGCAGAATGCCGCCACGTCGGGCATAGGCCGAACCAAACATCTGGCTCAGATTCGGATCGCAGGAAATGTCCCTGTCTTCATAGTGGACATGGTCCGCTACGATGACGGTTCCGGGCGCAACGTCTGGTGAGAGGCTTCCCGCACATCCGAAGGACAGGAGTTCGGTCGCGCCTGCCTTGAGCAGACGTTCTACGCCTCTGCGCGCACCTTCAGGCGTGGCGTTGCTCAATGCCACGGGAGCATTCGGCAGGAAGCGTCGGATCAGACGGGCTTCCTGTTTCAGACCTGCGAGAACACCCAGCATCAGAATCCGTACTCCACCTTGCCGCTGTTGCTCACACCAAGATTGCGGTAGCGGGCCAGAGCAGTCAGCGGGAAGAACTGCTTGTAGCCGTGATAGCGCAGGTAGAAGACCTTCGGAAAACCGACAGCGTTATAGGCCTCTTCCTGCCACTCGCCCTTTTCGTTCTGCTGCGAGACAAGATAGGCGACGCCGCGTTTGACAGCCTCGCTCTCGCGGCGACCGACGGCCATGAGAGCCAGAACAGCCCAGGCCGTCTGGGATGGCAGGCTCTTCTTATACATCCCTGCGGTGCCGCCTTCGTAGGTGGCGCAGTCTTCACCCCAGCCGCCATCAGGACGCTGGACGCTCTCGAGCCAGTTCACGGCGCGCAGGACCATCGGATCATCATGCGGGACACCGGCGATGTTCAGCGCGCACAGAACAGACCAGGTGCCATAGATGTAGTTCGTGCCCCATCGGCCAAACCAGCAGCCTTCCGGCTCCTGCTCGGAGCGCAGATAATCGAGTGCCTTGAGAATGACCGGCCGGTCGTCGGGGTCACCCAGCTGCGCCAGGAAGGAAATGCAGCGTGCAGAGACGTCAGCCGTTGGCGGGTCCAGAAGCGCGCCGTGATCTGAAAAGGGAATATGGTTGAGCAGCTCGTGATCATTGTCGATGTCGAAGGCGCCCCAGCCACCATTCGTGCTCTGCATCCCGATGATCCATTCCCGCGCACGGGCGATGGCGTCACGGTTGCCTTCGGGATCGACACGATGCAGCAGCATGCCGACAACGGCGGTGTCGTCCACATCCGGATAGTAATCGTTCTCGTACTGGAACGCCCAGCCGCCCGGACGAAGGTCTGGCGCGTTGATCGCCCAGTCACCCTTGACGTCAAGGATCTGGTGATCCCGCAACCATTCGGCGCTTTTCTTCAGGGAAGCAATGGTTTCTTCATGCCTGGTCCCAGCCGGTCCGGATGCGGCTTCCATCATTGCCAGACCGGACAGGCCTGTATCCCAGACCGGTGAGACGCAGGGCTGGCAATAGATTTCGTCGCCATGATCGACCAGAAGATCCTGGATTGCATCCCAGGCGGTCTTCGCACGTGGATCAGTGTCCGGAACACCCTGCGCGCGATACATCATCACGACATTGGCCATGGCCGGATAAATGGCGCCCAGCCCTCCCCGGCTCAGGCGCGGCTCGATGAAATCGCTGGCGGCTTTGAGGGCCTTTTTATGAACGCTGCGCGGGATCAGCGGCAGAACCGGACGCAAGGCAGAGTCCAGATGCTTGAAGAAGCGGCCCCACACCGAACGGTACGGTCCGCGGATCCAGTCTGTGACTTCAGAGGGCGGCTTGACGAACAGTTCCTGCACATGAATGCCGCGCGGATTGATGGCCTTGGGCCGAAGCGCGTTGAGCACCAGCAGCGGCGCGATAACGGCGCGCGACCAGTAGGACATATTCCAAACCGAGAAGAACGCCTTGCGTGGCAGGAGCATGAGCTCGACCGGCATTACAGGCGTTGCGTCCCATGGGACTTCCCCAAACAGTGCGAGCTGGATCCGCGTGAACACGTTCGTCCGCGCTGCGCCGCCATGATCGAGAATGGCCTCGCGTGCGATGCGCATATGGGGAGCGTCAATATCGTCCCCGATGGCCTTCAGCGCGAAATAGGCCTTTACGGTCGCGGAGAGGTCGAACCCGCCGTCATGGTAAAGAGGCCAGCCCCCGTGGTCGCCCTGAATACGGCGCAGATAGACGCCGATCTTGGCCTGCTTCTCCGGGTCGATCCGGTCAAGATAGTGCTCGAGCAGAACATACTCGGCCGGAATCGTGGCATCCGCTTCGAGCTCATAGACCCAGTGTCCGTCCGACTTCTGCTTCCCACCCAGCGCAGCCTGTGCGCCTTCGATGGCAAGATTGATCTCATCGGGTTCGACGGATTGGCGGGACAAGGTCTCGCTCACGCGGTCCTCCTTTTCCAGAATATCAGAATAGATCAGCATTGCTCGGTTCTCCCGACACAGGCAGTCCTGCAAGGCGGGAGCTGTGTTACAATCATGACAGTGTGAGCGCTCATCACGATCCCGTGTGCTCAATGGCGGACCGGAACCCCAGCGCAGAAACGGCCTGAAGGCCGGACTGGATGGAACCCTCGATCGTGGACGGCAAACCGGTGTCGGTCCAGTCCCCGGCCAGAGCCAGATTGACGAGGTCCGTTCTGGCTCCGGGGCGCAGGCGGTTCTGCTCGGGCGTTGCGGCAAATGTGGCACGCTTCTCCCAGATCAGACGGGCTGGCGGCATGGCGACAGGAAGCGGCTGCGAGAGCACGGGATCAAGAGCGCGCCTGATCTCGGACCAGATTGTTGCCAGAAGCTCGCTGTTCTTGCGATCGGCATAACGGTTGGCCGCACTGACGGTGACGGACAGAACATCGCCCTTCAGGAAAACCCATTCCGAAATGCCGCCGACCAGCCCAACAAAACCAGCCTGCGCCACGACGCCACGTGACTGCACCGCTTGAGGCAGGCGGAAATGCGCGTTGGCGATGCTCTCGAATGCGTCCGGAGCTGGCAAGGCTGGCATGAGCGACTGCGCCACTGGGCCCGGTACAGCCATGATGACCTGATCTTCCGGACCCAGTTCAATGATACCGTCCGATGTTTCCAGTGCTGTGGCGCGGCCATTCTCTTGCGTGATGGCGCTGACGCGAACACCTGTGTGCACGTCACCATGGAAACGCCTGAGATATGCCACGGCGGGATCGATCAGCGTTTCGGACAGTCCGACTGACGGGAACCACGGACAGCAGGCCATGCCTCCCTTGGCCAAAGACTTGCGGATCACATTGCCAAGCAGCTTGGCGCTGCCAGTGTGGATATCCGTATTGAGGACGGAAATCGCGAATGGGATCAGCAGCCTGCGGCTCAACTGACCCGAACTGAGGCAGGTCTCCACCGTCGTGTCCTCGCCAGCACGCAGGAAACGCCCCAGTGAAGCCAGCTCGGACAGTTTCATACCCGGGACGCGCCGTCCTCCCGGAAGCGCCCAGAAGGGAAGCTTTCCTTTCGACAGGCGCAGCGTCCAGGCGAGGCTGTCCTCAAGATCGTAATACGGAAAGATCGGCAGGCCCGGACCCGTCAGGGTGTGACGGGCACCGATAATGTCCAGATAGCGGAATGTCAGATCATTCGCGGACAGGATAAGATGATTGCCGTTGTCGATCCGTGTATCGAGAGACCGGTCATGAAAGGAACGGGCCCGGCCGCCACAGGCTGGTCCCGCCTCGAACACCGTGACGCGCGCCTGTGCTGCCAGTTCGACTGCGGCGGAGAGGCCTGCCAGGCCGCCGCCGATGATGTGGACATGGCTCATGGGGCTTACTTCACATATGCCGCAAGTGTACGGAGCTTTCTCCAGGGCTTGGAGACCTTTGGAGCAATATCAGGCGTTTTCCAGCCGCGTTTTTCCAGTGCGGACAGGATGGGCGAATAAGAGGCAGCCATCATGCGCGCCGGACGCATCGCCCTGCTGTCACACATCTGCATGGCCGCTTTCGCCGCCCGGAAATGGTCCTTTGCCCGCTCGGCCAGGATACGGGCGACATGATCCAGACCATGAGCATAAAGCGCTTCGTGTGGGTCTTTTGGGACGTCAAACCGGGTCAGAAGCTCGGATGGCAGATAGAGTCTGCCACGGTCTGCATCCTCTGCGATGTCGCGCAGGATATTCGTAAGCTGAAGCGCCCGCCCGAGATGATAGGCCACGCGCCGGGCGTTGTCGGACGAGTCACCAAACACGCAGACCGAAAGCCGCCCGACCGCGGAAGCGACCCTGTCACAATACAGATCAAGCGTCGCCTCATCCGGTGCTACGATCGGTGCGCCGCAATCCATGGCCATGCCGTCGATGACGTCGTGAAAATCCTTGGCCTGAAGCTGGTAGCGGTGAATGGCGACGATCAGGATGCGGTCGAGCGCATCCGTGGCCACACCTTCATAAAGCCGGTCGATCCGCTGATGCCAGTCCTTCAGGGCCGCCATCGGGTCTGCGACGCCGGCGTCACCATCCGCGATGTCGTCCACCTGACGGCAGAAGGCATAGACCGCAAACATTGCCTGACGCCGGTCTGCCGGAAGGATACGCATCCCGCGGGCGAAGGATGTCCCGGATGCCGTGACGATCCTCTCGACATGGTCCAGATCGGCCTGCGCGCAGGGAAGACCGGAAGAAGCGCGCACCCTGCTGAAAACCATGTCTGACCCCTGTCTCGTTTCAGAAGATCAGGGTTCTAGCCCCAAATCCCCCCGAGACAAAGACGACCTGAACGGAAAGCATGGCCATGCGTTATGGTGATGCCAAAAGGCAACACCTGAAAAGGAGTCTTTCGCCATGCGTTTCCCCGCCCTCGCGACCCCCGTCCTTCTCGCAGGCGCAATACTGGGAGGAACCCTCTCAGCGTCATCTGCCATCGCTCAGACCTCCTCGCCCGCAACCGCCAGCGGTCATGCCGATCATCTTCTGGCCGATGATCATTCCTGGAATGGCACGCCTTACGACCATTATCCCACGACACGTCCGATGCTCAGCATGATCCGGCTGACAATCCCGGCGCATTCCGCCCTGCCCTGGCATGTTCATCCCTATCCCAATGCCGGATACGTGCTGGAAGGAACCCTGACGATCGAGGATCGGGAAAGCGGCAAGAAGCGGACCTTCCATCAGGGTGAGGCCTTTGCGGAGTCGGTCAATGACGTCCATCGTGGCGTAACCGGAGACAGTCAGACGGTTCTTATGCTGACCTATGCCGGATCGCCGGGAAAACCGACATCCATTCCCCTGCCGGGCCAGCAGAAAGAATACTGAAAATATCTTCCGGGCCTGCTTTGACAGGGAAAACGTTTCGGAATTAACATGTTCCGGCCCTAGTCTGGAGTATGGCCCACAATGACCAGTCCCCTCTCTCCCGCCGCCCGTAGCGACCTTCTTGCCCGGGGATATTCCCGGCGCAGCTTCGGCCGAATTGCCACGCTTCTGGCAGCAGGTGCGACCGCACATGCCCTGACGAATTCTGCGAAGGCCGCCATCCTTCCGTCGGGTATCGATTTTGAAGGCATGACGCGCCTTGGCAGCAATGAATGCTGGACAGGGCCCTTCCCTGAAGCCGCGCAGGCTGGTGCCTCCTCCGTATTCCAGAGCAACCGCTATGACCCGACTGGTCACATGCGCGACGATCTTATTAAGGCCGCGTCGGACGTCGAGGGGATCCCGCAGACTCATGTCATGACATGGTGTGGCTCATCCGACCCCCTCGCCCGTGCCATTGTCACGTTCTGCTCGCCTACCCGTGGTCTTGTAACGGCAGATCCCAGCTATGAAGCGGGGTGGGTCGCCTCGGAATGGCTGAAGATCCCCTTGGCCCGTGTTCCGCTATCCGCAAAGAACGGATACCGCACGGATGTGCGCGCCATGCTGGCCGCCGATCCTAATGCTGGTGTGTATTATATCTGCTCTCCGAACAATCCGACCGGCACGCTGACGCCGCTGCGCGACATTGCCTGGCTGGTTGAGCACAAGCCGAAGGGTTCGGTCGTTCTGGTGGATGAAGCGTATATCCACTTCTCCCATGCCCCGAGTGCTGTCGAACTCGTCAGCAAGAACAAGGACGTGGTTGTCCTGAGAACATTCTCCAAGATGTTTGCCATGGCGGGTATGCGGCTTGGTCTGACATTCGCCAGACCTGACCTGCATGAGAGCATGATGCGCTATGATGGCAAGAGCGCAACCGCAATGCTCCCAGTGCCGGCCATGGCCTGTGGCACAATGAGCCTGACCATGAAATCCGCTATTGATGCGCGTCGTCAGGAAATGATTGCAGCCCGGAACATGACGTTCCAGCACCTGCGCAAGCGCGGCATCCATTTCATTCCATCAGAGGCAAATATGTTTGTCATCGACTGGAAGAAACCGGCAGAGCCCATCAAGGACGCCTTCCTGCAGCAGAAAGTCGTGATCGGGCGCTCGTGGCCGATCTGGCCGAACGCCTCACGGATTACCGTAGGTTCGATGGATGAAATGAAGACCTTCTGTACGGCTCTGGACCAGATCATCGCCTGATCCGGTCCAACCCTGCCGTATGGGTCAGCCTGCGGCAGGGAAATAACGCAGGGCCCGGAACAGGGCCTTCGCCCCGTCCGTTTTCGTCAGGGCCACGCGCTCCAGCAGTGGGTCCTGACGACGCAGACGCGCTGCCAGAATGTGGCACAGTTCAACGATAACGGCCGCTTCCAGTCGCATCCGGCGGTCACGGATGAGATGCGGCAGAGCCCTCGCCTGCCTGTTGAGGCTGTCAACACCATCAAGCATCCGGTTGAAGACGCGCCGGACACCCGGCTTACTCCGGACCAGACGCAGATCGTCCACGCAGACACCTTCTTCTTCCAGCCAAGGCCGCGGCACGTAGCATCGGTCCAGGTCCTTCAGGTCACCGGCAACATCCTGAAGATGGTTGACGATCTGAAGCGCGGAGCACAATGCATCGGATGGAGCCAGTGTTTCCTCGGCTTCCCCATGCAGCAGGAGCAGGAAGCGGCCGACGGGGTTTGCTGAATATTTGCAGTAATGCAGCAGCTCGTCCCAGCTATCGTAGCGGTTTTTTTCCGCATCCATGCAGAACGCTTCAAGAAGATCCGTTGCCGTGTCCAGCGGAACGCCTGTCTTGAGCAGCACGTCGCGCAGCTTGACTGCGGTTTGCGCATCGGCACGCTGCGGGGCCGTGATTTCTCCGCGGATGACACCGGCCATTCCCTTGAGCCGGGCGATCTTCTGATCCGGCGTCAGTTCGGTCGTATCCACCATATCATCCGCGACACGCGCGAAATTATAATAGGTATGGACGTAAGGCCGGAGCCGCGGCGCAATCAGGAACGAACCAACGGGAAAATTCTCGTCGGATTTACCTTTGGCAGAGGTGACGTCTTTCGTCCCCCAGATGCTGTCTGTCACGATGTTTCATCCGTGTAGAAACGATTTTTCCAGCGCACGCCCACCCCGCGATGGTGGTCAATGGCCGAGCCGATGGTTGCCGCCATGTAAAAAGCCGCAACGAATGGCAGGGGAATGGCACGCCACAGCGGCAGGCCAAAGCGGCGGAGTGTCGGCACGAATGTCAGGCACGAGACCAGATAGGTCAGAAGCCCGACCCGCCGTTCCCGTCCCTTGCCGAACAGGGCCAGATAGGCTGGCAGGAGCCAGATCATGGCCATGCCGATGATCGTTGCGATCAGCAGGACCGGCGAATACCGCAGTTGCACATAGGCAGTCCTGGCAATCATCTGCCAGACATCCTTCATGCCGCGATATGGCCGCACCGACCATGCCAGCGCACTGTGACCCAGATAGAGCCGCCCGCCCGAACGCTTCACATGCGCGGCCAGCGTGCAGTCATCGATCAGGGCGCCGCGCAGGGCGGCGATCCCGCCAATGCACTCCAAAGCCCGCCGCCGCAGGAGAATGGTGCCGCCCGCCGCACCTGCGATCCGGGAATGCTCGCTGGCAATCCGCGAAAACGGATAGAGCATTGCAAAGAAATAGACGAAAGCCGGGACCAGAAAACGCTCTGCGCTGCTCTCGCAGTTCAGCGCCACCATTTCTGAAACAAGATCCAGATCATCTTCCCGGGCCTTGGCGACCAGAGACGCCAGATGACCCGGAGCATGCATGATGTCCGCGTCTGTCAGAAGGATGTAGCCATAGGGGCCGATCCGCGTCAGGGCTTCCTGTTCGCCCTGCTGGACGGCCCAGAGCTTGCCGCTCCATCCCGCAGGGCGCTTTTTGCCCGGAATGACAGTCAGGCGCTGGTGTGGATCGGGCAGCGCGCGTGCAATGTCCCCCGTTCCGTCCGTGCTTTCATCATCAACAAGAATGACGGAGAGATGACCGTCATAATCCTGTTCCAGAAGCGAAGTCAGGCAGGCCTGAATGGACTCTGCCTCGTCACGCGCCGGCACCACGACTGCGACATCGGGTGCGGATGCGGGAGTGGGTTTCGGGGGAAGAATGGGACCTTTCTGCCAGAACTTCCCGTGAAACAGCGAAAGATAGATCCAGGCTCCCAGACTGGTCAGTGCAGTTCCGAACAGCATTATTTCATCCGTCCGTGCTGACGGAACCAGGCAATGGCATCTGTCACGGCATCGCGGGCCGGGCGCGGGGAATATCCAAGTTCTTTCTTCGCCTTGTCGGACGAGAAGAACATGAGCTTCTTGGACATGGCCAGTGTTTCGCGTGTGACCCGGGGCTCAATGCCGAACCCGCGTGCAAGCCATTCGGAAACAAGGGCCACAGGGTAAAGCCAGGACTGTTTGAGCTTTATGCTTGGCGGCTTCACACCGGCGATCTGGCTGACCATGCGGAACAGGTCACCCAGCATGATGTTTTCACCGCCGAGAATGTATTTCTCGCCGATCTTTCCCCGCTCAAGCGCCAGGGCATGCCCTTCCGCAACGTCATCGACATGCACGATGTTCAGCCCGGTTTCGACATAGGCCGGCATGTTCCCGCTGGCGCAGTCGAGGATCATCTGTCCCGTCGGCGTTGGCTTGATGTCTCTCGGGCCAACCGGTGTCGAGGGGTTTACGATGATGGCCGGAAGGTTCTTTTCGCGGACCAGGCGGAGGACTTCCTGTTCGGCGCGGTATTTCGAAAGCTTGTAGATCCCAATGACCTGGCTTTCGGAAACCGGCGTGGTCTCGTCCGCCGGCACCCCGTCGCTGCGCAGGCCGAGAGCCGCAACCGATGAACAGTAAATGATCTTTTCGACCCCGGCTTCCATGGCGGACAGCATCAGGTTGCGCGTGCCCTCCACATTGGCCTTCATCATGGTTTCCGGATCCGGAACCCAGAGTCGGTAGTCGGCCGCAACATGAAAGAGCGTTTTGACGTTCTTCAGCGCCGGGATCAGCGTATCCGGGTCGGAGAGGTCGCCTACGGCAATCTCTGCGTTGAGTTCAGCAATATTTGAACGGTCGGATGTCGGGCGGACGAGAAGCCTCAGGCGGTGTCCACGTTCTTCCAGGACGCGGGCGACGGCGGAGCCGACAAACCCGGTAGCCCCCGTAACGAGTGTGACATCGTTCATGGTGGCAGTGTCTCCTTGGGTCATCAGCAGATGGTTGCAATTTATGACAGCATAATCCCCCCGGCTTTTCGGGGAAAGCGTCTGCAAGGGTGGAATATTCACCCTGTGTGCGATAGAGCGTGTGCAAACGGCATGTGACGAAGACGTTGAAAAAAACTCTCCCAGTTCTCCTTTCCCTTCTTGGGGTGGCCCTGTTCACCTTCATCGCGGCCAAGGCGGGTATCCATCCCGTCGTGGAAGCCCTCTCGAAAGTCGGGGTCGGCGGCTTCCTGCTTCTCGCGGCCTGCCAGCTCCTGATCGATGTGGGCCTCGGAATTGCATGGCATGCAGCGGTGCCGATGCTGGGCGTACGACGCCTGATCGGAGCACGTCTGGTTCGTGACAGCGCCGGGGCATGCCTCCCCTTCTCCCAGCTTGGCGGAATGGTCATTGGTGTCCGCGCCACACTCGCCGGTGTTGATCCGCGCACCAGCGAAGGGGAAGAGCTGCACTGGCCGGAAGGCGTAGCAGCCAATCTGGTGGACATCACGACAGAAGTGCTGGGACAGATCGCCTTCGTCCTGATCGCCCTTCTCTGCCTGATCGGTCATCATGGTGCCGGGAAATTCGTCTGGCCGTTGATTGGCGGCATGGTGCTGCTAAGCTTGGGTATTGCGGGCTTTATCTGGACCCAGCATCGGGGCGGCGCCATGATCCGCAGAGCCGCGGCTTTTCTTGGGCGCCATATCGCATCGGAATGGCGCGCTGCCCTGATCGGCAATACCGAAACCTTCCAGGCACGACTCGAAGACCTCTGGAGCCGTCCGGACAGGATTTCCCTCGGTGCATTCTGCCATTTGCTATGCTGGATGGGCAGTGCAGCCATGACGTGGCTGGCCCTCCAGCTTCTCGGGGCCCATGTCGGATTTTTCTCCTCCGTCGCCATCGAAGGTGTGGTCTGTGGCATCATGTCGGCCGGGTTCCTCGTGCCGGGCGCTCTCGGCGTACAGGAAGCCGCCTATGTCGCGCTGGGCATGATATTCGGGATTGATGCCCAGATTTCCCTCAGTCTTTCGCTTCTGCGCCGTGGACGCGACATCCTGATCGGCATTCCGGTCCTGCTTGTCTGGCAGATCATCGAAATGCGTCGTCTGCGTCACGAGCGCAACGGCTCTGCAAAGAAGAGCGAACCCGCGCCTGCGCCCGCCCGGAAGAAGGTTATCGCTCCGGCTGTGACGGCGCTTGCTGGCAACATCAAGAAAGAGGCGACATCCCGGGACGGCAAGAAGCCTGACGACAATTCCTTTGCCACGGCTCCAAGAGTCCTATGACACCCTTTTTCAGGTCTCTTGCGGTTATTGGTCCGGGCCTTATCGGATCATCCGTCCTTCGCCGCGCCCGGGAAACGGGCACCATTGCTGAAACCCTGATTGCAGCGGATACAAGTTCCCGCGTCCTTGAGCGGGTTCGCGAGCTTGATATCGCTGATGTCACAACAGCTGATCTGGCTAAAGCCGCACAGGCGGATTGCGTCATGATCTGCGTGCCTGTCGGTGCGGTGGAACAGGTTGCTGGGCAGCTTCTTCCACATATGAAGCCAGGCAGCATTCTGACGGATGTGGCGTCCGTCCGCGGTCAGCTTGGGCCGAAGATCACGGCGATACTGCCCGAAAACGTGGCTTATGTCCCGGGGCACCCGATGGCGGGTACGGAGCATTCGGGCCCGGATGCGGGCTTTTCAACGCTGTTCGAAGACCGGTGGGCCCTCCTGGTCCCGCCCGAGGGCGCAGATCAGAACGCCATTACGACGATCGAGAAGCTCTGGACGCTGTGCGGTGCCCGCACGAAGATCCTGACTGATGACGAGCATGACCGGATCTGCGCCATGGTCAGCCATCTGCCGCATCTTCTGGCTTTCACGATCTGCGATACGGCCGACAATCTTTCTGACGAACTTCGTGCCGCCGTGCTGGATTATGCGGCCTCGGGTTTTCGCGATTTTACACGGATTGCCGCCTCAGACCCCGTCATGTGGCGGGATATTTTTCTCGCCAACCGCGAAGCGCTGCTTGGCACGCTCGACAGGTTCGTGGCTGATACGCAGGCGATGGCGGATGCGATCCGCAAAGGCGATGAAGCCGGTATCATAAGCCGGATCGAGCGTGGACGCGCGATCCGGCGCACCCTGATCGAAAACCGTCAGGCCTGATACAGGATGTCATTGCTACGGGAGTATGCCCCCGTAGCAAAAGAGCCTCAGGCTGTAACGACCCGCAGTGTGTTCGTGCTGCCGGAATGACCGTATGGCAGACCTGCCAGAACCAGAACATGGTCGCCCGTCTTGCAGAACTTCATGCTGCGCGCGAGATCGGCGGCCGGGCCGGCAAGATCCTCAATGCCGTGAGCCGTCTGCTCGCGGTCCACGACATGCGGGAATGTTCCCCATACGACGCACAGGCGCCGTGCGACGTCCAGTTCGGGCGTCAGGGCGATGATCGGGCAATGGGGCCGCTCGCGGGCCATCCGCATGGCACCGCCGCCGCCGCGCGTATGCGACGCAATGGCGCCTGCATGCAGCGTCCGGCTGACCTGCCAGGCGGCCTGAACGATCGCGCACTGAACACTCTCGTCTGGTACGGGACGCAGACGGTCCATCCGAATGCGCCATTCGTGATCCTGTTCGACCCGTGACGCAATCCTGGCCATCATCGAGACGGCTTCGAGCGGATATTTACCAGCCGCACTCTCTGCTGAAAGCATGACTGCGTCAGCGCCATCATAAACGGCGTTCGACACGTCAGAGACCTCGGCCCGGGTCGGGGTCGGGCTTTCGATCATACTTTCCAGCATCTGTGTTGCCACGATGACCGGACGGCACTGCTTGCGGGCTTCGGCAATGGCACGCTTCTGTGCAACGGGCACTTCCTCCGGGGGGAGTTCCACGCCCAGATCGCCACGGGCCACCATAATGGCGTCTGACAGATGCACGATGGCCGCCAGATCGTCCATGGCCTGCGGTTTCTCGAGCTTCGTCACGATCGCTGCGCGACCTGCTGCGATCTCGCGGGCCTCCTGAACGTCTTCCGGGCGCTGCACGAAGGAAAGCGCTACGAAATCCACGCCAAGCGACAGCGCGAAATTGAAGTCACGGCGATCCTTCTCGGTCAGGGCCGGAATGGGCAGGGTGACGTCCGGAACATTGACGCCCTTGCGCTCGGAAAGCTTGCCACCAATTACGACAACCGTTTCGAGAAAACCTTCCCCGACATTCGTGACGCGCAGCTTGAGCTTGCCATCATCCAGCAGGAGATGGCTTCCCTGCTTTGCGGCGGAAATAATTTCAGGATGTGGCAGACAGACACGCTCGGTCGTGCCCGGTGTGCGGTCCAGATCCAGACGGAAAGGCTTGCCTTCCTCAAGAATGACCGGACCGTTTTCGAACACGCCGACGCGCAGTTTCGGTCCCTGCAGATCTGCCAGAATGGCCAGTGGATGACCGACCTTCTCTTCCGCAGCCCGGATGGCAGCGTGACGCTCACCATGGTCCTCGTGCGCGCCGTGGGAAAAATTGAGGCGGAAAACGTTTACGCCTGCCTGCGCAAGGGAAAGAATCATCTCGGGCGAGGATGAGGCCGGACCCAGAGTAGCGACGATCCGCGTACGGCGGTGATGGGAACTGGATGTCATATACGGCGTCCTCGATCGAAAAATTAGTTTGGTTGAATCGTCTCGCCGGGGAGCAGTCCCCAGAAAAGACGGCGTGGCAGCCAGCCTTCGTAGCCTTTCACGCTGACGCGGCACCATTGAGAGTTCTGCGGGCACAGCTTGATATTGCCGACCGTTCCCTGCTCCAGCACCGCGATGACGCTGCTATCTTCTTCCGGATGGCTCATGAGGAGCACATCATTTTTATGTGCCCGTGCCTCCTCCTGGGTGGCGACACGGGCGAGAATACGGGCATCGGCCTTGCCGATATGGTCGCCTGCCTGTGCACTGGCCTCTCCCGCCTGTGCTTTCACACCTTCGGGAGGAAGGCCGGGGATGACGAAGGTCCGGCTGCCATAGAGCGTCGCCTGATGAACCCAGCCCTTCTGACCGTCAGAATCTTCCACAAGCCGCCAGACATCGAACTCACGTTCGATTTCCACAGGCAATCCGCGGCGATGATAGACCCAGTCGATCGGATACCGGTCTCCAGGACCACGGCGCATATAGACCTTGTCGGCTCTCAGTGCGGCATAGCGGGGCAATGGCAGGCCCGTATTGCTGCCCTTATCCGTATTTTCGGGCGCAAGCGGAGCTGCCGGTGCCGCAGGCTGGCCCGCTGCCCCTGTTGCTGCACCAGCCGTTCCGGCGGCAGCGCCGGCCGCGACTGCCGGAGCGGCATGCTTCAGGGCTGCGTGATGTGCTGCCTTATGCTTTGCGCCTGATGTCGCGGGTTTCGCTGCTTCTGCCTTGTGATGTTTCTTGGCAGGCGCGTGCTTGTCGGCGGTTTTTTCAGCCGTTTCCCCATGCTTCTTGTGGTGATGGGCAGCCCAGGCGCCCGGAGCGGCGAACAGGACCGTGCCGGCCAGAAGCGCGCGAAGAAGAGCGGAATGGCCTTTGGCAGGACGCAGAGGGGAGACAGACATTCTCATGAGCGCATCCCTGCCAAGGGCCGAGAGTTTCGGCAAGTCATCAAAACGGGAAAGACATCTTAAAATTGTATGTTTGGGGGCAACTTACAGCGCAAGGATGGAATTGTCTCCCGCCAGTTCGAGAAAGCTGACAATTCCCGCAACTGAAACTCCGTCCATCAGGTCCGCTGGAGACAGCGAGGCCAGTTTCAGGCCGGTCTCACAGGTCATCACGTCTGCACCGAGTTCCATGACGGCTTCCCGAAGCTCACTGAAGCCCGCTACGCCCTGGGCGGCGAGTTCGGAGTCAGAACGCACGTCCTGAAGCGCGGACCAGTCCTTTGCAAAAGCCAGCACACTGCGTCCTCCGGCAAAGATCGTGACCTTCCGTCCGAGCGACAGACCGCCCGCCGCAACGATGAGTGCATAATGGACCCGCTGCCATGAATCGTCGGCTAGGGTCAGGAACATGGGAGTACTCATGCCGACAGACTCTTTTCATGGTGGGCCGGACAGGCGGGGTCCCGGTGCAGCACGAAGCTCTGTAACGTGCCTGACAGGGCGTCCCACATGGACACGCGTGTCTCGTCCCGCCCCTCCAGTCCGATAATCTCCCGCATGACTTCAACGGCCATCAGGCTACCCATGACACCGGTTGCCGCACCCAGAACGCCTGCCTCTCCACAATTCGGAGCAGACGTTCGCTCGGCGTCGGGAAACAGGCAGCGATAGCAGGGACCGCCTTTCTGGGGACGGAAAACTGCAAGCTGTCCGGAAAATCCCTGCACCGCGCCTGAGACCAGAGTACGTCCATGACGGACGCAGGCATCGGAGACTGCCAGCCGTGTGGCAAAATTATCCGTGCCGTCACAGATCAGGTCATAGTGCGGGATGAGTTCGTCCAGTGTCGTTTCCGTCGCCCGCATTGGATAAGGGTGGAGTTCCACCAGCGGATTGAGCGCTGCAAGCCGGGCTGCGGCCGCTTCAACCTTGAAGCGGCCAATATCGTCTGTGCCGTAAAGAATCTGACGCTGGAGATTGCTGAGATCCACCTGGTCATGATCAATGATCCCGATATGCCCGACTCCTGACGCGGCAAGCTGCTGAAGCAGCGGGGCGCCCAGACCACCGGCTCCGACCACAAGAACGGCGGCTTTTCGCAGTCGCGCCTGCCCTGTCGCTCCGACCTGAGGCAGAAGAATGTGGCGGGAATACCGCTCCAGTTCCTGATCGGAAAAATTCATGTCCATGACATGATGATAATTGCTGACTTTCACGGGTGAAAGACGTTAGCGTCACTATCATCCATCACTGTCCTGGTGTCTCACAGGACCCGAACAGAGAAGTCATCATGAAAAACGGTTTTCGCAGGGTCATGCCACGCGCATGGCAGGGACTTGGGGTCAGTGCCGGTGCTGTTCTGGCAGCGTATGCGGTGTCGCCATATCTGGCTCTGTGGGATATCGACCGGGCGATGAGCGGCAACAATCCCTCACGCCTTGCCCCGCATGTTGACTGGGCCTCGCTGAGCCATTGCCTGAAGGAGCAGTTCACGCCCGCAGCGCCGGCTGATGACGATCTTCCAGGCTTTGGAAGCTCATTTGCGGGTCAGGTCGTTTCAAATGCGATCGACACGCACCTCACGCCAGCCACGCTGATGACGACGGCCCATCAGGTGATGCCCCATAGTGCACCAACCGCGAGCTGGCTTGGAATGTGGCATTCCATGCACGCCCATTTCGTCAGCGCCGGTAAATTCGAGGCGAGCCTGGACCAGCCGGGACAGACACCGTTCGTCCTGCACATGAAGTTCGAGCACTGGGGCTGGAAAATCACGCGATTCGAGATGCCTGCCCCGGCTCACGCCGCCTGAAAATTCAGGCGGCCGGAAGGTCTTCTTCCAGAACCGTGATGTGGATGGCGTAGGACACTTCGCCTTCGTCCTCGTCACGGTGTACCGTGCCGATCACTTCCCCTGCCACGGCCAGTTCAACGCTCATGCCCTTGCGGCTGGGCTTGTTGACGGTCAGTTTCGGAGAGCCCAGCAGGCGCTGGAGCGTGGTCTGGAGGCGTGTTACCTCGGATGGGGTCATGTCGGCCATTGATGGCATTCCTGTGCTGCAAGGGAACTGCCCTGTAACCCATCATCCGGCACAAAGGAACCCGCCTCCTCTATCCCCATCCGGGATGGTGTTGTAGAAACAGGACACTTCACATCTGATTGTGACCTGTTCGTCATGAATCGTTCCGGGTCTGCAGTCTGCTCCCCATGATGCGCAAAGGAGACATGATGCGCCCGGTTTTCACACGGATGGTCGTTGCCCTGACGGCGACCGCGGCCCTCTCGGGATGTGGCTATTTCGATTCCCGCAGTGCTCACAAGGCACAGTACGAAATGGTTGGCATGACGAGCTATGATCTTCAGGCCTGCGCCGGTATTCCGGCTTCCACGAAGAAGCTGAACGATACAACCGAGATCTGGCAGTATGACGGAAGCAAGGCGCTTCCGACGATGCCATCGGATTCCGGTTTCATTCCTGTCCAGTCGGCCATCAGTATCTATCAGTCCGCATTTGGCGGCGGTGGGACGGCATGCCGCATGCTGGTCCGCATGGATCATGACCGGGTCTCCGAAGTGCATTACACCGGCAATGACGATGAATATATCGGAACAGACGGCATCTGCTCCATCATCACCCGCGGCTGTGCCCGTCAGCGTGAGTCCACGATGCGTCGCGTGAATGGTGGCCCCTTCGGTCCCGTTTCCGGTTTCCACCCGCCGCGTACGCCGGCACAGAGTGGAACAGCAACCTATTCCGACCAGTCCGGGAAATACGTTCCCAAGTTCACGAACGACGACACCCAGCCGGTTATCCAGCCGGTCAAGTAAGCCCCATAAAAAGGCCGGGATGGTTTCCATCCCGGCTTTTTTGTCAGCTGTTGATCAGGTTTTTCATTTTCCGGACTGCGGGTCCGAGACCATCGAAAATCGCCTGTCCGATCAGGAAATGTCCGATATTGAGTTCGGCAAGGCCGGGCAGCGCGGCAACAGGCCCGACATTGGCATAGGTCAGTCCATGTCCGGCATGGAGTTCCAGACCGCATGCCGCAACGGTGTCAGCCGCTGTCTGCAGGCGCTCCAGTTCATGTGCGCCTCCATGCGCATAGGCCCCGGTATGAAGCTCCACCACAGGTGCACCCAGAGCCGCCGCAGTCTCGATCTGACGGGCATCAGGGTTAATGAACAGAGAGACCCGGATACCGGCGTCTTTCAGCCGGGCGATCCGGGGCGCGAGAGCCTCCCGCTGCCCCGTGACATCCAAACCGCCTTCTGTCGTGACTTCCTGACGTTTTTCCGGGACCAGACAGCAGGCATGCGGACGCAGCTCGCAGGCGATCCTCACCATCTCATCGGTCGCGGCCATTTCGAAATTTAGCGGGGCAGACAGGGCCTTGAGGCGGGGCATGTCGGCATCTCGGATATGCCGGCGGTCTTCGCGCAGATGCGCTGTGATCCCGTCAGCGCCTGATGCAATGGCGAGTTCGGCGGCCTTTACGAGATCAGGAAATGTGCCGCCCCGGGCGTTTCGCAGCGTGGCGACGTGATCAATATTTACTCCAAGACGGATCATCACCCTCTCCTTTCCCGATATAGACTCATTTCGCCAGCCAGACGGATGGCGGCCAGAAGGCTGGACACATCGGCCCGGCAAAAGCCTGTCACAGGCCCTGCAATATCGAAAGCGGTTCCATGATCCGGGGATGTGCGGATGATCGGCAGGCCGAGGGTCACGTTCACGCCTTCTGCCATATCGAGCGTCTTGAGCGGAATGAGCGCCTGGTCATGATACATGCAGATCGCGGTATCGTAATTTGGCCGGGCATTGGCACTGAACATCGTGTCCGGCGGCAGAGGGCCCTGACAGTTGATGCCCTGAGCCCGAAGCCTGTCGATGGCAGGCTGGATGATTATTGTTTCCTCATCGCCCATCATGCCGTGTTCGCCGGCGTGAGGATTTAGTCCTGCAATCGCCAGCCGTGGTGCAGCAATGCCGAAATCCCGCTTTAGTGCTGTGTTCGCAGCCTTTGCCACACTCACGATGCGATCGGTCGTCAGCGTGTTCAGGGCCCGCTGCAGCGAAACATGAACCGTCACGGGCACGACCTTGAGCTGTGGCGACGCCAGCATCATGATTTCTTCGCCGGGACAGTCGCAAAGGGCTGCCAGAAATTCCGTATGCCCCGGATAGGGAAAGCCGGTAGCGGCCAGAACATGCTTGGCGATCGGGTTTGTCACAACACCGCCGGCCCGCCCTGCGAGCGCATATTCAACCGCCAGACGGATGCTGCTGATCGTCGCTCCGGCGTTGCGGGAGTCTGGCTGCCCCGGGACGACATCTGCTTCACAGAATACCGGCAGGACAGGCAGGCTGTCACTGAAAACAGCGCCTGCTTCCTCTGGGCTATCGATGCAGGTGACCGGAACCGCGCTTTCCACCAACCGCGGATCACCCAGCCAGAAAAATGTTCCCTCCCCCGAAAGCCGCAGCCTTCGCCATGCCTCGACCGCGAGTTGGGGGCCGATCCCGGCCGGGTCTCCCAGTGTCAGGGCAAGCGGTTTCGGGGTTTTCATCGTCAGCCTGCGTCTGCCAGTGCCGCAAGCACCCGTACCCATGAGCGGATGCCCTTATGGAAGGAATCCAGTCCGTACTGTTCGTTCGGAGAATGGATCCGGTCGTCATTCTGGGCAAAGCCGATCATCAGAGCATCCAGTCCCAGCGCATCCCGGACTTCGCCCGCGACCGGGATGGAGCCACCGGAACCCACTGTCGCGGCGGGGACGCCCCATTCGTCCGTCAGGGCTTTCAGTGCAGGCGCCAGAAAGCGGCTGTCACGGGAGACTTCAAAGCCCGGCGAACCGCCATGGCCTGTGAAGGTCACGTGAGCATCGGAAGGCAGGGCTGCACGGATATGGGCGCGGAAGGTTTCACGAATGCGGTCAGGGTCCTGCCCTGGCACGAGGCGGAAGGACACCTTCGCCATGGCCTTTGCCGGAAGAACCGTCTTGAACCCCTCGCCTTCATAGCCGCCGGAAATTCCGTTGATTTCGCAGCTTGGGCGGCACCATGTCTGTTCGATGGCACTATAGCCCTTTTCGCCAGCTGCGACCGACAGTCCTGCTTCTTCCAGAAGGGAACGGTCATCGGGAAACAGCTTGCTCCACTGTGCCCGCGTCTCAGGCGCCGGATCCTGGATGCCATCATAGAAGCCGGGCAGTGTCACGCCCCCTTCCGCGTTTCTCAGCGTTGCCAGGGCCTGACAGAGAACGGCAATCGGGTTCGCTGCAGCATTGCCATACAGACCGGAATGCAGGTCATGGCTGGCGCACTGGATAACCACTTCCTCGGCCATCATGCCCCGCAGGGAGGTCGTGATGCCGGGCGTTTTACGGTCCGCCATGCCTGTATCACAGACAAGCGCCACATCCGCTTTCAGTTCAGCCGCGTTTTCCTTGAGGAACGGAAACAGGTTTGCGCCACCACATTCCTCTTCGCCTTCCAGAAGAACACTGACCCTGACCGGCAGCGAGCCCGTCACCTGTTTCCAGGCGCGGCAGGCCTCCAGAAAGGTCATGACCTGACCCTTGTCGTCGCTTGCCCCTCGCGCGACGATGACCTTGCGACCTGTGGTATCTTCGACCAGTCGCGGCTCGAAGGGAGGCGCGTTCCACAGCGCTTCGGGGTCCGTCGGCTGGACGTCATAATGGCCGTAGAACAAGACGTGCGGTCGATGATCCTTATCTCCGTCAGCCCCTTCATGACCAACAACCATGGGATGTCCCGGTGCAGCCCAGTGGACATCCCGGATATCAGCCGTCATTCCGAGTTCTTTGAGTTCCCGCTGCATCCATTCTGCCGCTTTACGGCAATCTGCTGCGTGTGCAGGCTGGGTGGAAATGCTCGGAATGCGGAGAATTTCGAAGAGACGTGAGACCGAAGCGTCGAGATGAGCGTCGACATTCTGGAGAACGGTATCAAGTTTCTCGGAAGTGGCAGTCATCTTGTTTTCCATATTCAGTTGTCTGAGGCCGAAAGGCAGCGCGAAAAATCCGACAGATCGGCTGTCATCCCCGCTCGCTGCCTCATGGCCATTGTTTTTTTCTCAATCACTGCCGGCAGTCATCCGACGGGGCTGAAGCCGGATCGGAGCTGGAGCAAACCTGGCGTCGGCCTCGGATATCTTGTGATGACGCAGCGGTACCGTCGAAGCTGCAAGAGGCGTGGTTCCGGCTGCAACGGAGAGAACCTCTTTCAGTCCGTCATAAAAACCGGAATGGGCGGCTTCGTTGCGCATCCGCTCCTGCACGTCATGGCTGATTCTATTCCACAGATCCATGTCCGTATACAGACGGATTATGGCTTGAGCGAACCTGTTTGGATCACAAAACCCGCCTGACAGACACGTCTTCCCGTCTTCCAGACCCAGCGTCTGACAGACAGTTTCCGAGACCACAGCGGGTAACCCGGCTGCAGCCGCATCCAGCACCTCACGTGGCGCCGATGCCAGCACGCGCGACGGCTCGACAAGAATGCGGCGCGATCTGTAGAGCGCCTGCAGGTCTGTCTCGTCCGGAAAAGCTTCCAGTCGCCGATATCTCGTGAATGCAGAAAGATCGACCTTCTCGGCCCGATAGCCTGCCAGAAGGACGGTTGCTTCGGGCGGCAGGCTGCGATCCAGTTTTGACAGGACCTCATGGACAAACCAGTGCAGGCCATCATGCACTGCATCGCCACTGGCATGGACAGGCAGAACAAGCAGGATGCCAGTACGTTCACTGAACGAGGGAGACAGGACTGCCGGAATGGGAGGTGCGCCCAGCACACAGACATTGGTTAGACCGAGCGCTTCCAAATTGGCTTTTTCGTCTGCTGTACCGGCGACCAAGGACTGCGTCAGCCAAGCCTGATCGATATCAAGTTCCAGATCATCCAGGAGCAGTTCGCGATTGTTCACGGTTCCCACAAGTCGGCGGTAATGGGATTCCGTAGAATGACTTCCGTGGACGTCCACGACCATTCCCAGTCTGGGCAGGCACTTCGCGTGGTTCTGCAGGATCGGGCCGGTACGCTGAAGTGTTTTCGTACTGCCGATCCAGACGTAATCGAAGCATCCTGCGCGTTCCTGCAGGAAATCCGGCAGCTCGGACAGGTCACAATCGTCCATCAGTTCGATGCCCGGCGGAAAATCCAGCGCTGTAGCGACACAGTCATGGAGGCTTCCATCCAGCGGGAAGACGGTCACCTGATATCCGAGCTGGCTGAGACCGATCATCATGTCACGCTGCCGGAGATAAGGTGTACCCAGAACGGTATGGGGCAGTCGTTCGCACAGGAACAGGATCCCCGGCGAACCACATGCAGACCGGGCGCGCATGATATTGGTGCTCGGTAGCGGCTGTCTCGACAGCAGTCCCGCAAACCGGCGTTTCAGCCAGGCTTCATTGCGGACGCGCAGTTCCGGGGCGATTTCCGGCTCTGCAGCCGATCGGTCGAGTACATCCGGATCATACAGGATTTTACCACCGGCCTGACGCAATGAGCAGCAGATTGCGAGCATCTCGGCTTCCGGGCCGATACAGACAGGATTCAGTTTGCTGTGTTCATGCAAGGGGGGGCGCCGGCAGAACAGAAGTCCACCGGTAAAGGCGTTCACCCATCGCCGGAACGCAATTTCAGGTTCGTTAGCCCGCAGGCCTTTTCCGAAAGGTGTGAAAGTCGCGTTTCTCCACAAAACACTGCCGGCTTCCCGAACCTTGCCGTCCAGTCCCAGAGACTGGCCGCCCACTGCCCAGATTTCGGGGTCTGCGAATGCTTCAAGAGCGGTTTTCAGACTTCCAGGGAACGGCTGGACCCCGGCTGGAAGCAGCAGAACAATGTCTGCACGTGCAAGTTCAAGCCCCAGCCCGATCTGTTCAGCATGGGTCGTACGATAAGGCGGCCGTATAATGTGTATCCCGCGGACAAACCGCTCGATCTGGGCCGTTTCATCCGTGGACCCTGCGTCGATCAGAACGATCTGCAGGCTTCGGTCGCTGTTCGCATAGAGAGCAGCCAAGGTGGAGAGTGTTTCCTGAAACTGGTTTGAGACCGGCATGATAACGGTCACGTCCGGCAGGGTCACAGGGCGGAAATCTAGGGGTTCGCGCACGAGTGAAGGAATAAGCGTCTGTGCTCTCTGCAAATCCAGCAACTGGCACTGCTTTTCCGGGATGTCCGCTACGGTCTCTTCCAGCGGATTTCCCTGGGACTGGACCCAGAGCGTAAAGATATCGGGAATATCCGGGCGACGAAGCTGGCGCTGAATACCGCTCTGCCTCAGGAAACTGGCCAGATCGACGTCGGCCTGAGGCTGACGCTGTTCGGCGATACCAAAACGGACGAAATGTTCATATCCGTTCCGGAAGCCGCCCTGAGCAACGATATTGCCTACATCCGGATATTTTTCGGCATAAAAGGCTTCGCTGAACCACGGATTGGGATCGTAAGCTGTCGGATTGCCATTGGTCAGGTAATGGTGAAGCGGGCTCTGATATCTGTTGTTTTCTAAGGCCTCCGCAACATCCGGGTAGCGTTCGAGGTACCATTTCGGATCGAAATACCAGGAACTGCGCCGCCTCCCGGCTGCCGAAAACCGGATGAACTGAACAAAATCGCCGATCCCGAAATCATAATGCTGTCTTTCGGCCATGCTGGCGGATCGAAAGACCTCAGGATCGAAGAAAGCGTGGGACTTGCGGTGTTCCTGATCGCCTATTGCAAGATAATGGTCATAGCCATTGCAGAACCCCTGCGATGCAAGGACATGCGGGCTCAGGTCAGGATTGCAGCTGAAATAGTTTTCTTCGGAAAACAGCCAGTGCGGCGAGCGACTTCGGAAACCGCTTTCGCAGTAATGCAGGAAGCCACTGTCGAAAATCCCCAGACTGATGCCCTCGCGGACATCCGGGTTCTGGCGGAGATACCATTCTTCGTCGAAAAACCGGTTGGGAGACAGCCCGGCTCTGGCTCCCTTCTTTTTCCAGTGATGTTCCAGTCCTTCATCGCTCAGATCGAGTTCCGAGGCTTCTCCGCTCTCCTTGGCTTCCTCACGCAGGCGTAGCCCATAGCGGGTGCGGTACCATTCTGCATCAAACGCTGCCCATAGAGGCGGCCGATCACCCGCAAAAGCCGGGGATGCAAGGATATGATCTTTCATTGATGCTGGGTCCCTCTGGAGCTGCCTGCAGAACGGATATGCTCTTTACCGCTGCTGTGCCCGTCGGCTCTGCCAGAGCGCATGAAAGTCTATGGGCTGGATGTTGGGAGACGGAAAACCGGCCTCACGGACGGTATTCAGCATGGCGCTGCGTGCGGGGGGGAACAGGAAGCGCGGAGCTTCAACCAGCAACAGGGGTTCGACCGCTTCCTGCGGAATACGTCCTGTCAGACCGAACAGCCCTGCATAGGCCAGGCTGATTTCATAAAGGACCTTCGGATTGGGAGCTTCCTGTGTCGGGGCGCTCTCCAGACCCTGTGCCCGGATGACAAGGCTGACTTCGAATGTGGGCTGATCTCCGAGCTGGCGTCCCGTAACATCAACCGTCATCCCGATATGAGGCTGTGTGGGAAGATCCCTGTAGACGTCCGGAGTGTTCTGCACATCAATGGACATGGCCCGGAGATACTGCGAACCAACGATGAGAGATGAGGAAGAAGGCTGGGAATCCGAAACGTCCAGGCCTTCGGAACCGCCTGTCACGGTGTCGGTATATGTTTGATCCATTGGCTTGCATCCTCATGCGGTCATCAAATCATTCATTTCGTATTGCACTGAAATGCAAGGAAATGTGGCATCCGGCAGTCTGTCACGATGTTTGTGTTTTGACCAGCGGGGCGATTTTCAGATGAGCCTGCCGCGCAGCATTCCAAGTGCCGGAAGTGGTCTCCAGTTTCGTGGAAGATCCGCGCGCTTTATCTTCTCGATCCGGTACACGGGGACGTCCTGTTTTTCGGTCCGCAGAAACACGCTGTAGGCACTGACCTGTCCGACACGCCACTGCCGGTCCGCCTCGGCCTCCTTCTGTGTCATGTAGATGTTCGCGATGACCGTGCGCTTCCCCTGGGATGCGAGAACGGCCCAGAACGTATCACTTTTCGGAAGAGCCGGACGTAATGGAATGATTTCAGACACCGCGATCCCTTTCGGTGATACGTTGGGAATGATATCGCCATCCTGCGCAATGTCAGCACCGGCGCATGATGCCGCCTGCACAGGACATCATGATTGCTGACAGGGAATCAATCTTCCTGCCCGCACGTCTTGTTGCGCTGCAGGTAGCACGATAGGACCATGTTTATGCTCAGACTGCTCATCCTCGTCGTTCTTCTCGCGGTCCTGATCGTTTTTGCCTTGAGCAATACGGATCTGGAACCCATCTGGCTGGTGTCTTTTGGCTGGCATCTGTCCATCGGCACGCTCGTGCTGGGTGTAGGGGTTGTCGCCCTTCTGTTCGGCTTTCTGATCGGCCTGATCGGTGACATGCAGCAGCGTTCACGCGCCCGCCGTGCTGAACAGCATGTTCGCACGCTGGAAAGCCAGCTTGTCGAACTTCATCAGCGTCTGGATCGCCTTCAGAACCCGGTTGGCACCCCCCTCCCCGGCACGGTCCCGGTTCAGCCAGAGCAGAAGGTCTGAGCGCCAGCATGTTGCGTCGTACAAAACTGATCGCTGCCCTCGATACAGCATCCCGCTCCCAGGCACTGCATTGGGCAGAAAAACTCAAAGATGATGTCGACGCCATTAAACTGGGGCTCGAATTTACCTATGCCTGCGGGCTGGATGCGGTGAAGACGGTTTCTGAAGGGCACAAGCTTTTTCTTGATCTGAAACTGCACGACATTCCCCATACTGTCGCATCGGGCCTTTCTGCCCTTGCTCCGCTCCGGCCGGCCCTCACAACGATCCATGCCAGTGGTGGTACGGAAATGATTGCCCGTTCACGAGAGGCTCTTGAAAGAGCATTTCCGGACGGAATGGAGCGTCCGAGACTTCTGGCCGTTACGGTTCTAACCAGCATGAACGCTGCCGGTCTTCAGGAAATTGGCGTTGATGCCACCCCTCAGGAGCAGGTCGTCAGGCTCGGAAAGCTGGCCATTAGGGCCGGCGCGGACGGACTAGTCTGCTCGGCCCATGAAATCGCGCCTTTGAGGGACGCGCTGGGTGATGCTCCCGTGCTGGTTGTCCCGGGCATCCGGCCTGCTGGCACTGCCAGTGATGATCAGAAACGCATCATGACACCTGCGCAGGCCGCCCGGGCAGGAGCGGACTGGATCGTGGTAGGCAGGCCCATTACAAAGGCGGCTGATCCGGTGCAGGCCGCCAGAGCGATCATGGATGAACTGGCTGGCGCATGATAACGGGGGTCAAGATCTGCGGCATCCGTGATACCCGGACGATGGAGCTTTGCGCGCGCCTGAAGGTTGACTGGGTGGGCTTTGTTTTCTGTGAGGCCTCCCCTAGATTTGTAACTGCTGACGAGGCTTTGGCTCTCCACGACAGCGTGCCAGTCTCGACTGAAGGTGGTCCTTCCCGCGTTGGTCTGTTTGTAAAGCCGGATAACAGGCTGATCGAACAGACTTTGGAAAAAGTGCCTCTGGATGTTCTCCAGATTTACGACACACCAGTGCGCAGCCTGGAAATTCAGTCGCAGTTCGGGCGCCCTGTCTGGCGAGCCTGTGGCATTGCCAGCCAATCCGACCTCCCGACTGATCCCCGACTGGCAGGTTACGTTATTGAAGCACCGCGACAGGAACAGGACTGCCGCCCTGGAGGGCTTGGTCGTACGTTCGACTGGTCCCTGACCCGGAATTGGGCGCCTCCGTCCTTCTGGATGCTTGCCGGGGGACTGAATCCGTTAAACGTTCAGCGCGCCATACAGGAAAGCCAGGCGCCGGCAGTCGACGTTTCCTCGGGCGTTGAGTCGTCACCAGGCCATAAATCTTCCGAACTTATTGAAAAATTTGTCCAGAATGCCCGAAAGGGACTTGATCTGACGCGGAAGCTCTCGTAAACACCGCCTCGCTCGACAGGAGAGATGGCCGAGCGGCTTAAGGCGCACGCTTGGAAAGCGTGTGTACGTTAATAGCGTACCGTGGGTTCGAATCCCACTCTCTCCGCCAGAACCCCTTCTCAATCAGTCTCATGTTGTCTCAAAGCCTTGGTATATCCAGCGTTTTGCGTCATTCTCTTGTCTCATTCGTTCTCGTTTTGTCTCATCCTGTCTCGTTCTGAACCGGGTAGACGGCGGGTATAATTTCGGAAGAGACGGGGTAGAGCCAAATGCTGACAGACTCGCAGGTCCGTGCGGCCAAGCCAAAAGACAAAGCCTTCAAGCTCACGGACGGCGGAGGCCTGTATCTCCAAGTGACACCTTCGGGCGGCAAGCACTGGCGCTGGCGCTATGAGATTGAGGGTAAGGAAAAGACCTACACGATGGGATCATACCCGGACGTTCGCCTTCCTGATGCCCGGTCGGAGCGGGATAAGGCCCGCAAGGTTCTGCAGGCCGGACGAGACCCGGCAAAAGAAAAGAAGCTCCTCAAGGCGATCGGCAAGGTCGATCCTACCCAGACCTTCATTGCGACTGCCCGAGACTGGTTTGCTCAGAGAAAGGATCTCTGGACGGAGCGGCATGCTGCGGACGTGTGGCGTAGCCTGGAGCGTGATGTGCTGCCTTCCGTGGGCCACATGCCGGTCAATGATCTTACGCCCCCGATCGTCCTTGCTGTCCTGCGAGAGATCGAAACGCGCGGCGCGGTAGAGTCTGCTCATCGCACTCGCCAGCGTATGTCAGACATTTTCGTCCACGCCATTGCCTGCGGATACGGAACAGCGGACCCGGCCGCCATTGTCGCCCCTGCCCTCGGGCCTGTGGTCCGCGGCAGGCAACCGGCCATCACGGATCTGGATGAGGCCCGCGCCATGATCCGCAAGACTGAAGGCAAAGACGCGCACCCGGTCACGCTCCTCGCGTTGCGGCTGCTGTACCTGACTGCCGTCAGGCCGGGCGAACTACGCTATGCGATGTGGGACGAGTTCGAGGACCTGGGCGGCCCCGAGCCGCTGTGGCGTATCCCGGCAGTTCGAATGAAGAAGAAACGGGAGCATTTGGTAGCACTATCACGCCAGGCCGTTGAACTGCTCGAAGCATTGCGTCCACTGTCTGGACGCTGGCCGCACCTGTTTCCGAATGCGCGCCGTCCGAAGCAGGTCATGAGCGAGAATGCGATCGGGTATCTGCTGAACAGGGCCGGATACCATCAGCGGCACGTCCCGCATGGTTTTCGGGCGACCTTCTCAAGCTCGATGAATGAGCGGTTCCCGGAAGATCGGCAGGCCATCGATCTGATGCTTGCCCATGTTATGAAAGACAAAGTGGAGGCGCCTATAACCGCGCCCTGTTTCTTGCGCGCCGTCGAGAACTGGCGCAGATCTGGGCCGACCTGATCTTGGAGAAGCAGGCCAGCCTCAAGGATCTTGTGAGCACGAGCCGCAAAGCCCGCTCCTTATAGGGCGGGCTCGCTCTGCTCCTTCCAGGCATCCGTCCCGATGCGGATCAGTTCCTCAATATCGCGCTGATCCCATCGGACCGAACCGGACGAGAGGCGGCGGGGCTTCGGAAGCTGTCCTGCGCTCATGTGCCGGTAAATCGTCGCCCTGCTCCATCCAAGACGTGACTGCACTTCCTTTACGATCAGAAGCTGTGAAGCATCACTCATCTCCGTTCCTCCGCGTCCATGGCTGCGTCGATGGCGTCTCGATAGGTCGCATGCCCCGTCGAAAGCGAACGATCTTCCGGCTCTGACCAGCAGCCATATGTTGTCGGCCCGTTGTTGTGGCTTGACCCAGCCGTCGTGACGATCTTGCGAACCATCTATTCCAGCCGCTCCGTATCTGTCCGCCCGCTCATGCCGGGTCTTCTGAATACTGCTCATTGATTGCAGTATTTGCGCCATCCATGAACTGATCGAAGTCGCGCCCAGATTGACCGAAGCCTAGGTGTTTAGTCCCGGGATTTGATGGGTTGGATTGATGATGAATCTTTCTGGCTCTGAAGTCCAGATTTTGCAGACGTATTCGTAAGGGGTAAGGCCACTGAGGGTCTT
>NZ_JABCQG010000009.1 GCF_015244565.1 Gluconobacter vitians | reverse complement strand
ATTCAGTTTTCAAAGACCATCTGCCCCGCCGCTCCAGAACCCCTCGAAGTGAGCCCCGCCGCGTCGGTGAACGGGCTTATACGGGGAGCTCAGCACAGTGTCAAACAGAATCAGACTCACACTTGTCCACATTCCGAAAGCCCCGAAATCCTTAACAAATTCCACTTATCCCCGTGACCCATTCCGATCCGGGAATAATAAAAAGACGAAAAAAGCACCAAAAAGGCGCCTTTTTCTTTCGTTTTCTTTGAATTTCTCAGTTTGGTGCTCACGCAATCCCTGTTGAGCCCGTAAAGGCGCGCGTTATCGCGCCTTACGCTTGGGCATAAGGTTCTTTAGGAAGCCCTCCCTCCGCTCCAAAGTAGGTGACCAAGCAAAGCTAAGGAATTTCTGAGTAGAAGGCAGCCAGCACCCTCACCTCACAACAGCTCAGGAACCAGCCAGATGATATGCTTGGTGCTTAGACGCGACGTCATTCAAGGCAGCGGCACATACGTGCGAATCTAGAGTCTCGAAAAATGGCAAAGAAAAACCCGCTTCACCTTGCGATGAAGCGGGTTTTTTCAAACCGAATCTGAAAAGTCGGCTCAGGCCGGACCATGTTCCTGAACGGCTTCCAGCTCGGCGCGAACTGACTGCAGTTCGCGGCTGATCTGATCGTGCATGTCCACGTCGTTCGGACCGATTTCGGCCCAACGACTTTCCAGATCACGCAGACGGCTCTTGGCCTCGTCCACCGACAGCTCGCTCATGAGCTGTGCAGAATCGGCCAGAATGGTGCAGTGATCAGCGCCCATATCCGCAAAACCGCCCGTTACAAAGTAACGGTCTACGATCTTGTCACCCTGATAAAGGGCCACAACGCCGCCCCGCAGCTGAAGCATCAGCGGTGCGCGGTCCGGCATGGCTGCAATATCGCCCTCCATGCCCGGGACCACGGCCATGTCGACTTCACGTTCGACAAGGCGCTTTTCCGGGCTGACGATCTCGATGCGAAGCGGCATCGGATCAGGCCTCCTGCTTCATCTTCTCGGCCTTCGCAACGGCCTCGTCGATGTCACCGACCATGTAGAAGGCGCCTTCCGGCAGGTGATCGTACTCGCCAGCCACGACAGCCTTGAAGGAACGGATTGTATCTTCCAGCGACACCAGCTTGCCCGGGGCGCCCGTGAAGACTTCAGCTACGTGGAACGGCTGGGACAGGAAGCGCTGGATGCGACGAGCACGGCCAACGATCTTCTTGTCGTCTTCGGACAGTTCGTCCATGCCGAGAATCGCGATGATGTCCTGCAGGCCCTTGTAGGTCTGGAGCGTCTGCTGAACCTGACGGGCCACTTGGTAGTGCTCTTCGCCAACGATCTTCGGATCGAGCGAACGGGACGTAGAATCCAGCGGATCAACAGCCGGATAGATACCCATTTCTGCGATCGAACGGTTCAGAACCGTCGTGGCATCAAGATGCGCGAAGGTCGCGGCCGGAGCCGGATCGGTCAGATCGTCAGCAGGGACATACACGGCCTGAACGGACGTGATGGAGCCCTTCTTCGTGGAGGTAATACGCTCCTGCAGGGCGCCCATCTCGGTGGCCAGCGTCGGCTGGTAACCCACTGCGGAGGGGATACGGCCCAGAAGCGCGGAAACTTCGGAACCGGCCTGCGTGAAGCGGAAGATGTTGTCCACGAAGAACAGGACGTCCTGACCTTCTTCGTCACGGAAGTATTCAGCAAGCGACAGGCCCGTCAGGGCCACGCGAGAACGGGCTCCCGGCGGCTCGTTCATCTGGCCATAGACCAGCGCAACCTTGGAACCCTCGGTCGAACCGTCTTCAGCAATCTTGATGACGCCTGCGTCCTGCATTTCGAAATACAGGTCGTTACCTTCACGGGTACGCTCACCGACACCTGCGAAAACGGACACGCCACCGTGGGCCTTCGCGATGTTGTTGATGAGCTCCTGGATGATGACCGTCTTGCCGACGCCTGCACCACCGAAGAGGCCGATCTTACCGCCCTTGAGGTACGGGCAGAGAAGATCGACGACCTTGATGCCGGTCACGAGGATCTCGGAGGCAGCAGCCTGCTCTTCGAAAGACGGAGCCGGACGGTGGATCGGGAAGCGCAGCTCGCTGCTGATCGGACCACGCTCGTCGATGGGCTCGCCAACGACGTTCAGGATACGGCCGAGCGTGGCCGGGCCAACCGGCACCATGATCTGCTTGCCCGTGTCACGGACTTCAGTACCACGAACCAGACCGTCGGTCGTGTCCATGGCAATGCAGCGGACCTGACGCTCGCCGATTTCCTGGGCCACTTCCAGAACCAGCGTATGATCGCCGTTCTGGACGTGCAGGGCATTCAGGATGAAGGGAAGATCGCCTTCGAACTGCACGTCCACGACCGGACCACGCACCTGGGTGACGCGGCCGACCACGTTGTTGGCAGCTCCGGCAGAAGGGGTAAGAGTTTCGGACATCGGATTCGTCTCCTGCGTGATCTCAAACGGCTTCTGCGCCGGAGATGATTTCGATCAGATCGTTGGTGATGTTGGCCTGACGCGTGCGGTTGTACTTCTGCGACAGACGGTCAATGGCCTTGCTCGCATTGCGGCTGGCATTGTCCATCGCGGTCATCCGCGCACCCTGCTCGCCTGCAGCGCTTTCCAGCATGGCCGAGAAAATCTGGACCTGCAGGTTGCGCGGCAGAAGCTGCGTCAGGAGAGTCGCCTCGTCGGGCTCGAATTCGTACTGCGCCGTATCAGCATCAGGTGCGGCGTTGTCATTCTCGGGAGCCGAAAGCGGAACCAGAGGCGCCTGGACCGGAACCTGCGTCATGGCATTGAGGAAGCGGTTATAGACCAGCGTGCAGCGGTCGATCTCGCCCGCTTCCAGCATGGTGGCAATCCGGCTTCCGATATCGGTCGCCTTATCGTAACCCACATCCTTGCCATCACTGCCAGCCAGACGATCGGTGATCATCTCCGGATAGTGACGCACGAGAATGTCTGCTCCCTTGCGGCCAACCGGCAGGATACGGACCGTCTTGCCTTCAGAGATAAGCGTGTCGACCAACTGACGGGCACTGCGGACGATATTGGCGTTGAAGCCACCGGCAAGGCCACGGTCAGAGGTTAGCACCACCACGAGATGGGTCTGGTCTTTGCCTGTTCCCGCCAGAAGACGCGGCAGACTGGCTGCGTCCTCACCACGGGTCGCCGTCGCCAGCTCCGCCATCATGCGACGCATGGCGTCGGCATAGGGACGGGCCGCTTCGGCCTGCATCTGGGCGCGCCGCAGCTTGGACGCTGCGACCATTTTCATTGCGTTCGTGATCTTGCGCGTCGATTTGACGCCCGTGATCCGTCCCCGCAGTTCCTTCAGCGAAGCCATGGGCTATCCTCAGGCCGAAAAGCGCTTGCCGAATGCTTCGAGCAGCTCCTTGAGCTTGCCTTCCGTCTCCGGCTTGATCTGGCGGTCATTGCGGATGGCCGTCAGGATGTCAGAGCCCGCACCGCGCATCTCGGACAGAAGAGCGGCTTCATAGGCCACAACCTTGTCCACGGCGATCGGATCAACGTAACCGCGCGTACCAGCGTACAGGACGACAACCTGTTCCTCGACCGGCAGCGGGGACGTCTCGGGCTGCTTGAGCAGCTCGACCAGACGGGCACCACGATCCAGCTGCTTGCGGGTTGCGGCATCCAGATCGGAAGCGAACTGCGAGAACGCAGCCATTTCACGATACTGGGCCAGCTCCAGCTTGATCTTGCCGGCAACCTGCTTCATCGCCTTGATCTGGGCTGCGGAACCCACGCGGGATACCGAACCACCGACGTTCACGGCAGGGCGGATGCCCTTGTAGAACAGATCCGTCTCAAGGAAGATCTGACCGTCGGTGATGGAGATCACGTTGGTCGGGATGTAGGCTGCCGTATCGCCAGCCTGCGTCTCGATGACCGGCAGGGCCGTCAGGGAGCCGCCGCCATGGGCGTCGGACATCTTGGCCGCACGCTCCAGCAGACGGGAGTGCAGGTAGAACACGTCACCCGGGAAGGCTTCACGTGCCGGCGGACGACGCAGCAGCAGCGACATCTGACGGTAAGCCACAGCCTGCTTGGACAGATCGTCGTAGCAGACGAGAGCGTGCATGCCGTTGTCGCGGAAGTATTCACCCATGGCGCAGGCCGTGTACGGGGCAAGATACTGCATCGGAGCCGCATCGGACGCCGTAGCGGCAACAACGATAGAATACTCCATCGCGCCCTGCTCGGTCAGCGTACGCACCAGGTTTGCAACCGTGGAGCGCTTCTGGCCGATGGCAACATAGATGCAGTACAGGGATTTCTTCGGATCGCCTGCGGCATTGACCGGCTTCTGGGCGACAATGGTGTCGATCAGGATGGCGGTTTTACCCGTCTGACGGTCACCGATGATCAGCTCACGCTGGCCACGTCCGATGGGAACGAGCGCATCAATGGCCTTGATGCCCGTCTGCATCGGCTCGCTGACCGACTGGCGCGGCATGATGCCCGGAGCCTTCACTTCGGCACGACGGTATTCGACATCCGTCAGCGGGCCGCGGCCGTCGATCGGGTTGCCGAGACCATCGACAACACGTCCCAGCAGGCCCTTGCCGACCGGCACTTCAACCACGGACTTCGTCCGCAGGACGGTGTCGCCCTCGCGGATGCTGTCGCCGTCGCCGAACAGAACCACACCGACATTGTCGGCTTCGAGGTTCAGCGCCATGCCCTTGAGGCCCGTGCCTTCGAACTCGACCATTTCACCGGCCATGACGTTCGTCAGGCCGTAGACGCGGGCGATGCCGTCGCCGATGGACAGGACCGTGCCCGTCTCGGAAACGGTCTCGACCTGGTCGAACGACGCGATCTGCTGCTTGAGGATGTCCGAAATCTCAGCGGGACGGATATCCATCACGCGGCTCCCTTCATGGCGTTCTGCAGGCGGGTCAGGCGCCCGGCGATCGAAGTATCAAACAGTGTGGAACCGATCCGTACGGTCATGCCGCCAAGCAGGGCGGCATCCGTATGTTCGGTCATGGACACGCGGCTGTAACCGGCTTCGGCCAGACGGGCCTGAAGCTGGCTGCGCTGCGTGTCGGTCAGAGGCTGTGCGGAGCGGACCTCGGCAACGACTTCACCACGCAGGGCGGAATCAAGCGCCAGGACACCGTCCAGAATGGATGCAAGATCAGGCAGGCGGCGATTATCGGCAATAACGCCAACAAAACGGCGCAGGACGTCTCCGAAACCGAGCTTCGACATCAGAACGTTCGAAACCGTCCGGCCCTGACGGATGTCCATCCGGGCATCAGCCAGGAACTTCCGCAGATCATCGCTGTCGGCAATGGCGGCACGCAGCGCCTTTACTTCACCCAGAACGTCGGAAAGATTTCCCTGCTCCGAAGCGAGGTCATAAAGCGCACGGGCATAGCGCTGGGCCAAGCCCCCTGTATGTCCAACCTGCGGCACCTGTGTCACCGTCACACGCGTGTTCCGTCTCACTAAATCCGCCGCAGAGTGCGGCCGGAACCGGCTTATCCGGTTCCTTGCATCAAAACTGTCCGGACCGGGCATACACGTTCCTGCGCAGGATTCGTCTGAAACCCGGTCCTCCACTTGGCGCCGCCTCTAGCACGCTGTCCGGTTCCTGCGCAACCGAGACGATACTCAAATTACCCGCGCAACCCTCCGGGATCATGACGTGGGTTTGCGTTTTGCCCGCCCGGGCTGGCATGACAGGGGTTCTGCAGTGATTTTTCGGGAGATTTCGTCCCGTCGATCACATCCTTACGATGCTATGCGCAGATAACCCCGCAACCAACCATGGAGACCCGATGTCCACCCGAAAGCGCCTCTTTTTCCTGCTGGGCGCCCTGTCCGTCCCTGCCCTGTTCACAACAGCCCGCGCCATCCCTGTTGAGGACAAGCCGTCCTTCCCGACCATTTCCTACTGGGACAACTGGACCGACCCTCAGGGCGTCACACATCTGACGAAATGCAAGATGTCGACATTCCATGAGGACTCAATCGCGCCGGACGGTGACAAGATCATGCTCAGCAGTCCGCATGACGGACCGGCAACCGTGACGATGCGCGTTCAGCCGCCTCACTGGAAAGGCGGATGGAACGTAAGCCATCAGGTTCAGTGGATCGTGCCGCTTTCCGGCATCTATTTCGTCAAGGCGATGGACGGGACCAGCGTGGAACTGAACCCGGGCGACATCTTGCTTAGTGAAGATGTGGCACCCGCGTCGCACGGCTCGGATCCGAAGGGCCATCTGTCAGGCAATGTTGGCGATGCCGCAGTCGCGTTGCAGATTCTCCAGTTTGGAGAGGCCACGCCATCGCATGTGTCCTGTCAATGGCAATAAAGGCCCAGGCATCAGATTTTTTAGGGAAAGCCTGGAGCGGGCGAAGGGAATCGAACCCTCCTCAGAAGCTTGGAAGGCTACTGCATTACCACTATGCTACGCCCGCTCAGGTGAGGCAGTCCTTACTCCATTTTTTTTGGCGCCCGCAAGAGGGGAAAAGCCAAAATGGAAATTCCACAACAAAGATGTTCGGGGCACTTGACTTTTGTCCCCGAACATTCTCTTTTGCGGCCACTGTCGCTGGCATGACGTCCTGAAAAACGTCCTGTCCGATGATAGGGGTGTAGCTCAATTGGCTAGAGCGCCGGTCTCCAAAACCGGAGGTTGAGAGTTCGAGACCCTCCACCCCTGCCACTCCTTCTCGCCGGATGTCCTTCCCGACACCGGGAGCGGGTTTTTCACTTGATTCGAGGACGATGGTGTCGGTCAGTACCCCGAAAGACGAGTCGCGGAAAACGGCGCCTCAAAAGAACGGATCCGGCTTCAACCTGGTCGCATACGTTCGTGATGTCCGCGCCGAAGCCAAGCGCGTCACGTGGCCGACTCGTCGTAACACCCTGATCACGTCAGGTGCCGTGCTCGTCATGGTTACCGTGACCTGCATCTTCTTCTTCATCGTGGACCAGGTGATCGGCCTCGGCGTCCGCGAACTATTTGGCGTTGGAGGCTAGGTTCGCACCATGGCGAAGCGTTGGTACGTTGTGCATGTCTATTCCGGATTCGAGAAAAAGATCGCGAGTCACATTCAGGAGCAGGCAGCACAGAAAGGCCTTTCCGACCATTTCGAGCAGATCCTTGTTCCTTCCGAAGATGTGACGGAAATGCGCCGCGGCCGTAAGGTCAATGCAGAGCGCAAGTTTTTCCCAGGCTATGTTCTCGTCAAAATGGAACTGACGGACGAAGCCTGGCATCTCGTCAAGGACACCCCCAAGGTCACGGGCTTCCTCGGAACGCGCAACCGTCCGACCCCCATCACGGCCGCCGAAGCCGACCGGATCATGAAGCAGGCCCAGGAAGGCGTTGAGCGCCCCCGTTCCAGCCTGTCCTTCGAGATTGGCGAGCAGGTTCGCGTGGCCGATGGTCCGTTCACGTCCTTCACCGGCATGATCGAAGACGTCGACGACGAGCGCCAGCGCCTCAAGGTCAGCGTCTCCATCTTCGGACGCTCCACACCTGTCGATCTGGACTTCACGCAGGTCGAAAAGCTCTGACGCTTTTCAGCCCCTGAATTACCTACAAAAAAGGCTCCCTCTTCGGGAGCCTTTTTTGTTTGTATGGCCTACGCCTCTCAGTCCGTCACGGGAGGCGGCAGGACGCGCAGTTTTGCAGCCGCCTGATCGGCAATGGCCGCAACACCCTGGCTAAGCGCTGCGGTCAACTTTGACGTGCTGGAGGCCACAGGTTCCGCCGACTGCCAGACCACAGGCGAGGTCACAACGGGCCCGATCATCTTTCCGGCCGGGTGGACAGACAGCATGCCGGTTACGAGGGCATGTCCGGCCGAATCGGCTTCAAAATTGCGAATGGTCAGTTCGACATAGGCTGTGGGTGTCGTTGTGACCGCATCCCCCTGAGCAAACACGGTCGTACCCGGCAGACGCTGGGCCAGATCGGTCATCAGCGTATGGCCGAGCATGTCCGGCAGCGCTTCACTCCAGCTGCTGCCAGAGGCCAGCTTGGTCTGGTAATCCTCACTGGCCTTCACGATCGTATCGCGATCCAGACGGGCGCTGACAACGGGCGTACGGACCTCGACCACGACCGGCCCTCCCGCCTGGGAGACGCCTGGCAGAGGCGCCAGTGTGTAGAGCGTCGGATCACTGCTGCAGGCCGAAAGAAAGCCCGTCAGACCCAGAGCCCCCATCAGGGACAGGACACGAAGGCGGGACGTCAAAGACTGTGTCATGGCTCAGTTCCTGCGGCCGGTGATGAGAGCGGAAGGATGGTGATCCAGATAATCCGTCAGGAACCGCAGGGAGCGGGACATCTGGGTCAGCTGGGTGATCATGTTCTGAAGACTGCGGTGGAAATCCGTATCGCCGCCATAAGCACCCAGAACCGACTGGGCATTGGTCAGCGTGCCCTGCAGGCCCTTCATCAGCGCCGGCAGGTTCTGGTTGGCATTCTTCGTCAGTTTGCTCAGGTTCTGAAGCGAATCGCGCAGGGCCGCGAGGGACTGCGTGACTTCAGGACTGTTCAGACGGCCATCCGCATGCGCCAGAAGATCGTTCACATGACCACCGATTTCGGTCAGCGGCATGGCTGCGATCTTGTCGGTAATGGTGGAGACAGACTCCATGATGCCATCCATTCCGCCAGCCTGGCTTGGAAGCACCGCAACGTCACCTTCATAGGTCAGGGTGGTGGCAGGCGCATTCTTGACGAACTGCAGAGCAATCATGGATTCGCCGGTCAGGAAGCTGGCGCTTTGGACCGAGGCGCGCATTCCGTCAGCGACAAAGGCCTGAAGATATTTCTCGACGGGCGGCTCCTTGCTGTTCTCGATCCGGTCATCCCAGTTTGACAGCATACGCTCGGGTTCGAGTTCCATGTCCACACGGACACGGGGGAGCTTCGTAGGGCCTTCGAGGAGAAGGCGGACATCGTTGACCGTGCCGATCTGCAGACCGAACATGGTGACCTGGCTGCCGCTCGTGAGGCCTTTGACGGACGAGTTGATGTAAGTCACGACACGCAGGCGCTTGTGATAACGGGCGTTGTCGGCGTCAGCCTCGCTGGCATAAAGCTTGAAGACCGAATTGGCGGGCGCGTCCGGCAGATCGATGTTGCGACGACGCTCCGGCAGTCCAAAGGCGATACCGCCCGAAAACAGCGCCTGAAGCGATTTGAGATGAACCTTCAGGCCGCCGGCCCCGAGACCCACCTGAACGCCGGAGACGTTCCAGAAGCGGCTGTCCGTGCGCAAGTAGTGGTCATACGGCTCCTTGACGAAAGCCTGGATAACAATGGGCCCCTTGCCGCCCTGCGGCATCGTATAGCCGAGCACCTCACCCACCCGCAGGTCGCGGAAGAACACCGGCGACCCCGGACCAAGCGAGCCCAGCGACGGGGATACCAGCCAGAACGTCTCGCCCGGCTGGTCCGAGCGGACGCCGGGAGGTGATTCCAGGCCCTTGAAGGCTTTCTGGTAATGGCCGTCATCCGTGCCGGGGTCCAGAGCGATATAGGCGCCCGAGAACAGCGTATCGAGACCGGTGATGCTGGCGCCGTTGATCCGCGGACGCACGACCCAGAACCGGGTGTGATCGGTCAGGATATGGGAACTGTTGGCGTTCATCTGGACCGTCACGTCGACATGTTTCATGTCGTCGCTCAGGGTGATGTCCTGCACGGTACCCAGGGTCACGGCCTTGTTCTTGACCTGCGTCTGGCCGGGAGTCAGGCCGTCCGCGGTCTCGAACGTGATGGTGATGACGGGACCACGCGTTGCGAAATGCTCCCACGCCAGCCATCCGGCGATGAGGATGGCCACCACCGGAATCAGCAGAATAAGGGAGAAGCGGGTGCGGCGCACCGGGGCTTCCTTCGGCGAGACCGTTGGCTCCCCCCGGTTGTTTCGGGAATCGCTCACGCGCGTCCAGGCTCCATGTCAGTAGGGTCAGAAGAAGGCAGATGGGGAACGGGAGCGTCCGAAGACGGTGTCTCCGGCTCCCGGTTGCCCGTCGCGGGACTGGCGACCGCACCATTCAGGCCGGCGGCATCCCACATTCCGCGGGGATCAAACAGCTCTGCGGCGAAAATGGTCAGGATCACCACCAGCGCAAAGCAGACCATCCCCGGATCGGCCGTGACATTGGCCAGAAAACCGAAATGCACGACGGCAACGAGGATGGAAATCATGAAAACGTCGATCATGGACCAGCGACCGATGATGACGACAAGGCGATAGAGCTTCGCCAGATGCCGCAGCTGCCAGCTGGATCTGAGCCGGGTACAGATGATCATGATTGTCAGGGCGATGATCTTGAGCACCGGGACAGTGATACTGGCAAAGAGCACCAGCAGGGACAGCGGGATCATCCCGGCCTGCCACAGCTCGATCACACCACTGGTAATGGTGCTGGGCGCGCCATGCCCGACCTTGGTGTAGGTCATGACCGGCAGCAGATTGGCCGGCAGATAGAACACGACACCGGCCACGAGAAGGCAGGTGGCCGAAGAGAGGCTCTGGGGTTTGCGCCGGCGCAGGATCTGGCCACAGCGGGGACAGTCTCCCATGTCCTCTTCCTGCGGCACGGCATGGTCGAAAGCCAGCACCAGATTGCAGGCATGGCAGGAGAGCATGTGTTCTACAGGCGGGATGACACCGTTACGGGCATCGAGATGGGCGACATCCAGCAGATGGCCCTGGTGATCATCCAGCGTGGGGCTGATGTCGCGGCTGCGCCAGATCCGCTCGGCATCGAAGGTCGAGTCCACGGCGGCCATGCTCAGCATCAGGCCGCCCAGAAGATAGACGCCGGGCTGAAGGATGACGAGAGCGAGATCCACGAGTTTGGTGTAGGCCACAAGCACGCCGAGGACGTAGACTTCCACCATCGACCAGCCGCGCAGGCGGTCGTACCAGGTGAGCAGTCGCGGGGTCCAGTCGGGCATGTGCGGGCGGGAAGCGCCATAGAGAATGGCGCCCATCAGACCAATAATGACGCCCGGCATGAGGATCGTCACCAGTGCGACGAGAACCCCGATTGCGCCATAGCCCTGATGTCCGAGTTCGATCGGACCGCTCATCAGTGAGACGGTGTTTTCACGCCCGTAGACGTTCAGCGTCATGAGGGAGCTGATGAGAAGCGTGATGTAGAGCGCAGCCGATGTGATGCAGAAAGCCGCCGGAGCGCCGATCAGGGACGTCCTGCGGCGGCGGGCCAGCTGGCAGCCGCAGCGCAGGCATTCAGCGAGATGTCCGGGTTTCAGGCGCGGGACGTGCTGGAAAAGGCCGCAGGTCGGGCATTCGCGCAGGCCTTCCACCGCATGGATGGAAGCATGAGGCTCCTGACTGCGGGAAAAGCTGACGGCGTTGCGCCACAGTCGTTTATGGAAACGGTCAGACATCGGGCTCCTAACCTAACGCAGGGAGCCGTCTTTTGACAGTCCGCCCTTGTCGGGCAGCCCTCTGCATCGGGATATCGACATCCATCGTAGTCCCATCACAGGCGGATTGCCCAGAGGAAGCCGGTTGTATCCGCAATATTTTGAAAAATTGTGAAGATCCGGATCCTGGAGAGAAAGACCGTTATCTGTGTCCAGTATAGTGGACACAACCATAACAGATCCGGATTTTCGGAAGACCTTGATGGTGCCGGTGAAGAGATTCGAACTCCCGACCCCATCATTACGAATGACGTGCTCTACCAGCTGAGCTACACCGGCGCACCCATCAAGGTGGGCGCGTTCTAACCGAGCCCTTGGGGGTTGGCAAGCCGGAAAATGCAAAAACCGCTTCGAGACCTCAATAGCCGCGTCCGGTATCAATGACGCCGGTCATGAGTTCACCGGCTTCGTAGCGCCGCAGATTGGCCAGAACGGCCTCGGCTGCAGTGTCCGACTGGGCGGCGCTGGCGATATGCGGGGTCAGGAAAATGCGCGGATGATCCCAGAACGGATGTTCGGGCGGTAATGGTTCGGGTGTGGCAACGTCGAGCACGGCCTGTGAGAGCTGGCCGTTGTCGAGAGCGGGAATCAGATCGTCCTGCACCAGATGGCCACCACGGCCACAGTTGATGAGGCAGGCCCCTTTCGGCAGCTTTTCAAACAGGCTGCGATTGAGGATGCCGCGCGTAGCGTCCGTCAGCGGAACGAGACAGACCAGAATGTCGGTTTCCGCCAGAAACGCATCCAGCTCCCCTGCCCCGGCAAAGGACTTTACGCCCGGAACCTCGCGGCGACTGCGGCTCCAGCCCCGGCACTCGTATCCGAAGGAAACGAGCTTCTCCAGAACCGGACTGCCCAGTTCTCCCATACCCATGAGGCCAACACGGTAGAGCTTCGCCGGGCGGTTATGCGAACCATCCCAGACATGTTCGCGCTGCTGGCGGGCATAGCGGAACATGTCCCGGTGAAAGGACAGAACCGCCCACAGGACATATTCAATCATGCCCTCCACCAGACTGCTCTCCACCATCCGGATGATCTTTACGCCCGGAGGCACATTGGCGAGATTGAGCTGATCGATCCCTGCGCCCAGCGAGAACAGAACTTCAAGATTGGGAAAAAGCGTGGCGAGGTCGTCCGGTGTCTTCCAGGCCGCGAGATAGCGGACATCCTCTTTCGGGCCGGTTTCGGGCCAGACATAAAACGGCATGTCAGGCCGAGCCTTCGCGAACTTCTCGCCCCAGACCTTCGCGCGTTCGGGCGTGTGATGGAAGACGATCGACATTCTGCGTGTTCTCCAGCCGGAAAGATGTGCGGGAATGCTCGCGCCACGGGGAGTTCGGATCAACCCCGCACACCTGTTTGTGTATGGCCGACTACCGGGAACGCGCGCCGGGTTCGGGCGTAGAGGAGGCTGGATCTCATACAGGAGGGCAGGATCATGCCTCGTGGAGACAAGTCAGCCTATACGGACAAGCAGAAACGTCAGGCAGAGCATATCGAGGAAGGCTACGAAAAGCGTGGCGTCTCCGACAAGGAAGCCGAGCGCCGAGCCTGGGCCACCGTCAACAAGGAAGACGGTGGCGGAAAGAAAAGCGGATCGGGCCGGAAGAACCATCCGAAGGAATAGAACTTCCGGTCCGAAGACCGATCAGGCAGCGTCCCAGGCGGCGCGGGCTGCATCCACGCCTGAGCCGCGGTTGAGTTTTACACCCTCGCCGGCCAGCACGGAATCGAAGGCCGCAAGCGTGAGCAGGACCTTGTCCTTGCGGGCATTGATGCCCATTGCCCCAATACGCCAGATCTTTCCGGTCAGCGGACCAAAGGACGAGACGATCTCGATCCCGAAATCATCACGCATAAGCTGACGAATGCGGGTATTGTCCACACCTTCCGGCACCCAGACGCCCGTGACATTGCTCATGCGCGTGGCATCGTCCCCATAAACCTTCAGGCCCATGGCGCGCAGCCCGGCGACCATGGCGCGCCCTGCCCGTACATGACGGGCAACCCGGGCCTCCACACCCTCTTCCACGACCAGGCGCGCTGTTTCACGGGCGGCGTACAGCATGGACGTGGCTTCGGTATGATGGTTCATCCGCGCCGGGGACCAGTAGTTCATCAGCATCGCCAGATCGAAATAGTTCGACTGGATAACCGGACCATCACCCTGCGGCTGGCCGGTGGCAATGCCAGCTTCGTCATGGCGGCGCTTGAGGATAGCGGCAACGGCGCGTTCGGACAGTGTGATGGGTGCCGAGCCCGGAGGGCCGTTCAGGCATTTCTGCAGACCGGCCGTGGCAACGTCGATGTTCCAGGCGTCGGTCTCGAACGTCATGCCGCCGAGCGTGGCCGTGGCGTCCACATAAAACAGCACATCATGTTTGCGACAGATGCGGCCAATCTCTTCGAGCGGCTGAGCGGTCGTGGTGGAGGTATCACCATGAACACAGGCGACCAGACCGGGCTTATGCTCGATAATAGCAGCTTCAATGGCGGCCGGATCGACGACCTGCCCCCATTCCACATCCACCGTGCAGGGCACGCCGCCACAGCGATGAACGATTTCCGTCAGCAGCAGACCGAAGCGGCCAAAGCGCGGAATGACGACCTTTATGCCCGGCGAAACCAGCGAAACCAGCGCGGCCTCAATGGCCGAGCGGGCGGAACCGTTCACCAGCAGCGTCCAGTGGTTCTTCGTGCGGAAGACCTCACGATACAGGGCCATGACCTCGTCCATATAGGCGGTCATTTCCGGGTCCATCTGGCCGATCACGTCATAGGACATGGCGCGGAGGATACGCGGATGGACGTTCGTCGGTCCCGCACCCATCAGCAGACGGGACGGCGGATCAAGCTGGGCGAAAGTTGCGGGATGGGTCATGACTGGAACTCCTTGACGAAGGCAAGCAGCGCGCGATGGGCGAGATCGACATCTCCCACGCGGACGGTTTCATCGGGATGATGGCTCAGGCCGCCGGGGCTGCGGATGAACAGCATCCCCATCGGACACAGATCGACCATGGCCATGGCGTCATGCCCCGCACCGCTCAAAAGACGCTGGGCCGGGCGACCGGTGACGCTTGTGACGGCCCGCGCCAGACCGTCCACCAGTGCGGGCGCACAGGCGGCGGCAGGCAGGTATTGCGGGGTATCGAACGCAATGCCCAGACCGCGCCGGTCAGCGATGGCACGCAAATCCGTGCGGATCGCATCGGCCATGGCATCACGGGCTTCGTTGGTTTCGGCCCGCATGTCGAGCGAGAAGCGGACTTCGCCGGGAATGACATTCGATGTGTTTGGCGTCACGTCGATCTGGCCCACCGTAGCGACCTGCGTGGCACCCCCTGACGCACCATTGCGTTCGACCGCAAGAATCATTTCAGCAGCCGCCGTCAGGGCATCCTGACGCATGGTCATGGGCGTCGTGCCCGCATGGTCGGACTGGCCGGTAACGGTCACGCGCTGACGGGTCTGGGCGGCGATGGCAGTCACGACGCCGATCTCACCATCCGCGCTTTCGATGGCCGGGCCCTGTTCGATATGGGGTTCGATATAGGCGATCAGTTCATCCGGGCGACGGGCGGCTTCGCTCAGACCGGCGGGATCGAGGCCGTAACGGATCATGGCTTCCGCCACGGTCACACCGGACGCATCCGTCATGCCTTCAGGAACGGACTCAATCAGCCCGGCCATGGCACGGGAGCAGATCATGGGAGCCGCAAAGCGCGAACCTTCCTCGTCTCCGAAGCCCATGACTTCAATGGCGAATGGCAGGCGCGTGCCCTCTTCATTCAGGGCGGAGACCAGTTCGATCCCCAGCATGACACCGAGATTGCCGTCAAAGGCCCCGCCATTACGAACCGTATCGAGATGGGAGCCGATCATCAGCGCCGGAGCGCCGGGCGTCAGGCCCTCATAACGACCGATCAGGCTCCCGGCCGCATCCAGACGGGTGGTCAGACCGGCCTCCTCCATCCACTGCGCAACCTGCGTGAGTGTGCGCTGATAGGCAGGACCGAGCCAGAAGCGGAACAGACTGCCCGGTGTCTCGCTGAAAGGGACATCCGCGAGAATACGGCACCGCTCGACGGCGCGGGCTCCGTGGGCTGTCATGGGGGCTCCTGTTAGGGATGATGTGTCAAGACGAGTGGAACTGTGCTCTCATAACGGAGTCAGATCAAGTTGACCTGCCAATAAATATGGTCCCACATATCGGGATGAAAGATCAGATGCATCTCGACCCGTTCCATCTGCAATCCTTTCTCGCGGTCGCGGAAACGCTGCATTTCACGTCGGCCGCGCAGAGTCAGGGAGTAAGCCAGTCCACGATCAGCCAGCATGTCAGCCGGCTGGAGGAACAGCTTGGAACGCGCCTTCTGGCCCGGAGCACCAAGAGTGTGCGGCTGACGGAAGACGGCATGGCACTGATTGGTCTGGCACGGCAGCTTCTTCAGTGTGAGGACAGTATCCTGTCCCGTTTCCGGCAGGAGGCTCCAAGGGGGACGATCCGTCTGGGAGTAACGGAAGATCTGCTTCTGACGCGGTTTCCCGAAATCCTCGGAACATTCCGCGCGTCTCATCCCTCGCTTCAGATCACCATGACAGTCGGGCTATCGGCCTATCTGGCGCAGCTTCTGGAACAGGGAGAACTGGACGTCTGGTGCGGGATGCGGCGCACGACGGAGACACGCGGACAGAAGCTGTGGACCGAGGACATGCGCTGGTATGCGCCTGCGGGAACAGAGTTTCCGGCCGAGCAGTCCATTCCGCTCGTGACATTCCCCGATGGCAGCGTCACACGGCGGCTGGCGATCGAAACGCTCAACAAGGCCGGGCGCGCCTGGCATCTGGCCTTTACCAGCGGCAGTCTCGGCGCGCTTCTGGCGGCTGTGCGCGCCGGATATGGTGTAACCCCGCAGCCGGCTTTCCTGCGCAACGTGGAGCATCTGTCGCATTGTGCGTCGGGACTGCTGCCGGAAATGCCACAGGTCGAGTTCATTGCGTCCACCCGCCATCAGGTGGCGCAGGGGCCGGAAGAACTGCTGATCCGGACGCTCTGCGCTCATATTCCACGCCTGCAACCCGATCTCATGCCCCTTTGAGGACGCCGCCATGCTGACACCCAATGCTCTCGGCGGAATGGTAACGTCTCCGCATCATCTGGCCAGTCAGGCGGGGCTGGATGTCCTGCGCGAGGGCGGAACGGCGATTGAAGCGATCGTGGCCACGGCCTCCACGCTGGCAGTCGTCTATCCGCACATGACGGGACTGGGCGGGGATGCGTTCTGGCTGATCTGCTATCCTGATGGACGGACTGTGGCCATTGACGCCTGCGGGGCGCTGGCCATGGGCGCGGATCATGCGGTGTATGCCGAGGCCGGGCACAACGTCATTCCCTGGCGTGGCGGGCTTGCGGCCAATACGGTGGCCGGGACGGTCTCGGGCTGGGAGAAGGCGCTGGAACTGAGCAGCGATATCCGCGAGCCCCTCCCGCTGGACCGGCTTCTGCGGGACGCCATCTTTTATGCTGAGAATGGGCGTGTGGTCTCAGAGAGCGAGGCGGCCCTTCTGGCCCAGAAGCAACCGGAACTCATGTCGGATCCGACACTGGCGCGCATCTGTTTTCCAGAAGGCAAACCTTGGACAGCGGGCAGTATCCGCAAATCGCCCGAACTGGCGCAGACACTGAGAATGCTGAACCGGGACGGACTGCGCAGTTTCTATAATGGGCCGCTGGCGCGCAGTCTGGCCGCCGATCTGGCAGCGGCTGGCAGTCCGGTCCGGTCACTGGATCTTCTGGCGCATCGGGCAGAGGTCAAGGAACCGCTGCATGTGCAGACCAGCGATGGCTTCCTTTATAATACCGCCCCGCCCACACAGGGCGTGGCCTCGCTTCTGATCCTGGCCCTGTCGGATCATCTGAGCCGTGCGGACGGGCCGGAGAGCTTTGCGCATGTGCATGGTCTGGTCGAAGCCACCAAACAGGCGTTCCTCTACCGCAACCGCTATACGGATGGCAGCGAACATTCGGAATCCCGGGCCCGGGCTTTGCTGGCCGATCCGGCACGGCTGGAAGCGATGGCGTCCCGCATTTCCATGACCCATGCCCTGCCCTGGACGGAGCAGACGCAGTGGGGCGACACGACATGGATGGGGGCGATCGACCGCGATGGCGTTGCGGTCAGCATGATCCAGAGCCTGTATTTCGAATTCGGCTCCGGCGTGATGCTGCCGCAGAGCGGACTGTTCTGGCAGAACCGGGGATCGTCCTTCCGGCTGGCCCATTCGGGCTGGAACATTCTGCGCCCCGGAGCCAAGCCGTTTCATACGCTCAACCCGGCTGCCGCACGCCTGCGGGACGGGCGCACAATGGTCTATGGCACCATGGGCGGCGAAGGCCAGCCCCAGACACAGGCCGCGATCTTCAGCCGTCACGTCCGCTATGGGGTACCGCTTCAGGAAGCAATCTGCCGTCCTCGCTGGCTGCTCGGGCGCACCTGGGGAGACGAGAGCCTGTCGCTCAAGGTGGAACCGGGATTCAGTCCGAATGTCATGTCGCAGCTTGAAGCGGCCGGGCATACGGTTGAAGCACTCCCCGAACAGTCCATCATCATGGGTCACGCCGGCGCGCTGATCCGCCACGAAAACGGACGTCTCGAAGGCGCCACTGATCCACGCAGTGACGGAGCCGTTGCCGCGTGGTGAGAACTCTGGCCGGAAATCTGTTCGCGCAGGTCGTTCTGGCAACGGTACTCGGGCTTGGCGCCGGACTGTTTTTCCCAGGCCTCGCAGATGATGTGGGATGGATGACGGCGCTGTTCATGCGCCTCATCATCATGGCGGTCGGGCCGCTGCTGTTCTGTATCGTAACACTTGGGATTCTTGGGGCCGGATCGCTGAAAACGGTCGGGCGACTGGGGGGACAGGCCCTGCTCTATTTCGAGATCATGACAACACTCGCGCTCGGCGTAGCAGTTCTGGTGGCGATGGGGCTCGGAATCGGTCGGGGCGTCGGGTTCGTGCCGAGCGTCGAAGATATGCAGATGATCGCGTCCTATGGCGGCCATGCGCAGAGCCTGCGGGCGGGCGGCATCAGCGGATTCCTGCTCTCACTCGTGCCGCGCACCCCAGCGGAAGCCTTCGCACAGGGGAACGTCCTCCAAATCCTGGTCTTCGCGATTTTTGCCGGATGCTGCCTGAGCGGCATGGGAGAACGCAGCACACCTCTGGTCCGGCTGATCGAAAGCATCTCCGAACTGTTTTCGCGCATGATGGGTATCATCATCCGCGTGGCTCCTCTGGGCGTGTTCGGCGCGATGGTAACAACAACGGCGCGTTACGGACTGGAGACGATCGGGCATCTGGCCGGGTTCACAGCACTGTATTTCCTGCTGGTGGGTCTCTTTATCATTGGCGCGCTGGGCGGTGGGCTACGGCTTGCGGGCGTCAGTCCACTGCGGTTTGCACGTTATTTCCGCGAAGAACTGCTGATCGTCGCCACAACCACGGCATCGGACGCGGTTCTGCCCAGCCTGATGACCAAGCTCGAAAAACTCGGAGTGGAGCGTCAGGTCGTAGGGATCGTGGTGCCGGCCGGGTATTCGCTCAATCTGGATGCACTGTCGATCTATCTGGGACTGGCGGTCATCTTTCTGGCCAACGCTACCGGAACGCATCTGCCGGTCTGGCAGATCGCAACCCTGCTGGTGACAGCGCTGATCACCTCCAAAGGCGCGCACGGCATTCCGGGTTTTGCGATCGTCATTCTGGCGGCAACACTGGCAAGCGTGCCATCCATCCCGCCCGCAAGTCTGGTGATGCTGTTGGCAGTGGACTGGTTTGCAGGGATCGCGCGGGCCGTGGGCAATTTCGCAGGAAACTGCGTCGCCCCGGTTCTGATCGCAGCCCGGGAAAAGCGCCTCGACCACGCAAAGATGGCCGAGGCACTGGGACGTTAATCAGATCAGACGGGCTTCCGCCAGTCCGTCCGTTTCCAGCTTTTCAGCCAAAGCAAAGAGCTGGTCCTCGCGGCCCGGACGCGCAATCAATTGCGCACCGAGCGGCAGTCCTGGCACCTTCATCGGCACCGTCAGGACCGGGAAACCCGCCAGCGTCAGCGGCTGCGTGTAAAGACCCAGATTTGCGCGGGCAGAGACCATCTTGCCGCCGATTTCGATTTCCGGCTGATCGAAACGCGGAGCTTCGCCGACCAGCGCAGGGGCCAGCAGAATGTCCGTCTTCGCAAATGCCTCATGCATCCGGTCACGGAACCAGTGCCGTAGGCGATGGGCCTGAAAGATCAGTGTGGACGGCAGAAGAGCCCCGGCCAGCAGCCGATCACGGACAGCAGGATCATAGTCTGCAGCCTGGGTGCGCAGACGTCCGAGATGCTGCCCCGCCCCTTCGGAAGCACTAATGACAAACGCCGCAGCCCGTGCACGTGCCACTTCGGGGATCTCCACGACATCCGTAGCGCCCAGCGCCATGGACAGCGTATCGATCGCAGTCTGCATCGGCGCCGACATGTTTTCGCCAAACCAACCGCCAAGCCGGGAAATGCGCAGGCTGCTGACATCGACTTCCGCCAACGGTCTGGCGCAGAGCGCTTCAAAACAGGCTTTCAGTCCGCCCGCACTGTCGGCGAACGGGCCGACCGTATCGAGGCTCGGCACGAACGGGTAGCTGCCCTCCACGGACAACCGCCCCTGCGTTGCCCGCAGACCCCACACCCCACAGAGCGATGCCGGAACACGGATGGAGCCGTTCGTATCGGAGCCAAGACCTACCGAAAACATCCGAGCAGCCACACCCGCTGCCGAACCGCCTGACGATCCGCCGGCCAGACGCTCGGGAGCATGCGGATTACGGGTGTTGCCGTAATGGGCATTGATCGTGGCGAACCCGTAAGCGAATTCGTCCATGTTCGTCAGGGCGATGGGAATGGCCCCGGCCGCAATCATGTGCGCAACCACAACGGCATCCTGCGTGGCAGGCGGATCGTTGGCGAGGACTTTCGAGCCTGCGGTCGTGACTTCGCCGCGGACATCGAACAGATCCTTGATGCCAAACGGCACACCGGCAAGCGGTCCGGGATCGCGTCCCTGCAGCACAAGACGGTCCACCCTCTCGGCGGCTTCAAGAGCACGCTGCATCAGCAGGCGCGTGACACAGTGATAGCTTCCGTCCCGGCTTTCGATATCGGCCAGAGCCTTCACGGCCAGATCGCGTGCGGAGCGCTCGCCCTTGCGGACGCTGGCGGCAAGCGCAACCGTGCGCTGTTCAAGGCCGCTCATGGTTCGTACCGGAAAGCGGGTTCGAGGCGGTCCGGAAGTTCCAGCCCTTCGATCAGCGCGCCATAGCTGCGCAGGAGTTCAAGATTGGACCGTACCCCGGCATGGAACTCGGACGGGATGGTCAGGCCGTTCGCAGCGGCGAGCACCGTGATTTCACTGTCATGGGGGTCTGTCGTCATACGAACTCCGGTTTCCGGTTCTGCCTTGCTGACCATAATCCTGTCCTGTCCGCCGGTGCGATGACATTCACAGGAGGCCATAAAGAAAATGACGGCCCACTCGCGGACTGTCCAGCATCAGACGATGCCGGACCGGTATTTTCAGGGCTTGATCCGGTAACGCCAGTCATTAAGCACACTCACCAGCGTCTCATGCCAGGGGATCTGCGGGCTCCAGTCCAGCGCCTGCCGGGCAGCGGCCGGATTGCCCCGCATGGAAGGCAGGCCGGACGGACAGGGAATGTCTGGATCGACCTCAATGGTCGCCGAGACGCCAGCCACGTCCAGAAGATCAATGGCCATGGAACGGACCGTGCGGGTCACGCCGGAACAGATGTTCAAAGCGGTTCCGTTCGGCAGGGGCTGGGGAAGAGCCAGCGCATTGATATAGGCGTCACAGGCGTCGCGCACATCGGTGACGTCGAAGCCCGCGTCGGGATGGCCCACTCTGATGGTCGGCGCCTGCTGCCCGGCTTCAATCCGGGCAACCTGAGCGGCAAGAAACGGCAGGATGGCGTCTTCATCCTGCCCTGTTCCCACCTGGGTGAAAGAGCGCAGACGCAGGCCGTGCAGCCCTTCCCGGCTCAGATTGCCGATCGCCAGATCGGCCGCCGCCTTGCTGGAGGCATAGGCATTGACCGGCGCGATCACAGCGGATTCGTCGAGGGGCTGGCCGGAAGAGAAACTGGCCCCGTAGATTTCAGCTGTTGAGACGAAGATGAAGCTCGCCTGAGGCGCATGGGTCTCGAAGGTCTCGGCCAGGATAAGCGTCCCGTCCAGATTGACCGTCCAGGCATCGGCGCTTTCCGCCTTTGCACGTGCGACCGAGGAGACGGCGGCCAGATGCAGGCAGGCATCCGGCTTTTCATTCCGCACGAAACGCTCGACGGCAGCCCGGTCGCGGATGTCCATCGGGTCTTCCAGCAGGACATGTCCGGGAATGCGGTCCTGAAGCCGGGCCTTGAGATGCTGGCCGACAAATCCCTGCCCGCCGGTCAGCAGAATCCGGAGTCCCATCTCAGGACTGGAACGCGGAAAACCTGTCCGCGGTGGAAGAGGCAGAAACGGTCGGCATGGGGCAGTCTCCCGGCAGGATGGGCCCGGGCTGGCCGGAATGTCAGCCCACGCCATGCTGTTTTCGGCCACATCTCCCGACAGGGCAAGGGCGCAGCAGGAACCCAGGACATTCAGAACGGAGGCCTGCCGACAGCAATTCCTCGTCCGAGTCTTGCTAATGCACGATGGCAGCAGCGTCTTAACAGGTTTTTTACCGGTCTCGTGTTTGCTTGGGATCACACGGAACAGACGGATCTCACCTTTCTCATGCGGCACGCTTTTCGACATTCTGCTCGCACTCTGGGGCTGCTCGGCCTTCTGCCGGTCCTGTCAGCCTGCAACTCCCTCGCGCAGATGTCCGAGATCGGCCGACCACCCCGCATGACATCGATCACGGATCCGACGCGGGCAAACTCCTATCGCCCCGTCACCATGCCGATGCCGCCCCTGCAGGCCCCTCCTGATGAGGCAGCAAGTCTCTGGCGCTCCGGCAGCAAGGCATTCTTCAAGGATCAGCGCGCATCGCAGGTCGGCGACCTCGTCACGATCATCGTGGACATCACGGACAACGCCGCCTTCAACAACGGGACGACGGCCGACCGAACCGCGGACGAGAAATTTGGAATTCCCAATCTGTTTGGCATCAAGGGCAAGGTCATCAGTTCGATCACAGGCGCGGACAGTCTGAACACGGCCAGCAGCAGTGATTCCGGTGCGACCGGCAAGATCACCCGCAACGAGACCGTAACCCTGCGTCTGGCAGGGACCATCACGCAGGTTCTGCCGAACGGCAATTTTGTCGTGATGGGCAAACAGGAAGTGCGGGTGAACAGTGAATTGCGGGAACTGGGAGTCAGCGGCATTGTGCGTCCGCAGGACATCACGGCGGACAATACCGTAACGCATGACCGCATGGCGGAAGCCCGGATTTCCTATGGAGGCCGCGGGACGCTCACCCAGCTTCAGACCCCGCGCTATGGCCAGCAGGTCATGGATGCGATCCTGCCGTTCTGAACACAAAAAAGCCGGGGCAGAACCCCGGCTTTTCCATGCTTCTCCAAGACGGATGTCTTACTTCGCGGGACGCGACAGCAGCAGAGACCAGAGTTCAGCAACATCCTTAGCCGGGCCATTGCCCTGCACGGAAGAGAACGTCTTGATGGCTTCGGCTTTCTGGCCACCATCCATCTGCGCCATGCCGTATTCGACCTGCGCCAGATCCGGATAGCGCGGGTTCTTGCCCAAACCCGTCTTCATCAGAGCCAGACCAGCATCAACCTGTCCATTCAGGACCTGGTTATAGCCAGCGGTCAGAGCCGGGCCTGCACTCGGAGCAGAAGCAGCCTGCGTCACGGCAGAGGCAAGCTGGCTCCGGTTCGTTGCAGCCTGCTGGGCCACAAAGGCATGGAACTTCGCGTCAGCCGCTGCGGTCGGACCATTGCCAAGCGAATGATTGGCATAACCCTGGTTCAGCAGGTTAAGTGCCAGCTGCGGCAGCCCCATCTGGACGGCGCGCTCACCCATGTCCTGATAGTCGGAAGGATCCTTGAGCACACCGGTCGCCAGACGCAGACGCTCGACATAGAAAACGAGCGGCGGCGAAAGGTTCGGATTTGCCACCAGATCATGGATCAGCATCGACCAGTAGTCAGGCTTGGAATAATACTTGGCCAGCAGGACATAAGCATGCGTCTTGGCATCCGCGTCCTTCAGATTCGTATAGGCCGTTGCCAGCATCTGAAGCTGGTTTTCGGCCGGAACCTTGCCTGCCTTGATCGTAGCATCGACTTGCTCCTGCGCGGCCTTGGCCGTGCCCTTCCAGTCCTGCTGCAGGTAGTAGCACTGGATCAGCATCGTCTGCATGCGCGGATCGGCGCCGTATTCCTTCAGATAGCGCTCGGTCGCCGGGATGGCGCGGGCGTACTGCTTGGCGCTGTAGGCCATCGTGGCCTGTGCCATCAGCATCTGGCCTTTGGCAGCCTTCGGTGTACGGGAACTGTTGATCAGGACATCATAGGCCTTGATCGCAGCATCCGTGTTGCCGGACTGCGCGGCGATGGCCGCGCGCATCTGGGCCGTGGTGTAGGCTTCGTAATCAGTCTTGCCCTTGACCGCGTCTGCGGCGTCGACGGCTTCCATTGCCTTGGCATAGTTCTTGGATGCCAAGGCGCTCTGGGCCTGCTGCAGATCCTTGCCAACGGCCTGGCCGAGGACATCGTCAGCATGGGCGGAGCCGGCAAGCGCGGCGATACCGAAGACACCGGCCAGCAGAAGGTTACGGGCGCTCAGACGGCGGTAAAGGGACAAAGACACGAATTACTGTCCTTCCATGAACTGATCCAGACCGACAATTCCAAGCTTGGTCATGCCGAGACGCTGTGCATCCGCCATAACATGGGCCACCGTCTTGTAGTCAGCAAGACGATCGGGATGGATATGCATTTCAGGCTGGTCCGGCATTGCTGCGGCAGCTTCGAAATGGGCCTGAAGAGAGGCCTCGGACGTGATCGGCTCGTTGTTCCAGGAAATGCTGTTGTCGTAGCCGATGCTGACGGTCACGAGCTTAGGTTGTACGGTCGATGGGGGAGGATTGCCCTGAGGCAGATCGATCGCCACCGAGTGTGTCTGAAGCGGGATGGTGATGATCAGCATGATCAGCAGCACCAGCATCACGTCGATCAACGGCGTGGTGTTGATATCGACAATGCCTTCGTCTTCGTGCGTGCTGTCAGATCCGACGCTCATGCCCATGACGGCGGTTCTCCAAAAGGGTGACGTGAAAGCAGGAACGAGCCGCTTCGTTCAAAACGGCCCGACACGACCTCAGTTCGAGTGAGGCTGCTCGGTAATGAAGTCCACGTGGGCGATCCCTGCTTCCTGGCAGGTTGCAACCACCTGGCCGACTGCCAGATACTTGGCAGCCTGGTCACCGCGGATCTGGATCTGCGGCTGCGGCTTCTGCTTGGCCGCCTCGACGAGGCGGTTCAGCAGTTCGGTGTGGTTCGGGACGAGTGTCGTGTCCCAGAACACCTGACCGTTTGCATTCACGGCCAGGACAACGTTGCCCGGCTTGGTCTGTGTCGGCTGATTGGCATCAACCGGCAGCTTGACCTTCACCGTATGTGTGGCGACGGGGATGGTGATCAGAAAGATGATCAGCAGCACCAGCATCACGTCGACGAGGGGGGTGGTGTTGATTGCCGACACCACCTCGTCGTCACCGCCGCCTCCTCCGACGTTCATTCCCATGGTATCAGATCCGCTCGCTGGTGGTGATGGTGGTCGGGACAGCCATGCCGCCCTCGGCCGGAGCAACACCGTGACGGAAACCGCCGATCAGGACGGACTGGATGTCGGCAGCAAAGTTGCGGACGCGATCCATGGCACCCTTGTTACGGCGGACGAGCAGGTTGTAACCCAGCACGGCCGGAACAGCGGTGGCGAGACCGATGGCCGTCATGATGAGGGACTCACCAACCGGACCAGCGACCTTGTCGATGGAGGCCTGACCGGAAATACCGATGGCCGTCAGGGCGTGATAGATACCCCAGACCGTACCGAACAGACCGACGAACGGCGACGTGGAACCCACCGTACCGAGGAAGGCGAGACCGCCCTGCAAACGGGTGTTGATGGTGTCGACCGAGCGCGAGATGGACATTTCGGTCCAGGACGGCAGGTCGATCGAGTCACGCATGGAGCCTTCGTGGTGCTCGGCAGCCACGATGCCCGTCTCGGCGATGTAGCGGAACGGCGAAGACGGCTTCAGCGCAGCAGCACCATCGTGAACGGACGGCTTGGTCCAGAACTCACGTGCAGCTTCCTTGGACGCTGCGAAGACGCGGCCCTGTTCCAGGAACTTCATGACCATGATGATCCAGGTACCAGCGGACATGATCACCATGATGATCAGAACGCCACGGGCAATCGCATCACCATTGGCCCACAGGGCGCCGAGGCCGTACGGGTTGCCCTGCGGAGCAGGTGCTTCCGGCGTTGCGGTTGCGCTCTCGCCCGGCGTTGCGGCTGCGGCGGGAGACTGATCGGCAGGAGCAGCACTGTCGGCCGGAGCGCCGGCAGGTGCGCCAGCATCATTCGGAGCGGAAGCAGCCGGGGCGCCAGCCGGATCGGCGGAGGTCGTCGGGGTAGCCGGGCTGGAAGAGGGATCCACCGGAGCCGCTGCAGGAGCGCTCTGGTCAGCCGGAGCCGGCTGGGCGAAAGCGACGGCCGGTGCAACGGCACCGGAAGCCAGGGCCAGCGTCAGAGCCAGTGCGCTGGCCCGGACGGCACGCGCCTTCGTCGGAACGGCAAGGGCAGGAAGGCGGAACAGTCTGGTCATGAACTCCATATCCTCGTTAGAGATGCCCGTTTTCGGAGCTTGCTGGGTTGTCGGCCATATGGAGACCGGCCCTTTTCTGAGCCCTGCCAGGTTTGGAGACCCTGACAGGACAATTCTATTTGACGGTAGTCGAAAGATCAGTCGTCACCCATCGTGAAGTCGATGTGCAGCACGTGGTGATGCTCTGTTACCGGGGCGCCGTTTACGACGGCAGGCTGGTAACGGGCTCGACGAAGGAAGTCGAGTGCACTTTCCACGAACTCGTGACCACCGCTTGAACTCACAATGGTACAGTTTGCCGTCTTGCCGCTCGGAAGAATGTCACACGATGCGGTCACGTGACCTTCGCGGTTTTCTTCCATGGCTTCATCCGGATATTGCGCCTGCGCACCGTTGATCGGTCGTGCACCAGCCGAATGATCTGGAACTGCGTCAGCTGGCGGTCCCTGCGGCGGAGCCGGAACGGGCTCTGGCGACGGGGTCGGGCTGGGCGGCACCGGATGCGGCGGCTTGGTGTGCGTGACCCGCTGGACCGCTTTCGGCGGCGGCGGAACGCTGATCTTCGGCGGCGGAATGTACGGCGGTGGCGGCTGTTCCATCTGCGGCGGCGGCGGCGGTGGCGGTGGCGGCGGTGGCTTGGGCTGTTCCTTGATGACTTCCGTCTTGATAGGCGGCTTTTCCTGGACCAGTTTGCTCACAGCACCGCTCATGAGCGCATAGATCACGGCGCCCATAGCCAGCACGGCCACGACGATCGCGACAATGTAGTCTGTCGGCTTGCGCTGCTGTGCGGCGTAGCTCTTCATGTCGAAACCTTCTTACCCCTCACTGACACCGGCGTTGATCCACATCTGCCGGGTGCGGTGCCCCCGATTTCTGTGTTTCCATCGGGGTCCCTCACTGCGAACACATGAAATCCTTCATATGCCGTAAGGACATACCCGATATGCTGATTGGGCAGTCTAACCGCCATGCTGTCAAGCCGGCTATTGCCTTTATCGAAACGATTTTTTCATATTGACGACATAATCTTTGGTTCTGGATGACTTCATCCAAACGAAAATGTCGCTGGAAATCACCATAGCGCAATTTCACGATATGGCACCGTGACAGATTTAAGAAAATAGGGCGCCGGAACAGAGAACTGTTCCGGCGCCCTAGCGAATCCGTTCCGGTCAGGATACGCCCGCTCCCGCACATCATCGGGAGCGGTATAATGACTGCCCTTACTGGGCCGTGGCGCTGGCCTCCGAACGGGTAGCACCCACGCTCTGCGCCAGAGAAGCCGACATGAAGTCGTCCAGGGCCCCATCGAGCACGGCGCCCGGGTTCCCCTTTTCCACCCCCGTCCGCAGGTCCTTGACCAGCTGATACGGCGCAAGAACGTAAGAGCGGATCTGGTGTCCCCAGCCGATATCGGTCTTGGAAGCCTCGGTCTGGGCCGCCGCCGCCTCGCGCTTCTGAAGCTCGGCCTCATACATCCGCGCACGCAGCATTTCCATGGCCTTGGCACGGTTGCGGTGCTGCGAGCGGTCTGTCTGACAGGCCACCACGATCCCTGTGGGAACATGGGTGATCCGAATGGCCGAATCCGTCTTGTTGACGTGCTGACCACCTGCACCGGACGCCCGGAACGTATCGACACGCAGATCCGAATCGTTGATGTCGATCTCGATCGAATCATCTACGACCGGATAGACCCAGACAGACGCGAACGATGTCTGGCGACGGGCTGCCGCATCGAAGGGTGAAATCCGGACCAGACGATGCACGCCGGCCTCGGTCTTGAGCCAGCCATAGGCATTGGGGCCGCTCACCTGAATGGTGGCGGATTTGATGCCGGCCTGCTCGCCTTCGCTGCCTTCGATGAAGGTGACCTTGTAGCCATGCTGCTCGGCCCAGCGCGTGTACATGCGCAGGAGCATCTCGGCCCAGTCCTGGGCCTCCGTGCCACCCGCACCCGCATTCACCTCGACGTAACAGTCATTGCTGTCCGCTTCGCCCGAGAGCAGGCTTTCGATTTCACGCTTGTGGACGTCTTCGGCGATCCCCCGCAGGGTCTGGACGGCATCCTGGACGAGACTGTCGTCTCCTTCCATTTCCGCCAGTTCGACGAGTTCGAGCGTGCTTTCGACCTCGGCTTCGATCTGCTGGACGCCTTCGATCTGGTTGGCCAGCGTCGTCCGCTCGCGCATCAGCTTCTGGGCGGCATCCGCATCGTTCCACAGGTCGGGATCTTCAACGCGGTGATTCAGTTCCGCGAGGCGTGTTGTTGCGACATCCCAGTCAAAGATGCCTCCTCAGCAGTGCCACCGACTGCTTGATCTGTTCTGAAAGGGCCTCGGTTTCGGCCGACATAATGTCCTCCACTGAAAGGGCGGTTTCATGCCGCCCCATTCGGTCTGTTCTGGTGCGTCTTAGTATAGGCCGCCCACGCCGATGTCACCATCGGACGCAGCAGGTTTCTGGGCCTGTCCCGGCGTTGCCGGACCGCTGCCGCCCGAAGCGCTTCCCGGCTGACCGGGCGTCTGGGCCATGTCACTTTCGGAGTCCGAAATCACGGCATCGGCCCCGGTATCGGCGGCGGTCAGAGCTTCCGTACCTGCACCAAAGCCATGCAGTGCCACGGAAGCACCCGGAACCTGATCGGTTTTGAAGCCATCGACCGCGGAAATGCGACCTGTGTTGTAGCTGGCCAGCGTGATGCCGTCCGGAACCCGGAAATCCAGCTTCGGCCGGCTTGCGAGCGCGACCTTCATGATCTTGTTCCAGATCGGTCCGGCAACGCGGCCACCATCCGAATTGCGACCCAGCGTCTGGGGCGTGTCGAAACCGACCCAGACAACCGTGACGATATCGGGCGAGAAGCCGGCAAACCAGGCGTCATGGAAATCCTGACTGGTACCGGTCTTGCCCGCAACAGGACGGTCGATCCCCACTCCGGCCATGCGACCGGTACCGCGGGCAATCACGTCCTGCATCATCTTGACGATCTGGAACGTGCTCTGCTCGCTTGCAAGGGTCGGGCGTATGTCTGTCAGAGCCGGGACGGACACGCTGCCGGGCACGGGAGTGGCCGGAGCAACAGGTGCAGCGGACGGCGCTTCGGGGGCCGGAGGCGTCGTGCCATCATCCACAGCAGGCTGTTCACTGGGTGGGGCCTGCATGATGGTGCCAAGTTTCAGGCCGCCTGCCTGCCACAGGACACTGCCGGAGCGGTCCTGAATGTCATCCACGAGGGTCGGTGTGACGATATGCCCGCCATTGGCGATCGTGGCATAGGCCGCGGCCTCACGCATGACAGTCGTCTCAACAGCGCCAAGGGCCGCAGGCAACACATGCGGCATCTGCGCCACCAGCCCGGCGCGGATGGCCGTATCAGCAACAGCCTTCATGCCGAGATGGGCGGCAACGCGGATCGTCACGAGGTTCCGGCTTTCACGCAGCGCATCATGCAGGGTCGTTGGGCCCCAGTTATCGTGCTCGTAGTTCTGCGGATGCCAATCACCGTATGAGACGGGCGAATCATCGAAGCGTTCGGATGGGGAAATCCCCTTCTCCATCGCAGCCAGATAGACGAATGGCTTGAAGGACGATCCAGGCTGACGCAGCGCCTGCGTCACACGGTTGAACTGGCTCTCATGGAAGGACCAGCCACCGACCATCGCCAGAACGCGGCCCGTATGCACATCCAGCGTAACAGCAGCACCTTCGACCTGCGGGATCTGGCGCAGGGCTGCGGAGCCACTTTCCTGCGGTTCGATCATGATGACGTCACCGGCCCGGAGCGGATGCATCCGGCGCGCCCATACAATATCCGTTGCAAGAAGCGTACCCTTGCGGGCCGTTCCTTCTTCGATCCAGCCCACATGCGTGCCACCGGGCAGCACGACCGCCAGACGCCACTCACGCAGCATACCGCCCGGAGGCGTGACGTGATCGAGAACGCTTTCCCAGCCGTCATCCTGAATATTCGGCAGGTTGCGGAGAGGCCCCCGCCAGCCGCTATGGACGCGGTCGTAGTTCATCAGGCCTTCATGCAGAAGGCGCGTCTCGGTGACCTGAAGGCTCTGGTCGAGGCTGGTATGGACTTCCAGCCCGCCCTGAGCCGCCCGCTCCTGCCCATATTGGGCGATGAGTTGGCGGCGGACTTCCTCGCCGAACCATTCGGAATCCGGCAGCGGCCCGAAACGCTGCTTCTGCTGCGGGACCAGTGGCTCCTGCTTTTCCTGTTCGGCCTCCTGGCGTGTCAGCACACCAGCCTCGACCATCAGATCCAGAACAAGATTACGGCGCGCCATCGCGGCCTGCGGATGCAGGAACGGATTATAATTCGTGGGTGACTTAGGAAGGGCTGCCAGTGAGGCAGCCTCGGCATCATCAAGCTGATCCAGCGGCTTGTTGAAATAGCTCTGGGCGGCAGCGGCAACACCATAGGCACCGTTCCCGAGATAGATGCCGTTCAGGTAGATTTCGAGGATCTTGTCCTTGGACAGCACCTGCTCCATTTTCATGGCGAGCAGGGCTTCCTTGATCTTGCGGTCGAAGCTCAGAACATTGCTGTTGAGCAGCATGACCTTCGCGACCTGCTGGGTAATGGTCGAGGCTCCCAGCGGACGACGACCATGACGCGCAAAGATATCCGTCAGCCCCGCACGGCCGATCGCCATGAAATCCACACCGCCATGCGTGTAGAAATTATGGTCTTCGGTCGCGATGAAAGCATCCTTCACCCGCTCAGGGATGGCATTGATCGGCACGAAAATCCGGCGCTCGTTCGCCAGCTCCGCCATCAGCCGGTCGTCGGAAGCATAAATGCGGCTGACGGTCGGCGGCTGATAGGCGCGCAGGCTGTCCACGCTCGGCAGATCCGCCACGAGCTTGGCATAGGTCGTCCAGCTCAGGATGCCAGCCCCGGCGATCCCCACCAGCCCCACGCCGGCAATGATCGCCAGCGACTGCCGGTAGCGGCGGAAGCGTGGGGGACGTGGAGGCGTGGCGCCCGGGCCATGTGGATTGCCAGAGCCCTGAGAATTACGGGAACGGAAGGAACGTCGCGTCATGCGGCCTGCATAGCATTGTTCCGTATCCGCCGTCGCCCCCGTCTGAAAGGGTCATTTCGTGGCAGAGGCGCCACCCGAGAACCTCATGTTCAGCGCTGCGACGCTTTCCATGTGTCATGGCCCTGACGGTCGAGTTCGGCAAACTCTTCATCATTGAGATGCAGGGACGCTGCACGCACGTTGGATGCCAGATGCTCGGGACTTCCGGTCCCCGGAATGGGGAGCATGACGGGCGAGCGTTTCAGCAGCCAGGCCAGTGCGATCTGTCCGGCATCGGCATGGTGGTGATGGGCGATCTGGTCCATTGAGGTGCCGGGTTTGGCGAGATCACCGGCGGCAAGAGGCGCCCAGGGAATGAAGCCGATATTTTCCTTCGTGCAGTAGTCCAGCACGTCCTCGGAGGAGCGGTCCACGAGGTTGAACCGGTTCTGCACGGTCGAGACCGGGAAGCACTTTCTGGCCTTTTCGATCTCGGCAACGGTCACCTGCGACAGACCGACATGCCGGATCAGGCCTTCTTCGCGGAACTTCGCGATGGCCTCGAACTGCTTTTCGGCCGGACAGTCGGGGCCAATCCGATGAAGCTGCCACAGATCGATCCGGTCCACGCCCAGACGCCGCATGGACATCAGGACGCACTGGCGCAGATAATCGGGATTGCCGACCGGCTTCCAGATATCGGGACCATGACGTGTCAGGCCACCCTTGGTGGCAATGACCATGCCCTTATAGGGGTACAGCACTTCGCGGATCAGGTTTTCCGAGACGAACGGGCCGTAGGAATCCGCCGTGTCGACAAAGTCGATGCCGAATTTTTCCAGGCTTTCCAGCGTTCGGACAGCCTGCTCATGATCGGGCGGCTCACCCCAGATTCCCTTGCCGGTGATGCGCATGGCTCCAAAACCGAGGCGGTGGACCTTGAGGTCTCCACCGATCAGAAAAGTGCCGGATTTGCGGGCGTCGGGTCCAGACATGAGCAGGCTCCTATGTTCCGTGGTCCCTGTTCAACAGTCCGGACGGGTCAGGGTTGCCGAAAACTTCAGCCAAGCAGGCGCCCGACCATCCGCGCGGTGTAGTCCACGACCGGCACGATCCGCCCGTAATTCAGGCGGGTCGGGCCGATCACGCCAATGGCGCCCACGATCTTCTGGGCCTCATTGCGGGCCGGGGCCACGATCATGGAGACGCCCGACATGCCGAACATGCCGCTTTCGCGCCCGATATAGATCCGCACACCCTCGGACGCATCGGCCAGTTGCAGAAGCTGGAGCATGGTCTCCTGCGTCTCCAGATGGTCGAACAGCATGCGGATGGTTGTCAGGCGTTCGATCTCGGTAATGTCAGCCAGCAGTTTCCCCTGCCCTTTCACGAACAGCGTCCCGCCATCGGCGTCCCATGTCGCCAGCCCGCTTTCGATGACGCTGGCAGTCAGGGCATCCAGTTCGTGACGGCTGGCATCCATCTCCGTCCGCACCCGTTCGCGCAGATTACCCAGCGTCAGCTCCCCGAGACGGGAATTGAGATAGTTTCCGGCTTCAACCAGCGCCGAAGGCGGAACACCGGGCGGCGTTTCGATAATACGGTTCTCCACCTGCCCGTCCGAACCCACCAGAATGACCAGCACGCGCCCCGGACCCAGCGCCACGAACTCGATATGCTTGAGAGTCGCGTCCGATTTCGGCGCGAGCACCAGTCCGGCGGCCGAAGACAGGCCCGACAGCAGGGAGGACGCTTCGGAGAGAATGTCCTGATAGGAGCGTCCATGAATATCGAGGCGGCTGTCGATGCTGGCGCGATCCTCCTCGGTCAGGGAACTGAACTGGAGCAGCCCGTCCACAAACAGGCGCACGCCCTTTTCAGTTGGCAGCCGTCCGGCCGAGACGTGTGGACTGAACAGCAGTCCGGCACGGGCCAGTTCCGCCATGACATTGCGGATGGTGGCTGGGGACAGGCTGGGCTGCAGGCGCTGGGCCAGGGTCTGGCTGCCGATGGGTTCGCCGGTTTCAACATATTCCTCGACGATTTCCCGCAGGATCGCAGCTTCACGATCACCCAGACCGTGGGGCATCGGGATGGAGGGGCGGAACAGGAGAGGCTGTGGTCGCATCATGGTAAACCAACTGTCGGGGCTGGATGCCTTCGCGTCAAACGCGGTAGAGGCGGGACATATTCGACCACAGGATCTTTTTACATGACCAACACCGCAGGCAAGCGTCCTTCAGGGCGTGCACCGGACGAAAACCGCATTATTTCGATCGAGACCGGCTTTGCCCGCCATGCCGAGGGTTCGGCCCTCATCCGTGTGGGCGGGACGGAAGTTCTGTGCACGGCGACGATCGAAGACCGCGTGCCGCCCTTCCTGCGCAACAAGGGACAGGGCTGGATCACGGCGGAATACGGGATGCTCCCGCGCGCCACGCATAGCCGGGGCCAGCGCGAGGCCGCCAAGGGCAAACAGTCCGGCCGGACCCAGGAAATCCAGCGCCTGATCGCACGTTCGCTGCGCGCCTGCGTGGATCTGAAAAAGATCGGCGAGCGGACCATCACGCTCGACTGCGACGTGCTGAATGCGGATGGTGGCACGCGCTGTGCGTCCATCACGGGCGCCTGGGTGGCACTCTCTCTGGCGCTGAAAAAAGCCAAGCGCTCGCAGGCCCTGACGGCGCAGGTCGCGGCTGTCTCCTGCGGACTGACGGAGGCCGGTGCCGTGCTGGATCTGGATTACATCGAGGACAGCAGCGCACAGGCCGATACGAATTTCGTCCTGACGGCAGATGGTGGCATCATCGAAATTCAAGGGACGGCCGAGGACAAGCCGTTTCAGGAAAGCGAATTCTTCGAACTCCTGCGGCTGGCGAAGCTCGGCACGGCACGGCTGTTCGAAGCCCAGAACAAGGCGCTGGAGACTGCATGATGCGTAAACTTTCCCCCGGTTCAAAGATCGTGCTTGCCAGCCACAATGCCGGCAAGCTTCGCGAATTCTCCACCCTGCTGGCCAGGAGCGGAATCATCGTGCTCTCGGCCGCAGAACTGGATCTGGCCGAGTCGGAAGAAACGGAAGAGACCTTCACCGGCAATGCCGCCATCAAGGCTCTGGCCGCAGCCCGGGTCTCCGGACTGCCCGCGCTGGCCGATGATTCCGGGTTCTGCGTTTCAGCGCTGGATAACCGGCCGGGTGTCTATTCCGCGCGCTGGGGCGGGCCGGCCAAGGACATGCAGGTCGCGATGGAGCGCGTACACCGGGAGATGGGCGATAACCCGGATCACCGGGCATTCTTTGTCGCAGCCCTGTGTCTGGCCTGGCCGGATGGCGAGACCCGGACCGTGCAGGGCGAATGTCACGGCACGGTCGTCTGGCCGCCACGGGGCGATCACGGGCATGGTTATGACCCGATATTCGTGCCCGAGGGTGAAAGCCGGACATTCGCGGAAATGTCGGAAGCGGAGAAAAATGCCGTCAGTCATCGCGGGCGGGCGCTGGAGCAGTTCCTGAAGGACTTTATTGAAGCCTGACTGGAACAGACCCGGTTTTCCCAAGAGGAAAATCCGGGTTTATTTTTTCTGGAATTTCTGGATCCAAAAAGCACAAACATAGATCCACAAAATACATAGTAACAAAAAATCACCGCAAATTCTGTGATTCATATTACCCTGATCGGACCAGAAACAAAAAAGGGATCATCATGGGGAATGTGAAAGCACTGTTGGCGGATGCATTTATATTTGCCCTTATCCCATGGGGACTGTGGCAGCTGCTCAGACGCTCCATTCCGATTGCCATCCTGCCTATTCTGGTCGGCATTCTTCTTGCGGTCCTGCATTTTCCCGCCTCGACCATCGGCATTCCCTCGCTCTACGGCGATTATATCGGCTGGCTGGCCGTTCTGGTTCTGGCGTTCACTGCCGGGCTGGAAATGTGGCAGAACCCGACCCATTCCCCCGAAGCCGCAAACCTGCCCTCCCCGACGCTGGGCCGCCTTCTGTGCGGCGCACTGTGGCGCTGGGGATTCCATTCGTCATCGGCACCATTCTGGTCAAACTGTTCTTCCTGCCGCTGCATGGCTGGCAGGCCCCCCATGGGAATGGCTGGATTGGCGCCATGTCGATCGGGCTGTGCATTTCCGTCAGTGCCCTGCCGGTGCTGATCGGGATCGTACGCGAACTGGAGCCTGTCTATCGCCCTGTTGGACAGCTCGCCCTGAAACTCGCGGTCGTGGACGATGCCGCGCTCTGGATCGGTCTGGCCATCCTGCAGTTTGCGGCACGCGGACCTGACGCCCTGCATGGCTGGACCGGTTTCGAGGGGCTGGCCGTCCTGCTGCTGATCGGCATGGCCTTTCTCAGCAGCTGGGCCACGCGGAACCTCAAAAACCCGCCGATCTGGGTGATCTGGGCAGCTGTCCCCGCCTATCTCGCCGCCGGGTCCTGGGCGAGCCATGAACTGGGCCTGCATGAGCTGATCGGAGCCTATTTCGCAGGTGCGCTCATGCCGCCACGCTGGGTCCGTCGCCTGCCAGTCGAGGCCGTGGGTACGTTCTCACTGATCTGGCTGGCCCCCATGTTCTTCGGCCATAGCGGCCTTCGGATTGACGGCGATGCGCTGACCTGGCCGTCGGTCATAGCCTCGCTCCTGCTGGTCGTGATCGCCATTGTCACGAAGATCCTGGCCGTCTGGATCTTCCCGCCAGCACCGGGCCTGACGCACCGGCAGGCACTGGGCATTGGTTCGCTGCTGCAATGCAAAGGGCTGATGGAAATCGTGGCAGCGACCATCCTCCATGCCCATGGCATGATTTCGGAATTCGCCTTCGCATCCCTGATGGTTCTGGCCGTGATTTCCACGACCCTGACGGGACCGATGTTCCGGCTGGTGTCAGGGCGTTCCCGACCCCAGACCGCCGGATAACCGTTCCTCAGTTCTTCGAACGCACGGGGCCGTGGCTGACAAGCGTGCCCCGCTGCCAGACCTGATCGATCTGGTCCACGGCACCGATGTTTTCATCGGCATTACCATTCACAACCAGCAGATCGGCCCGACGACCCGGCGCGATCACACCACGATCGGACAGGTGCATCAACGCCGCGGCATTGCCGGTCGCCAGACTGATGGCCTGCACGGGCGAGAGTCCCGCCTGCACTGTCAGGTACAGTTCACGATGCTCGGCAAAACCGGGAATACGGGTCGGAGCAGCACCGGAATCCGTACCAAAACCGACCTTCACGCCGGCACGATACAGGACGGCCAGATTCTTCTGATTGATGGACAGCGCATAATGCGAGGCCTTGCTCAGAGGCTTGGCCATCGTCTCGGCACGCCATTTCGGGTCCGTAAACTGACGGCGCAGGGCCGGATCCATCCCCGCCAGCACGAATGGGTTGGAAAGCAGTTCGGGCTGTTCGGCATAAAGATAGTTCGCCTCGTCCAGATCCAGTGTCGCGATGTACCATGTTCCCTGACGGAGCATCGCGGCGATCAGATCGTGATCAACCGGCTGGTCCCGGACGCCATGAGCGAGAATATCAGCTTTTGAGGCCACGATGGCCTTGGCGACGGCGAGATCATGGATATGAACCGCAACCCGCGTGCCATGCTGATGCGCCTCGTCGATCGCAGCCTGATAGATGGCCGGAGGCAGCATCGGATAGGTCTTGCCGTCGGGCACGTCATTGCGGAAATCATCCACCCAGAGCTTCACCAGATCCGTATGCTCCGCGATCATCTGGTCCACGTCCTTGCGGGCCTCTTCGGGCGAAGTAGGGCGGAAAACCTGATCGGGACCGATACCATTGACCATGGCAGCCGGAGGCACACCATCAGGCGCGCCAATCCCCTGATCCACGCCATACAGATCCGCGCCCGGATTGCGGCCTTCATGCTGTTCCTGACGCAGCGTATCGAAAAGCGGAGAGCGGTTCAGACCCAGCGCCGTGACGGTCAGGACACCGTAATCGGAATACTGCTTCAGGGCCGCAAGAATATTGGCGCGGGTGTAATTATCGCGGCTGGCTCCCGTACCCTTCACAAGCCCGACATGGCTATGATCGCTAATGAGCGCAGGCATGAGCGTCTTGCCCGTCAGATCCACATGACGGGCATCGGCCGGTGCGGGAATACCCACGGAGATGATGGTGCCGTTATCAACGACCACCGTGGCATCCGGCTGGGCCAGGGCGCCCGTCCCGTCGATCAGCCGCGCATGTTCGAACGCCACCGGTTCAGCCATCGCACTCCCGACGATCAGGGCGGCAGGCGTTGCAAGCAGCAGGGCGGCGAAGGCGGAACGGATGGTCATGCAGCGGTCTCCTGTGTGGCTCCCGTCGGGCATCCTGTGGTCCGGGCGGAAAGGTCCATGAACGGAGGAACGCAGCCAGACCTGAAAGGATGCAAAAACGCACCCTTTCCCTCCCCGTTCAGACTTCCAGCGACTGAAGCTCGAACAGCCGGCGATAAATGCCACCTTCCCGTTCGATCAGTTCGGCATGGGTTCCATCTTCCTTCAGTTCGCCCCGGTTGAAGACAAGAATGCGGTCCAGTTCCATGACGGTCGAAAGACGATGCGCCACGACGATCACGGTCCGGTCCTGCATGAGGCGGCGCATGGCGTCCTGCACAAGAGCTTCAGATTCGGAATCAAGGCTGGACGTCGCTTCGTCAAAGATCAGGATCGGCGCATCGGCCAGAAAAGCGCGGGCGATGGCCACACGCTGGCGCTCGCCACCCGAGAGCTTCACACCCCGCTCACCGACCATGGTTTCATAACCTTCCGGCAGGCGCTCGATGAACGGCGCCGCATTGGCGAAACGCGCGGCTTCCTCGATTTCGGCACGGCTGGCATCAGGGCGTGCATAGGCGATGTTTTCCGCAAGCGTCCGATGGAACAGGACCGGTTCCTGCGGCACGATGGCGATATGCGAGCGCAGGGAGTCCTGCGTCACATGGGCAATATCCTGCCCGTCCACCACAATCCGCCCACCATTCACGTCATAAAGGCGCTGAAGCAGTTTGGTCAGGGTCGTCTTGCCCGATCCGCTCGGCCCGACAAGAGCAACGCGGGAGCCCGGCGCAATATCGATCGTCAGATCGTGGTAAAGCGGCTTGTCCTGTCCGGGATACTGGAAGTCCACATGCTCGAAGTGGATGGCACCCTGCGAGAAACGGGCCTCCTTGGCATCAGGAGCATCCCGAATGGCAGGCTCACGGCGGAAAATCGCCACCAGCTCTTCCATTTCGTTGACAGAACGCTGCACCTGGCTGACCTGCTGGCCCAGATCGCGCAGATAGCCCTGCACGAGGAACATCATCGTCAGCACATAGGCCACGTCACCCGGCCCCGCCTTGCCATCCCACCACAGCCAGACGGCCAGTCCGATCAGGAGCATCCGCATGGCGAGCGATGACAGGGCCTGAAGATTGGCGCTGTTGGTCCCGCGGATCCAGGTTTTGAGGGTGCGCTGACGCCAGCCGTGAATGATGCTGTCGAGCCGCTCGTCTTCCCGGTCTTCCGCACCGAACGCCTTGACGACGGGGTTGCAGGTTACGGCATCCGCCATCGCAGCACCCATTTTCGTATCCCACTCATTGGAGGCACGGGCGGTGGGCGCGACGTAACGCAGGGTCAGGGTGATGGAAAGCCAGGCAAACAGCACGACCGAGACCGCCAGCACCGAGCCCATAAGTGGCGAGCGGAACATCAGAACGGCCGTCGTGCCGCCCAGAACCAGCACTTCCGGCGCGATCAGAAGCAGCAGCGTGTCGTCGAGCGTATCGATCGCCCAGATGCCGCGTGTCAGCTTGCGAACGGTGGAGCCGGCAAAGTTGTTGGCATGCCAATCCGTCGAAAAACGCTGCACCCGATCAAAAGCCTGATTGGCAATTCGGTGCATGATGGCGAGCGTGAGATGCGAAATCCCGATAAAGGACGAGCGCCGCCCGAACAATCCGACCAGTCCCAGAACAATCAGCCCCCCGACCATAAGGAACGCATCGTCTCGCAGATGCAGAAGCTCGGCCGTCTGCTCAACGGCGGGGCCAGCAGCATGGCGGGAAATATCGTCCACCAGACGACCCGCCAGAATGGGCGTGCAGACATCGGCCAGGGTGGCGAGGCCGACGCCACCCAGGGTCTTTGACAGCAGAAGGGGATGGTCCCGCCAGCGGCTGGAGACGAAAGACAGGACCTCGGTAAAGGAGACGTCCTGCTTGCGGCCCTCCTGCTGCTGGGTGGTCATGGGAAGAGTGGTATCGGACACAAAACGCTCCGCCGTCTGTCTGCCTGCGGTGTGATGCAGGGCAGGCCACGGTGTGATGGCATGGAATTTTCAGAACTTTGCCGTATCTTGCTGTCTGTCCCAACCGGACGCAACAGCCCCGCAATACGCCCCGGTAACACATCCCAGTGGAGTGCCTGTCATGACCGATGCCCCCGCAACCGCAAGCCGGGCCATGAGCAAGGCAGTCGCGAAAGCCTTCATCACCGCACTGGCCGAGGCCAACCCCAACGCGGAGAGCGAACTTGTGTTCCGCAATCCGTTCGAACTTCTGGTGAGCGTCGTGCTCTCGGCCCAGGCCACGGACAAATCCGTCAACAAGGCGACGAAGGGCCTGTTCGAGGAAGCGCCCGATCCGGCGTCCATGGCAGCCCTCGGCGAGGACGGCATTGCGCGGCATATCCGCACGATCGGGCTGTGGCGGGCGAAGGCGCATAACGTGATGCTGCTATGCGAACAGTTGCTGGAATGGCACGGAGGACAGGTCCCGTCCGACCGGGCCTCGCTAGAAGCGCTGGCCGGCGTGGGGCGCAAGACGGCAAATGTCGTGATGAATGTCGCCTTCGGGGCGGATACGATGGCGGTAGACACGCATATCTTCCGCATCGGCAACCGGACCGGCCTGGCACCGGGCAAAACCGTGCGACAGGTTGAGGACGGGCTGGTTGCGCGGATCCCAAAAGACATGCTGCGCCCGGCGCATCACTGGCTGATCCTGCACGGACGCTATGTCTGCAAGGCGCGCGCACCGGAATGCTGGCGTTGCCCGGCGACGAAATGGTGCCTCTATCCCGACAAGCGGATGCAGGCCCCGCCGGCACGAAAAGCCGCTGCGACCTAAAGGATCTGCGCCGCTGTCCGGCGAGAGGCCTGATAGGACACGGAATAGACCACAATCGTGTTGACCACGCGCATATGCGTCGTCACCGAAAAGCCATTGGCGTTCCAGGTAATCTTTTCCGTCATGGGCGTCCGCACGTCGAAAAGCGGCTGGCCGTATTTCTGCCGGACGGCACGCCCCCATTCCTCGGCGCAGATGCGAACATCGCCAGAATCCGTATCCGTCAGGGCATGGACCTCCACCGAAGCCAGACGCCCGCCCAGAAAATTCACATCCACATTCGACAGGCACGACCCGATCGACGGCCCCTGCATGACATAGCGCGCGAAACCCGCCCGGGGCACCGGCGCGGGAAGCGCCATCATTTCCGGATGGCTGAACTTTGCTTCCGGCACGCTCATACCCAGGCTCAGCCCTTCCCAGATCACGGCGGGAGCGGCCTGCGCCGGAACAGCTGCCGTCAGTGCAAGCGCGAGCAGAACGCCCGTTGCGGGTTTGTAAGCCACGATAGCGGACCTCCTTGTACGGCGATCCTACAGGGCGATTGCTTTCCAAAAGGTTGAGAGGCGCTCACTCAGACTGGGCCAGAGGCAGGTTGGGCATGCCATGCCAGCCCACGGGCGGCACCCAGAGCCGGTTTCCCCGCCAGCTTCGGTCCGAGATGACCTTAAGATCCTGCCCTGCAAACACACTGTAGGCCCCATCCCGCCAGACCGAAAACCGGTCGATAGACGGCACATCCGGGCAGCCTTTCCGCGCAGGCGAGGCACTGATGAACAAGCTCACGCCCTCGCACAGCTCCACGGTAGGAAGATTATTGCCATCCGAAGCATCACGCACACGCAGCAGGACGGTCTGCGCACCAAGAGACATCCGGCACGGACCCGACAGACAGTCTGACGGTAGCGGCGCCGTGGGAAGGGCGAGAGCCTGCTGCCAGTCTTCCAGTGTACGGCGTTGCAGGCTGGAATGAGGCCCGACCAGAAGCACACCCTGACGACGCACAGCCATCAGCCCCGCATCCGGAGAAACAAGAATATCCGGCTTCGGCGCAAGCCAGATCGAGGCCAGCCCGACCGCGATAGGCAGCAGACCAGCAAGACATACCCTGCCCTTCCACAGGCACAGGAAACACAGTCCGAGCATGACCAGAAGCAGACCCCAGCCCGGCATGGCGGGCACAGGCTGATGCGCCATCGGAAACGCCGCCACACGCTCCGCCAGCGCCTGCACGATGTGGATTCCTATCCCCATGAGCTTTAAAAAAGGCGCTTCGGCATGGAACGGCATGGCCACGAGCGCCAGAAGCCCGACCGGCATGATCCAGACCGCTGCCAGCGGCACAGCCACGAGATTGGCCAGCACGAACCAGGGCTGGAGCGCGCCGAAATGCGCCATGCTGACCGGCAGGGTCGCCAGTCCGGCCAGAAGACTGGTCAGGACAAGCGCAGCACAATGGGACGCGACAACACGATACCACTCTCCTTCACCCCGCAGGCGCATGAGCGGCTCACGCAGGACACCATAGCCCGCGATCAGTCCCATCACGGCGGCAAAGGACATCTGGAACGACACATCGATAACCGAGACCGGCGAAACCAGCAGGATCAGGAGCGCCACGATGGACAGCGAGCGCATGGACAGCACGCGTCGCCCGGTCACGATGGCCAGCGTCACGATACTGGCCATGCCCAGCGCGCGCAGGCTGGGAAGATGCGCGCCTGTCAGCATCACATAACCCGCCCCGGCCAGCAGGCCGGCAACAGCAGCGATCTGCCGGCACGGCCAGCGCAGGGCGACATATTCAATGGCGGCCAGACCACAGCGCAGCGTCACAATGACAGCCGCCATCACAAGCCCCAGATGCAGCCCAGCCACAGCAAGAAGATGCGCCAGCCCCGAAGCGGAAAACGTCTCGCGCGTATGCTGGTCGATGCTCCCCGCCTCTCCCGCCAGAAGCGTCGCGGCAATGGCGGCAGTCTGGTCAGACAGCGCCGCATTGGCGCGCAGAGCCACGGTTTCGCGCAGGGATTCAATCCAGGACTGGCGGGAGGGCGCGCCTGAAAGGCTGGCCGGACCAAGCGCATAGCCGCTTCCGGCCAGCCCCGAGAACCAGGCTTCCCGCCGAAGATCCCGCCCGCCGGGCCAGGAGGGTGGTGGCGGTGCGCGCAGCATGGTGCGCAGGCGGATTGTGCTTCCGGGCTCGGGAAGCAGATCGTCATCATCGCGCAGACGGATATGCAGCGTCCGGCGCAACGGCGCCATCCCGGCATCGACAGGCGTGTCAAACACAGCATCCGCAAGTGTCACGCGATGACCGTCATCCTCGTCATCATTGCGGGGCGGCAGGATTTCCAGCGACTGGACGCGCCCGGTCAGAACCGTCGCATGGCTGGGCAGGGCCGGCATCGGCGGCTGCATCCGGGCCTGAAACGCCAGATCGCCAAACCCGATCGCCGCAGAGAGCAGCGCGAATCCCAGCAAACGCGGAAACAGCCGCTGCCAGCCCCACCAGAAACAGGCAGACCCCATCAGGATCGGCAGAACCGTGACGAGCACAACAGACAGGATGGAAGGCTCGAACGGCAGAACCAGATACAGCATGGCTCCGAGCCCAACCGCGACCGGAAGCCAGCAGATCATCTGCCGCCCCTGATCCAGAAAAGACCGGATGATGGCAGGCGGTGGCGTCAATGCGGGGTCAGGGGACTCCGGGCTGGCCAGAAGTTCGCGCGGATCAAGGTCCGGAACGGAAAGGGGCTCTGTTTTCACGGACAGGACCGTAACGGATTTTTCCGCAGGACGCGCCTCCTCACTCGAGGCCGACGCATCCCGAACAGACTTCCCTTACTGCGACAGGTGAAGCGCCTGTTTCAGACCAGCGGCATCCTGTTCCAGCTCAAAACCGGTGTTGCCCGGCTGAAACAGCTTTGCAGTCGCAAGATTTCCGGTCACCACAGGCTCGAATCCGGCCGCCCTTACCAGCGCCACCACCTGCGACACGGCCTGCGCATCATCTCCCGCAACCGGTACGGCCAGAAGAGGCGCCGCACGATGGGCTTCGGAGCGGAGCGTGGTCATGTCGACGGAATTGAACGCCCGCACCACATGCGCGGACGGGAAATAACGCTGGGTCGTCACACCCGCCCCATCCTTCTGCGCCGTATCCGCAATCGCCCCATCCCGCCAGGGGTAGGGATTGGACGGGTCAAGCACGACCTTATCCAGCAGCGTCCGGCTGAGCTGCGGGCCAAGCTGCGGAATGGCGCCATAGGGCACGGCGAGAACCACGATATCTCCGTAAGCCGACGCCTGGGCCGGGGTTCCGGCGGTAGCGAGCGGGCCAAGCGACGTTGCGAGCGACTGCGCTTCGGTCAGGGAACGGGCCGAGACCATGACGTGATAGCCCGCATGGACCCAGAGTTCGGCCAGCGTCGTGCCGACATGGCCGGTGCCGATGATGCCGATCCGGGTTTTCTGGCCTGTGCTCTCAACCGCGCTGGCGCTGCTGACCGTGGCCAGACCTGCGAGCGCTGCAAGAAAGGGACGTCGTCTGAGAGGAAAGGCTGTCATGAGGGATGCCATTCCCGTGCGAGGACGCCTGCTCCGCCCTGAACCGGATCGGTTTTCGGGAATGGCAGGTCATGGATGCGGGCGCTCTGTTCTGCTGTGGGCGCAGCACGGAGAATGTCGAAGGACTGGTTGGGCGGATAAGCGCCAATGACAGTGAAATCTTCATCCGAGCCAAGATTGCAGTGTCCCGTTCCCGCCGGAAGCAGGGCGATATCGCCACCACGCACCTCGACCGTCCGGGCCTTCGGGCCACCGAGCATGAGGCGGGCAGAGCCGTTGGAGAACCCCAGAACTTCATGCCCCAGGCTGTGATAGTGGTGAAACGGATAAACGCCGTTCCGCCACTGCGGTGGCCAGCCGTTACGGGCAAACAGATCCTCATAGACCGATTCACGGTTCGGCCCTGCTTCCAGCGCATTGCGATAGACAATGACGGGAAGGTCCGGATTGTTCGGCACCCAGTCATTGGCGTGCAGCGTAAAGACGTCCACGTGCGATGTCGTGGCGCTCGCATGATGGATCCTGCCCTCTCCGAAGGTCAGTCCCAGCCCTGCCAGCAGGGCGTTGAAATCGCGTCGGTTCATCGAAAAGGCACCATCCGGACTATTGAGGTACAGGATAGGCAGGTTCGGGAAAGGACAGGAAATCACACGCGCTTGAAGAGGCTTAGCTTTTTGTAAGACACGGCGTTTTGACGGTTTTCCCGGACAATCCGGCGATCGGCGGAGCGAGGGGCCGCAAACAGGACCCTGTGCTGGCGGATGGAAGCGCAGGGCAGAGCGTGATATGACGGTGACATGACCATCCGTACGCGATTTGCCCCCTCCCCGACGGGTCTGCTGCATGTCGGCAATGCCCGCGCCGCCCTGTTCAATTTCCTCTTTGCACGCCACCACGGCGGCGAATTCCTTCTGAGGATCGAGGACACCGACAAGGAACGCTCCACCCAGAAAGCCGTGGACGTGATCTTTGACGGTCTGGCCTGGATGGGGATCGAGGCAGATGCGGAGCCGGTTTTCCAGTCCGCACGTCAGGACCGCCACACGGAAGTCGCGCTGGAGCTTCTGGCAAAGGGGCAGGCTTACAAGTGCTTCTGCACGCCGGAAGAGCTGACCGCCATGCGTGAGAAGGCCATGACCGAGAAGCGCCCGCCCCGTTACGACGGCACCTGGCGGGACCGCGATCCGTCCGAGGCCCCCGAGGGCGCACCTTATGTGGTACGTCTCAAGGCACCGCGCGAAGGTGAGACCGTCATCAAGGATCTGGTGCAGGGCGAAGTCCGCGTGGCGAATGCGGAGATGGACGATCTGATCCTGCTGCGCTCCGATGGCACGCCGACCTATCTACATGCCGTGGTTGTTGACGATCATGACATGGAGATCACCCATGTCATGCGCGGTGACGATCACCTGACGAACACGTTCCGTCAGGCCATGATCTATCGCGCCATGGGCTGGGACCTGCCGCATTTCGCACATCTGCCGCTGATCCACGGACCGGATGGCGCCAAGCTGTCCAAGCGTCACGGCGCACAGTCAGTCGTGGATTTCCGCGAGGAAGGCTATCTGCCGGAAGCCCTGTGCAACTACCTGCTGCGTTTGGGCTGGGGTCATGGCGATGCCGAAGTCCTCTCCCGTGAAGAGCAGATCAAGCTGTTCGATCTAGACGGCGTGGGCCGGTCCCCATCGCGCATGGATTACGTCAAGCTGGCGCATCTGAATGGAATCTGGATGCGTCAGGCTGATGATACGCGCCTGACGAATGACGTCATGGAGCGCCTTCAGGGCCGAGAAGGTGTGGGGACGGACGACAAAACCCGCGCGCGCATCCTTGCGATGATGCCGGGCCTCAAGGAACGCGCCAAGACGCTGGTGGAACTGGCGGATAATGCCGCTTTTGCAGGCTTCACCCTGCCGCTGACCTTCACACCCAAGGCCGAGAAGCTGCTCGGCGAGGATGGACGCAGGGTTCTCGAAGGCGTCGGCAAGGAACTCGCCGCTCTCAAGGATTTCACGCCCGAAGCCATCGACGCCACGCTGCGCGCCTATGCCGAGAAGCACGAAATCAAGCTCGGCTCCGTGGCCCAGCCGCTGCGCGCTGCCATGACGGGCTCTACGACCTCTCCGGGCATTGACCTGACGCTGTCGGCTCTGGGTCAGGACGAGGTCCTGGCCCGCATTGCCGCCGTTCTCGCTTCCGGGTCTGTCGATGCCTGAGCAGCCTTCCGTCCCCCGGCATCTGCTGGGAATCGAGGGGCTGTCGGCCGAACAGCTCGTGCCGTTCCTCGATCTGGCGGAAAGCTACGCGCTTCTGAGCCGCTCGCGTTCTGCGCCGCGTGATGCGCTGCGGGGACGGACGGTCATCAACCTGTTCTACGAAGACAGCACCCGCACCCGCACGAGTTTCGAACTCGCGGGCAAGCGGCTGGGCGCGGATGTGATCAACATGTCCGTCGCCACGAGTTCGGTGAACAAGGGCGAGACGCTGCTGGATACAGCAGCAACGCTGAACGCCATGCGCTGCGATTTGCTGGTCGTGCGGCATGCGCAATCCGGTGCCCCTGCCCTGCTCTCGCAGAAGGTGGAGGCCAGTGTCGTCAATGCGGGCGATGGCACGCATGAACACCCGACACAGGCGCTGCTCGATGCGCTGACGATCCGCCGTCATTTCGGCCGCCTTGAGGGCCTTACCGTCGCGATCTGCGGTGATGTCGGGCACAGCCGGGTGGCGCGCTCCAACATCCATCTGCTGACGGCGTTCGGAAACCGGGTCCGTCTGGCTGGACCGCCGACGCTCCTGCCCGCCGCCATTGCGGAGCTCGGGAATGTCGAGCTGTATTCCGACATGGACAAGGCGCTTGAAGGCGCGGATGTCATCATGTCCCTGCGGCTTCAGAAAGAGCGCATGGGCGCCGGTCTGGTGCCTAGTGCCCGCGAGTATTTCCGTTTCTTCGGGCTGGATCGCAGGCGTCTGGCGCTGGCGAAACCTGGCGCGCTCGTCATGCATCCGGGGCCGATGAATCGCGGGGTGGAAATCGCGTCGGACGTGGCGGATTCGGACCAGAGTGTGATTTCCGAACAGGTTGAAATGGGCGTGGCCGTGCGGATGGCGGTTCTGGACCGCCTGTCCCGGGCACGGATGCCGGTATGAGTAATATCGTTTTTGAAAATGTCCGCCTGATCGACCCGGCCTCGGGTCGCGATGAGACCGGACGACTTGTGGTGCGTCAGGGGAAGATCGTCGCCTGCGAAGATGGATCGGTCCCCGAAGGAGCGCGGGTCATCGATGGCGCGGGCGCAGTCCTGTGTCCGGGACTGGTGGACATGCGCGTGGCGCTCGGGGAGCCGGGCTCGGAATACCGTGAGAGCGTCTCCTCTGGCGCGCGAGCGGCCGTAGCGGGCGGCATCACGACGATGGCGGTTCTGCCCAATACGTCACCACCGATCGACAATCCGGCGCTGGTTCATCTGCTGCGCGTTCGGGGCGAAGAGACGGGTATGGTCTCGATCCATCCTTACGGTGCGCTGACGCGCGGCTGTGAGGGCGGCGAGATGGCCGAACTCGGGTTGCTGCGGGACGCCGGAGCGGTCGCGTTTACTGATGGAACGCGGGCCATCGCTGATGCCAAGCAGATGCGTAATCTGCTGTCCTATTCGCGTTTTCTTGACGCCATCGTCGTTCAGCATCCGGAAGAGCCGTCGCTGGCCAAGGGCGCCTGTGCCACGGCTGGCGCGCGCGCCGTGCGGATGGGGCTGCCCCAGGTTCCGGCAGCAGCCGAGGCCATCATGATCGCACGCGACCTGCGTCTGGCGGACATGACGGGTGCGCGCCTGCATTTTGCCCATGTCTCGACGGCGGAGGGACTGGATCTGATCCGCGAGGCCAAAAGCCGCGGCATTCGTGTGACCTGCGATACAGCACCACCCTATTTCGCGATGACGGAAGACGATATCGGCGATTTCCGCACTTATGCGAAACTGTCGCCTCCCCTGCGCAACGAAGCGGACCGTAAGGCCGTCTGTGCTGCGCTGGCGGATGGGACGATTGATGCCGTAGCCTCCGATCATGCCCCGGCGGACGCCGACGACAAGCGGCTGCCGTTTGCACAGGCGCGGGCCGGTGGAACGGGGCTGGTCACGCTGATGGGCGTCACGCTCGGCGCCGGGCTGCCACTGGTTGATGCGTTGCGACTGGTGACGTCCGCTCCGGCAGCCCTGCTCGGTCTTGAGGCCGGAACGCTGGCAGTCGGAAGCGATGCCGATCTCTGCCTGTTCGATCCGGACAAATCATGGACCGTCATAGCCGGGGAACTTCCGGGTCGGGCGCAGAACACGCCTTTTGATGGACGGAACCTGAAAGGCCGTGTCCTGCGCACGTTCAAACGCGGTGTGGAGGTCTTCACGGCCGATAACCAGCCGGATGCGGCTGCATGAGCGGCTTTCAGGCACAGCTGATCCTCCTGTCTCTCGTGGCCTATGTCATCGGCAGCATTCCATTCGGTCTGCTTCTGACGGCATTGGCCGGCGGCGGGGATATCCGCAAGATCGGATCGGGCAATATCGGCGCGACCAATGTCCTGCGTACGGGACGCCGTGGACTGGCAGCGGCCACGCTTCTTCTTGATGCCCTCAAGGGGGCAGTGGCTGTCCTGATCGCCCGGTTTTTCTTTCCTGGGGCGAATGAGACGACCATGGCCGTAGCGGCCGTGGCCGTCGTGATCGGACACTGCTTTCCGGTCTGGCTCGGCTTCCGCGGCGGCAAGGGCGTTGCAACGGGACTGGGCACGATCTGGGTTCTGTCCTGGCCGGTTGGGCTGGCCTGCTGCGCGGTCTGGCTGCTGGTCGCGCGTCTGAGCCGGATTTCCTCAGCCGGGGCGCTGGCGGCGTTCCTTCTGGCTCCCGTGCTGATGGTTCTGTTATCGGGTCATCCGCTGCATTCACCGATCTCCGTGGCGACGCTTCTTGTCTCGCTGCTGATCTGGGCCCGGCATTCAGGTAATATCGCCCGGCTTCTGACAGGACGGGAGCCGCGTGTGAACGTGGATCAGGCTTCCCGGCGCTAGATTTTAAGTACCTGTTAAGGAATCTGTCCTAAGAAAAAGATCTTATGACAGCGTCTCTAGCTCCCCTTCCCGTCATGTCCGCAACAGACCGAATCGACGCACTCCGTCTGGCGCGGACGCCCGGTGTCGGCTCCATCAACTTTGCGCGACTGATGACGCAATATGGCAGCGCCGGTGCAGCTCTGGCGGCCCTGCCTGCCCGGATGCGCAAGGCAGGGCGCCGGGAAGAGCCTGTCATTCCATCCGTTTCACGCATGACGGAGGAGCTGGAACGCCTTGAAAAACTGGGCGGAAACATGCTGATCCGCAGCGACCGGGACTACCCGCTTCTCCTGTCCCGCGTCCCCGATGCCCCGCCGGTTCTGTTCACGCTTGGAGACGTGCGCAAACTGTCGGTCCGCGCCGTGGGAGTTGTGGGCGCGCGCAATGCCTCGGCTGCAGGGATCCGGATGGCGGAGAGCCTTTCAGCCGAGATGGCACATGCCGGACTTTGCGTGATTTCCGGGCTGGCACGGGGAATCGACTCGGCGGCCCATGCCGCAGCTCTTCATCCCGGACTGACGGTCGCGGCCATCGCGGGTGGGCTGGATCATGTCTATCCGCCTGAGAACGCCTCCCTGCAGCAGCAGATTGCCGAGCGGGGCTGTCTGGTAACGGAAGCGCTGCTGGGCACTGCACCCCAGGCTCGCCATTTTCCGCGGCGTAACCGCCTGATTGCCGGAATGTCGCAGGCCTGCCTGATCATCGAGGCAATGCTTGGATCCGGCACGCTGATCACGGCTGATCTCGCCCAGTCCTATAACCGTGAACTTCTGGTTGTGCCCGGTTCGCCGCTTGATCCGCGGTCACGGGGTGGAAACCAGTTACTGAAAACGGGCCAGGCGACGCTGACAGAAAATATCAGTGATATTCTTCAGGCCCTGCCGCTAGAACTTCCCCCGCGTGAGCTGGCGCCCTGGCAGCGCGCGCCAGGCCACAACCCGCTTCTGACGGGGTTTTCCGAGCCTTCAGTCGCATGGGGCGCGGCGCCAGAAGATGACTGGATTGATCCGGATGTGATCCAGAAAACAGTGTGTGCGCTTCTGTCCGTAACACCTGTAGCAGTTGACGAGGTGGTGCGCCGCTGCCAGTTCTCCGTGTCGGCAGTGCTTGCGACGCTGGCCGAGCTGGAGCTCGGAGGGGTCGTGGAGTTTGTGCCCGGCGGACGCGTGGCGTTGCTGCCGAACTGAAGTGACGCGGAATACCGGAGTGGCGATGACGGACGTTGTGGTGGTCGAGAGCCCGGCAAAGGCCAAGACGATCAACAAGTATCTGGGAAGCGGATATACCGTGCTCGCTTCGTTCGGCCATGTGCGGGATCTGCCGCCCAAGGACGGCAGCGTGCGCCCGGACGAGAACTTTGCCATGAGCTGGCAGACGGACGAGCGCGGCGCAAAGCAGATCTCTGCCATTACCAAGGCGCTGAAGGGGGCGAAGAACCTTTACCTCGCCACTGACCCGGATCGCGAGGGTGAGGCGATTTCCTGGCACGTCCGCAGCGTTCTGGAAGAAAAGAAGCTTCTGAAGAACGTCGACGTCCATCGCGTCACCTTCAACGAAATCACGAAATCAGCCGTCACGGCTGCGATGGCAGCGCCTCGTGAGCTGGACCGTCCGCTGATCGACGCCTATCTGGCCCGTCGCGCGCTGGACTATCTGGTGGGCTTCACGCTTTCTCCCGTCCTGTGGCGCAAGCTGCCCGGCAGCCGGAGTGCGGGGCGCGTGCAATCCGTTGCTCTGCGCCTGATCTGCGAGCGCGAAGCCGAGATTGAAGTCTTCCGGCCCAAGGAATACTGGACCGTCACCGGCGGCTTCACGACCCCGGGCAAAGCGGCGTTTCAGGCACGTCTGACGCATCTGAAGGGCGAGAAGCTCGACCAGTTCGACCTGAACAACGAGCAGCTGGCTTTCGGTGCGCGCGACACCGTTCTGGGTGGACAGTTCACGGTCCGCTCCGTCGAGCGCAAGCGCACCAAGCGCAATCCGCCGCCGCCGTTCACGACGTCCACCCTGCAGCAGGAAGCCTCGCGCAAGCTCGGCATGAGCGCGCAGACCACGATGCGCACGGCCCAGCAGCTTTATGAAGGTGTGGATCTGCGTGGCGAGACCACCGGTCTGATCACCTATATGCGGACCGATGGCGTGACGATGGCAAAGGAAGCCATCGGGGCCATCCGCGGGCATATCGGCAAGGCGTTCGGTGACGAATACGTTCCAGATTATCCGCGCAGCTATTCGACCAAGGCCAAGAATGCGCAGGAAGCCCATGAGGCCATCCGCCCGACGGACGTGTTCCTCACACCGCAACAGGTCGCCCATGCCCTGACGCCGGAGCAGAAGAAGCTTTACGAGCTGATCTGGAAGCGCTCCGTCGCCTCGCAGATGCAGTCGGCCGAACTGGATCAGGTGGCAGTAACGCTGGCGGATGCGAGCGGCCAGACCCTTCTGCGCGCCACGGGCTCGACCATCGCGTTCGACGGCTTCCTCAAGCTCTATATCGAAGGCCGTGACGACACGAAGGCCGAAGACGAGGACGGCAAGCTCCTGCCGCCCATGAAGGAAGGCGACCGCCTGACGACGGGGACTGTGGAGGCCGAGCAGCACTTCACCCAGCCGCCGCCGCGCTATTCGGAAGCCTCGCTCGTCAAGAAAATGGAAGAGATCGGCATTGGCCGTCCCTCGACCTATGCCTCCATCCTCGGTGTGCTGCGGGACCGCAACTATGTGCGCCTGGACGCACGGCGCTTCGTTCCCGAAGATCGCGGCCGTCTGGTCACGGCATTCCTGACGTCGTTCTTCGAGCGCTATGTTGATACCGGCTTCACGGCCTCGCTCGAAGAGCAGCTCGATGACATTTCGGGCGGCCGGGCCGACTGGCATGATGTCATGGCCGCCTTCTGGCATGACTTCTCGGCTGCCGTGGCGCAGACCAAGGATCTGAAGATCTCGGACGTCATCGACGCACTGGACGAAGACCTCGGACCGCATTTCTTCCCGCCACGTCCCGATGGCGCCGATCCGCGCGTCTGCACGTCCTGCGGAACCGGGCGACTGGGTCTGCGGCTGGGCAAGTTCGGCGCCTTCATCGGCTGTTCGAACTATCCGACCTGCCAGTTCACCCGCCGTCTGGTGGCCGAGGAAGGCGATACCGAAGGGCTGAATGACGGCCCGAAAGTTCTGGGACAGGATCCGGAGACCGGTGAAGACGTCACGATCCGCCGCGGGCCTTACGGTCTGTATATCCAGCGCGGAGAGCCGAACCCCGAAGACAAAAAAGCCAAGCCCAAGCGGACGACCATTCCCAAGGGTCTCGACGGCAACACCATGACGCTGGAACAGGCGCTGGGGCTGCTGTCCCTGCCACGTCTGGTCGGGCTTCATCCCGAGACAGGCGAGAAGATCGAGGCCGGTCTGGGACGGTTCGGACCCTATGTGAAGATGGGCGCCATCTACGGCACGCTCGACAAGGACGATGACGTCCTGACCGTCGGGCTGAACCGTGCCGTGGATGCGCTGGCCAAGAAACTGGCCTCCATCCGCAATCTGGGACTGCACCCGAAAGACGGCGAACCGGTCATGATCCGCAAGGGACGTTTTGGTCCGTACGCGCAGCATGGCCAGCTGATCGCCAACCTGCCGAAGGGGCAGGATATGGACGAGGTCACGCTGGATGAGGCCGTGGCGCTTCTGGCGGAGAAGGGCAAACCACTGAAAGGTGGCGCAAAAAAATCTTCGACCAAAAAAGCCGCTCCAAAAGCTGCAAAGGCCAAGAAAGCCGTTGCGTCTGCGGAAGGTGATGAGGCGGCTCCGAAGAAGGCGACAAAGCGCAGTCCGGCCAAAACCGCCACAAAGACGAAAACCACAACGCCGCGGAAGCGTAAGACTGTCTCCGACACGTCGTCGGAAGACTGAGAACAGATCGGGTCGGCAGTGTTGCCAGATGGCACTCCCGACCCCACATTCGGTCTGGCAAGTCTTTACCGTGGCTGAAGTTTGTGGCGTGGTCACGTTACGGGAGCAGCCGTTTTTTGCCGTCCCGTCTCCAAGGACCCCGTCTTGCGTCATGCCGTCCGCCCTATGACCTTTTTCATGCCGCGCAGCCGCGAGGCGGCATGTCACCCGGCCCTGTGTCTGGTGGTCTGCATGTTTCTTCTGGTAGCCCCGACAGGATCCGCAAGATCACAGCCGGCTCCTGCTGCTGGGCAGGCCGCGTCCGCCGCCACGCCCACACCTGTCCCACCTACATTTTCAGCCTCCGTCACACGGGAGGTTCTGGTTGCAGCCCTCGGCTTTCTGGAGCCACGCACGCTTGAAGCCCATTCCGCGCGGGATTTCTGTGTCTGGGGGCTGGATGGTCTGACAGCCATTGACCCGACGCTGTCCGTTACCGAAACGCAGTCTGCAGTTTCGGAACCCGCAACCGCGCATACTCCGGGTGCTGCCATGGCAGCGGAAAAGACTGCTGACGCATCCGCGCATACACCGGCTGTGCTGAACGTCCTTCAGGGGCAGACGGTCATATTCAGCCGGACCATGCCTGCCGCAGACAGCAACGGCGCATGGGCCGATCTGGTCACGGCTGCCATGCAGGCAGCCTGGCAGCACTCCTCCACCCTGCGCGACGCCGGATCAGATGCCCTTCTGCAGGGTTTCTTTGACGAGCTTTTCAATCATCTCGATCCCTATTCCCGCTATCTTGGCCCCTCGCCCGCCATGTCGGACCGCACCCGGCGGACGGGCAATACGGGAACGGTCGGTCTGAGCCTGGGACAGAGCGGGCGGACGATCGTGATCACCGCCGTCAATGCCAACGGCCCCGCTTGGGAAGCCGGCGTGGACATGGGGGAGCGTCTGGTTTCCGTCAACGGGCGGACGACGCGTGGTCAGGATGTCGCCACGGTCCAGGCATGGCTGGATGGTGACGAACATACGTCCGTTACACTGGGAATCGCCGCGAAGGGACACCGGACGACGACCGTTCGGCTGGAACGCGCGCAGGTGCCCCCCGAGACCGTGTTTGCCTCGACGGACGGGCCCTTCACCGTTCTGCGCGTCACCTCCTTTTCGACCCAGACAGCCGAGGAAATCAGCCAGTACATTGATCAGGTCGTAGATGAGCCGACGCCGGATGCGCCCTCACAGACTGCAGACAGAAAGAAGGCCGCGGGAATCATCATCGATCTGCGCGGAGACCGTGGCGGCGTCCTCCAGCAGGCCGTGACCACGGCGGCCCTGCTGCTGGATCACGGGGTTGCCGTGACCACGCATGGCCGAAACCCTCTGGCCAACCACATCTGGGCCGTTCAGGGTGGGGACATGACCAATGGGACACCCGTGGCAATTCTCGTGGATGGACGGACAGCGAGTGCTGCTGAAATCCTGGCCTCCGCCCTGGCCGATCATCGCCGCGCTGTCGTGATCGGCAGCGAGACGCTGGGCAAGGGACTCGTGCAGGTGATCGGACAGATGCCGAACGGGGGCGAACTCTTCGTGACGTGGAGTCGCAATCAGGCTCCTCTCGGCTGGCCGATCCAGGGGCTGGGCGTCATGCCGCAACTCTGCACGTCACTCGGCACGGACTCCCTGCAGGCCCAGATCTCTGCGCTCAAGCAGGGAAACACCCTGCAGGCCGAAGCCGTGCAGATGGCGCGCGCGGCCCGCTACCCGGTTCCGGTTTCGAAAATCCTCGAGATCCGGAAGCACTGTCCGGCCGCCATCGGTTCGGACGCCGACATCGACGCAGCGAGGGCACTGCTGTCTTCCCCCGCCGCCTACAGGGCGGCTCTGGAGTCTGTTCCTGACGAGAACAGCGCGCCCCTCCACTAACCTTGCAGGATGAACGGAAAACAGTCATGGGCGCACGATTGAAAACGGGACTGTGGGTACGGGCTGTCCTACGCCGTATTTCCTCGGACGGCACGTCTGCCATGGTCCTGAAGAAAGGTGACGAAGACGCCGGTGCGGTTCTGATCGTCCTGACGGACCGTTCGGGCGGACTCGGCGTCCTGCGGGAAGACGGCTCCGACTGGGCCCGCGTGGACGCCCACGATCCGGCCAGTGTGGACGCCTATCTGGAGCGCCAGAAGAAATATGACCCGGACCTGTGGATCATCGAACTGGAGATGCGGGATGTCTCCCAACCCGTGGAGCGGACGCTCGGATCGCGGCGCCTCGATCTGGACGAAGAGGCATAAACTGTGGGAGGGAAGACACAGCACATGGCGAACCTGTCATAAAGAAAACCGCATGATGCGGCATTGTGCTGTGTGATGCGTTGCCATCGTCCGAGCTTTCGGCAAGAACACACACAGATAAGGTTGGCAGATTTGGCTGGTTGGAGAGAAATGGACATGACGCAACGATCCGTTGTCAGGACCTGGCTTACCCGCGCCGGGTTCACTGCAGGCGTTTCGATTCTCGTCATGGGTGCCGCAACCGCACAGCCCGTCAAAGGCCTGTATGTTGCAGGTGAAGGCGGTGCGAGCTTCAATCAGGACCAGACCGCACGCCTGTCCCCTGTCTTTCCGAGCGGACGCGACCATTACCAGGCCGGCGTAACCGGGATTGGCAGCCTCGGCTATGGGCTTGGAAACGGTTTCCGGGTCGAAGTCGAAGGCAACTACCGCAACAACCGCCTGCAGCAGTTCCGCTCCAGCACCTTCCCGTCATCCGTCGGTGGCCGTCAGCAGGGCTATGGCGTCATGGCCAATGCGCTGTTCGACATGGATATCGGCAAATCCTGGGTTTTCCCGTATTTTGGCGCCGGTATCGGCTATGGCTGGCAGGCGATGAACACCTATGTTCATGCTCCGAACGGCGCTTTTGACCAGCACGTGGGCGGCACGACCGGGAACTTTGCCTATCAGGGTATCTTCGGTCTGTCCTTCCCTGTTCCCTGGGTCGTGGGTCTGTCGGCCACGGCGGAATACCGCTTCTACACGCTGATGGGCCCGAACGGGCATCATGCCACGGCAACCGGTATTTATGGTGGCTGGGACAAGACCAAGGAATTCGGGGTTTCCAGCGGTAACCGCGATACCCGCACGGACTTCAATCATTCCCTGATGCTGGGGCTGCGCTACGAGTTCAATCCGGCGCCCCCGCCGCCGAAACCGGTTGCCGCTCCCATGCCGATCCCTGCCCCGGCCCCCACCCGCACCTATCTGGTGTTCTTCGACTGGGATTCGGCTGAGCTGAGCGCCCGCGCCAAAGCTGTGGTGGCTGCTGCGGCACGCAATTCCACGTCCGTGCAGGTCACGCATATCGAGGTCAGCGGCTATACCGACACCTCGGCCGCCCATCCCGGACACCGTGGCGAGGCCTACAACATGGCGCTCTCGCAGCGTCGTGCGAACACGGTCAAGGAAGAGCTGGTACGTGATGGCGTAGCCGCAGGGCTGATCACGACGCAGGGTTTTGGCGAGAGCCACCCGCTGGTGGTTACCGGCCCCAATACCCGCGAACCCCAGAACCGCCGGGTAGAAATCGACTTCAAGTAAGACGGTCTATCCGCGATCCGGCCAGCCGGCGGTCTCCTGTGAGGCCGCCGGTTTTTTTTGTGACTGTCAGGCATGAAAAAAGGGCGGAGAGAGATCTCTCCGCCCTTTTGGATCCATCAGCGGGATGGACGCTTATTTCTTGCGGCGCACCGTGTGACGGACAGTCGCCTTTTTGGTGGTCGTCTTGGTCGGTGTCGGGGCGACAACGGCAGGCGGCTTTGGAACAACAACGCCTGTTGCGTCGACCGTGGCGTGGATCGTCAGGTGCTCGCGCTTCTGGCCGCCACCGGGGATCAGCTCGGCCGTGAACGAATCCGTTCCGGCATAGGCCGTAGCCGGCGTGTAGTCCACGTAGGTCTTGCCATCGTAATTGTAGAGGAAGGCCTTGCCGTGTGTCGGCGCCGGACTGACACCGAAGGAGGCATAGTTGCCACCCATCGGCTTCTGGATGGCGATGGAGCACAGTCCGTCATCACTGCGGACCGTCATGTCGACACTCATTGTCCCGTCAGCGGCCTTTTTGACGGCGGAGACGTGACAGACAGCGGAGGTCCGCTGGTAGCCGAAGGGATTCGGAGCCACGGAACGCTGGACGATCGGCTGCTGGGCACAACCGGAGAGAAGCAGGGATACGACAAGTGCCGAACCCAGGGTAATGGCAGAACCTCGCAGACGCACGGTCAACTCCAACGCATCGTGACTGGACATGCCGCGTTTTCACGGCGGACAGACGTTCGGATGTAGAACAGGACAGCACGGGGCGAAAGACTGCGTGAAGGGACAGCGACCATTTTGACGGTATTTTATGCCTGATGGCGGATAAATTGGTGTTGAGAGGGTATGCGCCCATTTTCTGCCACGAAATCATGTTTCGGATTAAGGGCTTGCCGCACGTTCCTCAGACGCAGAATCAGCTTTCGCAGGGGGTCGACCGCGGGTAGTCTGTTCCAGTGGTTGTGGCCGGTCGATCCGGTCTTGTGGAGTCTGTCAATGCCGTCGATCTTTCGTCGTTCCTTCAAGAGCCTGCTTGCTGTCGGGCTTTCCTGCGCTACGCTTGCTGCCGTTCATCCCCTGTCCGCCCGCGCTGCGGACTGTGGCAATTCGCCCGCTCACGAAGCCTTCGATGTGGCCGGCCTGAAGTCCGAGCTGATGGTGACGGCGCTGTCCTGCAAGGCGCAGGAGCGTTACAATGCCTTTGTCGGCAAGTTCCGCCCGGCCCTGCTGAGCGCCGATGAGCGTCTGAACAGCTATTTCCGCACGACCTATGGCCGTCGCGCCCAGGTCGAGCATGACGACTACATCACGCAGCTTGCTGACATCCAGTCGCTGGGTGGCCTGAAATCCGGCACGGTGTTCTGCCAGCAGCGCGAAGCCATGTTCGATGAGATCGACGCGCTGGAAACCGCGTCCGACCTGGCGCATTACGCTGAAGCCAAGGACGTCGCCCAGCCGGCCTCTTATGAGAGCTGTGAAGCCCCGGCCACGGTGGATCGCCACTCCCGCAAGGGCGTAACGAAGCGGGCCACCACCCGTCGCACGAACCGCGCCTGAGCCAATCTCTGATCCTGTCGCGAAGCGTTCGCTTGACGTTCCGTGACGGGACGGCGACAACGCAGACATGAGCGATCTGTTCGAGTCAGGAAAGACAGGCAAAACCCGGGCCGGCGGCACCCGCAAGGGGACGGTCGACACGGAATATGGCGCCCACGACATCGAGGTGCTGGAAGGGCTTGAGCCCGTCCGGCGCCGTCCGGGCATGTATATCGGCGGCACGGATGATACCGCGTATCACCATCTGGCCTCCGAAATCCTTGATAATGCGATGGATGAGGCAGTGGCGGGGCACGCCACGACCATCGATGTCCGGCTGGAAGGCCCGCGCACGCTCATGGTGCGCGACAATGGCCGTGGTATTCCAACCGATCCCCATCCGAAATTTCCCAAGAAATCCGCGCTTGAGGTGATCTTCACCACGCTGCATGCGGGCGGAAAGTTCTCCGGCAAGGCCTATGACACCTCCGGCGGCCTGCATGGCGTCGGCAGTTCGGTCGTCAATGCGCTGTCCGAGAAGCTGGAAGTCGAGGTCGCGCGGGACCGGACGCTGTACCGGCAGGACTTCGTGCGCGGTGTCTCGCTGGCGCCGCTGGCGGAAGTCGGCAATGCGCCCAACCGCCGCGGGACGACGGTGCGTTTCACGCCCGACCCGGAAATTTTTGGCAATCATCATTTCTCCCCTGCGCGCCTCTACCGGATGTGCTGCTCCAAGGCCGCGCTGTTCCGGGGGGTGACGATTCAGTGGAAATGCGAGCCGTCCCTCATCAAGGCCGGGGACGAGACACCGGTCGAGGCCACCATCCAGTTCCCCAACGGTCTGGAAGACGCCCTTTCGGCAGAGCTCGGACCGGATCCGGATCTGCTGACGCCGATCTGGGCCGGCGACGTCGAGCTGCCGATTGCGGCAGACGGCCGTACAGGCGGGCGCGTGGAATGGGCGGTGGCATTTCTTGAGAGCGGTACGGCCTCGCTCTCCTCGTTCTGCAACACGATTCCCACGCCGCAGGGTGGCACGCATGAGGCCGGGTTCCGGGCGGCGTTGGTCAAGGGGCTGCGCGCCTGGGGCGACCAGCGCAAGGTCAAACGGGCTGCTGCGATCTCGGCCGAGGATGTCCTTGGCTCCGTGGCTGCCAAGCTCTCGGTCTTCATCCGCGATCCGCAGTTCCAGGGCCAGACCAAGGACAAGCTGACCTCACAGGAAGCTTCACGGCTGGTCGAAGGCGCACTGCGTGACCGTGTGGATCACTGGCTTGGCGGCAATCCGCAACAGGCTGACACCCTGCTGGCCTTCATGGTGGAGCGGGCGGAAGAGCGTCTGCGCCGCCGCGAAGTCAAGGACACGGCCCGCAAGAGCGCGACGCGCAAGCTGCGCCTGCCAGGCAAGCTGACGGACTGCACCCGCGAAAATGCAGCCGAGACGGAACTGTTCCTCGTGGAGGGCGAATCGGCCGGTGGTTCGGCACGTCAGGCCCGTGACCGCGAGACGCAGGCCGTGCTGCCGCTGCGGGGAAAAATCCTCAACGTGGCCTCCGCGACAACCGACAAGCTGCGGGCCAACCAGGAACTTCGGGACCTGACCGAGGCTCTGGGCTGCGGCATCGGAGCATCGTTCGACATCAGCCGTCTGCGCTACGGGCGCGTCATCATCATGACGGATGCCGACGTGGACGGGGCGCATATCGCTTCGCTTCTGATGACGTTCTTCTATCGCGAGATGCCGGAGCTGATCCGTCACGGGCACCTGCATCTGGCGCAGCCGCCGCTCTATCGCATCACGCATGGGCCCAAGACGGTCTATGCGATGGATGATCAGGACCGCGTCCGGCGCATCAAGACCGATTTCAAGGCGAATGCGAAGGTCGAGGTCTCCCGGTTCAAGGGCCTGGGTGAGATGCCGGTGAAGGATCTCAAGGAAACGACCATGGATCCGGCCCGGCGTACGCTTCTGCGGGTTATCACCCCGGCCGAGGACCGTCTGGCAACTAGTGAGCGTGTCGAAAGCCTCATGGGCCGCAAGCCGGAGCTGCGTTTCCGCTTCATTCAGGAACATGCCCGGTCCGTTGACGAGCTCGACGTCTGAGCGTGTCGTCACCGGCCAGTACCACGGAGTCTCATAGCCAGCTCAAGGCCGTCGGATGTCTGATCGGAGGGATTTCCTCCTTTCAGATCGGCGCAACGCTGGCAAAGGGGCTGTTTCCCCTGTTCGGTCCGACCGGCATGGTGGGGCTGCGCGTGTGTCTGGCGGCCGTGATCCTGCTGTCCATCTGGCGACCAACGCGGGGGACCCTGACGGTCGAGCGCGTGAAGCTGCTCCTGCCCTATGGCGCATCTGTTGCGGTCATGAACTTCTGTTTTTATGTGGCACTGGTCCGGCTGCCGCTCGGCGTTGTTGTCGCGCTTGAGTTTACAGGACCGCTTACGCTGGCACTGGTCGGGTCACGCCGATGGCTGGATCTGTGCTGGGCCGGGCTTGTGGTTCTGGGACTGTTTCTGCTGCTGCGACCGGAAGGCGCGACGGTCGGCCTGTCGTCACTCAACCTGTTCGGCGTAGCGGCGGCTCTTCTGAGCGGGTGCGGCTGGGTGGTCTATATCCTGACGGGCACGCGGATGGGCAGGATGTTTCCTGCGCCCGTTGCGACCACTCTGGGCATGAGCACGGCGGCGATCATCCTGCTGCCCTGCCTGATCCCCACGATCCCGACGGTTCTGACCCATCCCTGGCAGGGCGGCGCCGCGCTGAGCGTTGCGGTCCTGTCCTCGGCAGTGCCCTATATCCTGGACATGATGGCCATGCGGAACCTGAGCCCGCGTGATCTGGGCATCCTGCTGAGCATGGAGCCCATGCTGGGTGCGCTTTCAGGATTCATTTTCCTGCATGAGGCGCTATCCATCATGCGCTGGATGGGCGTGCTGTGCATTGCCGCGGCTTCGGCCGGGAATGTCCTGACGGGTCGGCAGAAGCCGCTGCACTGACCGTCATCAGCTGAAAACCGGCGGAAATATAGGGATGGGCCGTATTCTGCTCCCTTGACCGGGCCGTAGCTCGGGCGCCAGATGCGGGCATCATGTCTGCCCATCCTTTCCCTTCAACCCGACGGTCCCGCGCCTGTGCGCTTGCGGTCATCGTCGCGGTGTTGCTGGGATTTCTGGGGCAACTGGTTCTTCAGGGATGTGCCTATCCCGAGGAAAGCCCACGGGCGACGATCGAGCGCCTGACGGGAATCGACATTGCGCCGTTACCTGCGGTGATGGCGGAACCAATGCCGGGTATGATGTCCGGGCATCATTCTCACCACCATTCCCATGATGGCAGTTGTCCGCTCTGCCCTCTGTTGCAGCTTCTGGCTGTTATTCTTGCCAGCCTGCCTGTCATGCCGGGTTGTGGAACCGTCGGACGCCTGATCCGGCAGAAACCCGGTGCGCCACGTGCACCGCCGGCGATCCGGCGTCTGCTTCCCCCGTCCCGAGGGCCTCCCTGCCTCGTCTGAACTCTATCGTGGTCATGGCGGAGGATAAAGGGTTCTGCGGTCTGCTTTTCTGAAGCGGGCCTTCAGGGCGTGATCCGCCGTGACTGGGTTTTCAGACCAGTCGAGGATGTGGATCATGCTCCCTCTCTTCAGCGTCCGTGCAGACGGAAGCGCATGCCGTGCCTGCACGCTTCTTGCCGCCATCGCTTTTTCCCTGAGCACTTTTCCATCAGCGTCTGCGCAGGATGACGCTGCCCCGCCAGAGTCTGTTGAAGCTGGCAAGGCCGAACAGTTGAGCGTCATCGGCATGCGCCAGCCGCGAACGACCAGCGCGGATACGGCGCATCTTCTGGACCATGCGCTGGGCTACAGCACCTATTCCGCAGGCGGTGTTTCCGCCCTCCCCGTCCTGAACGGCATGGCCGATGACCGCGTGGCGACACTCGTGGACGGGATGCGGATCGATGCGGCCTGCCCGAACCACATGAACCCGGCCATGTCCTATGTCGATCCGGACAGCGTGTCCCATGCCGTGGCGATTGCGGGCATCACGCCTGTCAGTCTGGGCGGGGACAGTATCGGCGGCACCGTGGAGGTCGAACGGAAAGACCCGCTATTCGCCAAGACAGGCAATATCCTCGTGACGGGGCATGTGCGTGGCGATTATCGCAGCAATGGCGGCGGGTCAGGGGCTTCGGGTTCCCTGACGGTCGCCAATGACATGTTCAGCCTGCGCTATACAGCGTCTTATTCCCATGCCAGCGACTATCAGGCTGGCGGGAACGGGCAGCATGTGCGGTCCACGGACTATCTGAGCTTCAACCATGCAGTGACGCTGGGCGTGAAGAAAGCCAATCATCTGCTGGCCCTGACCTTTGGGCAGCAGGACATCCCGTATGAGGGCTTTCCCAACCAGTATATGGACATGACGAACAACCGGTCCACTTTCGTGAACGGCAAGTACAAGGGCGATTTCAACTGGGGCACGCTGGATGTGCGCGGATCCTGGCAGCGAGTGACGCATGTCATGGATATGCTGTCAGACAAGGGCGGCCATAGTGCCACCACGGGTATGCCGATGAACACGGACGCGCGGACGGCGGCCTATGCGATCAAGGCGACCATTCCGCTCGGGCTTAAACATACGCTCAAGCTGGGCAGTTCCTTCGACCATAACGGGTTGAACGACTGGTGGCCGCCTGTGCAGCGCAGCATGATGATGGGACCTGGCACCTATCACAACATCAATAACGGCCATCGGAACCGGCTGGGACATTTCGCGGAATGGGATGCGCAGTGGCTGCCGCGCTTTTCCACGCAGCTCGGGTTCCGCAATGATGTGGTGATGATGAATACCGGGAAAGTCGCGCCCTATTCCTGGAGCAGCATGATGTCGATGGCGGATGCGGCCGCAGCCGAGACATTCAACAAGACGTCACGCGGCCGGACGGACGTCAATTTCGACGTCACGGCAACAGGACGCTGGAAGCCGCTGGACAGTCTGTCCATTGAAGGGGGCTATGCCCGCAAGACGCGCTCACCGAACCTGTATGAGCGCTATGCCTGGGGCATGGGCAGCATGGCGACGCGCATGATCGGCTGGTTTGGCGATGGCAACGGCTATGTGGGAAACCTGAATCTGTCGCCCGAAATCGCCAATACGGCCAGCGTGACGGTGAACTGGCATGACCCCAACCCGACGCAGCGCTGGGACCTGAAAATCCAGCCGTTTTACACCTACACGCACAACTACATTAACGTCCGGCGACTGGAGAGCTTTTCGAACGGGCTGTCGATGCTGGGTTTCGTCAACCACAGTGCGCAGAGCTACGGCATCAACGCCTCAGGGTCCGTACGCCTCTGGGACAGACCGGCTTACGGACGGGGCGAGCTTGTCGGAAACATCAACTGGGTGCGCGGCGTGGATCTGGTGACGCATTCGGGCCTGTATCACCAGATGCCGGCAAATGGCGTGATCGGGCTGCACGAGACCTATGAGAACTGGACGGGTCGCGTCGAGGTAACGCTCGTGAAATCCAAGGACACCGTGGACTGGCTGCGCAACGAGCCCCGCACGCCGGGCTACGCGCTGCTGGGGCTTGGGGGGAGCTATCGCTGGCGGTATTTCACGCTCAATGCCGAACTGGCGAACGTACTGAACCAGCGATATTACCTGCCGCTTGGCGGCCTCTCGCTGGGTGATTACGATGCCACGGGTGTTCTGGGGCCGTTGCCCGGAATGGGGCGGTCCTTCAACATGAACCTGACCGCCTCATTCTGAAAAAACCGGGCCGGGAGAACCGGGAGCGCGTCAGACGCTCTCGGCAACCCAGTTCCGCTTCTTTGTCGCCAGACCGATGCCCGGATTGAAGCAGTTGCAGGGGTCGAGGCTGCGGTAATGCTCGACCATTTCCTCGGGCGCTTTGTAGAGATGTCCGACATTGTGTTCCGCCGGATAGCGCGCCCCGCGGGCATCCAGTCCGGGAAGCATGTCGTGCTCCACCTTCATGGCGTTGTAACCCTTCTTGATCACGTAATCCTGGTGCATCACGTGGCAGAAGAAGTGGCCGTAATAGAGTTTGACGATGATCCGGTCCTCGATTTCCTTGGGAAGGACCTCGAACCATTCACGGTCGTTGCGGCGCAGGGCAACGTCGAGCGCTACGATGTCTTCAGCGGTTTTCGTATGGACCGCACGGTAACGCACGGCGGCACCGGCTGCGGCGAAGCGGTGCAGGAAGGCGCGCGTGCCTTCATCCGGCGTACATTCGAAGAAGGCGCCACCTGTGCTTGAGGCCCACTGCTCCAGATAGGCACGGACGGGTGCGGTCATATGGGCGGAGACCTTGAGCATCAGGTGATGCTCGAAACGGTCGCGGTAGTCGCACATGCGTTGGGGAAGCTGTTTCGGCAGAAAGCGGCTGATAAACTGCATTGCCAGATCGCTGAAATGATCCGGCAGGAATGGCAGGCGCTGCGCGAAAACGTCGAACCTGGACTTCATGGAGAAGAACATCGGCAGGTATTTCGTACCGAAATAGCGGATGACCGCAAACGTGTCCTTGCCGTATTTTTCGGCAATATTGAACGCATCGCGATGCAGGTATTCACCGGCGATCGGCAGCTCGTCGAAATGGGTCAGGGCGTGACGGCGGAGGTCTTCGAGGTCGGATGTGTTGTTCGTCCCGATATAGAACACGCCCGGATTCCTGTTGGCTTCGAACGTGTCGAGACGGACAGCAAACACGACCAGCTTGCCCGCACAGCCTGCGGCTTCATACCAGCGGTTGGGATCGGCATTGAAGCGGGCGGGAGTGTCGGCATCCACGTCCCGGACATGGGTGGCGTAGTTCTCGTCATGACCGCGACCGGCTTTCCAGTCGATGGCGCTTTCCGGAAGCTGTCCGGCCTGTACGGCGGCAAGGATCTGCTCGGGATTGCCTTCAAGACGGATGCCGAGATGATTGACGAGATGGAGTTTGCCGTCCTCGCCCATCTGGCCGAACAGGGCCATCTCGGTAAAGGCCGGTCCACGCTGCACCAACGCGCCGCCGGAGTTGTTGCTGACGCCGCCGAGAACCGAGGCGCCGATACAGGACGAACCGATCACGGAATGGGGTTCGCGACCGATCGCAGCCAGTTTTTCTTCCAGATCATGCAGGGTGGAGCCCGGCAGGCAGACGACCTGCTTGCCCTGACCGATCAGGTGGATGCCGTCCAGACGGTTCGTGCTGATGATGACGACATCGCGGTCGTAGTCATTGCCGTCAGGGGTAGAACCGCCGGTCAGGCCGGTATTGGCGGCCTGCATGATGATGATCCGGCCCGTCTCGGCGCAGAGCTTTGCGGCGCGCCACAGCTCCACCAGACTGCTGGGCTGGAGAACCGCAACCACGTCACCCATGCCGAATCGGAAGCCCTTGCGGAAACGGTAGGTTGCGCTCGGCTTGGTCAGGACGTGGCGCGCGCCCACGATGGCACGGAGGGAATGAATGAGCGAGGCGTTGCTGACCTCGGAACTACTTTTCAGGGACGCTGACATTCTGTTGTCTTTCCTACCGCCAAAGTGATCGCAGCTGGTCCTAACATGGTGTTGCAAGAAACCGCTCTTCAACCCTGCGTGTTATTTAACGCGTCCAAAAAGACGTTCAAGTTCACGCCGTGTCAGTTTGAGCCAGGTTGGTCGTCCGTGTGAACAAGTATTTGCACGCGGTGTCAGTTCCATCTCGCGCAACAGGGCATCCATTTCCTCAGGCTTGAGACGACGACCTGCGCGGATGCTGCCGTGACATGCCATCCGCGCCAGAATGGCATCCAGATGATGCGAAAGACTTCCCGTACCTGCAGGGGCCAGATCCGGATCGCTGACCAGTTCGTCGGCCACGTCTTTCAGAAGCCCCTGAATGTCCTGTGCCCCCAGAAGAGCGGGAACCGAGCGCAGCAGCACGCTGCCGGGACCGAAAGATTCAAGATCGATCCCGAGCTTCGAAAGCTCCTCCGCGCGCGCCATGAGAGCTTCCGCCTCGCGACGCGGCAGGTCCACCACTTCCGGTAGAAGCAGGGCCTGCGACCGCAATGTCCCACCACTGGCATATTGTTCGCGCAGACGCTCATGGGTCAGGCGCTCATGGGCAGCATGCTGGTCCACGAGAACGAGGTCGCCATCGGGTGCTAGGGCCAGAATGTATGTGTCAAAAACCTGCGCAATGGCGGCACCGAGCGGGAATGCAGGATCGAGGGCTTCTGGCTGCTGCGGAGCACGGGCAGCGGGAGCAAAAGCCGGATCTGTTTCCGCAAAACCCGGTCGGGCCAGAGGCGGAGTAGCGTCCCGCAGAGGCGAAGACCGTGGGGCATAACCGGTCGGCAGGCTGCCCTGTAGCGGTACGGAGGCCGATGCGTCCCGTGGCTCCGGCAGGCGGGGCGGATAGACGATGGACGGGCGCGAACCGAAGCTCGCATGAATGCCGCCACCGCCATTCGAACCATGACCCAGCGCCCGGCCCAGACCGCCAATGACGAGAGACCGGATTTCGGCTTCATCGGCAAAGCGCAGTTCGGTCTTGGCAGGATGCACGTTCACATCCAGCCGTTCCAGCGGCACTTTCAGATGCAGCGCCATAACCGGGAAGCGGCCACGCTCAATGACGGGACGATAGGCCACGCGGATGGCTGTGCGGAGCATCGGGTCCGTGACAGGCCGGTTGTTGACCAGAATGAACTGGCCCGACCCGGTGGCGCGGGTCCGGGCAGGGCCGCAGGCAAAACCCGACAGACGGACAGAACCGCGCTGTTCATCGAGCGGGATCAGCGTGTCGGGCGTCGTGTCCAGAACAGCGGCCGTGCGGGCGATGGGGCTCTGTTCCGGCAGGTCGAACAGAACCTTGTCGTCCAGCAGAACGCGCATGGCGCAATGGGGCGCGGACAGGGCCAGACGACGCATGACGGATTCGGCATGGCCGCTCTCGACCCGGGCGCTTTTGAGGAACTTGCGTCGTGCCGGGGTGGCAAAGAACAGGTCTGTCACGACGATGCGCGTGCCAACCGGACCGGATGCAGGCTGTAGTGGCGTGATGACACCGCCATCGACGCGGATGCACCATGCAGTGTCTGACTCCGGCGTACGGGACGTGATGGACAGGCGCGCACTGGCGCCGATGGACGGCAATGCCTCGCCCCGAAAACCCAGCGTGCGGATCTGGACGAGGCGGTCGTCCTGAAGCTTGGAGGTACAGTGCCGCTCGACGGCCAGTTCCAGTTCGGCCGGGGTCATGCCGCAGCCATTGTCGGTGACGTCGATCCGGTCCGTCCCGCCAGCGCGCAGGGCAACTACAATGCGGGTTGCGCCGGCATCAACAGCGTTCTCCACCAGTTCCTTGAGAGCGGCGGCGGGGCGTTCAATGACCTCGCCGGCTGCAATCAGGTCAATGACATGGCCGGAAAGACGACGGATTGTGGGGCGGGAAAAGGACGGGGCCTCGGACACGATGCCTCCTCATCGTCCGGACAGAGTCCGGACGGCAGACAGGGCCGTCCCTTCTGCCCGGTCATCAGGACAGACGGGACGGAGGGTATTCAGAGAACGCCCAGGAAAGCTTTCTTCTTGCGGACGGTTGGGGTCGCACCTGTTGCCGGGTTGCGGCCCAGAGCCGAGTTTTCGCGGATGCGGCGGTTTTCGGCGTCTCCATCAACGACGGAACCGGCGCTGCCACCTTTCCAGAACATCAGGTTGTCCACGAAGCCCGCGTCAGCCGTCCCGAGTTCGGCATTGTTCGGCGCATTGGCGGACTTGTCCACCTGCCCGACAAGCGCGCTCTGGCCCGAACTGCCCTGTCCGGCATCCGGGTGCAGGGCCGTGTCCGGCGACAGGGTTTCAAGCGCCTGCATCCGCGGGCTTTCGTCCGGACGGTGGGCGTCGGCTGCGCCGGGAAGCTGCATCTGCTCGGAAGGCGGCATCGACAGCGGGGCGCGGGTGGTGACGGTGTACTCGTCGGGCATGGCCCGTTCGAGGCCGATCGCGCGTGAGACATCCGCACCCGAGCAGCCCGAAAGCAGCAGGCCGACGGAAGCCATGGCACCCATCTGGACACTGAGACGGGCAACGGAAAGACGGTTACGACGCATGGAGGGCCCCTGGGACGCGATCATGATGCAACACTCCTACAGTCCGCGCGACGCGGGGGCAAGCCATTGGAACAAGTTCCGCAATCGCATCACTTGGCCGCGGCCTGACGTTCCGCGAGCAGGGAGTCGATCAGCCAGACGATGACGCCGCAGACGATCCCTGAATCCGCGATATTGAAGACATACCATGACCAGCCGAATGCATGGGCGTGCAGGAAATCCACAACCGCCCCATAGCGCAGGCGGTCAATGACATTGCCAATGGCGCCACCGGCAATCGCACCACAGGATGCCGCCACGAGCGTGCGCTTCGTGCGTGTCAGGGTCCAGACCAGAAGCCCTACGGCGATCAGGGAAACCGCGCAGAAAATCCACGGTCCCCGGCTGCCGAGGCCGCCGAACATGCCGAACGTCACGGCGTGGTTCCAGACCATTGTGAAGTTCAGGAACGGCAGGATCTCGACCGACCCCCGGTCCGGCAGATGGTAAACATAGAGGATCCAGTCCTTGCTGGCCTGATCCAGAACGAGGACCAGAACCAGCAGGGCGAGACCCAGAACCATACGGCCGGTCCGGCTCATGCCCTCATGCCACAGGGACATCAGGCACTCACCACGTCGATGCAGCGGCGGCACAGGGCCGGATGTTCGGCGTTCTCGCCGACCTCGGGCAGGACCTTCCAGCAGCGGGCACATTTATGGCCCGGCGCACGCTCGACCTGCGGACCGCCATGAGCCGTGTCCCCCGGCAGCAGCTCGGTTTCCGCATGGGAGGTGATGAGCAGTTCGGCCCAGTCCAGCCCGCCGAAGATCCCGGCTTCTTCCTGCGAAAGCGGCAGCGTAACGCTGGCTTCGAGCGAGGAGCCGATCGTGCCGTCGCGGCGGGCGGTTTCCAGCTCGGTCGTGATCAGGCGGCGATAGGCGCGGATGTCTTCCCAGCGGTTGCCAAGTTCCGGATCGTTCCATTCGGCGTCCGGCTCGAAGAACTGCGCAAGATGCACGCTCTCTCCTTCGCCGAAGCGGGCCTGCCAGGCTTCCTCAGCCGTGAAGACGAGGACGGGAGCAAGCCAGGTGCAGAGGGCGCGATGCAGGGCGTCCAGCACCGTGCGGGCCGCGCGCCGCGTCGGATCGGACGGGGCATCGCAGTAGATCGCATCCTTGCGGATGTCGAAATAGAACGCCGAGAGATCGGTGGTGCAGAAGCCGTGCAGTGCCGGATAGACACCGACCCACTGATGCGTCTCGACCGCGCTGGCGATCAGGCCGCGCAGTTCCGTCAGGCGGTGCAGGATATACTGCTCCAGCGGCGGCAGATCGGCGTAAGGCACGGCTTCTTCGAGCGTGAAGCCATCCAGCGCACCGAGCAGCCAGCGCAGCGTATTGCGCAGACGGCGGTAGAGTTCGCCCTGCTGCTTGAGGATTTCCTGCCCGATGCGGAGATCTTCGTTCGTGTCGGAGTTGAGGACCCACAGACGCAGGATGTCGGCGCCAAGGCTGTCGGTCACGTCCGAAGGGGCCACGACATTGCCCAGCGACTTGGACATCTTGCGGCCCTGCTCGTCCATGACGAAGCCGTTGGTCACGAGCGCCCTGTAGGGTGCGACCCCCATCGTGCCGACACTTTCCAGCAGGGAGGACTGGAACCAGCCGCGATGCTGGTCCGAGCCTTCAAGATAGAGATCAGCCGGGAAGTTCAGGCCTTCCTGTCCCAGATCGAAGCGATGGGTGGAGCCGCTTTCGAACCAGACATCCACGATGTCGAAGACCTGTTCGTAATCGGCGGGATCACGGTCGGCGCCGAGGAAAATGGCCGGGTCGGCTTCGTACCAGACATCCGCCCCTTTTTCACGGAAAGCCTCGACGATACGCTGCATGACGGCCGCATCGCGCAGGACTTCACCGGTGCGCTTTTCAACGAAGACTGCGATCGGCACGCCCCAGGCGCGCTGACGGGAGATGCACCAGTCGGGGCGCTGCTCGATCATGGAGGTCAGGCGACGGCGGGCGGCTTCGGGGACGAACGTGACGTTGTCCAGCGCGCTCAGGGCCTTTTCACGCAGCTTCGTCTGGCCATCCATCGCGATGAACCACTGTGGCGTGGCGCGGAAGATGATCGGAGCCTTGGAGCGCCAGGAATGCGGATAGGAATGACGGACCATTCCACGGGCCATCAGGCCGGTGGCCGGGGCATCGTCATGTTCGGCGGACTGGCGGGCTTCGGTCAGAAGGTCGCAGACCGGATCGGCTGCCTTGAAGACATGGATGCCGGCCAGATGCGGAACCCACGGTGCATAGCGGCCGTCATCCTGCACGAGTTCGGGGACTTCGATGCCGTACTGACGGCAGAGCATGAAGTCGTCCTGACCGTGGGACGGCGCCATGTGGACGAGGCCCGTGCCGGCATCGGTCGTGACAAAGTCGCCCGGCAGCATCGGCACATCATATTCATAGCCACGACCCCGCAGCGGATGGGCGCAGACTGCACCTTCGAGCGCATTGCCCGGCAGGGTGTAGAGAACGTGATGTGCTGTGATGCCTGCATCCGTGCAGAACGCGTCCACACGATCCTCGGCCACCAGCAGCTTCGCGCCCTGTGGGACGAGGCTGTTCTCGTTCGTCTCATCGACGCGCAGGACGACATAGGTGATGTCTGGACCATAGGCGAGCGCGCGGTTGGCCGGGATGGTCCAGGGCGTGGTCGTCCAGATGACGGCCGAGACGCCATTCAGGGCGTGGGCGGGCGTCGGGTCCTTGATGATCGGGAAGGCCACGAAGATCGTGGTGGAGTCGATGTCGTGATATTCGATCTCGGCTTCGGCCAGTGCCGTCTTCTCGACCGGACTCCACATGACGGGGCGCAGGCCGCGATAGAGGCTGCCATTGAGCAGGAACTTGCCGATCTCATCGACGATCTTGGCTTCGGAGCTGAAGTCCATCGTCACGTAACGGTTGGCCCATTCGGCCTGCACGCCGATACGCTTGAAGTCCTCAGCCTGCTTCTGCACCCATTCGGCAGCGTACTGGCGGCATTCGGCGCGGAACTGGAGCAAGGGCACCTGATCCTTGTCCTTGCCGGCCTTGCGGTACTGTTCCTCGATCCGCCATTCGATCGGCAGGCCGTGGCAGTCCCAGCCCGGAAGATAGCGGACTTCATACCCCGACATGCGATGGGCGCGGTTGATGACGTCCTTCATCACCTTGTTCAGGGCGTGTCCGATGTGAATGTGGCCGTTGGCGTAGGGAGGTCCGTCATGAAGCGTGAAGACGGGACGTCCCTTCCCGGCCTCCCGGATCTTTTCGTCCAGCCCTGTCGCGGCCCAGCGGGCGAGCGTTTCAGGCTCGCGCTTGGGCAGGCCGCCGCGCATCGGAAAACCGGTGCGGGGGAGAAACACGGTATCGCGGTAGCGGTCCTGCTGTTCCTTGAAGGCTGCGACGGAAGGATCGGGGGTCTTATCGGACATGGGGACGGGCCAGTTTCGGTCATTCACACAAAGGGGGAACCATATGGAGATTGCGGGCCAATCCGGTCAAGTCCGCGTTAAGGGCGGCAGCAATGCAGGGTCGCCCCAAAGCGGGTTGCCGGGGCGGCGGGACTCGCGGATGATGGGCGGTATGGCGCTTTTTTCAGAAGGCAGATCCGTGAACGCACTTCGTTTCTTCCAGTCTGTTGCAGGAGCCGTTCTGGGTGTCTGTGCAGGATTCAGCATCGCCGCACACGCGCAGGCGCCCCGTTGCCCGGCGGCGGCAAGCGTGCCGGACAAGGCCCGGATGACGCAGATGTTCCAGACATCACCGGACCGGGGGTTCCTGTGGAAAGTGACGAAAGATGGTCACTCGTCTTGGCTGTATGGAACGCTGCATGTCGCAAAGCAGGACTGGCTGCTGCCCGGCCCGCTGACGCGCGCTGCGATCCTGCACAGCAGCGAGATCGCGCTGGAGCTTGATCTGAATGCGCCGGACACGGCTATCACGCTGCGGCAGCCGGAAGATCCGGCCCGATGGGCGCATCTCGTCCAGTCCGGACGAAAGGCGAAGGTGGATGCGCTTATGGATCAGCAATGCGTGCCCAGCGCGGCGTTCGCGCATGTGGCAGTTGGTGTGGAAGCGGCAGGGGTTGAGTCCCTGTCATCACGCCCGGACGGATATTATCCGGATTATGCCGTGGATGCCGTTTTGCAGGGCATGGCGGGCAGTCTGAAGAAGCCGCTGATCGGGCTGGAGACGGTGCAGATGCAGCGGGAGTTGCTGATTGGACCGGATCAGACGGATGAAGATGCATTTATTGATGACATCGTCAAAGGTGTGTCGTCCGGCAAGACGCAGACCGAGAACCAGCGGCTGGCGGAAATGTGGGCCTCGAGCGACGTGAAGCGGCTGGAGCGGTATCAGGACTGGTGCGACTGCCTGGATACGCCACAGAAGCGGCGCTTCATGACGCGGCTTCTGGATGAGCGGAATGTCGGGATGGCGGCAAAAATCGAGAAGATCCATGAGAGCGGGACATCACTGTTCGCGGCTGTGGGCTCCCTGCACATGGCGGGGCCGAAAGGTCTGCCCGCCCTGCTCCGCAAGGACGGGTTCGAGGTCCAGCAGATCGTGCCAGCGCCCTGATGAAGCGGATCGTTCAGAAACTTTTGGGACGGAAGCCATCGTCACGTCGTCCCGAAGCCCCTGCCCTGCCACCGCAGATCGAGGAAATCAGGCAGGGCGCATTAAAAGGACAGCATCTTCAGATCGTGCAGTGGGGGCAGGTGCTGCTGGACAGCGTCTATGTTCCGCGTGATCCGGTGGCAGCGCTGGACTGGTTCACGATCGCGGCCAATGCCGGCTTCGGACCGGGACATAATATGCGTGGGCGGTGTTTCCAGTTCGGCTGGGGTTGCGAGAAGGATCTTCCGCAGGCGGCCCGCTGTTATGAGGCTGCGGCAAAAGCCGGAGACGAATGGGGCCGGTACAATCTGGGCATTATGACCATGCGCGGGATCGGCATGGAGCCGGATCTGCCGCGGGCGCTGGATCTGTTCCGGACAGCGGCAAATAACGGCCATGCGAAATCCATGAACCTGTATGCGCGGTTTCTGGAAGAAGGATGGGTGGTGCCGCAGGACCGGGCGGCGGCGCTGGACTGGTACCGGAAATCGGCAGAAGGCGGCGATTACCGGGGGCAGCACAATCATGCCACGGCGCTTGTGGATGCTGGGAAGATCAATGAGGCGCTGGGTTGGTGGCGCAAGGCTGTCGTGGATGCGACGTCCGATATTCTCCTGGCGATGGATCAGAAGCTGACGGCTTTGGGACCGAAGGGCGATGCGGAGTTGCTGGAAAGGGTGCGCAGGCGCCTGACGGAGATGGGGATTTCTCCGTCAGGCGCGGCTGGTCCGGTCAGTATGTCGCCGAAAGGTTGAAGAGAAAGGACCGGCCGATCGACGGTGTGGCGCGGTTGCTGAACAGGCTGCCGTAGTTCAGGCGGTTGTCGAGGTTGTAGCCGTTCATGGCGACGCGCCAGCGCTTGGTGATGTTGTGGGAAATCATGGCATCCCATTCCACCGTCGCCGGAACGCGGGCCGTGTTGGCGGCATCGAGCCACACCCCTTCACGCCATGTCAGGCCCCCACCGAAGGTCAGGTTATAGGGTTTGTTGGGCGCGATCGTGTAGGTGGACCAGATCGTGGCTGAGTTCTTCGGTGCATACTGGATGCGCTTGCCGACATCGGCGGCCGTGCCTGCCAGGGTCTTGGCGTCGTAGAAGGCGTAGGTGCCGATCATGGTCCAGTTCTTCAGGATCTCGCCCGATATGCTCAGTTCCACGCCCTGGTTGCGCTGACGGTCGCTCGACGAGGAGACGTCGCCGTTCTGGTCCGTCTGCAGCGAATTGCCCTTTTCAAGACGGAACACGGAGGCCGTAAAGCCCATGCGGCCGTGGAAGGCATTGTACTTGGCGCCCAGTTCGTAAAGGCTGCTGCGCTCGGGCTTGAAACCTTCCGTGCTGGATTTCAGCGGCTCGGAACTGTTGGTGACATACAGGCCAAGCGGCGTCGTGGACTGCGCCCAGTTGAAATAGATCATCGTGTTGTCGTCAGGCGTGTACATCAGGCTGACGGTCGGGTTGAACGTGTCCTGATCCTGCCCGAAAGCCACGCCCGATCCGGCAACGCCGCCATTGGCCGAATAATGGCTGTTCCAGTGATCCCAGCGGAAGCCGCCCTTGATGGAAAAGACCGGCAGAAGCCACATTTGTTCGGAGAAGAACGCGCCGACATCCGTGGCATCGCCCGTTTTGTAGATGGCATGGCCCACGCCGGGAATGTTTACGATGTTGGGGGCATACTGACCCAGAGACCCCAGCAGCAGGCCCGGCTGATTGGGGTTCGGGTTGAGCAGGCTGGTCGTGTCTTTCTGCGTGCCGTTCTGTCCGTCGAAATTATAGGCGTAGTTCGTGCGGCGATCATAGACATGCGAGACATCCCAGCCGGCAATCATTTCATGCCGGATGGAGCCGGTGTCGAACTTCGCGACGGCTGAAAAGACGTTCTGCACGGACCAGTCGTTCTGCTGATAGGGCTCCGGCCCACCCACGCCACCGCGACGGTTGACCATTGCCGCAGAAGGATTGGTGAAGAGATTGGCGGTACAGGTCGCATCACAGGCTTCCTGCGAGGAGGAGAAATACCGCTCGTACATGCCACCGCGCAGGTCATCGTAAAGCGTGATGTGCGGATTGAGCGTGAATTTCAGGCGGCCGGTCAGCATGTCTACGTTCGAGGCATCCTGATCATAGGACGTACCATACCAGTTGGTCCGTTTGACACCGTATTCCGTCACCGGGAGGCCATAGGCCGTACCGGGTTTCGTCACGACCGGGACACCATAATCGGGAATGCGGTTATCGCTCTGATGGAAGTATTCGAGCGTGAAGGTGGTGCGTTTGCCCAGACCGAAGGCGATGGACGGCGCGATGCCCCAGCGGTGGGAATAAAGTTGGTCACGGCCGACGACATTGTTTTCGTTGCCCATGCCGGTAATGCGGATGGCCGTGGACTCGCCGATCTGTTTGTTGAAGTCGAGCGTGCCGCGATAATAGGCACCCGAGCCGCCCGAGAAGCTGCCGCCATAGCTGTCGCCGAGATGGGCAACCTTGGTGGTGATGTTGATGGCGCCACCTGTCGTTCCGTTGCCGAAGACTTCCGAAGACGGGCCCTTGATGACCGAGACGTGGTCATAATCGAAGCTGTCACGGGTATAGACCCCGAAATCGCGCAGGCCGTTTTCATAGATATCGTTCTGGGCCTGGAAACCGCGGATCAGGAACTGGTCGCCCGCCATGCCGCCCTCGCCTTCCCCGACCGAGGCGGTTATGCCCGGCACGTTGCGCAGGGCCTCGTCGAGCGATTTGACGTTCTGCTGCTGCATCAGGAGCTGCGGGACGATGTTGATGGTCTGCGGCGTGTGCAGCGCATCCTGCGGCATGCGGCTCAGGCCCATCGATTCATGCAGGATGTTCATGGGCGAACCCACGACCTGAAGATGCTCGGCTTCCTCGGGCGCAGCCGTGACGCTGTTATCCGCTGTCTTCGGCGCGGGCGGAGCACTCTTTGGGGCTGCCGGTTTTGTGTCCTGCGAGCGGGCGGCGTCATTCCTGGGAACAGGATGGCGACGGGGTTTGTGGTGGTGCCGGGTGTCGTCCTGGGCGTGCGCGGCCGTGCAGACAAGCGTCAGGCCTGCGGCAAGGGAGAGTGGTCCCAGAGGGTGGCGGGGTATTCTGGACGACATCGGAGCACGATCCTGCAAACGAAAACGGATGCTGCCCTTAAAATGTTAATGCGAATAATTCTCAATACAGATTCAGCAACATTGCGAAAGATTCTCATTCTCTTTGTCTGATTGTGGCGAAAACGACACAGAACGACACAGAACGACATACGAAAAAACCCCTTCTCCGAGGGCGAAGAAGGGGTTCAGCAGAATTTGGAAATGAATGAAGGAATTCAGACGCCTAGAATGGCCCGCGCCTGCACGGCATCTGCTGCGATCTGCGCCTTGAGTTCGTCCAGACCGGAGAACTTCTTTTCCTCACGCAGAAGTGCGATCAGGGCGACGCTCAGGGTCTGGCCGTACAGGTCTTCATTGAAATCGAAGAGATGGACTTCGAGCCGGCTTTCCTGACCGTCATTGATTGTCGGGCGGCGGCCGATATTGGCGACGCCGGGAATGACGCGCCCATCCGGCAGCGTGACACGCGCGGCATAAACGCCGCGGGCGGGTTCGACATGCTGCGTCAGGGGGATGTTGGCGGTCGGGAAGCCAAGGAGGCGTCCGCGCTGGTCTCCGTGCATGACGGGGCCGGTGATGCTCCAGGGACGGCCGAGTTCCTGCGCCGCGCGTTGGGGATAGCCTTCCTGCAGCAGACGACGGATGCGGCTTGAGGAGATCGGACCGCCCTCATCGGAAAGCTGGGGCACGATGGTCAGCCCGATTCCATGGGGTGCCAGAAGGGTTTCAAGGCGCTCGATATTGCCCGTGCGACGGTGGCCAAACGCGAAATCTGCTCCGCAGGCCACATGCGCCACGCCAAGGCCATTGACCAGAACATCGTTCACGAACTGCTCGGCGCTCAGACGGGAAAACTCCGCATCGAACGGAATCTGGAAGACATGATCCACGCCCTGTTCACCAAGAGCAGCGGCACGGACATCCGGCAGCATCAGGCGGAACGGTGGATCCTGCGGGCGGAACAGCGTGCGGGGATGGGGATCGAACGTGACGACCGAAAGCGGGTGATCGGGACGGGCCATCCGCAGTGTGTCGAGCAGATGGACATGCCCGCGATGCACGCCATCGAAATTGCCCAGGGCCGCAACCGTATTACGGGCAGAGGCAGGAATATTGCGCCAGTCCGTATGCAGGATCATGCGACGGGCAGGCCGAACTGGGTGGAAACGGCGTTGAGGTCCGGTGCCTGCGGCACGCCCGGATGGGGGACGGTGCCATCCTGCTCGCGGACGAGCTGGCAGACAGTCAGGCCTGCTCTTTGAGCGGCGTCCAGTTCAGCGCCGATATCGGACAGGAACAGGATTTCGTCTGCAAGCAGACCGACAGCGGCTGTGATCTTTTCATAGGAGGCGGCGTCTTTTTTTCCTCCCGTTGAGAGGTCAAAGAAATCCTCGAACAGCGGCGTCAGATCACCCTGTTCGCTATGGCCGTAGAGCAGCTTCTGGGACGGGATGGATCCGGAGGAATAGACGGCCAGACGCAGGCCGCCTTTCGACCATGCTTCCAGAGCGGGCGGGACATCAGGGTAAAGATGTGCCTTAAGTGTGCCGTCCTCGAAGCCCTGACGCCAGGTCAGACCCTGAAGCGTCTTGAGGGGTGCGGCCTTCACGTCCGCCTTCATCCAGTCCTGACAGACCTTCAGCGGGTCCTGCCCCGGATGCTCCATGACGATATCCGCGCGGGCACCCACAACCGTCGGGTTTGTATGGTCCTGCAGCAGGGCCGGGAGGGCTTTCGCGGCATAGGGAAACATGACGTCCCGCACGAAAGAGATCGGCAGGGTTGTGCCCTCGATATCAAGCAGGACGAGACGGATCATGGGAGACTTTCAGGAGTTGCCGGAAGCTTCGGCAGGCACTTCGGCCGGGAAATGGTTGGCAATGTCATCGCCGGTATATTGCGCGATCCAGCCGGTCGTGTCGGTGAAGACGCGCAGGGCCACGACGTCCGGCGATGGCCCGGCGTCGAACCAGTGCGGGATGCCTGCGGGAACGGAAATCAGGTCACCTTCCGTGCACAGGACGGAATAGACGCGCCCACGGATATGCAGGACAAACGCCCCCTGTCCGTGCACGAAGAAGCGGACTTCATCTTCGCTATGGGTATGTTCGGACAGGAATTTTTTCCGAAGCTCCGGAAGGTTCGGTGTGGACGCGTTGATCCGCACCACGTCTGCGCTGCCAGCACCTGTCTCACCCATCAGGGTATCGAGATAGGGACGATAGGCCTCCAGCACCTCTTCCGCCGGCGCGTCGGGCGCCGGGGTGACCGGAGCAGACCAGCGGTCGAAACGGATGTTGTGGGGACGCAGGGTCTCTGCGATCTCGCCGGGCGTGGTGACGTCCAGCAGAATCGTATCGGGAGCATCGTCGCGATAGACGGTCAGACGGCTCATGGTCAGGCCTTCTTCTGCAGACGGGCCAGTTCGCAGGACAGCAGGAACTCGAGCCCTTCGAGACGGGCCAGGGCCGTGAACATGTCCTTGCCCCAGACATACACGCCATGGCCGCGGATCAGATAGCCGAGCCGCATGTGCGCCAGCTTCGGCGCGACGACCGTGGCCAGACGCGCGATGTCCTGATCGTTGTGGAACAGGGGCAGTTCGAGGCTGGTGTCGTGAGTCATCTGCCCCTCGAACACCTTGAGAACCTCGTAGCCCGCCAGCGTGATGGCGTCGGATGGTTCATCCATGGACAGGATGGTCGCAGCGACGGAGTGGCCATGCAATACGGCCCCGATCGCGGGATCATGCGCATAAAGCTGCGTGTGCAGGAGTGTTTCCGCGCTGGCACGGTTTGCGGGATCAACCGGAACGCCATCGGGGGTGATCTCGATAACGTCGCTATCCGTCAGGAAGCCTTTGTGGCCACCCGAGCGCGTGATCGCGATGCGGCCATCCGGCAGGCGGCAGGACAGGTTGCCTGCCGTAGCCGGCACCCAGCCACGCTGGTCCATCCGCTGGCCTGCCTGCACGATCTGGCGGCAGGCATTGCTCCAGCTTTCATCAACCCTGGTCTGCATCAGGCCTGGTTGCGGTGCGTTTCGCTGGTGGTCGTCTGGTTGTAGCCAGGATTCTGGTTCGGCGGCGAGATGTGACCCGGAGCCTGACCGGCTTCCGGCGCGCTCATGGATTCATCATCGGCCATGTTCTTCTTGAAGGACTTGATACCCTTCGCGAAGTCTCCCATCAGGCCGCTGATTTTGCCGCCGCCGCCAAACACGACGAGCAGGACGACCGCCAGGATCAGCCAGTGAACGGGGCTCATGCTGCCCATAATGTATTACTCCGAAAAGCCAAGGCCACCATCATGTGGCAAGGCTTGGGCGATTGTGCAAGCGTTCCTGTCAGGAAGCGTCGTCAATGTCCTGCGATGAAATGAACCCGTAGGTCGGATAGGCGCGCTTTCCGAGGCTGTGAACCGGTGCCCACCAGACCCGTACCAGCGTCCAGTCATTGCGGGCGGAAACATCCGTGACGGGCACGGCACGGTCAATGCGGCCGGGTTCCCAGTTGGCATGATCAACGAGAATCGTCCGATCCGAAATCTGCCGGCGCACGATGGAGACATGCCCGCTGGGGACGCGGGACGTCGCGCGGAAGACAAGCACCTCTCCGGGACGGGGTGCGTGGGTATGACCATAGCGTCCGATGGACTGTCGCCACCATGAGGCCGCAGTTCCGCTGAGTCTCAGGCCAGTCCGCTCCCGGACATAGGGAGCACATTGCAGCGGACCATTGAAGCTGGCACGGCTGTATTCATAGCGATTGCCGCAGGCCCCCAGGATCACGAGAAGACCAAGAGGCAGGAAGCGGAGAACGCGGGACATCATCACCGTCAGAGGCTACGGAAGGCGATGATGCGGTCTTCCGCCTCATCGGGGTCCATGTCGAGCACGCTCTGCGCGACATCGCGGGAGAAGCCATTGCGGGCGAAAACACCCAGCGCCTTGAGCGGGTCTTCTTCCTCCCGGTCCGGTCTCTGGAACGGACCGAGGCGGCGCTTGCGGGCCAGAACGAGGGCTGCGGCGAGTTCCGCATCCTGCGCGCTGCTGTCCGAGCGCTCACCGAGCGAGTCGTTGAGGGCTTCGCGGGTCGTGTCCTGATCCACGCCCTTGTTGGCGAGATGGGCTTCCACGGCACGACGGGAACGACCAGTCCGGGTCAGGCTGACGGCGCGATTGCGGGCATAGCCGGCATCGTCCACCGCACCGAGATCGGTCATGGATGCGACGATTCCGTCGATGGCGGGGCGGACAGCCGCAATAGTGGATTCGATGTCTTCGTTCGGCAGACCCGCCCGGGAGGCGCGCACGCCCCAGCGGCGCAGGCGACGGTCCAGCACCTGACGCAGGCCCTGTTCGGTTGTGGCGAAGCGAGCAAGATGCGCCAGCGCCGCTTCACGCAGGGACGCGGCATCCGGAACGGGTGGCGGGGCGGGACTGTCCTCCATAATGCTTCGGAGTATGCGGCGTGAAAGGCATTTACGGCAAGACGCCTTGGAGCCATCATTCCATCCATGAGCGATTCATTTTCTGCCCGTCTTGAAGCGGCCATCTCCGCCCTCCCTGCCCGCTTTCCCGGCCCCGGCGGGGCCGTGGCCGTTCTGAAGGACGGAGAGGTTCTGATCCGGCATGGCTGGGGCTATGCGAATGTGGAACGTCGCATCCCGTTCACACCGTCCACGCTGTTCCGCATGTGCTCCATCACCAAGCAGTTCACCTGCGGAACGCTGCTGGACCTGTATGACGATCCGTCCGAACTGGATGGGGATGTAGATGCGCGCCTGCCACAACTGGATGAACCCTCACCGGGGCTGCTGCATCTGGCGCATAACCAGTCGGGTCTGCGGGATTACTGGGCGGTGGCGATGCTTCATGGCGCGCCCATTGAAGGGTATTTCGGGGACCGGGAAGCCCGTCGCGTCATTGACGGGACACGGACGCTCCAGTTCCAGCCGGGTACGTCCTATTCCTATGTGAACCAGAATTTCCGGCTGATTTCCGACATTCTTCAGGACCGGACGGGACGCAGCTTCGCCGAACTGCTCCAGACGTCAATCTTCAATCCGGTCGGCATGGAACGGGCGATCCTTGCGGCCGAAACGCGCGCCATGCCGGATGGGACGGTCGGATATGAAGGGACCGTGGAGAGCGGATTCCGTCCGGCCATCAACAATGTGCTGTGGACGGGCGATGCCGGACTGGGGGCATCGCTCGATGACATGATCGCCTGGGAGCGGTTCATTGATGAAACCCGCGATGCTCCGGACAGTCTTTACCGCCGTCTGACCGTTCCGGTGACATTCAGCGACGGGCAGCCTGCACCTTATGGATTCGGCCTGCAGCGCAGCACGATGTTCGGCCGGGACGTGACGATGCACGGTGGCGCCCTCCGGGGCTGGCGGTCGCATCGTTTGCATGTCGCTTCGGAACGGCTGTCGGTTGTGGTGATGTTCAACCATATGAGCGCAGCGCAGGTCGCAGCGGCACAGATTCTGGCGGCAGCACTCGGCGTTCCTTACGAACCAGACCGCAGCACCCAGCAACCGACGGCACTCTATGGGACCTATCTGGAACGGGAAACGGGACTATCGGCCCGAGTCGAGCCTGCACCGGGCGGCGCAAAGCTGCGTTATCTGATGGTGCCGGAACTGCTGGAAGGGGTCTCAGACACGCGGGCTGAAGCAGGATCGGTTGTCGTAAGGGCACAGGATACTGCGGAAGGCACGGAAGCCCTGATGGAACGTCTGGGCGAGAACCGGACGGGTGTCCTGACGCGATGCGATGAAACGCCCGGTGAGGACATCGCCGAACTGGCCGGAATCTATCGCTGCGAGGAACTGGATGAGGCCGAAGTCACTATCGAACTGGCAGGTGGCGTGGTTTATGGCGGTTTCTCGGGGATTCTCGGAGACGGCCGGATGGAAATGCTCCAGCGTCTGGCACGGGATGTGTGGGTACTTCCCTGTCCGCGCGCACTGGATCATACGGCTCCTGGAGACTGGACGCTGGCGTTCGAGCGACAGGGCAGCAGCGTGGCCGCAGTGCGGGTCGGGTGCTGGCTGGCGCGGGATCTCGTGTATCAGCGCGTCTGACCCAGACCCCGCGCAGGGCAGTTATCCGGTCATGGGGTTTGACGGAACCCCTTTCCGCCCTTCACTATGCACAGGCGGATTTTGAAGCCCTGCTCCGGGCAACCAGAGCAGGGTTTTGCGATTCCGCAACAACCGTTTCGTTCTCAACCAGATATTCAGAGATCCATCATGATCCCCGCGCTGATGCCGAATTACAAACGTGCCGACCTTGCTTTCGAGCAGGGCGAAGGCGTCTGGCTGACGGCGACGAACGGGCGACGATATCTGGATTTCGGGGCCGGCATCGCCGTGTCCTCGCTGGGACATGCCCATCCGAAACTGGTGAAGGCCATTTCGGATCAGGCCGCAAAGGTCATGCATGTCTCGAACCTGTACCGAGTGCCCCAGGCTGAAAAGCTGGCACAGCTTCTGGTACAGAACACGTTTGCGGACTCGGTGCTGTTCTGCAATTCGGGCGCCGAGGCCAACGAGGCCATGGTCAAGATGATCCGGCGCGCCCAGTTCGAGAACAGCCATCCGGAACGCACGCATATCCTGTGCTTCAACGGCGCCTTCCACGGACGGACGCTGGGCATGATTTCGGCCACTGGTAATCCGGCCTATCAGAAAGGGTTCGGGCCGGTCGTGGCCGGTTTCGACCATGCGCCGTTCAACAACACCAACACGCTGCGTGAGGCCATCACACCTGAAACGGCTGGTATCGTCGTCGAGCCGGTCCAGGGTGAGAGCGGCATCAAGCCGGCCACTCAGGAATTCATGTCGGCCCTCCGCACCGCCTGTGACGAATACGGCCTCTATCTGGGCTTCGATGAGGTCCAGACCGGCGTGGGCCGTACGGGACGCCTGTTTGCCCATGAACTTTATGACGTGAAGCCGGATGTCATTTCCGTGGCCAAGGGCATTGGCGGCGGCTTCCCGCTCGGCGCTGTTCTGGCGACCGAAGAGGTGGCCAAGCATCTGACGCCGGGCTCTCACGGCACGACCTATGGCGGCAATCCGCTGGCCTGCTCGGCGGGTCTTGCAGTGCTGGAGGAAGTTCTCAGCCCCGGTTTTCTCGAACATGTGCGGACCGTCGGTAGCGCCTTTGGTACCATGCTTGAGGATGTCGTGAAGCGCTCTGGGGGTGTTTTCGACAGCGTGCGTGGAGTCGGGCTGATGCGTGGACTGCACTGCGTCCCGCCGGTCGCCGATGTCATGGCGGCAATTCTGGATCAGGATCTTCTGGCTGTGGGCGCAGGAGACAATGTCCTGCGGCTCGTGCCGCCCCTGATCGTCACGGAAGCCGAGTGCCGCGAGGCGTGCGAGCGGCTCATCCGGGCTGCCGCTGCCCTGAACGCACAGACCACAAAGACCCAGGAGAACGCCTCGTGAGCGCAGCAACTGCAAGTCGCACGACCGCCACGGATCAGCAGGCGCCCCGGCATTTTCTCGATCTGCGCGATTTTACGCCTGAGGTTATCCGGCAAATCATCGACCTGTCCGCAAAGGTCAAGGCGATGCAGAACGGCCGTCGCCAACCGCTGCATCCGGATCGCCCGCTGGAAGGACGAAGCCTCGGCCTGATCCTCGCCCAGCCTTCGACGCGCACCCGCGTGTCGTTCGAGGTCGGGATGGGACAGCTTGGCGGGTCGGTTTCGGTCCTCTCGCCGGGCGACATGCAGCTTGGCCGGGGCGAGACCGTGGCGGACACCGCCCGCGTGTTGTCGCGTTTTCTGGACGTGATCGTGCTGCGGACCGGCAATGACGCCAATCTGCGCGAACTGGCAAAATGGAGTTCGGTGCCGGTCATCAACGGCCTGACGCCTGTCTCCCATCCGATCCAGATCCTGGCGGACGTCCTGACGTTCGAGGAACATCGCGGTCCGATCCGTGAGAAAACGCTGGCCTGGATTGGTGACGGCAACAATGTCGCCACCTCACTGATGGAAGGTGCGGCTCTTCTGGGCTTCAATGTCCGTCTGGCCACGCCGGAGAGCTTCTCTCCCAACCCCGAGGCGGTAGAATGGGCCCGTGCCCATGGCGCGACAATCGAGGTCTTCCGTGATCCGGCCGAAGCGGTTGCCGGCGCCGATGCCGTCCTGACCGATACCTGGGTCAGCATGGGGGACAAGGACCGCGAAAGACGGCTCAAGGTGTTCCAGCCCTATCAGGTCGATACGGCCCTGATGGCGAAAGCTGCGCCTGATGCCCTGTTCCTGCACTGTCTGCCTGCCCATATCGGAGAGGAAGTGACGTCCGAAGTCTTTGAAGGCCCGGCGTCCGTTGTCTTTGATGAGGCGGAAAACCGCCTGCACACGCAGAAGGGCCTGCTGCTCTGGGCCCTTGGGAGAGAAAACGGGTGATGGATACACCACCATTCCTCGACACGAATCGTCCTGACGTTCCGAACATGGTCGTCTCCGGCGGGGTGATGCCGTTCTATCTGGAACGCTCACCTGTCCGGGGCCGTCTGGTCCGGCTTGGGCCGCTGGCTGATGCCATCCTGTCCCGTCATGACAATCCTGATGCCGTTTCCCGGCTGGGAGGCGAGGCTCTGGCGCTGGTGGCCGCCATGGTCTCGGCCCTGAAGTTCAAGGGAGCCTTTTCCCTGCAGATCAAGGGGGATGGACCGGTCTCCATGCTTGTTGCAGACGCAACGGATAGTGGAGATCTGCGGTTCTTTGCGCGTCTGCGCGAAGATGCTGACCGGAATGCACTGCCTGAGGCCGCCAAGGAGCTTCTGGGTGACGGCTATATGGCCTTCACCATTGATCAGGGGCCGGACATGGACCGGCATCAGGGCATTGTTGATCTGACCGGCACGGCGCTTGCCGAAATGGCGATGCACTATTTCCGCACCAGCGAACAGCATGACTGCTGGATCCGGCTGTTCTGTGCGAAATCGGCAGATGGCTGGAAGGCCGGAGCGCTGGTTCTGGAACGGATTGCGGCCGAAGGCGGGATCGAGGCGACCGAGCAGGATGAAGATGCCTGGGAAACCGCCTGCACTCTGGCGGAGACGGTCACGGAGCAGGAAGTTCTTGATCCGGAGCTTTCGAACGAGCAGCTGATTCATCGGCTTTTCGGTACGCTGGATGTTCGTCTAGGTACCCCGCGCGCGCTGGCCTATGGTTGCCGATGCAACCGGGCAAGGCTGGCATCCGTTCTGGAAACATTCCCGGATGACGATCTTGACCATATGGTCGAGAACGGGGCCATTACGATGAACTGTGAGTTCTGTAATGTGGGCTTCCGCTTTACGCGTGATGAACTTGGAGAACGGTCTGAATGACGCTGACACTGCTTGATGGCGTAAAGCTCGATGGCTTTCCGGTCGAGCAGCTTTATCCCGGCTGGGTTCCTGTCAGCCGCATCCCGGTTGTGAACGATTTCAGTGTCGTCGTTTTTGGCGAAGACAGCAGCGGGCGACAGGCCTGCTGGTGGCTTGAAGGCGAAAATTACAGCGCAAGCCATATCTTAGCGCTGCATGAATCTGTCCGACGGCGTCTTCTGACAGCCATGGACTATGTTTTCTGGCCCTTGGCGACAGGTGTTCTGGGAGCGCCTCTTCCCGAGCAGGCGCCCGTGTCCTGTGAACACCTGCCTGAAATCGCTGTCAACGAGATGTCGGGCCCCTGGCTGGAAGGGTATGCACCTCATACACTTCTGCTGCCTTCAGGTCATGCGGACAGCGGAGAAGCCTTGTCGTGTCCGAACGGTCGCCAGATCGGTGAGAACCGGATAACCGCTCTGCTGTCCGCCCAGCGGGGCTCCGGGCCACTGATTGTTTCGTCGCCCTTTACGGCACTGCCTCTTCTGGCCCAGATCACATTCCAGACGGGGCCGCTGAGTGTCAGTCGTTTTCAGGACGGTGATACGGTCTTCTATCTGATCTGGAACGAAAACCTCCCTGCGCTTCGTTCATCCTTTTATTATCCTGACGGTCCACTTCTGATCAGCGATGATCCCGGCGCAGCAATAATTCCGGGGCTGATCCTGGGTTGGTACGCACGCCATCCTGAACATGCGGCTCTCATTCGTGAGGCGCGGCCGTTCAAGGCTGAGGATTTCGGCCTTGGACAGGCATCAGGCCTGCGTCAGAAAGAGCCAGCGGAAAATACACCGGCATCTGGGGTTGAAACGGTTTCTCCCTCCAGAATCAGGGACGAGCGTGCTGAGGTAACACCTGAGCCCGAAACAAGTCGGACAAGTCCTTCTTCACCTCAGGCCGAACAACCGACTTCCGCTTCGGCCTCTCAGACGTCTAAACAGGGACTTAAGAGCCGGCTCAAGTCCCTTTTCGGTCGGCTGTAACGTCTTCAGGAGACAGGATATGCGCGTACGTTACTGGACTGGTCTGGGTGCTCTGGCGTTGTCCCTTGGCGTAGCCGCATGTTCTGACGGGAACGGGAACCAGACCTTTCCCCCGCTCGATTACAGCTATCTTTCACAGATTCATCTGAATGTAGCCTCCATCGACGTGCAGGACGAAGCTCCTGCCGCGCCGGATTCACTTTCAGCCAAGGCGCCGACTACTCCCGATGAAGCTTTGAAGGCTATGGCCAGTCAGCGCCTGATTGCCAGCGGCAGTTCTGGCAAAGCCGATTTCATCATTAAGCAGGCCTATCTGAACCGGGCAGGCGACAATGCTGTGACGGGAGCGATGGATGTGCAGTTGAATATCGCGGATGCCGGAAACCAGCATACCGGCTTCGTTCATGCCCGTATCACGCGCAAGCTCGATACAGGTGACCGTGATCCGACATCCCGCAAGGAACTCTACGCTCTGACCAGCCAGATGATGCAGGATATGAACGTGGAGCTGGAATTCCAGATCCGCAAGAAGCTGATGTCGTGGATGACGGATGCAACTGGTACACCTCTCGTCAATGGCGGTATCCAGCAGCAGACACTTGGAGCGCCGGGAACAGAGCCAGTGCCCGCCCCTACTGCAACAACGCCCACTGCACCTGCTGCTCCAACCGCTCCCGAAAAAACAGTGACACCGGTAGCCGCTGCGAGCGGACCGGATGCCATTTTTCCGACAGGAGCAGATAGCGAAACAACAGCGGCTCCCGTTACCCAGCATTCTCCCCAGCCTGGAACGTTACAACTTCCGTCAACGACCGGCACCGCAACGCACTGAGTTTACATCTCTCGTCATGTTGTGATGAGCACGACGCTGGAAGTCCGGGCCTGTCTTCGATAGGGGACAGGGATCTGGATTTTGTAAAGCATCCATTTTCAGATTTTCTGTGATTTTTGGTTCTATTTTCCGGAGAGACCTGTGCCACCCATGGAACTGACACTGAACCGTCCGCTCCGCCGCAGTTTCATGAAAGGGCTTCTGGGAACCACATCATTCTGGATGGCTGCAGGAAGTACCCAGTGGGCCGAAGCTCTGGCGGCGGAAACGGCAGCTCAGTCCTATCAGCCCGCCTTCTTTGATATGAAGGAATACCAGTTTCTGGAAGCGGCCAGCGACCGTCTCTTCCCTTCCGATCATAACAGTCCGGGCGGTAAGGCACTGGGTGTGGCCGAATTCATCGACCGACAGATGCAGACCCCTTATGGACATGGGGAAAACTGGTATATGTCCGGTCCGTTCCAGCAGGGACCTGCCAATCTTGGCTATCAGCTTCCATTCGTTCCGCGCGACCTCTATCGCAAAGGTATTGCTGGCGTCGAAACTTATGCTAGACAGCACTACGGCAAGGAGTTTGCAGCCCTTGCGGCCGTACAGCAGGATGAAATCCTGACTGTGCTGGAAGGGGGATCCGTCCAGCTCGGCGAAATTCCGGGACGCGTGTTTTTCGAACAGCTCCGGACCAATACCCTTGAAGGCGTGTTTGCCGACCCTCTTTATGGTGGCAACCGGGGCCTCGCAGGCTGGGTCATGCTCGGCTTTCCAGGAGCCAGAGCGGATTTCATGGACTGGGTAAACCAGGAAGGTGCGCCCTACCCTATCGGACCGGTCTCCATTTCGGGGGAGACCGCGTAAAATGGGCAAAAAGCATGTCGATGCCATTATCGTGGGGGCTGGCTGGGCTGGCGCGATCCTCGCCAAGGAACTGACCGAAGCAGGGCTCTCCGTGGTCATGCTCGAGCGTGGCGCCGAAAGGACGACACAGATCGAAGGTGCCTATCCGGATTCGATTGATGAACTCCGCGGCGCTGTGCGCAAACGCCTTTTCCAGAACCTGTCCCAGTCCACGGTGACCATCCGCAATACCATGGACCAGACGGCTCTACCTTACCGGCAACTATCAGCGTTCCTGCCCGGTGAAGGCGTAGGAGGGGCTGGGCTTCACTGGTCGGGCGTCCATTTCCGCGTTGCGCCTGAAGATCTGAGACTGCGCAGTTCCGTGGTCGAACGCTATGGCGAGAAATTCATTCCCGAAGGGATGAACCTGCAGGACTATGGTGTCACCTATGAAGATCTGGAGCCCTTTTTCGACAAGGCAGAAAAAGTGTTCGGCACATCGGGCGAAGCCTACAAGGTTCAGGGAAAAATCGTCGGAAACGGAAATGTTTTTTCTCCGGATCGTTCCAGCGATTTTCCATTGCCAGTAATGAAGGATACTTTCTCGGCGTCGATTTTCCGCGATGCGGCTAAAAATGCGGGATATCATCCTTACGCACTTCCCGCCGCCAACGCATCGCGCCAGTACACGAACACCTATGGCTGCCAGATGGGACCATGCAATTTTTGCGGATATTGCAGCGGGTATGACTGCTACCTGTATTCCAAGGCCTCACCCAACGTAAATATCCTGCCCGCATTACGGCAGGATCCGAGATTTTCCCTTATCCCAAATGCTCATGTTCTTCGCGTCGATCTCGATAGTACGAAAACAAAGGCGACCGGTGTCACTTATCTGGACACCAAGACCCGGAAGGAAACGTCACTTTCCGCCGATCTGGTCATTCTGGGAGCATTCCAGTTCAATAATGTTCATCTGATGCTGGTTTCCGGTATCGGCAAACCTTATGATCCTGTCAGCAACACGGGGACGGTCGGACGCAATTTCGTCTACCAGACCATCACGTCCTCACGCGTCTGGCTTCCTTCCTCAACTTATACCAATCAGTTTGTTGGGGCAGGTGGTGCCGGCGTTGCCATTGACGATTTCAACAGCATGAACTTTGACCACGGACCACTTGGTTTTGTGGGAGGCTCCCCTGTCTGGGTCAATCAGGCCGGAATGAAGCCGATCGCTGCTGCAACCGGTGCCGGAGGCGGAGGCACACCACGCTGGGGTTCTGCCTATAAGGACGCCCTGATCAATACCTACAAGCATTCGCTGGGTATTGATGCACATGGCAGCAACATGGCGTATCGGGACGTCTATCTGGACCTCGATCCCACCTGGAAAGACGCCTACGGACAACCGCTGCTTCGCATGACCTTCACCTGGAAGGACAACGATATCCGCATGAACCAGTATGTCGTCAGCAAAATTGAACCCGTCGCACGCGCCATGGGTGCGACAAAAATGAATCTGGTTCACCTCAATCCGGGTCAACCTTTTGACACCCGCAAATATCAGACCACCCATCTGGGCGGAGGCGCCATCATGGGAGAAAATCCCCAGACCAGCGCGCTGAACCGCTATCTCCAGAGCTGGGACGTCTCAAACGTCTTCGTCATTGGATCAAACGCGTTTCCGCAGGGCATGGGGTATAACCCAACAGGAATGGTCGCCGCTCTTGCATACTGGGCTGCACACCATATTCGTACGACCTATCTGAAATCCCCTGGCCCGCTGGTGCAGGCATGAAATGGCCTCTGCTTGCGGTATGCATCCTCGGGAGCAGTCTGGCTGGAAACGCCGTAGCGCAGGATGCTGATAACGCCACTTTAGAAAAAGGACGTTATCTAGCCGCGGCTTCAGATTGCGCAGCCTGCCATTCAGCACACGGAAAACCAGAATATTCTGGTGGAATTTCATTCTCCCTGCCTATGGGAAAAATCTATTCCACCAACATCACACCAGATGCGGACCATGGAATCGGTCATTATACGGAAGCCCAGTTTGGAAGAGCCTTGCGTGAAGGCGTGCGTCGTGATGGCTCAACGCTTTACCCCGCCATGCCCTTTCCATCCTATGCGCGTCTGACGGACAGCGATATCCACGCCCTGTTTGTCTATTTTCGGAAAGGCGTCAAACCAGCACCTATTTCTCCCCCGAAGAACGGGATTGTTTGGCCACTCTCCATCCGCTGGCCGCTGACTTTCTGGCGCTTGGCTTTTGCCCCTACTCCCACAAAAGCCATCCCCAAAACCTCGGGAGAATTTACTGATCCCGAGCTTGCCCGCGGTGCCTATCTCGTAGAAGGTCCAGCCCATTGCGGGGCCTGTCATTCCCCCCGCGCTATCACAATGCAGGAAAAGGCACTCACAGCGACAGATGGAAGTCTTTACCTCGCCGGTGGTGCCATGGTGGATGGGTGGACGCCCCCATCACTCCGGCAGGAAAACCGTACTGGACTGGGCCGCTGGAGCGAGGATGACATCGTATCTTTCCTCAAAACCGGCCGTGCAGCAACCGGTAGTGTTTTCGGATCTATGACATCCGCCGTGCTGCATGGAACACAGAAACTGACGGATGATGACCTGCATGCCATCGCTCATTATCTCAAGAGTCTGAAAGCTGCCGATCAGACCCAGAAACCATGGACCTATGACTCCACGATAACCGATCAGCTTCACAAGGCAGATCTCTCATATCGGGGTGCACGCATCTATGTCGATCGCTGCGCGGCATGTCATCGCACTGATGGGAAAGGCTATCCTTCCGTCTTTCCGCCTCTCGCCGGCAACCCTGTCATGATGCAGGATGATCCCGTTTCCCTCATCCACATCACCCAGAGCGGTGCAACTCTCCCCCCGATGACAGCAGCGCCATCATCCATCGTCATGCCAGCGTTCAAACACAAACTGACGGATGAACAGATCGCTGATGTCGTGACATTCATTCGCCATGCCTGGGGCAACAATGCTTCCCCGGTTTCGACAGAGGACGTGAAACGGCTCAGCAAAAGCATGCCTCCTCCAGACATGGCGGATGACGCACTTTCGCTGAACTGAGTTTGTCTTCAGGGGAGGAAACGATACAGGATACAGCCTTGATATCCCGAGCCACCACTGGAAGCCGTTCCATCAGTCGTTGCTGAATAGGAACCGCCTCCACCTGCGCCATAGCGTGTGGCGTTCCGGCCCCCCTGATTGCCGCAACGCCCTGCGCCACCCCATGGACCATCACCGCCATAGCCGGAGAACGTATAGGCATTGCACTGCCCGTCGCCGCCGGAAGTTCCGCTCTGGTTCCAGACCGTTCCACCAGACGCATTCCCGCCAACACCACCGGCTGAGCCGGTTGTGGAATAGAACGTTCCGCCCTGACCGCCTTCAGCCTGCAAGAGTGTCTGTCCATTGTAACTTACAAGGGACGTCCCACCAGTCTGCTCGGATGCACCGCCGTTTCCAACAGTAATGGCAAGACCATTTCCCTGGGTCGGGCTGACAGCATAAATGCCCCAGGCATCTCCGCCGCCGCCACCACCCGCGCCTGAAAACGAACCGGTTGTCGTCATGGCCTGCGAGGCTGCCCCGCCGCCGCCGCCGCCAATAGCGCGCAGTTCCACCCTGGATGCCCAGGCCGGAACAGGAACCGAGCCATTCCCGGTCACAAGCGTCATGGGTTCCGTGGATGCCTTGAGGAGTGCCTGGGTTGCCAGCTCGGGAATGGTCGGCCAGAAAACCTGTCCCGGCTGAACCGTCACACCCGCGAGACTGCTGGCCCCCTGTGGGACCGCAATCGTATAAAGTGCGACAACATGTCCTCCTGCCGGAGTTGCTGGAGGATTGGTAGCCACGACCAGCGTGATGATACCCGATCGCCGGACAGGGAGCGCCCCACCGGAGTTCTGGATACCGGCCTGTGTCTGAGACGGATTGCTGGCATTGAAGAATGGCAGCACCGTCGGATCAGCGTCCTGTTCGGAACAGATGGCATAAACCGTATAGGTATTCCCCGTCCCGGGCATCGTGACAGTCTGCGCCGCAGTGCTACAGTACTGGCATGTCAGAGCGGTCGTATCCGCACCGAGCCCCCCGCCATTTCCGCCAATAGTCGAAACATCCATGACGCCTGGCGCCACGATCGACCCCGCATAAACTGTCAGGCTCAGATCACTGACAGACGCGGCATATCCCAGTCCGGAGGCTGCCGTGACGTTCGGGCCATAAAGCATTGATGCCAGGTTTCCGAGCGCAGCCTTGGTGTAACGCCCTGCACGCAGAAGATCCGTATCAAGCGGGATCGATCCCGCATAAACGATTGCCCGATCCATTAACTTTTCACCTTGATCCAGCCGGTAACGCCCATGGCCGCCGTCTGGTCGACAGCACGGCAGACTGCTGCCAGATCCGCAGCTTTTCCCAACTGTGTTTCTACAAAAAACTGGCCACCCTGAAGGCTGCCATAGCGCAGACCGGTTGCCCCATAACCATATCCCCCGCCCATGGCTGGAGACGAGGCACAGGCAAGAGCATGACAGTCAGCGGCGTTCAGTGTCTCAATGATCACCGGCTGAACACCGGTTGCCGCCACGATCGCGTTTGTCACGGCCTGACGTGTATTGCGTTCGGCGAACAGGGACGTCCTGATCCGATTTCGATAGACACCATCCGTCTCGGACGTCTGTCGCACCAGACCGCTTTCGCCAAAATAGTCATTGGCGGCCATATCCAGAAACGCACCGCTCATCATCGAAAGACGCATCTGCTGCGAGCATTCCAGCATCAACTGCCAGATCCCGGCCAGAACAGCTCCAAACCCCTTCAGAAGAGCCGCCAGTACCGGTGCAGCCTCTTCATCCAGTCCCTGAGGCTCGGGCGGAAACCATCCCTTCGGCAACAGTCGCCTCAAGCGGCCTGCAAAATCCTCTGCCGAGCCCGGCGCCGGGTCTGTATCGAACAGGATACTTCCATCCGATGCCCGGAGAATATTCCGCTCTTCATCATAAAGAATACCCATGCCATCAACCCCCGGCCTGGGCAGCACTCATTAGCGGGATACGATAATCCGCGCCATTGATGTTGATGTGCAGGAACCCACCATCAGCGACACTCGGCATCGTGGTTCCTGCCCCCGTAACCGGCGATGTAATCTGCAATTCTCCACCACTCGCCGGGAAAAGACCCAGATTTCCGGAACCTCCAGTTCCTTCCTGGACATACAGACCCGCTGCCTGCATTCCGGCGCCGGCCTGCACCTGAAGCGCATTGGTCGGGTTCTCCATCGTAGCGATCGAGAAAAGCGTTTCCCCTTCAATATTGGCAAACAGGATTCCGTTGTCGGTAAATTCCTGCCGTGTACCGTTGGAGCGCTCGGTCACTGTCGAACGGACAAACGCGCCTACATTAGCACCTGCAACGCCGGAAACCGTTTCAGGCGTATGCCACTCAACAGCATGATTGCGGGCCAGCGAGACAGCCGATGCATATCCGGAATCTTTCCCGTCCGTTCCCGTCAGGGATTGCGCCCCGAAGACAATCCCCGTCTGCCAGGAATTCGGATTGGATACGAAAACCATTCCCGCCGCGGCATCCGAGGTTCCGGACGTCTGGCCACCTCCAGCCCCAAGCTGGATCCCATACACGCCACCACCGACATTTGGCGCATAAGGCGTTGACTGTCCGACAGCAAGACCACCGAAATTGACCGCCTCAAGCTCCATTCCGAAAGTAGGCTGATAATCCACACCCGCCATGCGCCATGCCTCGCCATAATAGGCATAGGCAGTCGTAGTCGTGGGATTGGACGTGTCATCGGAAATTCCCCATGACGCCACTCCGATACTGCTTGGCTGAAAACCCAGAACTGAAGACCCACTCAGTGCATCGGACGTCCGCGAACCAGCCACAAACGCGCTGTTACCGAACTGCGCAACGGAAGCGCACTGGGCATCCTGCAGAGCCCATGGACCAATCGACGTCGCCGCCATGGTTTCCGAGAGCCAGTCATTCTGCGAAGAACTGGCCCGGTCACTCAGAGCCGGATTTTCCGCTGCAACACCAACCAGAAGCCGGTCCGCAAACCGTTTTACCTGTGCGCCCTTGTCCGAATAGAACTGACCACTGGCCTCAACGCTGACAGGTGCCTCAATCACCTGCGCCACAGTAGCCGTAACCGTCCGCGTTCCGGTGGAATCCGCCAGAACAAAGACCTCTTCGCCCGTTAGGGCGTCGAGTTTCGGATATGTATTAAAGACAGCCATGAGAATTCCTCATCCCTACCGATAGAGCCAGATTCCGAATCCTCAGCCCTGAGTGACATTGATCTGAATGTTTCCGACAACCAGAGCCTGATTGCCGTTTGCAGGAATATCAGCCTGCCCCCCGTTCAGACGGACATTCAGAACCGACGTCACGGAAATGCCTGCACCGGCATAGGCCAAATAGGACAGGCGGCTATACGGATAGCCATCGCCTACCGTCATCGACGCAATATCCTTTGCCACAACGGACTGAATGGCACTCTGCGCCTGCTGTACCGTTACGGAAGACGGCACCACCACATCCATGGAGACATCCACGCTCAGAACCTGAGGCGCCTGCACACCAAACCCGACCCCGAGCGCCCGGACCGAATCAATAACCTCATAGACCTCTGACAGCAGCTGATCTGAAGGAACACCACTCCCATCGTTAATCACGGCGGTGAAATACCCGCTCCGCGCCTGCCCTGCCGCATCAAGACCATCCCGCAGCGAGTAACTCAGATCCGTCTGGACATTCGCAATGGCATTCCCGACCGCTGCACGACTTGCGGACGCCTTAGCTGCCAGCCAGAGCGGAAAACGTGCCCTCAACTGGCTATCCGTCTCCTGATCGGAACCATTGAGGAAAGGAGCCGTATTCGTCACGGTATCCAGTCCCGATACCGCAGTGCCCATAAGGCAGATCGCGCCAGCCGAAACATTCCCTGCCGACCCGGCCACCTGACATGAAACCGGGACAGATAACGTGGCAACACCCGCTGCCCGCACATACCCTCCAGCAGACGCAGACCATGTCGGCAGGGACTGGTCCTGCGTCACGACAAACGAAATTCCTCCCACAGTCCGTACAATAACGCCAGGCGGCACAACCGCCGACTGCTCGCTGGCCATGAAAGACGTAAACGTCACAAGCCCCGTCGCAGGCGTACCCGGCAGCCGGGTCATCCCGAAATCATTGACGAAACTGTCGCAATCGGAGCCCGTGGACGTCGCAAGACGGGTCCGCAGCAGCGACTGCAGCACCAGATACTGCAACCACAGGCCAACACCGCCCACACTTTCCATCAAAGCCCGCGCAGGAGAACCGATGGATACATCCAGCAACTGGGAACAGGAGGCCTGCGCTGCTGTCACGGCTGTGGAAACAGTCGTGGAAAAGGAACGTAAGGAGAGAGACATCGCATCCTCTTGGAGCGGTTCAGTAACGTGCCGCTCTCATCATTTCAGTAGGAAAAAGACAGGCTCTGCTGCTGACCGGATCCGGCATCGACATAAGAGACGTTGCATCTGCAAACGCCGCTCCCTTCGTCCGTTACAGTTACAGTCACCGCCTGCGATGAATCCACGCCGGCATCCGCCTGCACCTGCGCCTGGATGACAGATTCCATGGCTTCCGGCGCAATAACCTGACCAACCATGAGCGGCAGCCCCACACCATAATCAAGCTGCCAGATATAATCCCCCGGCACGGTCAGCAAACGTCTCAGCAGACTCTGCCGCGTCAGTTCCGTCCCGGAAACCGTCCCAACTCGGCCAGAGTTCAGAACCAGATCATTTCCAAAAACATGTGAAAGAGCGATCATCCAATCGGCCCTCCCGTATTCTGGCTGCCTGCAACATGGACATGCCCGTTAAGGGAATGCTGGTCCGTCCGCACATCCCCACCCGAAACCTTCAGCCCGGCGGAACTCAGTGTCATAGCTGTGCCTCCCACGGAAAAACTGATCTCTCCGTCCCTGAGAACCAGCCGTGCATTACCTGCCCCCGCAGCAACACCACTTGGCCCGATATGCAGCCAGCCAGCCTCGGAAGAGGCAGCTCCCGACGCTCCGGAGGATGAAACCGGCGGGCGTCCACACCCGCCCCTCACCAGCAGTTCACCAGGCTGGGCAGCAGAACCGGTGAACGGAGAAACAGGCGCCATCACGACGGTATCAAACACACATCCCGTCACGACCAGATGTTCGCCATCCCCTTCAACCGGCTGCAGGACAACATGCGTTCCGGGCGAAGACGGACATGCAATCCGCAGATCCCCCGCATGAACGCCACCCGCATCCGGTATCCAGCCAGTCTCCACATTTTCAGGCTGAATCCGGACTTTTACGGCATGATTGACAGGATCAACGGCCGAGACAATCCCGAACATCGTATGCGCCGTCCGGCCCTGCAGCACAGCGGCATCAAACCGGGCATCAGTCATGCTTTCCCTCCGCGATCCCGCAGGACAACCTGCTGCACAAATCCCTTTTCCACAGAAAAACGGGAAATAACCTGATCAATTCCCAAGGTCTTTTCTTGACTGCCAGTCACGACGGTCATGAAATTCCGTGGCGCAATACCAATGACGCCCGGAATCCTGATCCGCACGGACAAGGCATGAGCAGCAATCCGCGCATGTTTGCCACGAGCCAGCCGCTGCAACTCATCCAGCCTGCGTCCAGGAACACGGAACGTATGGATGCTGGCACTTCCCGCCGGTGCATCCTGAGAAAATGAAACACCATCGTAATAGACCTGCGTCGTGCTTCTCTGTCGTGAATCCCACGACGCCATATGCACAACGACACCGGATAAAAGCTGAAGGTCCCGCGCAACATTCGTCTCAAGAACGGCATGACGCATATCCGTGACCTGCGCGCCCGCATCGGAAGCAGAGCCCAGCGGCTGACAGACAAGGGACGTTCCTTCTGCGTAAAGATCACAGAACGCATCCCGTGCAATCGTAAAAGCCAGATCAGCCGCCGTCTGGAACCGATGCTGCCCCATGAGAGCACCGCGTTTATGCTCGATCTGCCAGAACTGACCAGCCATAAGCGTGGCCTGATCTGCAGGCAGCGAAATCGTCGCATCCAGTCCTGCAGCCTGCGCCATAATTTCCAGAAGCTCCTGCTGGGTATGGTTAAGCCAGGCATCCTGAACCCGCAGATCCATCAGAGCCGCCAGCGCATCCCGGCATTCCATTTCCAGACAGGCATGCTCAGCCGCATATTCGATATGATCCAGCCGCCCCTCGAACAGCGTGGTCCAGGATGAATTGGCGCTCTGGGTATTCCGCATCTGAAGCGTCACCCATTTCCGCGCCGGCTGCTCTACCTCAAACCACAGGTTTCCCTGATCCTGATTCCGAACTGCAAAACGCAGCGAGGCAACATCACAGGCTTCATACCGGCTGGCATCGATTTCAAACTGCACAAGCGCCAGAACCGGATCAACTTGGCCGTCAAAAAGGACCCGGGCTTCCAGATTTCTGACATTCATGACCCGGCTCCATCCGGCAGACCGGACACCAGATCACGTTCAACCGTTGGAAGCTTCAGCACGACAGTTTCCGGGATTTTCCCCAGATCCGGATCCGTCATCCCGTTGACCTGCGCAATTCTCCACCACTGGGACGCATCCCCCAGTTCACGCGCAGCCACATGAAACAGGGAAATATCCGCAGCACTGACAATAATATCCTGCATCATTTCCTCATGCGAAAACGGACGGCACAGACGTTTCCTGTCCCTGCGCCACGGCCACATTCGCCGCAGCTCGATTAACCAGACTTCCTGCATCCGTCGCAGCACTCAGAAGTGCTGCGTTCTGACCCAGAGCATTCAGCGAAACACTATTGACCGGCTGGATGGCTTCGACGTTCTGTCCTGCCCCAGTAATCACAGACTGCAAACCGCTTCCCGCACTTTCCAGCCCACCCGCAACAGACGCCAGTGCGGACGGAACCGTGGCGAGATTCATGCCACTCTGCGCCACACCGTTGACCGTCCCCAGAGCATCCGTCACCTTCGCAGCAAATCCACCAGCTCCCACCAGACTGGCCAGCGGCATGATCTGCCCCACAACCGAAGACACCTGTCCAGCAGCCGTAAACACACCTTCGGAAACGTCCGAAACCACCCCCGAAAAACTGTCCAGAGCACTCCCCACATCATCCCCAAGCACTCCGGACAGAGTGCTCGAAATCTGTGTGGATGCTGTTTCCTGCGGTCTTTCAAGGATCAGCGTATAGGAACAGACAGCCCCTTTTGCCTGGTAGACATAAGTGAACTGGGCGATCCAGACCTGCACGGACAGACCGGCCGCCGAAAAGGCAACCTGCTGCCCCGCCATCCGCATACGCTCGACCGCCTGCGCCCGCATCTGTGCATCCGGACCAAGAAACCGGCCTTTCAGCTCCAGACGGCCCGGATCATTCCCCAGCGCATCAACAACCCGCCCACCTCCCGGCAAACGGTGTACGACAAGCATCTGACGCCCGCCGACCTGCAATGTGTCAGGAACCTCAATTCCTGTCAGAACCAGATTTCCCAGTATGACGGGTGATGATGATTCCAGCCGCCCTACAGCGCCAATGGCATTTTCTATGTCAGAAAGGCCAATACCCATCAGGGAACATCTCCTCTGTCAGAAAAATCCGATACTTCGGCCCGGATACTGAGGTTGCATGATTTCATCGACACCACTGCCAGAGCGGCGCGCAGTCAGACGGGAACGTCGATTTCCTAGGAGAAAATCAACATGTCCCGCCCCATGATCCAGATGAGTATCTAGGGCCTCTGGCTCGTGATGACGTTCGGAGCCAAGAACAGGCTGATGCCGCGCATTCTTCTGACCACCGCTCTCATGAAACTGCCCGCTGGCCACAGTTCTACGAACCACCGGTACGTAACTCACCCCGTTGCCGATATTGCTCCTGGCGGCAGCCCTGCCTCCGCCCCTCACACCTGTCCTGACCACTTTGCGGAGAGCAGGGAATTCTGCCGCAGCGTTATGGTGACGCCGCTTCATCGCTACGGCAGCAATCGGTACCGGACGCCTGACGGCTGCCGTACCTCGCGCAATCACAGGAGCAACCCGCGTCCACGTTCCTGCACTCCGCACCGGCTTTTCAACCGGTCGCGAAATCTGCTTCCGAGCAACTACAATATCCGGAACGATGGCAGCTCTGCTCTTCATCTTCATCACGCTCGAAACAGGCCTTGATGAAGACTGAACCGACCTCACCATCATCCCTGACCGGAACTTCGTATATCCGGAAAATAACGGTGCATGAACAATGCTTTCCGCCTTTCGGACAAAAACTTTGTCCGGCGCATCAGAGCCTCTACGTGTTCCGGAAAACCTGTTCCCAACTTCCAAAACAGAATGGCTTCGCCCACGAAACGCAACAACCCCGACCCGTCTTTTCAAACGGGGCACAGCCGAAACCAGAATCGACCTTCGTGCCATCCCTCTGGAAGATCTGACATGAAACGCCCTGATCGAGAGAATATTCCGCCAGATAGCCTCCCGCATCATACCTCTCCCCGATAGGACATCATGTCCCAGTCAAAACTGTGCCCGTCCCGCTCTGCGGTAATGACACAGGCCGCCAGACGCCGCGCTCTCGACCATCCTCGCAAAACATCCCACGGCACCCCGTGATCCAGCAGATAAAGCATCTCCTGGAACCCGGAGTGCCGGCTCAGTTTTTTGCGACGTCCCGCAGATCCTCATCCGCATCACGCTCGAAAAGCGGCGTCAGCGCAGCAATCCCGGCCTTCCCGACGCGACGCGCCAGATCGCGGATTTCATCCTTCGTCTGCGGCATCTGAACCGGCACACCGTCAATGGCCGTCACCGAACAGATCATTTCCGCATAGCCAAGCCATGCAGATGCCGAAGCGCCATTGATCGCACTGCCAGCCGCCTCGATCAGATCCAGCATATCCGCCGGATCAATCTCGCGCAGCGTCAGACGGCGCTTGTCGGACAGAACAACTTCCTGCGGAAAATCACTCACGAAATTTTCGTCCTCGTAGAAGCAAAGAACTGAACCGTTTGATGGATCATGTGATCCGCCTGCCAGGGATCACTCTTCAGCTGCATAGAAACATTGCTGAATTCCCAAGTGCTGGTCGTACCATCCGGTTCGGTCACGTACTGATAGATCGTCCCGCTCCCGACCGTCCCGGCATTCCAGTAAGCGGCCTCGACAGCCGCCACCAGATTGTCCAGCGCCGCGTTGGCCCGGGCAATCTGGAACGCTCCCCGCCAACCATTCGGAACATTGAACTCCAGCGGCACGCCGTTCAGCGGGTTGGCACGCAGAGCCTGCGTTTCCTGGGCGGCACTGAAAGACGTGACATCCCTCAGGTCAACCCGCTGACCATTCCACAAAACGGTAATCCGGCAATCCCGGCCAATGCTGTATGGATTTGCCATTTAGCCGATACTCCCCGATGCAGAGGACACGGTAACAGACGCACCACCCTGCAGATTGACGATGAATTTCTCGTTGATGCCCTGGTAGCGAACCGCCACATCCGCCTGCACATAGCCCAGCGCCGTGCGGGACTGCGGATTGTTGCTCGAATCACAGACCACGCTGTAAGGCAGTTCACCATTCTGAACGCCCAGAATACCCTGCGACAGCAGCGACGACAGAAAACCCAGAAGCGTCGAACGAATATCGCTGAACAGCGTATCGTTGATCACTTCACCCACATAACTGCCCATGCCGCCAGCAAGCGAAGCCGCAATGTAATTCGTCAGGCGCGTGTAGTTATCACCATTCATGGTGCTCTTGCTGGACGAGTTGTGACCGCAACGCACAGCCCAGTACGTTCCACCCGGCGCCGGATTGCAGATCACATCAATCCCGGCCGTAAACAGGGCAGACAGCTCAGCCGCGGAATAGGTCGCACTGCTCCCCGTCAGACCAGCTTTCTGGCTGCCAACTACTCCCGACAGCGCCTTGTTGAGACTGGACTGTTCCGGCGAAAGCGCCACCAGCTTGCCACCTGCAAACGCCTGCGGACTGACCAGCATCATGCCGTTGGTGTCATCATTCCACCACAGCCAGTCACCAAACATCAGCTTGACCGAGGACGCATCCAGACCACACGCTGCCTTGACCGAAATGGCATTCGTCACCGTATCGGACGTTGGCCCCGCCGCGACCATGTAGATCCCTTCGGACGTCCCGAAAGCCGCCTGAGCCGTATAGGACGTGCTGTCCGTCACACCATGCAGCAGCGCCACCGCACAGCCCTGCCCGCGCAGCGCATACATGCCGGTCCGCACCGTGCTGTCCTGCCCTATGAATTGAGCCGTCGTCGGTACACCACCATCCGTACCGCCCGAAAGCGTAACGTTCGCTGCGGCCACAGCCGGAACCGTCTCCGGAAGCGCAACCTTCACCAGCGCATTCAGATCCTGCGCCACAGCCGCCGCAATGGCAGACCAGTCCGCCCCCGCATAGGTCGCCGCCCCCAGATCCGCATGCGTGACTGCAAGCCCATATCCGGAACCTGTCGCCGTCACGGCCGCTACGATGCCATTACCCACGCTGCCTGTATGGACAGCCTGGATTTCCACGCCATCGATCGTGCCAGATGCCGCCACATCCGTCCCGTCCGTCACACGGACGACCACAAAGGACGACGCTTCCTGCATCACGGCGATATTGACCGCCAGACCCGCATCCGTCGTCCTGTTCTGCTTGGCGCCGAACGCCGCGACATAATCGCTCATGCCCCCAATCGGCAGCGGCATCCCCACCGGCCCCCAGCCGGCAGTCCCAACGACACCCAGCTGCGAAGAGGACGCGCCCGCCAGGGCCAGCGTCTGCGGCTGGGCAATCTGCACATAAAGATTTGGCACGGTCAGTGCCGTGGTATTCAGCGTTCCCGCCTGATAGACCAGAGACATCCCCGGATCGCTCTCCAAAATGCAGAAAGCGGGCGCTTCCGACAGAAGCCACCCGCTTTCCTGATGAAATTTCAGCCCTTTGACTCAGCCTGTCCGTCAGGCGGCAATCACCGTCCCGAACCGGTCAACACCCAGCCCCGGATAGGACGAAGCCGCCGCCTGCGCCGCAACCGCAGCCTGCATGGCCTCCAGAGCCGCCGTCACTGTCTGGTTTGCCGTACCCGGTGCCAGAATACCGAAAGACGCCGGAAGCCCCTCTTGGCCGGACAGGTTTCCAATGCCACACAGCATTTCGGAGGCCCACTGCACCTGAAGGGTATCGAAAACCAGCTCATAGAAATAATCCCGCCGGTACAACGCTTCGTTCTGCATCGTGTCGACGTCTTCCACGCTCTGGAACCGGAGCTGAGCCTCCCGCCCGTCCAGAGTGCTGATCCAGCTCTGCTCCGCCAGGGCCGCATCCAGTACGGACGCCAGTGTCTCCCGCGCCGTTGCATCAGCCGTCCAGATCGAAACCCGATACAGCTGCGCCTGCCGCCGCGTCACCCGGACCGACTGCCCATACCCACCGGCATGACCGTTCAGAACCCGTCCCGGCACACTGACCGTCGCCCCGCTCGCCACACCATCCGTCAACGCCGCCGCCAGAGCCGCCGCAACCGTCGCTGGCGTATCCTGCGCCGTCACCGCATAAGCCGCGGAAGGCGCTCCCCCATGCGGCATGTCATCCAGCCAGACCGCCACCACACCCGCAGGCGTGGATGTCCCGGAAAAGACGATCTCAACCGTCCCGTCCGTAACCACAACCCCAACCGTAGGCTCCACCTTCTGCTGCACCCGCCAGGGCCGCCCCAGAGGTTCAGCCCATTCAGGCATTTTCCGCGGCGCCATGGTAACAGTCACGAAATCGATGTTGTTGCGAATGTTCTGCGCCGCAAAAAGATCGCTCGGCAACAGCCACCCCCGCCGCAGCACCACCTGACGCCCCGTCACTGAAGCTCCCGAAAGCCCGTCCGGATACAGGACCTGCGCACAGTTATAAGCCAGCGCCAATCCGACTTTGGAGGCATCTGTCATTTTTGCCCTCCCTCAGACCTGCTGAAGCGACATGGTACACCGGATCCCGAACCCGGACATTTCCACCGCATTGACTGTATAAGTCGTGCCCAGATCAGTCGTGACCGTCATGTAAGGCGTCAGCACCACCCCTGGCAGAAGCGGAAGATACATCACGGACTGACCCGGCCGCGTCGCTCCCGGAACGCCACTGCCCGAAGACTCTCCCTTCGCCCGCATGATGATAGCCGCCGGACAGTCCGAAACCAGCGTCTGCACCGTTCCCGTAACACCGCTGACCGACACCGTCCGGCTGCACACCACACACAGGGGAGGCCGCAACGGCTCCACGGACGCCACAAAATACGTCCGCCCGCTCGCCACAAGAATATCGGCAACCTGCGTATCATCCCGCCGATCCGTCAGGACATATTCCGTCGGAATGCCCCACCCGATCGGCCTCGCAAACGAAAACCCGGCATCGACGTCAAAAGCCAGCATGGGTTGTGCATGAAGGGTCTCCATCGGCAACAGACCGCCCGAAGGACGATACTGCTCCGCCGAGGCCCCAAGCACGGCCGCAGCCCTCGCATATCCTTTGGAGAGCCTGGCCGCGATCATCGCCTGCTGCACATCGCTCTCCTCAAACCACGATCGCCCGGCCGTCCTGCAACTCCAGACCACCCGTCACCCCCAGAAACGCACACAGACGCCGCCGCCACAGCGTGAACAGCATCACCCGGTCCTGCACTTCCCGGCCATTGTGATACCAGGCCGCCGCCCGCGCCGTATCCAGATTGTCCGACGACGCCGTAATCGCATTTTCCAGCGGATAAAGCTGCGACAGATAAAGCCGGATCTGCTGAAGTTCCGCCCCGGACAGATAGTTCATCCGCCATTCCAGCGCTCCTTCCACCTGAAAGAAACGCCAGGATTCCTGATTACCCTCCCTCGACCCGATCGCGGGATAACCACAGAACCGACGGATATCCATTTTCTCTCCTTCCGAGAGAATATCCGTCGATAAACCAACCGTTCCGGACATGTCATTCTCCCCGCAAGAGAGGCCCCCGCCTTACAGACAGGGGCCGGAAAAACCTCAGAACGTCAGACCAAGCGCATCCGTACCAAGGCTCTCGATCACGACACCACGCTTGAGATAGCTGTTCGTGGCCGTCGGAATGACCGTCATGTCCGCCGTTACGTCCGTCGGCAGCGCAAAACCGCCAATCCAGTACCAGGACTGCGCAATGATCTGGCGCAGACGATCCAGCGGCTCACGCGTCACCATTGCCACGCTGTCCACCATCTCGATCAGCGCGCGCTCGGAATCCGGAATATCGGAATGACCCGTGAGCGCGCAGTCACCCTCAATCAGCGCACCCTGACCCAGCAGAAGGGCACGATGAATGGAACCGGAACCCAGAGACGCCTGCTGCGGCGCTTCCGTCGTCGGGATAAACCGCACACCCAGAAGCTCGATCACCTGACCGGAACGATACTCTTCCGAACCATATGCGCCACGGTACAGATGCTTGAAATCCGGATCACGGAACAGCGAGAGAAGCTGCAGATCATCCAGGTAACAGTGATACGCACCATTGATCATCGGCACGTTGTTACGCCGAAGCGTCGCCACACCGGCCAGAACCTGCTGGATGCCCAGCGTATCCGCCAGACCACTCGAGCTTGCCGTCTGCAGTGCCGCCGTGGTCAGACGCCCGTTCGGGCGGATCACCAGCGGCGCCGTGGACGCCACAACCGCCTGACCTTCCGTCCCATCGGCAACCGACACGGACGCGGAGAAGGTCATCCGACCCGAAACACCGCCCGGCGCCATGGAGACATTCGTCGCATCCGCCGTCACGCTGACAAGTGTGTAAACATCCCCGCCCACCGTCACGGTCATGCCATTGGTCGCGCTGATCGGCGTCACCTGACCATTCACGATCACGGACTGAAAACCACGGATATCATCGACAGCAATGGTATTATCAGCACTTCCCAGCGTCGCCGTCACACGCGTATTGCCACCCAGATAGCCACCCACACCATTCTGTGCACCGCCAAACAGCGTATTGCGTGCCAGACGGTCCAGAGACTGCATCGCCTGCACGCCATTGGTGTTGGCATTGGCCAGGAACTGCGACGCAATCCCCACGCCACTGGTCACCATGTTCAGGTCGATCGTATCGCCATACTGGTTGATGGAGAGCGTATACTGCTCGATCGACCAGCCGGACGGGCTCAGACCATTATCGAAATTCGTATTGCCCGTCGGGTTCAGCGGCGTCGTCACCGGAGCCTTGAGGCTCTTACGGGTTTTCGTCAGCGTCTCACCGATGGCGTTCGGGAACACTTCACGATCGGCAACCTGGCGAAAACCCAGCCGGGATTTCAGACCATTCTCGAATTCGCGGGCTAGAAAACCCTGCTGAATGGCGGCCTGAAGCTGAACAGGAAAATTATCAATGCTCATGTATTTTTTCCGTAAATGTGTTTTCTGAACCCGGCCTGCCATCAGGCCCGGTCAAATATCGTCCCGGGCCTCAGCCCTGGGCCAGAAACTGCCATTTGCGCGCTTCATAATCCGCCTCGCTGACGGCGCGCGCATTGAACGGTTCGATCCCGCCCGGGCGAGGCGCTGCCTGCCCGACCGTGGTCCCGCTCGAATATCCGGGCCGCAGCACCTCGCCGAACAGATAGGCCCGCTCCTGACGCGCCTGCTGCAAAGCCTCGGCCACACCGACCACGGAACCATCCTCGCCCCGGTTGATCCCTTCCAGATCAATCAGCCGCACGACATCATCAGGATTATGCGCACCATTGCGGATCGCCTCCGCCCGAAGCGCCGCCACAATGACTTCCCGGTCACTGTCCTCCCGCACGCGGGCCAGCGCTTCCTCATGACTGCGCTGAAGCGTCTCCTGCCGCGTCACAACATCCGTCATTTCCTGACGGACCGCCTCAACCTCGCTCCGCGCTTCATTCAGCGCCCGACGCAGAGCCTCCACATCCTCAATGGTGTCATCAGTTCCGGACATCATTCCCCCGTCAACACTCATGCTTGTTCAGAAGCACACCATTGCTCCAGCATTTTCCATTCCGTATTCGGATCAGAATTTCCCGATGCCATCGCAAACATCCGAACCGCCGTTTCGCGGCTCAGAATTCCATTGGAGACCGCCGTCACCAGACCCTGCGTCAATGACAGCAGCTCCGGATCGGTAGAGGGAAACCATGCCGGCCACCGCAAACTCATGCGGCAATACGGCAGGTCCTTGACCAGCGTTCCCCCGATCCGCAGCCCGTTTTCCAGAACACAGGAAAACCGGCACGCCATCCGGTAGATCGAGAGCAGTGCTCCCTCGCCGTAGGAATGCCGCAGACGATCCACCAGCCAGATCAGCGGCTGACACATCATCTCCATGGCCTTGCCCGACTGCGCACCACCAACCCGGTCGCCATGCGCCCGGTTGCCATGCAACTGCTCAAGCACCACCAGACGCAGCTCCCGATAATGATCGAGCACCGCCCCCGCCGCATTCCCGTTGATTTCCAGCAGCTTGGCATCACCCTCAGGCGGTAGCGTCAGCGCCGAAGCCGCACCACCCTGATGCGCCACACCGTCGGAAAACCCACCCGTCTTCAGCACCAGTGTCGGATCTGAGCCATATTTCAGCCCCCGACCTGCCTGTGACAGCAAATAATCCGCCTCGATCACCGTATCGATGGCCCGCTCGAACGTGCACTCACCTTCCGGATCACGCCCGCAAGGGCCGCCCAGATTGCGCGTCCAGACGATCGGAACGAACCCCAGCCCATGCCGCACGGACCGACTCTCATCCCGAACCCCGCCATCCATTCCCACCAGCCAGGGCACGGACACTGCACAATCCAGCGGCGTCCAGACCCGCTGCCACCAGAACTGCGCCCCCAGAAGCTCATCCGCTATCGGATAACCCTGCGCCGCCAGATCCCGCCCCCGGACCAGAAACCGCTCCTCAACCCGAAGCAGTTCCCCCGTCGCATCATCCCAGAACGGCGTCAGATACGCCGTTTCCAGAACAGACAGCTTCGGAACCCCGGCCGAGACTTCGAACAGGATCGCAACCGACCCCACCGACCCCAGCCGCGCCGCCTCCATCAGCAGCGACGCCAGCCTGGTCTGCGAAGCAAACGTGCTCAAGGCTTCCGTCACCCGCGCATCATCCGTCACCAGACCCGGCCAGTGCGTATCCCCAAACAGCAGCGAAACCGACTCATCAACTACTGTGCGGCACAGATTCGTCCGCACCGAAGGACGCCGGCTCGACAGCGGGATATATTCCCCCGCCCCCGACTTCTCCATCGAGAACGGATGCGGCAGCGCATCATACTGCGTCCCGTCCAGAACACGCTTGAGCGCCAGCAGCCGCGCCGTCCGCGCGGACGCACCTGCGGGAACAGCGTAACGCTGTTGCAGGGACAACCAGTCCATGTGTTCTCCATTGTTTCAGGCCGCGATCCCGACCCGGAGGGTCAGTTCAGCGCGCCAGCGAAAATCCAGACGGACCCCAGCCCGTCATGCCGCCGCTTCCGGCAAGCATCAGTTCACTCAGCCCCCAGACCATCGCATCCGCCCGATCCGGAGACCGTGGCCCGCGATATCCGCTGACCGAGAAATGACAGAGCTGATCCTCCAGAGCCGTAAACCGGCCATGATGAACAACCCTGCCAACCTCATAGAGCGCTGCAACCGGCTCTGCGCGCGCCGCCTTGCCCCGCGCCGCCGTCACCAGCTTGACCGAGGCATGCGCCCGCACACTCCGGATCGTGCCCTCTACCAGAGCCCCGCCGAAGTTCCGCTCCGCAACAATGCGTTCAGCACCCCATTCATCAAATGCCCGCAGGGCCCTGGCAGCCCAGCCCGCCGGACTATCCCTGGCAGACAGATCTTCCAGAACATGCCCCACACCAGCCGCATCAATGCCGCAGACCACAATCCCGATTTCATCGGATCTGTAATCTTCCGGTCCCGCAGCCCCCGAAGGATCAACAGACACCAGAATACGCCGCATACGGGCCGCCACATCCGCCCGGCTCTGCGCCGTAATCGCCACCTCACGCCGGAACATTTCCAGCCGCCACAGCGCGCCTTCAACAACCGATTGATATTCACCATAAAGAAACCGCCGCTTTTCCCGCTCAGGGAGCGCTTCAAGGCTGGCGAGATAATCCTCGCTCAGATTATCCCGGTTAGCCTGCGGATTGAGGATCATCGTCGCATACAGCGATTTGTCCGCTAACGGTTCCCCCGACTTCGGCTCGATCCCGCTTTCGAAAAGCGCATAAAGCCAGTGTCCCATACTCGGCGGATTGGCATCGATATATTCCTTCACCGCAAGGCCGGTTTTCTGCGCCAGACGCGTCAGAAGCATATTCCGCGCGCCATAACTGATCTGGCTGGCCTCGTTCAGATAAACCGTCGCGAATTCCAGACCGAGGATCTTCTCGGTCCGCTGCTCGTCATCCAGCCCCCCAAAAAAGATCGTCGATCCATTCGGGAACGTCACGACACAGTCCTGCCGGTCCAGCTTCCACCCGACCTGCGGAAAACACATCCGCATGACCTTCGGAAACGTGTCCCGCAAAACCGACGCCTTCAGCGCCGTCAGCCGATGGCGAAAAATGCCATGCCGACTGTCCGGTGCCTTCAGCGCCCTGATCACAACGGCCCGAACCAGAACAAAGGTCTTCCCCGACCGCGACCCGCCCCTCAGAAGAATATGCCGCGCCGGCCCACCCAGCAGCCGCACCGCCTCACGCTGCGAATCATTGAGCCTAAAGGGCGTTGTCATCACTGCTGATGCTGATCGAGATCGTCCCCGAACGCCCCTCGGATTCCATACCCGCCCTGAAACGGGACGGACGATGTGCCCGAAGCAGAAACGCCATCAGTCCGTCGCTATACCGTTTGCGAACAATCGGATTACCCGTATCCGGATCGCAGACAACTCGCCCCGCATAGGTGATAGGCTCGTCATATCCTTCCACGGCGCGTCGACGCGCTTCCGCTTCCAGGGCATCCACAGCCTCTTCGAGAGCCTCCTCCCAACGCGCAGAAAATTCCTTATCCGTATCTTTCCAGAGATATAACGTACTGCGCCGGACCTCGGCGACACGCCCGGCTTCCGAAATATTTCCACTGACAGACAGATGTTCGAGAAATCTCTTTTTCCGTTCCCATGACCGTTCCCGTCGCAAAGAACATTTACCAGATACGTCTTCATCCATCTGCTTCAACCTTTTCTCCCGGATCGACCCGAGAACCAACCCTCACCCGGCTCTCAGCGAAGCCTCCCTGCGGCTCATCATCATGCCACCGTCCAGCCAGACCGCCCGGACCGGGGCCTGCCGGAAACGCTTCCTGCTGTTGACATCCTTACGTGTCGGGATTTCTCCGTTCCGCTGGGTCTGTTCCCGTTCCGCCCCTACGGCCAGACGAGACACGATTTCCGGTGCAACACGACCGATCACCCGAGCCGACAGAACCGATCGCTGACAGGGAATGGACCGACACCTGACATCCAGCCGGGAAAGCCCCGCATCCACCAGATCATGCCACTGCAGAACAACATCAGCCCTGTGCACCGGCTCTCCTTCATAAACAAGAGGACAACCCACAAATGAACCGGAATTTTTCTGAATAACAATAAATGTCTGTCGGCCAGACAAAACTACGCTTCCAGAAGAAATTTCACATTTTCCCATAATTCAGGAAACTTCCAAAATAAAAGCCGCTCTCCTTGCGGAAGAGCAGCTTTGTATTTTTATGATGTAATTCTTCAGTGTGTATTTCTTATAATAAAACCGCATTCGAATAGCAAGTGATAATTTATCGTTAACGAGATTTTTTCCTGTTCTTGTTTCTGGACATCGTTTCATACACATGCGCGAGCTGCTCCAGAAGCAGGGCGCACTGAGCTGAAACCTTCATCCGTGCACGCCCTTCCGACAAAGCTGGATAAAGGTGGCGAGCCATTGCCGAGAAGGACATTTCACGCGCCAGAAGCATTTCGAGACGAACATGCGCACACAGTCCAAGCATGTCCCGAATCTGCGTAATCCGTGCAGAACACTGCCCCCGCCCCATCATCCAGGTATGAATGTCTCCGCGCTCACGGATACGGCCATCAGATGGCGGATTTTCCACAACACCGAGCGACGCAAAAACATACTCGCGATACCACCTGTCAGCTGCTGCCAGTTCATCATCCCCGATATCGCCCGCGTCATACATGGACTGCACCGCATTCACGACCCGGAACGTGTTTGCGACTTCGCGGATGTCCGAATGCTGGTACCGCTCCGCAGTAGGCTTCACCACAACATCAGGTATTCCACATACACCCGACGGAGACACGTCCTGCACCATATTGAACATCAGTTGATCTCCATGCCAGCAGCATCACGTCCACCCATCGGCTGCAGCCCCGGAAAGACCGGCACCAGATCCGCACCCCACAGCGCATTCCAGCTCACGGGATGACCGGCAGGAAGCGCCTCAGCCGTTTCCCTGTCCGTCACCATTCGGGTACGCGACGAGGACGTACCGGATGTTTTCTTGGCAGAACGTCCCCGTCCCTTGCGGGCACTGCCCTGCTCAGGTAGCCAGCCATCGGAAGCAAGCATGGCAGCGAGAGCGCTTGCGGAGACCCGACGGGGTACGAAACCTGACTTGACCTGCCTCATCTCAACATCCTTTATCAGTACAGAACTGTTTCCAACTTTGGCAAAATGCCACAGCGTGTGATAAAAAAAACTTCTTCTGGATTTGGCATAAAGCCATTGCTAAAAAGGCCTCATGGCCAAACACAAGCGCCCGGACTCTCTGACTGCACTCCAACGAGCCATCGGAACTCGCATTTCCTGGGCTCGTGAACTCGTCATGCCCAATCAGAGCGAATGCGCCCGCCTGCTGGGCGTTGACGCTTCGACCCTCAACAAGATCGAACGCGGCGATCGTGCGCCCAGCGTCTTCCTCATTGCGGCACTGTCGAACCGCCTGCGCGTGTCGACAGATTTTCTTCTGAAAGGCGTCCTGAACGGTCGTACCGACGAAGAACTGGCCCTGCGGCTGGCTGCCCTGCACCCAGAGTTGGTGCTCCAGCGGCAAGACATGGCTCCGAGCACGGACAGAAACATGTCTTCCGACACACCTGATCCGCCCAAGAGACCAGATGAGGAGATCCATTAGTGACTGTTTCACCGGTTTCCATACGCATTCAGGCGCCCCCCATTCGATACGACACGATAAGCTCGAATCATCGATGGAATGAACAAATCGGAAACGTTACCGGCCATCAGATCGTCTGGATTCATTGACCGGCTCCCCTCCTTCCCCGTTGATCGCCCCCATGGCAACCACCGATTAACGATAAATTAATGGCACTGTGCCATTGGGTCAAGGAACAAATATGGCTTTGAGCCATTAATACAGGTTTTGGCTGCCTCCGATTTTCCGCATTGCAGCCACAATCGGGGAATGCGCCCGTGCTTTTTTCCTGAGATTTTACAGAGAAACTGCGCTGAAGAGTTTCATATTACAGCTTTTTTTCAAGCAGCAGCTTCAGCATCAATCTGTACTGTTCAAGTATTGATTTGAAAAAATGCAACATTGCATTTCAGTCGCTGCAAAAATTTTTCCAAAAAGAATCTTGGCGCTTTTTTCACGATCGAAGCGTCCGGCTGGTTTTTTTTCCTCGCCGGACGATACCCTCGTCAGAAAATGCGTGATGGAAGCAGCAAGGCTGCATTCAAAGTACTCACTCCCGCTGGAGTGTTACTCGTGAATGACATCCAGATCTCCGAACCGGGTATATTCCCCTTCGAAATACAGCTGGATCATTCCGGTAGGGCCATGCCGCTGCTTCTCAAGAATCAGCTCTGCCTTGTTGTGCACAAGAGCCATCTTGCGCTGCCACTCTTCTGTCGCAGCCTGGAACTTGTCATTGCTGTCGTAGGCACTGTCCTTGGGCTGACGCTGCTGCAGATAATATTCGTCGCGATAAACGAACATAACCGCATCCGCATCCTGCTCGATCGATCCCGATTCGCGCAGATCCGACAGCATCGGCCGCTTGTCCTCACGCGATTCGACCTGACGTGAGAGCTGGGACAGGGCAATCACTGGAACAGAAAGCTCTTTCGCAATCGCCTTGAGTCCCTGCGTGATCATCGAGATTTCCAGAACACGACTGTCAGGCTTCGTCCCGATAGCGGGCCGCATCAGCTGCAGGTAATCCACTACCACCAGGCTCAACCCCTGCGTCCGTGCCAGGCGGCGGCACCGCGTCCGCATGGCAGACAGGGAAATCGCCGGCGTATCGTCAATATAGAGCGGCAGTCGCTGAAGCTCGCGCGCAACCCGGACAAACCGGTCAAATTCCTTCTGCCCGATATCACCGCGCCGGATTTTTTCACCCGAAACTTCGGCTTCACCAGAAAGAATACGGGTGGCCAGCTGCTCGGATGACATTTCCAGAGAGAAAATCGCCACCGATCCCTTGGGCTTCTCACCACTATCCTCGGCATCCCGCAGGATCGAGCGTGCCGCCGAGAACGCGATCTTGGTCGCCAGCGCCGTCTTGCCCATCGCAGGACGCCCGGCAAGGATGATCAGATCGGAAGGATGCAGACCACCCGTCCGCTTGTCGAAGTCCCGCAGACCCGACGTCAGACCCACCACATCGCCAGTGCGCTGATAGGCCTTGGTTGCAACACTGACTGCTTCCGTCAGCGCCTTGGTAAACGAGACAAACCCGCCTTCCTGTCCCCGCTCCGTCGCCAGCTTGAACAACGCCTCTTCAGACGCCGCAATCTGATCGGAACCATCCAGATCCGGCCGCGCCCCAAAGGCATTGTTGACGACCGTTTCACCAATATCGATCAGCTGGCGACGCACCCAGGCATCATGGATCACCCGCCCATAATCACCCGCATTGACGATACCCACCATCGCCGTCAGCAGCTTCGCCAGATAGGCCGGACCACCCGCGGCATCCAGAACACCCGTATGCTCGAATTCCGCCCGCATGGTCACGGGATCGGCCAGCTGTCCGCGCTCGATCCGCCGGGCAATGGCTTCGTAAATCCGCCCGTTGACCGGGTCGGAAAAATGAGCCGGCTCCAGAAAGTCCGAAACCCGCTCATACGCCTTGTTATTGGTCAGGATGGCGCCCAGCAGCGCCTGCTCGGCAGCCGTGCTGGACGGCGGACTGCGCCTCAGCAGGACACCCAGATCTCCATCGTTCGAGGAAGCATCAGAGACGGTCGGAGAGAAATGCGATTCGATCATGTTCACGCTGCCCTTCTAACATCCTGCACCGCGACCAGAAACGGATTACCGCGCGATCCAACCATCCTCTGCCAGAACCACACCCGCCAGATAAAGACTGCCACAGATCAATACGCGTGCAGGCGCCCCCCCTTCCGCCACAAGACGCTCCAGAGCTTCCCTGACAGTCGGACCAGCAATCGCCCGCCCCCCCGAAGCCGTAATGATCTCTTCGACCGGCATCGCCAGATGCTGCCCCGGCTCCGCCACCGCCTGAACCGAAGCCGCCCGCTCAACAATCGGCTTCAAGAATCCCGATGCGTCTTTGGTCTGCTTCACACCCGCGATCACATAGACAGGCCGGTCTTTCCAGCCATCCAGAACCGTTCCCAGCACCTGACCGGCATCCGGATTATGCCCACCATCCAGGTAGAGCTCCCATCCGGCAGGAAGCATCTGCGCCAGCGTGCCATCCAGTTTCTGCAACCGCGCAGGCCAGAAGGTTCTGGAAATACCCTGATAAGCCGAAACCGGCAGAGCCAGCCCCGAAACCCGCAATGCGGCCACAGCCAGCGCCGCATTCCCGGCCTGATGCCGCCCTTTCAGAGCCGGCAGCGGCAGCGCGAGCGCACCATCCGCATCCCGATATTCCAGACCATCCGCACACTCGGTGAAGACAACATCCTCCCCGATCACCCGAAGCGGTGCATTCAGCTCTGAGGCCCGGCGACGAATGACATCCAGCGCTTCCGGTGCCTGAGCCGCCGAAACAACCGGCACACCCTCCTTGATGATCCCGGCCTTCTCCCCGGCAATGGCCGCAACCGTACTGCCCAGAAACGCCTCATGATCCAGACTGATCGGCGTAATCACGCAGGCCGCAGGCTTCGGCACGACATTGGTCGCATCCAGCCGCCCGCCAAGCCCGACTTCCAGCACCACCAGATCAGCCGGAACCTGCGAGAACAGCAGGAACCCCGCCGCCGTCAGAACTTCGAAAACCGTAATCGGAGCGCCGGCATTGACCTGCTCGACCTTCTCGAGCGCGGCAACCAGAACATCCTCATCCACAAGCCGCCCCGCCAGCCGGAAGCGCTCGGTCACGCTCACCAGATGCGGGCTGCTCATGACATGAACGCGCAGACCACCCACCTCGGCAATGGCTCGCAGATTGGCACAGGTACTGCCCTTGCCGTTCGTCCCGGCCACATGAATGACCGGCGGCAGATGACGCTCGGGATTGCCCAGCTTCGCCAGAAGCGCCTCAAGCCGCCCCAGCGAAAGATCAATCAGCGCCGGATACAACTCCTGCAAGCGCGCAAGAACGGCACCTGGCCGTCCCTGATATTCGCCGGACAGCCGAACCGGCGCCCCACGCTCCACGGTCATCAGGCCGCCGCGTCAGAAACGGTTTTCTGGCGCATCATAATGCCCAGAATCCGCCCCAGCAGTTCCGGAAGCTCGGAGCGCTTGGCCACGATATCGACCATGCCATGCTCACGCAGATACTCCGAACGCTGGAAGCCTTCCGGTAGCTTCTCGCGAACGGTATCCTGAATGACGCGCGGCCCCGCAAACGCGATCAGCGCATTGGGCTCGGCGATATGCACATCACCCAGCATCGCGAAAGACGCCGAAACACCACCTGTCGTCGGGTTCGTGAACACGACAACATAAGGCAGACCCGCTTCCTGAAGCATCTGCACACCGATCGTCGTGCGCGGCATCTGCATCAGGCTGACAACACCTTCCTGCATCCGCGCTCCACCCGAAGCCGTATAGACCACCAGCGGCGCCTTCTGCAGAACAGCCAGACGGCAGGCGGCCACAAAAGCCTCGCCCAGCGCAGCGCCCATCGTCCCCAGCAGGAACTCGGGCGCCATGACGGCAACAACAGCCTTCTGCCCCTTGATCATGCCATGAGCAACGACCAGTGCCTCATCAAGATGCGACTTGTTCCGCGCATCCTTCAGACGGTCCGTATAACGCTTGGAATCCTTGAACCCCAGCGGATCGACCGGCATCTTCGGCAGCTCGATGGTGGTGTATTCCCCTCCGTCGAATGTCCAACCCAGACGCTCCTTCGCCGTCGCCCGCATGTGGTGTCCGCAATGCGGACAGACCTTCTCGGACCGCTCCAGCTCCTTGGTGAGCATCATCTGCCCGCAGGATTCGCAGTTGGTCCACAGATTGTCCGGCACGTCCCGCTGAAGCAGGCCACGCAGCTTGGGTCGGACGTAGTCGGTCATCCAGCTCATGTCGTCTCGTTACTTTCTGCCCGCCTTCAGGACAAAGGACGGAGTGGGGGTTAAAGCCCGGCGAAGGGCTGCATTCTCTGGCGCGTTTTAACGCCCGGAGGCCAAATATGCCAGCCCAACCATCAGCGGGCCCGTCTTATCTCTCCCGCCTGCATCACAAATCATGCCATCTTCCCCGACACGACCCATTACAGCGGACGTCATGTCCGGCATCCGGCCCCTTTCCCGAACAAGGGCCAGCCCGACAGACCACGTTCCTGAACGGAGAAGACCATGTCAGACAGTTTCAACACCATCCGCTTCCCCAGCCCACAGGGCCTCAAGCCCGGCTGGTTCATCGGCTTCGGAGCTTTCCTGATCATTCTCGGCATCCTGGCTGCCCTGGATGCCATCACCACCACCCTGACCAGCATGGTCATCCTCGGCGTCCTGATGATCATCGGCGGCGTTGCGCAGGTCATGCAGAGCTTCGCCCATCGCGGCCTGCCAGTCCCGAACCAGTGGCTCTCCGGACTGATCGGCGGCCTCTACATTCTCGGCGGCATTCTCCTGATCGAAGAGCCCGCCACCGGCTCGATCTTCCTGACCGCCATCCTCGCTGGCTGCCTGATCTTCGCAGGCCTCGCCCGCACCTTCTGGGCTGGCGGCCACCGCAACAACAGAAGCTGGCTCGCTCTCGCCATCAGCGGCCTTGTCACACTGCTCATCGGCATCATGCTCTACATGACGCTGCCCTGGTCCGGCCTGTGGCTGATCGGCATGTTCATCGCCGTGGAACTGCTCATGGCCGGCGTTGCAACCGTCCTCTTCGGGCTGTCCCTGCGCAACAACGGCGCCTGAGTATCCTGTTCCGGCAGGCACCAGCCTGCCGGAACATCACAAATCAGACCCGAACGGCCGCCGCCAGACTTTCAAGCTGCTTCAGAACAGCCGGAACAGTCCGCTCCGTCGCCTGACCATTTTCCAGCGTTGAAGCCATGGTCTTGATCAAGGCCGAAGCCACAACAGCCGCATCCCCGATCCGCGACGCCGTCCGTGCCTGCTCCGGCGTGGAAATCCCGAACCCGATGGCCACCGGCAGGCTGGTCGCCTCCCGGATCCGCGGCAGCGCCTTCTCCAGATCCGCCGCACTCGCACTGTTCGTCCCGGTAATCCCGGTAATGCTCACATAATAGACGAACCCACTCGCCTCCCGCAGGACATGAAACAGCCGGGAGTTCGACGTCGTCGGTGCCACCAGCGAGATGATATCGAGGCCAGCTTCCCGCGCATGCGCATCGAGCAGATCCGCCTCTTCGGTCGGCATGTCGACGACGATGATCCCGTCCACACCCGCCTGAGCCGCATCAAAGCAGAACTCGGCCGGACCATAGCTGTCGATCGGGTTCAGATACCCCATCAGCACGATCGGCGTTTCATTGTCGGTCTCACGGAACGCCCGGACCATCTCCAGCACACGCCCCAGCGTCGCCCCGGCCTTGAGGCCACGAAGTGCTGCCGCCTGAATCGTGGGCCCATCCGCGGACGGATCGGAAAACGGCACCCCGATCTCGATCAGGTCCGCCCCCGCCGCCGGCATCGCCCGAAGTAGCTCCAGCGAAGTATCATAATCCGGGTCACAGGCCTGAAGATACGGGATCAGCGCACCGCGCCCTTCCTTCTTCAGAGCTGCAAAACGTGTCTGGATACGGCTCACAGCTTCACTCCCAGATGATGCGCCACAGTAAAGATGTCCTTGTCCCCACGCCCGGAGACATTCAGGACGATGATCTGGTCCTTCGCCATCGTGGGCGCGATCTTCATGACATGCGCCAACCCATGCGCACATTCGAGCGCCGGGATAATGCCCTCAGTCCGCGTGCAGACCTGGAACGCCTCAAGCGCCTCCTCATCCGTCACACCAACATATTCGGCCCGGCCGATATCATTCAGCCAGGAATGCTCCGGCCCGATCCCCGGATAATCCAGCCCAGCGCTGATCGAATGCGCTTCCTCGATCTGCCCGTGCCTGTCCTGAAGCAGATACGTCCGGTTGCCATGGAGCACACCCGGCCGACCACGGGAAATGGACGCCGCCGTCTTCCCGGTATCCAGCCCATGCCCCGCCGCCTCGACACCAATCAGCCTGACGTCCGCATCATCGAGGAACGGATGGAAAATCCCCATCGCATTCGACCCGCCACCAATCGCCGCCACGATCACATCCGGCAGACGTCCCTCGGCCTGGGTCATCTGCTCTTTGACCTCAACCCCGATCACGGACTGGAAATCACGCACCATCTCCGGATACGGATGCGGTCCTGCGACCGTACCAACGAGGAAATACGTGTCGGCGACATTGGCCACCCAGTCACGCATCGCCTCGTTCATCGCATCCTTGAGCGTCCCCGCCCCGGCCGTCACCGGCTTCACTTCCGCGCCCAGAAGATGCATGCGGAACACATTGGGCTTCTGCCGCTCAACGTCGGTCGCGCCCATGTAGATCGTGCATTTCAGCCCGAAAAGCGCACAGACCGTCGCCGTCGCCACACCGTGCTGCCCCGCGCCGGTCTCCGCAACAATCCGCGTCTTGCCCATCCGCCGGGCCACGAGAATCTGGCCCATGACATTGTTAAGCTTGTGTGAACCGGTATGGTTCAGCTCTTCACGCTTGAAGTAGACCTTCGCCCCGCCAAGCTCTTCCGTCAGATGCTGAGCAAACCACAGCGGACTGGGACGGCCGACATAATCCTTCAGGTAATAGTCCAGCTCCCTGCGGAATTCCGGATCGGCCTGCGCGGCGCGATAGGCCTCATCCAGCTCCAGCAGCAGCGGCATCAGCGTTTCCGCGACGAAGCGGCCACCGAAAATCCCGAACCGCCCCCGGTCATCCGGACCGGAACGGAGGGAGTTGGCCAAAGGAGATGACAGGGGGGAAGATGTGTTCGTCATACCGCACTCGGTTCCACTTCAGGGCCCCAATGCGATACCAAGGGCAGCCCCCGCCGTCCATCCACCTCTCTGATTTCCGACGCCTCCTGAAACAATTCCGGGACAGGACCTTGCGATCCCGCGGCAGGCAGGACATGAGAGAGCCTCACAGCCATTTCATTTGTCCCAAGGATCTGCCTGATGTTCCTCGTGCGCCCCGCTGGCGTTCCGGCCCGGGAAATCGGACCGGATATCGATATTTCCAAAGCGGTCTGGCTCGATCTCATCAATCCGACCACGGACGAAATCGACCGTGCTGAAAAGGCCCTTGGCACCCATATCCCGCGCCGGGAAGAACTTGAGGAAATCGAAAGCTCCTCCCGCCACCACGAAGAAAGTGGGGTTCTCTATCTTTCAACCCCCCTCGTCAGACGCGCGGAAGACACAGCATTTTCCCTGCCGATCGGCTTCGTCCTGACCGACAGACGCCTCATCACCGTCCGTTATGCCGACTATTATGGCTTCGACATCGTCGGTCGCCGTCAGGCCGAACGTGATCCCGCCAAAGGCGAGCCCTCCGCCAACGAAATCCTCGTCGAGATCATCGAGGAAGTCATCAACCGTTTGGCAGATATCCTGGAAGGCCTGGGCCGCGACCTGGACGCCATCTCCAAACGGGTCTTCAACACCGACCGCCCCCGTGACCCGGCCCGGGCCGGTGAGATGCTGCGTGAAACCCTGCGACGCCTCGGCCATGGCGGCGACCTTGCCTCCATGACCCGCGACAGCCTGCTCGGCCTGGACCGGATCCTGATCTATATCGGCGACAGGACCGAAAAGGATCCCCAGGCCCTAAGAACCCGCATCAAGGTCGCAGGACGCGACATCGCCTCCCTCAACGACTTCGATACCCAGACCGTCAACAAGGTCCAGTTCCTGCTGGACGCCACACTCGGCTTCATCAGCATCGAACAGAATGACGGCATGAAGGTCCTGACCGTGGTCAGCGCGATCGGCATCCTGCCGACCCTGATTGCCGGCATCTATGGCATGAACTTCCACAACATGCCCGAACTGTCATGGAAATACGGCTACCCCTACGGCCTGACCCTCATGGTCCTTTCGGTCGTCCTGCCCCTCTTCTGGTTCTGGCGCCGCGGCTGGTTCGGCGCCCGCTAGGACGCCTCTTCCACCCGAAGCCCCGGCCCCACGGACCGCTCCGGCAGAACCGAGCGCTGATACGCCACCGGAAACTGCCGGAGCTGCTTTTCCCACAAAGCCGGGTCACCATTGCCGTCCTTCGGCAGAACGACACTGTCTACCCCGCAGCGACGCAGAAACGCCGCCTGATCCGGCAGAATATGTCCTTCCGCCCGGATCTCGCCCGAAAACCGCAGATATTCCCGAAGCTCCCGGGCCTGCGTGAACCCACGCCCGTCCCGGAAAATCGGGAACCGCAGCACCACAAGCTCCAGCCGGTTCAGATAAGGTTTCAGAAGCGCCGGATCATCCGCACTCTCCAGCAGAACCGCCCGCGCATCATCCCGCTCCGCCAGTTCCGCAACCGTCACCAGCACATCATGAACCTGTGCCGTCCGCTCGCCGAGTTCAAACAGTTTCATATGCCGCCTCCCTGAAAGGCTCATGCCCCAGACGCGTCAGCGTATCGAGGAACGTCTCCCCGCTCTCCCGGCGCCCGAGATAGCAGTCCACAAGCCGCGCAATCGCATCCACGGTCTCGTCTTCCGGCAGAGCCGCCCCCAGAATCGTCCCGATCGCCGCGCCATTCTCGGCCCGGCCACCAACCGTCAGCTGGAAGAATTCTTCCCCGCGCTTGTCCACACCCAGAAGCCCGATATGCCCGGCATGATGATGCCCACAGGCATTGATGCAGCCCGAGATATTGATCCGCAGCGCCCCGATTTCGGCCTGAAGCGCCGTATCCGCAAACCGGGCCCCCAGCTTCTGCGCAATCGGAATGGACCGCGCATTCGCCAGCGCACAGTAATCCAGCCCCGGGCACGCCACGATATCGCCAATCAGACCGATATTCGCTTCCGCCAGTCCGACTTCCGCCAGCCCCATCCACAGATCCCGCAGCCGGTCCTTGCGCACATGCCCCAGAACCACATTCTGCAAATGCGTGATCCGGATTTCCCCGAACGAATACGCATCCGCCAGATCCGCCAGCCGCGCAATCTGGGCCGATGTCGCATCCCCCGGAATGCCACCCGCCGGCTTCAGCGAAATGGTGGCAATGATATGCCCCGGATCGCGGTGGACATGCGTGTTACTCCGCACCCAGCGGTCAAAAAGCGGATCATCCCGCCGCTGCTGCGCCAGAACAGCATCCGCATCAGCCGGAGCCTCAAGCTGTGGCACGGCAAACCGCGACTGGATCGCCGCAACCGCCTCCGGCGTCAGCCGATACCGCTCCAGATCCATCTGGGCGAGCTCCGCCTCGACAGCCTCGCGATAGGCCTCAACCCCGATGGCCTGCACCAGGATCTTGATCCGCGCCTTGTAGATATTGTCCCGCCGTCCATGCGCATTATAGACGCGCAGGATGGCCTCCAGCGTCGCCAGAAGATGCTCTTCCCGCACACTGTCAAACAGCTCCTGACCGATGACCGGGGTCCGCCCCAGACCACCACCCACGAAAATCCGGAACACTGGCGCCCCATCCTCACCCGGACGGGCCAGAATCCCGATATCATGGAAGCGCGCCGCCACCCGATCATTCGGACTGCCCGAAATCGCAATCTTGAACTTGCGCGGCAGGAACGTGAACTCGGGATGCAGCGTGGACCACTGACGCAGGATCTCCGCATGAACCCGAGGGTCCACCAGTTCATCCGCCGCAGCGCCCGCATACTCATCCGCCGTCACGTTACGGATGCAGTTCCCGCTGGTCTGGATGGCATGCATGTCCACCTCAGCCAGCTCACGCAGAATGGCCGGCGTATCCTCAAGCCTGATCCAGTTGAACTGGATGTTCTGCCGCGTCGTGAAATGACCGTAATCGCGGTCATACCGCCGGGCAATCTCGCCCAGCTTGCGCAGTTGCCGGCTATCCAGAATCCCATAAGGAATGGCAACCCGAAGCATATAGGCGTGGAGCTGCAAATAGAGCCCGTTCATCAGCCGAAGCGGCTTGAACTCATCCTCGCTCAGCGTCCCGTCCAGACGACGCTGCACCTGCCCCTCAAACTCGGCAATCCGCGCCTGAAGGAAATCCCGGTCAATCCGGTCATACTGGTAATGGCCGACAGGAATGCTCACTGTTCGGTCTCCACTGCAAATTCGGGATGAACTGTCGGGCCATGTGCCCGGATCTTTTCACGAACCGTGACGGGCTCCGGCGGAACAGCAGCCTGCACCGCCGTATCATAGACACCCACCACCCCATCACGTTGGGCCTCTGCCACCACGCGCGCGAGCACTGCTTCCGCCTCATCCGCATCCAGAAGGGCCGCACGTCCAATATGAAGATCCCACGTCCCGTCCGCACACCACCAGACGGTACGACCATCCAGCAGGCGGTTGGCGGTCAGAACCAGCTTCTGGCCAGGTTCAAGTCGGACAGGACGTTTCATCAGCGCTCACCTTCCTGATGAATCCCGATCTCACCCTGCGGCTGGACCCATCATGAATCTGTCCCCGTCTCCGCACCTGAACAGAAGGCCGCAAACATTTCAGAGACAAGGAACTCACCACAACGGATAACATTGATCCATCATGGTAAGATAACCAGTCCTCTAAAACCCATTTCGTGGTTTTTACAAAATACTTTTTTTATTGGTTATATAGAGAAAGAAATCGGTGCCCGGCTTGGACGCTGCATCCCGGCCACTTCCGCATTCTGAAGCAGGTGCTCCAGCGTGACCGACGCCATCTTTTCCGAAACTTCCTGGTCCACCGACTGCCAGAACGGCTCCAGCACCTTGGTCCGCAGAAGATTCGTGCCTTCTTCGGGCATTTCCGGATCTTCCGTCACAGTCCGGACGATCTCATTCAGTGTGATGGTCCGCGGCGGCCGCCCCAGACGATATCCCCCCTTCGGGCCACGCACACTCGACAGCAGTCCAGCCCGGGACAGTGCCTGCAGCACCGGCTCAATTCCGCGACGGAGCATATCACCCCGCCGGGCAATATCCGCACCGCTCACAACTCCGGACCGGCCTGCATGAAAGGCGACATCCAGCATGATGGATATGGCGGTCAAAGCTCTATCACGACGGAGATACATGAAAATTCCGATTTTCTGCGACAGACAACATCATCATGACATAGCCCGATTTCAGTTCGTCTATCTTGTTTTCCATGCTGGAATGTCAATCGCCCTTTCAGGGCATCTCCCCATTTCCAACATATTCCCGATGAAAACGGTGCCCCAGCGACGTCAGGACCTCATATCCGATCGTCCCTGCCGCTGCCGCGACATCATCCACGCTACGCCTGGGTCCAATCAGATCGACCATCATGTCGGGACCAAGTTTTCCATCCGGCACATCTGAAATATCCACAATCAGGGAATCCATCGAAACACGCCCGAGAAGCGGCAGACAGAAATCCTCAAACCACGCACAGCCCTGCCCGGCTCCATGCCGGGAAAATCCATCCGCATAGCCCACAGCCACAGTCGCAATCCGACGCGGCATCGTCGGCCGGTAGGTCAGCCCGTACCCGACCCCCTCACCCGGCAGAAGATCACGGATCTGTAGAATATGAGCCTGAAGCCGGACAACCGGTGCCAGCGGATTGGGTCCGTTCTGGTTCGGAGCAAGTCCGTAAAGCGCAGCGCCCGGCCGCACCATGTCCAGATGATAATCTGGCCCCAGAAAAATCCCCGAGGACGCCGACAGGCTCAGCGGCGCAGCTGGCAACTGTGCAGACATCTCAAGCAACCGGGCTTTCTGCGACGGATTGGCAGGATGGTCGGGCGTATCGGCACAGGCGAGATGGCTCATGACCAGACTGACATCCAGCCCGTCCATAAGCCCTTCATCTTCTCGCAAAGCTTCAAGATCCGCCTGCGAAAGACCGAACCGGGACATCCCGCTATCAACCTGAAGAGCCGCCTCCAGCGGAGCTCGCGCCTGCCCCGCAGCATCACGCCAGACCGCAATCTGCTCAATACTGTTCAGAACCGGCCGCAGCCCATAATACGCACAGGCACCGGCCGCATTCGGCCGCGGACCATGCAACACCGTAATCCGCGCATCCTTTGACACGACCGAGCGCAGCCTGATGCCTTCATCAACATGCGCAACGAAAAAATCTTTTGCGCCGGCACGCTCAAGCACCGGCGCAACACGCGCGATGCCGAGTCCATAGGCATCTGCCTTGACGACAGCAGCACAGGACGCGTTACCCACGCAGTTCTGAAGATACCGGTAGTTTGAAGCAATCGCGTCCAGATCCACCGTAAGGCGGGCTCCGGCACGGGAAGAAGGCCACAGAGGATCAGGACATGCGCTCATCATGAAAGATGAGACTATCCCCTTCCCCGTTAGAATATCCTGCCGGATAATCACAGAATATTCTGATTAACAAAAAAACTATGACCGATTCTGCGAAAATAGACCGATAATTCCAACATGATCTTCGACCGCATCACCGAATCCATTCTACGCATCCTTCAGCACGACGGACGCCTCAGCAATGCCGACCTCGCACAGCGCGTCGGCCTGTCCCCGTCCGCCTGTCTGCGGCGGGTGCGGCTGCTGGAAGAACAGGGCGTCATCCGCGGCTATCGTGCCGTTATCGACGAACGCTCGGCCCACAAACTGACAACGGTCATCGTCCAGATCACACTCGAACGTCTGACGGATGAAACGCTCCGTCGCTTCGAAGCCCGCATCCGCGAATGTCCCGATGTCCGTGAATGCTATCTCATGACGGGAGAAGCCGATTACCTTCTCCATGTCGCCGCCCGCGATCTGGCCGACTATGAGCGCATCCACAAGGAAGAGCTTTCCCGCCTGCCCGGCGTCGTCCGCATCCAGAGCAATTTCGCAATCCGCCCCGTCGTCCAGCGCTGGATCAATCAGGATCCCGCCTGATTCGCAAAAACATAAAAATGCATTTGCGAACCATTTGCATTTGAATTAGGCTCGATTCATCGGTCCCTGTGAACGAAAGCCTGATTTTCCATGATCGTCTGTTCATGCAATGCGCTGTCCCATCGGGACATCGAAATCGCAATTCACAACGGAGCTTCCCGGCCAGCGGAAATCTACTCAGCCAGAAAATGCAAGGCGAAGTGTGGCAACTGCGTGCCCGGCATCGTCTGTCTTCTGCGCTCGGCTCTTCAGAAAACCCAGGCTGAACAGGCGCAGCTTAACGCCGCATAAAAAACAACCCGGACAATGCCGGGTTGTTCCAAGCCCTGCTGCCTTATTCCTGTTCGGGAGCCGCAGCAGAATTCTTCTGGATATAACGCTCAATCCCGACCTGTCTGATCAGGTCGAACTGGCGATCGATGAAGTCCTCATGCTCTTCTTCATTAACGAGGATTTTCAGCAGAAGGTCACGCGAGACATAATCCCGAACGCTCTCACAGTAAGCGATTCCGTCCCGCAGATCCTGGATGGCTTTCTCTTCAAGCTTCAGATCGCATTCCAGAATTTCCTGAACAGTCTGGCCGATCAGGATCGGGTTCAGACGCTGAACATTCGGCAAGCCACCCAGAAACAGGATGCGCTCGATCAGCCAGTCCGCATGACGCATCTCTTCGATGGACTCGTCATATTCCTTCTTCCCCAGATGCGTGACACCCCAGTGCCTCAGCGTGCGGGCATGAAGGAAGTACTGGTTGATCGCCGTCAGCTCGTTCGTGAGCTGCGTATTCAGATGCTCGATCACCACTGGATCTTTAATAGCCATGTTTCCAACCCTCCAAAAAAAGGGAGAATATCGGAGAGGACAGGCAAAAGAAAACTCTATCTCTCCAGCCCTTTCGATCATCAGGCCCGGGTCAGGATCTGGAACGTAGCGTCAGTGAATTCCAGGAATAATAGCCAATATGATCTGCCGCTGTTCGTGCTTTTCAACAAGAAGAGCGGCAGACAGACGGAAAGTTCAGGACCGCTATTATCGCCTATTAACTGACGATATATCCTAGCCAACCCGGACAAGCTTGCGGTTGATAAACTCCTCAATGCCGAGGAAAGACAGCTCTCTCCCGAAACCGGAATTCTTGATGCCTCCGAAAGGCAGTTCCGGTGCAGCTGCGGTGGCCGTATTGATGAAAACCATGCCGGTCTCAACCTGTTCGGCGACCTTTTCTGCACGGGCGATATCCCGCGAGAACACTGCTCCGCCAAGACCGTAAGGAGAGTCATTGGCCAGCTCAATAGCCGCCTGTTCGGATGCAACCTTGTGCACAACCGCCACAGGACCGAAAATCTCCTGATAGAAGACCGGATTGTCCTTTGAGACATCCGTCAGGATGGTGGGTTTGACATGCCCCCTTTTTGTTACCACTCAAAAAGAGAGTTTCCGGTTTTTATGGTTTGGGGTTGATGGGATGACAAGCGTCTCGGGGGCATGCCCCCGAGACGCTTGTCTGGCGACCTG
>NZ_JABCQG010000008.1 GCF_015244565.1 Gluconobacter vitians | reverse complement strand
CAAGGAGTGGCGTGCAGTCGCGACCAGATACGAAAAAACAGCGGCGTCATTCCTTGCCGTCATACACATCGCTGCTGCTGCAGACTGGATCAAGTGCTAACAGGCCCTAAAGTTTCTCTTACATTTGCACAGTCCCATTGATTTGAGACAGGATATCTGCTTCAGGCATCCATGATGAGATTAAAAGGGACCTATGGACCGTTGGCAGGCGTTCGTTCTTTTCATAGAACCTACGGGATGCCACATGTTGATGATCAGCGCGTGTTGAGCTGCGTCTCTATGTGAATCGAAATGGCCTGCGTTGGCGTGATGTGCCTCAGGAATATGGGCGGCACATCATGAATACCTTTAACCCTTGAGAGTGTTTCAATTAAAAAATAGCTATAATATTCAGAAAAATATCTACCCCAGAAAAGAGATTTGAATTCCGGATAATTATCTTAAAAATTCAGCTTTGTATTATATTCCTGAAAATATAGCAGTTTAGTTTATAAGGTTTCCACAAAAATCATAAAGACCACTTTTTGTTGATACCCATAGGGCTTTGAGGGAAAAATAAAGCGTTATGGTAAAAATATAATATAGGTTTTCTTAGTATGTTGTTTTCAAAATATCTTTTGGGAAAGCCTTTTTTTAAAATTGCATTAACTTTTAATTATTCAAATAATTAAATTACTTCTATCGTATTTCGCTATAGACCATATTCCGTTACTCGGTTCAAGACTTAATGGAATAGCGTTTGGTAGTCGGATATTTGTAGGAAGGCCCATGCCGGCTCGTAGCCCACGAAAAAGAGCGCCATGAGCGACAAAAAGAGGGGTCCCACCAACCTTTAATTCTGTATTGAGCGTCGCAATGGCGCGATCTGTCAGTTCCTGAAAGCTTTCTCCACCTTCAAGTAGACGGCCCTTTTCAATCCAAGGGATATACCATTCTCCCATAGGTGTGCCCTCGTGGATACCAAAACAGACCTCTATTAACTCATCCTGAATCTGAAGTGGCAGATCTACGCCACTCTGGGCCTGGATTATATCCCGGGTATAGGTCGCTGTTTCGAGTGCACGACTGAGGGGAGAGGAGACAATACGGTCGAACAACCTGTGTCCATCCCGGAAAAATCCGGCGAGTATTTCCCCTGCTTCTATCGCCTGTTTTTGGCCCGTTTCATTAAGAGGAATGTCTGTTCGGCCCTGTGCCAATCCTTGCCGGTTCCAGTCTGTTTCACCATGTCGGAGATACCAGTAGGGCTTGGGGATAATCTGTATCATGGACAAGTCCGTTCAGGAGCGCCAGACTTGGAGCGAGTTATCCGTAGAAGTTCAGTCGAAGAGGGAAGAGACTGAGCTTTCATCGGCAACGGCGCTCATGGCCCGGGCGAGGAGGTTGGCTGTCGTGATCTGGCGGATATTCGGGGTCTCGAGAAGGGCCTCGGTCGCCGGAATACTGTCAGTCAGCGTCAGCATGTTCAGCGGACTGTCTTTCACGCGCTGGCAGGCATTGCCAGTCAGAACGCCGTGAGTGACATAGGCCTCAACGCCTTCCGCGCCACGGCTCATAAGGGCATTGGCGGCGTTGCACAGCGATCCGCCACTGTCGATGATGTCGTCCACCAGCACGCAGTAGCGGCCAGCTACGTCACCGATGACGTTCATGACTTCCGAGACACCGGCGCGTTCGCGACGCTTATCGATGATCGCGAGGTCCACGTTCAGGCGCTGTGCGAGCTGACGGGCACGGACCACACCGCCGACGTCCGGAGAGACGATAATGAGTTCACGGTCCGGCAGGCGGGTCTTGAGATCGCGCACGAAGAGCGGCGCGGCATAGAGGTTGTCGGTCGGGATATCGAAGAAGCCCTGGATCTGCATGGCGTGCAGATCCATCGTCAGGATGCGGTTCGCACCCGCTTCGGTCAGCAGGTTCGCCACCAGCTTGGCGCTGATCGGGGTACGGGGGCCGGATTTGCGATCCTGACGGGCATAGCCGAAATACGGCATGACAGCCGTGACGCGGCGTGCGGAACCGCGACGCAGTGCGTCCAGCATGACCAGAAGTTCCATGAGATGATCATTCGTCGGCATACAGGTGCTCTGCACGACGAAGACGTCCTCACCGCGGACGTTTTCCTGAATCTCGACGAACACCTCGCCATCGGCAAAGCGTTTCACCACGGTCTTGCACAGCGGCATCCGCAGTTCGTGGGCGACCGCGCGGGCCAGCGGCAGGTTACTGTTGCAGGCTACGATCTTCATGAAAAACGGCCTCGTCCGGTGTCCGACAGGGAAGTTGCTGGCCTTCTAACAGCGCAAAGCTCCCCTGTCATCCATCCGGCCTCATTCTTTATGCGTACCAGTCGGTCAGTGTCTGCATGCCATGTTGAGCGTGTCAGAACTGCCAGGCCAGCCCGGCATGCAGCTTTACCTCGTTGGACAGGCCGTTTGAAACGCCCGAATAGGAATAGGCAAACCCCGGTTCCCTGCCGGATTGGGAAAACCGGTCATGGCTATAGGAAAAGTAGGAATAGTTGCCCCCTGCCGTCAGGTGAGGCCGTCGGGTCATCCGGTAATCCACACCAAGTCTCCCTTCCCACAGAGGACGGGGTGCGAGGCCGGAACTGAGGACTTCAGCCCATCCAAATCGGCCCCGAAGCACAAGGCGGGAGGTGAGGGCGTAATCGGCCTTTAAGCCTGCGCCGGCGAAGTAACGGCCGGACCCGTATCCGAAATCTCCGTCACGGCTGTTCGTGACATATCCGCCCTGGATGAAGGGCGTCAGAAGAAAACTGTTGGAAAGCAGAAGGAAGCCCTTGCCAATTTCGCCACGATTATCAGTCCCGCTGGAACTGGCGTTTCCGCTCGGTGAATATTTGGAAGGCGTATGAATGGCAGGGGAAGAAACAGGGACAATGGGGAAAGGGATTGCTGCAATGTTGGAAACAAGAGCGGGTGACTTGTAGTTTCGCTGTCCGTCCTCAAGCGAAAAATGCAGGGCACCGTAAAGGTTATCGATCCCGAAGGCATTGAACATGACCGAGGCGTCAGCCTGAAAACCTGGTGTCCAGCCGATGGTGCGGTAGCGACCAGAACTTGCAAACCTCTCAGTGTAGGTATGTTGGCCGTAACTGCCAGTTTCGGCCTGGCTGAGACTGAGGCTGCTCGTGCTGTTCCGGAAGGTCCCTGTCATCGAAAGACCGATTTCACGGTTTACGGCGATAACGGGTACTGGATCCGCGAAAGCGGAAACGACTGGAGCGAACGCTGCGCAAAGTGTCGTACTACAGAATAGCGAACGGAACGAAAGACGCATCAGAGACTTCAGGCGGAAATGTCGAAGTCCTGTAACAAACAAAAGCAGGGAAAAATACGAATAGTTATACTATCGCACCCTCAATAGTCTACCTGTCGTTATGCCGCCTTCTTTGGAGCCGTTTTGCCATCCGGCAGGGGCTTGTGCTCGCGGCCTGAAAAATTGGTGACGATGGTCCGTACACCCTGGGCGGCCTCGTCAGCGGCCATGTCGGCGGTATCACCCCATGCCCCGTCCAGAGAATGGGGGGCGATGTCGTGCAGCTGGGTGGCCGCCCCCGCTTCCTTTCCATCGGGGGTCAGAACGTGCCAGATGATCTCAATATGATCGACCGGATGGCCGGTATTGCCCGCTGCGCCAGATTTGAGATCGACCGTTCCGCGAACGATGAAATCCGCGCCTTTTTCGGTGGTTGTCACCGTATTGGTCTTGTCAGGAAGCGCCGCGTAAAAGGCGCGGGCAAGCGCGACATTCCCGTCGCCGGGCGCTCCGGTAACGCCCTTGAAGCAGATTTTCGCGGGCCGGTTCATGAGGCTGTGCGGATCCTGCTGCATCATGTTGGCCTGAATCCCCGTGAGCAGCCCTGCCAGTTGTGGTGCCTCCTGAACGGCAGCCCCCTGAAGAGCAGTTTTATCACCTGCGCTCCAGCCTGCCATGTCTACGGCAGGGCCATCCGTTTCCGCCCGGACTTTCCCTTCCGGCGTCATGATGACGTAATGGGGAACAACCGCACCGCCATGGGTGGCGGCACTCATTTTCAGCCACCAGTCCCCTTTTTTGCGGGGCTGGGCGATGGCGGGAACGGATTGCCCGACCATGGCCTGCGCCATGTCATGCGCCCAGAGTGCGGCGGCATCGTCCGACAGCAGGGAATCCGTAGGTGTCGGAACAGCGAGGCGGGCCGGGGGAAGATTGGCCGCCGTCAGATATCTGGCCTGCTGCCCCGGATCGGCGAAGGGTCGCGAGAGACTGAAACATCCCCCGAGGGCCAGGGGAAAGCAAAGAGGCAGCAGGGTCGAACAGAGGCGGCGCATCGGCGTTCCGGTAACAGGACAGTGACCCGGCGGACTGTATGGGATTGCGGCTCCGATGTCGAAGCCGCTCCCGTTTTTACCGGCGGATCAGGATGTAGTTGATCGTCACGTCAATATCGAAATGGTCGCCCTTCATGTCCGGCGGAACCGGTGGCAGATGGGCGCCCTGGAACATGCCGGTCGTCGCGGCGTCCAGCGAATAGGACCCGGACTGGCTCATCAGCCGGACCGATTTCACGCGGCCCGAACGGTCCAGAACCACATGCACCGAGGACGGACCATCCTCGCCGGCGCGGGCCGCTTCTTCCGGATAGTACATATGCGCCCGGATCCAGCGGTCGATCTCCCCGCCGTAATCCTCGCTGACGCCCTTGACGCTGGTGCGTGTCTGGTACGGCGCATTGATGGCGCCGTTCAGGCTGAGCGGTCCCAGGGACATGTCGATCGGACCACCGGAGCCGGACGCGCGGCCGCGGTGGCGACGATAGGGCGAGGGCTGCTCACCGAACGACAGGTCCATCGGATGCGCGAACGGATTGTTCCGGTCGGATCGGACGGAACGCTGCGCATGGTGGGCGTGAGGCGACGTCTGATGGCTGCGCTGGCTAGGGGCCGCACCCGGCGTAACGGGGGCTGGCGTCGGTGCCGTTTTGGGCAGTTCGGCAGAAGGTTCTTCCGGAACGTCAGGCGCAGACGGCGTCTCCGGCGTCGGGACGGCCGGCGTCGGCGTGGACTGTTCCTTCTCCGGCTGCTGCTGGTTTTCCTGTGTCTCCTGCGGACTCTGCGCAGATGGCGGCGGCGGAGCGCCCCCTTCCTTGCGTGCCCGGGGACCACGCATGCTGCTTTTTGATGGCGGCGCGTCGAAAACCATTTCGACCTGAGGTTGTTCCTGTCCGGCTGGTGAGCCATGCATGCCGTGATGCTGCATCAGGAGGAAAGCCAGAATAGCCGCGTGCAGGCCTGCCGAGAAAATAAACGGAACCGTAGGGCCGTTCTCGACGATGGTCTGTGGACGCATCATCGGTGTCAGCACCGGTCGGACCGGAACTGCTGGCGGGACGTAGTCTCTCAGGCGTTCGCGGGTGCCAGCGGGCGCATGCTGTGGACGTGCAGGAACGATCCGCGCCGAGGGGGCGAAGAGCTGGGGCTCGCGTTTCTGCGGCTTTCCTGACGTGACAGCGGTCGTTCCGCTCATATGCGGGACAGTCCGTCTGGAAAGGACCGGGCAGGGAACGGCCGGTCGGCGAAGAGAAGGTGGCGTCGCATCATCGCCAGACCTTTTGCACCAGGGCGGTCGGGGTTGTCATCCGGCAGGCTGGTTATCCGGGGCTGGGGGTGGGCGTCTGTCTTGGCGTATCATGGCAGTAATGAGCGACCCACGAAAGACACAAAGAGTCACGCAAACCTTAACTTCCGGAAAGGCATGTTCCTGATGGTTGATTCTGCAACACTCCTCGGCGCAGATCCCGATCTTGCGGCCGTCATCGCCCGTATCGGCCCGTGCACGCTACACGGCGATAACGGGCAGGAACCTTACGATGCCCTTCTGCGGGCCATCGCCGGGCAACAGCTTCACGGCGCGGCGGCCCGGAAAATCTTCGGCCGTCTGTGCCTTCTCGGCGAGCAGGAAAACATGGACGGGCCGCCACCATCTCCCGCACGGCTCCTGAGCCTGTCCGAAGAAAGCCTGCGTGCCTGTGGACTTTCGGGCAGCAAGCTTCTGGCCATGCGCGGTGTGGCGCAGGCCCGTCTGGACGATGTGGTCCCTACCCGGTCCGAGGCTGCGGGTATGACGGATGAGGACCTGATCGCGCGCCTCGTCACATTGCGGGGCATCGGGCGCTGGACTGTGGAAATGCTGCTGATGTTCACGCTCAACCGCCCCGATGTGATGCCGGTCGATGATTTTGGAGTCCGGGAAGGCTGGCGCAGGATCAAAGGGCTGGAGCTTCCGCCCAAACCAAAGGCTCTGAAAGAGGAGACGGCCCGTTTCTCGCCCTATCGCTCAACGCTCGCCTGGTATTGCTGGCGCGTGGCGGAGGAAGGGAAGAAAACGGCTCCCAATCCGCTGACCGCCTGATGTGTGGGTCCTGTCTCAGGACGATTCTTCCAGCAGGACCGGTGGTCTGACCATGAACTGGCGGGTGTCTTCGGGTGACAGGGGGCGGGACAACAGATATCCCTGTACTTCCGTACAGCCGAGGCGCTTGAGATAGGAAAGCTGTTCCTGGCTTTCCACGCCCTCCGCCGTGACGGCCACGCCCAGATCAATGGACAGATCGACCACGGCCCGGACGATCGAGGCGGCCCGGGATTCCCGGAGCATGTCGCGAACGAAAAGGCCGTCCAGCTTGATCTTGGAGAACGGGAAGAACCGCAGATACCCAAGTGACGAGAAGCCTTTGCCGAAATCGTCGAGTGCAATGGAAATCCCCGCACTCTGCAGACGGCTCAGCAGCGTGAATGTCGCAGCATCCGGCTCCATGAAGATGTTTTCGGTCATTTCGATCTGAAGGCAGCGGGCCGGGAAGCCGGTCTTCTCCAGAATCCGGAACGTGTCTTTGAGGAAGGCGGGGGCTTCAAGCTGGCCGACCGAAACATTGATCGAAAGAACCAGCCCTGGCTCCCATTCACGCGCAAACAGGCAGGCCCGCTCCATGACATAAACGCCCAGCCGGTGGATCAGTCCGGCTTCTTCGGCCAGCTGGATGATCCGTTCGGGCGGCACGCGGCCATATTCGGGATGCGACCAGCGGATCAGCGCTTCAAATCCGCAGAGCTTCTGGCTCTGGGTATTGAAGAAGGGCTGATAGACAATTCCCAGATCTCCCTTTTCAAGGGCATCGGGGAGCGCGCGGATCAGGTCCCGGTTCCGCTTGGCCACGGTGCGCAGTTCCGGATTGTAAAAACGGTGCGTATGGCCACCGAGGCTCTTGGCCTCGTAAAGCGCCAGATCACTGGCTTCCAGCAGGCTTCCGACACGCTCCGATCCACCGATGGACAGCACGATCCCCACACTGAGCCCGACCGCACACCGCACGCCTTCGCCAATCCGGATGGGCACGTTCGTCAGCGCATTGATCAGCCCTGTAGCCGTGGTGGCCGCCTGGGCCGGTGTGGTCTGACGCTCGAGCAGCATGAATTCGTCGCCACCGAACCTGTAGAGCCGGTGGCGTTCACTCAGCGTGCGGCTCAGGACGACCGTGACTTTCCGCAGCATCTCGTCACCGGCGGAATGGCCATACCGGTCATTGATCTGCTTGAAGCCGTCCAGATCAAGATTGAGCAGCGCGAAGGCCTCACCCGTGCGCTCGGCCTCAATGAGGTAGGTTTCCATGTCATCAAGGAAGGCGCCACGGTTCGGCAGCCCGGTCAGGAGATCGTGCCGTGCCCTGAAAGACGCGCTTTCCTGTGCCCAGTGCGTCTGGGTCACATCCGTTCCGACACCCCGGTATCCGACAAAGGTCCGGTCCTGAAAGACCGGGCGCCCGCTCAGGGACCAGAAACGCTGCTGTCCATGCAGCGTCCCGGAGACCACGATGTCCCGGAAGAAGATCCGGTTGTCGAGACACTGCCGCAGACGGCCAAGTCCGGTCCGCTCGTCTCCATCGAATGCAGACGGACCGGCCAGATCGGACAGGATGTCAAAGAAAACCCGGTTTTCAAGCCACTCCCGGCTGTTGCCGAAAGCGGAGGCCAGACTGGCCGAAACATTGTTCAGCGTTCCCGATGCACCGGTCTCCCAGAGCCAGTCGCCGGTATCGTCATCCGCATTCCGGAGCAGCAGCTGCACGATGCTGTTGCGCTGTTCCAGCGAGGACCTGCTGATGAGAAATGCCGTAAACAGTGTGCGCACCGCCATCGTCAGGGACAGGACGAAGAACAGGTAAACCGTCAGTTCGATGGCGATGTAGAAATAGAATGATCCATGGTCGATCTGCCATGACTGGAACAGGGCGTCGCAACAGGAAAAAATCAGCATGAAAGCAATGATTTCCCCCAGCCCGGTCAGGGGCATCAGGGTGATGGTCGTTGCCGTCAGCCCAACCATGATCCCTGCAACAAGGACCCTGTCATTGGCATCTCCATACGGGAACACAATCGGGGGCAGCGTTATCCAGCACAGGCCAAATGCGATATTGAGGCCCTTCAGAATCCAGGACTGTCGGGTGTCGACGAGCTTCTCGGTCGGGATCGCATAAAAGCAGATATTATAGACCAGCAGCAGAAACAGGACGGACCCGCACAGGATCATGCCGTAGGTCGGATAACTCCGCATCAGGCAGAGGCCGGCAACGGGGCCACAGCTGATCTGGGGAACGAAATGGAAGAAGTTCAGGCCACGCAGCACCCTGCAGCGCGAAAGGCGGACTCCTTCTTCCGCACCTGGCGGAATATCCGTCCGGAAGGGGAAGAGCCGGGTTAACCGTATCCGTTTCAGCAGGTTCAGCATGGCAGTCATTATGCCGCGCATGACCGGGGAGCGAAAACAGGGTCCAGTGAGACAGGCAGGGGCATCATGAACCTTCCCAATAGAGGAGGAGGGTGCCACGATGACAGGGATTTATGAAGTTTTTCTTTGCGGCGGACGAATCTGTTGCGGGCAACATCTCCGCGCGTCGGTTATGGCACACCGGGCACGGAGATAGTCGATAAGGGCTTAAGGTTTCGTTAATGCGCCATTTCGGGCACGGTGGCGTAAATCTCAAAGCTCGCTTTTTCAAACATTTCAATGCATTCGCGCATATTGGCCGTCAGGGCCGCACGCGTGATGTCCGGATCGTTGGACGGATAATAGGCACGGGCCAGATCCTCGTCGATTTCCAGATGGGATGGACCGTCATGCTCATGCTCGTCATGGGCCAGACCCCAGGTCCACTTCTTCTTGGCAAAGAGGCTGGTGAACTTCGGCGCATGGCACAGATAGGCGGCCAGTTCTTCGGCGATGTATTCCACAGCGGCCAGCCAGGAGAAGAAGATCACGGGATCTTCGCTGTCGGCATTGGCAATCAGCTTCTGGACGCTCGGAAGCGTGTCGTAATGGGTGCCGAACAGGTCGAGGCCGAATTCCTTTGCCCCGTCTGCCCACAGGATGGCGTGTGAGCCTTCCTCTTCCTTCATCTCGCGGACGGCTTCACGGGCTTCCGAAAAGAAGGCCTTGATACGCGTCTGTCCAAAGCGCTGGACAAGCGGCTTGATGGGAAGATGACCGACGCGCACGTCAATAGCGCGCTCAAAAGCCTGAATAAAAGGCCACCATCCGATCATCATCGCCCGAATAGTCTCTTTATCGCCATGAGCTGCGCCCCGGGCCAGCGCGGAAGAATAGATCTTCTCACGTGTAAAGACACGCATTTCAGAGCGATTTACCAAAGCCTCGGAGAACAGTAGAGCGTACATCCGCGTAATCCTGATGAAGTTTATTGCATGCGCCGTTCAGGCATTAATGTTGTAGTCGTTAATTTTTCAGAAAAGTAAAACTTTTACTTTAATTTTAATTGAGTTTTATTAAATTACCAAAAAATTAATATATTAGAGTTTCAATATGTTGCTTAATCGTAATGATATGATTCGCGCAAAACAGCCAGCTTTCAAACCGATTTGATCTTGTAATGTTCTGTGTCAGGCCGGAGCGCGCAGGAATTCCATCATTTCGCGGAGGAACGGACGGGGCTGCTCGGCATGAAGCCAGTGCCCGGCACCCGGCAGGGTCCGGATCAGTGCATGGGGGAAGAGCGCGCGAATCTGATCGTGATGTTCTGGCCTGACATAGGGCGACTCGCCGCCACGCAGGAAAAGAACGGGCCCTTCGTAGGGTGCAATCTGCAGATTCGGCCAGTTTTCGATCGCGTGGATGTCACGGGCAAGATCATCGAATCCGATGCTCCATCCCGGGGATGCGCCCAGCCGGATGTTCTGCAGCAGGAGTTCCGCGACGGCCCTGTTGCCGACGACCGGTTCCAGAAGATCCAGCCCGTCCCGCCGCTCCAGAACTGACGGAAATGTCAGGGCATCCAGCCGGGCGATCATCTCGCCATGTCCATGTCCCGTCCGGGCCGGTGCGATATCCGCAACAAGCAGTTTCGTGACCCGCTCGGGGGCGGCAAGAGCCAGCATCATCGCGACCTTCCCGCCCATGGAGTGACCCACGACGGCAAAGCGCTCGACACCCAGATCGTCCAGCGTTTCCAGCACATCCTGCGCCATGAGCGCATAGCTGACGGGGCCGTGCGGACTGTTGCCATGGTTGCGCAGATCCAGCGCAAGAGTCCGGAAATCGGCAGCCGCGCCGCGCTGGAGGAAGCCGAGGTTCCGGGCCCGTCCGAACAGCCCATGCAGGAAGACGACCGTTTCCGGACCTTCGCCACGTTCGATGACATGCAGTTTCATCAATGATCCTTCCATGACAGCTGTTGATCGCCGACGCGCTTGCCGTCAAACAGGATCACACCTGCCGCCCGGGAGCCCGCTTGTCCACCAGTCCCGCCCCTTCGCCCGCATCTCCTGACGGCTCTTCCGGCCGTTTTCAGGACAGGTCCCGCGTCCTGCGTCAGCGGATGAACCGCTTTCAGGCGCGTCTGTTCCCCCATGCGCCGTCGAATCTGCGAACCCTGGTGCGTGGAAACGAGATCTGGCTGAGCGTTCTGGCGGGATTCGTCGGGATCCTGTCGGGCCTGTGCGTTTTTGTGGTCACCCATCTGACCTTCTTCATGCACCGGCTGCTTTTTGGCGTCTCCGGTATGTCCGGCGGCCATCTGTCCGGGCTGACCACCCTGCCGCCGCTGCGAACGGTAGCGGTGCTGACCGGGGGCGGGCTGGCGATCGGGTTGTTCGGCGTCATGGTCGCAAAAATCATGCCCCGCAGTCCCGTGGACCCCATCGAGGCCAACGCGCTGCATGGCGGCCGCATGTCCGTGCGGGACAGTTTGGTCATTGTCTGTCAGACGGTTCTGTCCAACGGGGTCGGCGGTTCCATCGGGCTTGAAGCCGGCTTCACCCAGATTGCCGCGGCTTTCGGCTCCCGGATCGGGCGCTCCTTCCGGGTGCGCCGCGAGGATCTGCGTGTTCTGGTGGGGGCCGGGGCCGGCGCTGCGATCGGGGCTGCGTTCGATGCGCCGGTGGCCGGGGCCTTCTATGCGTTCGAGCTGGTGATCGGCTCCTATTCTCTGGGAAGCCTGTCCCCTGTAGCGGTCGCCGCGCTGGCGGGCGTGGGCGTGACGCGCTCGCTGGGGAGTGTCCCGCCGGGCATCGTTATTCCATCGCCGGGAACCCTGTCCTGGGAAGGCACGGCCGGGGCGGTCATCATCAGCGTGCTGACTGCCCTGACAGCAATCGGCCTGATGTTCTGCGTCACCCAGACCGAGGCGCTGTTCCGTAAGATGCCCGGCCCGGTCTGGCTGCGGCCTGCGGTTGGCGGTCTGATCGTGGGCGGGCTGGCGACGCTGCATCCATCCGTCCTGTCCGCCGGGCATGAGGCGATGCGGGCTGTCTTTGCCGGAAACGTCACCGCGCAGATGGCCGTTGTTCTGCTGTTGCTGAAGGCTCTGGCGTCCTGCCTGTGTATCGGGTCCGGGTTTCGTGGGGGGCTGTTTTTCGCATCGCTCTATCTTGGATCGCTGGCGGGCACGATCTACGGCACACTTCTGGAACCGCTGGGCGTTGCACCGGATTCCGTCACGGCCTGTGCGCTGGTCGGCATGAGCGCCATGGCCGTGGCCGTGATCGGCAGCCCCATGACCATGATCTGCCTGATGCTGGAACTGACCGGCAGCGTCTCCATGAGTGGTGCCACACTCGTGGCTGCGGTGCTGTCGCTCCTGACCGTGCGGCGACTGTTCGGCTACAGCTTCGCAACCTGGCGCTTCCATCTGCGCGGTGAGTCGATCCGCTCCGCCGTCGATATCGGCTGGATGCGCTCGCTCAATGTACGCCGGATGATGCGCGGGCAGGTTCGCACGCTCCCGGCAGAAACGCCTGTAAACCGCGCGCAGGCCCTGTTCCCGCTCGGCTCGGCCCAGCGGATCGTCCTGCTTGATGGGGACGGACATTATGATGGCATCGTCCAACTGGCGGAACTGCACGCTGTTCCGGCTTCGCAGATGCCGATCGGAACGCTGGCGCTGTTCCGCAACGCCATGCTCACGCCGCATATGAACATTCGCGAGGCCATCGAACTGTTCGAAAAAGCCGAGGCCGACGCTCTGGTGGTCGTCGAGGATCCGCAGTCACGGCAGGTGATCGGAACCCTGACCGAACAGCACGCCCTGCGCCGCTATGCCGAGGAACTCGAACGCAGCCGCCGGAGTCTGGCGGGGGATGACAGCCTGCCGACCTGATCCGCCGATGCGCTCTTGCCCCTTGGCATCACGGCGTTCCCGTTTCAACATACCGTCCCATCAGATGCCCGCTTCGGGCGCCCCAACCGGAGACCTGCCATGACCGCAACCCCCGACTCCCGCCTCGCCGACCTTGAGATCACGCTGCCGGTCGCAGCCGCTCCGGTTGCGAATTACGTCACGACCGTCCGCACCGGAAACCAGCTCATCGTCTCCGGCCAGCTTCCGCTGGTGGATGGCAAGCTGCTGATCACCGGCAAGCTCGGGGACGAGGTGTCGGTTCATGCCGGTGTGGCCTGTGCCCGCGCCTGCCTCATCAATGTGCTGGCCCAGGCCAAGGCTGCACTGGACGGTGATCTTTCCCGCATCACGCGCGTTGTCCGTCTGGGGGGCTTCATCGCCTGCACGCCCGAGTTCACCGATCAGGCCACTGTCATGAACGGCGCGTCCGATCTGGCCGTTGAGGTTTTCGGGGATGCCGGCCGTCACGCCCGCTCCACGATCGGTGTGCCGAGCCTGCCCGTGAACGCCCCGGTCGAAGTCGAGGCGCTGTTCGAAATCGCCTGATCACCCTGGATGGGAGAGACCGAATGGGAGAACCGGACACCGCCCCGTCCCCCGACTGGAGCCTGAGCCTCCATGCCTCGATCCACGAGATCGGGGCCGAGGCCTGGGATGCCTGCGCGGGGACGGATAATCCGTTCGTCTCTTTCGGCTTCCTGTCCGCTCTTGAAGACAGTGGTTCCGTCGCGGACCGCACTGGCTGGTTGGTGCGCCATGCCGTGCTGCGTGCGCCGGACGGGACGATCGCGGCCCTCGCCCCACTTTATGGAAAGTCCCATTCCTGGGGCGAGTATGTCTTCGACCAGAGCTGGGCCCGCGCTTACGAGGCCGCGGGCGGTCGCTACTATCCAAAATTCGTCTGCGCCGTTCCGTTCTCGCCGGTTCCCGGCCCACGGCTGCTGCTACGACCCGATCTGCCCGATCCGAAAGGCGTGGCACAGGCTCTGGCCTCCGCGCTCATTCAGGCCACGGTGCAACTCGGTCTGTCCTCCCTGCACGCCAATTTCTGTGATGCAGCTTCGATGGAGGCTTTTATTGAGGCGGGTTATCTGCCGCGCACAGGCATCCAGTATCACTGGCAGAACAATGGCTACGCCACGTTCGATGATTTTCTGGCTGCCCTGTCTTCCCGCAAGCGCAAATCCATTCGTAAGGAACGCAGCGCCGCGCAATCCTGCGGCCTGACCTTCAGCACGCTACGCGGAGACCAGATTACCCCGGAGGACTGGAAGGCGTTCTACCGCTTCTATCAGTCCACGATCGACCGAAAATGGGGCAGCGCCTATCTGACGGAGCGCTTCTTTCCCATGTTGTCCGAACGGCTCGGAGACCGTGTGGTCCTGATGATGGCCCATCATGACGGAAAAGCCGTTGCCGGTGCCTTGAACCTCATGGGGACGGAGGCGCTGTTTGGCCGGAACTGGGGCTGCGAGGGGGACTGGCCCTTCCTGCATTTCGAGCTGTGTTACTACCGTGCGATCGACTTCGCCATCGAGCATGGTCTGTCCCGTGTCGAAGCCGGGGCGCAGGGCGAGCACAAGATCCAGCGCGGTTATCTTCCGACCTTCACCCATTCCGCGCACGCCATCCTCGATCCCGGTCTGCGACAGGCCGTGGCGGCCTTTGTGGAAGAGGAACGGGTCGCCATGCAGGCAGAGGCGGCGGAACTGGAAACTCTTTCACCATATCGTCACGGCGAGTCGGGATAACCCTGTTCGTTTAACGATTGGGAAAGCTTTCTGCGGCTAGGCTGTGCTCCGAAATCGGGATTGACCGGAGCCTGTAAAGCCCATGGAGAACAGTACCTATATCGCGCTTTCGCGCATGGATGCCCAGCAGCGCGCCATGTCCGTGGTCGCTGCCAATATGTCGAACGCCTCGACTGTGGGCTACAAGCGCGAAAATGTCCTTTTCAGCGACTTCCTGTCCCACCAGCATGGCTCAAAGCAGGCCGAAGGTGCGGATACGGAATCCTACACGCAGGACCGCGCGACATACCGGGACTTCCAGCAGGGCGACATGCAGTCGACCGGCAATCCCCTTGATCTCGCACTGGGGGGCGAGGGCTATTTCCAGGTCCGTACGGCCAATGGCGTGCGCCTGACACGGGCAGGACGCTTTGAGGAACAGCAGGACGGCGCCATTGTCGATGAAAGTGGAAATCCCCTGCTGGACCGTGACGGCCAGCCAATTGAACTGCCCCAGACCGACCATCGTATTACCATTTCCGCTGATGGTGTGATTTCGACCGAAACCGGCGAACAGGGCCAGATCGGTATCGTAACCGCACAGGACGACAACAAGCTCCAGGCGGAGGGCAGCAGACTGCTGCGCTCCGACCAGCCGACCACCGCTGTCGAGCGGCCCAATATCGTGCAGGGCATGGTGGAAGGCAGCAACGTCCAGATGATGACCGAAGTCACGCAGATGATGGAAATCCAGCGGAACTTCGACTTCATGGCGCAGTTCGTGGACGCCGAAGCAACGCGCCAGAAAAACGCCATCGACAAGATCGTTCAGGTCTCGGCCTGATTTACCGACCCTCACGGGACAAGGATAACGCTCCATGCGCGCACTCGACATCGCCGGAACGGGCATGCAGGCCCAGCAGACCAACGTCGAAACCATTTCCAACAACATCGCGAACATGAGCACCACGGGCTACAAGCGCTCCCGTGCCGAGTTCCAGGACCTGATCTACCAGAACATCCGCCGCGTCGGCGCCAGCTCATCCGATACGGGTACGACCATCCCGGCTGGCGCACAGGTCGGTCTGGGTGTGAAAACAGCCGCGATTTACCGCATCAACGATCAGGGCAGTCTTGAGCAGACCAGCAACTCCCTGGATCTGGCCGTGCAGGGACGGGGTTATTTTCAGGTCCAGCTTCCGTCCGGGCAGCTCGCCTATACCCGTGATGGTACGCTCTCGATGGACAATAACGGTTCGCTCGTGACGGCGGACGGCTATCTCATCAGCCCAACCATTACGATCCCCAACAATGCCCAGAGCATCTCCGTCGATCAGTCCGGACAGGTCAGTGTGCAGATCGCCGGACAGAACAACACGACTCTCGTCGGACAGCTTCAACTTGGCATTTTCACCAATGAGAACGGCCTGGCTGCGATGGGACAGAACCTGTTCACCCAGACGACGGCATCTGGTGACGCCATGATGGGCAATCCTGAAGCCGTCGGTTACGGCAGCATCATGCAGGGTTACGTCGAAAACTCGAACGTCAACGTCGTCACGGAAATCACCGATCTCATCACCGCCCAGCGCGCCTATGAGATGAACAGCAAGGTCATCACCGCGTCGGACGACATGATGAAAACCGTGACCAATCTGGGTGGTGGCTAAGCATGAGCCGTATCCTGCTGAAAGGTGGCATGCTGCTGCTGGCAGGATGCACAGCACTGTCGTGCGCCTCTGCCGCGACCCTGCGGACAAACGTCAATGTCGATCATCCGCGCGTACGTCTGTCCGACCTGTTCGCCGATCTGGGCAAAGGACAGGATACCGAGATCGGCGATGCCCCGGCACTGGGCGCCAGCTATGTTGTGGGTGGTCCGCAGTTGACTGCCATTGCGGCCCAGTTCGGCATTGACTGGCCCGACGCCTCGCCACTGGTATCCGCAACCGTCACGCATGCGGCGCGCATGATTACAGTGGATGATGTCATTCCTGTCGTGCGACAGGGGCTGGAGCTGCCTTCCGAAGCACGAGTTGAGGTGGCTTTGACAGGGTTCAAGCCCGTAGCTGTCCCGGTTGCGGATCAGGGCGCACCGACGATCCTGCATATCGATCGGCCCCCTCATGGCAGCGAACATTTCACCGCGCGCCTTGAAGTTCCCTCTGCCAGCGGTGGACAGGGAACGGCGTTCAACGTGAGTGGAACGGCGACCATGGAAGTCCGGGCCGTGACCCTGCGTCATGCCATGCATGTGGGGCAGCCCATTCTGCCCGAAGATGTCACCATGACGTTTGTGCGCATCGGCCTCATCCCGGATGATGCCCTGCAGACGCCTGATGAAGCTGTCGGGCTTGAAGCACGGGGCGTCCTCGCGGCAGGACAGGTCCTCAGTGTCTCCCAGCTCGCCCATCCGCAGCTTGTGCATCGCGGATCACCGGTGGTCGCAACCTTTTCCGGCCCGAGCCTGCATTTGACGGTTTCAGGTACGGTCCTGGAAGCCGGGGGGAAAGGCGATACCGTGCATGTCTACAATGCCAGCAGCCACATGGTCCTGACAGGACGTGTGATGGACCGGACGCAGGTGGAAGTCATTCCTGGCATCATGCCTCTTTCCGCGGATAACCGGAGCCATCAGCAGAGCACGGCGCTTCCCTCTCTCTGAGTCTTCAGAAAGAGGGAAGTCCGGGTCATGGCTGTTATTTCACCAGATAACGGTCAAACCAGTGAATGGTGCGCTGGACTGCATCATCCCAGGCCTGTGGGCTGCTCATGCCATGTCCCTGTCCGGGATAGATGACCAGTGAGCTCGGGACATGCAGTGTCTGAAGCGCATGGAAGAATTCCTGGCTCTGCGGCATCGGGCATTCTTCATCCGCTGACCCGACGTAAATGAAGGTCGGCGTATGGGCCTGCCGGATATAGAGAATGGGCGAGGAGTGCGCGTAAATGTCAGGATCGTCGTAAACGGACTTTCCGAAAAATGGCAGCATCCAGCTGTCGATATTGTTTTCACCGTAATAGGACAGCCAGTTCGCAATGCCGGCGCCTGCTGCGGCAGCCCGGAAACGGTCTGTCTGGGTGACACTCCACATTGTCATATAGCCACCATAGGAAAAGCCGGTCAGGCCTAGACGGTGGTCATCAATGGGCGCGACCTTTTCGGCCATATCGACGCCGCGCAGGATGTCCCGCAGATCTCCATGCCCGAAGTCCCGGCGGTTTGCGGCAGTGAAGGCCTCGCCCTGTCCATAGCTGCCCCGTGGATTGGGCATGAAGACGTCATAACCCGCATTCAGAAGTGCCATCGCCAGTTTGCTGTTGTCGCGGAAATAGCGCGGGTTTGAAGCGCTGGACGGGCCACCGTGAATGTAGACGATCATCGGAACCTTGCCGTTCTGCTCCACGCCCGGCTTGCGCTTCAGGGGCTCCAGAAGCCAGCCCTGCACGGAATAGCCATCGCTTTTCCACGTCAGGCTGCGTGCCTTGAGATGGGGTGGCAGGGCGGCATTGTCGCGATTGACAGGCTTCCACTGCCCGATAGGACCGGCGGCGATTTCCGGGGCTTTCTCGAAGCTCTGTCGGATGATGGCTGTGTGCTGCCCGGCACAGGAAAGGCTGGGTTCGGAGCGGCCATTGGACAGCATCATGGTCTCTTCCCACAGCGGCCTCAGTCCACCCTGAAGAGACCAGATGACGCTGCGATCTCCCTTGAGGCCCGTGGCGATAAGGCCAGGTCCACAGTCCCAGGACAGGTCGGTGACAGTCGCCTTCAGGCCCGGTGTCAGATTGACAGGCTGGGCGCCGGGCTTTGTCAGATCCAGACTATAGGCATCGCCGCCAATCGCCCCGTAATCACTCATCAGGCCGCCGATGAAGGAGACCTTTGTTCCGTCGGGGGAGACACGTGGCAGGTTGAGCTGCTGTTGCTGGGGTGGTGTGTAAAGGACGGTGTCGTGGCCGTTTTCAATGGCGTGGAGCTTTGCGATCCACCAGTGATCATCCCCATTGCCCGGGGCTGCCGTGGCGACAAAGCCCTGTCCGTCCGGCCGCCAGTCATATTCGTAGACATACAAATCTGCCGGCGACTGCCAGTTCAGGTGACCGTTTTCGATTGTAGCGATCCGCTGTTCGTCGATCTGCGCGTTGATTTCTCCCGACGGAGGCGCTCCGGCTTCCATCGCGCCGGGCTGGCGGTGCGCGTTTTCGATCGCCAGAACGCCAAGCTGTCCTTTGGGACCGTAGGACAGGGACTGAAGCGTTCCCTTGAAGGTCAGGACCTGCACCGCATGGTGACCGTCCCGGTCCGCCTGCCAGACCGACAGGGTTTTGACCGAAGGATCTTTCAGGACATAGGCCAGTGCCTGCCCGTCCCGGCGCCACGCGAACGAGCTTGCTTCACAGCCATGACACAGAGGCAGGGTGCTGCGGGCGCCGGACGGGAGAGCATAAAGCACCGGCCGTGAAATGACGGTCTGTCCGGACTCCCCGGCCGGTTCTTCCAGCGAGAGCAGTCGGCTTCCATCCGGGGAGATGGAAATATGGTCGAAAAGCTGGACGGGTGCGGCCAGTGCCGTCACGGGGAACAGGGCGGCCAGCAGGGCAAGGCGATGGGAGAGGGTCATGAGGCGCTATTTTATCCGGTTTCAGATCTGTTTGGCGGAAGGATTGGCAGTGCTGTGGCGGCGCAGAAGGCCGAGCAGCCAGTGGCACAGGCGTTTGGCTTTCGCACCGATGGCGTCCATCCACAGATAGACGATCGGTGTCGTGTAAAGCGTCAGAAGCTGGCTGACGACCATGCCGCCAAGGATGGAAACACCCAGCGGACGGCGCATTTCCGCGCCATAGCCATTGCTGATGATGAGCGGCACCGCACCGAGAGCGGCGGCGAGGGACGTCATCAGGATGGGACGGAAGCGGGTGATCGAAGCCTTGAAGATGGCCTCCTTGGGGGAGAGCTTCTCGACACGTTCGGCATGGATGGCGAAGTCGATGACGAGAATGGCGTTCTTCTTGACGATGCCTGTCAGCAGGATGATGCCGATCATGGCAATGATGCTGAAGGACTCACCGGCGATCCACAGTCCCAGAACCGCGCCGATACCAGCGGAAGGCAGGGTGGAGAGGATCGTGATGGGATGGATCAGGCTCTCATAAAGAATACCCAGCACAATATACATCACAGCAATCGCGGCGAGGAACGCCAGCCCGCCATTGATCATGAGCTTGCGGGTATCGCCGGCCGTCCCGGTAAAGTCGCCCAGAACGCCATCCGGAGCATGTGTCTCCTGCATGGTCTGTTTGATCAGCTCGACCGCGTCATTATAGCTCACCCCCGTCGCCAGATCGAACGAGATATTGGCGGAATAGTAATTGCCGCGATGGGTGATATCGAGCGGCTGGGGCTTCCACAGGACGGAGGCGACATTGATCAGCGGGATCATGGTCTCGGTCGAGGACGAGACAGCCGCACCGCTTGAGGTGTTGCCCGAGATCTGGTTGGCCAGCGAGTTCTGGATCGATGCGGTCGCCAGGGACGTGAAGCTGTTTGCCGAAGTGCTGGCATCGCTGCGGACACGGATCAGGTTGGAGGCCACGCCACCGGCGGCGGTTCCGGCAGATGTGGAAATCCAGACCTGCTTGAGGGTTTCGGGGTCCACCCGGTACTGCGGGGCCAGAACCATGACCACGCGGTGATCGGTGGTAGGCAGGTGGATCGTGGACGCGATGGCCTGACCATAGGAGTCATACAGCACATTCTGGATGAGCTGCGGCGTTACGCCATACCGCGCTTCCGTATCGCGATCGACGGTGATGTAGGCCGCGACGGACTGCCCTTCGGTCGTGGAAGACACATTGACCAGCTTGCCCGAAGCCCGCAGGGCTCCCAGCAATGTGGGGACATAGCCGAACAGGTCGGAGACATTGTCGCCGCGCAGGACATACCGGTAGCTGCCGGTGTTCTTTGAACTGTTGCCGCCCTGACTGCTGCCGCCAACGCTCCAGAACGAGACATCCGCGCCCGGCTCATTGGGCAGGCGCTTGCGGATCCGGTCCAGGATCGTCTCGGCCGAAGCCCGCTGATCCTTTTCCTTCAGATGCAGGTAGAGCTCGCCGCTGTTCTTGTCGTCGCTGAAGATCGTGGTGGACAGCACGTCCGGGTCCGTCTGGGCCACGGCGCCCACCACGCGCAGACGTCTGTCGATCTCATCGAACGACATGGTGGCATCGCCCTTGATGCGTCCGGCCAGCAGAGACATGTCCTGCGACGGGATGAATTCCTTGGGCATCAGCACGATCGACCCCACCAGCACGATGAAGCTGAGCGGCAGGGTGAGGCCCATCAGGACGGGATGGCGCAGGCACCAGTGCATGGAACGGCCATACTGCCGCAGCGTCCAGTCCAGGGATGTTTCCGTAACGAAGGCGATGGCCCCGAATACGCCCTTTCGCGGCTGGTCCCCATGGTCGATTTCCAGAAGATGCGCACACATCATCGGCGTCAGGGTCAGGGAAAGCCACATCGAGATGACGATGGCGGAGATCATCGTCATGCAGAACTCGAACATGATCGAGCCTGCGCCGCCGGGCAGGAACAACAGCGGGATGAACACCGCGACCAGCGAAGCGCTGATAGAGAGGACCGTGAAGCCGATTTCCGAAGCCCCGATCAGGCTGGCCTCGTAGCGGTCTTTCCCCTCTTCCATATGACGGGCGATGTTCTCCAGCACGACGATGGCGTCATCGACCACGAAGCCGACCGCGATGGTCAGCGACATGAGCGACAGGACGTCGAGCGTGAAGTTGAAGGCCGACATGGCCGCCAGCGTGCCGGACAGGGCGATGGGGACTGTCACGGCAGGGATAAGCGTCGTGATCATCTTGCGGAAGAACAGCAGGATCACGAGCACGACCAGCACGACGGACAGGACAAGCGTCAGCCGCGCATCGGCCAGCGACGCCCGGATGGAACGGGACGTATCAAGGCCCACGACCAGATTGACGTCAGCCGGCAGGGCATCGCGCAGATGGGATAGATTGGCGTTGATGCCGTCCACGATGGCCACGGTATTGGCATGCGGCTGGGCAGTCACGACGAGGGTAATGGCGCGATGCCCGTTGATGTAGCTGGTCTGGTAAACGTCCTGAACGCTGTCGGTGATGGTGGCGATGTCACTCAGCCGGACGGGATAAAAGTTGTTGCGGTATCCGACGATCAGGTCACGGTACTGGGCGGCATTGATTGCCTGATCATTGGTGGACAGCATCATCCGCTGGCCGTTGCTGTCGATAAAGCCCTTGGGTGTGAAAGCATTGGCCGATGCCAGAGCTGTCCGCACGTCCTCAAACCCGATGCCCCATTTATAGAGCGGTCCGGGATTGAGTTCGACACGCACGGCAGGGTTGGCCGATCCCACGACTTCCACACGTCCCACGCCTTTGACCTCGGCCAGGAGCGGCTTGATGCGGATATTGGCAATATCGTAGAGCTCGGCCTGGGTTTTCTGGTCGCCGGTCAGGCTCATCAGATAGACCGGGAAGCCACCGCCATCCATTTTGAAGGCCTGCGGATCGGCATCCATCGTGCCGGTTGGCAGATCGGCACGTGCCGCGCGTAGAGCGGCCTGCGTGTCACGCAGCGCGCCGTCGATGTTCCGCGATGATGAAAACTCCAGAAAGATCCGGGCCTGTCCGGCACTGGTATCGGATTCGATGCTTTCCAGATCCGCGATCGATCCCAGTCTGCGTTCCAGAGGTGTGGTGACCGATGTCGCCATCTGCTGCGGGTCGGCACCTGGCTGGGTTGCCACGACCATGATGGCGGTCGTGGTCATGTCTGGCATCGTGGCGACAGGCAGCAGTGGATAACAGATGAAGCCCGCCATGAAGATGGCAATGGACATCAGTGTCGTCGCGACAGGACGGTCTATGAACAGGCGGCAGAAATTCATGTGTCCAGTTTATCCACAAAACCGCGCTTCGGGTCATTACTGATAGGACACAAAATGTCAGTTTCCGGCCATGAAGGACGTCAGAAATCGGGCATCCCTGCGGGCTGCGCGGAAGGCTGGGTCACGTAATACCGCTCTGCCAGACGGGGTGGCAGCAGGTCCATCAGGCGCGAACCCATGACCAGCCAGGCGGGAAAGATCACGCGCCGGGTCTGACGCAGCGTACCGCGCAGGATCCGGCCAACCGCGTCTTCCGTGGAAATCATCCCAGGCATGGGAAAACGGTTCTGCTTCACCATGGGCGTATCAACAAACCCGCAGCATATGCTGGTCAGGCTGATGCCAAAGCGCTCCAGACGGGCGGCATTGGCCACGACGAACCGGTCCAGAGCGGCCTTGGAGGCGGAATAGGATGGTGTGCCGGGATAGCAGACGAACCCTGCAATGGAGGCCATCACGCAGATCCGGCCCCGAAGGTTTTCGCCGTTCCGTTTCTGCCGGCGCATGGCCTGCACAACCGGAAAGAACGTGTTGAGCGTTCCAGTCAGGTTGGTGTCGAGCATCTCCCACACACGCTCTTCGCGCTCCAGAACCAGACCGTCATCGGCTTCGGGAGGCAGGCCGCCCGTGATGCCCGCGCAGAGGAACGCCATGTCGAGCCGCTCGCCGGAAGCGGTTGCGATCCAGTCCGCCATGCCCTGACGGTCTCGCGTATCCAGCACGGTGGGGACTGTTCTGGCGCCCTGTTCATTGCATCGGCGGGCCGTTTCCATCAGGCCGTCTGCCGCATGATCGCAAAGTTGCAGAGAAACGCCGGGGCGGGCTAGCTTCAGGGCAAGACCGCGTCCAATGCCGGATGCCGCCCCTGTAATCAGGATATTCATCCGGCAGAGTCTAACAGAGTGTTTCCGGGATGCGACCCCCGCCGGGGTGAAAACATCTCCTGCCCCTGTGCTTGGCCTGGTTAATTGCAATCCGAACGGGGTTTCGTGCCTTGCAGAAGCTGCCCGGCAAAGCTGTGGGCCTCGGTAATCATGGCGGCGAGGGTGCCGTTATGGCTGGCATCATGAATCCGGTGTGTCACGGCGGTTCCGGCGGTGCAAAGACGGGCGACGAGGCGCTTCTGCTGGCTGGTGGAGGTGTGGAGATCCTGCGCGCCGGACTCGATGAGCACGGGTGAGGGCAGGGAGAAGCCGGGATATTTCGCCCAGTCGAAAACCGGCGCCAGCACACGGTCCGCTTCGGGTTCGAGCAGGGTTGCGGGCGTCAAACCGGAGCGTTTGGCGATCGGGAAGAAATCCGAGGCGCACATGGACCCGGCCTCATGCAGGAGACGCTGTCCCCGGGGCGTGAAAGCCTCGTTGATGTCCGTGGACGGATCGGCCTCGACCAGCGACTGCCCGAGCGTCAGCAGTTCCGGCACGGCTGGCGAGAAGCTGCGCGGATTGGCGGGGTGCAGCAGTTCCTGCACCGTCTGCTGGTCGAGATAGGGGGGGGCTGCGGCAATCGTGCCCAGAATCCGCAGATGCGGCGCATAGGTCGAAGCCATGGCCGCAGCGGCGAGGGCTGCCTGACCGCCCTGTGCATGACCGTTCAGCACTACGTTCTCCGATAGGTCCGGCAGGCGCTCTCGGGCGGCGCGGACGGAATCGAGCACGCTCATGCCTTCCGAATGTGCATTCAGCAGCAGCGGCGCGCCGGGCTCGCCCATGCCGGGATAGTCGGTCGCGACGATCGCAAAGCCCTGACGCAGCCATCCGTCATAGAAATGCGCCTGCACGGTGCCGATCCCCATAACGGACGGCGCGCAGGTCAGGTGCAGGCCGCTTTCCCCATGCGCCCAGGCCAGAACAGGCCAGCCGCCCGCCGGCGCACGACCGCGCGGGACCAGAACCTGGGCGGAGACGCGGACGAGCTGCTGCGGATTGCGGGCATCCGTACTGCGATAGGTCAGGCGATAGACCGAGGCCGGCTCATGGGACGGTACGGAATCCAGCCGGATGGCCTGTCCGGCCGAAACCGGCGCGCTGACGGACCAGTTATCGCCATCATCATCCGAGGCGCAGCCGGACAGGGCGACTCCCGCTGTCAGCAGCATCAGAAGCGATGCGAGGGCGGTCAGTCCGGGAAGGCGGCGCTCCGGTTTGCGGCGAAAAGAGCAGTACGGCATGAGAGGTCTGTCTCCGACGGGAAGCGTCTCTCATAGCAGTGCTCTGCGCCTTGTGGGAGCGGCCATGTCCGGTTGCGGAACCCAGGTGGACTTGGAGAGCCGTCCATCCGGCGCTACAGAGAAGACCTCTGACGCGCCGGTCCGACATGATCGGATCTGATACAAACGAGGATAGCCCCGCCATGACCGACACCATTCCCGATCGTCTCTCCGCCAGCCCGGACAGCCCGTATTACAACGAAGAGCTGCTCTCGCGCGGCATCGGTGTCCGTTTCAAGGGCGAAGAGCGCACCACCGTTGAAGAATACTGCATCAGCGAAGGCTGGGTCCGTCTGGCCGTCGGCAAGACGCTGGATCGCCGCGGCCGTCCGATGACGATCAAGGTCACAGGACCGGTCGAGGTCTGGATCAAGGACTCCGAAGAAGAAGCATGATGACACAGGCCGGCTCCGCACCGATCGCACCCCGCCGCATCGTCATCGACACCGATCCGGGTCAGGACGATGCGGTTGCCATCCTGCTGGCGCTGGCCTCGCCGGAACTGACGGTCGAGGCCATCACGACCGTTGCCGGCAATGTGCCTGTTGCCCTGACGACGAAGAATGCCTGCGCCCTGCTCGAACTGGCAGGCCGCACCGATATTCCCGTTTTCGGGGGCGCGGCCCGTCCCTTGCACCGCGCGCCGATCAGCGCCGAGCATGTCCATGGCGAAACGGGCATGGCCGGCGCCGATCTTCCAGAGCCGACTCTGCGGCCGCAGGCGATTGATGCCGCGACCTGGCTGGTGGACCTGCTGCGTCGTGAACCCGAGGGCGCGATCACGCTCGTCTGCCTCGGCCCGATGACAAATCTGGCTCTTGCGCTGACCCATGCGCCGGATATCGCCTCCCGGATCGCGGGAGTCGTGGCCATGGGCGGGGCCCAGCGCGAAGGCGGCAACATCACGCCGACCGCAGAATTCAATTTTTTTGTGGACCCTCACGCCGCCCGGATCGTCATGCATTCCGGCATCCCCATCACGCTCCTGCCGCTGGACGTGACGCATCGCGCCATTGCCACACCGGCCCGTTTGGCACCGATTGCTGCGGTCGGCACGCCGGTGACGGACATGGTGGTGCGGATGCTGGGGGCGGAAGATCGCTTCGAGAAGCTGAAATACGGCTGGGAGGGCGGTGCACTGCATGATCCGCTCACCATCGGCTGGCTTCTGAAGCCGGAACTGTTCTCGGGGCGCGACTGCAATGTGGAAATCGAGGTCGACGCACCTCTGTGCATGGGTCAGAGTGTTGTTGACCTGTGGAACGTAACCGATCGCGTTCCGAACGCGTTATGGATCAATGACGTTGATTCAGACGCCTTCTATTCCCTTCTGACGGAAAGACTTGCCCTTCTGGACTAGACTCTTTCCGTCGTACAATGACGTTGGAGTAACCGAACATGGCAGACCCGACCCAGCAGGATCGCTTCTCAGTCGTCATCGTTGGTGGCGGTGCCGCCGGCATTACCATTGCAGCCCAGCTCAGGCGTGAACGCGCCAACCTGTCGATCGCCATCATCGAGCCGTCCACGACTCATGCTTACCAGCCGGGCTGGACCCTTGTGGGCGCAGGCGTGATGACGCTGCCCGAAACGCTGCGGCAGGAAGGCGGCCTGATTCCGCGCAATGTCACCTGGCTGCGCGACAGCGTTGAGAGCTTCCAGCCCGAAGCCAATACCGTCACGCTGAAAAGCGGCCGTATTGTCGAGTATCGCCGTCTGGTTGTCTGCCCCGGCCTTCAGCTGGACTGGGACAGGATCGAAGGCCTGCCCGAAACGCTGGGCCGCAATGGCGTGACGTCGAACTATTCGCGTGAGACGGCTGCTTACACGTGGGAATGCATCCGGCATCTGGATGGTGGCAAGGCGCTGTTCACGCAGCCGCCCATGCCCATCAAATGCGCCGGCGCGCCGCAGAAGATCGTCTATCTGGCCTGCGATCACTGGCGCCGCGAAGGCTCGCTGCATCGCACGGAGGTCGATTTCTCGCTGGCCGGAAACGCCCTGTTTGGTGTGCCGTATTTCGTTCCCTCGCTTCAGCGCGAGATCGACTATTACGGCGTGAACCTTCATCTGAAGGAAAACCTGATCAAGGTGGATGGCGAGAAGCGTGAGGCCACGTTCCAGATCGTCGGAACGGACCAGACCGTGGTGCGCCAGTTCGACATGCTGCATGTCGTGCCACCGCAGAGCGCTCCGGATTTCGTCAAGAAAAGCCCGCTCGCCAACGATGCCGGCTGGCTGGACGTCGATCCGACCGTCCTGCGCCATAAGACCTATGACAACATCTTCGGGGCCGGTGACGTTCTGGGCACCAGCAATGCCAAGACAGCCGCCGCAGCCCGCGAACAGGCTCCGGTCGTGGTGGAAAACCTGCTGGCCTCGCTCGATGGCCGCCCGCAGATGGGCAGCTATGACGGTTATGGCGCCTGCCCGCTGACAGTGTCCTATGGCAAGGTCGTGCTGGCCGAGTTCCTGTATGGCGGCAAGGTGGCGCCGAGCTTCCCGTATGACCAGCGCAAGCCCAGCCGCTTCGCCTGGTTCCTCAAGACGGAAGTCTTCCCCCGTCTGTACTGGTACGGAATGCTCAAAGGCTACAACATCAAGGTCAAGCACACGCCCAAAGAGACGGGCTGACCTTTTCCTTTACCGGGAGCTGGAACCGGAAACGGGGCGGATGAAAATCCGTCCCGTTTTTTTGTGCCTGCGTGTGGGACGACAGACAAAAAAGAGGGGCCGAAGCCCCTCTTTTCCAGTGTCCCGTCTGATCGAAGGATCAGAAATGAACGCCGAGGTTCATCTGGAAGGAACGGCCGATGATCGCATCGTAGTAACGCGTCAGGCTGACCGTACCGGGATACTTCGGCAGCGCGTTCGTGATGTTGTTGACCATAAAGTTGGCGCTGAAATTCTTGGTGATCTCGTAGCCAAGCGTCAGGTTGAACATGGCGAAGGACGGACGCTTGTTGGCAAAGTACTGGGTCGCAGGGACCTGGACCGCGTAGTGGGACGGACCATACCAGAGGGTCTGCCACTGAAGGGTGAACGGACCACGGATATAGTTCGCGTTAAGCGTGAAGTTGTCGTTGGGCGAGCCCGTCGTGCCGGTCAGCAGATAGGTGTTGCCGAGATAGCTCTGCTGGCTCTTGAGATAGTGGACATAGTTTCCGGTCAGGCCGATTTCACCAGCCGAGGACGGCAGGCCAAAGCGTGACAGCGGAGTGTTGTATTCGATATTGGCCTGCAGAGCCTGCGTCTCGTAGTTGGCGATGTTGTAATAGCCGGCCGTGAAGTTCTCGAGCTGGCCATCCGCTCCGCGTGTGAAGGCGGCGCAATAGGCATTGCTCGGACCATAGGACGTCGAGTCGTAGCAGCCGTCCATGATGTCCTGGGCACCAAGAGACGTGATCGCGTTGTTGATCTTCACGTCCACGAAGGAGCCGCGGAAGTCGAAACCGCGGATGAAGTGCGGACGAAGTTCCAGGGTGCCGGTGTAGCTGGTGGAGACTTCGTTCTTCAGCTTGCTGTTACCGCCGGTAGTTCCCTGCACGGTGAAGTTGTTGAAGTTGGATTCGAACGGCTGCTTGATTCCGGCCTTGGCGCAGTTGGCCGCACGGACGGCGGGGTTCGGGCCGGAATTGAGGCCAGCGGACGAGCAGGGATCGATACCGTCTTCATAGTCCGTGCTCTGCGGCGCGAACAGTTCGGTGACGGACGGGTTACGGACAGAGCGGGCATAGTTGCCGCTCAGGCCGATGTCCTGCGTCGGCCACCAGGCTCCACCGAACATGTAGGTCCAGTAGCCGCCGGTCATGCTGTTGTTGATGTAACGGCCGTTCGCCGTGGCGGACAGGCTGTAGACACCGGGGACGTGCATGTTGGGCGAGACCAGCGGAACATCAAGTTCGCCGAAGACTTCATGCGTGTGATACGCGCCACCCGTGGGCGGAAGCGAGGTCGAGCTGCCGTACTGCAGGTACGAACCGTCGTCCTGTTCCCAGCCGCGGGAGAAGGCACCCGGGTTGAAGCGATAGCCTTCGCGGCGATGCTCGTAACCGATATCCCAGCGCACGTCGCCAGCGGGAAGACGCATGACCGTGCTGGAGATTTCGGCCTGGATGTCACGCTGTGCGTTCGCGTTCTTCTGATGCGCGTCCGCCGTGATGTAGTTGACAGCCGCAGGCGTGGACTGACCCGAACCAAACGGATTGAACGGTGCGCATGTGGAACTGCGGGTCTTGACGGGTGCGCTGGTGTAACCGGGCGAGCAGATGATGTTGCCGCCGGCATCAGTCGTGACATTGAGCGCGTTGATCAGGTTCTGTGCCACAATGGACGGCTGCCATGTGTCGTTCAGATAACGGCTGTATTCACCCGTAACTTTCCAGTTGAAGTGACGACCTACGGCATCGAAGTCACCGTTCAGACCACCCTGGAAGCGGTACATCTGCATTGTCGTCTGATACATGCCACCATCGAGATCCTGGTTCAGGCGCGACATGTAGAATGTATCGGTGGGAAGACCTTTGGCGGCGAGGGCGTTCGTGATTGTCGCCCGTTCAGCAGCCGTCAGGAACGGGTTGTTGGTGCTGAGCTGGTAGGCTCCGGTGACCGCACCGTCATTGTGGTAGTTCTCCAGCGTCAACGGCTCGTTGAACGTCGGCGTCGACCACGTACCCTGTGCGACTTCGCTTGATGCGGTGCCACGTGCGTACCAGCCCTGCCACGTCGCGTGGATGTGGTCGGTGATGTCGTAATGACCGAGCAGGGTCAGGTTCAGCTTCTGGGTCGGGGCGTAAAGCTGGCCGTAATCCTGAAGTGCAGTTCCGTTGCCGCCCACAACCGTTGTCGGGCTCTTGGTAGCGTAGTTCCACGTCATCGGGACGAGGGACTGGCCATTGCTGCTGAACATCAGGGGCTGGCCAGCGGCATTGGAAATGCCGTCCACAACCTTGCCGCCATAGATTGGCGGATGGCCGCCGGTCAGCTGCGGAACACCGGTGACGGATGCGATGACGTTACGGGCGCTGCGAGCGAAATCATAGGTGTAGGGCGACGTCGAACCAATGGGCTCACGAACATAGGTCGTGGCATTCCGGCCGGTCAGGTTGATCCGGTCATTGTCGAGCATGCCGCCGCTATTGCGGTATTCGACGTCGAAGACCATGCCACCCTTGCCGTGATCGAAGTCATGCCCGACCTTGAAGGTGATCTTCTCGCCGGGGGCATCCAGCTTCTGGCTCCAGTTGCCCTGGGCATTGAAGTCCACGCCGGTGAAGTGGTCGTCAAGCTGGTAGTTGACCACACCCGCCACGGCATCCGCACCATAGGCCGCGCCTGCGCCGCCCAGCTTGGTGTCCACGCCCTTCAGCAGGGATGTCGGAATGGCGCTGATGTCCACCTGCGAGCCCGAACCCGCGCCGTAAAGGGAGGCCGTTTCACCGCCAACCATACGCATGCCGTCGATCAGCGTCAGGGTGCGCTGGCTGCCGAGGTTCAGGAGCGAGGTGTAGGACTGGCCGGCACCAAAGCTGCCCTGGCTGCCGATCGGCGAGTTGTCGCCGATACCGAAAGCCGGGTTTTCACGCATCAGCGCGATGCCGATATCGGTGTAACCGCGCTTCTTGATCTGGTCGGCGCTGAGCGAGGTGCCCGCCATGACATTTGTCAGGCGCGTCTGGGACAGACGTGTACCGGTGACCGTGACGACTTCAGCTGAACCCGAAGCTTCGGTTCCCTGCTGCAGCACTTTGCTGTTCGTCTGGGTGACCGGAGCGGCCGCCGTAGCTGTTGCAACCGGTGCCGCAGTCGTAGCGGCAGGAGCTGCAGCAACCGGCGTCGCCTGGGCTACAGATGTCGTCGCAGCCTTTGCCGGAGCTTTTTTCCTGGCTGCGCTCTTGTGAGCGGAAGCGTGTTTTGCGGGCGTGGTCGTGGTGGTCTGGGCGTGAGCACTGACACTTGGCAGGACACTGTAGGAAATGCCGGCCATCAGGAACATCCGGACAAGCGTCCGGGGTGCGGGAGCGCGTCTTTTCAGTGAGTGGTGCACAGAGGTGGTCATCGCGGCCGTTGTTCCTTTTCGATGAAGGTCGCAAGTAGATTTTATCTCTGGCGATATTTTCATCGGAAATCGAAACGGTGCGCAATGATTTTGCCACAGGAATGCAACACTCATGTCACATGTCATTAAAGGCGTTGCGCTTATGTCACATTTCTAATTCCTGAGAGAATTGTGACAAGATAATTCAAGTAATATACTTAGAATATAATATATACTCCTGAATATATATTGTGTAGTAAATAGAGGAAATCAGGATATTGCCTGAGGATAATTTTGATATTGCGGAAGTAATTTTGTTAAAAAAATAAACAAATGTTTTGCATTTAATTTTTAAATATTATTCTATAAATCTATGACGTATCTGTATTTTAATTTCCTGCCCCATCGAATGTTCTGAGCGGCAATTATAATACCGGTATCGTAACTTAGTAACGGTTTGTCATGGTATTTTTCCGGGTTTTGTAACTGACCCGGCGAAGCTGAAATCCGAAAAAATGCTCCCCGACCTTTTCGCGGATTATTCACGATATGGAGGAGCGGGCAGCAGCTTCAGGAGAGGGTGGTATGCCATCCGAGCGTGGCGATCTGTCAGAACGGGTCTTCCGGAACGCCGAATCCGGGCGGTCGATCCGGATTCGGCTTGTTCCGATCGGACACCGATCACCAGAAGCCCTTTAGTGGAAACGGCAGGGCTGATCCACGGTCGGCTGTTCATCGGTCTGTATGACCATCAGGGTAACGGGGCCGTCTCCGACATTGCCAGCAAAATGCCCGACATGGCCCTTGGCGTCCTTGCGGCTCATCTGGTCCTCACCAAGGGAGACCTCTCCCGGACCCATGACAACCTTCTTTCCGTCCATGGCTGTCACATACCATGAACCCTGCAGCGGGATGATCCACTGCACTTTCGGGTCCGGATGCCAGCTTCCATCCCAGTGTGCGGGCTGCACGGTGGAGATGATCTGCGCGTTGCCTTCATGAACATGGTCCTGCCATTGCGGCCCTGCCGGCTTGGACATGGATTTCAGGTCATAGTTGTGAAACGGACAGCGGGTCATGTGGCTGATGCCGTCATGGTCCGTCCAGTTATGCCAGTACCAGGCGGTTGGCGGGGTCGGATCGGCCGCGTGTACCGGCCCGAAAGTTGCTGCTGCCAGAAGGGCTGCGGCGAATGGGAGGAAGCGGGTCATGCATCAGATCCTTCGCGCGGGGGTGGCTGGTAGCGGTCCATGGGGGCGATGTCGTTGAAGCGTTCCTGATGGGGGGTGGAAAGCAGCTCCACGATCATGCCCCAGGGGGTGCGGCCGTAGCAGAACATGTTCCCCGGCGCGGCTTCGAGGGAGGGCTGACCCTGCGGTTCGGTCAGGAGCGCGCCGCCGGCTTCCCGGAAACGGTGACAGGCGGCGTGGATGTCATCGACATAGACCGCGAAATGCTGGAGGCCCCAGTCGCAGAGGCGGGCGGCCTCGCGCTGGTCGGGGCCTTTCATTTCAAACAGCTCGATGCCCGGGCCATGTCCCAGCGCCATCATGCACATTTCGACCACGACGGTACCTGCGGGCAGGCCGAGGATCTTTTCCGTCTGCGGGCCTTTCTGTGGCTCGGTGCGGGTAACGTTGCGATAGAGCGCAACCGCGCCAAAGGCTTCTTCCAGAAAGCGGATGGCAGCTTCGATGTCCGGGACGGTGACGCCGACATGGTCAATGCCGCGCGGCAATCCTGAATGATCTGTGCTCAAGATGAGATCCTCCGTTGTGGAAGATCTCAACCCTTGAGGAAACGCACGGTTGCCATAATGCCTGTCACATTGCTGCAAACCGTGTCAGGGCGGTTCAGGCCTCGTCGATCGGGCGTTTGGGCAGCAGGGCCGGCACGAAGACCAGCGTGCAGAGCAGCGTACAGCCGAGCGACATCAGAAGCAGACGCCCCATGCTGGCCGTACCCGGATGGCCGGAGCGGGCGAGCGAGCCGAACGCCGTGGCGGTCGTCAGGGCGGAGAACAGCACCGCCCGCGCCGTGGGAGAGGTGAGCGGACCCTTCACACCCTCGCGCCAGTTCATGACGAAATAGATGTTGAACGACACACCCACGCCCAGCAGCAGCGGCAGGGCGATGATGTTGGCGTAGTTCAACGTCTCCGGCACCGTGACGACCAGAATGACCGTCAGCAGGGCGGACATCAGCAGCGGCGCCATGACAAGAGCCGCATCCAGCAGACGGCGCAGGACGACCAGCAGGATGATGGCGATCATGATGAGCGCGCAGATGGCCGCGACCGTGAAGGCATGGACGATCGTGTTGGCGCTCTCCGTGATTTCCATCGCAGGGCCGGCCACGTCCGGGTTAACGGAACGCAGCTCCCTGACGAAGCGGTGCAGCACCGGCGTCTCGGACATCTGGCCCTTGGGATGGATGGTCAGGCGGGCGCGGCCGTCAGGCAGGACATAGTCCTGACGCACATCCTGTGGGATGCTCTCCATCGTGACCGGCGTGGGCTGGAGCGCCGTGCGCAGCATCGATAGCTCGTCCGGCAGGAAGCGCGTCAGGGACGTGCTGGCCTGAAGCAGCGTGTTGTCCTGAGCCGTCGAGAGCGTGTGCAGGGCCTGACGGATCTTTTCCAGCGGGGCGGGCAGCTGATCCTTCACGGCATCCAGTTTCTGCGCGGCCGTGACGGCGGCAGCGCGGATGGCCGCAGCGTCCGGTGCCGGTGCCGGATTGGCGACCGTGATGGTCGGCAGCAGGATGGAGGCTGTGTCCTCGATCATGGCCAGCTTGGTCTTCTGATCATCGGGGACCAGAGCGCCGAGCCAAAGCACGTCATGCACGCTCGGCAGCTTCGAGAACGCTGCGGCCTGTCGGGCGGCTTCCGTCAGGTTCGGGGTCAGGACCTGTGCGCTGTAGGGCGTGGTGAGCGGGTTGGCTTCCAGCAGATGCAGCGCGCGCATGCCCTCGGTGTTGGGATCCTTGGTATGCAGCGGATCAGCATCGAACTTCAGGAGCGGCATGAGAGCCAGCCCCACAACTCCCAGAAGCGCGAAAACGCCGACGACCTGGCGGCGCTTGTGTCGCAGAAACGCGTCAGCGGGCGCCATGAACGCAAAGCCCGGCGTGCCATTGCCCAGTTTCGCATGGAAAATAGACAGCAGTGCCGGCAACAGCGTCATGGTGCAGAAAAAGGCGATCAGCATGCCGAAGCCTGCGATCAGGCCGAGCTGTGCCACACCGATGAAGCTCGTGGGATAGAATGCCAGAAAGCCCGCGGCTGTTGCGAGGGCAGCGACAAGGATCTGCGCACCGCTTTCCTGACCCGTCAGGATGATGGCGTCATGCAGGGACGGGTGCGAGCCGTCCGGGTTGCGCTGTCCACGCAGGCGCACACTGTACTGGATGGCGAAATCGACCGCGATGCCGACGAAGAGGATCGCGAAGGCTACCGAGATCAGGTTCAGCTCGCCGACCGCCAGAGCCGCAAAGCCTGTCGTCAGGAGCAGGCCGCTGATGAGGGTCAGCAGGATGGGGATGATGACGCGCGGGGAATGGACCGCAAGGATCAGCCAGACTGCGACGAGAACAAGCGAGATGATGAGGCCGAGCACCATGCCGTGTGCGACAGTGGAGAACTCTTCGTCAGACAGCTTCACTTCGCCAGTGATGATGCCCGAAGCTTCCTTCGTCTTCACGAATTCGAGATTGTTGATCGCCTGGCGCATGGCGGTCGTGGCGCTCTCGCCGGGCTGGAAGGAGCTGTAATCGAGCTTCGGCTGGGTGACGACGAACTCGTATTGCGAGCCCAGTTCGGCGAGCTTGCCGATCAGCAGGTTCTGCCAGGACATGTCCTGCGGGTGGCCGTTTGCCGCTGCGGTCAGGGAATTGGCGAAACCGTCCAGCGCGCCGTTGAAGCCGCTCGGGATGCCCTGTCCGGCCTTGATGCCTTCACCGATCAGCCCCAGCGCGCCGAACAGCCCGCGGGCAGACGGATCAGCCGCCAGCGTGCCCAGGAAGGGCTGTGCGGAGACGATCGAATCCAGCAGGGGCTCCAGATCCTTCGTATCAAGGAACAGGAAGCCGTGACTGTTATAGAAGGCATTGTCGCCGGGCAGACTGACCGTCTTGAAATGGGTATGATCCTGCGAGAGCGTCGCGGCAAGCTGTCGTGCGGCCAGCCGGCCCTGTTCGGGGATACGGCTGTCGATGATGGCGACAAGCTGGTTGCTGTCCTGCGGGAACAGGCGCGTCAGCTCCATGCTCCGCTTTTTCCACGGCAGGCTGTTGGCAAACATCTTGCTCGTGTCAGTGGTCACGCTGATCCGCGTGATACTTAACGCAACGCAGCCGGCACAGAGCAGTGCGAACAGGGCCAGAACGAGGGGCGCACGACGCGCGCAGACGGCATTCAGCCGACCGGTCAGATCCGAAAACATGGGGCCTACCCTTAACAGAACGGGCAGCGTTTCCCTACCCCATCCTGACATTTCAGCGATCCTGAGGCAGAAGGAAAGCCATGACATGGACTCTTCCCGGCCTCGCGACCTATGAAAGTGTGATTCGTAACAGTGTTTTCCGCGCTTCCGCGGCCCCCGTGGAAGACGAAGCTGCCGCCATGACCTTCTTTCGCGAGGTCGCCGTCCCGGACGCCACCCATAACTGCTGGGCCTTCAAAACGGGCCAGCGCTTCCGTTCCAGCGATGATGGAGAGCCCGGAGGCACGGCAGGGCGTCCGATTCTGTCTGCCATTGAAGGGCAGGATTTCGACAACGTGATGATCGTCGTCACGCGCTGGTATGGCGGTGTGCAGCTCGGGGCTGGGGGGCTCGTGCGGGCCTATGGCGGGGCGGCGTCGGCGTGTCTGCGCGAGGCGGAGCGGATCGAGCGGATCGAAACCGTGCCCCTGAGGTTTCACTGTCCGTTTTCGAGCTTTGCCATGGTGGAATCGAAAATCGAGGGCTGGCGGGCAAGCCGGACGGAATGTGAGTTCGATGGGGAAGGGGCCTGGATGACGCTGGCTGTCCCTGTGGAAGAGGCCGATGCCATCATGGACTGGCTGCGGGATCGGACGCGGGGGCAGATGGACATCACGCGGCTGGATTAAAACTAAATAGAATAGTTTTTATTATTTAAAACTATGACGATTGATGTTTTTGCAGCTCTGCATAATGTTCTGCGAACCCCGTCTGGAGTTCTCAGGCTATGTCGCGTCATCATTCGTACAGGAACCGCTCTCTCTTTGCCCTGATGGCGCTGGATATCTGCATGCCCCGGCTGTCCGTGGCAGCCGGAACGCCGGTATCGGCCACGCCGACTACGCAGACGGAAGAGTGGATTCACGTCCCGTCCACGGAACGGCCACCCATCCAGAACTATCCCCATGCCGGTGTCGTGGCACAGCCGCGTCGTGTCGTGGCCAGTCAGAACCATGCGCCGCAGGGGCGTCAGGGTCCGTGGGGCGCGTTCAGTTACGGCAACGGCGAGTCCGCTGGGTTTGGGCCGGTTGGCCGTTATGGTGTGGCGCCCTGGGCGGAAGACTGGAGCTTCCTGCGGGATAAAAGCCGCCGGGACGATCCGTTCGATCCGCTCAAGTTCATCGCTCTGAATGATGCAAAGACGATCTGGCTGTCCTTTTCCGGCGAGACGCGGCTGCGCAACTGGTACGAGGAGACGCCCTTTCTGGGAAAGAAGGGCGGCAGCAATTCCGGCCGTTTTGGCGTGCGGAACCTGTATGGCGCGGATCTGCATTTAGGTGAGCATGTCCGGCTGTTTGGTCAGCTCATCAACGCGGATGCCGCGGGCTGGAAGGGCTTTGGCTACAACACGACGTATCGCAAGCGGCTGGACCTTCAGCAGGCTTTCATCGAATTTAAAGGCAAATTGGCGGGCGCGCAGACCGGCTTCATGTTCGGCCGTCAGCAGTTCCTCGATGCGCCGTCCTATGTCCTATATAACCGCGAGACGCCCAACGTGCCGCTGTCGTGGAACGGTGGCCGTATCTATGCGATCTGGCCGAATATCCGGGTCGATGCGTTCGATTTCGTCCAGACCAAGACGGATGCGACCCTGATGTTCCACGACAAGGAAGATTACGGTACGCGCCTGTATGGCGGTGACATTACGGCTCTCGTGCCGCAGTTCTCCATTGGCGGGGAAACGGTCCATTCATTTCTGGACATCTTCTATTACGGGTACCGCTATGGTGGCAGCCTGTCGGTCGTGCCACTCGTCTCAGGTTCAATGAAAGGCACGTCCTCACGCGGGAATGTGGGATTCCGCTGGTATGGCACCGCCGCGTCCTTCGAATATTCGTTCGGTGGTCTCTATCAGGACGGGACGTTCCAGAAATCTGGCAGCGAGCACAAGAGTTCCGTTCAGGCCTATTCGGTCAATACGATCGTGGGATACCGCCATACGCCGTCGCCGCTCCACCCCTTCATCGGCGTGCAGGCGGATCTGTATTCCGGCGGGGCCGATGGAACGAACGGACCGGTCCGGACCTATATGGCGCCCTTCAATCCGCAGACGAACTATCTGGACACCACGACCTATATCCAGCCGTCAAATCTCGTCAGCCTCTCGCCGGTTTTCAGCGTCACGCCCTGGAAAGGCTTTGCGAGCATTCAGTTCAAGGTGCCGTTCATGTGGCGGGAAAATGCGGATGGTGCGATCTGGAATTCGTCCGGCCCGTACACATTCTCGAAAACCTATCACGGCGGCTATATCGGCGTGGTGCCGCAGGCGTCGCTCAAGCTCCAGCTGAACCGGCACCTGACCTGGCAGATCTATGGGGCACGGTTCATGGCCTCAAACGGGCTGCATGCGGCGGGTGGCAAAAGCGGAAGCTATGCCCAGTCCAATGTCGTGTTCCGGTTCTGAAAGCAGTTTTTCAGTTCAGGACCATGGGGCCTATGTCGTCCATCTCCTGAGGCACTGGAGGGAAAAGCGGGGAGAGGGCATTGAAAACAGCCCGTTCCGAGAAACGGGTTTTCAGAAGGTTCTGCCCCGCCGTAACCTGCTCCTGGCCCGTGGCAGGGTCCAGAAATGCGATGATCCGCTCTGCGAACGTGGAGGGTGTATCGGCGATGGAGTTTCGCCATATCGGGTCGGCAGGGTCTACCAGACCTTCGGCTGCGATCGGAGTCATGACGATCGGCAGACCGACCGCCCAGGCTTCGAGCACCTTGCCCTTGATCCCGGCCCCGAAGCGGAGCGGCGCAACACACAGGGAGACGTCTGCCAGAGCCTCTTCCAGATCCGGCACGGCCCCCATAATTTCCACGTCTTCTGCCGCCAGCATATGGACGGCATGCGGCATGGCGCTTCCGATCAGGCGGCACCGGATGCCCGGGACGGCCTCACGCAGAAGCGACATAATGGTCAGAACGAGCCATTTCGCCGCATCGAGATTGGGGTCATGGGCGAAATGCCCCACGAAGGCGATGACGGGAGTATCCGGGGACCGTCCTTTGCGGGGAAATACCGGCACGGTCCAGGGGGCGACATGCACGTTGGCTGTGGGGACGGTGCGTGACAGGCGCCCGGCTTCGACGGGTGAATGTGTCAGCACGAAATCCGCCAGCCAGGCACACATGTTTTCCCGGACCTCGAGACGGCTGGCGAACCGTTCGAGTTCGGGACGGGATTCCACGGCTGCCTGACGGGGGAGGCGCAGGGACGTCAGATCGGCCACGCTCCAGATCATCGTGGCGGTGGGCGCAAAGGCCCTCACCAAGGCGGAATAGCTCTCCGCATTGTTGAGCCGGTGCAGATAGACCACTTCAAGCCCGGCTCCCAGTTGCCTGAGCGCTTCTTCAGGGCAGGTGAAGACAGGCGGCATCAGACATTCGATCCCCTGCTGCTCCAGACGCAGGCGGTCCTCTTCGCCGGGAGGAAAGCGGGATGCCATGAAGCAGCATCGGTAGCCGAGGCTTTGGGCGGTATGAACATGCGACAGGAACGCGACCGAACCGGCATCCCGTTGGGGATCAGGAGCGCGGTCATCAATGAACAGGGCAACAGGCCGCAGCGAAGCAACATCGGCGAGGGCGTCACTGTCCTCAAGCCGGAGGCGCTGCATGCGCCGGGCCTGTGCACGCTCGTGCAATGCCGTCAGATCCGCACTTTCCCGTGCCCTGAGGCGGTCCGCCTCACTCACGAGAAATGCCAGAGCCCCGGCCCGTGCAACGGGTGTATCCAGTCCGTGCAGAATGCTGGAGACATGGGTCTTCAGCTCTGCGGACAGGACGTTGCCGGTTCCGGAAATCGTGCAGGGTGTGCCGAAGCGCTCATCGCCATGCCGGAGTTCGATCACATGATCCGTCAGGGGGGCGATCGCGGAAGAAAAGGCATAATGAAAGCCATGCCGTCCCGTGCCAAAGCCGGCATCGCGCAGATCGGCGCGGAAGCGGTTGGCAGGAACCCGTCCTGCAGGTTGGCCATCCACCCAGACTGTCAGCCACACTGTCCGGTCGGGGTTGAGCTGATCCCGGACCCAGCCTGCAATGTGATAGCGGTCCGCAAGATCGATCGACCCCATAAGGGATGCGGGCAGGGGCGGGATCCGGACCGGAGAGCCGGCCAGAGGACGGTCATCGCGGGCGTCAGTAAGTTCGATCAACGCCCCTTCATGCGGCAGGGGAACCGGCCAGGTTTTCTGAAAGGCGCAGTATCCGCCCCGTGCCGCGCCCTGAAGATCGGCCCTGAAACCGTCGGCGTCCGTTTCGTCCACCAGTTCGCCGTTGACGCGCACCTGAATCCGCACCGGAGTGTCCGGCGTGGCCAGATCAACGGCCCATCCGGCAAACTGTTCGCGGTCACAGAGATCGACATAGCCGACAAGAGGGGCAGTCAAAGTCGGGAAGTCCCTCAGGTTCAGGCGGCGCTGTCAGTCTGTGCCCTGTCCTGACGATTCAGGGCACGGGTGCGGAGACGATGGTGGATGACTGCCAGTTCGGCGCCGCCTTCAAGGCGGGGTGCGCAGTATTGCGGCGGCCGCTGGGTCTGGTCGGGATAGAGGATTTGGTATTCGTCGGCGTTATGGAACATCCCGCGCGAGCCGTCATCGAGAAAGCTTTCCGACGGTGCTCCCTCGGCCAGCAGAAGATCATGGCTTTCGAGCTCGACATGCACGTAGCGGATCGTCTCCGGCCGTTTGATCTGGATGATGGAAATCCCGTTTACGAGATGCAGGGCCGGGATGAGAAAACCGTCGATGAACATGGCATGCAGCGGTGAAATCACGAGATCGCGTTGCGGCAGTCCCTCCGCCAGCGCTCCGGCCTGGATCAGGACCGGCAGGATATCCCGGTTGCCGTAAGCAAACAGGGGATCATAGGCGCGCCGTCCGATCCAGTGAACCGGCCGGACTTTACCTGTCGCAGTGAGAATGGGATCTCCGATTTTCAGGTCCTCGACCGGCCGCTCTCCGCCGGGCGTCGCAATCAGGGTGCCCGGGCAGTAGCAGGGCGTGCCGAACCCCATTTCAAGGTAATTCCCGGCTGCGGCCTGGGTGAAATAGAGCGGCGATGTGAAGTCACCCTGAACGGCAATGTCCTTGACCATCGTCGTTCCGGAAAACACTTCCAGATTTCCGGTAGCACCGTCTTCGTCAGGAACAACCACGGCACTGAATGTTCCGTTCGTAGCGCTGACATCAGAAAAGATGAACGCGGCGGACGTGTGAACTGTAATGGGGTCGGAAAGCACGACATCAGCATCGTTCAGTTCAAGGACGCCTCCACTGTCGATGGAAATGTCAGAGAGGGTTGCGCTACCACGAGCGACAACGGTGCCCCCATTTGAAACCGTGACATTCCGGACGGTCCCGTCCACCATCAGCAGTCCGTCGGACTGGACGGTCACATTTTCGCTCGTTCCCTCAACATCCTGTTCGGCCTTGAAGCGAAGGGTTTCATAGTGCCAGGAATTTGCATCACTCCCGAGGAAGAAAAGTGCGGATGAGCCCTGAAGAACCGTATCGTTGGCCGAGGCTCCTGCGGCAATCGTGGAAATGGCATCCCCGTTAACCTGAACGCCGCTGACATATCCGCCGCTTTCAACGGTCTGATACGCTTCCAGTTCTTCGTCATAGTCCCGGCCGACGCCAACATAGGCATCGACGGCCGTCCCCTGGACGGTCGTATCAAAAGCGGTGCCACCGTTCTGAATGACCTGGCTGGCAGGAGCTTCTTCCGTCAGGATATAGCTGTCGTCACTATAGATTTCAGACAGGATTTGGGTGTGATCCGCGACGCCACCGGATTCTACAATCTGGGTCCCTGTCGTGACGGGGACATATGGGCCGACCATGGAATGCTCATATCCGTGCACGATCGTCGATACCGCAGATCCGAGCACATATTCCGTCACACCATTGATGGTCAGTCCCGAGACGGTAGCGCCCCCAACTACAGTAACAGAGCCATCAGCTCCCGTTTCGGTGCCTGACGAGGACTGGGCGGACGTTGATGACATGGTGTGTGCATTCCTTGCGTGGGAAGGACAATACTCACGCCGCGTCAGGTGCGGCCGGATGTCCGGATTTCAAGACTGTTGCTGTACCAGCCATAAACAGTCCGGTCCGGGATGTGTTGCAAATAAATCGTTAAAAACGATCAGCACAGCTCTGTGAAAACTAAGCGCTGTCCTTCTCCATTTACTTCGCCCCCGTTCTGAATATTCACGTTTCCGCTGTATCAGTTAACAGTCCGACCAGATCCGTCAGATGTCCGATCTCACGCAGCTTCAGTCCAGCGGGCGGCTTGACCCGCGCGGATGCTGCCGAAACACGCCGAGGCAGGATCGCCTCGCCGAAGCCCAGCTTGGCCACTTCTTTCAGGCGCAGATCGGACTGATTGACCTGCCGGATTTCACCCGACAGCCCGACTTCGCCAAAATAAGCGGCATTGGGGGATGTCGGTGTGCCTGTCGCAGCAGAGACGAGTGCGGCCGCCACAGCCAGATCGGCGGCCGGTTCATTTACGCGCAGACCGCCGGCGATGTTCAGATAGACGTCCATATTGGCGAGCTTGAGTCCGCAGCGGGCGTCCAGAACGGCCAGCAGCATATTCAGCCGGGACGTGTCCCAGCCCACGACCGCACGGCGTGGGGTGCCATCGCCAGCTTTGGGTGACAGCAGGGCCTGGATTTCCAGCAGGACGGGGCGCGTCCCCTCCAGTCCGGCAAAGACGGCTGATCCTGCGATATTGCCGCGTCGTTCCGCAAGGAACAGCGCGGACGGGTTGGGGACTTCGGTCAGCCCGATATCGGTCATGGCGAAGACGCCGATTTCGTCCGTCGCGCCAAAGCGGTTCTTGGCCGCACGCAGGATGCGGAACTGGTGCCCGCGGTCGCCTTCGAAATACATGACGGCATCGACCATGTGTTCCAGAACACGCGGTCCGGCGAGAGACCCTTCCTTTGTGACATGCCCGATCAGGATCAGTGCAAAGCCAAGCGTTTTGGCGAGACGGATCAGTTCAAATGCACTGGCCCGGACCTGTGAGACCGAACCCGGCGAGCTTTCCACGCTTTCCAGCCACATCGTCTGGATGGAATCGATGACCACGACCGTATGGGCACGGTCCTGTTCAAGCGATCCGACGATCTCGCCCACATTGATGGAGGATGCGAGGTCCAGCGAGTCCAGCATCTTGCTGTCGCGGTCCAGACCCAGCCGCTGGGCACGGATGCGGATCTGGTCCACTGATTCTTCGCCCGAGACATACAGGACGCGATGCCCGGACCGTGCCAGTGCGCAGGTGGTCTGGAGCATGAGTGTGGACTTGCCGATACCGGGATCACCGCCGACCAGCACGACGGAAGCCGGGACGAGACCCCCGCCCAGAACGCGGTCCAGTTCGGCAATGCTGGTCGTGATGCGCGGGGGCGGGCGGGTTTCACCATCCAGCCGGACCGTCTGAAGGCGCCCTGCGCTCAGCTTGCCGGTCTTGCGGGCTGTAGGCTCGATCTTTTCCTCGACCAGCGTGTTCCACTCGCCGCAGGCTTCGCACTTACCATTCCATTTCGGATAGGTGGCGCCACAGTTCTGGCAGACGTAACGGGTAGTCGGCTTTTTGGCCAAGACGGATCTCTTCGGACTGAGGGGAACAAAGCCAGTATATAGGGAGTGTCCCGGTGCTGATCCAGACGGGGCTTTGCCCCGGACCCCACCAAAGGTCTCGACCTTTGGAAACCTTTAAAATCAGGGTGCAGGGATCAAGATCCCTGCCGGGTCCGGGCAGCGCCCGGATGCTTACTTGTCGGTCCGCAGGATCAGGCGTGCCAGAAGGCGGGACACCATGATGATCAGCAGGAATCCGAGAAGCTGGATCAGCATGTTCGGATGGGCCGGCTGGTGTCGGAACATGATGTACAGAAGCGGCAGGGCAATCAGATAGCTCAGTCCGATGCGCTTCCAGATGACAGGATCGGTTTTGGGAAAGCGGGGGAGAATGCTCATTTGCGCAGCTCCATGGTGATGGGGCCTTCGCGCCGGCCGTGGGTGAACTGATCGACCATGGCATTGCCGGAATGCATGAGTTCGGACGCCTCACCCTGCCAGATCAGCCGCCCGTGATAGAGCATGGCCGCCCGGTTTCCGATCCGCTGGGCCGAGGCCATGTCATGGGTAATGGCGATGGCCGTAGAGCCGAGCTTTTGTACGCAGTCTACGATCAGCCCGTCGATCACAGCGCCCATGATCGGGTCCAGCCCGGTTGTGGGTTCGTCGAAGAACATGATGTTGGGGTTGCCCGCAATGGCGCGGGCCAGACCGACGCGTTTCTGCATGCCGCCCGACAATTCCGACGGGCTGAGATCACCGACGGAGGGATCAAGCCCGACCTGTTTGAGCAGGTCTCCGGCCATCTGGAGGGCCTGCGTGCGCGAGGGGGGCGGACCGTTGCGGTCGGAATGTTTGGCGCGGATGCCGAAGGCCACGTTCTCGCCAACGCTCATGCTGTCGAACAGGGCGGCGTTCTGGAACAGCATGCCGATCTGGCGGCGCAGGACGTCCTGGCGGGAGCGTGATGCCGTCAGGAGGTTTTCACCGTCGATCTCGATCGTGCCGGCGTCGGGTTCGATCAGGCCGAGGATGCAGCGCAGCAGGACGGACTTGCCGGAGCCGGAACCGCCGATGATGACCATGGACGTACCGGTCTCGACATCGAGGTCCACGCCATCGAGCACGATCTTGGAGCCGAAGGCCTTGTGCAGGCCGCGGATGCGGATCTTGGGCGTGCTTACGGGGGGAGTGCTCATTGTGAGAAGAACAGGTCCGTCAGGAGGTAATCGAACAGCAGCAGCAGGATGGATGCGCCAACAACGGCGGCCGTCGTGGCCGAGCCCACGCCTTCCGCGCCGCCCCGGCTGTTATAGCCGTTGTAGCAGCCCAGCAGCGCGATCAGGAATCCGAACACCGCCGCCTTCACCAGTCCCACGACGACATCCATCGTCTTGAGCGAGTCCAGTGTGGCCGTGATGTAGGTCGAGGGCGAGAAGCCGAGCTTGGCGACCGAAACCGTGAAACCGCCCATCACGCCCAGAATATCGGCCACCAGCACAAGGCAGGGCAGCGCGAGCGTCCCGGCCAGCAGGCGCGGCGTCACGAGATATTTCATCGGGTTGGTAGAGAGTGTGGTGAGCGCGTCGATCTGGTCGGTCACGCGCATGGTGCCTATCTGTGCGGACATGGCCGCGCCCACACGCCCGGCGACCATCAGCCCGGCCAGAACAGGCCCGAGTTCGCGGGTTACGGCGAGGACGACAATCCCGGCAATGGCGCTCTGCACATGATACTGCCCGAAGCCCACATAGGATTGCAGTGCGATGACGGCACCCGAGAACAGGGCGGTCAGGGCCACGACGGGCAGGGAGAAGAACCCCGTCTCGATCAGGCTGGAAAAGAAGATGCGCCAGTAAAAGGGCGGTCGCACCAGATGCGACAGGGCCTCCAGCGCGAACAGGGCGAGAGCACCTGCCTGTTTGATAAGGCCGAGAGCGGCACGGCCAAGGGCCGCTATGGGATCAAGAACGGCATTCACCCTTCAGCCCCTACCCTGCCAGCATCCGGACGTCAAAGTTTCCGTCCATCATACCGGTGAGAACCGTAGTTCATGCACGGCGTCCATCGGTCCGTTCCAGCTCACGGAACTGCCGCTCCAGGCTGAAATCGGGCGAGGTTACGAACTGCTCCATCAGACCAATTCGGCGCTCCATCCGCATCAGGCGGTCCTGAAGCCGGGCCAGCGGGTGTCCGGGCGGGACGGAATGCGAAAAGTCTTCAGGAGGTGCGGGCTGATAACCCCGGAAGCCCTGCACGGCATTTTTTACAACAGCCGCCACACCCGCTGCCGGAGTCTCACGCCATACCGGATCGCGCTGTGACCAGCTCCGTACGCCAGCAGCATAACCCGCAGCGGCCCTGTCCACGGTTTTTCTGAACGGCACGATGCCGGTCTTCCGGTAGCGTCGGAAGAGACGCACGAGCCAGATGATCAGGAAGATCTTCAGCAGAAGACCAATCACGCCATGGCCACCGGAATGATGGCTGGTGTGAGAAGAGGCAGTCTCCGCGTCACCGAAATGAAACTCCACGTGGGACTGGTTCAGAACATCTTTCAGCGTGTCGGACAGGACGGCGGATGTATCGGGTGTGGTCAGCGTTGTGATCCGGGCGCCCGACGTTTCGTCAACCGTGATGGAGCCGGAACCGAGCGCACGCTTCTTCAGGGTGTCCGTGACCCTGTCGAGGACGATGTCACCACTGCCCATCAGGGTCAGGTCCGCATCGCGGACGGTGCCGTTCAGTGTGGTGTCTGCCGAACCATAATTACGCACGGTCAGGACATCGGCATTGCCCTGATCAATCTGGATGTCGCCGGACGACATGGTCGTAAGGTCGGCGCCAGAGGCTGCGATGCTGCCAATATGCAGGTCACCGCTGGAAAAATCCTTAACGGAAACCCGGCCGCCCGCATGTCCGACCGATACGTCACCACTGCCGCCCATGGTGAGCGTCAGGCCGCTGACCTGATCAACGTCCAGATTGCCGCGCCCCGTAGTGGCTGTCAGGTCTCCGTTGACGCCTGTGATGCGATACGTGGTCGCCCGGTCATGGGGCATCTGGATCTCGATACCGGTCCGGGCCGGAACCATGACAACCGCGTCTGCTTCTTTCGTGCAGTCTGCTGCGGATGTGGTGAATGTCAGCCGGTCCGCATGACGTGTCAGGCGGCCGCTGCCCGAAACGAGACGGGTCTCCGGTCCGCCGATGATGGCGAGATGGTCAAGACAGGTCTTCGGGATGACGAGCGTCCCAGCGCTGGCTGCCGATGATTCAAGGGATGGCGGCGCAGGAGGGGCGGGCGGAGGCGGAGGCGCGGCCGCCGGAGCCGCCATGACAGGGCCTCCCATCAGCGCAATCAGGGCAAGAGGTGCCGACAGACGGGCGCGCATTCCTATTCTCCCTGCGAGTTCTTGCTCGTAGCAGGCGGTGCTGCCGGGGCAGGCGTCGGAGTTCCCGAAGAGGCAGGCACTGTGGAGGTATTCGGGGTGGATGTGGCGGTGCCCGACGCGCTGCCTTCCGGAGGAGCGGTGGCAGCATTGTTCTGTGGCGCCGGCGCAGAATCCGTATCCGGGGTCGTGGCAGGAGCAGCGTTTCCGGCCTGCTGCGAGGGCACCGGGGGGACTGCGGGAGGCGCTGCTTCAACAGAAGGTGCCTTTTCCGCCGTGGAAGACGACACGCCTGGCAGCGGGGCTGCAGTGGATGTTCCGCTCGGCTGACTGTTTCCCTGCTGGTTTTCCGGCTGCGTGTTCGTCGGAGCCGTTGGCAGGACCGGTGTTTGTGGCGCGGTGGGAGCAGCGGGTGCGGGAACAGGAGCGGGTGTCGGCACGACTGGTGCGGGGACGGTCGAGGCGGCGCTGGTGGCGGGGGTCTCGACGGGAGCAGCCGGTAGCGGTGCCGGTGTCGGAGGCGCAGTCACCGCAGCGGGTGGAGGCGTCGTCGGACGATAGATTACACCGTTCTGCGCGCCGACACGTACTGTGCCCTTGCCCGAGCGCACCATAGGCCCGGAGACGGCTTCGATATTGACCTCGCCTGTGCCGTTGGCCGCGACGGTTGCGACGGTCGCATGACCCAGAATGGTGGCACTGGCCTGATCGGCCGTCACCAGCGTCAGGGCATCAATACTGCTGCCGGAAAGGGTCATGGTCGCATTCTGCGTCAGCTGCGCAGAAAGGGCGGCGAGCTGCGCGGTGTCGGCCGTCAGGGTCGAGGCTCCCGACGCCACGATCTGCGCTGCACGTTCCAGCGCCTTGATATGGACATTGGAGGCGCCCTGCATGTTCAGATCGAGCGACTGCGTGTCCTCGATGTCCATGGTTGTGGAATCGAGGCTCGCATCCAGCGAGGCAAGCTTTCCGGTGATGACGAAATGCGTGTCGTGGCTGTCATGGATGGTCAGGCCGGTGCTCGGGGAAATGCTGATCGTCAGCTTCCCGCTGGGCGCGCAGGCTTTCGTGGCGATGGAAATGCGGCTTTCCGCTTCTTCCTTGCCCGTATGCATCGCAACCTGGGCCATGCTGCTCGAATCAAGGGTCGCCCCGTCCTTCATGCCGGGATCGACCACGACCTTCACCTGTCCCGTGCAGGGGATGGACAGGTCCAGGTCTTCTCCGGAGAGGGTCATCCGTGCCGCATGGGCTGCGGGCGCCAGCAGGACCGTGCCCGCCAGCAGCGCCAGTAGCGCCGGGCGGCGACCATAAAAGGGGACGGGGCGGCGTGTCATCGTGCGTTCCTTGCTCTCCAGCCCGGGATATCCTCGTCGAGGATGCGTTCGAGCTGGTCGATCCTTTCTTCCAGACGCGTAGCATGCGCTTCGGCCTGTGTCAGGGCGGCCTGAAGCATGGGGTCCTGCTGGGGGGAAGACTTTTGCTTTGCGATGGATTTTGCCGCGTTGGCAACGATGGCGACCATGGGCAGAAAAATAAGCAGAAGAGCGAGTGTGTTAAAGTTATTCATTCCGGAGTTCCTGTGGCGGATGAATGATCAGCCTGCATTTTTCTTTTCGGCAACACGGCGCTTGAGGGTCTCGAACTCGCTTTCCACGACCGCATCGGTTTCGAGGGCCGCAAGTTCCTCCTGAAGTGTCGGATGTCCGGTACGACGTCCCAGATCATACGCCTCGGCCTTGCCTTCGAGTTCATCAAGAGCGCGTTCCACCTGATCGAAACGGTTCAGTGTGTCGTCGATGCGGGTGTCATAGAGCTTCTCGCGGGTCTTCAGACGGCCCTGTGCAGTGCGGGCGCGGATGGAGAGCGCCTTTTCGCGAGATTTGGCATCGGCGATCTTGGCCTGAAGCTTGGAGATGTCGTCGTTCTGCTGGTCCAGCCCGTCGGAGATCTGGGCGATCTGCTGCTCCAGCGCCTCGCGGGACTGTTCGACGCTGTGGCGGGCGGCGAGGGCTGCCTTGGCCAGATCGTCACGGCCGCGCTCGATGGCGAGGCCGGCCTTGCGGTGCCACTCGTCTTCCTCATGCATCATGGTGCGGACGCGGCGTTCAAGCTGCTTGCGCTCGGCGATCGTGCGGACGGCCTGACTGCGGACCTCGACCAGCGTGTCTTCCATTTCCTGGATCACCAGGCGGATCATCTTCTGCGGGTCCTCGGCGGTGGCGAGAATCGCATTGAGATTGGAGTTCACGATATCTGCGAGGCGAGAGAAAATACCCATGATGCTTTCCTTCCTGTTGGAGAGACTTAGGACAGAATGCCTGCCCTTGTCAGCGATGCTGTTTTGAGGGTGTTATGAACTGAAGACCGAAACAGGGGCGTGAGAGACCAGAAAATGGCGAGAAGCACCGATATGGACGAGGTGCCGACCCCGATCGGGCGGGCTCCGGCATTTCTGGGAATGCTGGATCAGGTCTCCCGTCTGGCGCCCCTGAAGCGGCCGGTTCTCGTGATCGGCGAGCGTGGGACGGGCAAGGAACTGGTCGCCGCGCGTCTGGCGCTGCTGTCGGACCGGTGGGACCGGCCGCTGGTGAAGCTCAACTGCGCGGCCCTGCCCGAAGCGCTGCTGGACAGCGAACTGTTCGGTCATGAGGCGGGTGCCTTTACGGGCGCGCAGAAGCGCCGCCTGTCCCGTTTCGAGCGGGCGGACGGGGGCACGATGTTTCTCGACGAGATCGGCACCGCGTCGCAGGCCGTGCAGGAAAAGCTGCTGCGAGTGATCGAATACGGCAGTTTCGAGCGCGTGGGGGGCAGCGAGACCATTCGGGTGGATGTGCGGCTGATCGGGGCGACCAATGCCGATCTGCCCGCCATGGCGCGGGAAGGGCGCTTCCGGGCGGATCTGCTGGACCGGCTGGCCTTCGATGTCGTGAACATTCCGCCGCTGCGCGCGCGTCCCGAGGATATTCCGCTGCTGGCCGGGCATTTCGCCACCCGCATGAGCGCAGAGCTGGGGCGGAAGGTTTTCGCAGGCTTTACGGACCGGGCGCTGGAACGTCTGCAGTCCTATGACTGGCCCGGTAATGTGCGCGAACTGCGCAATGTGGTCGAGCGCAGTGTCTATCGGATGGACCGTCCGGAAAAGGCCTTGGACGAGATCGTGCTGGACCCGTTCGTGACGCCAGACTGGCAGGCTCCGGTTTCTCCGGCTGAAAAGCCGGTTTCGTCCATGGCGGATGCCGGTCCCCTGACATTCCCGCGTGATTTTGGTGCGGATATCAGCGCCCATGAACGCAGCCTGCTGGAAGCTGCCCTGCGAGAAGCACAGTTCAGTCAGAGGCGCGCCGCCGAGCTGCTTGGCCTGACCTACTACCAGTTCCGCCATCACCTGCGGCTGCATGGTCTGGCGGACAAGGAGGCCCGCAAAGCGCTGGGTCCGAAGGGGTGACAACATATCCATGACCATTGCTGATGCATGAACCGTGCCAGATCATGCTGGGTCGGCTTTTTATGTTATTGCACTAACTTCACTGAAAAGCTGAAATGGTGTTTCAGGCCATTTTGTGGGTCAGGACGCCAATTATGAAAAGGTAAGATGGTTCCTGCTCTAAAAAACGCTAACCAAAAGTGATTTAATCACCAAACAAAAAAGTTATATCAAATAAAATAGTTTATTTTTACGGATGATGCGCCTATGTCTCGGGGCGTGCCACGCAGGTGGCATGACTGATCTGGACACGGTTAGGTGCAGTACATGCCTCTCTTACAGACGGAATTGGATCACCTTCGCCAGATCCCGGAAGAGCGGGTCCTGAAGGAGACTCTGGGTCTGCTACAGGGACGTGTGGCCGTCATTTCGTCTTTCGGGGCGGAGACGGCTGTTCTGCTGGATCTTGTGGCGCAGATTGATCCTTCGGTTCCGGTTTTCTTTCTGGATACGAAGCGGCATTTCCCGGAAACGCTGGAATATCGTGACAGGCTGGCGCGCAGGCTTGGCCTTTCGGACGTGAGGAGTCTCGCGCCCACGCCAAAGGCGCTGCAGGACCGTGATCCACAGGATCAGCTCGCGGATTTCGATCCGGATGCCTGTTGTGCGCTGCGCAAGGTCGAGCCGCTGGATCTGGTGCTGCCGGATTTCGATGTCTGGATCACGGGGCGCAAGCGCAGCCAGTCCGCGACACGGGCGGCGCTTCCGCTGGTTGATCCGCAGCCTGATGGCAGCGTGAAGCTCAACCCGCTGGCGGGTTGGGGGCCCGAGAAAATCGAAGCGCAGATGCAGCGCCGGGATCTGCCGCGGCACCCTCTGGTTGCAAAAGGTTACACCTCGATCGGTTGTGCTCCATGCACAAGGGCGGTCAAGGATGGTGAAGATGGACGGGCGGGCCGCTGGGCCGGTCTGGCCAAGACGGAATGCGGCATTCACAGGCCGGCATGACTACGGAGCGGATAATGACGCAAACACGGATCCTGTCCCGGGATCAGTCCACCACCGGTTTGGCACAGCCGCGTATCATGGATGATCTGGACCAGCTCGAGGCCCAGAGCATTTTCATCCTGCGCGAGGCCTATCGCAAGCTGAAGCCCCTGTCCCTGCTGTGGTCGCTGGGCAAGGACAGCAACGTGATGGTCTGGCTGGCGCGCAAGGCGTTCATGGGGCATGTCCCGTTCCCGGTCATGCATGTCGATACCGAGAAGAAATTCCCGGAAATGTATGCCTTCCGCGACGAATATACGAAGAAGTGGAACCTGGACCTGCTGCTGGGCTACTGCCCGCCGGTTGAGGAAATCGACCCGTCCCTGCCGCCGGCTGCCCGCTCCGCTGCGCGCAAAACGGCCGGTCTGGCCGCGATGATCGACAAGCACAAGTTCCGGGGCGTCATTGCCGGCATCCGTCGTGACGAGCAGGCGACCCGTGCGAAGGAGCGCGTGTTCAGCCCGCGCGGTGCCGGGCATCGCTGGGACGTGCGCAACCAGCCACCCGAGTTCTGGGACCAGTATGCCACGCCGTATGAAGATGGCATGCATATCCGCGTCCATCCGCTGCTGGCGTGGCGGGAAATCGACATCTGGCGCTACATCGAGCGCGAGGGCATTCCGCTGGTGGATCTGTATTTCGCCAAAGACGGCAAGCGTTACCGCTCGCTGGGCGATCAGGACATCACCAATCCGATCGAGAGCAATGCCTCCACCGTAGCGGAAGTGATTGCCGAACTGGAAACCAGCCGGACCTCCGAGCGCGCGGGGCGTGCAATGGATCATGAGTCCGAGGACGTGTTCGAGCGTCTGCGTGTAGCGGGATATCTGTGAAAATGGGTGACAACATCGTGACCGAGAGCTTTTCGGAAATCCACCGCGCTGCAGCGACGCCCATCGTCATCGTCGGGCATGTCGATCATGGCAAGTCCACGCTGATCGGGCGCCTTCTGTACGACACCGACAGCCTGCAGGACGGCAAGCTGGCGCAGATCGTCGAGAGCAGCCGCAAGCGTGGTCTGGCGGTGGAGTGGAGCTTCCTGCTCGACTCCCTTCAGATCGAACGTGATCAGGGCGTGACCGTCGATTCCACACGCATTCCGTTCCGTCTGGGCTCGCGTGAGTTCGTAATTGTCGATGCGCCGGGCCATCGCCAGTTCCTGCGCAACATGATCACTGGGGCCGCCGATGCGGAAGCTGCCGTGCTGGTCGTGGACGCCAAGGAAGGCGCGCAGGAACAGACGCGGCGTCATGCCATGCTGCTGCGCCTGATCGGCATCCGCCATGTGATCGTGCTGCTCAACAAGTCCGACATCCTGGGCTTTGACGAGGCGCAGATCGTCAAGGTCGAGTCCGATGTGCGCCAGCTTCTGGGCCGTCTGGAAATCGAGGTCGAGGCTGTGGTGCCTGCCTCCGCCCGTGATGGCGACAACATCGCCAGCCGCTCCGAGCGGTCGCTCTGGTACAAGGGTCCGACGCTGGTTGAAGCGTTGGCCAATGTTCCGCCGCCGGCCTCGCGTGCGGCGCTGCCGTTCCGGATGCCGGTGCAGGATGTCTATCGTTTTGATGGCATCCGCTATGTGGCGGGCCGGATTGAGCGTGGGACCGTCCGTGCGGGTGATCGTCTGAGCATCGGCGCGCAGGGACAGGTTGCGACCGTGGCGGAAGTCTGCCGCTGGCATGCGCCGGAGCTTCCGGTCGCGGGTGCAGGTGAGTCCATTGCCCTGCGTCTGGAGCCGGATCTGGTGCCGGATCGTGGTGATCTGCTGTTTCCGGCTGATGACAAGGCCGCGGCCCCGGAGCGTTCGGCCCGGATCCGCACGCGTCTGTTCTGGCTGCGTGGCGAGCCTTTGCGTGTGGGCGAGAGCTTTACGCTGCGTCTGGCCACGGCCGAGCATGACGTGACAGTAGCCTCCATCGACGCCGTGGTTGATCTGGAAGACCTGACCCTGCGTGAAGGCGACAGCGTCCCGCCGGACGGGTTTGCGGAAATCACGCTGGCGGCGTCCCATGCCGTGCTGTTCGACCCGTTCTCGCCTGGCTTCGGCGACGGGCGCGGCGTTCTGGTGGACCGTTACCAGCGCATTGTTGGTGGGGCGCCGCTGATCGGTCCGGCTGAACTGGCGGATGGCGAACATGCCATCCATCCGACGGCCAGCCGTGTGTCTGCCGCCCGTCAGGTGCAGGCACGAGGTCACAAGAGCGGTGTGTTCTGGCTGACGGGGCTGCCCGGTTCGGGCAAGAGCACGGTGGCCCGTGCGGCTGAACTGGCGCTGTCCGAACAGGCGATCAATGCAACGGTTCTGGACGGGGACACCCTGCGGGCCGGGCTGTGCAGCGATCTTGGGTTCTCGCCGGAAGACCGTCACGAGAATATCCGCCGTGCGGCGCATGTCGCGAAGATTCTGGCCGAGAGCGGGCAGGTCGTGATCGTGGCGCTGGTCTCGCCGCTTCAGGCGGACCGGGCACAGGCGCGGCAGATCGTGGGCGAGAACTTCCATGAAGTCTTCGTCGATACGCCGCTGGAAACCTGCGAAAAGCGGGACCCCAAGGGGCTGTACGCCGCGGCACGCGCTGGAAAGATCCCGGAATTCACCGGCATCTCTGCGCCTTATGAAGCGCCGGTTTCCCCGGAACTGCGGCTGCCTGCGGACCGTCCGGAACAGGAGGCCATCAACACCCTGACGGCGTTTATCCTGCGGATTGTCCAGCCGTAAGAATACTCTTACTCCCAAGGCTTCTGTCTGACCCCCTTTCCGCAAGGAGAGGGGGTTTTTTCATGCGCGCCCTGCCATGACAGGTTTCGGAAGAACACGAAAAATTTCACGCAAAAAACGAAAACCATCACTTTTCTGATGTTACTTTTAGAATGTGGAGCGTTAAAGCAGACGAATTGTCTTCAGAACAACGGCCTGCGGTTTCGCGGCGGAAGGGTTCACGATGCAGAACAGGAACGGGTCCAGAAAGCTGAGCGGATATGCTCTGACGAATTTCATTGCGACCATCTCGGCCACGGGAGGGCTGCTGTTCGGGTACGATACCGGCATCATTTCTTCCGCCCTGCTTCAGCTTCGCAACCAGTTCCATCTGGATACGCTTGGCGCGGAAGTCGTCACATCAGCCATCATTCTGGGCGCGCTGCTTGGCTGTCTCGGGGCGGGTGGTATTTCCGACCGGATCGGTCGCCGGCGGACGGTGATGATTGCAGCAGCCCTGTTCCTGGTGGGGACCGTGGTTGTCGCGTCCGCGCAAAGTGTAGCGGTTCTGATCATTGCCCGGCTGATCCTGGGTCTGGCCATCGGTGCAGCCTCGCAGATTGTGCCGATCTATATCGCGGAAATCTCGCCTCCCGAGCGTCGCGGCCGCCTTGTCGTCGGGTTCCAGTTGGCCGTGGTCTCCGGCATTACGGTTTCTTTCATTACCGGCTATCTCCTGCGGGATTTCAGCTGGCGTCTGATGTTTGGCATCGGGATGCTGCCTGCGCTCATTCTCTTCTTTGGCATGGCGTTTCTGCCTAACAGCCCGCGCTGGCTGGCCCTGAACGGGCAGACGGAAGAAGCCCGTGTGGTCCTGCGGCGTGTGCGCATATCCGATGAGGCCGCTGACCGTGAGCTGGCCGAGATTGTCGAAAACCACGATGTACAGGCTCCCTGGTCCGAGCTGGCGAAACCCTGGGTGCGTCCTGCGCTGACAGCGTCCGTGGGGATTGCGCTTCTGTGCCAGTTCACGGGCATCAATGCCGTCATGTATTACGCGCCGACGATCTTTGCCGATGCGGGGTTCGGGCAGGATTCCGCCCTGCTGACCTCCGTGGCTGTCGGGTTCGGAATGGTTTTTGCCACGGTGTTCGGGGGCTGGGCCGTCGATACCTGGGGACGGCGTACACTGCTTCTGCGACTGCTGCCGGGAGCCGTAGTGGCGCTGGCCGTACTGGGCATGGCGTTTGCCATGCACCTCACCGGTGGTATCGGGGCGTGGATCACGGTCGCGGCTGTGATGGCCTACACCATTTTCAATACGGGCAGTCTGTCGGTCGCCATCTGGCTGGTGGGGGCGGAAGTCTATCCGCTGTCCTGCCGTGGCAAGGGTATGAGCCTCGTTGCCGGAAGCCACTGGGGCGCGGATCTGATCATTTCCCTGACCACGCTGTCACTGGTGCAGATGCTGGGTGCCGGGTGGACGTTCTGGCTGTTTGCGGCCGTCAATGCTTTCGCGTTCTGGTTCGTGCTGCGCTACGTGCCCGAGACCAAGGGCCAGTCGCTTGAGGAACTGGAGCGGCGCCTGCGGAACGGAACATTCGCGCCGGTGGATCGCGCGGCAGCCCGGGCCGAAGCCCGGGCCCAGTAATGCAGCCTTTCAGGGGCGCCCGATCGAGCGGTAATCGAACCCGGCCTCGCGCATGAGGTCGGGGCTCCAGATGTTGCGCAGATCCGCGATGGCATTGCCACGCATGGCGCTGCGCAGTCGGGCGGGGTCGAGTGCGCGGAACATATTCCATTCTGTCAGGACTACCACAACGTCTGCTTCCTGGGCAGCGGCCAGCGCATCGTCGCAATAACGCACGTTTTGGGGCAGAAGCGCACGGGCGGCATCCATGCCTTCGGGATCGAACACCTGAAGGGTGGCACCGGCCTCATGCAGCCGGGCCAGAATGGGCAGGGAGGCCGCCTCGCGCATGTCGTCCGTATCGGGCTTGAACGTCAGGCCAAGGATGCCGATGGTCTTGCCCTCAAGGCTGCCACCAGCCTGAGCGATGATGCGTTCGGCCATGCCCGTTTTGCGGGCTTCGTTAATGGCGACCGTAGCTTCCACGAGTCTTGTAGGCGCGCCGGCATCCTGTGCGATGGCGGTCAGGGCGCGGGTATCCTTGGGGAAGCAGGAGCCGCCATAGCCCGGGCCAGGGCTGAGGAAGCGGCTGCCGATCCGCTGGTCGAGACCGATGCCACGTGCGACGTCGTGGATATTACCGCCGACTTTTTCGCACAGATCGGCCATCTCGTTGATGAAAGTGACCTTCATCGCCAGGAAGGCATTGGCGGCGTATTTGGTCAGTTCGGCCGTTTCCAGATCTGTGAGGACAATCGGCGCCTGAATGGCCAGCAGCGGGCGATAAAGCTGTTCAATCAGTCCCTGTGCCCGTGCGCCGCCGTCCGGTCCCGAACGGTCAATGCCGACAATGACGCGGTCCGGACGCATGAAGTCCTCAATGGCATTGCCTTCGCGGAGGAACTCGGGATTGGAGGCGACATCGAACGTCAGGTCCGGGCGGGTCTGACGCAGGATGCGGGCGACTTCGCGGCCTGTGCCCACGGGTACCGTGGATTTCGTGACGACCAGCAGATCCGTTCTAGCTGCGCGGGCAATTTCTTCGGCTGCGGCATAGACATAGGTCAGGTCGGCATGCCCATCCCCCCGTCGCGTGGGCGTTCCGACCGCGATGAAGACCGCGTCTGCGTCGCTCATGGCTGCCCCGAGGTCGTCTCCGAACGTCAGGCGTCCGGCTTCGACATTGCTGGCGACGAGGGTGTCCAGTCCGGGTTCGTAGATGGGAATGCGGCCTGCAGTAAGGGCGGCGAGTTTTTTCGGGTCTTGTTCCACGATGGCGACGTCGGCTCCGAACTCGGCGAAGCACGCGCCCGAGACGAGACCGACATATCCGCCACCGACCATTGCAATACGCATATTGGGACCCTCTTCTTTACGGTCCGACGTGCATAGCCGGGGGCAGGATGGGGTGCAAATCGGCCTCAGCGCGTGGGGCGTGCACAGGCATTCGAGGCCGCAAAGCCCTGCAGGACGGGCGGGAGGTTCGTAACCTCGTTTGAATCCGCGAGCATGGTCCGGCCTTCCTTGGACCATTTGGCCAGGGAAAGGATCGGGGCGTCAAAGCGGCCACTGACGCGGACGGGCACGTCCAGAGCGAAGAAGCTGGTGGAGAAGGGGCGGCTGGCGAAGACGAGATCGAGCCACCTGCGGTTGAGGTCGAAATTCGCTTTGGCGGCGATCGTGCCGGCACCGGTCCGCAGACGGAGCGGCACGACCACACCGATGCCCTGATGCATCTGCAGGACGCCGAGCAGGCAGGTGATCGGGGTCACGCCCTTGGCGTGGCGGAACAGCAGGCGCAGATCCATCGAGGCGGCCTCGACGATCTCACGGGCGATTTCGCCCTTTTCCATGCTGACGGCAGCCGTCAGGTCGGCACGGCTCATGGCTTCGTTGAGGGTATGGACGTTGTTGGCGCTGGCGGTGATGCGCAGGCTCAAGGTGCCTTGAACGGGAACAGGTGCGAGACCTGCGACGCGGCGCAGGCGGTCGATGTCGCCGTGGGTGAGGGCGACTTCGGCGGCGATGCGTGAGGATTTCCCATCGGCTTCGATATGGCCGTTGGCGCTCAGTGAGGCACCCACATAGCCGAGGCGCAGGACAGGGACATCGATACGGTTGGGGATCTGGGCGGCCTGGATCTTCAGGTTCGCAAAATCGAGCTTGTTGTAGATCAGCTGTCTGGCGGCAAGATCGAAATGGACCAGCGGGTCCGGATCGGGTGGGGTGAGGAGCAGCAGGTCGGCATGGGTCGTGGAGGGGCTCTTCTTGCTGCCTTTTGAGCCGGAAGGCGCGAGGATGGGCATCAGGCCGTTAATGTCGAGGCGGCCAAAACCGATCTTTGCCGTAACGTCATCGGGTTTGCCGTGGCTGCCTTCGACAAGCGTGAAGTCGCCGTCTTCCATCGTGCTGGTCTGGATGGTGCCGTTCGCCTTGCGGAAATGCCAGTTATCGCCGGAATGGCTGAAATCTCCGGACAGCGTCAGTTTGACGGGCGCATGGTCACCCTTCATGCCGGCGACGCTGAACAATGTGTCGGATGTAGGCGTGGTGACGGTGGTGTGGCCTTCCACGCCGTCAAAATCCATCGGGTCCGTCAGGGTGCCCGTAAAGTCCGAGGTCATGTCGCCGGACGTGACATGGGCCCTGGTGCCGTAGGGACGTTGAGGCGTTTTGCGAAGCTCGCGGATGGGCTCCATTTCGGCGGAAATATTTACGGGCGTGCCATTATAGGCGCCTGCGAGCGTCATGGTGAACGGGCTGGTATCGCTGGTCGAGGCGAGTTCGACCTTTTCAAGCGTGGCCTTGTAGGACGCACCATTGGCCGAGCGGTAGGTGACGTCGCTATCGAGGATCGTGGCGTTGCGCAGGCCCGGAGCGTCGTGCAGATCTGGAGCAGCATTGGCTTTGGCACGTTCTTCGGGAGAAAGCGGCGGCCGTGGTTCATTCTGATGGGGGCCGAAACGCCAGTTGGGCAGATGCGCCGGCGTGCGCTCGAACAGGCCCGAGAACTTCGAAATGACGACATTGCGCGTTTCTGGCGGTCCCCAGATCAGGGAGGTCAGGCGAATTTGCGCACCGAGATGGCCGAGCGTGACCATCTGCGGGCGCGTGCCGCTGGCGATATTGGCGATGGAGACGTCATCGGCCTCGATCGTCAGCCAGGTGCCGGGATGGACGTGCAGGGCGCCGATATGGACGGTGCGGTCGAGCTTTTTTTCCAGCTTCGCGGTGGCGAAGGCAGCGAGGTCCTTATGGTCGATCCAGATCCATCCTGCGCCGAACAGGGCCAGAAGGAGAACGGTCAGGGACAGGATGGAAACCAGAAACCAGCGCAGCAAGAGACAGTCTTTCAGGGATTCTTCAGTGAGGCCGGACAATACCGGGAAGTTTCTGAAAGGGAAACTCTGTGTGAAAGACTGGAGGATACAGGAATTATTTCAGGAAAGGCCTCAGAGATAAAAAGGCCCGTCCCTTTTGATTTCCCGGACGGCGGTTGTGTTACTGGAACTCAGCCCTGAATTTTTCGACGGCATGCAGGGCGCAGGCTTCGTCCTTGTCACCGCCGGGTGCGCCGGAAACGCCAAGTCCGCCAAGGATGGCGTGATCGCTCGTGCGGCGCAGGGTGACGCCACCGGGAACGAACAGGACTTCGGGGATGGTGTTCAGGGCGCCGTTCGCCGGGCCGGTGACGCCTGCGGCGATCAGTTCGCTGGTCGTATTCTTGTTGAAGGCCAGACCGTAGGAATAGGCCGTGTAAGCCTTGCGATAGGAGACGGAGAGCGATTGCAGGGGAACGGTGTCGCCCTTGATGACGGCCTGTTCATGGCCGCTCGTGTCCACGACGGTGGCGGTCACGGAATAGCCCTGTGCGGCGCAGATGCGGACGGCTTCGGAGGCCAGGGCCGCGGCGGTGGACCAGTCGAGTTTCTGGCTCGTGATAATATGGGAGCTGGCAGCGGGCTGGGCAAAAGCGGCGGGGCAGAGAAACGCCACTGCGAGTGCTGCTGCGGGAAGGAGCGGTTTTGCGTCTGGAAGCATCAGCCGGTTCTCTCGTTGTGGAACGGCAAGCATGCTGTCTGCGGGGCGTGGCTCGCAATCGGGAATGCGGGCATGCACGCAATGGTGTTGAGAAATGAAGGGCCTCTCCTGAACCGGAGTTCAGGAGAGAGTAGTTGTGTTGTTTAGAAAGCGGCCTGGATACGGGCTGCGATGGAGTTGCCGGTGCGACCGGCGGTGTTGGTGGCCTGGTTGCTGCGGGACACGATGAAGTGGCTGTAGTCCAGCTTCAGGGCGAAATGACGGTTCGGGTACCAGTTCAGGCCGCCGGTCCAGACGGTCTGCTGGCCGCCGCGGATGACGTTCTTGGCGTTTGCGTCGTTGAGATTGCTGTTGAGGTCGATGACGCTGTAATGGCCGACGACTTCAAGTGCGCCCCACTGGTTGAGGGCCGGATTGAATTCCTCGGAAGCCTTCACGCCTGGAGCGCCGAATGCGCCTTCCTTGTAGTTGTACATCCGCGGGTTGCCGAACAGGGTGTAAGCGGCGGATCCGTACCAGCCCTGGAAACTTGCGGTTTTCAGACCCGGAGCTGAGCGTTCCACACCAACGTGATAGTACTCACCCTTGACGATCAGGCGGCGCCAGCGCAGCCCGAGTTCCGGACCGGCGGCCCAGACCTGTGCGGCGTTGCTGATGCCACCGGTCGCGGCCAGATTGGCTTCGCCGATGTCGAACTCGGGACGCTGTCCGAAAGATGTCGAACGGGTGCAGTGGTTCGGATCGGAGCCTGTGTTGCAGGCCACCTTGAAGGCCGACATTGCGGAAGCGCCAACATGCAGGTCCACATCCTTGGTGGCGATCGGACGACCGGCGACGCGGAATACGGCGCCCGTCTGGCTGTCGACCGTGGAGCCGCTGCCGCCACCATAATAGGTGGAGCTCATGTCAGAGGCGTTGCGATGGCCCCATTCCTGACCCGTGAAGTAACCGGCGACCCACCAGCGCTTCTCGTAATGCAGGCCACCGACGCTGAAGCGGGCGTCGCCTGCGGCGATGTTACGCACCATGTCGGTGATGCTCGGACGCTCGAGCGTGAAGAAGTCGTTGGAGCTTTCGGAATCTTCCTCGGTCACGCGTGGCTGGAAGTAACCGACGGTCAGGACCGTGTTGTGCAGACCGGTATAGTTCAGGTTGCCTTCATAGAGGCCGACGTAACCGTCGTTATGGTTCGCGCCGAAGTCAGGCGTGACGGCTGCGACCCAGTTCTTGTAGCGGAACATGAACGGGATACGCAGACGGCGCTGGTTGGATGTGAAGCCGTTGAAGGCGCCGCGCGTCTCGCCGGGGCGGGGTCCGGAATTGAAGAAGCCGCCGAAGTCTTCATGATAAGCAAGGCCGATCGAGAGGGCATAGGCGCCGTCAGACGACTGGATCGTGGGGCGACCATTCGGGAAGCCGACCTTGATGCCGCCGACGCTGACTTCTTCGTCCTGCGCGGTGGCGCGCTGGAAGTCTGCCCAGGAGGAGACATCCGCGCGGTCTGACGGCGGACGGCCGTCATCCGCACCCGGCTTGGCCTGACGGACGCTGATGAACGGCTGTGCGGCCGGACGCGGCTGTCCGATATAGCGGCCACGCTGGGCGTAGGGGTTGTTTTCGGCTTCTTCCCGCTGGCGGGCCAGAACGGCGCGGGCGCGCTTCACTTCTTCAGCATGCTCTTTCTTCATGGCGGAGAGCTGTGCCTGCATGGCCTGGATCTGCCGTTCCATGATCTGCATCTGGTCGGCGGCCCGGGCATGGCCACAAAGAGGAAGAAGTGAAACCAGGGTCGTCGTGGCCAAAAGCGCCCTGGGGAGGGCCGTGGTCCGGCGGAAAGAAAAAACCATTGCTGCGGTGCGTCCTTCTGGGGAGGGCGTGTGTTCCGCAGTTCAGGTATCTGATTCGTATTTTGAAATAATGGGAAGGTTTCATGACGGAAACATGACAGTTCCATGACAGTCCGGGCTTAAAGCGCGGGAAACTGCGGTTTTCAGATTTCGTATGTCAGTTTTGTTGCGGAAGCGGGCCAGGCTGGTAATCAGCGGGAAGAAAGGTGTGACATTTTGGCACTTCCCGGTCTCCAGACCCTGTCATGAAACTATCACGCATGGCCCACTGTTTCTGTTTTCTGGTCAGCGTTACTAAGGGCGCAGTTTTCACGCCCCATAAGGGATTCCCATGATCAAGAGCAGAGCTCCGCTATTCGGTCTTCTTGTTGCCACGGCCCTTGGCACTGCTGCCATGACCTCGTCCTCTGCACAGGCTGCGGACATCACTGGCGCAGGGTCCAGCTTCGCCGCACCGATCTATGGTGCGTGGGGCACGGCGGCCAAGAGCCAGACCGGTATTGCCGTGAACTACCAGAGCGTGGGCTCCAGCGCCGGTCAGGATCAGGTCATTGCCCGGACGGTTGATTTCGGTGCATCCGACAAGCCGATGAGCGGCGACCGTCTGGCCAAGGAAAAGCTGTACCAGTTCCCGACCGTCATGAGCGGCATCGTGGTCGTGGCAAACGTACCGGGGATCGCACCGGGGCAGCTCCGTCTCGATGGTCCGACGCTGGCCGGTCTGTATGACGGCGAGATCACGACCTGGGATGACGACCGCATCAAGGCCCTGAACCCGGGTCTGAAGCTGCCGGACACGGATGTGGCACCGATCCACCGTGCCGATGGTTCGGGCACAAGCTACGTCTTCACGTCCTATCTGTCGCAGGTTTCCCCGACCTGGAAGCAGAAGCTCGGCGCCGGCACGTCCATCGCCTGGCCGGGCGGTTCGGGTGCGCGTGGCAATGACGGCATTGCCGCCATGGTGCGCCAGACGGAAGGTGGTGTGGGTTACGTCGAGTACTCCTATGCCGCGCAGAATCACCTCAACATCGCCAAGATGAAGAACCACAGCGGTGCCTTCGTGGAGCCGACGCTGGCCAGCTTCGCCGAAGCTGCCAAGGCTGCTGACTGGGCCCATGCCGATCACTATGCAGTGAACCTGCTGGATACGGATGGTGCCTCTTCCTGGCCGATCGTGACGGCAACATTCGTTCTGGTGCCGGTCGATGCCGCCCAGAAAGAGTCCGGCAAGGCTGTGCGCAACTTCTTTACGTGGGGTTTCCAGCATGGTGACGCGGATAATGCCCGCCTCGACTATGTCGGTCTTCCGCAGAACGTGAAGACGGACATTCTGGCCAACTGGCCGAAGTAAGGTCTGCGTTTCCGTCCGAAGGCACCGGCCGGCCCTGAATTCAGGGCTGGTCAGTCCGGGCAAAAAGGCGTTGAGTATGGAAACGGGCTTCTCCAGCAGGGGAAGCCCGTTTTCGGTTTTCTGATAGTCCAGCCATGGTGCCTGCGTGTCCGCTACGTCGCTTTCCGAACAGACGTCCCCGCCGGGGATGAATGCCCTGACCCGTGTGCTGATCGGTGTGATCTTCATTCTGGGGCCCGTTTCGACAGACATGTATCTGCCGGCCTTCCCGGCGCTGGAGCATGATCTGGGGCATGGGGCCGGATCGGCACAGCTGACGCTGACGGCCTGGCTGGCGGGGCTGGCGATCGGGCAGTTCACCCTGGGGCCACTCTGTGACCGCTATGGGCGCAAGCTGCCGCTTCTGTGCGGGCTGGTGGTGTATGCTCTTGCTTCGGTCGGACTGGCGCTGACGACCAGTTTTCACATGTTCTGTGTGCTGCGCTTTGTTGCGGCTCTGGGAGGGGCGATCAGTTCCGTCGCACCTCGTGCGATGGTGCGGGACGTGGCGACCGGGGCGGCGGGTGTAAAGCTCATGTCGCAGCTGATGCTGATTTTCGGTCTGGGGCCTCTGCTAGCGCCCTCGATCGGGAGCTTTCTGCTGGATCTGGGGAACTGGCGGCTGATCTTCTGGGCGAATGTCGCTTTTGGCATCGTGATGTTCTTCGGCACGCTGTTCCTGCTGCCTGAGACGCTGCCTCTGGACCGGCGTTTTGCGTTGCCAGTCAGCGGAATGGTGGCCCGTTACAGGGATCTGCTGCGGGAGCCGCTATTCTGTTCGGCGGTGATGGTCGTCAGCTTCGGGACGTTCACGATGTTCGCCTATCTGTCGAACGCGCCGGCGCTGTTCGAGGGCATCCTGCATTTCTCGCCGCATCTGTTCGCCATTCTCTTCGGGCTGAACGGTGTGGGCTTCATTCTGGGCTCGCAGATCAATGCACGGCTGGCCAACCGGTTCCTGTTCACGCGGGTGATGGAGTTCGGGATGCTGGCGGTGCTGGTGTTCTGTATTCTGGCCGTTCTGATCTGTCTGGCGGGCTTTGCGGGGCCAAAAGATCCGTGGATCCTGTGCACGCTGATCTGGTGCACGACATTTTCGCTGGGCTTCATCGGACCGAATGCGGGCATCCTGGCACTGACGCATCATGGGCATCAGGCGGGCGCGGCTTCGGCACTGATGGGAACGATGAACTGGACGATCGCCGGTCTGGCGGGCGTCATGATGTCCTTTCTGCCGACACACTGGGTCGGATCGACATCGGTCGGGATGCTGGTTGGGATCAGCTTCTGCTGGCTGTGCGATCTGTGGCGCCGCCGGCTGGACCCGGAATCCTACCTCTCGGTCCGTCACTGAACGCGATACGCGTCAGCCGGAAAAGATCAGGAGCGGGACGCCCGGCACGATGGCCGGGCTTGTCCCGAGATAACTGTGATCAGCTCTCGGAAACGCGGTCGGAAGCGACCGTAGCGATCATCAGGGCGCCGATCATCGGGACGAAGGCAACCATCGAGAACTGTGCGAGCAGGCTGGTGGGAAGGCCGATCAGGTGGATCAGGGTCATGGACGTCATTTGGAAAATCTCCGTGTGGTTTTGTTTGCCGTCTTTGCGGCGTGCAGCGGGAGAAACTCCAGAATCGGGGTCCAAAGCAACAAATACAGATGCAGGGTCAGCCCTGCATTCCATGCATAAATGCGTTTTAAACTTTTACCTTCTTTGCGGAGACGCTGTTTTTGTTTCCGTCAGGCGATTATTTCGCTTTTGTTAAAGTAAAGTTGCGTGCGCTTGTGGATCGGTATTTCTTTCGGGAAAGGGTACCGTTCCGGGTGGTTTTTGAAATAAAATTGCGCGGATGGTTATTCCGCGTCGAGGCTCAGATCCGTGTCGCGGCGCAGTCCGTGCCAGCTCAGCAGGGTGTCGGCGAGGAAAAACATCAGCGATCCGACGGTGCAGGCGAGAGCTATGCCGAAAAGTGCGAGCAGCCATGCTGACGTCGAGGCGTCCCGGATCGAGCCGACGAACAGCGCCATGGCCGCACCGCAGGTCGAGGCGCCGCCGATCGCGTTGAGGAGAATCGCGGCATCCAGCACGAAGACGCGGCGGTGCAGGCGGGTCTGCTGGGTGCGGAGACGTTCGGGGGTGTTGAGTGGATCGGCCGGCGCATCATCCGTAGCGGGTGTGCTGAGCTTCTTGCGGACGTCTTCGAGATGATCGGCAACGCGGGCCAGGCGTGTGTTGAAGACGTTGATGAGCGTGCCGATGCCCGAGAGCATGAAGACGGGAGTGAGCGCGACCTGAATCAGGTGGGCGGCACTGTCGACGGGATCGGGATCGTAGGAAATCGGAAAAGCCATAGTGTCTTATACTGCATGATCCGATTGCGGAAAGACGCAGGGTCCGGAAAAGGCGCCTCTGGCAAAAGAGGGGGCAGATGGAGTAGGGAAGGGCAGCCATTACAAGAGATGTCCCGGCCCTGATGCTGTTTCTCCGTCGCCTGTCCTGTCGTGTCGCCCTGCTCTGTGTGGGACTGGGGCTGTCTGTTCCGGCGGTGCGGGCGCAGGCCGTGATGGACGCGCCACCGCATTGCAGTGGAATAGCACTTCAGGCCGAGTTCGCCTGCCGGAGCTGGACCGAGGTGGCGCGGGATGTGAAGGCGGGGACAGATACCATCATCATTCCCGTAGGCGGGACCGAGCAGAGCGGTCCTTATATGGCGGTCGGCAAGCATAATGTGCGGGCGCAGGTTCTGGCGGATGCCATTGCGCTTCAGGCCGGGCATACGCTGGTGGCCCCTGTTGTGGCGTATGTGCCGGAAGGCTCAACGAGTCCGCGCACGTCTCACATGAAGTTTCCGGGCACGATTTCTGTGCCGCCCGCCGTGTTCGAAGGACTGCTCAAAGGCGCTGCGGAGAGTTTCCGCGTTCAGGGGTTCAAGCGGATCGTGCTGCTGGGCGATCATGGCGGATACCAGTCTTTCATGGCGCAGGTGGCGCAGGAGCTGAACCGGGCCTGGAAGGGCCAAGCGGCCGTGCTTTACCTGCGCGATTACTATGAAGTTGTTCCTCACCAATATGCTGATGCCCTGCGTGCGCAGGGGCATGCGGCAGAGGTGGGGCTTCATGCGGAGTTGAGCGATACGTCGCTGATGCTGGCGGTTGATCCGTCGCTTGTGCGTCAGGATGCGTTGCGCGCGGCTCCGAAACCGGGTGCGGCCGAGGGCGTCTATGGTGGCGATCCGCGGCGCGCATCGGCCGGGCTCGGCCGGATCGGCACGGACATGCAGATCCGGACCGCGGTTGCGGCAATCCAGTCTTTCCAAAGGAGCCATCCATGACATTCAAGACTCCTCTTCTGGTAGCGATGACGCTGCTGGGAGCTGCCGCGGCCCATGCGCAGGAATATTCCCCGAGTGCCCCGATGGTGCCGGTTCCGGCTGATGCTTCCGCACCTGTTGCGGCGCCGGTCGCGGCCTCCGGTATCCAGACGATTCCGGGCATGCCGCCGGTGATTGACCCGAAGAACATCTATAGCGAGACGACACCGTCCCATATCTCGCCGGCGATTGCGCAGGACCCGGCCCGCATCTATGTGCCGAACCTGCGCGGGGACAGCGTGTCCGTTATCGATCCGGCGTCCTTTCAGGTCGTGGACACATTCCGGGTCGGGCATTCGCCGCAGCATGTGGTGCCGTCTTGGGATCTGCGGATGCTGTGGGTGACGAATAACAGCGAAGGCCGTCCGGACGGGTCGCTGACGCCGATCAATCCGGCGACGGCCAAGCCGGGCCCGTCCATTGCCGTGGATGATCCGTACAACATGTATTTCACGCCGGACGGGAAATACGCGATTACGGTGGCCGAGGCGCATAAGCGCCTGGACTTCCGCGACCCGCATACGATGGAGCTGAAGGGCTCGGTCGAGACGCCGGAATGCAAGGGCGTCAATCACGCCGATTTCTCCATCGACGGCAAATACGCGATCTTCACCTGCGAGTTCGGCGGTTATGTCGCCAAGGTCGATACAGTGAACCTGAAAATGATCGGGATGCTGAAGCTGTCCAAGGGTGGCATGCCGCAGGACATTCTGACGGCGCCGGATGGTCACAAGTTCTATGTGGCGGACATGATGGCGGATGGCGTGTTCGTTGTGGACGGGGATTCCTTCAAGGAAACCGGCTTCATCCCGACGGGTATCGGCACGCATGGCCTGTATCCGAGCCGTGACGGCAAGCTGATGTATGTCGCCAATCGTGGCTCACACCGCATTCATGGTCCGAAGCATGGTCCGGGTGGCGTATCGATCATCGATTTCGCGACGGACAAGGTCATCAAGACGTGGATGATCCCCGGTGGCGGTAGCCCGGACATGGGCAATGTCAGCGCGGACGGCAAGCTGCTTTGGCTGTCGGGCCGGTTTGATGACGTGGTCTATGCGATCGATACCGATACGGGAGCGATGCGCAAGATCCCGGTCGGCGCAGAGCCGCATGGCCTGACGGTCTGGCCGCAGCCGGGACGCTACAGCGTCGGGCATACGGGCATCCTGCGGTAAGGTCCGCGGGAGTGATGGATTGAAAAAGGGAGACAGTGTTCTGTCTCCCTTTTTTGTCTTGTGGACGAAAGGCGCTCTCAGCGTCGGTTCGGTGTCGCCGGTTCCTTGGAAAAGAAGCGGTCAATCGCGGGGCCGATGAAGTAACCGATGATCCCGGTGATCAGGACGGAGGGCCAGGCCCAGCCGGCGTAGTCTTTGAAGAAATCCTGGTTTTCCAGGTAGGTCATGACGGCGATGTCGATCAGGACGAGCGTCCACAATGTTGTGGACAGGAAGGGCTGGAGCCATGCGTGGCGGACTGTACGGGTCATGGATGCCTCTCCGGGTTACGAGATCGAGACGTGGAAGACGAAGATCATCCCGCAGATGAAGGCGCCGAGCAGCGGGAGCCAGCAGGTGTGCAGGTGGTTGTGGTCGTCCATGTAGGAATAGGCCAGCGCGAGCGCCACATAGACATGCGCAAACACGAGGCCGAGGACCATTCCAATAAAGCGCTTTTTCAGGACCCGCTCTTCCTGACGGTTCTTCTCGGCCAGCGCGGCCGGATCGGGGCGCGCCATTGGTGCAGCCCCAGGATCAGTCGCAGGAGTGGTTTTCTGATCGGGGGCGGACGAATCTGATGAGACCAGGACAAGAGACATCGCTGGATTCCTTGGCATGATCCTCGCCGTTTGGCGGGCGATGCGGGGCCACAGGAAAATCGGGCCGGGAAATCGTCTGCGTGGCAGCGGTGAGGAGGGTTCTCGATAATACGGAGACAGGATGATCCTGTCGGAACCTTAAATCAAGACTTTATTTAATTGATTAATAATTATGGGCGAAGCATGCCGGAATGGCATTGCCTCGCCCATGGTTCGGTCTGGGGATCAGGCCGGTGCGTTGCCCTCCGGCTTGCCGTTGTCCTGGGCTGGTGGTGTTGGCGCGGCGGGAGCGTCGTTAGCAGGGGATGGCAGGCGCACGTCGGCGGCGATACGCATGGCGTTGCCCGGTGGAGTTGTGGAATAGGCCGTGGGTGTATAAAATTTGATCCCGGCATTCGCGAAACGGTTAGCTACGCGGCGGTAGAACTCGCGTTTGACCTTCCATTTCATCATTGGTGCGGTTCTGATCGTTCCGATCAGCACTGCGCCGTTGCTGTCGCTGGTATCGACTCCCAGATCATTATATCCGGTCAGCAGAAGTGGACCGAATACGGCATCTTGCTGCATCTCTTTGATGGTATCGGCCATCAGGGCGACCACACGCGGCAGATCTTCGGAATTGTCAACCTGCTGCTTGATGACGATCTGGTTGTAGCCTCGCGCGGTGTTGGCAATGGAGGATACAGACGAGAATGGAATGATGTGAAGGTCGCCATCAAAGTCGCGCACTTTCACCGTACGGATGGAAAGGTTTTCCACCGTTCCAGCTACACCGCTGGTTGTCACCCAGTCGCCGACCTGAATGGCGTCTTCGACGAGCATGAAAAAGCCCGTGATGAAGTCCTTGACCAGGCTCTGCGAACCGAAGGCGATGGCGGCACCCATGATGCCTGCGCCGGTGAGCAGCGGGGTAACATTGATACCGATCTGGGATAGTGTCGTGACCGCGACGATGATGATGATGACCGCCAGAAGGACGGTGCGGATGATCGGCATGACGGTCCGCAGGCGTGTTGCCCTCGATATCTGATCCGATTTTTCGAAGCGGTTGAGCTGCTGGCTCAGCAGGGCGTTGATGATTTCCCAGATCGTGACGGCCACGGTGAGGGCGACCAGCATCGTCAGGACGGCATCCATCAGGTGACGGCCGATGGCGTTGTGAAGGAAGAAGCCGAATGTGGGCAGGCCCCAGGCTTCGGTCATGGCGATGAGGGTCAGGAACAAGAGGACGCCGGTCAGGATCCTGCGGGCGAAAGGATAGTAGCGGTCGGCGCGTTTCTGCAGATCGGGAAAACGTTCGGTCAGGGCCGGATTAATGCGGAAGAAGCGGTCCTGCAATCCATAAGCCATGACCGCCACAAGCCGGGAGGCGACCAGGATGCCGATGGTGATGCCGGTGGTGTCGAGAATCCAGCGGTAGCCGCCCGGAAGATGGGCAGCCCAGACAATCCACAGCGATATGTCGAGGAACATGGCCGGGACCCACCACAGCCGGGTAAGGGCGACGATAAAGGTCCACATCGCGGTGTCGGGAACGGCGCGGGGTTGCAGGGCGCGGCTGACGAGGTGACGGATGCGCCAGATGAAAATGGCGATCAGAATGTGTTCGATCAGGACTACGCCGCGGATCATGGCGTCCGTGCCGCGCGGTGACAGGTTGAACTGGCCGCCCAGTGTGGAGAGGCAGAAAATGATGGCGGGAGCGGCGACCAGCACGTTCCACCAGCGGGTCAGCAGGAAGGCGGTGGCGTCCGTGGCGGGCAGGAGGCGGATGGTGGGGGACCGTGGTGCGAAGCCGGTTTCGACGAACAGATACAGGCAGCGGGCGGCCGCGTAGCAGTTGGCCAGCGTCATGATGACGTTGTCGGTCTTCGCATTCCAGGGGAAGATCAGAATGGCGAGATAGGCCACTGCCAGGAAGGCGAGGACCGGGACGGCCTTCAGGGCGAAATGTCCCAGCGCGTAAGGGACGCGGGCGAGGAAGCGCAGGGTTTCGACCTGTCGGCGCTGGTCTGCAGCACGGGTCTGGCTGGAGCCATCGACGATGGGTTCCTGCGGGGTGTCTTCTTCGGTTGCGACTGCGCTGCGCTGTTCGCGGTTCTCGGCATTCTGCGTGAGTTGCCGGAGCGGCTTGCGGAGGCTGAGGGCGACAACCCGTTCCAGGGCGATGCCGCACAGCATGACGATGAGCCCGCCTCCGAAGGCGTGCAGGATCGTGGTGCGGCTGTCTGCCGAGGCCAGCATCCTGTGGGCCCAGTGGCCGACGATTGCAAGGTCGCTGAACAGTCCGAGGAAATTATGCAGATAACCGAGAGCCTGAAGGCGGATGCTGCTCAGGCCGGTATGGATATCGGGCGGGACTTCGGCGACCGGCTTGGCGGGTGTAACTTTTGCAGGAGCCGCTTTGGGGGCCGCTGCCACCGGAGCCGCGGGTGCTGGTGTTGTGGCGGGCGTCTCGACCTGAAGGCCACGGGCCATCAGGGAGAGGGTATGGGTGAAGGATTCCCGCTCCTTGGGATTGTTCAGGACGTTGAGGAGCTGCTGCGCTTCCTGCTTGTTGAGGGGAGCGTCCGTTGTGGTCGTGGTGCTGTCCGCCGCCATGGCGGGCGCCAGAGACGTCAGGAGGCTGAGGGCCAGAAAGAGAAGGATACCGGGGAGGGACCGTCCGGTCCGTGGCGCGGAGAATGAAGCGGGATCGGGACGGGGTATCAACGGCATCGGTCTGGAGAGTCCTTCAGAGTACGCGTTCTGGAGTGGGTTTTGTGACATGCACAGGGCACAGTCTGTTGACGCAAACATGGCACAAGGCGGCGGCCCTGTCCCGCCCTCTTCATGCGGGCGGCCTATTCGGATATGGAGGCTTCGTGCTGTGCGAGCCGGTCGAGTGCATCGGCGTTGCGGATGGCCCAGTGATAGAGCAGCTCGACAGGTTCCACGAAGGTCTTTCCGAGTTCCGTCAGGCTGTAATCGACATGGGGTGGCATGATCTGCCGGACATTGCGCCGGATGAGGCCCTGCGATTCAAGATCACGAAGAGTCTGGATCATCATTTTTTTCGACAGATCGGGGATGCTGCGCTGGAGCTTTCCGGGGCGGGCCGTACCACCCAGAAGATGCAGCGTGTGCAGTATCATGGTGGTCCATTTACCGCTGAAAAGCCTCAGAATCCGGCGCGGCGCACAGTCTTCGGCGAAAGGTGCCTGACGGTAGTGATCGGGCAGCGGCGATGTCATGGAGTGGGAACCTTCTGGTCACCAGGGCACGAAAAGGTGCCGTCTGGTGGAATTGGGGATGTCGTATCAGATGTGGAGCAGACCCTGTTTTCTGCAAAGGAAAAATCCCATGACCTCTTCTGTTCCTGCTGTGGCACCAGTTCGGACCGCCCTGGTGGTCGGGGCGACAGGTATTGTCGGCCAGAATCTTGCGGCGCGTCTCGTGGCCGAGGGGTGGACGGTGCATGGTCTGGCCCGTCGGCCACGCCATGATGTGGCGGGCGTGCTGCCGGTGGCGGCCGATCTGCTGGATCCGTCGTCGCTCGCCGAAGCGCTGAAGGATCTGCGGCCAAGCCATGTGTTCTTCTGCTCCTGGATGCGTCAGGCGACCGAGGAAGAGAACTGCCGCGTCAATGCGGCGATGGTGCGCAACCTGTTCGCAGCCTTGCCGGAGCCGGGGCTTCTGGTTCACGCGGCGCTGACGACCGGCATGAAGCATTATCTTGGCCCGTTCGAGGCCTATGCGTCGGGAGAGCCGCCCGTGACGCCGTTCCGGGAGGAGGTGCCCCGACTGGATCTGCGGAATTTCTACTACGATCAGGAAGACGCGCTCTACGAAGCGGCCGAGCGCCATGGCTTTTCGTGGAGCGTGCATCGTCCGCATACGGTGATCGGCTATGCGGTCGGCAATGCGATGAATATGGGTAGCACGCTGGCGGTCTATGCGACGATCTGCCGGGAAACCGGTCGGCCGTTCGTCTTTCCGGGATCGCCGGTGCAGTGGGATGGGCTGACCGATCTGACGGATGCGCGGCAACTGGCGCGGCAGCTGCTCTGGGCGTCCACGTCTGCGGCGGGCCGGAACGAGGCGTTCAATATTGTGAATGGCGATCTGGTGCGCTGGAAATGGCTCTGGCCGCGTTTGGCAGTATGGTTCGGGATTGAGGCTGCGCCTTATCCGGGGCATGCGACCTCGCTTGAGGAAACGCTTTCGGGTGATGCGGAACTCTGGGAGCAGATTGCCGCGAAATACGGTCTGACGGAGAGCCGGATCGGGCGGTTGGCCTCGGCCTGGCATACGGATGCGGATCTGGGGCGGCCGGTCGAATGTGTGACGGATATGAGCAAGAGCCGCCGCGCCGGGTTTTTGGATTACCAGTACACGCCGGACTCTTTTACCGATCTGTTCACCCGTCTGCGGGCGGAACGACTGATCCCGTAACGGGCGGTTCTTAGGGCTTTTGCAGTTTGGCTACCGTAAAGGTCCTGTTTTCCGTTTCAGTCAGTGATATGGTTGCGGTTCTGTCCTGATTGTTGGAATGAGCCTGTCTTGCATCGAGTGTTCAGCATGTCCGCCCTGCTTCTGGCAGGGTTTCTTGGTCTGGGGTCTGCGTCCGCGCTGGCAGCGGAGAGCGCGCCCGTCACGTCCGGGAATGATACCGCAACCCTTGTCACGGATCGCGATGCGGTCGGGCCGGACCAGCATCTGCGTGTCGGGTTGCGGCTTCAGCTCAAGCCGGGATGGCATACCTACTGGATCAATCCGGGCGATGCCGGAGATACGCCGACGCTGGATGTGACCGCTAACGGCGGCGCGACGGGCAAGGGCGGTCCGATCCACTGGCCGGTGCCGGTGCGGATCAGTGAAGGCGGCCTCATGTCCTACGCCTATGTCAATGAGGTGACGCTCCCGGAGGATCTGGTTCTCAAGGGTTCGGGTGGCACGACGCTTCATGCGCATGGGGAATGGCTTGTCTGTGCGCAGGTCTGCATTCCTGAAAGCGGTGATTTCACACTGACTCTGCCAGCTTCGGCGCAGGACGCTCCGGAAGGGGCGCAGGCGGCCCTGTTCCACAAGGCGGATGCGGCGATGCCGGTGGCGTCCCCGTTTGCGGCCAGTGTGTCAGCAGATGGTGTTCTGACGCTTTCGGGCAAGGGGCTCTCTGCGGCGTCCGTGTCGCAGGCGTGGTTCCTGCCGCAGGATGGGGGCGTGATCGACCAGGTGGCAGATCAGCCATTGCATGTATCGGACGGACAACTGACGCTGGGGCTCAAATTCCTGAAATCGGCGCATCGGGACAGGCCGCTGGCGGGTGTTGTCGTGCTCAAGGATGCGGCGGGGCAGGAAAGTCCGTTGCAGATCGAGGCGCGGCCGGTTGGGGGAGTAGCTGTGGCACCTGCGCCTGTGCAAACTGCTTCGGCTCCGGGTCAGGCCTCGGGTGCGGAGGTTCCGACGGGCGCGGGATGGCTGCGGGTTCTGCTCTTTGCCTTTGTCGGCGGGCTGATCCTGAACCTGATGCCCTGCGTGTTTCCGGTTCTGGCGATGAAGGCGCTGTCTCTGGCGAAAATGGGCGGTGCCGGACGGGGTGTGCAGCTTCAGAGCGCGCTGTTCTACACGATCGGGGTGATGGGCGCCTTTGCGGCTCTGGGGATTGTCATGATCGGGCTGCGTCTGGCCGGGTCTGCGGCCGGATGGGGCTTTCAGTTCCAGTCGCCGGGATTTGTGGTCGGGGTATGCTGGCTGCTGTTCCTGATGGGGCTGAATCTGCTGGGTGTGTTTGAAGTCAGCGCCGGGCGTCTGGGTCAGGTTCAGACCGGGAGTGGTCGCGGCGGTGACATGATGACGGGGTTGCTGGCGGTCATCGTGGCGACGCCCTGCACCGCACCGTTCATGGGGGTCGCTATTGCAGGCGCACTGGGTGGACCGCCGGTGATGGGCGTTCTGGTGTTCCTGTCGATGGGGCTTGGGCTGGCGTTTCCGTATATTCTGGTGGCCGGGGTTCCGGGCGTGGCGTCGCGGATGCCGAAGCCGGGAGCCTGGATGGGGATTCTCAAGCAGGTTCTGGCGTTCCCGCTGTTTGCAACCTGTGTGTGGCTGCTCTGGGTCGCAGCGATTCAGCGGGGTGTGACCTTCGTGGCGCTGACAGCCGGGGGCGTTGTTCTGCTTGGGTTTGCGGGCTGGATCTATGGCGTCGGGCAGCGGCGGTCCATGCTGGAAGGTGGTCGGGGAACAGTGGCGTTCTGCCGTGTTGTGGCCGTGTTATGCGTCGTGGTTTGCGGTGCGGCGCTGGCGCAGGGATTGCGGGCCGCGCCTGCTCCCGTGGCGGCCGGAGCAGCGGAAGCGGGTGTCGAACCGTTCTCCGAGGCGCGTCTGGCGGAGCTTCGGGCGCAGGGCAAGCCGGTGTTTATCGACATGACGGCGTCCTGGTGCATTACCTGCATGGTCAATGAGCGTGTGGCGCTGGATGTGCCGTCCGTTCGGGAGGCTTTCCGGTCCCGTGGGATTGTGTTCCTCAAGGGCGACTGGACGAATCGCAATGCCGCAATTGCCGCGTTCCTCAAGGCGCATGGGCGCGATGGCGTGCCGTTCTATATGTATTACGCCCCGCATCAGGACGGTGTGGTGCTGCCGCAGATCCTGACGCCGGGCATCGTGATCTCGACGATCGGGAAATAAGCGCACTGCTTTCCTGAGTTTTAAAAACCCTGTTCCCGGTCCGGGAGCAGGGTTTTTCATATCCGGCGGCTTTAGCGGCCCGTGTTTCGGGGATCGTCCTGCGGGTTCACGTAAGTCATGCTGAACGGTCCCATGCCTGAGACCTGAAGCACTGCGCCCTGGCTGCCGGCCTTGATGGCGTGGGGCACGTTGACCGGCAGATGCACAAACCCACCCGGGCCGAGGTGGCGCTGCTGTGTGGTGGCCAGACTCTGCCCCACGAAATGCTGGATATCGCCACTGATGACGGTAAGCATTTCGTCCAGATTATGGGTATGGGGCGGGATGAACGATCCCGAGGGCATCATGACACGCAGGGTGAAGGGACCCGGCTTGCTGGTATCGCCGGTCAGGATGGCCATTTTCGTTCCATGCGGGAACATGACGGGAGCCGGCTGCCATTTCACGGCATCCGAGCCCGGAATGACGGTGACGGTGGACTGGTCCGGCGCTGGTTCCGTCGGAACCGGGGCGCTGTGTGCGAATGGCGTTGCAGCCAGTGTCGCGCAGAGCAACAGTGCTGATCGGATAGGGTGTTTTGTGAAAATGCTTCCGGGGGGCATGGCGGTCTCCTCCGTCCCGTAAGGGCGTATGCGTGCCGTCTTGCAGCAACGCGCTGGAGGAGAGCCGGTTTGGAACAGGGAACCGGTGGGTAATCAGAAGGCGGTGGAGACGGTGCCGGTCATGGCAAAGCGCGGGGCGACCATGAAGGAGTTTCCGTAGCCGGTATAGGACGCCATGTTGCCGCTATAGACGGTGCTCGGGTCCTTGGCGCTGTAAACTGCGCCCATGGCACCGGTGCGAACGACGGAACTGGTCAGGTTGGTGAAGTTCAGGCGGAAGGTCGGGGACTTTGCGAACATGAACGGCTTGAAGTGATAGCCCAGTGAGAGCGTATCGGTGACATAGCCCGGAATACGCTGGTCGCCGGCGATGCTGACGGATTGCGGGCCGGTATAATGCACGGAGCCGTTCGCGAAGAAGCCCTTATAGGTATAGGTCAGGCCGAAATTCGCGATGACATGCGGGGCCATGACAGCCTGCGTGCCCTTGGAATGCAGCATCGTGTTCAGATACGGATCGAAAACGTTGCTGTCCTGCGAAGCGTGCAGATATTCGATCGAGGCGTAGGGGCTGAAGCCGTGGATGGGACGTGCTGCGACCATCACGTCAAAACCGCGCATCTGCTGGTTGCCAACATTGAACGGCTTGTAGCTGTTCATGCCGATATACTGGTCCACGATGCGGTTCGTGACGTTGTAGTTGAAGAAGGCAACGTCCGCGATGATGTGGTCGTCATGATACCGGTAGCCGAGTTCTTCCTTGATGGAATACTGGTTCTTGGGGATCGCAACACTGGTGTACAGCCAGCCGAGATCGACCGCGCTGGGCTGACGGTAATCGCCTTCCACGTTCAGATAGACCTGATGGTGGTTGTTGATGCGATAGCCGATCGAAAGCTGCGGCAGGGGTGCCGTGCGGTTGCCTTCCTGACGGCCGTAATAGTCCTTGTTCCAGATGTTCGTCATGACGAACTTGAAGCCGGCATCGATCGTCAGGTGATCGTTGAAATACTTGGCGGTGTCATGCACGAACAGCGAGTGGATTTCGTAACCTGCCGTCTGCTTGTCGCCAGCAGAAATCAGATAGGCCGCGTTGTTCGGGCTGGCCGCATTGCCGTCCGGCATCTGATAGCTGGTGGGGTAGGACTGGATCGTCTGGGTGTTCTCATACCAGTAGCCGACCGAGAACGTGTTGTGACGGTCGATTTCCCAGTTGAGTTTCGCGACCGTACCGACCGAGCGGTATTCGTTCTGCAGGAAGTAATTGGTCAGGCCGCGCGTGGCACCGGTCTCGTCGGTCGTGGTGCCACCCGGCGAGGCGTCCCAGCCCTGCCCGAAGCTGAAATACGGGTGGATGTCGAGCGACAGGCGGGATGGCAGGGCGATATGAACCGGAGCCGAGATGAAGATCTGGTTCCAGTGATCGTTATTGTTGCCCCAGTAGTTGTTGCTCGTCTTGTCGTTCGTACGGCCATAGCCCTGACCTGTGTGCTTGTAGCGGAAGAACTGGTCGGAGGTCGGGTAGTTGTCGATGATGAAGTCGGCCGAGTTCCAGGACAGGAAGAACTTGGCATTGGAGCCGTTCTTCCAGTCTTTCTGCAGGCCGAAATCGATATGTTTGCGCTGGTTGATGCCAGCGCCCATCCAGGATCGGGCATGCGTGTTGGAGAACGAGAAATAGCCGCGCACGCCGCTATGGCCGATCTCGCCGGATTCGAGGCGGATGAACTCGCGCGACAGGTTGTTGGTACCGTAGGAGAAGTCGATCAGGCCACCACGTTTCTGGGCAGGGGTGCGGGTTTCCTCGGCCATGACGCCACCGGCAGCCGACATGACAGGAAGATCCGTCGCGGAAGAACCCGGCGTGACGCTGACGCTCTCAAGGTTTTCGGAATCGACGTTTTCGCTGAGATACTTGGCGGCTGCGGCGGGGGCTCCATCCACCATCAGGCCCATATCGAGATCGGTCAGGCCGCGGGACTGGATCTGTCCGCCTTCCATGCCCGACGAATCCGGGGTGGTGACGTTAAGGCTCGGCAGGTTCTGGACCAGGTCAAGCGCGGTGCTGGTCGGCGCGCGCATGTCGATGAACTGCTTGCTGACGGTCTGGACGGCATGGGGAGCCGTCTCAACGCGCATCATGCCGCCGCCACCGTTCAGGGCGCGGCGAGAGGACGTGACGGAGACCGTTTCGGCAGCGGAGGCATCAAGCGCATGCGGGCGCGGGGAGGCCTTTGCGCGGACCGGAGTAGTGGCAGGGCGCGTCGTGCTGTGTCCGGGCGCGTGGTGTCGCGAAGCGGAATGTTTCGTTACCTGCGCGGCGCGGGCGCTCGTGCCGAAAGCGACGAGGACGCTGCCGGCAAGGCAGGTGACTGCAAGAAGCTGGCGTCGGTAGCCCGATGACCAACGGTTGTCTTTCATGCTGCCGGGCTCCTGTCCTGTCGAAACGAAAGGTTCACTTTGGGAACGGTATTTATTCGAAACGTGGATGTAAAACGGATGGCCTATCTGCATCAAAGATAAAATGCAGGGCAGGCCATTGCCGTTTTTAGGGTGGTGCAAAAATGTGACAGTCTATGTCTCCCAATGGCCGCATTATGCGAGGGGCTGCAAGGCTACTGCGCGGCAGGAGACAGGAACTCTTTTTCAAGCTCGGAAATCACCAGCCGTGCGGCGCCCGAAAGCTGGCGGGAATGATCAACGCACAAAGCCAGTGTCAGGGGCGAGAGATCGTGGTTGGAAATGGGAATAAAGGCCAGTTCACCGCGGGTGACTTCGTCCATAACGTCGAGCGCACTCAGGATTCCAAGGCCGATACCTTCACGCACCAGGGACTTGATCATCTGGATATTGTCGGACGTCGCAGCTGCCTGAATGTCGAGATTGCTGTCGATTTCGAGAATCTCGATCTGGCGTTGAAGGGCGAGCGGGGCTTCGGGCATGATCATGGGATAGTTCATGGCCAGGCTGAAGCGGGCGCTTTTGCGTTCGGCAACAGGATGGTTTGGCAGGCAGACGAATCCGAGCGGGAAATCCTTGTGGGCCCGGACCAGAAGGCCGCGGGCATGCGTCGGATTGAGCAGCAGGGCGACATCGACCGAGCCGTCGATCAGGGCATTCTGAATGCGGCTGTTGTCGAGGACATGGGTGCAGATGGTGATGCCGGGATGGGTCGTGCGCATGGCGCGGAGCAGGCGGGGCAGGAAACCGCGGGTCAGGGCGTCTGGGACGGCGATGTCCACCTGTCCCCGGCGCAGGCCGCGCATGTCCTCGATCTGGACGCACATATTGGTCAGATCCCGCGACCACTGTTTGCCATGCGCATAGAGCAGTTCGCCGGTTGCCGTCAGGCGCAGGCCGGTGGGGAGACGCTCGAACAGGGGGGTGCCGAGGGACTCTTCACCCTGAAGGATCTGCCGGTCGATGGCCGAGGCGGCGATGCGCAGATGTTCGGAGGCCCGGCGGATCGATCCGTGCTGGGCAACGGCAAGAAAGTAACGCAGGAAGCGTGAGAAGACAGGCATGAAATAACTGCTCTCTTTTTGCGAACGGGAGATGCGTTTTTATGGAGTATACGCCCTTACAACGGTATGAAACTATCCCGACCGACAGGTGACCTGTCATTTTGTTGCGGAAAGACGATCTGGCGGCATCCGGATGCTGCTTTGTCCGTACCGGTTTTTTGGGATTTGACCACATGACATCCACCGTTTCTCCCGTCGATGCTCTGGCTGCGCTTTCGGAGCGTGTGCGGGAGGATCTGGCGAAAATCCGCTATGCGACCGGCAACTGGAGCCTGACGCAGGAGCGGGACGGGAAGGCGGTTCTGGATGTGGCCATCATTGGCGCGGGACAGGGGGGCATCACGTCCTGCTTCGGTCTGCGCCGGCAGGGTGTGACCAATGTGGAAGTGTTTGAAAAGGCTTCCAAAGGCGGCGAAGGACCGTGGGTGACGTTTGCGCGCATGATTACCCTGCGCACGCCCAAGCATGTGACGGGGCCGGACCTCGGGATTCCGAATCTCACGCCGCAGTCCTGGTTTGAGGCGCGTTATGGAGCGAAGGCCTGGGAGGATCTGGACAAGATTTCCCGCCATGACTGGCAGGCCTATCTGGACTGGGTGCGGGAGACGCTCGACATCCCAGTCGTGAACGATCAGGAACTGGTGCATGTCGGCTGGGACAACGGGCTGCTGCGGCTGACGTTCCGCAATGCGGCCGGTCAGGAAACGGTACGTCTGGCGCGGCGGATGGTGCTGGCGACCGGCATCGAGGGCGGCGGGATGTGGCATGTGCCGGCCTTCATTTCCGATACGCTGCCGAAATCCGTTTATGCGCACACGCATGAAGACATTGATTTCGAGGCCCTGAAGGGCAAGCGGATCGGTGTTCTGGGCGCAGGGGCTTCAGCGTTCGACAATGCCGCCACGGCTCTGGAAAAGGGTGCGGGGCGGGTGGGTCTGTGCCTGCGTCGTGCGAAAATTCCGGCCATCAATCCGTACCGCTGGATGGAAAATGCGGGTTTCCTCGCGCATTTCTCGGAGCTGCCGGATCTGACGCGCTGGCGTTTCATGCGACAGATCTACAGCCTGAACCAGCCGCCGCCGCAGGACACGTTCTGGCGCTGTCGCCGTCATGAGAACTTCGCCTTCCATCCCGGAACGCCCTGGACGGCGACGCGGATGGACGGGGATGAGGTCGTGGTGACGACGCCGCAGGGCGAGATGCGGTTTGATTTCCTGATCATCGGGACGGGGTTCTCGATCGATTTGTCGCAGCGGCCGGAAACGCAGGATTTTGCGTCTTCGGTCATGCTATGGCGCGATCACTTCACGCCGCCGGCTGGTGAAGAAAGCGAGCTTCTGGGCAGTCATCCGTATCTGGGCGCGCGGTTCCAGTTTCTGCCAAAAGACAAGGCAGATCCGAAGGCGCCGATGCTGGCGGCGATCTACAATTTCACGTTCGGGGCCATGCCGAGCATGGGTCTTTCCGGCGCGTCCATCAGCGGGATGCGTTTTGGCGTGGAGAAGCTGGCGCGGGGCATTGCGCGGGATCTGTTCGTCGAGGATGGGGAGAAGCATCTGGCGAGCCTGCTGGCCTATGACACGGAAGAACTTGTCAGCCTCGATCCGCCGGTGCTTTGAGAAGGGAGACACCCATGACGCAGGACCGCTACCCGCGGGACATGATCGGTTATGGCCGCACGCCGCCTGACCCGAAATGGCCGAATGGCGCGCGCATCGCCGTGCAGTTCGTCATCAATTACGAGGAAGGGGCCGAGAACTCGGTTCTGCATGGCGATGCGGGATCGGAAGCGTTCCTCTCCGAAATGGTTGGCACGAAATCCATTATCGGCGCGCGCTGTGCGCAGATGGAGAGCCTGTACGAATATGGCAGCCGGGCCGGGTTCTGGCGGCTGCGTCGTCTGTTCGATGAAGCCGGGATGCCGGTGACGGTGTTTGGCGTGGCGAAGGCGCTGGCCCGCAATCCGGATGCTGTGGCGGCCATGAAGGAGAGTGGCTGGGAGATTGCGTCTCACGGTCTGCGCTGGATCGATTATCAGGATTTCCCCGAAGACGTGGAGCGGGCGCATATCCGCGAGGCGATTGCGCTGCATACCGAAGTGACCGGTGAACGGCCCCTGGGCTGGTACCAGGGACGCACGAGCCCAAACACGGCGCGTCTGGTCGCGGAGGAAGGCGGGTTTGTTTACGACGCCGATTCCTATGCGGATGATCTGCCGTATTATGATCGGACCAATGGGCGCACCAACGGCCGTGCGCAGCTGATCGTGCCCTATACGCTTGATGCCAATGACATGAAGTTCGCAGCGCTGAACGGTTTTACGGAAGGCGAGCAGTTCTTCGTCTATCTGCGCGATGCATTCGACATGCTGTATCGCGAGGGCGGACGGATGATGTCGATCGGGCTGCATTGTCGCCTCGCGGGTAAACCGGCGCGTGCGATGGGACTGCTGAAGTTTCTGAAGCATATCCAGAAGCATGAGGATGTGTGGGTGGCGACGCGGCTGGATATCGCGCGGCACTGGCTGTCTGTGCATCCGGCATGAAGATTTCGGACGTCAATGCGCTGTCGGATGAAGCGTTTGTCGCGCAGTTCGGTGGGCTTTACGAACATTCGCCCTGGGTGGCGGAAGAAGCGTTGAAGGCGCGGCCTTTTGTGGATTTGGACGCGATGCTGTCCGCGTTTGCGCAGACTGTACGGTCTGCGGGAGCAGAGGCGCAGCTTGCGCTGGTGCGGGCGCATCCGGAGCTTGGGCACCGGGCCGGGATTGATCCGGATCTGACGGAACATTCCGTTTCGGAACAGGCGTCGGCGGGGCTGGATCGTCTGACGCCTGCGGAATATGAGCGTTTCCGGGGGCTGAATGACGCGTATCGTGCGCGGTTTTCCATGCCGTTCGTAATCTGTGTGCGCAAAGTGGCCGCACCCGGGAAAGCTGCGAAAACCGTTATCATGGATGAAATGGAGCGCCGTCTGGCTGGCACTCCCGAAAAGGAACTGACCGAGGCGCTGACGCAGATTGATGCGATTGCAGCGCTTCGTCTGAAGGATCTGGTTGCGTCATGAGTTCTCTGTCCACGCATGTTCTCGATACGGTTTCCGGCAAGCCGGCCGCAGGTGTGAAGCTGCGTCTTCTGCAAGGGGAACGGGTTCTGTTTGAAGGGCAGACCAATACGGATGGGCGTTGCCCGGAACTGCGGGATGTTGCAGTTTCGAAAGGGACGTATTGTCTGGAGTTCCGGATTAGTGATTACTTCCGCAAAGGCGGTCAGGTCCTGTCCGATCCGCCATTTCTGGATGTGGTGCCGATCGTGTTCGGGCTGGCGGCGGAGGCCCATGCGCATGTGCCACTGCTGGCGGCGCCGTTCGGATATTCCACCTATCGCGGAAGCTGAGGGCTTTTCATGACTGCCGAGAACGCCGCGACGACCGGTCTGCATCCCGTTGACGAGAAACTGCCGGTCTGGCGGCTTGGGGCCTATGGATTGCAGCATGTGCTGGCGTTCTATTCGGCGGCGGTTATCGTACCGATCCTCGTGGCGGGTGCGCTGCATCTGCCGCGCGAGACGCTGATCCATCTGATTGATGCGGATCTGTTCACCTGCGGGATTGCGTCGCTGCTTCAGGCGGTGGGGTTCGGCCCGGTCGGGGTTCGGCTGCCGCTGTTGCAGGGCGTGACGTTCACGGCCGTGGGGCCGATGATTGCGATTGGTTCTGCTGTCGGGGGCGGGACGCCGGGGCTGCTGTCCATTTACGGGTCCGTCATCGTGGCGGGGTTCGTGACGCTCCTGATGGCGCGGCATTTTGCTGGGCTGGTGCGATTTTTCCCACCGGTCGTGACGGGGTCGATCATTCTCATCATCGGTCTGGCGCTGCTACCAGTGGCGGCGAATGACATTGTCTCGGGTGCCAGTCCGTCCGTGATGCAGGACCATGTTCCGCTCCGGAGCATCTGGTACGGGCTGGGGACACTGGCCTCCATTCTGGTGATCCAGCGGCTGTTCCGCGGGTTTATTGCCACGATCGCCGTGCTGATCGGACTGGTTCTGGGCACGCTGGTGGCCTGGATGCTGGGGGATGCGAATTTCGGGGATGTGGCATCTGCGCCGCTTCTGTCCATCACGCATCCGTTCTATTTCGGGATGCCGACATTTCATCCGGTCTCGATCCTGTCGATGGTGATCGTCATGACAATTTCCATGATCGAGACGATCGGCAACGTCTATGCGACGGGCGAAATCGTCGACAAGCCGATCACGTCCGAAGACATTGCCCGCACGCTGCGTGCCGATGGGATCGCAACCATGCTGGGCGGCGTGCTCAACTCCTTTCCCTATACGTGCTTTGCCGAAAATGTTGGTCTGGTGCGGATGACGGGAGTGAAGAGCCGCTGGGTCGTGGCGGCTGCGGCGGTCATCATGATGATGCTTGGCTGCCTGCCGCGTCTGGGCGCGCTGGTCGCTGCAGTGCCACTGCCGGTTCTGGGTGGGGCAGCGCTGGCGATGTTCGCGACCGTGGCCGTGGTGGGGGTGCAGACGCTGTCGCGGGTGGATTTTAACCGGCAGAGCAATGTGATTATCGTTGGCACCAGCATCGGGCTGAGCATGCTGGCGACGGCCCAGCCGCATATCTCCGATACGTTTCCGATGTGGGCGAAGATCGTGTTTGGCAGCGGGATTACGCTTGGGTCCCTGTCAGCGATCCTGCTGCACCTGATTTTCAACGTGAAGCGGACAATTCATGAGGCGGCGTATGCGACGGATGTGCCGCGTGAGGCGCTGATTGATGAGCGGATCCGGGAGGGGTGAGGCTCAGGGCTCTGCCCTGAAACCCGCCAAAGGCCGGGGGCCTTTGGAAACCAATTCATGAAATCAGGCTGCAGGGATTGAGATCCCTGCCGGGCCCGGGCAGAGCCCGGAACGTCACGTCAGAATCCTGTCTGGGCGGAAAAATAAAAGCCGGTCTGATCCTTGTAAGTCGCGATCGTACCCAGAGACACATAGGCCAGCGTCACGTTCAGGTGCTTGTTGACGAAATAGCTGGTGTAAACGTCGAACCAGTTGCTTTCGTCGGTGAAGCGCTGATTGCGCGGCTTGGTGCGGTATTCGACGCCGACGACCAGGCCGGGGATGAAGGACGGCAAATAGCCGAGTGAGCCTTCGAACTGGGCATGATAGTTGTTGTCCTTGTCACCGCCGAAGCCGAGGATGCCCCACTCGTTCCCTTTGGTGAAGCGGACGGTGGTGTCGATCAGGATGCCGACTTTCGGGAACAGCTTGGTGACGGCGAGATAGGCGTCTCCACCATCCGTGTGCATCGAGCCGACTTCGTGGATGACCTTGCCATCACTGTCATGCTTGTACATGCCGCCGATGGCGACCTGCGGGATCAGGGTATTGTCCGCGACATGACCGAAAAGGCGAACCTTCGCACCCGCGACGTCGAGATCGAACTGGTAGCCATTGCCGATGCCAAGTTTTGCGCCGGTGCCGCGGGTCTGGAAGAAGTTGTGGGTGTAGGAGATCTCGACGCGGTCGAGGAAACCCATCGAAGCGCCGACATTCTGGTCCCAGTAGCTGGTGAGGTTCACATAGCTGTAGTGCAGGGCCATGCCAGCACTCTTGTTGGAGCCATAGCCGCCGATGGTAGCCCAGCTTGCGATGCCACCGCCGCTGGCCCCTTCGAGCGAGGACAGGCCGCTCGTTCCCAGCGCGCGCTGTCCGTCAAAGAGGGTGCGGAACATGGACTGCCCGTTGCTGTTTCCGTCATTGCCAAGCGTAACCTGCGGTGCGCTGTCGGCGGCATGTGCGGTCTGGCTTGCAGTCACAAAGACACCGACGGACAAGACGGCTGTCAGGGACATCAGGGAACGGAAAGACTGCGCGGGATACAGAGAACGGTGCATAGTACCTGCTTTTAAGTCGCGAGCCCGAGGATGAGCCGGAATATTCTCGCAGATTAAATACCGCTCCCAGTATTACCGCTGCGACTCTGAAAAATAATTAAGGTAACCCTAGAGTTCAAAATTTTTTCAGAGTCAAAGTAAAAATGACACCGAGTGTCTTTTTTTGGGTCTGGGTGTGTTCCAGAAACTTCAGGCAGCGTTTCGTTTGTGCAGGAGCTGTCCGGCGACATAGGTCGCTGCAATGCTGCGGTCGTCGCCCAGCATGGTGAGAGCGAAGAGGCGATCGGCAAGGGTTTCGGCAGTTTGGGCGCGGATCCGGCCCAAAGGTGTGGCGGCAGGATCGAAAATACAGAGATCGGCGTAGAGACCGGGCCTGATACTGCCGATCCGGTGTTCGAGGCCGAGGGACTGCGCACCGCCAGCCGTGGCGAGCCAGAGTCCCTGTGCGGGATGGAGTTTCGTCTGAAGCCCCTGAGCAACCTTGTAGGCATCGGACAGGACCTGAAGCAGGGACAGGGCAGGCCCGGCGCCGATATCGCTGCCGATCCCGACATGGACACGGCGTTCAGGATTGAGAGCCTTGAAGAGCGGGAACGAGCCGCTGCCGAGGAACTGGTTCGAGCCGGGGCAGTGCGCGATGGAGCAGCCGGTGTCATGGCAGCGCTGGAAATCGGCTTCTTCGGCATGGACGGCATGGGCGAGGATCGCGCGTGGGCGGAGAAGACCGGCCTTGTCGTACACGTCCAGATAGGAGGCGCGGTCGGGGAAGAGCTCGCGGACCCAGGCGATTTCGGAACGGTTTTCCAGCAGATGGGTCTGCATGAACAGGTCGGGTTTTGTGGCGAGCAGGGCGCCTGCGAGATCGAGCTGTTCGGGGGTGCTGGTGGGGGCGAAGCGCGGGGTGACGGCATAAAGCTGCCGCCCGCGATTGTGCCAGCGGGCGATGAGTTCGGCGGACTGGTCATAGCCGCTCTGGGCGGTGTCGCGCAGGTTTTCGGGGGCATTGCGGTCCATCAGGACCTTGCCGGCGATCATGCAGGTGTTGAGGCGCTCGGATTCCTCAAAGAAAGCATCCACGGACTGGGGATGGACGGTGCAGTACACGGCAGCCGTGGTGGTGCCGACGCGCAGGAGCTCGCTCAGGAACTGCCGGGCGACAGCGCGGGCATAGGTGATGTCGGCGTAGCGGGCTTCGGCGGGGAAGACGTAGTTTTCCAGCCATTCCAGAAGCTGCTCGCCGTAAGACGCGATGACCGGAAGCTGCGGGTAGTGGACATGCGTGTCGATCATGCCGGCGGAAATCAGCATGTCGGGATAATGGTCCACGGCTGTTCCGGCGGGGATGGTGTTGCGCAGACTGTCCCATGAGCCGGCAGCGGTGATGAGACCGTTTTCGATCAGGATCAGGCCGTCGGGCTCGTGATGGAGGGCCTCCATGGGATCGACGGTGAACGGATCGGCATGGAAGGTCAGGTAGGGGCCGCGAATGGCTCTGGTCTGGGTCATGAAGCTACCTTATCGCAGGCATTCTGGCGGGGGGAGCAGGTTTGTGGGGATGCCTGCGGATTGGCAGTCCGGGACGGGTGTCTTACAACATTTTCAGGGGGAGCCGGCCTGCGTGTGTGTTCTTCCGTATGAGCCACGGAGTATCCGCCAATGATGTCGAGTGATCCTGTTATGTCCCCTGTTGCACTGGATGTTCCGGAAGGGCTTGTCGCTCCCCTGGATGGTAAAACAAGTGGCACGGCTGCCGTGCCTGTGCCGGAGACGGCGGATGTGACGGATTCCGGCATTGGCGGTAATGACGGTTCGGCGTCTTCATCGTCCAAAGCCATTGAGGGGCCGTATCACGCGCCATCGCTTCAGCCGGTCATCAAGGGCGCTCGGGGTGTCCGGTTCGACTTCAATGATGGCGCTCGTGTCATGTTGCCGTCACTGGAAGGAGAAAAAATCCCGGCCGGAGCGCAGTGGCATGTGCGGCTTTCGGACCATGTGACCGGGAATGTGCTGTTTGATGCGCGCCTGAAGGGCGGCATGGTCTCCTCTACCAAGAAATTCTTCGTCCCGTTCACGGTGGATGTCTGGCTGGAGCAGCCGGGATCGGAGCCGGAACTGGTCGTGCATCATGACCTGGCACTGTCCGGGCAGCCGGTTCTCGTCCAGCTTCCGGTTGGAACGCTCGGCGATACGCTGGCCTGGCTGCCGGCGGCCCGGCGTCTGGCACAGGAGAGCGGTGCAAAAGTGACGTGTTCGGTGTCCGAGGCGATCCTGCCGCTTGTGGTCAGTGCCAATCCGGAACTGACGCTTGTCGGACATGACCGCATGAAAGCAGACCCGGATTTTACGGCCCGGTTCTATGCGACCTACAATATCGGGCTGTTTTTCACGGACAAGGATAATACCCGCCAGCCGACGGACTTCCGGCATGTCGGTCTGCACAGAACGGCGGCCTATATTCTGGGCGTTGATCCCTGGAATGACACACCGCCGGGCATCACCATTCCTGACGGTGAGACGCCGCCCGTTGCCGAGCCATATGTCGTGATTGCCACGCAGGCCAGTACGCAGTGCAAGTACTGGAATAATCCCGGCGGCTGGCATGACGTGATCGCGTTTCTGAAAAAGGCGGGATATCGCGTCATCTGCATTGACCAGAAGCCGTATCACGGGACGGGCTACGTCTATAACCACATTCCGCATGGCGCCGAGGATCAGACCGGCAGCCGGCCGCTGACGGAGCGTGCACGCTGGCTGAAACATGCGAGCTTCTTCATTGGTCTGTCGAGCGGGCTGGCCTGGCTGGCGCATGCGGCGGGTACGCCGGTCGTGATGATTTCAGGGTTTACGCATCCGGATAACGAGTTCGCCACGCCCTATCGGGTCATTAACTGGCACACCTGCAATTCCTGCTGGAACGATCCGGCCTTTCAGTTCGATCACAAGGACTTCTTCTGGTGCCCGCGCCATAAGGGGACGGACCGGCAGTTCGAGTGCTCGCGGCTGATTACCGGGACGCAGGTGATCCATACGATCCGGCGTCTGATGAAGGACCGGGGCCTTGCAGGGGCAGACAGCCAGCGTCCTGCGGTGGGATAAAGCCTCTGGAAATGCCGTCTGTGCTGGCATGGCAGGCGTGGCCCTGATATTTGCAGGGCCCAGAGTGTTCCACCTGATCGCGGTTCTGTCTGCGGTCCCCATGTCCCGGATGGTTGCCCCATGTCTGATGCGCCTGATGCCCTAGAACCGACCCGCATTGTCGCGCTGTATCATTTCACGCCGTTCGAAGACCCGGCCGCATTGCGCGGGCCGCTGCTTGATCTATGCGAGAAGGAAGGCATCAAGGGAATCCTACTTCTGGCGCGTGAGGGGATCAACGGCACGATTGCCGGGACGGATGAGGGTATGGAGCGCGTGATGGCGCATATCCGTGCGCTGCCGGGCTGTGCGGATCTGGAGAGCAAGGACTCCCGCGCTCCGGAACTGCCATTCCGTCGCATGAAGGTGCGGCTGAAAAAGGAAATCGTCACGATGGGCGAGCCGGATATCGACCCGCGTCAGGGCGTGGGGCGGTATGTGGCGCCGGAGGACTGGAACGCGCTGATTTCCGATCCGGATACGATCCTGATCGATACACGCAACGATTACGAAGTGACGATCGGGACGTTCAAAGGCGCCGAAGATCCTAAAACAAAATCATTCCGCGAATTTCCTGAATGGTTTCGCAAACGGCGACAGGAACTGGAAGCGGAAGGCCGTCTGCCGAAGATCGCGATGTTCTGCACGGGGGGCATCCGCTGCGAGAAATCGACATCCTTTGCGCGGGCTGAAGGTGTGGACGAGGTCTATCACCTCAAGGGCGGCATCCTGAAATATCTGGAGACCGTTCCGGAAGAAGAGAGCCTGTGGGAAGGCGAGTGCTTCGTGTTTGACCAGCGTGTTTCTGTGAAGCACGGGCTGGAGATCGGGACGTATGATGTCTGCCATGCCTGCCGTCGGCCGCTGAACGCGCACGACAAGGCCTCGCCGCTGTTTGTACAGGGTGTGTCGTGCCCGCATTGCCATAACGAACGGACGGAAGAACAGCGCCGCCGCTATGCCGAACGTGAGCGTCAGGAAGCGTTGGCACAGGCGCGGCGGGCCCGGCATCTGGGCGTCCGCCAGAAGTGACGGCGGTCTCGCCGGTCGCTGAGGATGTTTCGCAGCGGCCGGATGTGGCCCGGCGGATGTTCCGGATTGCGGGGCGCTATGCGCTGATCAATGCCCTGACCGCCATCCCTCTGCATCTTCTGATTGATGCAGAGGGGTTCGGGGCCACTGGAACGTGGCAGCCAGGGGCCGTGGCCTCCGTCGCTCTCGGCGTTCTGCTTGCGCCCGTCATGGAAACGTTTCTGTTTTTCTGGCTGCCGATCGTGTTGGTACGGAAGGTGCTGGGGCAGCGGTCCGTGACGCCGTTTGTGGCGTGGCTCGGTTGCGTGGGGCCATTTTCCTTCACTCATTACGGCGGCAGTTTGGGGCGAAGTGCTCTGACTGCGCTCTGTACCGGGCTGGTGAGCGGAAGCTGCTTCTATTTCTGTTTCCTGACTGCCGAGAAGGATGTGGGGATCAGCCCTTTCTGGACGACAGCTCTGTGCCATGCCCTGTTCAACGGTACGGTTCTGGTGGTGTTCGGGCTGGCTTATGTTCTGGGATTCTTGTCCTGAAGAGAGACTGATTCTTCAGGACAAGACCGGGTTCAGGCTTTGGTTTTGTTGCGGGAGCCGGCGGGGCGGCCTCGGGGTTTCTTTTCAGTAGCTTTTTTCGCTGCTTTTTCTTTGGCGGCTTTTGCCTTTTTCGCGGCTGTGCGTTCGGCTTTTGGTGGCGGCAGACTGGCGGCGAGCATGGCCTGTGTGATTTTGGTAGCCGTGACCTTGCGCGGCTGTCTTGCGCCCGGTGCGTCCAGCAGCGGGGCCAGGAAGCGGCCGGTATGGCTGGCTTTGCAGGCGGCGATGTCTTCCGGCGTTCCGGCTGCGACGACCTGACCACCGCCGTCCCCGCCCTCGGGGCCGATATCGATCAGCCAGTCGGCCGTCTTGATGACTTCCAGATTGTGCTCGATCACCAGAACCGTGTTGCCCTGATCGACGAGGGTGTGGAGTACTTCAAGCAGTTTGCGGACGTCTTCCGTGTGCAGGCCGGTCGTGGGTTCGTCGAGAATATAGACCGTGCGGCCAGTGGCGCGTTTGGCCAGTTCTTTCGACAGCTTGACGCGTTGGGCCTCGCCGCCCGAAAGCGTGGTGGCCTGCTGGCCGAGGGCGACATAACCCAACCCCACCTGTTGCAGGATGGCGAGACGGTCGCGGATTTTCGGCGCGGCCTGAAAGAACGGCAGGGCCTCGTCCACGGTCATGGAGAGCACGTCTGCGATGGATTTGCCGCGGAATTTCACGTCCAGCGTTTCGCGGTTATAGCGTGCGCCTTTGCAGGTGTCGCAGGTCACGTACACGTCCGGCAGGAAGTGCATTTCGATCTTGAGAACACCGTCGCCCTGACAGGCTTCGCAGCGACCGCCCTTCACGTTGAAGGAGAAGCGGCCAGGCTTGTAGCCGCGCGCCTTGGACTCGGGGAGTTCGGCGAACCAGTCGCGGATCGGGGCGAACAGGTCCGTATAGGTCGCGGGGTTGGAGCGTGGGGTACGACCGATCGGGGACTGGTCGATCTCGATGATCTTGTCGAGATTGTCCACGCCTTCCAGACGGTCATAGGGCAGCGGCGTCTGGCTCGATTTCATGAGTTGGCGGGACAGCGCCTTGTACAGCGTGTCGATGACCAGCGTGGACTTGCCGCCACCCGAGACGCCGGTGACGGCGATGAAGGTGCCGAGCGGGAAATCGACCGTCAGATCCTTGAGGTTGTTGCCGCGTGCGCCGTGCAGGGTGAGCATGCCGCTGGGCTTGCGACGTTCGGTCGGCACGGGAATGACTTTGCGGCCTGACAGATAGGCGCCGGTGATGCTGTTGGGATTTTTGGCGACCTCTGCCGGGGTGCCGACGGCAATGACTTCACCGCCGAGCTTACCCGCACCCGGTCCCATATCGATCAGGTAATCGGCGGCACGGATGGCGTCCTCGTCATGTTCGACGACGATGACGGTGTTGCCGAGGCGCTTGAGGCGGTCGAGCGTGCCGAGCAGGCGTTCGTTATCGCGCTGATGCAGGCCGATGGAGGGCTCATCCAGCACATACAGTACGCCCGTCAGGCCCGAACCGATCTGCGACGCCAGACGGATGCGCTGGCTTTCGCCGCCGGACAGGGTCGCGGAACCGCGCGAGAGGGTGAGGTAGTCCAGCCCGACATCATCGAGAAAGTGCAGCCGGTCCGTGATTTCGCGCAGGATGCGGCGGGCGATCTCGGCGCGCTGGGGCGTGAGGGTTGCTTCCACGGTGGAGAACCAGTCGAGAGCCTTGCGGATCGGCATGTCCGAGGCTTCGGCAATGTTGAGGTCCTTGACTTTCACGCACAGGGCTTCGGGCTTGAGGCGTGCGCCGTGGCAGGCATGGCACGGCTTTTCGGACTGGTAGCGGGAGAGCTCCTCGCGCACCCACATGCTGTCCGTCTGGGCCATGCGGCGACGCAGGTTCTTCAGCACGCCTTCGAACGGCTTGGTGATGATATGGACCTTCCCGCCATCGCTGTAGGGAATGTCGATCGGCTCTTTCGAACCGTTGATGATGAGGTCCTGCGTCGCGGGCTGAAGCTCGCTCCAGGGCGTGTTCATGTCATCGCCGCAATGGCGGGCGAGGGCGGCAAGCGTCTGGTCGTACCAGTCCGTGCTCGCACCCTTCCACGGGGTGATGGCACCTTCGGCCAGTGTCAGGCTGTCATCCGGGACGATCAGGTTCGCGTCGAAATGGGTCTCGGTGCCGATGCCGTCACACACAGGGCAGGCGCCCATTGGCGCGTTGAAGGAGAACAGCCGCGGCTCGATCTCCTCGATCGTGAAGCCGGAGACGGGGCAGGCGAAGCGGGACGAGAACACGACATGCGCCGGGGCTTCCTTTTCGCCTGCACGTTTGACTTCCTCGGCGTATGCCAGACCGTCGGAGAGTTCGAGCGCGGTCTCGAAACTGTCGGCCAGGCGGGATTCAATCCCTTCCTTGACGACAATCCGGTCCACCACGACTTCGACGGTATGACGCGTCTTGCGGTTCAACTCCGGTGCCTCGGCGATTTCATACAGCTCGCCGTCGATCTTCACGCGCGTGAAGCCCTTGCGCGTCAGTTCAGCCAGTTCGCGCTTGCAGTCGCCCTTGCGGTCCCTCACGACTGGCGCAAGCAGCATCAGGCGCATGCCGTCCGGCATGGCCATGACGCGGTCCACCATCTGGCTGATGGTCTGGGCTTCGATCGGCAGGCCGGTCGCGGGGGAGTAAGGGATGCCGACACGCGCCCAGAGCAGACGCATGTAGTCGTGGATTTCCGTGATCGTGCCCACGGTCGAGCGGGGGTTCTTGGATGTGGTTTTCTGTTCGATCGAGATGGCCGGAGAGAGGCCCTCGATGGAGTCCACATCCGGCTTGCCCATCAGTTCCAGGAACTGGCGCGCGTAGGCGGAGAGGCTTTCCACATAGCGCCGCTGGCCCTCGGCATAGATCGTGTCGAAGGCCAGGGAGGATTTTCCGGAGCCAGAGAGGCCCGTGATGATCGTCAGGGAATCACGGGGGATCGTGGCATCGATATTCTTGAGATTATGGGCGCGGGCCCCACGGACACGGATCGAATGGTTGTCTGGAAAGCTCACGGAAACCCCGGAATGTGGAGAAAAGGTAGTTGTGAGATCAAACGCGCTTGAATGGCGTTGGATTGTTCCCCATTAGATGGGGACTTACGCACGTATGAAAAGAACAATTCGAGAAAATTGGTTGGGACGGGAATGGCAGGCAGCGTCAACAAGGTGATTCTGGTCGGAAATCTGGGTAAGGATCCGGAAGTCCGCAACACGCAGTCGGGGGCGAAGATCGTCAACCTGACCGTTGCGACGTCCGACACCTGGAACGACAAGCAGTCGGGTGAGCGCAAGGAGCGCACCGAGTGGCATCGCGTGGTGATCTTCAATGAGCGCACGGCCGATGTTGCCGAGCGTTATCTGCGCAAGGGCCGCAAGGTCTATATCGAGGGTGAACTCCGCACCCGCAAATGGACCGACCAGTCCGGCCAGGAAAAATACACGACCGAAGTCGTGATCGACCGTTTCCGCGGTGACCTCGTGCTGATCGACAGCAATCGCAGCGGTGGCGGCGATGATGGCGGTTTTGACAATGGCGGTGGCTATGGCAGCGGTGGCGGCTTCGGCGGTGGCAGCCGGGGCGGCTCAGCTGGCGGCTCGGGCGGTTTCGGGGGAGGATCCCGCGGTAATACCGGTGGCGGTAACCGTTCGGGTGGCAGCAATGGTGGCTGGGATGCCCCGCCGGACAACGATCTGGACGACGAAATCCCGTTCTGATCCTGTCAGGGAAACCGGATAGCAGATAAGAGAATGGCGGATGTCAGCCGACATCCGCCATGGCAGGGCGTTTTCCGTCAGCCCACGGGCCCGGTCTTAAAAGACCGCACGGTCCGGAATACTGGACGGGTCCGGCGTCATCACAGCAACCGTGTTGGCAAAATGGCTCCGGCCGTCGGTTCCATTGGCAACACCGCCTGAGCAGGCGGGCAGGGCTAGAGCGCAGGACAGTAATACTGCGTCGAATACCAGAGCTTTCTTTTTGATCATCATTGTTATTCTTCCTTTTCTGATCGTGATGATCATACGATTCTGGAAAAGGAGAGTGAAATCTTATGTTTCTATCTGTTCATAAGTAAGACTTATGAACCGGCGCATGATGCGCGCGTCGGAGAAAAGACAAAAAAAGCCGGTGCATTTCTGCACCGGCTTTCCCGTAGTCCTGCTTTTCAGCGGAACTCAGGCTTCGACATAAGCCTTGACGATGGTGTCGGGGTCCTTGACCACGCCGCCTGCGCCCGAACCGCGCTTGAGCTGATCCACATATTCCATGCCTTCGATCACCTTGCCGACGATCGTGTACTGACCGTTCAGGTGCGGGCTGTCGGCGAACATGATGAAGAACTGGCTGTTGGCGGAGTGCGGTGCCATCGTGCGGGCCATGCCCACCGTACCGCGCTCGAACTTGGCCTTGTCCGTGAATTCGGCCTTGAGGTCCGGATAGTGGCTGCCTTGCGTACCGGTTCCCGACCGATCCCCACCCTGGGCCATGAAGCCTTCGATCACGCGATGGAACGGCACGCCGTTATAGAACCCTTCGGTGGCCAGGAGCTTGAGGCGCTCGCATGCCAGCGGAGCCAGGTCAGGGCGCAGCTCGATGACGACCTTGCCAGTCTTGAGCTCGAAAACCAGCTTGTTGCCGTCGGGCACTGCAGTATCGGACATCTTGGAACCTTCCAGAAATCATTGAAGGCTCTTATGTCGGCCCTCGGCCCAGTTTCGACAAGACGATACGTGCAACATCTTCGCTGACGAAGGGAGAAATATCGCCCCCCAGTCGTGCGATTTCCTTCACGATCCTGCTGGCCGTGCTGCGATGTTCTTCGGAAGACAGCAGGAAGACCGTCTCGATTTCCGGGGCCAGACGACGCAGCGCACCGGAAAGCTGGCTTTCGTAGTCGAAATCCCCGCCGGACCGCAGCCCGCGCACGACTGTACCTGCGCCCGCCTGACGGACGGCATCGACCAGCAGCGTATCGAAGCCGACGACCTCGATCCGGTCGCCATGCGGCAGCCTGTTCACTTCATGGCGCAGGGCCGTAAGGCGTGCCTCCAGATCCAGAAGCGGCTGCTTGCCCTCATTCACTGCTACGCCGACCAGAAGTCGGTCGAACAGGGCGGAGGCCCGGTGGATGATGTCGAGATGCCCGAACGTGACCGGATCGAACGTGCCGGGATAGAACCCGACACGTGGATCAGTCGGCGTTTCAGGCGTCAGGTGCGGCATCGTCGCCTGCGGAGGGAGCTTCAGAAGCCGCTTCGGAGGAACTGGCATCACCAATCACCTTGGCGCCTGCTTCCGATCCTTCATCCGCATCGCCTTCTTCCGTGTCATCTTCCAAAACCGGGAAGACACAGATGACGGTCTCGGTATCATTGAGACGGAACAGCGTCACACCGCTGGCCTGACGGGCCATGACACGGACCTGCGACACTGGCAGGCGGATCAGACGACCCGTATCCGTGACCAGCATGACATCCGTGCCATCAAGCGTCGGCAGCGTGCCCACCACTTCCTTGCCACGACGGTTCGCGGAGAAGGTCATGTTGGTGATGCCCTGACCACCACGGCCCGAGACACGGTAATCATAGGCTGAAGAGCGGCGACCGAAGCCACCATCCGTCACGGTCAGGAGGATTTCCTCCTGCTGCTCCAGTTCCTCGAAACGCTCCTGCGTCAGATCGCCCGTGATCTCGACAGTTTCCTCGTCATCGGAAACGGTCTCGTCCTCGGCACTGTCGTCCAGAGCCGCATTTTCGGCGCGGCGCTTGGCATTGGCCATCCGCAGATAGGCCGAACGCTCTTCGACGCTGGCTTCGACGTGATTGAGGATGCACAGCGAAATGACGGCGTCGCCCTCACCCAGACGGATGCCGCGCACACCCGTGCTGCCACGGCCGGCGAACACACGCAGCGTCTCGTCCGTGATCTGGAAGCGGATGCAGCGTGCATTCTTCGTCGCCAGGAATACGTCCTGACCTTCACGGCAGGTTGCCACGCCAATGAGAGAGTCGCCCTCATCCAGCTTCATAGCGATCAGGCCGGAAGCGCGGATGTTGCGGAAATCGCTCAGACGGTTGCGGCGCACATTGCCGCTGGCCGTGGCGAAGGCGAGGTGCAGGTCTTCCCACAGCTCCTCGTCCTGCGGCAGCGGCAGAACGGCCGTAATGGAGTCCGTTCCCAGTTCGGGGAGCAGGTTGACCAACGCGCGGCCCTTGGCGGTCGGCGCGGCTTCCGGCAGGTGCCAGACCTTCATCCGGTAGGCCTTGCCGCCCGAAGAGAAGAACATCACCCACTGATGGGTATGGGCGTTGAAGCTGCGGACGATCACGTCGTCTCCGCGGCGCCCGGAGGCCGTGCGGCCACGGCCACCCCGGTTCTGGGAGCGGAAGACCTCCAGCGGCGTGCGCTTGATGAAGCCGTCGCGCGTGATGGTGACGACCATCTGGCCGGGCTCGATCAGGCTTTCATCGGTCTGGTCACCGAGTGCATCGGAAATTTCCGTCACGCGCGGCGTGGCGACCTCGGCACGGGCGGCCAGAAGTTCTTCGCGCATGACTTCCATACGACGCGGGCGGCTCTCGATGATGGCCAGCAGTTCGCCGATCTTGTGGGCGACTTCACCGAGTTCGCCCTGGATCTTCTCGCGTTCCAGACCCGTCAGACGCTGCAGGCGCAGTTCCAGAATGCCGCGGGCCTGTGCTTCCGTCAGGCGGACCTTGCCATCGATGATGACATTGCCCTCGTCATGGATCAGCTCCAGCAGCGGGATGACTTCCGCAGCGTCCCATTCACGCGCCATCAGCGATTCACGGGCCGTTGCGGCATCCGGCGCGGCGCGGATCAGCGCGATGACCTCGTCGATATTGGCGACGGCCAGAACCAGACCGACCAGCAGATGTCCGCGGTCGCGGGCCTTGTTCAGATCGAAGCGGGCACGACGCAGGATGACTTCTTCACGAAAGCGCAGGAAGGCTTCCAGGATGTCCCTCAGGCCCATCGTTCGCGGCTTGCCATCGTCGAGCGCCAGCATGTTGGCGCTGAAGGACGTCTGGAGCTGCGTAAAGCGATAGAGCTGGTTCAGGACCACATCCGGGGTCGCATCGCGCTTGAGCTCGATGACGACACGCATGCCCGAGCGGTCGGACTCGTCGCGGATGTCGGAAATGCCTTCGATTTCCTTGGACCGCACCAGATCGGCGATCTTTTCCTGCAACGTGGCCTTGTTCACCTGATACGGGATCTCGGTGATGATGATGGCCTGACGGTCCTTGCGGATTTCCTCGATCTCGGCACGGGCGCGGACCGGGATGGAGCCGCGGCCTGTTTCATAGGCGCGACGGATGCCACTGCGGCCCATGATGATGCCACCCGTCGGGAAATCCGGCCCCGGGATGATCTGCATCAGCTCGTCGAGTTCGATGGCCGGGTTGGCGATCATGGCCAGCGTGGCGTCGATGACCTCACCCGGATTATGCGGCGGGATGTTGGTCGCCATGCCGACAGCAATACCGGCCGCACCGTTGACGAGCAGGTTCGGGAAGACCGCCGGCAGAACCTTCGGCTCGTTCTCGCTCTCGTCATAGTTCGGCTGGAAATCGACGGTATCGCGGTCGATGTCGTCCAGCAGGAAGGACGATGCCTTGGCCAGACGGGCCTCGGTGTAACGCATGGCAGCCGGGCTGTCGCCGTCGACCGAACCAAAATTACCCTGACCGTCGATCAGTTTGACGCGCATGGACCAGTGCTGCGCCATCCGGACCATGGCGTCATAGATCGAGCTGTCACCATGCGGATGGTATTTACCCATCACGTCACCGACCGCACGCGCCGACTTGCGATAGGGCTTGTCGGCCGTGAAGCCGCTTTCGCGCATCGCATAGAGAATACGGCGATGAACCGGCTTCAGACCGTCCCGCACATCCGGCAGCGCACGCGATACGATCACGGACATCGCATAGGCCAGATAGGAGGAGCGCATCTCCTCCTCGATCGTCACAGGAAGACGGCCGGAAGGGGTCAGATCAGTCGGCTCGGTCAGCTCGGTCAAGACAGGTCACCACGCTAGAATTCAGTTGTGTCAGCATACCGCATGCGTCGCCGACACGCTACACCTGCCCCGCAGGAGGCGCCCCCGTTGCGGAAGTTCCTGTTCCCTCATGCGGCAGGACAGGTCACGCGCACGAAAGATTCACGAATTTGCGCAAAATCAGGGTCGCGGTTTGCATATTATTAACTTGCGCGCCTTATTTGAAACCGTTAGCAATTCCCAAACCTACACCGGCGAGTCTTCTCTGCCGGAAATCTTTTTGGAAGATCTCATCATGGCCGATACGACCAACGGAACCGACGACGTCACCTACAAGAGCGGCGAAACCAGTTTTCATCAGCATGACTATGCCTGGGAATGGGCTGGCTCCTCAACGGGCGGTGACTGGTCCGATCCGAGCAACTGGGCTCTGAAAAATGCCGGCAATCCGGTGGACACGACCGATAGCTCCTTCAGCGGCGACGCCATTCCCCAGAGCGAGCAGAATGCGGACGTCAATGTCGGTTATTACGGCAACACCACGCCGTTCGTGGTCGTATCGAATGCCGTGCTTTACAACCAGATCCGCAGCCTCAGCGTCTGGCAGAACAGCACCCTGAAGATCACGGCGCAGGGCGGAAACGGAAATGTTTTCGCAACGGCCGGTCTGGAAAACTACGGTACGATCATCGTCGATACCCCGTCCAAGGTCGAACTCGGCGGCGTGACGTCAGGCGACGGCACCCTGACGATCATGAACAACAACGGGAACGTGACGCTTGACGATGCGCGCCTGAACAACGGTACGCTGAACCTGGTCAACTCGACCCTTGGCAGCGAGACCGCTCCCGTTTCGATCGCTGGTGGTACGGTCAACCTTCAGAACAGCACGCTCGTTGCAGGTCTGTATGGCGAAGGCTCCACGCTTAACGTCGATCCGGCAAGCGTCAACACGATCTATGTCCGGAACCTCTACACCAACGACAGCGGTTCCGTGCAGAACACCGTTATCAACGGCGTGTCTGAAAACACCCATTTTGGTGTCCTGAGCGGCGGTGACTCCACGCCGACCTCCGCCACCTATGCCGAGAACTCCGACGGGTCCTACACCCTGACGATCAATCTCAGTAACGGTCGTGCCATTACCTATCCGACGGTTCATGTCGCAGACGGCTTCACGCCTGCTGCCCACGCAACGATCGTCCAGGACGGAACGCAGGGCTGGCTGATCGAAGATGCCGGTACGAGCACGGCTTCGGCGTCTTATGCTACGAGCGATCTGCACCAGCAGATGGCTTCGACGGCCGCTGCGGCAGCCAGCGCCGGTGGTGACACCTCCCAGTACAGCACCAATGCCGTCAGCTATCACAATCACGATGCCGCATGGCGCTGGACCGGTCCCGCCACCGGCGGTGACTGGTACGATCCGAAGAACTGGACGCTGTATGACGGCCAGGGCCATGTCATTAATACGACGGGCAACTCCTTCAACGGCGACGCCATTCCGCAGAGCGAGCAGAATGCTGACGTCAATGTCGGCTATTACGGTAACACCACGCCGACTACCGTTGTCGCCAACGCACCGTCCTACAACCAGATCCGCAGCCTCAGCGTCTGGCAGAACAGCACGCTGGAAATCACGGCAAATGGCGGCAACAACTACAACGGCTATGTCTTTGCCACGGCCGGCTTCGAAAACGACGGCACGATCCTGATCAACACCCCGTCGAAGGTTGAACTCGGCGGCGTCACGATGAACCGTGACGACGGTACGATCACGATCATGAACAACGACAACAACGTCGTGTTCGATACCAACAACGTCAATAACGGCGGCACGATCAACCTGATCAACGCCACGCTGGGCTCGGCGACCAACCCGCTCTGGATCAGTGGCGGTACGGTCAACCTGTCGCAGGACAGCAGCCTGTTCCTGGACCCGAGCGAAAGCATCAACACCATCAATGTTGATCCTTCGACGGTGAATACGGTTTATGTCGAAGCCAACGGCTTCCTGCATAACAACTCGGCCAACAACCAGAACATCGTCATCAACGGTGTGTCCGCCAACACGCATTTCGGTATCTCCGGTGTCACATCCGCTCCGACGGCTGCGACCTACACGCCGAATAACGATGGCTCCTACACCCTGACGATCACGCTGGCTGACGGCCGCCAGCTGACCTATGGCAACATCCATACGGCTGACGGTTTCACGCCTGCCGCCACGGCGACCATCGTTCAGGACGGCAGCAACGGCTGGATTGTTGAAGACAATGGCACCACGACCTGCTTCCTCGCAGGCAGCATGATCCGTACGCCGGAAGGCGACGTTGCCGTCGAGACCCTGCGTCTGGGCAGCACGGTTCTGGCTTTCGTGAATGGTGAGGCCGTTGAGCGCACCGTCACCTGGGCCGGCCGGGCACATATGGTTGCCAAGACGGGTCTGAGCGATGCCGAGGCAGGTTATCCGGTCCGCATCATGAAGGATGCGCTGGCTGAGGGCGTGCCTTACAAGGACATGCTGGTCACGCCGGAGCACTGCCTGTTCATCAATGGCGGCTTCATCCCGGCCCGTATGCTCGTGAACGGTCGTTCCGTGGTCTATGACCGCACCATGCCGTCCTATGACTACTTCCATGTGGAAACGGCAGAGCATTCGGTGATCATGGCTGATGGCATGATGACGGAAAGCTATCTCGATACCGGGAACCGTCACTCCTTCCGCCAGAACGGCACCGTCGTGTCGCTCGGTGGCCGTGCACGCAACTGGAATGATGACGCAGCTGCACCGCTGGTTGTCAGCCACGAGGTGGTCGAGCCGATCTTCCGTGAGATCGAAGCCCGCGCCATCAACGCCGGTCTTGAGAACACCAGCCCGGCTCCGGTCCTGACCGAAGACTCGGGTCTGCATCTCGTCACCAGCACGGGCCAGACCATTCATCAGGTTCGGACCGCCAATGACCGCGTGATGTTCATGATCCCGTCCGACGTGACGGAAGTTCGCCTGATGTCCCGCACGTCCCGCCCGAGCGAGACGGTTGGACCGTTCGTGGATGACCGTCGTGACCTCGGTGTTCTCGTCGGTGAGATCACGCTGTTCGACTCTGGCAACACGATCCGCATCGACCAGCACCTGACGGAAGCTGGTCTGGCTGGCTGGGATGTTCAGGAAAACATCGCAGCGCGCTGGACAAACGGCAACGCCATGCTGTCCCTGACGGCACGTCAGCCGAACAGCCTCGGCATGCTGGCCATCCAGGTTCTGGCCGCAGGCCCGTATCTGGTCGCTTCGGAAGAAGCCGAAACGGCCCACACTGCCTAAGACCATCCGGTCTGAAACTGAAAAAGGCCTCATCCCTTCGGGGGTGAGACCTTTTTCTTTGTCCATTCTCTCAGGCGCTGGTCTGGAGCGCAGTTTCAACAAAAAAGGCGCCCCTGTATGGGACGCCTTTTTCTAGGGGCAGTTGGAAAAACGGTCTCAGAAGTTGGCGTTGATCCGTCCGTAGTAATAACCGCCCGTGATGGGCACTTGCAGCGAGAACTGGTCGTAGATCTGGGCGCCGCGGGAGTTGTTGATCTGCTGGACGCGACGGGGGCGGACGTTGAAGATGTTGTTCGCGCCGATCGCCAGATGCCAGTTGCTGTTGAAGCGGTAGCCGACTTCGATATCCGTCAGCCAGCGCGGCGTATTCTTGAACTGCGCAAAGCAGCTGTTGGAATAGGCCAGGCTTCCACCGCTCGGGCAGGGGAGCGTCTTGTCCGTCCAGTCGTAGTAGGTCAGCATGGACGTGGTTTCGCCATACCGTGTCTGACGGACGTTGAAGTCCCATTTTCCGACCGTATAGAGCGCGTTCAGGATGATCTTGCTGCGCGGATAGGCGGTCGTGATATAGGCGATGTTCTGGGCATTCAGCAGCGGATTGCCGTTGGTGTCGGTGCCATTGTGGTGTAGGCGCGTACGGTTCAGGTCCAGCGCCATGCTGAGGTTCAGGTTACCGGCATTGTGGAAGCGGATCATGTAATCCGCTTTGATATCCAGACCCTGCGTGCGGGTGCTGGCGCCGTTGGTCATGTAGTAGGCGGACACGTTGTCAGGCGTGATGCTGTTGAGCGGCAGGGAATATCCCATGGCTTCAATAGCCTCGATGGCGGACTCGCCCTTGACGGTGCCACCACCCACGATGCGGTCACGCAGATTGATCTGATAGACGTCCGCTTCGACATGGAAGTTCTTCACGGGTTCCACAACGATACCACCGCTGGCGCTGACGGAGCGCTCCGGCTTCAGGGCACTGGCACCCAGGACGCGTGCGGCCGTTGAACTGACGGGAAGCAGACCAGAGGCGCCGGTCGGGTCCACGTTCATGGCGCTGTAATGCTGCTCGGCCAGGGTGGGCGCACGGAAGCCGGTGCTGATCGTGCCGCGGAGCGCAATCTTGCTGGTTACGTCGTAACGGGTCGAGACCTTGCCGTTTTCCGTGTTGCCGACATCGGTGTAGTGCTCGAAACGCCCGGCGAAATCGAGATCCCAGTGCTTGAGCGGATGGAAGTCGCCATCAATATAGGCCGCCCAGATGTCACGGCTCCAGTTGCCGGCACTGTTGGGGCCGAGACCGGCATAGCCCTGCGTCCCACCCAGTTCATAGGACGGCGGGGTACCGGCCTTGATCTGATAGGTTTCGAGACGATGCTCGCCACCGAAGGCCAGTGTCATCGGAACGGTATGGGCGATGTTGAACTGGCGGCGGAAATCCAGATTGTTGGTCCACTGCGCCATGCGATAGGTTTCGGCACGCGTCGTGTTGGGTGACCAGCCGCAGCCATCGGTTGAATAATAGGACGACGTCGGATCGGTCGAGCAGGTGCTGGCGAGCATGCCCGTATTGGCCGTGTTCTTGTTGCCGATCTTGTTGCCATCCGCGCCGTATGTGGTGCTCAGATCCCAGTCGAACCCGAAGAAATTGTCTCCCTTGAGGCCAAGTGTAGCGGCGTAATCGTTCTCTTCCGATGTTTCGAGCGGTGAGAAACCGGCCGGATACATGGTCGGCGCGATCGCCGGCGTCCGGTAGTTTTCATAGGCTTCGCCATGGCGGTGCATGTAGGTGATGAGGCCGTAGAAATTCACGCCTTCGGTAAGGGTCTTGCCGAAGTCGATGGCGAGGCTTTCGCGGGTCTCTTCCGGCGTGCTCATGATCTTGTTGGAATCAGCAGGCACGTTCATCGCGTTTGGAACGAGGCCGGTATAGTAACCCGTCGTGGTGGCATTGGTGGGCCAGCTTCCGATCAGGCGGTGATCGCGTGCGCCGACGACCATGTGATCGGTGTGATAGACTTCGCCGCTGAGATGCAGGTAGCCGTCATTGCCCCATTTCACACCACCATCGGCATCAACCTTGTACTGCCAGCCGTCGCCGTTATAGGCGTTTGCGCCGGTCTGCACAGAAGTGTGGATGGCGTGTGCCTGCTTCTTGGTGATGATGTTCACCACGCCTGCAATGGCGTCGGAGCCGTACATCGCGGCGGCACCGTCTTCCAGCACTTCGATATGGTCGATGGCGCTTGCGGGGATCGTGTTCAGATCGGCGCCTGTGGAGCCGAACTGCGGGCCGGCATCGGCCGTGATGTTGGCTGTGTTGTGGCGGCGCTTGCCGTCCACCAGAACCAGGACTTCATTCGGACCGAGACCGCGCATCTGGATGGAGGACGTCAGGGCTGCGGAATCCGCGCCCATGGCCACAACGTTGATGGAAGCGTAGGTACGCGTCAGGGCGTCGGCGACGTTCATCATGCCGGAATGGCGCAAGGTTGCGGCCGAAATCACGCTGACGGGGGACGAGCTTTCGCGCGCCTTGCGGTTGGTCGCATGGGTACCGGTGGTGACGTTGATCGTTTCGGCTTCGCCCGTGAAATTGACGTCGGTCTTTTTGCGGCGCGGTGCGGCCGCAGGCTTGGCCGTTGAAGCTGTGGCAGGCCGGGCAGCAGCGTGAGCGGCGCTGGTAGGCTTTGCGCTGTGATGGCGGGTGGCAGGCTGATCGGTGGTCGTTGCGGCCATGGCAGACATGCAGGGCATAACCGAGACGGCCGTTGTCATGAGCAGGGAGATGCGATGCCGGTACTTCATTACTACTATCTATACCTCCATGAGACGCCGCTCTTGGGTTCAGAGGGGGTTTCGAAAGAGTAATGATAAAATCTCGTTACATGAAAGTAGCAAAAATGATTCGTGTGACAGATTTTCTGCCTGTTGCATAAGGGCAACAAAAGCCTGCGGGGGTACCTGTTCCGGACATGATGTTTCCAATCGGGTATCAACCGGGAAACATATTTTCAAAGTCGGTCATGTGGTAGCTGAGGCGCTCAGGGGCTGAATGGCGCGATTCTATGTTACTTGAACGTATCAGATGGCAGTTGAAGACGCATAAATGTGCGTTGGCTCTGTTTCGGTCTGTGCTCTCTCAGTCGTCAAGACGGACCTTCCGGTTGCGCTTGATGCCGGCCCGGTGGGATTTGCCATCCAGGCGACGCTGCCGCGCCGCTTTGCCCGGGCGTGTGGCAACGCGGAATGTCGGGCGGTGAGCTGCCTTGCGGATCAGCTCTGCCAGACGCTCGATGGTGTCTTCACGGTTCCGCTGCTGGGTCCGAAAGCGGCGACCCGTGATGATGATTTCGCCATTCTGGGTCGCGCGGCTGCCTGCGAGTTCGATCAGCCGCGTACGGATACGGTCGGAAAGGGCAGGGGAACGCGCAGCGTCAAACCGGAGCTGTGCAGCGGTGGCGACCTTGTTGACGTTCTGTCCGCCCGGGCCGGAAGCCAGGATATAGGTCACTTTCAGTTCGTCTTCTTCGAGAAAGAGACCGGGAAGAATCTGAATGGACATCTCTCTCTTCCTTATGAAGCTGAAAAAGGAACGGCCGTCCGCAAAACAGACTGTCTGGCGGCCATAGCCTCTTTCGGCGTGGGAAACCATGCAGGGCTCCGGCTAAACGGCCTGTTTTTCAGGGAGATGAGGTTGACGCCCTCATGGGTTGTGGGGTAGCCAGCGTGCGGATGAACCGGTAGCTCAGTTGGTAGAGCATTCGACTTTTAATCGAATGGTCCTGGGTTCGAGTCCCAGCCGGTTCACCAACTCCCCTTTAAAATCTGTAAAAACCATCGTCTCCTGCCAGGGTTGCACTGTAGCGCATGGCCGTTTTGCGGCGTAGGGTGGCGCAACGGAACGACATTAAGGGGAAACGCTGATGACGCGTGCTCGGATTGGGGTGGCGCTTGCGCTGCTGGCGGCTCTTGCGGCCTGCGGGCCGGATTATGGTGGTCAGGGATCGCGGCAGTTCCGTGGCGACGACTATGGGAATGTTGGTGCGGGCCGCAGCAGCTATGGCTATCAGGGCGGCCCGACCTGAGGTTTTCCTGATGTAAAAAGGTTCAGGACAGGGCGTCTTGAACCAGTTTTGCCTGCTGGGCCGCATGAGCGCCGGGCAGACCGGTCGCGGGTGAGGCTGCGCCTTCGCGACCGACATAGTCCGGACGCTGCACGCGATGATTGCAGCCCCGCAGTGCGCGTTCGATGCGACGGTCCACGAAAATCCAGGCACCGTTGTTCTGTGGCTCTTCCTGACACCACAGGACCTGTTCCGCGTCCGGATGGCGGGCAAGCTGCTCCATCAGGGTGTGATGCGGAAATGGATAGAGCTGCTCGATGCGGATGATGGCGACGTCGTCACGGTTCTGGCGCGTCCGTTCGGCAACGAGATCATAATAGACCTTGCCGGTGCACAGGATGATGCGTCGTGCGCCGTCTTCCTTTGCCGGGTCCGCGATGACGGGCTGGAAACGTGTGTGCGGCCCCATCGCGTCCAGCATCGAAACCGCGTCTTTGTTGCGCAGCAGGGATTTCGGCGTGAAGACGACCAGCGGCTTGCGGCAGCGGCGTGCGATCTGGCGGCGCAGGGCGTGAAAATAGTTGGCAGGCGTGGTGATGTCACAAACGCGCATGTTGTTTTCGGCGCAGAGCTGAAGGATGCGCTCGGGGCGGGCTGAGGAATGTTCCGGGCCGCCGCCTTCATAGCCATGCGGCAGGAGCAGGGTCAGGCCGGAGGTCCGCAGCCATTTGGTTTCGCCCGAGGCGATGAACTGGTCGAGGATGATCTGCGCGCCATTGGCGAAATCGCCGAATTGCGCTTCCCACAGGACCAGCGCTTCCGGATCGCCGAGAGAATAGCCGTATTCGAAGCCGAGGACGGCATATTCCGAGAGCGGCGAGTTCCAGATGTTCAGGGGTGCCTGATGGGGTGCGATATGGGTCAGGGGCGTGTCTTCGCGTCCTGTATCCTGATCGAACAGGACGGCATGACGCTGGCTGAACGTGCCCCGGCGGCTGTCCTGCCCGGACAGGCGGACGGGATGTCCGTCCATCGACAGTGTTCCGAAAGCGAGGGCCTCGGCCGTCGCCCAGTCGATCGGACCACCATCGGCGACGGCCTTGCCGCGGGCAATGATCTGCCGGGCCAGACGCGGATGAACGGCCAGACCTTCGGGGATCGTGCCGATGGCCTCTCCCACTTCCTGAAGGCGCCGGAGAGGTACGCCGGTCATGGGCTGGATGCGGTCCTGTTCGTCCTGCAGGCGGGTCGGATCTTCGGGGCCGTCCAGCCAGTCCGTCCCGTCGGGCTGATAGGTTTTGGATTTCTCGAACTGTTCTTCCAGACGGTGTTGGAAGTGGGTCCACATCTCCTCGACTTCGGCTTTGGTCATGACGCCGCTGCGGATCAGATGAGCGGCATAAAGGCTGCGTGTCGTGGCGCGGGACTGGATGGCGTGGACCATCGCGGGCTGCGTGAAGGCGGGCTCGTCGGTCTCGTTATGGCCGTGACGGCGATAGCAGACGACATCCAGCACGATGTCGGACTGGAACGTGCGGCGCCATTCATGGGCCAAAAATGCACAGCGTGAGACGGCTTCGGGATCGTCGCCATTGACGTGCAGGATCGGGGCCTGAACGGATTTGGCAATGTCGGTGTTGTGCAGGCCGGAATGGGCGTCGGACTGGACGGTGGTGAAGCCGATCTGGTTGTTGATGATGACGTGAACCGTACCACCCGTCCGGTAGCCTTCCAGCTTCGAGAGGCTGAGGGTTTCGTACACCACGCCCTGACCGGCGAAGGCCGCGTCACCATGGACGAGAATGCCCAGATGGTGCTGGCGGTTGCGATCCTTTTCGCGATCCTGATCGGCGCGGACGCGGCCGAGCACGACCGGGTCCACCGCTTCCAGGTGCGATGGGTTGGGCAGGAGCGAGATGCGGACGGTGTGGCCGGCATGTTCAAGCGTGGTGGCGGTGCCGAGATGGTACTTCACGTCTCCGGAGCCCTGGATGTCATCGGGTTTGAAAGAGGCGCCGGCGAATTCGCTGAAAATGGCGGCGAACGGCTTGCGCAGGATGTTGGCCATCACGTTCAGGCGGCCGCGATGTGGCATGCCGAGTGAGACGGAACGTACGTCATCCTGTGCCGCGGCATCGATCAGGGTTCTTAGGGCCACGATAACGCTTTCGCCGCCTTCAAGGCCAAAGCGGCGCATGCCCATGAAGCGCTTCTGGCAGAACTGCTCGAAGCCCTCGGCGCGGGTCAGGGCGAGGAGAATGCGCTTCTGGTCCAGTGACGGGCCGGGGGCCGGATTTTCCAGACGGTCGATCCACCACTGGCGCTGGGCCGGGTCCTGAAGATGCATGAACTCGGCGGCCGTGGTGCCGCAATAGGCGCGGCGCAGACGGGCGATCAGGTCCCGGTCCGCACCCGGAGGCGTCAGTTCGGCAATGTCGGGTGTGGGGGCGAGGCCAAGCGGGTCCAGCCCTGCGATGGAATGCCCGCGCAGGCGATAGGCGAATTTCAGGCTCTCGGCACTGGCATCGTTCTGATCAGCCGTGTCCGGGCCGGTCAGGCGGTCGGAGCCGAGGGTCTCGAACAGGGACGCGAAAGCCGGGTCCACAGAGGCCGGGTCGTGCTGCCAGCGTGTGTGCAGCTCCGCCAGATAGACGGTGTTTTCGCCATTGATGGCGTCCCGGTCATCGTGATGGTCGCCCATGAACTCGTCTCCTGTGTCCCCGGGGGCCGCGCTCCTGCCGGGGAGAGGCGGAACCGGGGGCTGTCATATGGCCGCGCAGTTTAGCGGACTGGCAGAAGAGGGCCAATCTCTGCCTGTCCCGAACATCCTTTGTCAGAGACCGAAGCCGCGTTTCATGGCGTCAATCCGGCGTGCGATGGAGCGGGTGGCGACCGGGGTGTCTGTCTGGTCGAAGATATGGCAGGCGCCGGGCACGATTTCCAGTTCTACGGAGATACCCTGATGGATCAGGCGCCGCGCATAGGCGAGATCTTCATCCAGAAACAGGTCCAGCGCGCCAACACACAGATAAACCGGGGGCAGATCGGTCAGGTCGGTTGCGCGGGCGGGAGCGGCATAGGGTGAGACATCGGCCGAACCGGGCGCTACGGGATTGAGGAGGGCCGTCCACATGAAGGTGTTGCTGGCGCGGGTCCACAGGAACTCGCCCCCGACAGGTGAAGCGTCAGGCTGGCCCGTAATCGTGTGGTCGTCGAGCACGGGATAGACGAGGTTCTGGAACAGCAGCGTCGGTCCTTCGCGGTCCCGGGTCAGCAGAGCCAGTCCCGCAGCAAGGCCGCCGCCCGCGCTTTCGCCGGTCAAACCGATGCGGCCAGCGTCGATCCCGAGTGTGTCGGCATTGCGGGTGATCCAGCAGAGCGTTGTGTAGGCGTCCTCGATCGCGGCCGGAAACGGATGTTCGGGGGTAAGGCGGTAATCAGGGGAGATGACCACGCAGTCCAGCTCCTGTGCGAACTGGCAGAGCTGGGTCGTGGTGAGCTCGGGCTGGCCAGCGAAATAGCCGCCGCCATGCAGATGCAGCAGTGCCGGGCGCGGGCCTGTGGCCTCCTTGCGGGGGCGGACGGTCAGGAGGCGGATGGGGGGTGCGTTTTCCGTGCCAGGGATGTTCAGGCGCTCAAGGGTGACGGGATAGTCTTCGGCCTGAAGGAAGGACTGGCCAGCAGTCTGTTCCAGTCCGCTGCGGAATGCGGGCAGGGATTCAGGAGACAGATCGACTGTCGGAATTTCCTCAAGGAGTGGAAGAAGTTCGGGAAGGACCAGAGAACGTGTGTTCATGAAAGGACGCCTTGGGTCGGAAAATGGAGAGCAATTGAGGCAGGAAAATCATGTGGGATTCCAGTGGTCGGACCGCTTGAAGGCAGAAATCTGTCCGATCTGCCACAAAGTTGCCGCAACTTTTGAGGGCCGAGAGTCGTCTAGTCCGATGACCGGTCTTGAGCCGGCCTCGTTGAGATGGGAGTTCCGCACATGCGTGCTCTGCTGTTTCTGGCGGTTGTGACAGGAAATGTTCTTGCCCTGACTGGGATGTCCCTCGCGGCTGATGGCCCTCAGCGCGATGATCTCTCCGCGCATACTGTTCTGACAGATGATGCTGGTCAGTCGGGTGTGGATCATCGACTGCTGGAATGCAGGATCGATCCGCGCCTTCTGCACACCGTATGGAACGGGCAGGTTTCGTCCCAGCCGAAACCCCATGTCTGCACAGGTGGTGCAAACCGTCTGGGGGCAGGATATGTCCGCTATCTGGCGACAAGCCGGATGGTGAAGGTGCACAGGCTGCTGCGGGGGTAATATTCTTTCGCAAAAGGCAGGTCTCACATGTGTGGAATAGGCCTTGTCGCAGACGTGGGCCGCGTCTAGCCTCCTGCACCATGAGCAGGATTTCCCTTGATTATGATGCGTTCGAGAGCACGCCCGTTGCGGAAAAACCGTTTCCGCATGTGGTGGTGCCGCACTTCATCGGCAATGACGATCTGAAGGCGGTTGTCTCCGAACTGCCGGAGATGAAATCCGGCGGCTCCTTTCCGCCGGAAGCGCTGAAGCTGACGCCGCATGTCTCGGCCATGATCGCGGAACTGCAGGGTCCGAAGCTCAAGGCGCTGGTGGCTGAAAAATTCGGGCTGGATCTGGCGGATGCGCCGACCATGCTGACAGTGCGCGGACGCACGCGGGAAAAGGACGGGCGGATCCATCGGGACTCTGAGGCCAAACTGGTCACGATCCTGCTGTATCTCAATCCGCGGGGCGAGGACTGGGCGTCGCGTGATGGCTGTCTGCGGCTGCTGAACGGGCCGGATGATGTCGAGGATTTCGACGTCGAGGTGACGCCGGCGGAAGGGACACTGCTGGTGTTTCCGAACGGTCCGGCGACCTGGCATGGGCACCGGCAGTTCGTGGGAACACGGTATGCGATCCAGCTCAACTACATGGCGACGGGGCGCAAGGCCCGCTACGAACTGCGGCGGCACCGTCTGTCGGCGCTTTTAAAGCGTCTGCCCTTTTCGGGCTGATTTTCAGGGAACGGGAAAAGATCATGGGTTATCGGGTTGCGGTTGTTGGCGCCACGGGTGCGGTGGGGCGTGAACTGCTGCGAATTCTGGCGGAGCGGGACTTTCCGGTCGATGAAGTTGTGGCGCTGGCTTCTCCGCGTTCGGCCGGGCGTGAGATTTCTTTCGGGGACAAGAAAGTCCTGAAGGTCCAGAACCTCGAAACGTTCGACTTCAAGGGCTGGGATATTGCGCTGTTCTCGCCGGGTGGTGCGGTTTCGGCCGTCTATGCGCCGAAGGCTGCGGCTGCGGGATGTGTGGTGATCGACAACACGTCACATTTCCGCATGGAGCCGGGCGTGCCGCTGATCGTGCCGGAAGTGAATGCGGCGGCAATCGGCAAGGCCAGCCGTGGTATCATCGCCAACCCGAACTGCTCGACCGCGCAGATGCTGGTGGCGCTCAAGCCGCTGCATGACCTGTTCCGGATCAAGCGCATCGTGGTCTCGACCTATCAGGCTGTTTCCGGCGCGGGCAAGGACGGCATGGACGAGCTGTTCGCCCAGACCAAGGGCACGTTCGTCAATGATCCGCCGACGGTCGCGCAGTTCACCAAGCAGATCGCCTTCAACGTCATTCCCCATATCGACCGTTTCATGGACGACGGTGCGACCAAGGAAGAATGGAAGATGGTGGTTGAGACCCGCAAGATCATGGACCCGGACATCAAGGTCCTAGCGACCTGCGTGCGCGTTCCGGTGTTCATCGGACATTCCGAGGCCATCAGCATCGAATGCGAGAAGCCGGTTGATCTGAAGAAGGCACGCGAGGCGCTGCGCAAGGCACCGGGCGTGATCCTGCGGGATGAGCGCGAAGACGGCGGCTATGTCACGCCGATCGAATGTGTGGGTGAGGATGCAACCTATGTATCCCGCCTGCGGATTGATCCGTCGGTCGAGAACGGTCTGGCGCTGTGGTGTGTGTCCGACAACCTGCGCAAGGGTGCGGCGCTCAATGCGGTCCAGATTGCGGAAAGCATCGTGGAGCAGGGGCTTCTAAAGGACGGGCAGCTGTTCCGTCGCAACGAAGTGCCGGATGAAGACGAAGACTGAGTGATGACGTTATCCCGTACCGAGACGGTTCTTGCAGCCAATGAGGATATCGAGCGCCTGTCGCTCGACGTTCTTCTGGACCGGCTTCTGACGTCCCAGAAAGCGGCTTTGGACCGGGTTGGCGAGGCATTGCCGTCTATTGAGCGGGCCGTCGAGGCAGCTGTGCCCCGGCTGCAAGCTGGTGGCCGGCTGGTCTATGCGGGGGCGGGGACGTCCGGGCGGATCGGATTGCAGGACGGTGTTGAACTGACGCCGACCTTTGGTCTGGCTCCGGAGAATCTGGTTCTGCTTCTAGCCGGCGGGGCAGGGGCGACGACCCAGGCCGCCGAAGGCGCGGAGGACCGGGAAGATCAGGCGCGGCTTGATCTGATGGAGCATCATCCGAATGAACATGACGTGGTGATCGGCGTCGCGGCGAGCGGCAATACGCCCTATACCTGCGCCATCGTTCAGTTCGGGCGGGAAGTGGGTGCGCTGACGATCGGTATCAGCGGCAATCCGGAATCGCGTCTGCTGAGGGAAGCGGAACTCGGAATCTGCATTCCGACGGGTGCCGAGGTTCTGGCTGGGTCAACGCGCATGGCCGCCGGGACTGCGCAGAAAGTCACACTGAACCTGTTTTCCACGGCGCTGATGACGCGCTTGGGGCATGTCTATCGCGGTCGCATGGTGGATATGCGCATCAGCAACGACAAGCTTCAGGCCCGTGCGGAGCGGATGGTCATGGAATTGGCTGGTGGAACGGCCGAGGAGGCGCGTGAAGCCCTCAAACTGGTCCAGGGGAACACGAAACGGGCTGTTCTGTTGCGACGTGGAGTGGCTCTGGCTGATATCGAGCCGCTTCTGGAACAGACGCGGGGAAATCTGCATCTGGCGCTTGCCAGACGGATCTGAAGTCTTCGGGACTGTCATCGCTCTGACCGGAAACGATCGAAGCGAGGCAATCCCGTGTTGCGGGAAAGCTGTCTGAAAGCCATCCCGCAGATCTGATCGAAATCAGACGGAAGCGAGTTCGGGCCAGCCGGTTTCCGGGCGGTCGAGGTGCTTCAGCAGGTCGTGGTCAGGCGTGTTGACGAGATCCTTGACCACCGTCTTGAAGAGCTTCTTGGTCGTCGGTTTGTCGAGATGTTCGCGGATTTCATGCATGGCCTGCGCCGGTGCAACAAGCAGGATTCCTTCCACATCGCTGTTCTGTGCGGCCTTGTTGATGTGGCCAGCCAGATCGCGGGTGAAATGTTCCTTGAGCTGCTCATGCGGATTTTCGCGCGGTGCCTTGATGGAGCCGACATCCGTCTCCGCATTGGAACCCTTGTGCAGGTCGAAGCTTGCGATGGTGCGGAGCTGCGGGCCTTCAAGGCGCAGGAAACGGGCTTTTTCGCCGTCGGCAACAACGTAAATGACGGGATCCTGTGTAGCCATGTCTGGAAATCCTTGTTTCAAAATCGGACTGTGCGTCTGTAACAGCTTTGAGATGGGATGGTTGCCATCAGCAGACAAGGTGACGCAGAGTCGTATTCTCTTAATATGCTGAAAACAGGGGAATATTTCATTTCCTTGAATGTTTTTTGAAGAATTCGGAATTTTTTTGTTGAAACGCAGACGCGATGTGCTCAATCTCTGAATCGAGCCCACCAGAAAATCTTTTCCAAAGGCTCAAAGGAGGCAAGTATGGCTTTGACGAATACTCTTCTGCCGTATGTTGGTCCGATGACAATCGCTGTTGCGGTGTTTGCCTATACTATGTTGCAAGGGACGCGGAAACCGGATGTTTCCTATGCGAAAGTAAGGCATCGACGATAGCGTCCCGCAAGGGGCGCGTATCTCCAGACGCTTTACCTCTTTCCTAAGTGCCTTCCCGGTTCCAGAGTAGAGGGCACTATGGCATTTCTTCACAAAACCCCCCGTATCGCTCCTCCGCCAGAAGGCCGGACCGGTATTCTCCTTATCAATCTCGGGACGCCTGATGACACAGGCTATTTCTCGGTAAGGCGATATCTGAGCGAATTTCTCTCTGACCGACGTGTCATCGAGAGCCCTCCCCTGATCTGGCAGCCGATCCTGCAGGGCATCATCCTGACAAAACGTCCCTTTGCCAGCGGCGCAAACTATGCGCGGATCTGGCACAAGGAAGAAAACGCGTCCCCGTTGCGGGTCTATACGCGCAGGCAGGCCGAAGGTCTGGCGGAACGGCTTCGTGCCGATGGCGTCCCCGTTGAATGGGGGATGCGTTATGGTCGCCCTTCTGTTGCGAAGGCTGTTGAAAGCCTGATGGATCAGGGCTGCGACCGGATCGTCAGCATCGCGCTTTACCCGCAATATTCCGCGACAACGACCGCAACCGCCAACGATCAGCTTTTTCGCGCGCTCATGCGCCTGCGTCGCCAGCCGGCCGTGCTGACCGTCCCGTCATTTCCGGATCATCCCGCATTCATCCGCGCTCTCGAGACATCCGTGCGGGAGACGCTGGCCGGTCTGAGCTTCAAGCCGCAGCAGATCGTGGCCTCGTTCCATGGGCTGCCCAAGGTCTGTATTGAAAAGGGCGACACGTATCGCGACGAATGCGAGCGGACTATTGCTGCCCTGCGCAAGACCCTGGATCTTGATGAAGCGCAGATGCCACTGACATTCCAGTCCCGGTTTGGACCGCTCGAATGGGTTCAGCCCTATACGGCGCCCTTCGTCACGGCTCTTCCGAAGCAGGGCATCACGAAGATCGCCGTTATCATGCCAGGGTTCATGGTGGACTGCCTTGAGACTCTCGATGAAATCGGAAACGAGCTTCGGGAAGAGTTCATGGAAGCAGGAGGGGAGGAATTTGCCCTTATTCCCTGCCTGAACGATTCGAAAGGCGCCGTCGATCTTCTGGAAGAGCTTTCACGCTCGGCAATGGCCGGTTTCCAGCGCCGCTGAGTGCTGTAACCTTCTGGTTTCCTGAAGGAACCCACCCGTCACCGGGTGGGTTTTTTTGTGCCCATGCGCGGCTCGGACGACGGTCGGCGGGGAAGTACAGCATTTTTCGGCTTGCATTGCGCGCAGCCTTTCCCTATAACTGTGGCATTGAGCCATAAAACACAGTCAATAAATGGCTCATAAAATAATTTGAGATAAAGTTTTTGCAAAAAGGTCTCTCCGAAAGGACAGGCCTTTTTTTGTTGCCTGCTTCAGAAGAAAGATACGGTGTCCTGTGGAGAAATTACGGCTCCATACAGGCCCGAGACAGCTTTCTTCTGCAAGGTTTCCAGGATCTGGAATCAATACGATGTTCCGGTTCCTGGAAACTGTCTGAAACTTTCTTTTTTCATTTACGGGAAAAATCATGAACGCTGTTTCCAGCACGCAAAGCGCAATCCAGTCGGGTTCGCGCTGGACGATCGCTGACGCGATGAAGATCCATACCGATGATCCGACCACGACCATGCCGGTCATCGACTATGCTTTCCCGGTCATCGATTCCGATGTGTGGCAGTGGGATACCTGGCTGCTGCGCGACATCCACGGCAAAACCGTGACCTTCAAAGGCTGGTACGTCATGTTCGCCCTCGTGGCCGACCGCTCCGCAACGGGCGATACGGTTGAGGGCTGGCACAGCCGCAACAACTATTCCTATATCGGCTACTACTACAGTCGCACCGGCAATGGCGCGGACTGGAAGTTCGGCGGTCGTGTCATCAAGGAAGGCGCCAACTCCCGCAGTTGGGAATGGTCCGGCTGCGCGGTCATGCGCGAGAACAGCGGCAGCACGGTCGATCTGTTCTACACCTCCGTCAATGACACCCCGTCCGAGTCCGTTCCGTCCTACACGACGGGCCGTGTTCTCGCGGATGCCAATGGCGTGTGGTTCGAGGGCTTCGATGTCTGCACGGACATGTTCCAGGCGGACGGCGTGAACTACGCCAACATCGTCGAGGACCAGTACTGGGACTTCCGCGATCCGCACATCTTCCGTAACCCGGACGACAACCAGATCTATGCCCTGTTTGAAGGCAATGTTCCGGGTATGCGCGGTGACTTCACCATCGGCTCCGACGAGATGGGTCTCGTGCCGCCGGCCACGACCGTTCCGGCCGGTGCGCAGTATGGTGCCGCCGCTATCGGTATTGCGCGTCTGAAATCCGACTCCACAAAGGGTGATTTCTCGCAGTGGGAAATGCTGCCGGCGCTTGTCACCGCGCTCGGCGTCAATGACCAGACGGAACGCCCCCATGTCGTGTTCCAGGACGGTCTGACCTATCTGTTCACGATTTCCCATCACTCCACCTTCACCGGCAACAGCACGGGTCCGGATGGTGTGTATGGTTTCGTGTCACGCAACGGCATTTTCGGCCCGTATACCCCGCTGAACGGGTCCGGCCTCGTGCTCGGCAATCCGTCCGCTGCGCCGTACGAGACCTACTCGCACTTCGTCGATCCTGCCGGTTACGTGCAGTCTTTCATTGACACCCTGCCGCAGCCCGGTTCGGCTGATCCGCAGAATCCGGAAATCTATCGCATCGGTGGCACGCTGGCGCCGACGGTGAAGATCGTCCTCGACGGTGAGCGGACCTTCCTGACGGAAGTTCATGCTTATGGTCAGGTCTACGCCCAGGGCGTCTGGCCGACCTCTTCGGCCTGGGACAAGCGTTCCTGAAGCCGTTTTGCCCTCTTCCGAAAGGGGGAGGGCATTTTTCTGCGTTTCAGGCGCAGAAATGCGCTGGCCTGAGGCCAAGAAACTGTATCGGCGATTTCTGGAAAAATTATCGGCTGGTCGGAGTGAGAGGATTCGAACCTCCGGCCCCTGCGTCCCGAACACAGTGCTCTACCAGGCTGAGCTACACTCCGGCCGACGGCGCTTCTCCTACAGGGGTTAACGCTTTCCTGCAAGAGGCCAGAGCGAAAAATCAGAGAATGAGTGCCGTTCGGGTCATATGTCTCCATGACCAGAGGACGGCTTTTGCCTGTCCCTGAAGATTCCAGACCGGAAGAAGCCCTACGCCGCCTTCCGCAACACTCACCCGTGAGTCGGCGGAATTGTCGCGGTTGTCGCCCATGACGAACAAATGACCGGCCGGGACCGTGAAAGGCGCGATGTTATCCAGTTCGCCGTCCTGCGAGAGTTTGAGGATGTTGTGATGCACATTGCCCGGCAGGGTTTCCTCATAGCGTTCTGCGGGCAGCCAGACGCCTCTGCGGCTCTCCTCGCGGGCAGGGCCCATGTCCTTCCATGGCAGTTCGGTCCCATTCAGGACGACATGTCCGTGGACGAGCGCGATCCTGTCACCGGGAAGGCCGATGACGCGCTTGATCCAGGTCTGATGCAGATTGGCCGGTGCGCGGAACACGACGACGTCTCCGCGGCGGGGCAGATGCCCGAAGAGGCGTCCTCCGCTACTGTCATGCGGCTTCAGGGCATCACCGAAGGGCAGGTTGGCCGTGCTGAGACCATAAGAGGGCACAACGACGCCAATCTGGTCCCCGATCATCAGTGTCGGCTCCATCGAGGCCGAGGGCACGATGTAGGCGGCGGCAAGGGCGCTGTGAATGGTCAGGAAGCCCAGAAGGACGGGTAGGCAAGACAGGATGTCTCGGGCGAACTTGCGTAGGGGCATGATGGGTGTCTCCGTGCCTGGAAGAGTGCCTCATGGGCGGCGGAGAGCCAGTTAAACCTCTGTCAGGTCCTGTCATGAAAAAAGGGGCGTCCCGTCATGGGGCGCCCCTTTTTTGCCGTTTCAGGAACAGGACGCCTTACAGCGCCTTTTCAAGCTCCGGCAGGACTTCGAACAGATCGCCCACGATCCCGTAATCGGCGACCTTGAAGATCGGCGCTTCCGGATCGGCGTTGATCGCCACGATGACGCGGCTGTCCTTCATGCCGGCCAGATGCTGGATCGCCCCCGACAGGCCCACGGCGATGTAGAGTTCCGGTGCCACGATCTTGCCGGTCTGGCCGACCTGCATCTCGTTCGGGGCAAAGCCGGAATCCACGGCCGCACGCGATGCGCCAATGGCAGCATGCAGCTTGTCGGCGATGGGTTCGAGCAGCTTGAAGTTCGCTGCGTCCTTCATGCCCTTGCCGCCGGAAATCACCACGCGGGCGGATTCCAGTTCCGGACGGTCGGATGCCGAAAGCTCGACCTTCACGAAGACGGACTTTTCGCTGACCGGAGCCTCGACCGTCTCAACGGCAGCAGAGCCACCTTCGGCCGCAACCGGATCGAAATTGGAGCCGCGGATCGTCAGCACCTTGATGCTGTCGGAAGAGCGGACCGTCGCCAGGGCGTTGCCAGCATAGATCGGGCGCACGAACGTGTCAGCGTCCTTGATCTCGACCACGTCGGGGATGGGCTGCACGTCCAGCAGACCTGCCAGGCGCGGCAGGATGTTCTTGCCGGTGGCGGACGCTGCGGCCACGATGTGGCTGTAGTCCTTCGCGCGGGTTGCGAGCAGATCGGCAGCGGGCTCGGCCAGATCATTGACCAGACCCGGCACGCTGAGAACGCGCGTCACCCTCGGCAGGGCAGCAGCGGCTTCCGCACCCTCTCCGAACACGATGGCATCGACGTCACCGAAGCGGGAGGCTGCGGCAACGGCCGAACGGGAAGCCTGACGGACCGCGCCGTTTTCGACTTCAACCAGAACAAGAGCGGTCATCAGATCACCTTCGCTTCTGTCTTGAGCTTCTCGACCAGTTCGGCCGCGCTGTTCACCTTCACGCCTTCCTTGCGCTCGGACGGCTCGGCCACGGAGACCACCGTCAGGCGCGAGGCCGTATCGACGCCGAGGCTGTCGATCTCGATCGTCTCGAGCGGTTTCTTGCGGGCCTTCATGATGTTCGGCAGGGACGCATAGCGCGGCTCGTTGAGGCGCAGATCCGCCGTGATCACGGCCGGGAGCATGAGAGACACGACTTCCGTACCGCCATCGATCTCGCGGGCGACCTCGACGCGACCATCGGCAACCGTCACGGCACTGGCGAACGTGCCCTGCGGCCAGCCAAGCTTGGCGGCCAGGATCTGGCCCGTGGCGTTCATGTCGTCGTCGATCGCCTGCTTGCCCATGCAGATCAGGCCGGCTTCCTCGCGCGTGGCGATGGCTTTGAGCACGTTGGCCACGGCGCGCGGCTCCAGCGTGTCGTCCGTACGCACGAGAATGGCGCGGTCCGCACCCATGGCCATGGCCGTGCGCAGGACGTCCTGCGCGGCCTGTGCGCCGATGGTCACGGCCACGACTTCTTTTGCGGCACCCTTTTCACGCAGGCGCACCGCTTCTTCGACCGCGATTTCGTCGAACGGATTCATGGACATTTTCACGCCCTGCGTTTCGACACCGCTGCCATCGGCCGCTACACGTACCTTGACGTTGTAATCGACCACCCGTTTGACTGGGACCAGAACTTTCATCGTCATCTTTCGCTGCTGTCGCCGCCACAAAAACGGGCGTTACCGTAGCGGGACTGACTGAAAAAGTCACATTCCGCTCCGGATGCGCCCGATCGTCGGAAGAAATTCACATCCCGACGGGATAGTTCGGACCGCCGCCACCTTCGGGCGTGCACCATTCAATGTTTTGCGTCGGATCCTTGATGTCGCAGGTCTTGCAGTGCACGCAGTTCTGGGCGTTGATCCGGAGCTGCCAGGCGTTTTCGCCCGTCTGCTCCTGCTCATACACCCCGGCCGGGCAGTAGCGGCTCTCCGGCGAATCGAACACGTCATGATTGACCGTGCGCCAGATGGCCTCGTTACGCAGCTTGAGGTGAACCGGCTGGTTTTCCTCGTGGTTCGTGCCGCTCAGGAAGACCGAGCTGACGCGATCGAAGGTGATCTTCCCGTCAGGCTTGGGATATTCGATCTTCTTGCACAGCGAGGCCGGGCGCAGCGTCTCGTTATCGGCATGCGGATGGCGCAGCGTCCAGGGCGCCCGGCCGCGCAGGATCATGCTGTCGATGCCGGCATAAATTGCGCCGAGCTTCATGCCCCATTTCGCGAAGGCCGGGCGGATGTTGCGGACGTCGCGCAGTTCGGACCACAGCCAGGACTGGCGGACACGCGCCGTCATGCTGGCGGCTTCCTTTTTGTCTTTTTCCAGAGCCTCGGCCACGGCTTCGGCCGCGATCATGCCGGATTTCATGGCCGTATGCGTGCCCTTGATCTTCGGCACGTTCAGGAAGCCTGCCGAATCACCAGCCAGCACACCGCCCGGGAAGGTCAGGCGCGGAATGGACTGGAAACCGCCTTCGGATAGCGCACGTGCACCGTAGATCAGGCGCTTGCCGCCTTCGAAATGCTCCCGGAACGCCGGGTGCAGCTTAGTGCGCTGCATTTCTTCGAACGGGGACAGATAGGTGTTGGCGTAATCGAGGCCGGTCACAAAGCCGAAGCTGACCAGATTTTCCCCGAAATGATAGAGCCAGGCGCCACCATAGGTATGGTCATCGAGCGGCCAGCCGAAGCTGTGCTGCACGAGGCCGGGGCGGTGTCTTTCGGCCGGAATTTCCCAGACTTCCTTGACGCCAAGGCCATAGGTCTGCGGATCGACGCCCTTGCGCAGGCCGAAACGCTTCATGGCATGACCCGTGAGGGAGCCGCGTGCGCCCTCAGTCAGGATGGTCTGCTTCGCGCGCAGGATCATGCCGGGCGTGAAGTTCGGCCCGTGCTCGCCGTTGCGCTCGATGCCCATGTCACCCGTGACCACACCGGCAACACGGTTGTCCTCGATGAAGAGCTCTGCGCCCGAAAAGCCCGGATAGATTTCCACGCCAAGGGCCTCAGCCTGCTCGCCGAGCCAGCGGCAGACTTCGCCCAGTGAGACGACATAGTTCCCGTGATTGGCCATCTGCGGCATCACGCGGTCCAGATACGGCACCTCGAACGAGCGCGTTTCGGTCAGGAACAGCATCCGCTCTTCCGTCACCTGCGTGCGGAGCGGGGCGTCCAGATCGCGCCAGTTCGGCAGAAGTTCGTCGAGCGTGCGCGGCTCGATCACGGCGCCCGAGACAATATGGGCGCCGATCTCGCTGCCTTTTTCAATCAGGCAGATGCCTGCATCCGGCATCAGCTGTTTCAGGCGGATCGCGGCGGACAGACCGGCGGGACCGCCACCGACCACCACGACATCGAATTCCATTTCTTCGCGTTCGATCTGGGTCATGATGTCAGGAAACTCGCTGAATAACAGGGTTGGAGAGTTCAGGGACGGCGCGTGAAAGTCCAGTAGAATGGCACACGCCCTTCGCGGAAGGCCTTGGCCTCATAGCGCGTGGGCGACCAGCCTTCGGGACGTTCTTTGGCCGGGGGCGGCGCATCGAACAGGTCCTGCTGGCCCATCACCTCCGTGACCCACTCCTGATAGACAGGATGGTCACTGGCGACGCGCCAGATGGCTCCGGGTTTCAGGACGCGGTGCATCTGTCTGATGTTTTCCGGATGCACGAAGCGGCGCTTGGCATGCCGGGCCTTGGGCCACGGGTCCGGGAACATCAGATACGCCCGGTCCAGACACGCATCGGGCATGTCCTTGAGCAGCAGGCGGGCATCTTCGGCCCAGATGCGGAAATGGGGAGGCGGCGTGGTTGTGTCTTCCTCACCTTCAGGTACAAGACGCGAAAGCAGGGAGCACAGACCGTTCTCGAAGACCTCGGAGGCGATATAGCCGACATCCGGGTTCAGTTCGGACTGGCCGATGGCATGTTCGCCGCCGCCAAAACCGATTTCGAGAAAGACGCGCGAAACCGCATCGGAGAATCCCGCAGCGGGATTCTCCGGTGAGGTAAAGGAAAGCCGGGGCAGCGCCTTCTCAAGAAGGTGCTGCTGCCGGGCCCGGAGCGGATGGCCGCGCTGGCGGCCGTAAAGCCGCTCCGGCTGGGGTTTGAGAGACTCGACCAGGGGTTTTCTGCCAGATTACCGGTTCAGGGCGCCACGCAGCGTGGTGACCAGATCGGTCTGTTCCCAGGTGAAGTTGTCCAGAACCGGATCCGGCGCACGACCGAAATGGCCATAAGCGGAGGTCGGAACATAGATCGGACGGTTCAGACGCAGATGCTTGCGGATGCCGCGCGGGGAGAGGTCCACAACTTCGTTGAGGATCGCACCCAGACGGGCTTCGTCCACATCCTTGCCCGTGCCGTCGAGGTCAACATAGACCGAGAGCGGCTTGGAGACGCCGATGGCGTAGCTGAGCTGGATCGTGCAGCGGTCGGCAAGGCCGGCAGCCACGACGTTCTTGGCGAGGTAACGTGCGGCATAGGCTGCCGAACGGTCCACCTTCGTGGGGTCCTTGCCGGAGAATGCGCCACCACCATGCGGGGCTGCGCCACCATAGGTGTCGACGATGATCTTGCGGCCCGTCAGGCCTGCGTCGCCGTCCGGTCCGCCGATGACGAAGTTGCCGGTCGGGTTCACGTAGAACTCGTCTTCCGGGCAGGTCCAGCCTTCCGGCAGGATGCCGTTGACCACGTCGCGCAGGGTCTCGCGGATCGTGTTCTGGCTCATGCCTTCGACATGCTGCGTGGAAATCACGACGGACGTGACGCCAACGGGCTTGCCATCGACATAACGCAGCGTGACCTGGCTCTTGGCATCCGGCAGAAGGCCGACGCCACGGGCGTCACCGTTCTTGCGGTAGTCGCGGATGCGCTCGAGGATCGTCTGCGCATAGAACAGCGGCGCAGGCATCAGGTGCTCGGTTTCGCGCGTGGCGTAGCCGAACATGATGCCCTGGTCACCAGCGCCCTCGTCCTTGTCGCTGCCGCTGTCAACGCCCTGGGCGATGTCGGCGGACTGTGCGTGCAGATAGGAAGTGATGTCGGCCTTCTTCCAGGAGAAACCTTCCTGGTCGTAGCCGATGTCCTTGATGGCTTCACGGGCACGGTCGATCAGCGTGTCCTCGACCTCTTTGGGGCCGCGGACTTCACCGGCCAGGATGACGCGGTTGGTGGTGACCAGCGTCTCACAGGCAACACGCGCTTCCGGATCGGCCTGCAGATAGGCGTCCAGAACGGTATCGGAAATGCGGTCCGCCACCTTGTCGGGATGGCCCTCGGAAACGGACTCGGACGTGAAAAGGAAATCGCCGTGATTGCGCACTCAGGGACCTCGCAGGGAATGAGTGGTGAGAAGGGCCACAAGGTGTCTTGGCAGACAGGCTGTGGCATTCAGGGAGGGGACGGCTTGGCGGAATTGGGCGCAAGGGTCAAGGGGCTGCGTGAAGGCTGAACGCGGTTTTCTGCGGGAAAGTCCCGGAAACCGGCCACAAATCACAAAAAAGAGAGCGCGCGAACCCGTTTCATTTTTCAACGACACCGTCCATGCTGCGTTCGTGCTCCCGTGAACCTTGTTGCCCGTCATGGGCACGGTCCCGGGAAAAACAGAGAGTTTGAGGCATTCGACATGTCGAATCAATTTAACGGTAAAGTCTGTCTGGTCACTGGCGCAGGCGGCAATATCGGTCTTGCGACCGCCCTCCGTCTGGCAGAAGAGGGCACGGCCATCGCCCTTCTGGACATGAACCGCGAGGCCCTGGAAAAGGCGGAAGCCGCCGTCCGTGAAAAGGGCGTCGAAGCCCGCTCCTATATCTGTGACGTCACATCTGAAGAGGCCGTGACCCAGATTGTGGATACCGTGGTCCGGGACTTCGGGAAGATCGACTTCCTGTTCAACAATGCCGGTTATCAGGGCGCCTTCGCCCCCGTTCAGGACTATCCGTCCGACGATTTCGCGCGTGTGCTGACAATCAACGTCACCGGCGCCTTCCACGTCCTCAAGGCCGTTTCGCGCCAGATGATCACGCAGAACTACGGTCGCATCGTCAACACTGCCAGCATGGCCGGTGTGAAGGGACCGCCGAACATGGCAGCCTATGGCGCGTCCAAGGGCGCCATCATCGCCCTGACCGAAACGGCCGCGCTCGACCTCGCCCCCTACAACATCCGCGTGAACGCCATCAGCCCCGGTTACATGGGGCCCGGCTTCATGTGGGAGCGTCAGGTCGAGCTTCAGGCCAAGGTCGGCAGCCAGTATTTCTCCACCGATCCCAAGGTCGTGGCCCAGCAGATGATCGGCAGCGTCCCGATGCGTCGCTATGGTGACATCAACGAAATCCCTGGTGTGGTGGCGTTCCTGCTTGGGGATGATTCCAGCTTCATGACGGGTGTGAACCTGCCGATTGCTGGCGGTTGATGCGAGATCCGGGCTCTGCCCGGGCCCGGCAGGGATCTTGATCCCTGCACCCTGTTTTAAGTTAGCGTTTTAAGGCGTCGGCCATTGTGTAGAGGCCGGCGGGGCGTCCTGCGAGCCATCTTGCGGCCAGCAGGGCGCCTCTTGCGAAGACCCTGCGGTCCAGCGCGCGGTGCGACAGGGTGATCTGTTCGTCCGCCGCCATCAGGACGAGGTCATGTTCGCCCACGATCTGTCCGCCACGCAGGGAAGCGAATCCGATCGCGCCGTCCGGACGGCGGCCGTTCTGGTCGGTCCGGGCCACGTCCTCGAGCCTGACCCCACGCCCTTCCGCTACAGCACGGCCAATCGCCAGTGCCGTGCCGGACGGCGCGTCCAGTTTCTGGCGGTGATGCACTTCCAGGATTTCCGCATCATAATCCGGCAGTCCCGCACCAAGCTGCCGCGCCAGCTCCAGAAACAGCGTCAGTGCGGGCGAGAAATTGGCGGCCTGAAGAACGGGAATATGCTGCGCCGCCGCGTTCACGGCATCCTGCGCGCCCTGATCGAGCCCCGTCGTCCCCAGAACCCAGGCGCATCCGGCCTGTGCGAAGGCTGCCGCATGGGCCGGGACGGTCGAAGCATGGCTGACATCGATCACCACGTCGCAGCTTTTCGCAAGCGTGGCAGGATCGGTCGTGATGTTGCGCTGGGTGTCTGCGGTGCGGGACAGGCCGCCGACGAGGGCGTCCCCGGCCTCTTCGGCACAAAGCGTTCCAAGCCGGCCCGTAATGCCGGCGATACCAATACGGGGAGCGGAAATCTGGGTCATGGTCGGTCCATCAGAACGGAAAAATCAGGTGTTGGCGTCAAGCCGGGCGTCGAAACGGCTGCGGGCGGCCTCGATTTCGGGACGGTTCGACAGCGCCCACTGACCGAAGGCTTCCGTCAGCGTCCACAGCGATTCCCCGAGCGTCGTGAGTTCATAGTCCACACGCGGCGGAGTCGTTGGCGTAACGGTTCGCAGCACGAGGCCGTCGCGTTCCAGATTTCGCAAAGTGAGCGTCAGCATCCGTTGCGAAATCCCGTCGATCGCACGGCGCAGTTCGCTGAAACGGTGCGGTCCGCGCCCGAGCGACTTGACGATCAGGATGCTCCATTTGTCCGTCGTGCGCGCCAGAATGGAGCGGATGACGGCACAGGCATCGCTGTTCTGCGTGCAGTCTGGCGGGGATGGAAGCGGAGTAGTCTCGCTGACGCGAACATCCATGTGCCTATGGTTCCGGAATGTGCCTTCTTGCGGCGGGGTTCAAAGGTTCCTTATCTGGTGCTGGTTACGATCAGGAACCGGAAAGATCAAAATGAAACTTCTCCATATCGATTCCAGCATCCTCGGTGACAGCTCTGCCAGCCGTCATGTCAGTGCCGCCGCTGTCGCCCAGTTCCGCAAAAAAGATCCGTCCGTCGAGGTCATTTCCCTCGACCTTGCCAGCGATCCGCTGCCGCATCTGGACGTCGAGGCGCTGTCCTGGCTTGGCAAGGACCTGACGCCGGATGTTTCGGGCCGTCCCGAGCTGATCGCCGGCGCCAATGCCCTGAAGGACTTCAAGGCTGCCGACATCGTCGTCATCGGCGTACCGATGTATAACCTGTCGATTCCCAGCCAGCTCAAGGCCTGGATCGACCGCATCATGGTGGCGGGCCAGACGTTCCGCTACATATCCGGCGGCGGGATCGAAGGTCTGGCCAAGGGCAAGAAGGTTGTGCTCGCCGTGGCCCGTGGCGGCCTCTATGGCGAAGGCTCCCCGGCCGCATCCTTCGAGCATCAGCTCAGCTATCTGAAATCCGTGTTCGCCATGATCGGCATCACGGACCTCACCGTGATCGAGGCCGAGGGCCTCGCCACGAATGGTGGCGCCGACCGTGCCCGCATCCTCTCGGACGCAGAGCAGAAGGCCAGCGCGCTTTAATCAGTCCGTCACGCCAGTATCCGGTCCGAACGTCTCGTAACGCAGGCGCTCGGCCGGAACGCCGGCTGCTGGCAGGCCCTGCACCATGTCACGCATGAAGCCTGTCGGACCACACAGATAGGTCGAGACTCCGCCGGGCAGCTGCTCGGCCACCCAGGCGGCAGTCGGGCGACCGTCTTTCTCCGTCAGGCGCGTGATCACCCGGATGCGACCTACAGAATTGTGGGACAGCTCCGCCAGACGCTCCGCGAACGGCGCGGTCTCTGCAGAATGGGCGATCTGCACGACATGAACGGGCGTCGTGACACCGGGCTGGGCCAGCGCTTCCAGCATCCCGATCATCGGTGTGATACCAATTCCGGCGCAGACAAATGCCAGCGGTCCTTCGACCTTCTCCGGCAGCACAAAATTACCGGCAGGCGGCGACAGCAGGACTTCCGTCCCCTCACATTTCCCGCTGTTCAGCCAGCCTGAAACGGCACCGTTCGAAACATGACGCACGCTGATGCGATAGCCCTTCCGGTTCGGGCTGGACGTGATGCTGTAATTGCGGCGCGTGCGTCCATGGCCCGGAATATCCAGATCAACGCCCAGATACTGCCCCGGAACGGCGCTGATGACCGGCTTGCCATCCACAGGCTCCAGCTCGAGCGACGTGACATTTGCACATTCCGGCACGGCGCGGGCAATGCGAAACGGACGCCAGCCGGTCCAGCCGCCTTCCGCATGGGCGCTGCTGTCATAAAGCTGATGCTCGCGGCCGATCAGGATATCCGCCAGCGCCCAGTAGGCCTTGCCCCAGGCGTCAAGGATTTCCGGCGTTGCGGCATCGCCCAGAACGTTCGAAATCGCGCCGAGCAGGGCGGTGGCGACATGCGGATAATGCTCCGGCTGGATTTCGAGGCTAGCATGTTTCTGCGCGATCCGTTCGACCGCACCGCCCATCACACCCAGATTGTCGATGTTCTTTGCATAGGCCAGCACGGCCATGGCCAGCGCACGGGGCTGCGTACCGTTGGACTGGTGCGTCGGGTCGAACATTTCCGCAATCGCGGGATCGGCCAGCAGGCGGCGGTACATTTCGGACGTGATCGTCACGCCATGGGCTTCGAGCGCCGGGATGGTCGCCTTGATGATGGCGATGGTTTCGGGCGTGAGGCTGCGGTCGGCGGAAGTGGACATGAGCGGTCCCCTTAAAGGTGTATTTCAAATACATCTTTAAAAACGTGACCTGCGCCTGTCAATCTGGCAGAGGAGTCGCCATGCGCCTGACACTGCACACCGATTACGCCCTGCGCGTGCTGATCCATCTTGGCGTTCACACGTCACGCCGCGTCTCCATCCGCGAGATCGCGCAGGCCTATCGCATTTCAGAGAACCATCTGGTGAAGGTCGTGCACCGCCTGGGGCAGGGCGGTTTCGTCACGACCGTTCGCGGACGTGGGGGCGGGCTGGAACTCGCGCGCCCGGCTGCGGAGATCAATGTGGGCGCGGTCGTCCGCTTCACCGAAGACGACATGACGCTGGTGGACTGCGAGGGCCGCAACAGCACGGACGGCCAACCCTGCGTCCTGTCTCCGGCCTGCGTGTTGCGTGGTGTACTGGGCGATGCACTGGGCGCGTTTCTGGCAGTGCTGGACCGCTACACGCTCGCCGATCTGCTGACAGGTCGTGAGGTCGCGCTTCTTGGTCTCACCCGCCTTCCGGAAGGTGACCAGATTTACAGACCCTAAAGGATATTTTCGGCGCGGCCTGACATGAAAAAAACCGGTGTCTCCAAAGAGAGCACCGGGTTTTTGTAGATCTGAAAGATCAGCGGCCTTCGAAGAAGTCGCGGACCTTGGCGAAGAAGCCGCTGTTTTCGGGGCTGCCCTTCGCATGGTCGTCCCCGGCTTCCTTCTCGAACTCTTCGAGAAGTTCGCGCTGGCGCTTCGTCAGATGGCTCGGCGTCTCGACCGAGACCTGGATGTACATATCCCCACGGGCCGAGGAACGCAGGACCGAGAAGCCCTTGCCACGCAGGCGGAACGTCTCGCCCGTCTGTGTGCCGGCAGGGATGCGGACCTTGCTGCGGCCACCATCCACGACCGGAACCTCGACTTCCGTGCCCAGCGCCGCCTGCGTCATGCGCAGCGGAACGCGGCAGTAGATGTTCGATCCGTCACGCTGGAAAATGTCATGCGACAGGACGGAGATGTGAACGTACAGATCACCCGGCTGCACGCCTTCGCCACCGGCCTCGCCCTTTCCGGCCATGCGGATGCGGGTGCCATCCTCGACGCCGGCCGGGATATCGATGCTGATGGTTTCCGTCTTCGCTTCCGTGCCCGTGCCGTGACAGACCTTGCACGGATTAGCGACGGTACGTCCCGAACCATGACAGGTCGGGCAGGGGCGCTCGACGAGGAAAAAGCCCTGCTGTGCGCGGACCTTGCCCGCACCATGACAGGTCGGGCAGGTGCTGCTGCCGGCCTTCGGATCGGCCGAGCCCGAACCGTGACAGGCTTCGCAGGTCACGCGCGTCCGGACTTCGACGTCCTTCGTCACGCCCGTGAAGGCTTCCATCAGCGTGATCTCGACCTGAACCTGGACATCCGCCCCGGTCCGGCGGCCACCACCGCGGCGGCCCCCCATCATGTCGCCGAACATCTGGTCGAAGATGTCGCCCAGACCGCCAGCACCAGCAAAGCCACCACCGAAGCCGCCGCCCATTCCGCCCATGCCACCTTCGAAGGCGTCATGGCCGTAGCGGTCATAGGCCGCGCGCTTCTGCTCGTCCTTCAGGACCTCATAGGCTTCATTGATTTCCTTGAACTTCTGCTCGGCGGCATCGTCACCCGGATTACGGTCGGGATGGTAGCGCATGGCCTGCTTGCGGAAGGCTTTCTTCAGCTCGTCCTGCGAGGCCGTGCGGGAGACTTCAAGGGATTCGTAATAGTCGATTCTGGTGGCCATGTTCGGTCCTTGGGGCGGTCCTGAAGGGCGGTCCCTGTCGAGGGCCGGAAAACAAGAATGGCGCCCACCCCCTTGCGGGAACGGGCGCCCTCGGAAAACAGGGTCAGACGGAGCGTTCAGCTCCGCCTGCGGAAGTCACCCGATCAGTGCTTCTTGCTGTCGTCTTCGAGGTCTTCGAAGTCGGCATCAACAACGTTTTCGTCTTTCTTCTCGCCTTCCGGTGCAGCGCCACCTTCAGCGCCCTGACCAGCCTGGTACACAGCCTGGCCAACCTTCATGGCAGCCTGCGTCAGCTTCTCGCTGGCAGCCTTCAGGGTGTCGAGGTTTTCACCACCCAGAGCTTCGCGGGCTTCGGCGATTGCAGCTTCAGCTTCGGATTTGTCGGCCGCCGGAACCTTGTCGCCACCTTCGGTGATGGACTTTTCGGTCTGGTGGATGAGGCTTTCCGTGCTGTTGCGCAGCTCGACCAGTTCACGCTTGGCCTTGTCAGCGGTTGCGTTGGCTTCCGCGTCCTTGACCATGCGGTCGATGTCGGAGTCAGACAGACCGCCAGACGCCTGGATCTTGATCTGCTGTTCCTTGTTCGTGGCCTTGTCCTTGGCGGACACGTTCACGATACCGTTGGCGTCGATGTCGAAGGTGACCTCGATCTGCGGCACGCCACGCGGCGCCGGCGCAATGCCCTGCAGGTCGAAGTTGCCCAGCAGCTTGTTGTCAGCTGCCATCTCACGCTCGCCCTGATAGACCTTGATGGTCACGGCGTTCTGGTTGTCTTCAGCCGTGGAGAAGGTCTGGCTCTTCTTGGTCGGGATCGTCGTGTTGCGGTCGATCAGACGGGTGAACACGCCACCCAGCGTCTCGATACCCAGCGACAGCGGCGTCACGTCGAGGAGCAGGACGTCCTTGACGTCACCCTTCAGGACAGCGCCCTGAACGGCAGCACCGATAGCGACCACTTCGTCAGGGTTGACGTTGCGTGCCGGATCCTTGCCGAAGAATTCCTTAACCGTCTCGATGACCTTCGGCATACGGGTCATGCCGCCGACCAGGATGACTTCGTCGATCTCGTTCGGGGAGACGGACGCATCCTTGATGGCTGCACGGCACGGGCCGAGCGTACGCTGGATCAGGTCATCAACCAGGCTTTCCAGCTTGGCGCGGGACAGCTTGACGACGAGGTGCTTCGGACCGGAAGCGTCAGCCGTGATGAACGGCAGGTTGATCTCGGTTTCCTTGGAGGAGGACAGCTCGATCTTGGCCTTTTCGGCGGCTTCCTTCAGACGCTGCAGGGCAAGCTTGTCACCACGCAGGTCGATGCCCTGGTCCTTTTTGAACTCGTCAGCCAGGAAGCCGATGATGCGGTTATCGAAGTCTTCACCACCCAGGAACGTGTCACCATTCGTGGACTTCACTTCGATCACGCCGTCGGAGATCTCGAGGATGGAAACGTCGAACGTACCACCACCAAGGTCATAGACGGCCACCGTGCCGGAATCGCGCTTGCCAAGGCCGTAGGCGAGGGCTGCTGCGGTCGGCTCGTTGATGATGCGCAGGACTTCAAGGCCGGCGATCTTGCCGGCGTCACGGGTTGCCTGACGCTGGGCGTCGTTGAAGTAAGCCGGAACCGTGATGACAGCCTGGGAGACGGTCTCACCAAGATAGCTTTCGGCGGTTTCCTTCATCTTGCCCAGAACGTAAGCCGCGATCTGTGCCGGAGCATACTTCTCGCCACGTGCTTCAACCCATGCATCGCCATTGTCGCCACGGACGATGGCGTACGGCACCATCTCCTTGTCCTTCTGGACGGTCGGATCGTCGTAACGACGGCCGATCAGACGCTTGACGGCATACAGGGTGTTGGACGGGTTGGTGACAGCCTGACGCTTCGCGGCCTGTCCGACAAGACGCTCACCGTTATCGGTGAAAGCGACCATGGACGGCGTCGTGCGGGCGCCTTCGCTGTTTTCGATGACCTTGGTTTCGTCACCCTCGCGCACTGCAACGCAGGAGTTGGTGGTACCAAGGTCAATGCCAATGACTTTGCTCATATGTTCTTGTCCTCTCAGCGGTCCGTCCCGGCCCTGTGAGGCACCGGATCGAACCCTATTGACGTATCCAGACCCTCACGGGCCTGTGTTCCGACTACTGATCTAGGCAAGGCCGCAAGGGGTTTCAAGCACTTGGACGACACATTTCGTCGAGAATATTCTCTTCCTGCATGCCGAGGAGGAATATGACTGTTTCAGATATGGCCGGCGCCCTCTAGTAAGGTTGTGCCTTCCGCTTTGCCTGCCAATGGGACAGTCTTTACACAGCCATGCCGAACCATTCCTATTTTCGTGCCACGCTGCTGGCTGCCCTGGCCTGCCTTTCCGCAACCGGCCTGTCCGCCTGTGGACCGATGGGGCCAGGCAAGCTGCGGAATGACCAGCTCGAATATTCCCGCGCCCTGGGGGACACCCAGAAGCATGAGATGCTGCTCAATATCGTCCGTCTGCGCTACGCCGATCCCCCGACATTCCTTGATACGACGCAGGTGATTGCGGGCTACAGCGTTTCCAAGAGCGTCAGTGGCGGTTTCTATGCCTATCCGGCGACGGCAGTTGGAAACTATCTGTTCGGCACAGGGACGATGTCGCTCGGGGAAAGCCCGACCTTCACCTATCAGCCGGTGACGGGCCAGCAATATGCCGAGAACGTGGTCCGGCCGATCTCGCCGACCGTCATCATGCCGCTCAGCCTTGGTGGTCTGCCGATCGACACGCTGCTGCGTCTGACCGCACAGTCCATCGACGGCCTGTCCAATGTCCGCGGGTTGGGTGCAGGTCCGTTCGGGGGTGGTTCGGTCCGGTTCTATCTGCTTCTGCACGATCTGCGGCAGCTCCAGATTGCCGGAGCCATGACCATCCGCATCACCAATGAAGGTGCCTCGGCGCCCGATTCCAAGAAGAACGGTGGCAAGTCCGATAGTAATGGTGGCGGCAATAGTGGAGGTGCGGAGCGGTCCTATCTTGTCCTGACGTCCACTTCGGACAGCAATCTTCTGGCGATCCAGGCAGAAGTGCGCCGGCTGCTGCATCTCGATCCGGGCGCGGAAGAGGCCGAAATCGTTTACGGACCCTATCCCAAGCATCCCGGCAAGCAGATCGCCATTCTTACCCGTTCCATGCTCGCGATGCTGACGCAGCTCGCCTATGAGGTCGAAGTTCCGGAAGACGACATCAAGACCGGCCGCACGCCGCCCACGATCGGGCAGGTCGGAATCGAAAACCGCCCGGAAGTCGTGATCCATTCAGGCAAGCAGGAGCCGGACGCGTGCTACGCGGCGGTCAGTTACAATAACACCTGGTTCTGGATCAGTGACCGGGATTTTCAGAGCAAGCTGGCGTTTACGATGGTGCAGGTGCTTGCAGCCCTTGCGGCTACAAATCACACCGGCGGTGCAGTCGTGACAATTCCAGCTGGGTAATAAATATAACGCACATTTGAATTTACCGAAGCAGAACTGTATTCAAACACGGTTTTGTTAGAATGGAATTCAACAATATTTAAAAAGAGCCATAGCTTTCCTGAAAGTCTGGAACTACCGTCCGAACTATCAGTTCAGGAGGCTTTCACCAATGCCAACTACTTATGGCAACAGGACCCTGACCGAGTGGCTCACACTGGTCCTCGGGGTTGTTATCATTCTGGTGGGGCTGTTCTTCGTTATCGGCGGGGCTGACCTCGCGATGCTGGGCGGCTCTGTCTATTACGTCCTTTGTGGCATTCTGCTGCTTGCCGGCGGTGTTTTCATGGTCATGGGACGCACGCTGGGCGCATTCCTCTATCTGGGTGCGCTTGCCTACACATGGATCTGGTCGCTGTGGGAAGTGGGCTTCAGCCCGGTTGATCTTCTCCCGCGTGATTTCGGCCCGACGCTGCTCGGCATCCTTGTCGCCCTCACCATTCCGGTTCTTCGCCGGATGGAAACCCGCCGTACCCTGAGGGGAACCGTCTGATGCGCAGATCCCATCTTCTTGCCACCGCTGCCTGTGCCACGCTGGCCTGGGCACCGCTGGCTGCCAATGCCCAGTTTGCCCCTGCCGGAAGTGGTGGTGCACCGACATCCACTGTCCCGGGCCCCGGCAATGGCAGCAGTGGCAATTCCTTCGAGCCGACTGAAAATACGCCGGCTTCGAAAAGCCGTTTCTCCGGCCCGTCTCCCTATGCGCCCCAGGCTCCCGGTGTGAACGCCGCCAACCTGCCGGATATCGGATCCATGGATCCGAACGACGTCCCGCAGATGGTTCCGCAGCAGAGCGCCAATCCTGCACATGGTGACTGGGCCGCTTATGGCCATGACGACAGCCAGATGCGCTATTCGCCGCTGTCCGAGATTACGCCACAGAACGCCGATCAGCTTCAGGTTGCTTTCCGCTACCATACCGGCAGCTACCCGCGTCCGGGACAGGTGAACAAATGGGCGGCTGAAACCACACCGATCAAGGTGGGTGACGGTCTCTACATGTGTTCGGCGCAGAACGACATCATGAAGCTTGACCCGACAACGGGCAAGGAAATCTGGCGTCACAACATCAACGAGAAATACGAATCCATCCCCTATACCGCAGCGTGTAAGGGCGTGACGTATTTCACGTCGTCGCAGGTGCCGGAAGGCCAGCCCTGCCATAACCGTATTCTTGAAGGCACGCTCGACATGCGCCTGATCGCCGTGGATGCGGCGACCGGCAATCTGTGCGAGGGCTTCGGCAATGGCGGACAGGTCAACCTGATGCAGGGTCTGGGCGAGTCCGTTCCGGGCTTCGTGTCGATGACGACGCCGCCGCCGATCGTGAATGGTGTGGTCGTGGTCAACCACGAAGTTCTGGACGGTCAGCGCCGCTGGGCTCCGTCTGGTGTGATCCGTGGTTATGACGCCGAAAGCGGCAAGTTCCTGTGGGCCTGGGACGTGAATCGTCCCAACGATCACAGCCAGCCGACCGGCAACAACCATTACAGCCGTGGTACGCCGAACTCCTGGGCTGCGATGACCGGCGATAATGCCCTGGGCCTCGTCTACGTCCCGACCGGTAACTCGGCTTCCGACTATTACAGCGCCCTGCGCAGCCCTGAAGAAAACAAGGTCTCGTCCGCAGTTGTCGCGCTTGACGTGAAGACGGGTTCGCCGCGCTGGGTCTTCCAGACCGTTCACAAGGACGTCTGGGACTATGACATCGGCTCGCAGGCAACGCTCATGGATATGCCCGGCCCGGATGGGCAGCCTGTCCCGGCGCTCATCATGCCGACCAAGCGTGGCCAGACCTTCGTGCTGGACCGTCGGGACGGCAAGCCCATCCTGCCGGTCGAGGAGCGTCCTGCTCCGTCGCCGGGTGTGATCCCGGGCGATCCGCGCACGCCGACGCAGCCCTGGTCCACGGGAATGCCCGCCCTGCGCGTTCCGGATCTGAAAGAGACGGACATGTGGGGCATGTCCCCCATCGACCAGCTCTTCTGCCGGATCAAGTTCCGTCGTGCGAACTATGTGGGTGAGTTCACGCCGCCGAGCATCGACAAGCCATGGATCGAATATCCGGGCTATAACGGTGGCAGTGACTGGGGCTCCATGTCCTACGATCCGCAGAGCGGCATCCTGATCGCGAACTGGAACATCACTCCGATGTATGACCAGCTCGTGACCCGCAAGAAGGCCGACGAACTTGGCCTGATGCCGATCGATGACCCGAACTACAAACCGGGTGGCGGTGGCGCCGAAGGTAACGGCGCCATGGACGGCACGCCTTACGGTATCGTCGTGACCCCGTTCTGGGATCAGTACACGGGCATGATGTGCAACCGTCCGCCCTATGGCATGATCACGGCCATCGACATGAAGCACGGCCAGAAGGTGCTGTGGCAGCACCCGCTGGGAACGGCCCGCGCCAATGGTCCGTGGGGTCTGCCGACCGGTCTTCCCTGGGAAATCGGTACGCCGAACAATGGTGGCTCGGTCGTGACGGCCGGTGGCGTGGTGTTCATCGCGGCAGCTACGGATAACCAGATCCGCGCCATCGACGAGCACACCGGCAAGGTGGTCTGGAGCGCGGTCCTGCCAGGCGGTGGTCAGGCCAACCCGATGACCTACGAAGCCAATGGTCATCAGTACGTTGCCATCATGGCAGGTGGTCATCACTTCATGATGACGCCGGTCAGCGATCAGCTGGTGGTTTACGCACTGCCTGATCACAAGGGCTGAAAAAGCGGAGGCTGAGGCCTCCGGATGATGGAAGGGGTGGTTTTCGTGCCGGAAATGGCACGGAGACCGCCCCTTTGTCGTTTCCGGAGCCGTTTTTTCCATTTTTCGGGTGGGAAGCGCTTCCAGACCCGGCTACAGGCTGTTTTCGTTCACAAAGATCTTCCCGGAACAGGCCACCTCCGACTGTCATGACCGACCGCTCTCCCGTCATCCTTCAGGTTCTTCCGGCGCTGGGCACCGGCGGGCTGGAGCGCGGGGCTGTCGAGATTGCCGCGGCGATCACGCAGGGCGGTGGTACGGCACTTGTCGCCTCGCGCCCCGGCCGGCTGCTGGTGCAGCTCCGTCATGCCGGCGCACGCCATATCGAGCTTGATCTGAAGAAAAAATCCCCTGTCGCCGTGCTGCGCCGGGCGCAGGATCTTCAGGCCATCATCCGCAGTGAAGGTGTGGATCTGGTCCATGCCCGCTCGCGGATTCCGGCCTGGGCGGCGTGGATCGCCTGCCGCCGCGAAAACATCCCGCTCGTGACGACATGGCATGGCGTGCATGAGGCCAAATGGCGGGCCAAGAAGCTCTATAATTCCGTGCTGGCGAGGAGCACCCGGGTCATTGCGATTTCGGAGTTCATCGCCTGCCGCCTGCGCAGCGAATACGCCGTGCCGGAGAGCCGTCTGCGCGTCATTCCGCGCGGGGCGGATCTACAGGAGTTCACGCCCGGCACGATCTCCGGTGAGCGTGTGCAGAAACTGGCCGAGGCCTGGCGCGTGCCTGTCGAGGCCAGGATCATCCTCATGCCTGCGCGACTGACGGCATGGAAAGGGCAGGGCGTTCTGGTCGAGGCGCTGGGTCTACTGCGCTCACGGATGGGGACAGGCTGGATCTGCGTTCTCGCTGGCCCGGAGAATGACCGGAAGTTCTCGCGCAGGCTGCAGCAGCGCGTACGGGAACTCGGTCTTGAAGAGCATGTTCGCTTCGCCGGAACCTGCACGGATATGCCGGCGGCCTGTGAACTGGCGAGCGTCGTCGTGGCGCCCTCGCTCCGGCCCGAGCCGTTCGGACGCACGCTGGTGGAAGCGCAGATGATGGGCCGCCCCGTGATCGGCACGGCGCAGGGAGCCATGATGGAAACGATCCTGCCCGGCGAGACGGGTCTGGTTGTGCCTCCCGATGATCCGGAAGCCCTGGCCGACGCCCTGAAAAGCGTTCTGGAAACGGATGATGATGCGCTGGACTGGCTGGCGGAAAAGGCCCGGGCCCATGCCATCGCCAATTATACGACGACGCTGATGCAGGCCCGTACGCTGGGTGTGTATGACGAACTTCTGGGCACCCGTCTGCGGGAGACATTTGAGGAATACAGCCATGACCAGTAAGGACGCAAAACCGACAGAACAGATCATCCGTGACCGCGCCGCGGCCGCGAAGGAAGAGCGTGAAAGCCGTGAGGCCAAGGCGCTCCGGGCCAATCTGATGCGTCGCAAACAGCAGCAGCGTGCCCGCCCGCAGGATGAAACCGGCCCGTCATCCACCGATGATCGCTGAGTGCCTGTGAAACGGCATTTTCCGCTTCCCACGCCGCAGGAACTGGCGCTCACAGGCGTGACGGTGCTGTGGGGCGGAACATTTCTCGTGCTGCACATCGCCATGCAGCATTGCGGGCCGCGCTTTTTCGTCTTCGTCCGCTTCATGATGGCAGCGGTATTCGTCGGACTGCTGGCCGGGCGGAAGCTGCTGGATATCAACCGGCGTGAAATCCGTGCGGGCGCTCTGATCGGTGTGGCCCTAGCGACCGGCTATGTGTTGCAGAGTGCGGGCCTGCGGGACATCACCAGCAGCCGTTCCGCCTTCATCACCGCGCTTTACGTTCCGCTCGTGCCGATCTTCCAGTGGGCCTTCCTGCGCAAGGCACCGCATCTGATGAGCTGGCTCGGAATCGCGCTGGCGTTTGACGGACTGGTCTGTCTGGCGGGGCCGGCTGCGCTGTCGCTGTCCTTCGGGCACGGGGATCTGCTGACGCTGTGTGCCGCTATTGCGATCGCAGCCGAGATCGTGCTCATCAGTCTCTATGCGCGGGGCGTGGACAGTCTGCGCGTGACGGTCATGCAGCTCTTTGCCGGAAGCCTGTTTGCCGGGCTCATGATGCCGGTTTCGGGAGAAGCCATTCCCGCTTTTTCATGGGTCTGGTTCAGCTGCGCGCTCGCGCTGGGCGGACTGAGTGCGCTTGTGCAGGTCGTGATGAACTGGGCGCAGAAATCCGTCTCCCCCACCAAGGCAGCTGTGATTTATGCCGGTGAGCCGGTCTGGGGCGGGCTTGTCGGCTGGCTGGCTGGTGATCATCTGCCCCCTGCGACCCTTCTTGGTGCCGCGCTGATCGTAGGAGGCGTGCTGACCAGCGAACTGCGCCCGCAATGGCTGGAAGCCCTGCTGGGACGTTCATCACAGACCCTCACGAAAAATGACTGATCCGACACATTGCGTGATCGCCCATCGCTCGCTAGAGCAGGTGGGTTAGACGCACAGGGCGATTTGTACCGCCCTCGTTCAGGAGTGCCTTCATGCCCATCATGCCCGACACATGGATCCGCCAGATGGCGCGGGAAAAAGGCATGATCGAGCCGTTCGTGGAGGCCCAGAAGCGCGAAGGCGTCATTTCCTACGGCCTGTCGTCCTATGGCTATGACGCGCGCGTGGCGGAAGAATTCAAGATCTTCACCGACGTGGACAGCGCCATCGTCGATCCGAAGAACTTTGCGTCCAACAGCTTCGTGACCCGTACCGGCGACATCACCATTCCGCCGAACAGTTTTGCGCTGGCCCATACGGTCGAATATTTCCGTATCCCGCGTGACACGCTGGTGGTGTGCCTGGGCAAGTCCACCTATGCGCGCTGCGGCATCATCGTGAACGTCACGCCGCTTGAGCCGGAATGGGAGGGCCAGGTCACGATCGAGATCAGCAACACCACGCCGCTGCCCGCGCGAATCTATGCGAACGAGGGCATCTGCCAGTTCCTGTTTTTCCAGGGTGCCAGCCCCTGTGAGGTCAGCTACGCCGACCGTGCTGGAAAATACATGCGCCAGTCCGGCGTCACCACGCCCCGCCTCTAAAGCCTCGCTCTCAAGGCCCATTTCCCGAGGCCCGCTTCTCAAGGATCGCACCATGGACCGTTTCATCATTCGCGGTGGCCGCCGCCTGACAGGCGAAATCGAGATCGGGGGAGCCAAGAACTCCGGCCTCAAGCTCATGGTCGCGGGCCTGCTGACGTCTGAGCGGCTGGTGCTGTCCAACGTGCCGGCCATTGCGGACATCAAGACGATGCGCGACCTGCTGATAGGGCTGGGCATCACGGTTGAGGACGCCGGGCCGCGCACGCTGTCCATCGGTGGCGAGATCGGTTCCGTCGAGGCGCCGTATGACATCGTCTCCAAGATGCGCGCCTCTATTCTGGTGCTCGGTCCGCTTCTGGCCCGCGCACGTGAGGCAAAGGTCTCGCTGCCGGGCGGCTGCGCTATTGGAACGCGCCCCGTGGATATGCATCTCAAGGGGCTTGAGACGCTGGGCGCCGTAATCCGTCTCGAAAACGGTTACATTAACGCGACCGCTCCGGACGGGCTTAAAGGTGACCGGATCATCCTGCCGTTTGCCAGTGTGGGTGCAACCGAAAACCTGCTGATGGCCGCGACGCTGGCGAAGGGGCGCACCCATATTGTCAACGCCGCGCGCGAGCCGGAAATCAGTGATCTGGTGCACTGCCTCAACGCTATGGGCGCGCAGATCACGGGTGAAGGCTCGGGCACGCTGGTCATTGACGGTGTGGAGAAGCTGCACGGCGCGCATTACGCCGTCATGCCGGACCGTATCGAATGCGGCACCTATGCCTGCGCGGCCGGTATCACGGGCGGCGATCTGCTGCTCGTGGGCGGCCGGGCTGATGATCTGGGCTCCGTGATCCGTACGCTTGAAGAAACGGGCGTCGAGGTTCTGGAAGAAGAACGCGGCCTGCGTGTCCGTCGCAGTGGCACGCTTCAGGGCGTGGACATCATGACCGAGCCGTATCCCGGCTTCCCGACGGACATGCAAGCGCAGTTCATGGCAATGCTGTCGGTGGCCGAAGGTGCATCCATGATCACCGAGACGATCTTCGAAAACCGCTTCATGCATGTCCCGGAGCTCAACCGCATGGGCGCACGCGTGAACGTGCATGGCCGTTCCGCCATCATCCGCGGCGTGCCGAAACTGTCGGGCGCTCCCGTCATGGCGACCGACCTGCGCGCCTCGTTCTCGCTGATCCTCGCAGGGCTGGCGGCGGAAGGCGAAACACAGCTCAGCCGCATCTATCATCTGGACCGTGGCTATGAAGGCGTGGACCGCAAGCTCGCTGCCTGCGGTGCCGATATCGCCCGCGTTTCAGACTAACAGGCAAAACAGGGCACCCGACGATCGGGCTGCCCTGTTTGATGTATAAAAGTTTTTGGGTTCCGCCTTTTTTCAAAAAGGCGGAGAGCCCTGAAGCTTTTTAGAAAAAGCTTCACCAAAAACTTTTATACGTTTGTGACCAGATCCTTCAGGACGGCTGCTGTGCCGCGGGTTTTCAGGTCTTCGCGGGCCTGGATGAAGCGCGTGAGGAACTCGGCGGAGTTTTCAAGGCCCCACCCGGCAAACACGCTCATCTCCAGCGCTTTGGCTGGATTGGTGTCCAGAGCCAGAGCACGGTCTTCGGCGCTGAGGCGAGGTTCCGTGACAGCGAAGGTGGCTTCCACGTCATCGCGGCCGGTCAGATAAGCACAGTAGCAGGCGAGGACGAAGGCGATCCGGCGCGGGTCCTGAGCCTTTTTCAGAACGTCCTCGGCCGTAGCGCGCAGGAAGACCGGCAGCTTGGACGTGCTGTCGGATGTAATGCGCAGAAGCTGGTCGCTGACCGCATGGTTGCGGAACCGCTCCAGGAGCTGCGTGGCATAATCCGGCAGGCTGATGCCCGGCGGGGCGGTAAGCTGCGGCTCGACGTCATGGCGCAGGAACTGCTCCAGCAGAGCGGCCAGATGTTCGTCGCCCATGGCTTCATCGACCAGCCGGTATCCCATCAGAACGCCCGGAAGGGCGAGCGTGGAATGGGACGCGTTCAGCATCCGCAGCTTGACCTGTTCGTAAGGCTCGACGTCATTCGTGAACAGCACACCGGCCTGATCCCAGGCCGGACGTCCGGCAGGAAAGCTGTCTTCCACGACCCACTGGATGAAGTCCTCGCAGAACACCGGCACACGGTCCTCGACGCCGCTCTGCGCATCCAGACGTGCAACATCGGCCGGATGGACGGCCGGGGTGATGCGGTCAACCATGCAGGACGGGAAGGCGACATTGGACTCGATCCATGTGGCCAGTTCCGCGTCCCGCAGACGCGCGAAGGACAGCACGGCATTGCGCGCGACGTCGCCGTTGGACGGAACGTTGTCACAGGAGAGGATGGTGAAAGGCGCGATCCCGGCTTCCCGGCGCTGACGCAGTGCTTCGGTCATCATGCCGAACGCCGTGTGTGGCACCGGGCGGTGCAGGTCTTCGGCAATGGCGGGATGTTCGGTCATGAAGCGGCCCGCTTCATCCATGTAATAGCCGCCTTCGGTCACCGTCATGCTGACAATGCGGATGGCCGGATCCGTCAGGCGCTTCAGCGCGGCTTCACGATCGGCCGGGGCATGCATGTATTCGACCAGTGACTTCACCACCCGGACCGTATCGGGGCGGTTTGGCGGACATTCGCGCAGCGTGTAGAGCCCGTCCTGTGCGTGCAGGGCCTCGGCCTTTGCCACTTCCGCCGGATGGTCCATCAGGCCCATCCCGACAATGCCCCAGCCGGACTGGCCCGGCAGCGCAAGGGCCCGGTCCGTATAGACGGCCTGATGGGCACGATGGAAATTGCCGACGCTGAGATGGACAATGCCAGCCGTCACGCCATCCCGGTCATAGGGCGATGTCAGGATGGACCCAGGGAGGTCGGACAAAGTCTGGGAAGTCAGGATCATGGAATGGATCTTTCAGACGAAAGGACCGACTTCTTTTAGAAGCCTCGAACTTCGAGGAAACCGTTTTTGTATTTTGTGAATTATTTCTAATAATCCTCCCGGAACCGCGAGCATTACGAGAAACGGACAGTTTCCATAAAATATGGCGGCCTTTTCCGTTTTTTCCGAACTGCCGTATGATCGACGGCTTCATTCCCGTTTTTGCAGGACTGTCTTTGCATGAGTGCTCCCATCCATCGTCTGAGCTTGGACGAGCTGGTTCCGATGGTCCGGTCCGTTCTCCAGACCGAGACGGACATGATCGCCAACATGGCCAATATCGCGGCCCTGCTGTTTGAGGCCCTGCCACAGATCAACTGGGCCGGGTTCTATCTGTGGAAAGAGGCGGACGGCCAGCTCGTGCTCGGACCGTTCCAGGGCCGTCTGGCCTGCACGCGGATTCCGCTCGGGCGCGGCGTCTGCGGTACGGTCGCGCAGAACCGGGAGACGCTGGTGGTCCCGGACGTACATGCATTTCCGGGACATATTGCCTGCGACGCAGCTTCGGCATCGGAGATCGTGCTGCCGGTCGTGGCCAAAGACGCACTTGTAGGCGTGCTGGATATCGACAGCCCGGTTAAGGACCGGTTTTCCGAGTCGGATTGTGCGCGGCTGGAAGAGGTGGTCAGCCTGCTGGTGGCAACACTGGAAAACTGAGCGGGGACTGCCCCCGCTCTTTTGCGCGTCAGGCCGGAACGTTGACGGAGAGATGCTGCATCAGTTCCGGGACATCCTCGACGACCGTGAACAGCTTGCGGGCTGACGGGTCCGCAAAGCCCTGATCGACTGCATCATTGAGCGTACTGACCAGTGAGGTAGCCCAGCCGCCGATATTGACGATGTAGATCGGTTCCTGATGCAGGCCGAGCTGCTTCCAGGTCATGATTTCCATGAGTTCGTCGAACGTGCCGAGGCCGCCGGGAATGATCGCATAGGCATCGGACAACTCGAACATCCGGGCCTTGCGGGTGTGCATGTCCGGCGTGACTTCAAGCTGCGTCACACCCTTGTGCATGACTTCGCGGGCGTGGAGGAATTCGGGAATGATGCCGATGACCTTGCCGCCCGCCTGAAGGGCAGCATCCGCGACTGTTCCCATCAGCCCGACATGACCACCGCCATAAACCAGTGTGATTCCGTGTCGCGCCAGGGCCGTTCCGATCTCTTTTGCACCTTCGGCATAGACGGGGGAGTTGCCGAAGCGGGAGCCACAGAAGACGGCGCAGGAACGAATGGTCATGTCGGGTCCGTATAAGTTGAAGCGAGGATCTGTCACGCGGTCCGGCGGCCCAGAGAACGGCTGATCAGCACACCGACCAGACAGCAGATGGCGGTGGTGGCGAACATCGTCCTGTAGCCCGCGAACTCGATGACCTGTCCAAGAAACAGCCCCGAGCACGCAATGGCAAGGTCAATGAAGATGGAATAGGCGCCCAGAGCGGCACCGCGGTTCTCCGGACCCGCACTGTTGACGGCCAGAACGCCCAGTGCCGGGAAGAGCAGCGAGAAGCCGGCTCCCGTCAGCGCAGCGCCCAGAAGGGCCGCGGAGGGTGTCTGGAACACGCAGAGCGTGGCGAGTCCCAGGGCTTCCACCAGCAGCGAGACGATCGCCACGAACACGCCGCCCCGCTTTGCGATCTGTGAAGCAAAGAAAAACCGGATGACGACGAAGGTGAAGCCGAAGACTGCTAAGGCCGTGGCGGCACCCTGCCAGTGCAGGACCGAATAATACAGCGCAAGGAACGATGAGATCGCCCCAAAGCCGATGGACCCTGCGGCCAGTGCCGAACCATGCGGCAGGACAAGTCTGAGCGCGCGGGAGAAAGGAATGGGCTGGCTGGTCGAGGGGATGGGTTTGACGCCCGGATAGAACCCGATCAGCGCTAGTCCGAACAGCGGTAGGGCCACAGAGAGAATCCCGACCGAGACCAGCCCGCCATAAGGTGCGGGCAGCATGGACAGCTTGGCCCCGATCGGCGCGCCCAGCGCGATCCCGCCATAGGAGCAGATGCCGTTCCAGGAAATGGCGATGGCCGTGTTTTCCGCACCGGCGCGCCGGATGTTCCAGACGATCACCCCGGTCGCGGCCCAGCTCTCCGCCCAGCCTAGCAGAAGGCGGCTGAGCAGCAGGGCGCCCAGTGACAGCAGTGGCGTTGCCGCTAGCAGCCCTGATCCGGCAATGAGCAGCCCCGACAGCACGCAGGTCACAAGCCCGCCAATGACGACCGGTTTGGGGCCGATCCGGTCCACCAAGCGCCCTGCGGAGGGGCGGGCCGCGAAGGTCGCAAAATACTGCAGGGAGAACGTGATGCCTGCGACGGTTGTGCTGTAGCCCAGTCCCTGATGGACGAAAATCGTCAGGACGGCATTGGGCAGGCCGATCACGATATAGACGAGAAGATTGAACAGGACGACAGCAAGAACGCGTTTCGTCGGTGAGCCCGCCGGCGTGTCTTGCGCGGTCATGGAATCTGTTCTCCCGGGAGTTTGAATATTGAACGATCCTCCATGGCATAAGCCAGATGAAGGATATCGTCACGGGGGCGCGTTCTTCTTTACTTCACGATCCCGCGTGGAATTGTCCTGAATAAAGCCTTCAGACGGGCTGCCGCAGCAGGGTTGAAATGGATGTGCAGACGGTCTGGCGCAGGGGGGCGGGCATGGAGGGCAGGGCGTACTGCTCAGGCTGCCCCGTCCGGAGACTGAGAGCCTGAAGAATTCCCTGTCTTCCGGCATTATAGGCGCTGTCGCTCTGATCGGGACTCAACGGACGCGTGGTTTCGCCGCCGGTCAGGGTGGTGTTCTGCAGACAGTAATGCAGCGTCCCGGCGAGATTGGCGGGTTTGGCCGAAGACAGGTCGGGTTCGCCCAGAAAAGACACCGGATTGCGGGCCGTGGAAAACGGATGTCCCTGCTGGTTGTGGGAAAGGGTTTTTTCAAAACCGGGCGACATGGACGCTCTGGACGCGCAGCCTCCACACAGAAGGAGGGGTGCCATCAACAGGGCGGAAAGCATCAGTCGGTGCAGGCATGCGGCCATGAACAGCAGTGGTCCGTGCGGTGAAGAAACAGCCCGTTCCGGGACAGGCTGATCCCCAACGCATCAGAAGGCTGAAAGAATGCCATGATTTATGCCCGGCATTTCCGGACGTGTTCTAGAAGAGCAGTTCCATCTGGTCACAGGACACGGTTTCGGCTGCATGAAAACCCGACAGTGTCAGTCCAAGCAGGCGTACGCCGGGGACGAACGGAAACAGGGGCGCCATAAGGCTCTGACCCGTCTCCAGCAGAATTTCTTCGGACGGGACCAGGGCAGACAGGGTCCGGGCACGCGTAATCTGGCGGAAATCGGCGTATTTGACCTTCAGGGTTACGGTCCGTGCCTGAAGCTGCCGCCGCTCTGCACCTGTCCAGAGCTTGGCCGCGATCTGCGCCAGGGCCTTGTGCGCGTCAGCCTCGGAGGTCAAATCCTGAAGATAAGTCTGTTCGGTTCCGAGGGATTTGCGCTCCCGGTTCACCACGACAGGCCGGTGATCAATCCCGCGCGAGATCCCGTGATAGAACGCCGCCGCCTTGCCGAAATGCCGGGTCAGCGTCTCGATGTCCCGCTCCCGCAGATCCGCCCCCGTTTCAATGCCCAGCGCCCGCATTTTTCGAGCGGTCGCCGGGCCGATGCCGTGAAATGCATCGACGGGCAGGCTGGATACGAAATCCGGCCCCATTGCCGGCGTGATGACGAACAGCCCGTCCGGCTTGCGGTAATCTGAGGCCAGTTTGGCCAGAAACCGGTTGTAGGACACACCGGCCGAGGCGGTCAGTCCGGTCTCGGCGTGAATATCCGCGCGGATACGGTCCGCGACCAGCGTGGCAGACCCATAGGCGCCAAGATGATCCGTCAGATCCAGATAGGCTTCATCCAGCGACAGCGGCTGGATCAGGGGCGTGTAGCGCGAGAAGATGTCATGGATCTGTGCCGAGACGCTGCGATAGACATCAAACCGCGCCGGCACGAACACAAGCTCCGGACACAGGCGTTTGGCCGTGACCGATGGCATGGCCGAACGAACACCAAAGCGCCGGGCCTCATAGCTTGCGGCGGCCACAACGCCCCGTGCCTCGCCCCGTCCCACCGCGAGCGGGCGGCCGCGCAGGGAGGGGTCGTCCCGCTGTTCGACAGACGTGTAAAATGCGTCCATGTCGATATGCACGATCCGGCGTTGCTCCATGATGCAAGTTTCGCCGATTCGGAAGAACGAAACAAGATCAGGATCCGTCCATGAGCTCCGATAAAAGCCCCGGGAAAAGTCTCGAAGACGCCCGCAAAGACGCCGGCTTCCAGACGCTTTCAACCCGGCTGGCCTATAGCAACCCCTGGACCGCCATGCGCGAGGACATCATCGTCCATCCCAACGGAAAGCAGGGTCTGTATGGCATCGTAGAACGTGGCGAGTTCGTCGTAATCCTGCCTTTGCATGCGGATGGGAAAGTCACGCTGATCCAGCAGTTCCGCTATCCGGTGGGCGAGCGGCTGTGGGAATTGCCGATGGGAATGTGGGAGACGAAAGAGAATGTCGATCCAGTCAAGCTCGCTCTGGGCGAACTGCGGGAGGAAACCGGGCTACGCGCTGGTGAGATGATCCATATCGGCAGCATGTATCAGGGCGCGGGTTATTCGAACCAGAAAGGGCATGTCTTTCTGGCCCGCAATCTCACGCGCGGTGAGACGGCGCTTGAGGCGACGGAAGAGGACATCACCTGCCACGATATGACGCTGGACGCGTTCGAAACCATGATCCGCAACGGCGAACTGAAATGCATGGTGTCGCTGGCCGCCTTCGCGCTGATCCGGGCAAAAGGCCTGATCTGAGCGGATTTTTGGCTTTTATTGCGGAACCTGCAGGATATCTGGAGCGCTAGCCAGTCTCCAGATTTGCAGAAGGTCATGATGGTCGAAACCGCGTCGCCGTCTCCCGATACCAGCGAAATCATCACCCGGGGTCATCCGACCGATAATGAGCTGCTTGCTTTTTACCGCTCGGAAATCCGGTTCGAGACCGAAGTCGTGAATGGCCGCCTGCAGGCTCTTCTGGGGTCACAGGCCTTTCTGGTTATCGCCTATGCGACCGCCATGACCGGTTCCACGAAGCGATGGGGTGACAGCATGGTGCTTCTGCTGCCGCCCCTGTTCTCACTGCTGGGATTTGTGCTGGCTGTGATGGCGCTGCCGGGGATCCGGGCGGCCTATGCGGCAATCAGGAAATGGGAAGACAAGCAGCGGGTTCTGCATCAGAGCAGTCCGGACCTGACCGATTTTACACTGGCCCCGAATGAGAACGAGACCCGCGATATGATGCGCCGCGCTCAGCGTGGCGCTCTGTTCGCCCATCAGGCCCCGTTCATCTTCATGATCGCCTGGGCGCTGTTCGGGATCATCCCGTTTTATCTGTACCTGAAATAGAGTCAGATCACGACGTCAAGAAAGACAACTTCCGATCCGCCCCCTTCGACCAGCGGCGTAATCGTCTGGTTGAATACCCTGCCGTGCTTGGTCGCCATGTGAGCCTCGAAGGCCGCATCATCCCGGTAGGTTTCTTCCACATGAAACAGGTCGGGATCCGAGGCGAGCGTATAGACCATGAAACGCTCGCAGCCGGGTTCGGCGCGAACGTCCCCAGCCAGTTTCGTCAGCAGATCGCGCAGCGTCTCACGCTTGCCGGGCAGGGCTTTGAGCGTAGCATAAAGGGACTTGGCCATGACGCGGAACCTCGTACTGGTGAAGGGTCCGTCATCATTGAGCCATTGGGCCCGATCCGCAACGGCACAGCTGCGTGAGGCTGGTTAGGACTTGATATAGTCTGCTGTAGCAGCGATGATACAGCCCGCCATTCCTTGAGCCTTGCCCACAGATGTTTCGACCAGATGCCAGTGTCTGTAAGCCCATCCGGGACTGGACCTGTTGGCTCGTGTGCCTGATGCCAGAACGGTCTGGCTGTTCTGCGAATGTCTGATGCAGGCGGGTGCAATTGAAAGACTGTTCAACCGGTTCGATAC
>NZ_JABCQG010000007.1 GCF_015244565.1 Gluconobacter vitians | reverse complement strand
GCGTTCATGCATGTCCCGCCAGGGGCAACCCGTTCGTAGAACATGCAGCATACCATTGAGAAACTGGCGATTGTCTCCAGATGGACGTGCCCCACGTCCACGCTCAGGCGGTAGAAGCGGACCAATCACCGCCCATTCCTGATCCGTCAGATCGCCTCGTGCCATGCCTGTTCTCTCTGTCCGGTATCCCACAGCCAGGAAGTGAATCAGATCTCAGGCAGATCGTATAGATCTTTTGTCAACGTGGCCTAAACCATCAGATTCAAGCTTGTTTGCTCTAACAAATTGCTCAAGAGGATAAGAGTTATCACTTAAGCATCTTAAAAAGCTGTTTGAAAATAACCTCAACTCCCTCAGCACCAACCTTAGGGCCTGTTAGGGCTTGATCCAGTCTGCTGCGGCAGCGATGTGGATGACCGCGAGGAACGACGCCGCTGTTTTTTCGTATCTGGTCGCGACTGCACGCCACTCCTTGAGGCGAGCCCAGAGGTTCTCGACCATGTGCCGACACCGATAGGCCCATTTGGGGCAGGCAACAGGTGCATCGCGTCGTTTCGCGGGAATGGCCGGTCGGGCTCCCATGTCCCAGATACGCTCACGGAAGGCATTCGACGCGTAGCCCTTGTCCGCCACTACCCACAGAGGAATGGCGGGAAGGTTGTCGAGCATGGCTGATGCCAGGGGCAGTTCATGAGCCTGTCCGGGGGCCAGCGCAAAACCAACAGCCTTTCCATGCCCGTCTGCTATCACGCAGACTTTTGTGCCATAGCCGCCGCGAGAGCGGCCAAGTGCTTCACGATGGTCCCGCTCTTCAAAAGAGCCCCCTTTTTTTGGGCTCCCGCCGCCTTGTGGTGAGCCCTGATGTTTGTGCCATCCAGAAAAGTCATTCCGAACGCCACTCCCTGTTGTTCCTGAACCCGTTCGAGCAGGCGTTCCCACACGCCGAGTTTCGCCCAGCGGATGAAAAGCTGCGCCGCCCGCCACCATGGACCCAGTTCAGCGGGGATGCTCCGCCATTTCGCGCCATTCTCATGACGCCAGAAAATCGCTGCTATCGTGCGCCGCAGATCATGGGGCGGCGTCTTGCCTCGTGGGCGAACCGCTTCAATCAGAGGCTCCCAGATCGCCCATGTCTCGTCCGTAAAGGTGCCTGTTCTGTCTCCTTCTTCCATCCCTACAATATGGGAAGAAATTCAAGTGCTAACAGGCCCTAGTCTAAGTAGTGCGAAGATCCTGCTCGCATTTGCGCTATCAGGTCGGATAATATGGGGCTGTCCCGCGGACGGTCCCTGTCGCTGAAAATGTCCGGATCTGTCTGCGGTTTTCCTTCAGATGCAGAGCGACACATCATGCCGAACATTCATTCCCTGTCCCGCTGGGCCTTTGCGGGTGCCAGCGCGCTGCTGATCCTTCTGGCGAGCTTCCTGATCCTCTCGGGAGGCATCGGTCTTGTCTCGGCCTTCGTGGCGTCCCTGACGGAGGGGCGCGAGGAAATCCTTCAGGCCATCAGCTATGTCGTGATCTCGATCGCCGTCTTTGACGTGGCGAAATACTTCATTGAGGAAGAAGTCCTGCGGCCCAAGGGCAAGCAGTCCATTGCCGAAGCCCGCGTCAGCCTGACCAAGTTCATGACCACCGTCATCATCGCAGTCTTTATCGAAGGGCTGGTCGGCGTATTTGAGCGCAGTGGCAAAGCTCCCGGCGATATTCTCTATCCCGCTGCCCTTCTGGTTGTGGCGACGGGAATGGTGATCGCGCTCGGGATCTATCAGAAGCTCAGCATCGGGGCGGAGCGCGAAAAGAAGGAAAAGGACATGATCGGCTAGCGGCCGCGGCCTCAGTCCTGCTGAAGCCTACGGGGGAAGGCTGCGGGATTGAACGCTGCCAGCAGGATGCCGCCCAGGGCGATCACGATGGAGGCCGGGCACAGCACGGCAAAGCCCAGCGTGCTCAGAAGGTGGCCGCCGATGGCCGAGCCCAGAAGGATGCCGAAATTGCTGCTGCTGTTGATGGCCGCTCCGGCCACATCCGCGCTGGTGGCGCGCGCGCGGATGGCGCCGGACATGACGAAGGGGATAATGGCGGCATAACCCATGCACCACAACCCGACGGCGCCAACGCTGGGCCATGCGGAAATCAGATGTCCGTAGACCAGGATCATACCGGTGAGCATGGCAAGACCCCCGCCGAACAAACCGGCTGCCGGCCAGCGGTCCACGACCTGTCCTGCGCCCCACAGACCGAAAATGCTGACACCGCCCGTAACAAGCAGCGCGACGCTCAGCAGATGCTCCGGCAGGCCATGCGCCAGCAGAAGCGGGGAGACATAGGTGTAGAGCAGGTTATGCGCGAAGAAGAACACGGCGTTCACGCCGATCACGACGCCGAAAATGCGTGCAGCCTGCGGGGAGCGGATAGTCGGAACTTTGAGCGCCTTGGTGTCCGCCCCACGAACGGGGGGAAGATAGAGCGCGATGAAGATCGTCAGCATCGCCGCCAGCCCCGAAATGACGTAAAGCGCCACACGCCAGCTCGCGAAATGGCTGATCGCAGCCGTCCCCGGAACGCCGAGCACGGACCCGAGGGATGTTCCCCCGAAGACGAAGGAAATAGCCCGTCCCGTCATGCGTTCGGGCACCAGATGGGCGGCATAGGCCGCCGCAATGGACATCATCAGCGCATGTGACAGTCCCCCAAGGGCGCGGCCGGCACAGACAATGGCAAAGTTCGGCGCCATTGCGGAAATCAGGTTGGAGAGGACATATCCGCACAGGCAGAGCAGCATGAGTATTTTGCGATCCATGCGGCTCGTGGCAATCGTGATGGGCACGGCCCCGAACGCGACGAGCAGCGCATAGGCGCTGACGGCCAGTCCGGCATGACCTTCGGTGATATTGAAGGACTTGGCCATGTCGATCAGCAGGCCAACCGGCGCGACCTCGGTCGTTATCGCGATAAAGGTCGACGCGAACAGGGCGCAGAGGCCTGCGATCACCGGAGCGGAGAGCGTTTTGAACACGGCAGACTTCCTGACTGGAACGGCGACCCGAGCGCCCCGAACGCGAGGGCTTTTGGCACTTTGATCGCATGACGGAAACCCAAAAATTCAGCTCGTGAATCCGATTGCTTCCGGACCGGCAGAATGTCCCGCGGAACCGAGCGTTTTCAGAGAGTTGTGAACATGAGTGTTTTCCATTTTTCCTAGAAAAATCACGGATTCGGGAGATCGTCTCAGGATGCTTCCAGAATTTCGTTCCGGTGACCAAGTTCCGTCGAGATGATGATCAGACATCCCGTTACGGAGGACAGAAGCAGGCGGGTGTTGCGGCTGGTTTCTGCGTTCTCCATGACGGCGAGGCTTTCCAGTGCTTCCCGCGACTGGAGTTCCAGGGTTTCGGGACCGGCTGAAGCGCTGGCAAAACTCTCGCACAGGCGCGCAAGGATCGCCCGTGCGTTTTCGGGAAGGCCGATCTGGGCGCGATAGGCCTGAAGCTGGAGCAGGTTGCGCCCGACCGTCATCATTGAAAACGCGGCGTGCAGCCAGCGATCATTGGAGCGGGCCTGGACTGACTTGGTGTGGGCAATCAGCTGTTCCATGCCAAGGACGATCCGGCCGACCCAGACAGCTTCGGTCATCGAGCGCCGGTTCTTTCCGATAAGCCGCAGATCGGACAGCAGATCCAGCCGGAAGTTCCGGTAAAACCGTGTCAGCTGGAACGGAAAGACATAGCGGAACACGAGCACACCAAAGCCGAGACCGCTCAGCAAGGCGAACACCGTGTTGAACCATTCGGTCTCGTTGATGCGGCTGTGATTGTCGAGGCCGATCAGATACGGGAAGAAATTGCTGAAAGATGCAGCCCGTGAAGCGAGGGCGGGCGCACGTGTCGCCAGTCCCCCGATCAGCATCGGGACCGAAATCGTCAGGCACAGCATCGCATAGGAGGCCGTGACCGGCATCACCAGAAAGACCGGCACGACCGCAGCAAGCGTCGCCCAGACCGCGCCGGAGAAAAACGCGCTGCTGGCCAGGAGCGTGTTGCTGAAGGAGGCAAAACGCGCGCAGACCACCGAGACGAACGTGATGAAAAGCGGCCCGTCCGGCCAGGCCGTCACTTCCCAGACATAGGCCGCCATCAGGACGGCGGCACAGGAGCGCAGTCCATTGTGGATGGCGGCGTACCAGTTCCGCGGGCGCGCCAGTCTGTAACTTTCGGCTCTCGGGTTTTCGCTGGGATCACTGGCCAGACAGCCCAGCAGATGCTGAAGCTCTGTCAGCGTCAGTTGCAGGCCCTGTAACAGGATACGGTCATTGAAGACGATGCCACTGTCGCTTTCCGCACGCGGCAGGCTCACCGTCTGCTCGATGTTCGCCTGACACCGGCCGATCAGCGCAAGCACGTCCTGGCGCAGCGTCTGCAGGGTATCGGCATCATCAATATCGACCCGCAGCCGATCCAGAATCCCGGCGCTGTCTTCCAGCAGGGTCTGGGTGCATTCCGAACGCTGGGGCACGGCGCTCAGCCGGCTGCGCATGCCCAGTGCGCGGGACATCAGCCGGGAGGCCAGTCCGAGCGTGGCGCGGGCGTAATCGACAATGCCCTTCGTACGCCCGACCTCGATGGCACTGAACTCGATCCGGTCACTCAGGCTGAGTGACAGGGAAAAGATGTTATGCAGATCGCTCTCGGGCGTTCCATGTTCGAGCAGGATGTCGCGTGAAGCATTGGCCGCTTCGAGCACGATCTGCTGAAGCTGGCTGCGGATGGCGGCGCGCGCCTTGCCGGGAACATTGCTCCGGCAGGCCATGTCCGCCACGGTCCCGCAGATCACGCCCAGAAGAATGTAGCTCCCGCGCGCCATGGCAATGCTGAACACCTGATCGGGCTGCGCCTGTGCGCTCAGGGACACGATGGAGCAGGTATAGGCCGTCAGCACGAACGCGTAGCTGCGGAAATTATGAACCAGCGTGCCGAGCGCCGTACACAGCCCGATCCAGACCGCCAGCGCCGGAAAGAACAGCCAGGGCGCCTGTGGAAAAGCCGCTGCCAGGGCAATCGCCGAGACAATGCCGCCCAGTGTTCCCGCCACGCGCCAGCGGGCCTTGGAGAGGCTTTCTCCCAGTGTCCCCTGCGCCACGATCCACACGGTCATGGGGGCCCATTGCGGCTGCCCCAGTTCCATCCAGAGAGCTATGGCCAGGGCGACCAGTGCAGCAATCGTCGTGCGGAGTGAAAAACCGAGAGCAGAAAGACGAGGCGCATAGAGCCAGGACAAATCACGAAAGAATACAGTAAATGATGACCGTATTTTCTGTGCTTCCTGACTGAAGAATGGCCCCATGAAATCCCGCTGCCAGTACAACCGATTGAACGGGGTGATATGTGTCCTTCAGCAGGCGGAAAATCAATTGTAATAATTGTTCATAATTCATGCCCCATACAGCAGACCGGGCAGAAAATCATGTTCCGGATTGTCCGCGCCGGTGCATTACAGGGAAGGCCTTTGGTCTGGGAAAGGCTTTATGAATTACCGGCTTCTTTCCCAGCCGGGGCAGGGACGGGTGCCTCTTCTCCCCACGGGAAATGCACCACACGATCTCTGCCCGTCTGTTTGGCCGCGTAGAGCGCACTGTCAGCCCGGGCCAGAAGCTCTGTCCGGGGGATCCCGGTACCGGGGCACAGGGCGGCGCCGATACTGAGTGTTGCCTTGACGGCGCCCCCTCCGATCATGCGTGTTTCCGTGGCAAAGGCGTTTCTGAGACGCTGCGCGGTGGCAAGCATTTCATCAGGGCCATCGCACTGGAACACGACGACGAATTCGTCCCCGCCAATGCGGAAAAGAATTGTCGGGGGATAAAGGATGTCCGCACAGACCCGGCCCATCGCGGTGATGATCTGATCGCCGACCGCATGACCATGGGCATCGTTGATGGACTTGAAATGATCAATATCGACCATGAGCAGCGCTTCATGCGTGCAGGTTGTTCCATCATTATCGAGCCAGGCCTGAAAAGCCCTGCGGTTGCTGCCCCCTGACAGAGGGTCCTGCAGGATCAGTTCCTGCTGCTGGAAGGCAAGTTGCTCCCAGGGGATGGCAATCATGGCCAGCGCAAACAGTGCAACTTCGATGACAACGAGGAAATTATAGCTTGTAACCGCCCAGACAGTGGCCGGGGCCGCGCCGAAAGGTGCAGGCATCCACAGGACGAATGGCACCAGAAGGAGATGGAAGCCTGCGTAAATGCAGAGCAGTCTGAGCAGGCTACATCTTGCGGATGTCATGATTCTGACGTTCCGCTTCAGGTCAAGCGCGGCGAAACCGTGGAAGGCTGCGATAATTGTCAGACGAAAGGTCGTACTGATGACGTGCATCAGGCCGGTCGGTCCGGCGAGCATCGACAGCATGAAAGACGCGCTGCAGGCGAACAGCAGGACCAGAATCCGTGGGCGGCAGCCCAGCATGACACGCAGGGCCTGCCACCCGGCCCCGTAGGCCAGAGTCATGAACAGGGCGCCCAGCCGCAGGCTCCACAAACCCGGCAGAAGCGTCGGGACAATGAAAAGCAGGCTGGAAACTGATCCCAGAAGAAACGGTGCCGCGAACCAGGCCATACGCGACCATCGTCTGCCGGAGAATTCAGACAGGATGAAGTGTACGCCCAGAAGCAGGAAAAGAACCACGCTGCACCCGAGCAGAGTAGGGGGATCAGGAGTCACTGATGAAGCATAGGCTGTTGAACAGGCTGTACAGGCCACTCCCGTATAAAGCTGGCAGGCGGGGTCTTCGATTCCTCATAAAGACAGCCCGACCTTACCTCCGGGTTAATGGCATTTTTCAGGCTGTTTCATTCCCAACTGTGGCAGCGAAAGAGATGACGGGCCAGCCATGCCCCGGCATAAGGACGTTTCTGTCATTTTCATCCAGTTGAGTCTAATGCGCCCAGAGAATTCCCCGTCAGCAACCGTCACGATCCGAAGATGACACGTCTTTTTCCTCTCTGGGCCATTCTGGTGTCCGGTCTGGCCCTTCTGCTGCCCGAACCGTTCCTGACGCTGGTCCCTGTCATCACGCCGCTTCTGGCCTTCGTCATGTTCACGATGGGTGTATCGCTGAGGCCCGCCGATTTCGGCCGCATCCTGCGTCGCCCCGCGTCGGTTCTGGCAGGCGTGGGGCTGCATTATCTCGTCATGCCGCTTGCCGCCTGGGGGATTGCGCATCTGCTGTCGATGCCGCCAGCACTCGCGACGGGCATGGTGCTGGTCGGCTGCGTATCGAGCGGCACGGCCTCGAATGTCATGATCTATCTGTCACGCGGAGACGTTGCACTCTCCGTCAGCATCAGTGCTTTCTCCACCCTCGTTGGGATCGTCGCAACGCCGCTTCTGGTGCGGTTCTATGTGTCTGCCGGGGTTGCCGTGGATAGCTGGGCATTGTTCCGCAGTATCCTGACGATGGTGGCGCTTCCCGTGCTGGCAGGGGTTACGCTCAATACGCTGTGCCATCGTGCGGTGAAGCGCGTGGAGCCCGCGCTTCCGCTGGTGGCCATGGTTTCGATCCTGCTCATCATCGGGGCGATCGTTGCCGGCGTGGGGCCATCCTTAAAAGAGGCGGGCCCGGTCATGCTGCTGGCCGTCATCCTGCATAACGGGATCGGGCTGTTGGGCGGTTACTGGGGCGGCCGGCTGCTTGGCTTTGATGAAAGCATCTGCCGCACGCTGGCGCTGGAAGTGGGTATGCAGAATTCGGGCCTCGCCGCTACGCTGGGGCGTCTCTATTTCTCGCCGCTGGCCGCGCTGCCCGGAGCGGTTTTCTCCATCTGGCACAATGTCTCGGGGTCCATTCTGGCGTCGCTGTGGGCGTCGCGACCTATCGCGCGGAAAGACCCGTCGTGTTGACGAGGAACACCATGTCGGTGGCGCGCGTCACCGCCACATAGCAGAGCTGCTGTGTCTCCAGCGGGTTCTGCCGGGCGCGGCGGCCGATATCGCCAAGATCCACGAATACGTTTTTAAACGTGCTGCCCTGCGCGGTATGGACCGTCATGGCATAGATCGCCTGAAGCTGGAGCAGGGCGTTGTGAAACGCGAAACGGTGGCTCCAGCGCCGATGCTGCTGCTTCGCTTCCTGCACCAGACGCCGGTCCACAGCCTCCAGCTCCTTCTGGTTCTGCACGATATGGCCGGTGATTTCCTCCCCCGCCATTGTCAGCAGCGTCACTTCCCATGAGGCGAGATCCGCAACCCAGGCCGGAACGTCCTTGCAGAGCTCGAACTTGTACGACAACCGTCCGGGCTTGATGTCCATGACGAGGACTTCCTCGTTCGTGGCAATCGCCTGACGCGGGCCGCCTTCTTCCTGCTGGACGGAAAACGGCGCGCGTGACACGACCCGCTCGCCAGGCATGAAAGGCGTCGGCGTCTCACCCCCATAGCGCCAAAGGCGGACCATCCGGTTGATCTGATGCACCCGGGCATTCGTCCAGCACAGATAGCGACACCAGTCGTTGTCTTCGGCAAAAGCATCGGACAGGAACGCTTTGCGCACCCAGCTTTCCACATCCTTGGGCAGGAACAGCCCCGTCTGCTCCTGACGCGCATCGCGGACCCAGCTCCAGTCGGCTTCACTCCCCTGGCTCTGGCGGATAATGGTCGCGGCTTCGAGGATCGGATTGCCCGCCGCCTGCCGCACGACGGTCTCCAGATGGGAGCGTGACGGCACGGAAAAGGAGGGCGACGCAGCTTCTCCCACGGGTGGAAGCTGGGCCGGATCTCCCACGAACAGCACGAAGCAGTAGCGCAGAAGATCGCGGATCCAGTTCATCAGCTCGGCGGAGAGCATCGAGCATTCATCGACGATCACAATACCATCGGCAATCGTCTGCGGCCGCTTGGAGCGCACGAGGGTCGTGGTCGTGCCCTGCGAGGACGGCTGGAGGCTCAGCAGGCTCTGGATGGTCCGACAGTCAACGTCCCGATCGACTTTCGAGCGCAGGACGGCGGTGGCCTTGTGGGTGGGCGCCGTGATGACCACCACCTTCTTTTCAGCCATGAAATGCCGGGCGACGGCCTGCATCAGCGTTGTCTTGCCGCTGCCCGCATATCCCGTCAGAAGATGCGTCGGCCGCCCTGCGGCATGTGCGGCAATGATTTCATCAAGCGCCTGCCGCTGGGAGGGGGTGAGCATGACCATGAGCGGCTTTTCTCACATTTTCCCGACACATGCCATTGCCTCGCCAGCAGAACCCGGCACAGTCTCAGCCGGGAAAAGCAGGGAGAAAGCCGGATTTATGGACGCAGGATCGAATGCCGTTTTCTGGCAGGAAAAATGGGAACGCGGCGAGACGGGCTTTCATGAAACGCAGGCCAATCCGCTCCTGACCCGTCATATCGCGGCTCTGGATCTTCCAGCGGGAGCGCGGATTTTCGTGCCTCTGTGCGGCATGAGCCAGGACATGGTCTGGCTGGCAGGGCAGGGTTTTCACGTGACCGGATGTGAGCTGAGCGATATCGCCGTGCGCCGGTTCTTCAGCAATCTCGGCCTCACGCCCGACATTAGGGACGCAGGACCGTTGCGCTGTTTTTCCGCCGGGACAATCCGTATTTTCGCAGGCAATATTTTCGACCTGACGCCGGATCTGCTCGGTCCGATGGATGGTATCTATGACCGTGCCGCACTGATCGCCCTGCCGGAGGACCTGCGCCGGGCCTATGCTGCCTATCTTCTGTTCCTGACCGGCCCGGTGCCCGAACTTCTCGTGACGCTGGATTACGATCAGTCCTGCCTGAAAGGACCGCCTTTCTCCGTCGACGAGGCGTTCCTGCGTGAATGCTATGGTCAGGCCTATGTTCTCACGCTTCTGGAAAGCCGGGCGGTCAAAGGCGGGCTGAAAGGCCGCTGCCCGGCGTCCGAAAACGTCTGGCACCTCAGCCGGCTCCCGCCTTCGTCCTGACTCTTACTCCGCGGCGGCGGCTTCCGCGCCCATGCGGGTCTTGTCCACAAAGCCTTCGGTCGCATCGTCCAACGCGCGTGTGCGACGGCCGCCCGGGCCGTGGACGTAAAGCGCCTTGCGGTCGATCTTGTCCACGACGTCCGGCTGGACCGGCATTTCGTAGCGCGGCTTGCGCATGTGATCGGAGAGCTGGAGCTTCGGATTGAAGACCGAATTGAACTTCCACAGCATCTTCACGAAGTTCGTCTGCCCGTGCAGCAGCAGACGGGTCGCAATGCCGACCGTGCCCTTCAGCGCTTCCCAGCCCATATGCTTGGTGTTCAGCACCTGCTGCGTCTTGACCAGTTCCTTGTAGAACTCGGGCAAGGGCAGGGTGGTCGGCAGGACGGCGTGCTGAATGTCGAACAGGCGATAGTCGCGCGTCGTCAGTCGTCGGGCCTCACGGTGCCAGATCTCGGTGCCGGGATAGGGTGTCGTGACAGAGATGTTCACGATATCCGGGATTTCGAGACACCACTGGCGCACGGCCTCGAAGCGTTCGCGGGTCCAGGACGGGTCGGCAATGATGTTGATTGCAACCGTCAGACCGAGCGAGCGGGCATATTCCAGCGCCTCGAAATTGGCATCCAGCGAGACGCGCTTGCGGAACTGCTTGAGCCCTTCCTCATCCACGGCTTCAAGCCCGATGAAGATATAGGTCAGACCGATTTCGCTCCAGGTCTTGAAAACTTCCTTGTTGCGCAGCAGCACGTCCGCGCGGGTTTCAAGATAGTATTCCTTCTTGATGCCGCGCTTTTTGATTTCGTCCGCGATGGCCATGCCATGTTCCTGATGGACGAAGGCCACGTCATCAACGATGAAGATGCCGGGTTCTTTCAACGCCTCAAGCTCGTCGGCAATAACCTGCGGGCTGACGGTCCGGTAGGAGCGGCCATAGAAGGTCCAGGCACTGCAGAACGTGCAGTCCCAAGGGCAGCCACGGGCAAATTCGATGGAAGCCGCCGGGTCCAGCGTGCCGATGAAATACTTGTTGCGGTGATGCAGCAGGTCGCGCGCCGGGCGGACGGTATCGAGGCTTTTTACAAAGATCGGCGGCGGACCTTCACCATCCACCGTGATGGCACCGGGAACCTTCAGCAGGTCCGTCTTCTTTTCGATGGCTTCCAGCAGCAGGCCGACCGTCGCATCGCCTTCACCCTTCAGGATGCAGTCGATGGCACCTTCGGAAAGCTGAAGCACGTCAGGCGCAATAAAGGAAACCGAATGACCGCCCACGAAGATGAACTTCCCGGGCATCCGCTGTTTCGTTTCCTTGCACAGGTCAAGGATCTCGGGAATGTTCGCCAGATAGCTTCCTGAAAAGCAGATCGCATCCGGTTTGAAGTCAGCGAGACGCTTCCAGTAATCTTCATGGCTTTCGACCTGGAGGTCGATGATCTGAACATCATGTCCTTCATTGCGTGCAGCGCCCGCAACAAGTTCAAGCCCAAGTGGTTCCAGCCGCAGGAACACGCGCGTGTACATCAGGGCACTTGGGTGAACGGCCAGAAGTTTCATGAAGTGATCCCATTCTCTTACGGCTTATCCGGTCACGACTGTGACGACATGACATGGTGAGACATAGGCCTTCACTTTCCAGCAATCAAACGACACACCGGTATGGGGCCTGCCTGAAGGACTGTCACGCAATGGAAAACGCCGCGGTGTCAGGATGGATCCATGCAGCGACGCCCCCGGAAAACCTGCACTCCGCAGAAAGCCGCTCCGATCAGGAAGATCGGGAAAATTAAGGTTTTCACGACTGCGTGAACTGCGGTGGGAGAGCGGAGCTGACTGCCGGGACTCTCTCGAACCCAGTCCCGGCAGTCAGCTCTCAGAAGGCAGCACAAGAACCGTTCGGAGAACTTTTCCGTATTTTCCGAAAGATTTTCAAAACGGAAAAGCCTCAGACCAGCACCATTTCAAAGCATCTGTCCGGACGGCGGCAGACCTGCGTTTAGCGGGTTCGCACGGTCGCATTCGTGACAGTTTCATGAAATGCGGCTTCGGGGAGTGGGCAAAACCCCGTTCCATGTGTCCACAGAATGAAAGGTATGTATCCCAAGACTTCTGGGAGTCCGGTTCCGCTATGAGCCCGGCTCTGTAGGAAAGAACTGCTGCATGGTATTCATGAAACGTAGAAACCTGCTGACCGGCCTTGGCGCGGGTCTCCTCCTGTCCACGCGCATCCGTGCCCTGCGGGCCGCCGTCCCACGCGATCTGGAAAAGAGCCCGAGCTTCAAGACGTCTCCGTTCCAGCTTGGCGTGGCCTCGGGCGATCCTGCGTCTGACGGGCTGGTGCTCTGGACGCGACTGGCGCCGAACCCGCTGGAAGAGGCAGGCGGGATGGAAGTTCTCAAGCCCGTTCTGGTGGACTGGGAGGTCAGTGAGGACAAGAGTTTCTCGAAACCCGTGCAGAGCGGACAGACGCTGGCCCATCCCGAACTGGGCCATTCGGTTCATGTCGAGGTGGTGGGTCTGAAGCCGGACCGTCCGTACTGGTACCGCTTCCATATCGCGGGCTACGAAAGCCCCACTGGCCGGGGTCGTACGCTCCCGCTGCCAGGTGCGCCGCTGTCGCGTGTCCGCTTTGCCGCAGCCGGCTGCCAGCATTACGAATATGGCTACTACACCGCCTGGCGCGCCATCGCGAACGAGCCGATCGACTTCGTGTTCCACTATGGCGACTATATCTATGAAGGCCCGGATAGCGGCGATCGCCTGCGCGAAATCGACGGTCACAAGGCCCATGTCCTGCGTCGCCATGTCGGGCCGGAATGTTATTCGCTGGACGAATATCGCCGCCGTTATGCCCAGTACAAAATGGACCCGGATCTTCAGGCCGCCCATGCGGCGACGTCCTGGATCGTCAGCTTTGACGACCACGAGATCGACAACAACTGGGCCGGGGATACCGATCAGGACGGCACGCCGCCGGAGATTTTCCGGCTGCGCCGGGCTTCGGGGCTACAGGCGTATTACGAGAACATGCCGCTGCGGGCGACATCCATTCCCGATGGCAGTCACATGCAGCTTTATCGCAGCTTCCGCTTCGGCACTCTGATGAATATGTTTGTGCTGGATACGCGCCAGTATCGCAGCGATCAGGCCTATGGTGACACGAATGCCGCGCAGGGCAGGGACGTCTGGTCGCCCGAGCGTACCATGATGGGGGCGCAGCAGGAGCAGTGGCTGTTCGATGGTCTGGGACGGTCGGATGCGAAGTGGAACCTGCTGGCGCATCAGGTCATGATCATGGATCTGGCGCATCGCAAATCCGCCCATGCCGAGCTGACCTACAGCATGGATCAGTGGTCGGGCTATCTTTACAGCCGCAAGCGCCTGCTGGATTTCATCGGCACGCACTGTCCCGGCAATGTGGTCAACGTGACCGGAGACGCGCACCGGCATTTCGCCGGAGATCTGCTGGTCGAACCGGGACGGGGCAAGCCGGTCTCGGTCGAGTTTCTGGCCACGTCCATTTCATCCGGTGCGGACGGGCTGGGCGATGATGATCATTTCAGCCGGATCGCCCGCAGCGAGAACCCGCATCTGAAGGCCACGACGGACAAGCGCGGTTATGTGCTGTGTGATGTGGGGCCGGATGTGTGGCATGCCGATCTGAAAATCATCGACCGGGTCATGGTGCGCGATGGCGCGCTGTCCACCTATGCCAGCTTTGCCGTCGAGCGTGGCAATCCGGGCCTTCAGGAAGCCTGAGGCCTGGAGGGGGCTGCCCTAGTGGCAGCCGCCCTTGCCCGAGCGGTCACAGCCCGTGCACCCGCCGCAGCCCTTGCCAATCGTGGGCTGCGGTGCAGGGGCGAAGCCCACGGCCGTGCGCAGACGGCCCCAGCCTTCGGGGAAGAGGCGCGCATACCAGTAAATCGCGGCAGCGCAGACAATCAGCAGGGCAACAGCAACTTCGATCATCAGGGAACTCCCGTAATGGCGCGGGTGATGTGATAGGTCAGGAACGCCGCCAGATAGGCCAGTCCGAACAGATACGCCGCAGCCCATAGAACGGTTTTGATCGATCCGGTTTCCCGCCGCATGACAGCCAGCGTGGAAATGCATTGCGGCGCATAAACATACCAGGCCAGCAGCGAAAACGCGGTGGCCATGCTCCACTGCGTCGAGAGCAGCGGCAGGAGCTTGTCGGCCGCGCCGTCATCCGTAGCCCCGATGGCATAGACGGTCGCCAGTGCACTGACGGCCACTTCACGCGCCGCAAGCCCCGGGATCAGCGAGACGCAGATCTGCCAGTTGAAGCCGATGGGCGCGAATACCCACTGCATCAGATGGCCGATGCGTCCGGCCAGACTGTAATCAATGGCCGCACCCGGAGCGCCCGCGGGCGGTAGCGGGAAGCTCGACAACGCCCAGAGCAGCACGTTCAGCGAGACGATGATCGTCCCCACGCGGGAGAGGAACATCACCGCGCGCTGCCACAGGCCGAGTGCGAGGCTCTTGAGGTTCGGGCGGCGATAGGGCGGCAGTTCGAGCAGGAGCGGGTGCTCTTCGGACTTCACACCCCGCGTCATGACACGGGCCGCGATCACGCCGCTGACGATGGCCACGGCATAGAGCCCGAACAGGACCAGCCCCTGAAGCCCGAAAATCCCCAGCACGGTCCGATGCGGCACGAACGCCCCGATCAGCAGCGTATAGACCGGCAGACGCGCCGAGCACGTCATGAGCGGTGCGATCAGGATCGTGACCAGACGGTCCCGTGGGTTCTGGATGGTCCGGGCCGCCATGATGCCCGGAATCGCGCAGGCGAAGCTCGACAGCAGGGGGATGAAGGACCGGCCGCTCAGCCCGGCCAGCGCCATGAGCCGGTCCAGCAGGAACGCCGCGCGGGGCAGATAGCCGGATTCCTCAAGGGCAAGAATCCACAGGAACAGAATAAGGATCTGTGGCAGGAACACGATGACCGTGCCCGCACCTGCAATCACGCCATCGGCCAGCAGGCTGTGCAGGATGCCGTCCGGCAGAGGCTTGAGGACGATCTGCCCGAAAGTCGAAATCCCGCTGTCCAGCCCGTCCATAAGCGGCTGTGCCCAGGCGAAGACCGTCTGGAACATGACGAACAGCACGACCAGCAGGATGACCGGACCCCAGACGGGATGCAGGAAGATGCGGTCCAACCGGTCGGTCAGGCGGTCCTTTCCGGTGGACGGATCGATGACATAAGCCGCCAGCAGGCGCCGCACTTCCATATGGGGATCAATCTCCGCCGGGAGTGGGGCCGGCGGGGGGGGAAGAGGCAGATCGAGTGCCTGAAGAAGCGGTATCACGCCCGCGCGGTTGAGGCTGACAACGGGCACGATCGACATGCCCAGATCGGCCTGCAAACCCGCGACGTCGATTTTGAGACCGTTGCGCCGGGCCTCATCCATCATGTTCAGCGCGACGATGACAGGCAGGCCAAGCTGCTTCAGTTCGAGCAGGAAGCGCAGATGCAGGCGCAGATTGGTGGCGGAAATGATGGCCACGAGCATCTGGGGCTGTGGTTCGCTCGGGTGACGTCCCAGACAGACGTCGCGTGTGACGTCCTCATCCGGGCTGGTCGAATCAAGACTATAGGCGCCCGGCAGGTCCAGCACGCGGATCGCGCGGCCGTTGGGCGTTGTGAAAAACCCTTCCTTGCGCTCGACCGTCACACCCGCATAGTTCGCGACCTTCTGCCGGCTTCCCGTCAGCTGGTTGAACAGGGACGTCTTGCCGCAGTTCGGATTTCCGACAAGGGCGATATGCAGGTTTGAAGCGGGTGTCTGCGCGGACGCTGTCGAACTCATGGAGGTCAGGAAACAGCCCGCAGACCCACGCGGGCGGCTTCACCACGGCGCAGGGCAAAGCGCGACGTCCCCAGACGTACGGCAATCGGATCCCTGCCCACCGGTCCGGTCGCGACCACCTGCACGGCTTCACCGGGTACGAAACCCAGCTCTCCCAGACGTGTGGCAATCGGGTCCAGAGGCGCACGCTGTTCGATCTTCTCGATCACGGCGTGTCCGCCCTTGGGCAGTGTATCCAGATACAACATCAGTTCCGTACCCCGGTGAATGTGGCGGCGGCTCACAGGCCCCGACCTCTATCCTAGATAGGCGCATCCTGTCCGTCCGGGAAGGGGAGTGAGAATGATTTGCATCAAGACCGCTTCACAGCCGGGGAAATTACCGGTTTTGATAATAAATTTTATGAAGCGTGTGGTGAGAACGACTCATATCGGGAGAACGGCCTGAAGCAGAAGGGAAGCCCGGCTCCTTCAGGTGAAGGCAGGTCGGGCTTTTCCGGCCGGGACTCGGTTTTTTCCGATCCGGAAACACCGGGACCATATCGTCAGACTGGAAATTCCCGGCGCAGGGGGGCATACACCGGCCTGTGGGCGCCGGATGGGCGAGCATGGACCCATGATATTACGTTCGGATGTCTGACAGAGGGCGGATCCTGTAATGGCACTATCCCATAAAGAACATGCAGCAGATATCTGCGAGAGTTGCGCACCGGTGGATGATGATGGCCGCCGTGTTGAACAGCCCCGCAAGAAGGCCCTGACGAACCGCGTCCGCCGGATCGAAGGGCAGGTTGGCGGTGTTCTCAACATGATCGAGAACGACCGCTACTGCGTCGATATCCTGACCCAGATTTCCGCCATCAAGTCGGCGCTGGATGGCGTGTCCATCCAGATCCTGTCCTCCCACGCCAATGGCTGCGTGCGCCGGGCCGTACAGGACGACGGTGGAGAAGACGCGATCGACGAGCTTCTCCAGGTCGTCCGCCGGATGATGCGCTGAAAAAATCTGCGCGTTCAGCGGTCCAGCGTTTCGCCAGGAGCGGGCTTGTCCGCCATGCCCATATCCATTTTCTGACAGGCGGCGCGCTGCTGCTTCATTTTCGGCGTCAGGGGGCTCTTCTGCTTGCTGAGCGTTTCAAGATGCGCGCACAGGGCCATCTGCTGATCCATGTTCAGTCCGGTCATCGGGTCCTGTGTTCTGGAGGACGGCATGGTCATGGTGCTGTTGCCGCCCATATCCATGTGGCTCATGTCCATGCCGGGCATGGAGGGATCGGCGTAGGCTGCGGCGGTGGTGAAAAGGATGCCCAGTGCAAGGAGGGTCTTGCGCATGATGTGTGACTTTCTTTTATGGGGTGTTGGAATTAGAACCAGCTTCGGACGCCGAGGCTGAAGCGGACGGAGCCGGTGTCGTCGTGCTGGTCACGGGCGATCCGGCGGGCCTGGGTGAGATATCCGGAGTAGGTCACGGCCACGTAGGGCGCGAACTTCCGCCAGAGCTCGTATCGCAGGCGCAGACCTGCATCGACATCCGACAGACCGGCGCCAGCCTGACGTCCCGCGTCGGATTTCGTGTACAGGTTGAACTCGGCCTGCGGCTGGAGGATCAGGCGGTTGGTCAGCAGGAAGTCGTAAGACCCCTCGATGCGGGCGGCGAAACGTCCGCGATCGCTGACATAGGCCGTGGCTCCGAACTCGAATTCGTACAGCGCCAGACCTTCGATCCCGAACGCGCCCCAGGTACGGGTCGGGCCGTCATCGAGATCCATCCGCACGCCGCCCTGAAGGTTCCAGTAGGACGAAATGGAGCGCGTATAGAGGAGTTCGTGGTCGCCATCGCTCAGGCGACCCTTTTCGAGCGTGCCTTCGGATTTGAGCCAGATCTTGTTGTAGTCACCGCCGAACCAGGCTTCGCCATCCCAGCGGAAATCGGTGCCGCCGGGCGCATAGCGGCCTTCAAGCTGGTTGAAGATGCCGTGCAGCCAGGTGCCCTGATCCATGGCGGGTTTGATGTTGCCGATATAGACGACCGGGGTCGCCTCCGGCGCATCGGCGGCGTGATAGACCGTCTGAGCGGCACGGGCTGTGCCGGCCGAAACAGCGAGAGCGGACAGGACTGCGAGGGAGAGGGCGTGTTTCATGCCACGATCACCGTGCGGAACATGCCCAGATCCATGTGATACATCAGGTGGCAGTGATATGCCCACATGCCGGGGGTATCGGCCGTCACGAGATAGCTCAGCTTCGAGCCCGGCTGGGAAATGATGGTGTGCTTGTAGGGGTGGTAATCGCCCTGACCGTTTTCCAGCTCGCTCCACAGGCCGTGCAGATGGATCGGATGTTCCATCATGGTGTCGTTGATGAGCGTGAAACGCACCCGTTCGCCGAGTTTGAGGCGGATCGGGCCGGATTCCGAGAATTTCCGGCCGTTAAAGCCCCAGATATAGCGTTCCATGTTGCCGGTCAGGTGCAGGATGATTTCCCGCGTTGGCGGCCGCAGATCCGCTCCGGGGCGCGTGGCGCGGAGCTGCCTGTAGTTCAGGACGCGGCGGCCGTTGTTTTCCAGCCCGTCGCCGGGGCTGCTGGTGCGGTCGATCGGCATCATGGCGCGCATCTGGTTTTCGACATTGATGGGCGGCGGGCCGGGATCGTCCACTTCCATTTTCGGCATGGCCATGTGGCTCATATCCATGCCGTGCATGTCCATTCCGGCCATGTGCCCGGACATATCCATGTCCTTCATGCTTTCGCCGGGCTTCATGTTTCCCATGCCCATATCCACCATGGTGCGGACGGGGCGCGGGTCCATCGGCGGCAGGGGGGCGATCATGCCCTCGCGCGGGGCGAGTGTGCCGCGTGCGTAGCCGGTGCGGTCCTCGCTTTGGGCGAAAATGGCATAGGCACGCTCGTCCTTGGGCTGGACGATCACGTCATAGGTTTCCGCCACGCCGATGCGGAATTCGTCTACGGGAACGGGTTCGATATCGTTGCCATCAGCCTGCACGACCAGCATTTCGAGGCCCGGGATCCGGATGTCGAAGAACGTCATGGTCGAGCCGTTGATGAAGCGCAGGCGCACTTTCTCGCCGGGCTGGAACAGGCCGCTCCAGTTCATGTCCGGGGCGTGTCCGTTCAGCGTGTAGGTATAGATTGCGCCCGAGACATCCGCGATGTCGGTCGCAGCTATGCGCATTCTGGACCAGGCCAGACGGTCCGCAAGGGCAGCGCCCGCGCTTCCGGCCTCTCGCGCTTCCTTGGGGAAGGAGGCTGCCGTGCGCTGGCGGAAGACGTAATAGTCGTCCTGCATCTTGAGGTTGCTGACGATGTCATCGGGCATGACATCCGTCCATTCGCCCAGGAAAATGACGTAATCGCGGTCACAGGCGTTCGGGTCCGGGCGGCGCGGATCGATGACCAGCGCGCCATACAGCCCTGTTGCTTCCTGCATCCCCGAATGGCTGTGATACCAGTAAGTGCCGCTCTGATGGAGCCTGAAGCGGTAGGTAAAGGTCTCGCCCGGTGCAATGCCGCCGAAGCTCAGGCCTGGTACGCCGTCCATATTCGAAGGCGTGCGGATGCCGTGCCAGTGGATCGAGGTGGGTTCATCCAGCGTGTTGGTGACGTTGATGCTGACGGTATCGCCCTGTTTCCAGCGCAGGATCGGACCCGGCACCGTGCCGCCGGCGGTCGGGGCGTGCATGGTCTTGCCGTCGAGCGAGATGCGCGTATGGCCGATCGTCAGATCCCACCGGTCGGACGGCATGGGCGGGATAAGACCCGAGGAAGCCTTGGCCGAGGACGCCTGTGAGGTGTGGGGCAGGGTGGCCAGAAGGCCACCTGCGCCGAGACCCGTTACGAAACGTCGTCGTGTCAGGCCGCCCCGGATAAGGGACGGAAAGGTCATGAAAAAATCCGCGAAAATGACAGAGGATCAGGTCCTGTCTGTCCCTTGAGGACAGCAGGACGGGCCCACGCCTGTCAGGCGTGTGTCAGATTGCGCGGAGTTTTGGTGGGGGAGAGGCGGGGATCCAGTCGGTGCCGCTGAAACGGTCATGCCGTCCGGATGCAAAGGCCCGCGCCGCCAGACTGACGGGACCGGAAGGCTGGATGGACGCCATGGTCAGCATGGGTTCGGTCGAGACCACATGCGTATGGCAGCAGCCCCCGGAAGACTGCTGGGAATGGGGGATCGCGTGGAAGGCTGATGTGCTGCAGCAGTCCGTGCTCTCGGGTTTCTGGTGATGGACCATGTGGTGCATCGCCATGATCATGTGATGGGGCGCTTCGGTGCGGGCCTGCGCGGTGGACGTGCCCAGCAGCAGCCCGACCTGCATCAGCAGGCAGGCCAGCAGGCCGATCCAGATCCGGGCATGTGTCCTGACCATCAGAAGTCTCACCAGGGGTAAGAGGCGGGGTAATTCGAATGCTCGAATCTTATGGGATTCTATACCCGGCAGGGGAATGGGGAAAGATTTTTTTTCCAGACGCAAAAAGTCCTGCCGAATATGTTTCGGAGTCAGTACATATATTCTATATCCTGATCTTGTATATGAAAGCTGCTGATAGAGAGGGGCTGTTTTTCAGGAATTTCGTAGCATGACGGAAACAGCACACGGTCCGGATTTTGCCCGTGGCGGTTAGGATGGTGTCGAAAACACGGGGTTTGGAGACGTTTCCTGAAATGCGGTACGCCTTTTCCTGAAACAATAATGCGGCCGGATCGGCCAGATCCGGAACAGTCGTGTTTCATGACCGGCCCCATGTTACTAAATGATGCTTTCAGGACGCAGGATGTTGCGTGGCGCCAGCATGTCTCTCTAGGACAGACACTATGACACAGCATGGCACTTCTTCAGTGCGCCGCCGGCTCAGCCTGTCCGCCATTTCCTACAATACCCTGATCTGGGGCAGTCTCATGGCGGGGACCTGCCCTGCGGCCATGGCCGACACGGTTGCGGAGCGGACGAAAAATCACCCGTCCGTTTGTCATGCCATACACAGAACGCCGCATCCGGTTTCCTGTGTTTCGCATCCCGCTGCCGCAGCCTCTGTTCAGAAGTCTGTAAAACTCCCCGTTGCGAAGCCTGTGACAGGAGCAGAAACAGCATCCTCTGCGGATATGGATGGGATCGGGGTGGAAAACATCCGGGTTCTGGGGAGCAATCACACCTATACGGCACCTGCCGTTGAAGCCTGGGGCAAAAGCCCCGTGGCGCTCAAGGACGTGCCGCAATCCGTTTCCGTCATCACCCAGCAGCGCATGGAAGATTCCAACATGCTGACGATGGCGGACGCCATGCGCCAGATCAACGGCATCCGTGTTCTGCCCGGCTCGACAGCCAGTTCGAATTACTATTCCCGTGGCTATCAGCTCACGACATCCGTGGACGGTACGCCGGATGCTTCCGGTACGCTGAACAACGCGGCTTTCGACCTGTCGATGTATGATCGTGTCGAGGTGCTGCGCGGGTCGTCCGGTCTGTTGCAGGGTGGTGGTGGCGCCGGTGGTGTTGTCAACGAGGTCACGAAGAAGCCAGGCCGGGATTTCGCGGTCGATGGTTCCGCCATGGTCGGCAGCTTCAACAATTATCGTGCCGATGTGGACATGACCATTCCGCTGAACCGGTCGAAGACGCTCCGCTTCCGGACGGCCGATCTGTTCCAAGACAACGATTATTTCTACAAATATTCCCATTCGCGCAAATGGCAGGCCTATGGCGCGCTGGAATGGGACGTCACGCCGACCACCACGTTCCTTGTGTCTCACGCAGCCCAGCAGCAGGACATCACGGCGCCATATTTCGGTCTGCCGGTCACGACGGAAAACACGCTGTGGTATGGCGGACGCGATGCCAATCCGAGCCAGGAATGGGGTTATAGCAACTACATGACGCAGCAGACGATTGCGTCCATCACCCAGAAGCTCTGGGGCGACTGGACGGCGACCGCGCGCGCCACGTTCTATGACCAGAATTACAACACGCTGTATAACGAGCCCTGGACGACGATCGATGCCAATACCGGTCTGCTCCAGTATCAGGATATCGGGATTGTCGGGATGCGGGGCAAGAACACGTCGCGTTCAGCGGATGTGTATGCCCAAGGCAGTTTCCGTCTTCTGAACCGCACGTATCATGCGTTGTTCGGCTTCAACTATAATTCCTACGAACAGCTGACGCAGTATGCGAACGTCAACTGCGATGCCATCTATAACAATGTCAGCATCAACAATACGGGCGTCGTGAAGGCGCCGGCTGCGAACTGCATCGACTATAAGCAGAACGATGATGGTTACGGTACGGACGACTACGCCTATCAGTGGGGTTTTTACGGACAGCTCCGTCTTGAAGTGATCCGGCATCTTTCGCTGATCCTCGGCGGTCGCGTGTCGCGGTTCTACGAGAAGCTTCAGTATGTCTCGCCCGGTCCGAAGAGCGAATGGGCGACGACTTCGGACATTCGCGGCCAGCTCACCCCCTATCTGAGTACGGTCTATCAGATCACGCCGAACATCTCGTGGTATGCCAGCTATTCCAGCATCTTCACGCCTTCGGTCGGGCGGCAGACCTATCGCGGGGGCGGGCTGAAGCCGCAGGAAGGCAATCAGGTCGAGACCGGCTTCAAGGCGGAATATTTCCATGGCCGCCTGAACATCTCTTCCGCGCTGTTCCGGATGGAGAGCGTGAACCAGCCTGTTCAGGATCCGGATCACTCGCAGTTCTACATAACCACAGGGCCAATCCGGCGTCAGGGCTGGGAAGCGCAGATCGATGGCGAGATCCTGCCGGGGCTCGATGTCTCGATCGGCTATACCTATCTGGATACGAAGGTCTCGGACGCGAAGGTCAGCGATTTCGGCGGCGTCTATTCCCCGCACCACATGTTCAAGTCCTGGGTGCATTACAACGTGCCGGACGGACGCCTGAAAGGGCTCAGTTTCGGTGCGGGAATTGATGCCAACAGCAATCTGCGCGGCAGTTATGCGACGACGGTTCAGGGCGGCTACATGACGCTGGACAGCATGATCGGCTACAGGATCAACAGACATCTGAAGCTGCAGCTGAACGCGACAAACCTGACCAACCGCTATTACTATGAGCGCGCTAGCGGCGTCTGGCAGTTCAATTTCCCTGCCGCTCCCCGCAGCTTCATGGCCACACTTCGTGCAAACTACTGAGCAAACGACCCCGCCACATTCACTTTCGGACTGGAAAGTCCTTTTTCCCTACTGGAAATCCGAAGAGAAGTGGTGGGCCTGGTCCCTTCTGGGAGGGACCATCGGACTGTCCGTGCTTTACGTTCAGTCCGCCGTCTGGTTCGGGGCCTGGTATCACCGGTTTTTCGATGCGTTTTTTGCCGGTCAGGTCGCGCACTGTCTGGGGATGCTGCCGCTTTACCTGCTGGTGACGGTTGGCTCCGTTGCAGTGCATGTGACGCAGACTTATCTGACGCAGGTCTTGTCCATGCGCTGGCGTTTGTGGAACACGCGGGTCTATCTGCGGCAGTATCTGTCGGAAGAAGCGTATTACCGTCTCGAACACGGGCCGAACCGGGCGGACAATCCGGATCAGCGTATCGCGGATGATCTGTCACAGATGACGGTCCAGACGCTCAGGCTCGGTCTGGATGCGATTGACGCCGTGACCACGCTGTTCTCCTTTGCGGTCGTTCTGTGGAACATCGGGGGGGTATTGTCCTTCGACTGGCATGGCCATCATTTTCACATCCCCGGCTATCTTTTTCTGGGTGCGGTCATCACGACCCTGACGGCTTCGGGGATTCTGGAGCGGTTCGGCTCCCCTCTGATCGGGGCAAATTACCGGCAGCAGCATTTCGACGCGGATCTGCGTGCGGGGCTGATGGATATCCGGCGCAATTCCGAACAGATCGCCTTTTATGGCGGCGAGGAAGCCGAGCATCTGCGTCTGTCCGGCTATCTGGCGCATATTGCCATCAACTGGCGCAGCGTCGTGCGCTACACCTGGCGGGTCAATTTCATCGGTGAAACCTATACCGGTATCGCAACGGTTCCATTGTGGCTGATGCTGGCGCCCAAAGCCATGGCCCATGCCCTGACGTTCGGGCTCTATTCCCAGATCAATTCGGCTTACACGCAGGTCCGGATCAGTCTGGAATGGTTCATTTTCAATTATGCGGATCTGGCAACACTGCGTTCGGTGCTCCAGCGTCTGGGTGAGTTCGAGCGGGTGGTCAGCCAGCAGTCCCAAAGCGGGATCGAACGCTCTGCGTCCGAAAGCCCTGCGGTTCAGACCCGTGATCTTGTGCTGTGCCTGCCGGACGGAAAACCGATCACGGAAATCGGGTCGCTCACGATGGAAAGCGGGGAGCGCTGGCTGGTCCGTGGGCCGTCAGGTTCGGGAAAAAGCACGTTCCTGCGCGCACTCGCCGGCCTCTGGCGTCACGGAAGCGGGGCGGTGTCTTTCAACATGCGTCAGGCCATGTTCCTGCCCCAGCGCAGCTATGTGCCGTCCGGTACCCTGCGTCAGGCCCTGAGCTATCCCGCAACGCCGGACCGTTATGAAACGCTGTCCTGTCAGCAGGCTCTGCAAGTCGTGAATCTGGCGGGATACAGTCCTCGGCTGGATGACATCGCGGAGTGGGGGGATGTGTTGTCTCCCGGAGAGCAGCAGCGTCTGGCCGTGGCGAGGGCGCTCCTGTTCCGGCCGGCGATCCTGTTTCTGGACGAGGCCACATCTGCCCTGGACGAGGGCAATGAACGCCGTCTTTACGAGGCCCTTCTTTCCACGCTGCCAGACACCACCTTTATCAGTGTGGCGCATCGCAATGCGCTGTGCCGCTTCCACGATCACGAGATTATCCTTGGCGATGGCCATGCTGTCTCTTGCGTGCTTGAAAAATAGGGTATCGGGGTATATATCTCCCGGACCCTCTACAGAGTTCTTCCAGCCGACAGGATCCCTTCCAGATGTCAGAAACGATCAGTTTCCCCGTCGGTGGCATGACCTGTGCTGCCTGTGCCGCGCGGATTGAAAAAGTCCTCAATCGTCAGGACGGCGTGAAGGCGACGGTGAATTTTGCGTCCGAACGTGCGCAGGTTGTTTTTGAAAATGCCTCGTCCTCCGTTGAAAGCGTTGTGGCGGCCGTGCGTCGTGCTGGCTTTTCCGTGGATGAGAAGAGCCTTGACCTGTCGCTGTCGGGCATGACCTGCGCGGCCTGTGCGACGCGGATCGAGAAAATCCTGAACCGTCAGCCTTCCGTGCAGGCCAGCGTGAATTTTGCGGCTGAGCGGGCGCATATCAATTACATTCCCGGCGTGGTCGAACCGGCGTTCCTGATCGGGAAGATCGAAAAGGCCGGTTTTGGTGCGGAACGGCTGGACAAGGGAACGCGTGAAGATCCCAAAGCCAGGCGTGAAGCCATCTGGAAGCGTGAGCGCAACCGCTTCATCCTGACGCTTATCCTGTCCCTGCCGCTCTTTGCCGAGATGATCGGCATGGCCTTCGGGCGCATGATCGTGCCGGTTCCGGTGCAGTTCCTGTTCGCCACGATTGTGCAGTTCGTCTGTGGCGCGCATCTGTATCAAAGGGCCTGGAATGCCGTGCGTGGTGGCTCGGCGAATATGGATGTTCTGGTTGTGCTGGGAACGTCCATTGCCTGGCTGTTCAGTGCGATCGTGGTGGTGTTCGGGCTGCATCAGCATGTTTATTTCGAAGCCAGTGCGTCCATCATCACGCTGATTTCGCTCGGCAAGCTCATGGAGACCCGCGCCAAGAACAGGACCAGCGCGGGGATCGAAAGCCTGCTCCAGCTTCAGCCGCAGATCGCGCATGTCGAACGTGATGGCGCGATCGTGGACCGTGCGGTTGCGGACATGCATGTCGGCGATATTTTCGTCGTGCGCCCCGGCGAAAGCGTGCCGGTAGATGGCCAGATCATCGAGGGGTCTTCCGAAATCAACGAGTCCATGCTGACGGGGGAAAGTATTCCGGTTCTCAAGGAAATCGGCAACGAGGTCTTTGGCGGCACGATGAACGCCAATGGCGCGCTGCGTGTGCGGGCGACCGGCGTGGGTGCGGATACGGCGTTGGCGCGGATCGTGAAGATGGTCGAGCAGGCACAGGGGTCGAAGGCCAATGTGCAGCGTCTGGCCGACCGGGTTTCCGGCGTTTTCGTGCCTGCGGTCATCGGGATTGCGGTGCTGACCTTCCTGATCGGCTGGGCCGTGACCGGTTCCGCAACCTGGAGTCTGGTCTCCGCGGTCTCCGTTCTGGTGATTGCCTGCCCGTGTTCGCTGGGTCTGGCGACGCCGACGGCCATCATGGTCGGGACGGGGCGTGGCGCGCAGTCCGGTATCCTGTTCCGCAATGCCGATGCGCTGGAACGGGCCGAGAAGCTCAAGACCATCATCGTCGACAAGACCGGCACCCTGACGCAGGGCCACCCCACGGTTGCTGCCGTTTATCCGGCAGCTGGCATTCCGGTGGATCGGTTTCTGGGCGTTGCACATGCCCTGGAGCATCATTCCGAGCATCCGCTGGCCCGCGCCATCGTGAATTATACCGAAAGCCACGGCGGAAATGCCCCTGCCGCAGTGGAGGATTTTCAGGCGGTTCCGGGTAAGGGCGTTGTCGCGCAGTGCGGGGGGCAGGAGGCGCGTCTGGGTTCGCCGGCTTTCATGCAGGCAAGCGGTCTGGACCTGTCGGCGCTGCCGGTTGCCGTGCTGGAAAGCGAGGGTAATACCGTTATCGCCGTGGCGCAGGGCGGTCAGGTTCTGGGCATTATCGCGCTGGCGGATGAACTCCGGTCCGATGCCGTGGCGACCGTAGAAGCCCTGAAGGCCCGTGGCATCCGGGTCGTGATGCTGACCGGCGACAATGAACGCGCGGCATCGGTTGTGGCACGACGGGTTGGCATAGACGATTATCTCGCCGGCGTTCTGCCAGAGCATAAGGCGGATGGTATTGCGAAATACCGGGCGCAGGGCGGTCTGGTCGGCATGGTGGGGGATGGCATCAATGATGCGCCGGCCCTGGCCGCCGCCGATGTCGGGTTCGCCATTGGTGCGGGCTCTGCCGTGGCTCTCGATACGGCCGATGTCGTGCTGATGAAGAGCGAGATGACGGGCGTTCTGGACGCGATTTCACTGTCCCATGCGACCCTGTCCAAGATCCGGCAAAACCTGTTCTTCGCCTTCATCTACAACATTCTGGGCCTGCCGCTGGCGGCTTTCGGAATGCTGAATCCGATCGTGGCGGGCGCTGCCATGGCCATGAGTTCCGTCTCGGTGGTCAGCAACTCCCTGCTGCTCAACCGCTGGAAACCGATCTCCGGCAAGTCCTGAGACAGACTTTTCCAGGTGCAGTCACTGCACCCGGAACGGCAGTTTCCGGCGGGCGAAATCGAGCATGGCCGTCGCGCCATGCTCCCACAGGCCCAGCGGTTCGCTGCTGCCGATATGGCCGACAGCGCCCGCTTCCAGAAAATCCGACTGCCACTGACCGGCCAGCGCGCGTGCACGCGGCAAGGACAGCCAGGGGTCATTGCTGCTGGCCATGAGGGCCGTGGGAACGGGCAGGGGCGTATTGGGAAGCGGCCCGAAAGAGCAGATGCGCGTGACGTCCGGATGGGCCGTCTGGTCAATATCGGCAGGCGCGACCAGAAACGCCCCGGCCACGCGCTGTCCGCCATTCCGGCTCAGCCACCTGGCGCTCAGCACGGCGCCGAGACTGTGGGCGATCAGGAAAACCGGACGGGACGAGGCCTCGACCGCAGCGGTGAGCGCTGCTTCCCAGTCTGCGGGTGTGGGTGTTTCCCAGTTCGTCTGGTGAAGACGTTTCAGGCCATAAGCCTGTTCCCAGTGGGACTGCCAGTGATCCGGACCCGAACCAAACAGGCCGGGGACCAGCAGCAGTTCGACCTGCTGGCCAAGGCGCTGGAACGCGCCGGCGATCTGCTGGCGGCCCGTATCAGGCAGGCCATGCGTGGCCCAGGCTGGATCGAAGGATGTCGGACGGCCGGAAAACAGGTTCATGACGTTATCTCCTCTCAGCCGTCCCGACTCTTCTGCAGGAGAGCGGAACAGGACTTGGAGTTAATAACGAACACAAACGCATATTAAATAAAATAACTTTTGTTTATAGTTATTTTATGGGTGCTCAGGCCAGCCCGTCGAAGAGCTGTGTGGAGAGGTAGCGTTCCGCAAAGGACGGGACGATGGCCACGATCGTTTTGCCCCGGCTGGAGGGCTTGCGGGCCAGTTCCATGCCGGCAAACAGCGCGGCTCCCGAGGAAATTCCGATGGGGATACCTTCAACGGCTGCACAGAGACGTGCCGTTGCCACTGCTTCCTGCTCGGAGACCTCGAACACGCCATCCAGCGCCTTGAGATCCAGCGTATCAGGCTCGAAACCCGGGCCGATGCCCTGAATGCCATGCGGGCCGGGCTCATCGCCATGCAGTACGGCACTTTCGCGCGGTTCCACACCATAGACCTTGATGGATTTGCGGTGTTTCTTGAGCCCATGCGCAATGCCGGACGCTGTACCACCTGTTCCCAGACCGGCCACGACCATATCGACCTTGCCTGCCGTATCTTCCCAGATTTCCCGGGCCGTCGTGGCTTCATGCACCGCCGGATTGGCGTCGTTTTCGAACTGGCTCGGCATCCAGGCGTCAGGCAGGGTGCGGTTAAGCTGCTCGGCGCGTTCGATGGCGCCGGCCATGCCACGGGATGCAGGTGTCAGTTCCGTGTCCGCGCCCATCAGGCGCAGCATTTTCCGGCGCTCGGTCGAGGCGTTTTCTGGCATGGTGACGATCAGGCGGTATCCGAGCGCCACGGCCGCGAAAGCGAGCGAAATGCCGGTATTGCCCGAGGTCGGCTCGATCAGAACCGTGCGGCCCGGCGTAATCAGGCCGCGGGCTTCGGCATCCCGCAGCATGGCCACGCCAATCCGGTCCTTGACGGAGCCGAGCGGGTTGAAAAATTCCAGCTTGAGGAGCAGCCGCCCGTTGAGATGCTCACGCTGGGTCAGATGTGGCAGCGCGACCAGCGGTGTGCCTCCCACCGTCTCCAGAAAGGAGTTGAAAACGCGTCCCCGGGGGGCGGCATAACCTTCGAACGGGGCGGGGGACAGCGGAACCTTCTTGCTCATGGCCTCACTTAACATGGGAAATGGGGAAAAGGGCAGACGGTAAATGATGATTTCCGCTACAACGAAACAATAGCGTTATTATGGCTATGGCGTCGATATCACATCATGTTCATGCGTTATATGTTGACGGCACGCTACAGCCCGTCGTATCTGACAGCCTCCAGTGGCATCCACAGCAACGGGACCGGTCGGTCAATGATGTGTCGAATGTGTAGCACGCAGCGCAAACGCTGCTCCGCTTCAGGTCCGGAGGCAAGTGTCTCCGGCGTGTCATAACGCCCGACAACTGGACTGTCGGGCTCTTTCTTCAGGGTCCGGCATCATGCTTGGTTCAACCATTATCGAAATCAACGGCGTCTTCCTCGGTGCGGCCATTCTGGTCAGCACGAGTGGCACGAGACGCTTCTATGCCGCGCATGACAGCGTGCGCGCGCTCCATAACGAACTCCTTCCCGATCTGGTCGCGCTGCAGCAGCGCATCCGCCAGCATGTGCGCAAACCCGGCCGCCAGATGGTCTGATTGACGAAGAGCCTCTTCTGTCCGGACGTATTCGTGCTGTAGAACAAAAAAGATCACGAACCGGAACGGATGGGAGCAGGTGTGGAAGGAAGTTATCGGCGGATTATCCGCGCTGTTCTGACGCGCCGTGACGGCGCCTTCGCGGCCCTGCTTCTGGTTTCCATCATCCTTGCCTGCCTGTCTGCCCCGCTTTACGCCACGCTCAACGGGATTGATCCGTTCTCGTCCGATATCGCGGGCACGACGATCCGGAACGGGCAGCGCGTTGACCTCATGCAGCCCAACGACAACCCGCTTCATCTGGGGCTCAGTCCGATCGGGCCGGACTGGCGGCCGGGGCCGTATGCGCTCGGGGCGGACTCGCAGGGGCGGGATGTGGCGGCCCGCGTCCTGTATGGCGGCCGCAATTCCCTGCTGATTGCGGCCGCGTCTGCGACGTTCTGCCTGTGTCTGGCGGCCTGTATCGGGATCTGTGCGGGGTATTTCGGCGGCTGGATTGATCTGATCCTGTCACGCATTCTGGATATGCTCTGGGCGATCCCGGTCTATCTGTTTGCAATTTCGCTGTCCGTTGTCACGGTGGGGCATGGCATCCGGCTTGGGCCTGTGACGATCGGGGCGGATAATCTGCTGATCCCGATCGGGATTATCGCGCTGGTTTATGTGCCCTATGCGGCGCGGCCGTTGCGGGCGCGGGCGCTGAGCCTGTCGCAGGCGGGATTCGTGATGGCGGCGCGGGGCATGGGAGCGTCGGACTGGCGTATCCTCTGGCGGGAAATCCTGCCAGGGCTGACGCCGACCATGGCCGTTCTGGCACCACTGGTGATGGCGCTGTGCATGCTGGCGGAATCCGCACTGTCCTTTCTCTCGCTCGGTGTGCAGGCCCCGGCGGCGTCCTGGGGAACAATCATTCAGGACGGCGAAGGGCTGCTTTATACGCGACCCATGGTGGCCATCGTGCCGGGGCTGGCGATTGTTCTGACGGTACTGGCGCTTAATGTTCTGGGCAATGCGCTGCGGGACCAGCTTGATCCGAAAGGAGCCGGCCGATGATCCGCAGTCTGGCTTCCCGGACCGGGCAGATGCTTCTGGTCATTTTCGGGATTTCGGTTCTTGTGTTCTGCATTTTCTTTGCGACACCGGGTGCGGACCCGACGGCGCGCATTGCAGGGCGTGGGGCCAGTCCGCAGGTCGTGGAACGTATCCGTGCGGAGTATGGATTCGATCGTCCACTGCCCGTGCAATACGTGAAGATGATGGAAAAGCTGTTCGTCACCCGGGACCTGACGTCTTTCGTCAATCACGGGCAGCGGGTCGTTCCGGAAGTTTTGCAGGCCGCACCCGTGACGCTCTCGCTCGTGCTGTGGGCGGCATTTTTCTGGGTCAGTGGATCGCTGGTTTTCGGGATTGCCTCGGCTGTGCTGCGCGATAGTTGGGTGGACCGGTTGCTGATGGTTCTGGGGCTGATCGGTCTGTCCATGCCGGTGTTCTGGCTGGGCGAGGTCGTCAATCTCGTCACGCAGAGCCGCTGGCATGACACGTTTCTGTTCCGCTGGGTGCCGCCGCTTGGATATGTGCCGTTTTCGCAGAGTCCCTGGGGGTGGGCAAAGGCGCTGTTTTTGCCCTCCCTGACGCTGGCGGTGTGTTTCATCGGTTTGTATGCGCGGGTCCTGCGTTCCGAACTGCTGACCGCCATGGGCGAAGACGCCATCCGCACGGCGCGTGCCAAAGGGGCTGGGCCGGTGCGGGTGTGGCTGTGGCATGGTCTGCGGCTGTCCTGGCTGAGTTATGTGTCGCTGTTCGGTTTGGATTTCGCGCAGCTTCTGGGGGGCGGTGCGCTTCTGACGGAAGTCGTGTTCGCCATGCCGGGCGTGGGGCGCCTGACCTATCAGGCGCTGGCGACGCTCGATCTGCCGCTTATTATGGCAACAGTCATGTACGCCGCCGTTTTCGTCGTCATCGCCAATGCGCTGGTGGACGGGCTTTATGCCCTGCTGGACCCGCGGATCATGGAGGGACGGCATGGGCGCTGACGCTCTTTTAAAGCTGCATCACCTGCATCTGGAACTGCCGAATGGAACGCCGCTACTGGAAGACGTGTCCCTAACCGTGCGGCGTGGGGATGCGCTGGGGGTAGTCGGAGAATCCGGGTCGGGGAAAAGCCTGACGGCCATGAGTGTCATGGGGCTGTTGCCGAGTCTGAAGGCTTCGGGCTCCATCCGTTTCGAGGGGCGCGAGCTTCTGGGGATGAAGGATCGTGAGTGGCGGCGTCTGCGTGGTGTGGGCATGGCCATGATCTTTCAGGACCCGATGACGGCGTTTCTGCCCGTCCGGTCCATTGGCGCGCAGATTGATGAACAGATACGCTTGCATGAGCCCGTCAGTCGCCGCGAAGCGCGGGCGCGGACCGTGGCTCTGCTGGGGCGGATGGGTGTCCCCGATCCGGAAGCAGCGGCGAAGCGCTATCCGCACCAGCTTTCCGGCGGTCTGCGCCAGCGTGCCATGATTGCGATGGCGCTGTCTTGTGACCCCGCACTTCTGATTGCGGATGAGCCGACTACGGCGCTCGATGTTACGGTGCAGGCGCAGATCCTGACGTTGTTGTGCGAAATCCGCGCCAGCGGGGCCGGTGTGATGTTGATTACGCATGACATGGGCGTCGTTGCTCAGACCTGCACGCATGTGGCGGTTGTCTATTCGGAGCTTGTGGTGGAGCAGGGGCCGGTTGCGGCAGTGATGGCGCGGCCATTGCATCCCTATACGCAGGCGTTGCTGGAAGCGATCCCGCCGCTGGATGGCCCGAGGCCGGATGCGCTGCCGACCATTCCGGGACGTCCGCCAGCCCCCGATGCGCGGCCGGAAGGCTGTGTTTTTGCGCCACGCTGCCGGTACGTGCGACCGGACTGTGCCGTGCGTCCTGCTTTGCGTGAACCGGAAGAAGGGCGGCGCGTGGCCTGCGTGCTGTACGACGCATGACCATCCTGCTTGAAGCGAAAAACCTCAGCAAACACTACCGCCTGTCGCATGGGGAAACCCTGCGGGCCGTGAGCAATGTGTCGCTGGTCGTGCATCGTGGGGAGGCTCTGGCGCTGGTCGGGGAGTCCGGCTGTGGCAAGTCCACGCTGGGCCGCACGCTGATCGGTCTGGGGGCGCCGAGTTCGGGCGACGTGTTCTTTGAGGGCGAGCGGATTTCCGGCCTGTCGGACCGGGCGCTGCGGCGCTGGCGGCCGCGGATGCAGATGGTGTTTCAGGACTCGTCCTCGACGTTCAACCCGCGCCGTACCATTGGCGATACGCTGGCGGAACCGATGCGGATCCATGGACGGACCGGCATTGCGGAGCGGATCGGGACGCTGCTGGAGCAGGTCGGCCTGTCGTCGTCCGTTCTGTCCCGTTATCCGCATGAGTTTTCGGGTGGGCAGCGGCAGCGTCTGAACATTGCCCGCGCCTTGATGCTGGGGCCGGATCTTCTGGTGGCAGATGAGCCGACCTCCGCGCTCGATGTGTCTGTGCAGGCGCAGATCGTGAATCTGCTGCGGGAACTGCGCAATTCGCTGGGCGTGGCGTGTGTGTTCATCTCCCATGATCTGGCGGTTGTGCGGCAGATGGCGGACCGGATTGCCGTCATGTATCTGGGGCGGATTGTGGAGGAAGGGGACGTGCTGGCGGTCTTGGAAGCTCCGGCCCATCCCTATACGCGGGCGTTGCTGGATGCGGTGCCTCGTCCGGACCGGCCCTTGCCGCCGCCGCTCAAAGGCGAAGTCCCGAGCCCGATCAAGCCGCCGCAGGGCTGTGCGTTTCATACGCGTTGTCCGCTGGCCCAGCCGCGATGCTCGCAGGAACGACCGGAACTCGACAGGGTCGCAGAAGGGCGCAGGGTCGCCTGTCATTATCCACTGCCCTAAAAAAGGCAACGGTTTGTTCCGATCTTGGATATAGACGGCAACACCTGCCGTGGGGCACAGAAGGCTGCACGCCCCCCTTAGAATTTTTTGCCCGAGATCCCGCCCGATGCGCCAGACCATCCGTTTTTATCTGGGGGAAGACCTCTGCACGCTCCGGGATGTATCCCCGACGCTGACCCTGCTGGACTGGCTGCGTGAGCGCGGCCGGACCGGTACCAAGGAAGGCTGCAATGAAGGCGATTGCGGAGCGTGTACGGTACTGGTCGTCCGGCTTGAAGACGGGCGGCTGAACTGGCGCGCGGTCAATGCCTGCATCCAGTTCATCAGTATGCTGGACGGTGCGCAGGTCTATACGATCGAGGATCTCGGCACGCCGGATGCGCCACATCCCGTGCAGAGCGCCATGGTTGAGCAGCATGGCTCACAATGCGGGTTCTGCACGCCGGGTTTCGTCATGTCGATGGCGGCCTATCGCAAGACCGAAGGCGCCTCGGCAGACGATCAGGCCATTGATGACGCACTGGCCGGTAATCTGTGCCGCTGCACCGGTTATGCGCCGATCGTGCGGGCCATGAAACAGGCGATGACAGCCGGGCCGGACTGTTTCGATGCGCAGGTGGAGGCCATTGCCGGACGTCTGACAGCGTTGCAGGACGGCGAGAGTGTGCGGCTTGAAGGGCCTGAAGGCACGCTCAGTATTCCGGCGTCCGTGGATGATCTGGCGGAGATCCTGCTGGCCGATCCGGCTGCAACCATTGTTGCGGGCGCCACGGATGTGGGGCTGTGGGTGACGAAGGGGATGCGTTGCCTGAAGCATGTCGTGCCCATCGGGCGCGTTCCGGAACTGCGCGCTCTGACCAGAACGGCTGAAGGGTTGCGGATCGGGGCTGCGGTGACGTATCAGGACGCGCGCTCGGCCATTGCAGAACTGCTGCCGGATGCGGGGGAAATGATCCGCCGTCTGGGCTCCACGCAGGTGCGGAACAGTGCCACGGTTTGTGGGAATATCGCCAATGGCTCCCCGATCGGGGACGGGCCGCCGATGTTCATTGCGGCCAATGCGACGTTGCATCTGCGGCGCGGGGCAGAGCGTCGGTCCATCCCGCTGGAAGACTATTTCATCGCTTACGGAAAGCAGGATCGGCAGCCCGGCGAGTTTGTGGAGGCGCTGACCATTCCGATACCGGCACAGAATGCGCAGTTCCGGGCCTATAAAATTTCCAAGCGCTTCGATCAGGATATTTCCGCTGTTCTTGGGGCTTTCATGATCGAAACGGATGATCAGGGCCGGATTATCACGGCCCGGCTGGCTTATGGCGGCATGGCGGCCACGCCGAAGCGGGCGTCGGGTGCGGAAGCGGCATTGCTCGGACGGGTCTGGGATGAGAACGCGCTGGAGGCTGCACGGGCCGCGGTTCTGGAAGATTTTGCCCCGCTGACCGACATGCGGGCAAGTGCCTGGTACCGGCAGACCGTGGCCGCCAATCTGCTGACTCGGTTTTTTGAAGAGACGACGGGCACTGAACAAGCGCGTCTCGTCCGGACGGGAGGACTGGCGCATGTCTGATCTCGTTCCGGGTGCCGCTTCGACCAGCATGAAGCACGAAAGCGCGATGCTGCATGTGACGGGGCGGGCGACCTATATTGATGACATGCCTGAGCCGCGTGGTACGCTGCATCTCGTGCCGGGGCTGAGCACGAAGGCCCATGCGCGGATCGTGTCGATGGATCTGGACGCCGTGCGTACCGCGTCGGGCGTCGTGTGCGTGCTGACGGCGGAAGATGTGCCGGGGGAAAACCAGATCAGTCCGGTTCATCGGGAAGACGAGCCACTTCTGGCGACAGATCACGTTCATTTCTGGGGGCAGGTGATGTTCGCCGTGGTGGCGACCTCGCTTCAGGCGGCGCGGCAGGCCGTGCGTCTGGCGAAGATCGAGTATGAGGAAAAGCCTGCGATCCTGAACATCGCGCAGGCGCGGCAGAATGGCAGCCCGATGGTCTGGCGCTCCCTGACCATGCAGCGCGGGGATGTAGAGCGTGGTCTGACGGCCGCGCCGCGCCGTCTGTCGGGACAGATCGAGATTGGCGGGCAGGAGCATTTCTATCTGGAAGGGCAGGCCGCGCTCGCCCAACCCGGAGAGGCCGGGGAAATGCGGATCTGGTCCTCCACGCAGCATCCATCCGAGACGCAGCATCTGGTCGCGGCCGTGCTCGGGCGGCCGCATCATCTGGTCACGACGGAAGTGCGGCGTATGGGCGGGGCGTTTGGCGGCAAGGAGACGCAGGCCAATGCCTGGGCCTGTCTGGCCGCCATCGCCGCTGATCGAACGGGACAGGCCGTCAAGGCGCGTCTGGACCGCGATGATGACATGATGGTCACGGGCAAGCGGCATGATTTCCTGATCGACTACGACGTCGGCTTTACCGATGAGGGCGATATTCTCGCCGTGGACATGGTTTTGGCCGCGCGGTGCGGCTGGGCGGCGGATCTGTCCGGACCTGTTACGGACCGGGCGCTGTTTCATGCCGATAACGCCTATTTCTATCCGGATGTGCGGCTGAAATCCGAACCGTTGCGGACCAATACCCAGTCCAACACGGCCTATCGCGGTTTTGGCGGACCGCAGGGCATTGTCGCGGCCGAGCGCGTGATCGAGGAAGTCGCATTTGCGACCGGGCTGGACCCTGTGACGGTCCGTCTGCGGAATGTTTATGGGACCGGGACGCGCAATCTCACGCCGTATCACATGACGGTCGAGGACTCGATTACGGCGGAAATCCTTACAAAGCTGGTCGCGCGTTGTGACTATCAGGCGCGTAAGGCGGAGATCCGGGCATTCAATCGTAACAGCCGCATCATTCGTCGCGGCATTGCACTGACGCCGGTGAAGTTCGGCATTTCCTTTACGGCCACGCATTACAATCAGGCCGGCGCGCTGGTGCATGTCTATACGGATGGCTCGGTTCAGGTGAACCACGGCGGGACGGAAATGGGGCAGGGGCTGCACACCAAGATGGTGCAGATCGTCCTGCGCGAGTTCGGTCTGACGGCGGATCTTGTGCGCATCACGGCGACCACGACCGGGAAGGTTCCGAACACGTCGGCTACGGCGGCGTCATCGGGAGCGGATCTGAACGGCATGGCGGTGCTGGACGCCGTTCGGAAGATCAAGGGCCGGATGATCACGTTCGCTGCTGAAAAATGGGGCGTGGCGGTTGAAGATATCCATTTCCGGCCTGATGGCGTGCATGTCGGTGCGGAGATCATGACCTTCCAGCAACTCGCCTGGCAGGCTTATTTCGCGCGGGTTTCGCTGTCCTCGAACGGGTTTTACAAGACGCCGAAGATTTCCTGGAATCCCGAGACCGGGCGCGGCCGACCGTTTTTCTATTTCGCCTATGGCGCGGCCTGTGCGGAAGTGTCGGTCGATCTGCTGACGGGGGAGCACAGCATCGACCGAGTGGATATTCTGCATGACGCCGGGCAGTCCCTGAATCCCGATATCGATATCGGGCAGATCGAGGGCGGGTTCGTGCAGGGTGCGGGCTGGCTGACGACCGAAGAACTGGTCTGGGATCCGGCCGGCCGTCTGCGCACCCATGCGCCCAGCACGTACAAGATCCCGGCCTGTTCCGACCGGCCGCGGATTTTCAACGTGGAATTGCTGGAAAACGCACCGAACCGGGAGGAGACGATTTTCCGCTCCAAGGCCGTCGGAGAGCCGCCTTTCGTGCATGGGGTCGCGGTTTTGCAGGCCATTTCGGACGCGATTGCCAGTCTGGATGACTACCGCACCTGTCCGAAGCTGGACGCACCGGCCACGCCTGAGAGGGTGCTGAAAACCCTCATGGCGCTGCAAGAGCGCGCGGACTGATCATGCTCGCGGATGTTCTGCGCTGGCGGCGGGAGGGGCAGGACATGGTGCGCCTGACCGTTATCCGTGCCCGGGGCTCGACGCCACGGGAAGAAGGCGCGTTCATGCTCCTGACCCGGACCGAACAGACCGGCACGATCGGCGGAGGACGTCTGGAATGGGACTGCATGGCGGAGGGGCGCGCGCTTCTTGCTTTGGGCGGTGCGCCTGTGGAGCGTCACATTCCGTTGGGCCCTGCCATCAACCAGTGCTGCGGCGGGGCGGTGACGGTTCGCATCGAGCGGGTGCTCAGTCCCGACATTCTCGAAGCCGAAATCCGGGCCGAATGGGAGAGGCTGCCGCAACTGCTGCTGTTCGGGGCGGGGCATGTGGGGCGCGCTCTGGCACGTTCGCTCGCGCTTCTGCCGCTTCGGCTGGTCTGGATTGATGCGCGCGAGGAGGAGTTCGGGGCCGTGCCGCCGGGCGTGGAGGTACATGTTACCGAGCAATGGGAGCCGCTTGTTCAGGGCGCTCCCGCGGGATCGGGCGTACTGGTCCTGACCCAGAGCCATTCGCTGGATGCGCTCATCACGGGGGCTGCGCTGGAGCGCGGGGACCTACGCTATGTCGGGATGATTGGATCGCGGACGAAGCGCAGGCGGTTCGAGAGTGCCTTCCGTCAGATCGATATTCCGCAGGAGCAGATCGACCATCTGGTCTGTCCGATCGGGGATTTCGGGGTGCGCGACAAGCGGCCCGAGGTGATCGCGACCTTCGTAACAGCGGAAATCGCGGCCCGGATGCTGTGCGAGACAGATTCGGTTGCCAGCCCTGAAGTTTCGGAATCAGTCATTTCAGATATTGCGGATGTTACATTCGCCTCAATCCTGTCATAAAGTTCTCCATGACAAGGGCGGAGTTCCCTCACTTTCTGGATGTCACAGAAAGTTGATGTAACGGGAGGTGCGTGGCGGTCTGTGCTTCTGCTTATCCTCCCCGCATGAGCATGCAGCACCGGACGCAGCGGACTTCCGAAGTCCCGTTTTTCTCTCTACAGGCCGTGACGGGCGACAGAAGGGCCTCCCGGATGGCGCGCTTCCGGCGGGTCGGGATGGCTCTGGGCGCGATGGCCCTGATGCTTCCTTCCGCAAAGGCCGCACCCACGCACAGCACGGCGCTGACGCCGGCCCTTCAGCCTGCGAGCCTGCCGGCTGCCGATGCCGCTTTTGTCGATGATCTGGAAAAGCGGACCTTCAATTGGTTCTGGGAAACGGCCAATCCGCAGAATGGTCTGGTGCCGGATCGTGCGCCGCTTCCCAATGGGGCTGCCAGCATTGCCAGTGTCGGTTTTGGACTGACGGCTTATGGCATTGGTGTGGAGCGGAACTACATTACCCGCCAGCAGGCCGTGGACCGGACCCTGACGACGCTGCGTTTCCTCGCAAGCCTGCCGCAGAATGATCATGTCTCGGGCGCTGCGGGCTATCATGGCTTTTTCTACCATTTCCTCGATCCCAACACCGGCCTGCGTGTTGCGGACTGGTCCGAGCTGTCCAGTGTCGACACTGCGCTCCTGATGGGGGGCGTGCTGTTCTCACAGTCCTATTTCGATCATGACACGCCGCAGGAAAAGGAAATCCGCGACATTGCGGACCATCTGTACCGCCGGATCGACTGGACATGGATGAAAGCCCATGGCCCCTGGCTCAGTATGGGGTGGATGCCGCCGCATACGTTCCTGCCGAGCGACTGGAAGGGCTATAACGAGGGTCTGATCATCTATCTTCAGGCGCTTGGTTCTCCGACGCATCCGCTTCCGGCCGAGACCTGGAAGACCTGGACGGCGACCTATGAGGGACAGTGGGGCGACTTTCAGGGCCATAAGCTGCTGAATTTTGCACCGATGTTCGGGCATCAGTACAGTGAATCCTGGATTGATTTCCGCGGTGTGCAGGATGCCTGGGACCGGGCCCATAACGTCGATTATTTCCAGAACGGTCGTGAAGCGGCCTATGCCCAGCAGGCTTATGCCCGCGCCAATCCCGGTGACTGGAAGGATTACGGTCCCAATATCTGGGGGCTGACGGCCTGTGATGGGCCCGGGGATGCGCAGCAGGTCTATCATGGCAAGCAGCGCCATTACCTCGCCTATAGTGCGCGTGGGGCAGGGCGGGATTATATTCTGGATGACGGGACAATCGCACCCACGGCTGTCGGTGGTTCGATTGCCTTTGCACCGGAAATTGCCCTGCCAGCGCTCAAGGAAATGCGCGCGCGTTACGGGGACCGGATCTACAACAAGTATGGCTTCCTTGATGCCTTCAATCCGTCCTTTGCCGACCAGAAATCCTACTGGGTGGATGGGCAACAGCTCGGGATCGATCAGGGGCCGATCCTGCTGATGCTGGAAAACTGGCGCAGCGGCCTTGTGTGGAACACGATGAAAAAGAACCCCTATCTGCGCGCCGGGCTGGAGCGCGCAGGGTTTGAGGGCGGATGGCTGCGGACCACGACAGCCGCGTCCACCCCGACGGGCAAGTCCCTCTGAGGAACTAGAGGGCGCGGTCCAGTCCCACGACAATGCTGTGGGGGAGCAGGGTGCCGGCTGGCCGGTCGGCACCGGTCTGATAGATCAGGGATCCCGGTTCGACGATGGGCAGGGTCTGGGGGCCCAGATTGATAGCGATGCTCAACAGGGTGCCGTTGTCCAGAAGCCAGCTTGCCCGAACGGCGCCGTCCCCCAGAACTTCTGCTCCTGCACTGCGCGCACCCTTCAGATGAGGCGTGATGTGGTGGTGGCGCAGACCCAGGAGTTCTTTCGTACGAGCGAGCCATTCCTGTCCGACAGGCGTCTCGCGTTCCTGCCGATTAGGGCGTGAAGCGTCATAGGTCGAACGGGCGATGGGATCGGACAGGCTTTCCAGTTCTGCCGGATCGCTGACCCCGCAATATTTGCGGAACTGGTCATTCCGTCCCTTGCGGACCTTCTGTCCCAGTTCTCCATCAAAATCGCAGAAGAAATAGAAGGGTGTGGTGCATCCCCATTCCTCACCCATGAACAGCATGGGCGTCATCGGGCAGAGCAGAAGCAGCGCATAGGCGGCCTTGAACGCTTCCGGCACGCAAAGTGTGATCATCCGCTCTCCTCGTGGGCGATTGCCGATCTGATCATGATTCTGCAGGAAGGTTACGAATTTCGTGGGTGGCAGGTCCGCGCTCGGTGTGCCGCGCATTTTGTCTGCCGGCGCAAAATATTCGCCCTGCCAGGCAAAGCCCTCCGCCAGAACCCGGCGCAGAAGGGCGGTCGGGTCGTTCGTGAAGGCCTTGAAATACCCTTCATCCTCCCCGGTCAGCAGAACGGTGACGGCATGGTGCCAGTCCTCGTCCCACTGGCTGTAGCCATCGCGGAGCAGTGCGGAATCATTGTTCTCGTTCTCGAGGATCAGATGGATATGCCGTTCCGGCTCCGTATAGCGGGCGATCTGCTGACGGAGCTGGGTGAACCAGTTGCGGTTGGTGATCGCCCAGGCCGCGTCGATCCGCAGTCCGTCGAAACGGTATTCCGCAAGCCAGAGCAGGGCATTGTCGATGAAGAACTCTGCCGCGACGGGGTTGTGGAAATCGATCCCTTCACCCCAGACGGTCGCATTGTCCGGATCAAAAAGTGCTTCCGCATATTCGGGCACATAATTCCCGTCAGGCCCGAAGTGATTATACACCACGTCCAGAAACACCATCAGGCCAAGCTCATGAGCATGGTCGATCAGCGTCTTGAGGATGGAGGGGCGGCCATAGGAAATATCGGGTGCAAACAGCAGAACGCCATCATAGCCCCAGTTCCAGTTACCGCTGAAACTGTTGATCGGCATGAGTTCGATGGCCGTGACACCCAGATCAACCAGCTCTTGTAGCCGCCCCATCAGGCCTTCATAGCCACCTTCCAGACCAACATGCAGCTCGTAGATGACCGTCTCTTCCCACGGGCGGCCTTTCCATCCCGGATGCTTCCACTGATAAAAACCGGGATCGAGGACTTCGCTCGGCCCGTGCACGCCATCGGGCTGGCAGCGGCTGGCGGGGTCAGGAACGGAAAGGTCGTCGCGGATCCTAAAGCGGTAGCGTGCCCCTGCACCACAGAGCGCTTCTGTCGTGAAGAAGCCGTCTTCATGCCGTTCCATGACCTGAGGCGGCAGGCCTTCCACTTCAAGAATGACCGTCTTGCAGGATGGTGCCCAGAATGAAAAACGTGTCCGGTCCGGACTGAGAAGTTCTGCGCCGAAGCGGCCCGTATAATGGAAGGCTGTCATGAAGAAGATCCTTGAGGGCTCGCGGGATGGGGAGAGAAATACAGTGTGGACAGGGGCGGAAGTGTCAGGACGAGGGAATGGGCCTCACCGTGAGACGGAACATGCTGTGCATGGCACAGGCCGCCATTGCCCATGTTGGAGCCGCCAAAGATCGCAGCGTCCGTATTGAGGATTTCATGCCAGCTTCCGTCTGATGGCACTCCGATCCGGTAATCATGCCGGGGCACCGGTGTCATGTTGCAGACGACCAGGACCGGTGCGCGGTCCGGCGCCTGACGCAGCCAGGCAAAAACGCAGTTTTCGCGATCATCGGCGATCAGCCAGCGAAAGCCGGATGGTGTGTCGTCACGCTGATGCAGGGCAGGCTCCCGGCGGTACAGTCCGTTCAGGGCGCGGACCGTATCATGCATGCCGCGACCGAAGGCGTCATCCAGACGGAACCAGGCGATTTCGCCTTCGTACGACCATTCCTGCGGCTGGGCGAGTTCACATCCCATGAACAGAAGCTTGCGGCCGGGATAGGCCCACATCAGGGCATAATAGGCTCGCAAGTTGGCATGTTTCTGCCAGTCATCGCCGGGCATTTTTGCGAGAAGCGACCCTTTGCCGTGCACCACTTCGTCATGGGACAGCGGCAGGATGAAACGTTCGGAATAGGCGTAGATCATGCCGAACGTAATGTCGCTGCCATGATGGCCACGCCAGAGCGGGTCCCGCTCCATGTAGCGCAGCGTGTCGTGCATCCAGCCCATGTTCCATTTGTAATCAAAGCCCAGCCCCCCTTCGGAGACCGGCTTCGTCACACCCGGCCAGGCGGTGGATTCCTCGGCAATGAGGAGGGTCTCGGGATGGAGATGGCGGATGGTTTCTGACAGGTGATGCAGGAAGCCGATGGCTTCGAGATTTTCCCGGCCACCATGGATATTGGGATACCACTCACCTTCTTCACGGCTGTAATCGCGGTAGAGCATGGAGGCCACGGCATCGACGCGCAGTCCGTCGATGTGAAAATGTTCCAGCCAGTAAAGCGCGCTTCCCGTCAGAAAGCCGCGGACTTCATTACGGCCAAAATTATAGATCAGCGTATGCCAGTCCTGATGATAGCCTTCGCGCGGATCGGCATGTTCATACAGATGCGTCCCGTCAAAAGAGGCCAGTCCGTGCTGGTCGGCCGGGAAATGTGCCGGCACCCAGTCCATGATGACGCCGAGCCCGGCCTGATGGCACTGGTCCACGAAGCGCGCGAACTGTTCGGGGTTGCCATGACGGGAGGTTGGTGCGTAAAGCCCAAGCGGCTGATAGCCCCATGAGCCGGAGAACGGATATTCCGTTACCGGAAGAAGTTCGATATGGGTAAAACCCAGTTCCGTGACATAAGGGATCAGTGTCGCGGCCAGTTCGTCCCAGTCCATAACACCCCGGCCACTCTGCGGATGGCGCCATGAGGGGGCATGCAGTTCATAAATCGACAGTGGATTTTCCGGGGTCTGGTGCCGGGCGCGTTCCTGCATCCAGACCTTGTCCTGCCAGCTGTGGCTGCCGGAGGAGGCGACGATGGAAGCCGTGGCGGGCGGGTGCTCGCTGGCCCGGGCATAGGGATCGGCCTTGGCGGGGAGCACCGTGCCGTCCTGTGACATGACTTCGTATTTATAGCGCTCACCTGCCCGAAGACCGGGAATGAACAGTTCCCAGATTCCTGCTTCATGTCGAAGTCGCATCGGATGACGGCGGCTGTCCCAGATATTGAAATCCCCGATCACGGAAACCCGCTTCGCATTGGGTGCCCAGACTGCGAACCGGACACCCTGCACACCGTCGATCGTCATGGGAATGGCGCCCATCATCTGGTCCAGATGATGATGGCGTCCTTCGGAAAACAGATACAGGTCCAGTTCCCCCAGCAGCAGGCCGAAGCTGTAGGGATCATGCGTTTCCTGCCAGCCATCCGCCCAGCGGATGCGCAGGCTGTAGCGGCTGGTTTTGGGAATTGTGGTGACGTAAATGCCGCGCTCGTCAATGCGGCGCATGGTCTTTTCCGAGCGCTCTCCCTTGGCACTTTCTACCGTTAGGCGAACTTCCAAGGCGTCCGGATAGAAGACACGAACCTGATCGGTTCGCCCTACACGGTGCCGCCCCAGGAGCGCGAAAGGATCCTGACAGTGTGTGGTGACCAGATCATCGATCATGGATTGCAAGGGTTGAGACACGGTAATGGCCTGCATTCAGAACCTCTAGGCATGGGTGCCGGTACGGGGAAAACTGAGAATGGAACTGACCTGTTCGCCATTGCGCCCACGGGGCATGCGTGCGGCCGGGCGGACTGTGCGCGGTGCGGAGGACATGGGATCGCTGCGACGGGGTGCGATGGCATTTTCGGCTTCGCGGGCCACCGGACGCCGCCCCGTCATTTCCATCAGGAGACGGGCATATTGCGCACCCTTGGAATCCCAGGAGACGTCATGCAGGGCGCCATTACGCTGCATCCGTGCCCAGACAGCTTTCTGACGGAACAGGTTCTGCGCCCGCCGGATGGCCAGCAGCATCGTGTCTTCCGTGGTCGGGGAGAACAGGATGCCATTTGCCACGCCTTCCATGACGGCAGCAGAATTGGCATCGACGAGCGTGTCGCTCAGACCGCCAACACGCGCTGCAATCGGAACGGAACCGTAACGCATGGCATGGAACTGTGTAAGGCCGCAGGGCTCGAACCGGGACGGAATGAGCGAGGCATCCACGGCTGAATGCAGTCGGTGGCCGAGCGTTTCGCTGTAGCGCATGTGGCAGACGCAGTTTTTCGGATAGCGGCCCTGAAGCTGCGTGAAGGACTGCATGATGTCACGGTCCCCCGTACCGACGACAGCCAGCTGGATGTTGTCCTCAAACAGCCGTGGCGCGAGACCCGCCAGCAGATCCGCACCCTTCTGTGTGGTCAGGCGGCTCACCATGCCCAGCAGGAGGGCGTCCGGGTCCTGCGGCAGGCCGAATTCTGCCTGAAACACACGCTTGTTGGCCCGTCGTGCCGCGAGATCTCCCACGGCATACGGAAAGAACACGGCTGGATCGGTCAGGGGATTCCATTCCCGCAGATCAATGCCATTGAGAATGCCGGTCAGAACATTCGCACGCGAACGCAGGATGCCGTCGAGGCCCATCCCTTCTTCCGGGGTCTGAATTTCCTCGGCATAGGTCGGTGAAACGCTGATCAGCCGGTGCGAGACCTGAAGTGCCGCTTTCATAAACCCGATCTGGCCGTAAAATTCGACATCACCGCTGTCATAGGCCTGATCCGGCAGCCCGAATGCGCCCATCATGTCGCGCGGGAAGAGGCCCTGGAATGCAAGATTATGGATGACGTGTGCGACGGGAGGCGTCGGGGCATCCATGTATTTCAGATAGGTTGCCACAAGGCCCGCATGCCAGTCATGGCTCAGAACGGCATCGGGTTTCCAGTCAGCCAGCGCTCCGGCACCGATCATGGCGGCTACGCGGCACAGGACGGCATAGCGCATCCCGTTATCGGCCCATGGCTGCCCGTCCGGTGCCAGATAGGGATTGCCCGGCCGTGCATAGAGGTCCGGAACATCCACGACATAGAGATGGCGCCCCTGTGCCCAGCCTTCCCGCAATGTGACGGCATGGCCCAGAACGTTATCAAACCGGATCGTTTCCTGTTGGTCGGACAGCGCCCGCAAGACGGCAGGATATCCCGGCAGAACTGTCCGGGTGTCGATCCCGTGCTGCCCGAGAACTGCGGGGAGCGAGCCTACAACGTCTCCCAGACCGCCGGTTTTGATGAACGGGTACATCTCGCCTGCCACTGACAGGAGCTGCAATGTAATATCCTGCGCGGGGTGCTGAATCTTGCTCATGACGCACATCTTTCCGGCCGCGAGGGCGCTGTCTCTGACGTTTGATGCCTGTGTCAGGGACAACGCTTGAAGCGGCGTTTGCGAACCGCCTTCACGGATAAGTTATGTTCGTGTCTGTGGTTTGGAGGCGTTAGCGTTTCGGAATGCAGGATGCCCCGCCAGACGGGCGGAGGGACCTGCCTGATCCGGTTTTGGAACGGGGTTTATGAGCAGCACACGTCAGAAGGGCCTGCGCGAAGGGCGTCCGAATATTTCAGGTGCCGTACCGGAAAATGGGGGTGTCAATTTCGCCGTCTTCTCCACGGCTGCAACGGCAGTGGAGATCTGCCTCTTTGACGCGGATGGTAAAACCGAAACCGACCGTATCCGCCTTCCGGAATATACCGACCAGATTTTCCATGGCTGGATCCCCGACCTGGGCGCCGGGCAGCTTTACGGTCTTCGGGTTCATGGTCCTTATACGCCCGAAGCGGGCCATCGCTTCAATCCCAACAAGCTCCTGATGGACCCGTATGCCCGGGCATTCCACGGGGATCTACAATGGGATCCGGCCCTGTTTGGCTATCAGCTCGGTCATGCGGACAAGGATCTGAGCTTTGACGAGCGCGACAGTGCGCCGTTCGTGCCTAAAGGCATCATCACCGATCCTGCTCCCCAGCATTTCGAGCATCCCCGCACGTCCTGGCATGACACCGTCATCTACGAAATGCACGTCAAGGGCTACACAAAGCAGCATCCGAACGTACCGGAAACCCTGCGGGGCACCTATGCCGGGCTAACGGACGGCAATCTGCTCAAGCGCATCCGGCAGCTTGGTGTCACTGCGGTTGAGCTGCTTCCCGTCCAGAGTTTCGTGACGGACCAGTATCTGGCGGATAAGGGGCTGACCAATTACTGGGGCTATAACACGATCGGCTTCTTCTCCCCGGACAGCCGCTATGCCCATGACCGGGACAATGCATTGCAGGAGTTCCGGAACCTCGTGCGGGCCTGTCATGAAGCCGGTCTCGAAGTCATCATGGACGTGGTTTACAACCACACGGCCGAGGGCAATGAACTGGGCCCGACGCTGTCTTTTAAGGGGCTGGACAATGCGTCCTATTATCGCCTCATGCCCGATGATCCGCGTTATTACATTAACGAAACGGGTACAGGAAACACGTTCAACCTGACTCATCTGAACTGCATCCGGTTCGTGGCGGACAGTCTGCGATACTGGGTCAACGAGATGGGCGTGGATGGATTCCGGTTTGATCTCGGAACAATCCTTGCGCGTGAAGCAGACGGTTTTCACAATGATTCCAGTTTCCTGCGTGTCTGCCGTCAGGACCCTGTGCTGTCACAGGTCAAGCTGATTGCCGAGCCCTGGGATGTCGGACCGGGAGGCTATCAGGTCGGTAATTTTCCGCCGGGCTGGGCGGAGTGGAATGACAAGTTCCGTGATACGACCCGCGATTTCTGGCGGGGAGAGGCCCATGCCGATGCGCTGGCACCGCGTGTGCTCGGCAGTCCTGATCTGTTCAATCACAGCGGCCGTCGCACCTGGGCCAGCATCAATTTCGTGACGGCCCATGACGGTTTCACGCTCATGGACTGCGTGTCCTACAATGACCGTCACAACGAGGCGAACCAGGAAGACGGCAAGGACGGATCATCCGACAACCGGTCCTGCAATTATGGCGTGGAAGGCCCGACCGACGATCCGGATATCAATGATATCCGCTGGCGTCAGTGCCGGAACATGCTGTCCACGCTGCTGCTGTCACAGGGTACGCCGATGCTGCTGGCGGGAGACGAGTTCGGTCGGACGCAGGATGGCAATAACAATGCCTATTGTCAGGACAGCCCGATTTCATGGCTGGACTGGTCGCTGGGAGACCGGGCGAAGGAGCTTGAGGCCTTCGTCCGGCGTCTGACGGCCCTGCGCCATCGCTATCCGATCCTGCATCGTGCCCGGTTCCTGATGGAAGCCTATAACAAGGAACTGGATATTCAGGAGCTGACCTGGCTGAATGCCAATGGCGGCACCATGCAGCCGGATGAATGGAAAACCGCGCAGTGCTTCGGCCTCATGATCGACGGACGCAGCCAGCCCAGCGGCATCCGGCGCCGGGGATCGGACGCTACTGTCATGCTGATCTTCAATGGCTGGAAGGATGTGGTGAACTTCACGCTGCCGGAGACGGGCGAGGGGCGCTGGAAGCTGCTGCTCGACACCAATATTCCGGAAAACGGTGGTGCTGTGGAGCGGGAAATCTTCCCGCAGAGCTACAAATATGTCGTGACGGGACGATCGTTCCTGCTGCTGGAACTGGTCGGACGTGATCCGCTTCCGCAGACCTCGTCATGATGCGGAGTTGCATCCGGAGCGTTTCTCACCGAACACTGAGGACAGAGCATTTTTGTGAAAGGAGAGCATCATGCGTCTCATTCTTGCCCTGCTTCTGCCTTGGCTGCAGTTCTTCACCATCCGCCGGCCGTTTGCCGGTCTGGTGTGCCTGATCCTTCAGATCACGGTGATCGGCTGGATCCCGGCTGCCATCTGGTCGGTCTATGCGCTGAGCCAGTACAACACCGATCGCAAGATCGCTGCCGGTCGCGTCTGACGCTTCGGATGTAAAAAAGCCCCCGTTCCTTGCGGAGCGGGGGCTTTTTTATGCTTTAAGGGGGCGTGGATCAGCGGCCGATATTGCGCAGGGTGACGCCTTGGTTGAGCTTGGTTTCGATGGACTCAAGGGACACGCCCTTAGTCTCCGGAACAAAGAACAGCACCATGAAGATGAAGAGCGCATTCAGTGCGGCATAGAGCCAGAAGGTATGCGAGGCGCCGAGCGTCGTGAGCAGACCGAGGAACGTGGCACCCACCACCATGTTCGTGACCCAGTTGGTGACGGTCGAGCAGGTGATGCCGAAATCACGCCCCTGAAGCGGCATGACTTCCGAGCACAGTACCCAGACCAGCGGACCGGCCGAGAAGGCGAAGCCTGCGATGAAGCACAGCAGGACCGAGATCGCGAGGTAATGCGACAGGTCCGTATTGCCGACAGCGCCCGACATGATGGTTGCCAGAACGGCAAGACCAGCCGACATGATGGCAAAACCCGTGACCAGCATCGGACGACGGCCCCAGCTATCGGCGAAAGCAATGGCGATGAACGTGGCGAGCCAGTTGACCACGCCGACGATCGCCGTACCCCACATCTGACCGCTCGCCCCGAAGCCGACTTCCTGGAAGATGCGCGGCGCGTAGTACATGACCACGTTGATGCCCGTGAGCTGCTGCATGACCTGAAGCACGATGCCGAGGAGGACGGCGCGGCGGAAGTTGCGGTTCTCAAGGAACATTGCCAGACCGCGCTGACGGTCATGGATCTGTCCCTGGATGTCGCGGATTTCCTGATGGGCAAGCTCGGGGTTGTGGCGCAGTTCCTTCATGATTGACAGGGCTTCCTCGTGACGGCCACGCAGCATCAGCCAGCGCGGGCTGTCGGGCAGGAAGAACGAACCGATCAGGAAGAACGCGCCGGGAATGGCCATGATCCCCAGCATCCAGCGCCATGAGCCGCTGTAAGACAGAATGGCATTGGACACGAAGGCCAGCAGGATGCCCAGCGTGATCATCAGCTGGTACATCGACACCAGACTGCCGCGCCGCGAGATGTCCGAGACTTCGGAAATGTAGAGCGGAGCCACGAAGCTTCCGATACCGATCGCCAGACCCAGCATCGTGCGCCCGATGATCAGTTCGGAGACCGAGGATGCCAGGGCGCAGACGAGGCCACCTGCCACGAACAGGAATGCGCTGAAGATCAGGGAACGGCGACGCCCGAACGCATAGGACATGCGGCCTGCGCCCACTGCACCCACGGCCGCGCCGAACATCATGGACGATACGATCCAGGACTGCTCGAATTCGGAAGCATGGAACTCGTCACGGATAAAGCCGAGTGCGCCGGAAATGACGCCCACATCCAGTCCGAACATCAGGCCCGCAATCGCGGCCAGAGCCACGGCGAACATCATGCGTCCGACCATGGGGGCTTTGACCGCAGCAGCAGAAGGGACAGGAGAGGGGTTGAGCACTGTGTCGCTCATGACGGGAAAACTCCGGCGACCCGCAGGGCAGACCTGTCAGGGAAAGGCAGAAAAGAAACCGGGCAGGTCAGCCTGCACCGGGGAGAGAGGGAGAAGGCTCTTCTGTGACAGGCACGGTGATTCGCCATCTTGAGCCCTAAAGTATAACGCATGATTGGGAAAATATTCAAAATTATATGTGATAATCGGCTGGATTTTCTGCTCTGATGCAATCAGGTCACAGAGGAGGAGGCAGGGAGGCGCTTCCGTGCGGTCTGACGGATTGCCACGGACGGATCAGGGCGACACACTTCCTACCCTTTCCGTGTTCATGGACAAGCCCTCGTGTTCCTGCGTCAGCTGACCTATCTCATCGCTCTCGACCAGTACCGGCATTTTTCCCGGGCCGCGGAGCACTGCAACGTGTCGCAGCCCGCGCTGTCAATGGCGATCCGTCAGCTCGAGCATGAACTTGGCGTGCCCATCGTCCGGCGCAACCGGCGTGTCCTGGGGCTGACACCGGAAGGCGAGCGCGTTCTGGCCTGGGCGCGGCAGACAGTGGCCGCGCTGGACGGTCTCCGGCAGGAGGCCGATTTTGCGCATGAAGTCGCCGGCGGGACCCTGTCGATCGGGACCATTCCGCCCGCCATTCAGGTCATGCCGCCGCTGATGGAAAGCCTGCGGGCTGCCGTACCAGCACTTCATATCGAACTGACGGTGTCGGCCAATACCGACATCCTGCATGACCTGACCGAGCAGCGGATCCAGATGGGACTGATCTATCTGGATCAGGTTCCCGAAGACGGCAGTTTCGAGACGCATCAGCTTTATGCGGAACAGTATGTCTTCGTGGCAGGCTCTTGCATGGAGCTGCCGTCCCGCAAGACGTTCAGCTGGGCGGATGCCGCCGAACATCCACTGGGCCTTCTGGGCCATTCCATGCGGACGCGTCAGATCGTGGATGAGTGCTTTGCGAAGGCTGGAAGCAAGCCCAACGTCCTGCTGGAGACCAATGCGCTCGAACTGCTATATGTCGAAGTGCTCGCCGGGCGTCTGGCGACGATCCTGCCGGTTGCCGCCCTGCCGCATCAGCGTGATCCGGCCAATCCGCTTCAGATCCGGCGTCTCGCATCATGCCCGTCTCCGGGCGTGGGTCTGGTGCGGCTGAAACAGCCGGTGCAGACAGCGCTGATGTCCCGCAGCTGGGAAGTCGCCACGCAGCTCATTCTGGACGATGCGCTGACAGTCTGAGGATCATCATAAGCGCGACTTATGATGCGATCACAACAATATCTTGGACAGGCCTGGGTTCCGTTTCGCAATTTGCGGCTTTTCGGACGGAAGAGTGCCAGGTTTGGGCGGGAGAGCAGCCGGTCTCGCGGGACTGGGGTCAACATTCGGATCGGAACTGCGCGATGTTCTGATCCAGCGCTGGGGATGGCTGATTGCGCCGTCCGCGAAAGATCTGGGTTTTGCGGTCCGGACTTCGGTCGCGGCGATCCTGTCCCTGCTCATCGCCATGTGGATGGAACTGGACAGCCCGCAATGGGCGCCGCTGACCGTCTGGGTCGTGGCGACGGCCTCGCGCGGGGAGAGCCTGTCCAAGGCGCGCTGGCGGTTTGCAGGAACCATCATCGGGGGCTGCATGGGCGTGGCCCTGATCGCGGCCTTTCCTCAACAGGCGGGACTGTTCTTCATCGCGCTCGCGCTCTGGATCGGGCTGTGCTGCGGCTGGGCGACGTTTCTGGACGGTTATCGGCGCTACGGATTTCTCGTCATCAGCTTCACCTCCGCCATCGTGGCGACTGGCGCGATCAGCCAGCCTGACGATGTTTTCAACGTCGCCATGGCGCGCGGCACGTACATCATGCTCGGAACGCTCTGCGAAGCGGTCATGGCGGCGCTCTTCCTGCCCAATGTCCAGAAGGAAGCGCGGCAGAGGCTTCTGGGACGTCTGCAACAGATTACCGCCAAGGTCGCCTCCCACGCGGAAATCCTGCGGGCAGGCGGGTTTGATCCGGAAACCGAAAGCCGCCTGCTGACCGAACTGGTCGATGCCAACAGCCGTATCGAGTTCGACGTTCTCGAAATGGGGTCCAGAACCCGGCGCAGCGCGGATCATGCGCGTGCCGTTCTGGCGCGTTTGCTGGCAGTCCTCGCGCGGGCGCAGGGCGGGGCGACCGGGATTGACGTGGATCGGGATCTTGAGGCGGCCCAGAACCATATTCAGGCGATCATCACGCCGCCGCGTCATGACCACTTCCGTTTCCGCACGCGTTCTCCGCGTCATATGCTCGAAGCGGTGTTCAACGGATTGCGGGCTGCAACCGGCATTATGGGCGCCTGGCTTCTCTGGGAAGTGACGGCCTGGCCTTCGGGGCCGGCTTTCGTGTCCTTTGTGGCGCTGGTCTATGGGTTGCTGGCGACCCGCGAAATCCCCGCGCTGGCATCGTCCGGTTTCTATCGTGGCGCGGTCTGGTGCGCTGGCGTGGCGGGGATCTATGCGTTTTTCGTCGTGCCCGCTGTCACGGCGCCGGAATATCTGGCGCTGCTTCTGATGGTTCCGATGGTGATTGGCGGTCTGGCCGCCCGGACGCCGAAGCTCGTGAACCACGCCTTTTCGTTCAACATGTTCCTGCCCGTCCTGATCGGCCCGTCAAATCTCATGCGCTATGACGAAGTATCGTTCCTCAATGGTGCCAGCGCGTTTCTGGGAGCGGTCATTTTCGCGCGCGTCACGTTCGGCGTGGTATTTCCGTTCCGGGCTGACAGTCACCTCAGGCGCACCTCGGCCTGGGTCGAGCAGCAGCTTCGCTTCATCGCACGGGGTGGCGGGCAGACGGTTCATCAATGGCTGGCGATCAATGCTGCCAGCATGGTGCGGGCCGTGCGCAACTGTCAGGGCGTCCCGCGGGACGTGATGCTGACCTATATGGCGCGGCATCTTCATACGATGGCGCTGGGCCTGTGGGTGATCGAACTGCGTGATGCAGCGGCACGGGAAGCGACGCCTGTGCCGGTCCGCAAACGGTTGCAGGTTTTTCTGCGGGCCTGGTTCCGCAAAGGCGATAGTGCGGCTCCGCTGGCGCGGACTGTGGCCCAGTCGCTGCGGAATGATCCTGCCGTTGAACCCGACGTCCGAACCGCCCTGCAACGGCTGGCGGGGGACATGCCCCCGTCTGCCTGATCAGCCTTCCTGATCAGATAGTGTCGACCGTACCGCCATCGACGCGCAGGGCCGCGCCGGTCGTGGCGGAAGACAGGGGCGAGGCGGCATAGGCGACAAGGTTGGCCACTTCATCGACCGTGGCCATACGGCGCAGGATGTTGCTCGGGCGGTGCTTCTGCACGAACTCTGCCGCCAGTTCCGCAACAGGGCGGGTGCTGCCGGGGTTCTGGGCCTTGAGCATGTCCTCGACACCTTCGGACAGCGTGGGGCCGGGCAACACTGAATTGACCGTCACGTTCGTGCCCGCCATCAGCTTCGCCAGCCCGCGGGCCAGACCCAGCATGGCGGTCTTGCTGACACCGTAATCCACCATTTCGACCGGGATGTTCAGCGCGGATTCCGATGCAATGAACAGCACGCGCCCCCAGTTGCGCTCCTTCATGCCCGGCATATAGGCGCGGGACAGGCGCACGCCGGAGAACAGGTTCACCTCAAACAGGTGCTGCCAGCTGTCATCCGTTGTCTCGAAAAAATCGTTCGGCCCGAAGATGCCGGCATTGTTGATCAGGATATCAATGTTGCTTTCGGCTTCGAACAGCGTCTTGCAGCCTTCTGGCGTTCCGACATCGGCGACCACACTGCGGAAGGTGCCCCCCGGCACGGCCTTGCCCAGCTTTTCGAGCGCGCCGTCGATGCTGTCCTGCTTGCGGCCATTGATGATGACGGTTGCCCCGGCCTCACCCAGTTTGCGGGCAATGGCAAGGCCGATCCCGCCGGTTGAGCCGGTGACGAGGGCAGTGCGGCCGCTCAGATCGAGGTTCAGCATGGCAAACTCCTGAAAATGTGATCACGTTCCGACAGAAACGTAAGAAAGGCGAAAAAGTGGCCATTCCATTGTAGAGGTTTCATGACAGGATGCGAGGGACGCCAGATCTGCTATGACTGACACGGTCCCGGGGTGGGAAACGTTCGGATGAGCAGGGCTTGAGGAGAGGCAATGGATCGCGGGGAGGACGCAGCAGGAGGAACCGAAGCGCTGATGCTCCGTCCGGCTCCGGCCGGTGGCCGTGCCTCTGTTCTGTGCGTCCATCTTCTGGCCCTTGCCGCCGCCGAGGGGGGCGGTGAGGCTGCTCTGCTGGTGCGCGATACCGAAGGGGTGCGCATCCTGGGCGGTGAGGCGAGCACGATTGCCTATGAAGGCGCGGCCTGTCTCATGGACGGACAGTCCGTCGATTCCTGTACCGTACGCCTCCTGCCGGTCCGCTCCGGTGTGGTCGAGGTGTGGCTGTGCGTGCGGCAGAACGCGCCGGCCCTTGAGCATGTTCTGGCCCTGTGCGCCCTTCAGGTGGATGAACTGCTGCGCGAACATGCAGCGTCCACGTCGCCGGAAGAGGAGGAGCATGCGCTTATGGAGCGGATGCAGCTCCGGATGCAGCGCATGGCGGATACGGCGGAGGTTGCCTTCTACCGCTGTGATTTCGCAGCGCGGATGGTGACGGGAGATGCGCGGTTCGCCCGTATCTGGGGCCTGCCGCCCGAACGGCTGGCCGTGGGTGTCCCCATTGATGAACTGATGCTGTCCCTCCATCCCGAAGACCGGCGCGTCTATGACGGAAATGTCGAGGAGGATCTGCGGGAAGACGGATGCTACGAATTGCGGTTCCGGATTCTTGTTCCGGTTCTCTCGGCGCTTTCGCGGGCGGAGTCTTCCCGCCGACGGCCGATGCTCCGGCATGTCTTGCTGCGGGGATGGCGCGAAGATGAAAGCCGCCCCGACGGACGCCGCAGTGTCGGGCTGGCGATGGATGTGTCGTCCGCATCCATGACGGCGGAAGCCCTGCGCTCCAGTGAGGCGTTCACGCGGCTGCTGCTGTCCAGCCTGCCCGACTGCATCCATATCCTCGACTGTGACGGCTGCATCCGTTTCGTCAATGAGGGCGGCATAAAATCCATGGAAATGGACAGCCCGATCATCATGCACGGGCTGCCCTGGGTTGATCTGTGGCGCGGGCAGCCGCGTCGGCGTGCGGCCCTGGCGGTGCAGACCGCGCTGGAAGGCGAGACGGCACGCTTTCAGGGCTATGCCATGACCATGCGCGGGCAGCGCCGGTTCTGGGACGTGGCCGTTACCCCGGTGTTTGGCGAGGACGGGGACGTCCAGCGTCTGCTGGCAATCGGCCGCGATCTGACGGAGGCCAACCAGTCGGCCGAGAGACTTCAGCTCGCACTGGATGCCGGAGCAATCGCCGGGACCTGGATGTGGGATGACAGCGCATCCCGCATGACGGGGGATGCCAGGCTGGCCCTGACGCTCGGGCTTGATCCGGCCCGGCTGCGCGAAGGCGTCATGCCGAACGTCATCTATGACGCCGTGGACCCCCGGGACCGCTTTGCCGTAGTGCAGGCCGTGACGGCGGCAACGCGGCGGGGCGGGAAATGCCGTTTCGAGTTCCGGGTGGACACTCCGGAAGGCCAGCGCTGGTTCGAAGGCAATGGCCGCTGCGATCTGGGAGAAGAAGGGCGGGTAGCCCGTTTTCCGGGCATCGTCTTCGACATCGACCGCAGCAAGCGTCAGGCCCTGCGTCAGGCCGCCCTCGTCGAACTGGGAGACCAGCTCCGGGCGCTTGACGATACGGGCATGATGGAAGAGGTCGCCGCCCATATCATCTGCCGGGAACTGGATGCCAGCGGCGCGGGCTACGGTCTCATCAATGATGACGGCACGGGCATGACCGTCAGCGGCGTCGCCGAGGCACGGCGGCCCCTGCTGGGCGTGCGGATGTTCGCGGATTACGGCGAGTTCAGGCCGCTCCTGATCCGGGGTGAAGCCGTGGCCATTTCGGATGTCCGCACCAATGCCCTGACGGCGGGATATGATGCACGCTACGAAGTCGAGAATATCGTAGCACTCCTCTGCATCCCGATTTTCAAGTTCGGGCGCTTCGTGGGGCTGATGTTCGTCTGCCATGATACGCCGCATGTCTGGACCGAAGAGGAAATCGTCTTCACCCGTGCCGTTGCGGACCGCACCCATGCCTCCATGCGTCAGGCCCGCACGCAGCAGCAGATCCGCGATCTCAACGTCATGCTTGAAGAGCGCATCCTGCAACGCACCCGTGAGCGCGACCGGCTGTGGAACATCGCACGTGACCTGTTCATCATTATTGACCGCCGTGGCTATTACGTCGCGGTCAGCCCGAGCTGGGAGGAGATGCAGGGTTACAGGGCCGAGGAACTCGCTGGGCTGCGGCTGGATGCGCTGTGCCATCCCGATGACAGACAGACGGTCTGGGACACGTTCGACCGGCTGATTACCGGCACGCCCTGGCCAACGGCGGGGCTGGACGTGCGGATACGGCGTTCTGACGGAACCTGGCGGACCTATAACTGGAGCTGTAACGACGAGGGTGATGCGATCTATGCGGTCGGGCGGGATCTGACCGAGCGCAACGAACTGGAAGAACAGCTCCGTCAGGCGCAGAAAATGGAGGCTGTCGGGCAGCTCACCGGTGGTCTGGCGCATGATTTCAACAATCTGCTTGCCGGGATCGGGGGCGGGCTGGAACTGCTGGGCATGCGGATCGCACAGGGCCGGATGGACGGGCTGGAGCGTTACATCACGGCCTCGCAGGAGGCGGTTCATCGGGCCGCGTCCCTGACCCATCGTCTTCTGGCCTTTTCCCGCCGCCAGACCCTCGATCCCACGCCGACGGACATGAACGCGCTTGTCCGCGGACTGGAGAGCCTGCTCCGGGGTACGGTCGGACCGGGGATAGAGCTTGTTTTTGACCTCCAGCCGGATCTCTGGCTGACGCGCGTGGATTCTAACCAGCTCGAAAACGCTGTCCTGAATTTGTGCATCAATGCCCGGGACGCCATGCACAACCATGGGATGACGCTGCGGCTGAAGAGCGAAAACCGTCTCCTGACAGCTGACGCGGCAGCCGATATGTCCATCCGGCCGGGCGATTATGTCGTCCTGACGGTAGAGGATGAAGGCTGTGGCATGCCGCCTGAAATCGTCCAGCGCGCCTTTGATCCGTTCTTCACTACCAAGCCGCTGGGAGAAGGAACAGGGCTTGGTCTGAGCATGATCTACGGCTTCACCCAGCAGTCAGGCGGACAGGTGGAAATCCGCTCCATCCCCGGACAGGGAACGAGTGTGTCCCTCTGGCTGCCGCGTTATCACGGGCAGGATGTGATGCGCACCGATGCGCCGTCATTGCCGCGCACGCCCCAGCCGCGTCTTCTGGAAGGACGCAGGGTTCTGGTCGTGGACGACGAGGACGCCGTGCGCATGATCGTGGCGGACATGGTGACGGATCTGGGCGGGGTCGTGCTGACGGCATGTGACGGCCCGTCCGCGCTGGCTCTGGCTGCGCAGGACGAGCCACCATCGGTCCTTATCAGTGATATCGGCATGCCGGGCGGGATGAATGGCCGCGAACTGGGCGAGCAGCTGATGAAACGCTGGCCCGCGCTGAAAGTCCTGTTCATCACGGGCTATGCCGAGCAGAGCATTCTGGGCGATCAGCCCCTGGCGCCGGGATGTGCGCTGCTGGTCAAGCCGTTCACGGTTGCGACATTCACCCGCAAACTGGGCATTCTGCTGAGCGGCGACTGAACCCGTCGTTCGGGCCGGACGTTGGACAGACATCACATCACGCGCGTGTAATTCATTCTTCAACCCAGCAGGGAGACAGACATGTCCTCACAGGTTCCATCCGCCGATGCCCAGACGGTGATTTCCTTTCATGACGGTCACACCATGCCCCAGATCGGGCTGGGAGTCTGGGAAACGCCACCGGATGAGACCGCCAGGGTTGTGAAGGAAGCCGTAAAGCTCGGTTATCGTTCCGTCGATACAGCGCGGCTTTACAAAAATGAGGCAGGCGTTGGTGAGGGACTGGAAGACCATCCGGACGTCTTTCTCACGACCAAGCTGTGGAATGACGAGCAGGGCTATGACAGGACCATGCGCGCCTATGAGGAAAGCGCCCGCCTGCTGCATCGTCCGGTGCTGGACCTGTATCTGATTCACTGGCCGATGCCGGATCAGGGCCAGTATGTCGAGACATGGAAGGCACTGGTCGAGCTGAAAAAGTCAGGCCGGGTGAAGTCCATCGGCGTCTCCAACTTTGAGCCGGAACATCTGGAGCGGATCATGGACGCGACAGGTGTGGTGCCGGTCGTCAACCAGATCGAGCTACATCCCGATTTCCAGCAGCGTGCCCTGCGCGAATTTCATGAGCAGCACAATATCCGCACCGAGTCCTGGCGTCCGCTGGGCAAGGGGCGCGTCCTCACTGACGAACGGATCGGGAAAATCGCTGAAAAGCACAGCCGAACTCCGGCACAGGTCGTGATCCGCTGGCATCTTCAGAACGGGCTGATCGTTATTCCCAAATCGGTCAATCCGAAGCGTCTGGCGGAAAATCTGGACGTGTTCGGCTTTGTGCTGGACAGGGACGACATGCAGGCGATCGGGGAAATGGATCGCAAGGATGGCCGGATGGGCGCTGACCCGAATACGGCCAAATTCTGAGAAATATTCCCGGTTAGCAACATTAAGTAAAAAACCGGGCCTGTGCTATGGGCTGCCTCATGCAACCGGAAGGTGGATGGCATGAGGCAGCGTTTCAGTCTGGGTTTTGGGGCGATACTGGCAGTTTTTGCAGGGCTCGGAGGCACCGCTGCCAGCGCCCAGACCGTGGGAGAGCAGACCGCGACCGGACAGGGCAAGGCCTGGACGGATCAGTGGTTTTCTGACGTTTCCTTTGGCGCGCAGATTGAAGGTGGCGTGATGGGCAGTTCCAGCCACCCCGCCAGCAACCTAAATTTCGGCCAGCTTCTCTCGCCTTACGCCGATCAGGCGACGCTGAACCAGCTGACCTTCACGTTCACAAAACCGGTCGATCCGATCGGCGGCGGGTATGGTCTGGGGATGAACCTGCGGATGCTCTATGGCTCCGACGCCCGCAGCTATACGATCGCCGGTGTTTCCGACCGCTGGATCAATGGCCGCTATCAGGCCATGCCAGTCTTCGCCAATGTCGCGATCCATATGCCCTGGTTCACGGCCAAAGGGCTGGACGGGCAGATCGGTATCCTGACGTCCCCCATGGGCGTGGAAACGCTCGATCCCTCCACTCGCGCTTTCTATACGCTGGCCTATACGACCGAATATTCCACGCCGTTCGAGCATGTGGGCGGCATGTTCCAGCTCCATCTGGACGATCATTTCGATCTTCAGTTCGGCGCGGATACCGGCAACCAGACGTCTTTCGGACGCGGCGACAATAATGGCCGTCCTGCCGGCTATATCGGTGTCACGGGCAACAATCTGGCGGACGGGCATCTGTCTTTCACCTATCTGCTGCGGGTCGGACCGGAAAATGCCGTACGCTCGCTTGGGCCGCGGGCCAATGGTGCCATGCGGTACTGGAACGATCTGAACGGGACCTGGACGTTTTCGAAGAAATGGAGCGTCACGGCGGAGCTGAACCAGCTTCACGATGAAGGACTGCGCGCCGATACGTGGAGTGCGGTCGTCTGGGGCGGGTGGCACATTCATCCCAATCTGACGGTCAATGCACGCGCCGAACTGTACCGGGACAATACCGGGAGTTTTGTGGCCAGTTTCGCCGAGAACGAGGGGTATGCACAGGCCATGCTCGGCAATCCGACGCGCTCGGAATCCGCGCCTGCCACGACGTATGGCGCCCTGACGTTGAACACGGTCTGGCGGCCGGATGTGGGGCATCACGTCAAGCTGCTCCAGTTCCGGCCGGAACTGCGTTTTGACCGCTCGCTCAACAGCACCCGCCCGTTCGATGACCAGCACCATATGGGGCGCATCCTGTTTGGCGCGGACATGACGCTGGGCTTCTGAAGGGGAGGTGCGCTGGCCTGCGGATTATGGCAAGGAAGTCTTCATGACGACTCCGAACGAAACCGATTTCCGCAAGGCCATGTCCCACTTCGCCACGGGTGTGGCCGTGGTGACGGCCAAAGGCAGCGAAGGCGAGCAGGGCGCGACCATCAGCGCCCTGACCTCCGTCTCCCTCGATCCGCTCCTGCTGCTGATCTGCCTCAACCGTGCCAGTGCAACCTATCGCGCAATTGCGGAAGCCGGGGTGTTCGGACTTAGCATTCTGGGCAACGACCACAAGGACGTGGCGATGCTGTTTGCAAGCCGTACGGCCGACAAGTTCGGTTCGGACGTGATCGAACGTGCGGCGGATGGCACAGCCTTTGTGCGGGATTCACTGGTCAAGATGCACTGCGAACTGGTCGAGACATTCCAGGGCGGCACCCATGCCCTTTTCATGGCGCGGCCCGTTGATCTGGAACTCGACGAAAACCGCGCGCCCCTGCTGTATTTCCAGGGGCAGCTCGGGATCAGCCTTTAAGCCGCTTCGCTCCCCGTCCAGCGCTCCGTGGCCATCCGGATGGCTGGCGCAAGCGGGAAGAGGCGTGAGGGCGCCGAGCCGACATGGCCATGCCGGAGCAAGGCATTGCCATCCAGCGTGGCGCCAAAAGGCTGAAAACGCTCTATGTCCGTCACGGGCAGACACAGCCGGACCCACCGGCGCTCTCCCTCCACGGTGATGCAGGTTCCGTCCTGAAAGGTCGGGCCGTCCGGCCGGGCAAGCCGCTCGGCCAGATGCAGCGCCGTGCAGGTTTCCCACCCCGTTCCGATCATCAGCACCTGCGCATCCCTGTCCAACAGGGCAGCGAGCGGGGACTGTGCGCCGAACGGATCTTCCATCGGCTGACGCGCCAGAATATCCGCTGCCTGCGGTCCGAATGCACTGAACGAGACCTGCGGGTGCAGACTGCGCTGCACGCCGGGCCATGTCCTGAAGGTTTCAGCGATCTGTCCTACGCCGCGTGTCGGCGTCAGGCGCGGATCATAGGGCGGCATGGTCGCGCGGATCGTTTCCCACCAGCTTTCCGGGACCGGCTGATCGCACCAGCCTGACGGATCGCTCAGTGCGGAAGACTGCGCGGGCATGACGATCGTGCCCTCCGGCCCGACCGCCTGAAGCAGGGCCGAAATTACTGCTGGCGCCCCGCCGCAGACCCATCCGATCCGGCTCAGCGACGCATGGACCAGCAGCGTCATGCCGGGCGTGATCCCGAGACGCTGGAAATCCACCACAAGTCGGGCCTGCGTGACGGGCCCGCTGGAGCGGGCGATGGCGGCGGCTTCGGTCATGGACGGGTTCAGCCGCGGCCGCGATAGCCAGGGACGTCCTGCGCGGGAATCCACACGCCCTTCGGCGGCTCGCCCGTCTGCCAGAACACGTCAATCGGAATGCCGCCACGCGGATACCAATAGGCGCCAATGCGCAGCCATTGCGGGTCGAGCAGGGCGACCAGACGTTCAGCGATGGCGATGGAGCAGTCCTCATGGAACGCGCCATGATTGCGGAAGCTGGTCAGGAAGAGCTTGAGGGACTTGCTCTCCACGATCCATTCGCCGGGGATGTAATCGATGACGATATGCGCGAAATCCGGCTGTCCCGTGACCGGGCAGAGCGAGGTGAATTCTGGTGCCGTGAAGCGCACGACATACTGCCGCCCCTGATGCGGGGAAGGGACGCGCTCGAGGACGGCTTCCTCGGGACTCTGCGGCGTGGTGGTGGCGCGGCCGAGCTGGCTGAGGGCGTCGGTGCCGGGTGCGGACGGGCCAGTGGGCTGGTGGTCGGACATGATCTGAATTCCTCAAAGGGGCCGTGTTTTGTGTGATGTGGCCCAGCTTTCCCGCAGGCTCAAGGCATCTTCAGGACGAAAAGACAGTGACAGAGTTTGCATATTGGCGGGATTCGGTGCAGAAGACGGCGCAAATCCTCTCTTCGATGCCTCCCGTCTGGAAGACCACATGGAACTCCGTAATATCGCCATCATCGCGCACGTCGATCATGGCAAAACCACGCTGGTTGACGCGCTTCTCAAACAGTCCGGTTCTTTCCGCGACAACCAGCACGTTGCCGACCGCGCGATGGACAGCAACGACCTCGAGCGCGAGCGTGGCATCACCATTCTCGCCAAGTGCACGTCCGTCGTCTGGAAAGACACGCGCATCAACATCATCGATACCCCGGGCCACGCCGATTTCGGTGGTGAGGTCGAGCGTATCCTGAGCATGGTGGATGGCGCGATCATCCTCGTCGATGCTGCTGAAGGCGCACTGCCGCAGACCAAGTTCGTGCTTGGCAAGGCGCTGGCCCGTGGCATCCGTCCGATCGTCGTCGTCAACAAGATCGACCGTTCCGACGCCCGTCCGGACGAAGTGCACGAAGAAATCTTCGACCTGTTCGCTTCCCTCGGCGCCGACGAGTTCCAGCTCGACTTCCCGATGCTCTACGCTTCGGGCCGTCAGGGCTGGGCCGATCTGGAGCTGGACGGACCGAAGAAGGATCTGGCCCCGCTGTTCGACCTGGTGCTGCGCCATGTGCCGACGCCGAACGTGGACAAGGACGCGCCGTTCGGAATGGTCTCCACCATTCTCGAGAGCGACAACTTCCTGGGCCGTATCCTGACGGGTCGTATCGATCAGGGCCGTGCGAAGGTGAACATGCCGGTGCGCGTGCTGCGTCCGGATGGCACGGTTGTCGAGACCGGCCGTCTGACGAAGCTGCTCTCCTTCCGTGGCCTGGACCGCGTGCCCGTGGACGAAGCCGAAGCCGGTGACATCGTGGCCGTGGCCGGCCTGTCCGAAGCCACGATCCCTGACACGATCGCTGATCCGTCCGTCGAGGCGCCCCTGCCGTCGCGTCCGGTCGATCCGCCGACCCTGTCCATGACCTTTCGCATCAACGATGGCCCGCTGGGCGGTCGTGAAGGCAAGAAGGTGACGTCGCGCCAGATCCGTGACCGTCTCTTCAAGGAAACCGAAGGCAACGTGGCCATCAAGGTGACGGAAAGCCCGGAAAGCGAAGCGTTCGAAGTTGCCGGCCGTGGCGAACTCCAGCTTGGCGTGCTCATCGAGACGATGCGTCGCGAAGGCTTCGAACTGACGATCGGCCGTCCGCGCGTTCTCTTCCGTGAAAACGAAGAGACCGGCGAACGCGAAGAGCCGTTTGAAGAAGTCCTGGTGGACGTGGACGAGCCGTATTCCGGCGTTGTTGTCGAGAAGATGTCCCTGCGTAAGGGCGTCATGCAGGACATGCGTCCTTCCGGTGGCGGGAAGGTCCGTCTGACGTTCCTGATCCCGTCGCGTGGCCTGATCGGCTATCACGGCGAGTTCCTGACCGACACGCGCGGTACGGGCCTCATGAACCGTCTGTTCCACGGCTATCTGCCGTATGTCGGCCCGATCGAAGGCCGTCGCAACGGTTCGCTGATCTCCGCTGAAGACGGCACGACGACGCAGTACGCGCTGTTCTCCCTACAGGATCGCGGCACGATGTTCGTCGATGCCGGCGAGAAGATCTACACGGGCATGATCCTCGGCGAGCACTCGCGCGAGAATGATCTGGACGTCAATGCGGTCCGCGAAAAGAAGCTGACCAACATGCGTGCTTCCGGCAAGGACGAGGCCCTGCTTCTGACGCCGCCGCGCCGCATGAGCCTCGAGCAGGCCATCGCCTATATCGAGGACGATGAACTGGTCGAAGTCACGCCGTCTGCCATCCGCATCCGCAAGCGTTACCTGGATCCGCACGAGCGCAAGCGTGCCTCCAAGTCCCGCGAGGCCTGATCCGTCCTTCCGAGGATAGCGGTTAGAAAAAAGGCGTGTCCCGGATCTTCCGGGCGCGCCTTTTTTATGGTCGTGCAATAGAGTTTGTCTGAATTGAGGCGCGTTTTCGCAAGACACGGACAAGAGACTGAAATTTCATAAAGTTAATGCGCGACCCGGCAAAGCGGGAATGGTATCTTCAGCTTCAAGGTCACTTCAGGATTACTGAATGCTGACCCGTCTCTATTCTGTTTTGGAGCTTCGTTTCCAGATGCGTCTTTTCAACCGTTCCCTGATCGCCGCCGTCTCCGCCCTGGCCCTGACGGCTGCTCCGGCATTCGCCGACCCTGCCACGACGGCCGCTGCTGTTCCGCCGGCTGAAGCTCCTGCTGCTACGGCTCCTGCAACGGCAACGCCTTCCGAAGCTGCTCCGGCTGCGCCTTCCGCTGAGTCCGACGCTACGGGCACGAGCACAAAGAAGCATCACGGCAAGAAGCACCACCACAAGCACAAGCACCACAAGAAGACGTCCGCTCCGACGGATGCCACGACGTCCGACGCCGCTCCTTCCAACTGAGGACCGGCCCGCAGCTCTCTCGCAGAGCTACGGAATACGGAACGGGGTCTGCTCACGCAGGCCCCGTTTTTTTTGTGCAGCCGCTGATCTTACGCGCTCTGGCTGCTGGCCCGTGACGTCACGATGCAATCATTTGCGTGCATTGATGGCTCTCACTACGCTGATGGCATGACATCCTGTCTTCTGAGCTGGCACGGCTCCATTATCGCACGGCGCGGACTGGCGCTGTATCTGGCTTCCCTGTCCGATGTGATTGCGGGAAGAGCGGAACCCGTTTCACCCGCCGCGGATGACGGGCTGTTCGATATCGTGCCGGTTGAGCCCTCGCTCGCCCGGCCTGTCTATGCTTTGCGTGCGGGGCCTCTTTTTCTGACCGCAGCCCCGGATTGCAGATTTGGAACCGCATCGCAGATTCAGGCATGGGAGCAGTTTATCGCCCTGCCGATAGCCTGGCTTCCTGCACTGCAACGGCTGATCTCACGTCCCTGGCATGTTGCCGGTCCGGCCTTTGTGTCCGTGCGACCCGTAATACAGGACCTCGAGTTGCGGATCGGTGAGCTGTCCGTTCCCTTGGAACGTCTTGATATCCAGTCACGCGAAGACGGGTCTGTTCTTGTGTCGGACAGGCAAGGAGTTTCTGTGGAACTCGATCCGTGTCCATCCCCTGCGCTGCAGGCTCTTCTGGACGAGGTGCGACGCATTGTACGGCGCAGAGATCCCGAGCCTGCAATCCGTATCCGGGATTCCTATGCGGGTCTTCAGTCCGAAGCCTTCAAGGTTGCCCTCTATCCGGAAGATCTGTCCCGTCTGCGATATCTGGCGCTGATCTGTGTGGATTGTGGCGAGCTGGCGTTGGCGGAGCGTGCGCTGGAGCTGGCGCGTCGGGCCGATGATGGTCCGGACATGCTGTATTTCTCGGCTATTCTCGCAATGCGCTGCGGCCATCACCAGCAGGCCGCCGACCTGCTGCGCGACGCTTTGCTCAGGCGTTTCACCGACAGCAATGTCCTGCAGCGGACACAGGACCTCGACCATCGTCTGAGACACGGTGAAAACGCCCTTTTCCTTTTGCCGGACAGACTGCGTCACCTTCTTCTCGCGCCTTTCGACGAACTGTTCGACCGGGTTCTGATGCCCATGCCGCTTTCGGAAAAGGATGGACAGGACATCCGGCAGTCCTATGGCCATCGCTTTGAGGATGCGTCCCTGCGTCTGGCGATGGATGCCCGGGAAGCCCTGTTATTGCTGGACCGGCGCTTCAATGGTGACAATTACTGGAACGCGTTGTGCAGGGGGCATCAGTTCTGGCTCGCAGGGGAGACGGATGCCGCGGATCAGCATTATGCGGCGGCAAAGACCCTCGCCATCCGGACTGGTCTCATGCCGATCCATTACAACTGCGGTGTGTTTTCATGGCTGGGGGGGGCTGCGCGTCATGGAGTACCGGCACCCGTTTCAGACCGTCTGGGGATGGGGACATGGCACTGGGAATCCAGCACTGCTCCGGATGGCCGGTCTCCCGCGCTCAGTCTCGTTTTCGGATGCGACGCCGGGTATTTCCGTTTCCTGCCAAAGCTGCTGCTGTCACTGCTGAAGCTTTGTGCCGCCCGTCCGGACCCGTCCTTCCGGATCCGGCTGTGTCTGGGGATCGACAGCCCCACACCGGAGCAGCTTGTGTTCATGCGCGAGCTGATCGAGGCCGTGTCGCAAAAGGATTTCGGCCTCGATGTTACCCTGGCTCATGGCCGCCTGACATGGCGCGATGCCGCGACCTATACGGCGATCCGCTATCTGATGCTGCCCGAAGTGGTGCGGCGCTATGCCTGCCCGGTCATTACCGCCGATTGTGACGGCTATTTTCTCGATGATTTCCTGACGCTGTTCGATGATCTCAGGAACACCGCCGATTACGGTTTCCGGCTTTATGCCTACAACCATGAAGGACGCCAGACTTTCGGCGAGCCCTGGGGGTTTGGGGCCGGGATTTCATGGTTCGGGGAGGCGGACAGGCTGCCGGAGATTGCGGCGTTCCTGCATGACTATCTTCAGGTCGCGTACGACCCGGCGAATCCGACGAACTGGTGCATCGACCAGTGTGCGCTCGTCCAGTCTTTCCGGCGGTTCGTGGCGCCGCGCTGGAACGATCTGCGGATCCGTTTCATGGATGAAGGCACGCCGCTGATGGTCATGCCGCATCATGTGGGCGGCAAGGACGAACTCCTGCGCCGGGACGGAACTGTCTCGATGCAGGATGTCCGGGCGTTCCTTTCCCGTCCGTAAAAACCAACGGACGGGAGCGTATCTCAGACGCCGTAGCGGTCCAGCGACAGGTCGAGGGACGGAATGGCCGTCTGGCGGCTGGAGATCTGGTCCGCGACGATCTGGCCGGAGCCTGCCGCCATCGTCCAGCCCAGCGTTCCGTGGCCGGTATTGAGCCACAGATTGCCGTAACGCGGGGAGGGACCGACGATCGGTGTGCCGTCCGGCGTGCAGGGGCGCAGACCCGTCCAGTATTTCGCAGACGACAGGTCGCCGCCGCCATACATTTCGCTGAAGGACAGCTCCAGCGTCTCGCGACGGTCCGGGCTGAGGCGCAGGTTAAAGCCGTTCAGCTCCGCCGTGCCACCGATGCGGATGCGGTCGCCAAGGCGTGTGATGGCGACCTTGTACGTCTCGTCATTGACCGTCGAGACAGGGGCGCGGCTTTCATCCGTGATCGGCATGGTCAGGGAGTAACCCTTGACCGGATAGATCGGCAGACGCAGTTCCAGCGGCTTGAGGAAGCGCGGCGAATAGCTGCCGAGCGCCAGAACATAGCGGTCGGCGGTCATGCGGCCGGCGCTGGTACGGATGCTGACGATGGCATCGCTGGCAGCTTCCAGAGCCTCGATATTGACGCCGAGATGGAACTTCACGCCCTTCTCCTCGGCCATCTTGGCCAGACGGCGCGTGAAAAGATGCGCATCGCCCGTCTGGTCACCCGGCAGCAGCAGGCCACCCTTGAGCAGGTGCCGCGCATGGGCGAGGCCGGGCTCGCGGGCGAGGATTTCGTCCACGGTCAGCAGCTTGTGCTCGACGCCGCTTTCAGCCAGCAGGCGCATGTCTTCGGCAGCGTATTCAATCTGGCTGTCGGTGCGGAACAGCTGGATCAGACCCTTCTGTGCACCATCATAGGTGATGCCGGTGTCAGCGCGCAGGGTATCCAGACGGTCACGCGCATATTCCGCGATCCGCAGCATCCGGCCCTTGTTGATGTCATAGGCCTTTTCCGTGCAGTTCATGAGCAGTTCGCCCATGAAGCGGAACATGGCCGTATCAAAGCGCGGACGGATCACGAGCGGGCTGTGCTTCTCGAACATCCACTTCGCGGCCTTGAACGGCAGTCCCGGCATGGCCCAGGGGGTCGAATAGCCCGGAGAAACCTGACCCGCATTGGCAAAGGATGTTTCCAGACCCACACCTGGCTGGCGGTCGATGACTTCGACTTCGTGGCCTTCCTGAGCGAGATACCAGGCCGTTGTTACGCCGATGACGCCGGCGCCCATAACGATGACTTTCATATCTGTCCTGCTGTGTTGTCGTTCGTGAAACCGCCCTGAAGCCATGAAAGCCAGCTCAGCGCTGCGAAAAAACCTGTCTGCCCTGCTCCGTCAGCCCGGCACGCCCTTGCTGGTCGAGTACTCGAAATGCAGGGCCGTGTCGGGATGGACGATGGCATGGATGGCATGGGCCGCCATGGCGCCTTCGGAGAAGCCCTGAAGGATCAGCTTCAGCTTGCCCGGATAGGTCGCCACATCCCCGATCGCGAAAATGCCCGGTGTGCTGCTTTCGAGCGTGGCCGGGGTGACGGGGACGGTGTTGCGATGCGTGTCCAGCCCCCAGAGCGCAATCGGCCCCAGATCGGTGGACAGGCCATAGAACGGCAGAAGCGCATCGGCCTCGATATGCCGGGACGTGCCTTCAAGCGTCGTGACTTCCACGGTCGAAAGCACGCCGTCCGTGCCGTGCAGTGCGTGAAGCTGATAGGGCACGACCTTCTCGATCTTGCCGGCCGCAATCTGCTGTTCGATGCGCGAAAGCGTCTCGGGCGCGCCACGGAAACGGTCCCGGCGATGCAGCAGATAGACCTGCGCCGCCACTTCGGAGAGGGACAGTGCCCAGTCCAGCGCGGAATCGCCACCACCTGCGACCACGACGCGCTTGTCCGCAAAATCGACGCGTTTCTTGACGTAATACTGCACGGCCCCCGTGCGCTCATAGGCTTCAAGCCCGTCGAGCGGCGGACGGTTCGGCCCGAAGGCACCGGCACCTGCTGCGATGATGACGGCCTTTGCGGTGATGACGTCGCCGCGTGCGGTCTTCAGCGTGAACGCCCCGCGCTGGCCTTCCAGCGTTTCGACCCGCGAGCCCAGCAGGCGCGGCACGTCGAACGGTGCAATCTGCTGTTCGAGCGCCTCGATCAGCGCGCCGCCTTCGATGGCGGGATGGGCCGGGATGTCGTAGATCGGTTTTTCCGGGTAGAGCGCTGCACATTGTCCGCCTACGCTGTCGAGCGCGTCGATCAGGACGCAGGACAGCTTGAGCATGCCACATTCGAATGCGGCGAAGAGGGCGGTCGGACCGGCGCCGACAATCGCGACATCGGTGTTGAGGGTTTGAGGTGCAGTCGTCATGACCTGTTTCATAATCGGTTTGAAGAGGTTGGGGTAGGGCATTGAAGGCACGATATGCGTTTGTAATTCAGGACCTCAAAGGCCTCGGCGGGACCGAGCGCTCGGCCTGCGCCGTCATGAACGGACTGGTGCGTCAGGGCTGTGAGGTGCGTCTGGTGGAGTTGGTCGGGGCAGGGGCTCCGGCCTTTCCGCTGTCGCCGGAAATCGCCGTCTCCTCTCTGTTCGACCGGCCGGTGAAGATTTTCAATTCCTGGTTCCGCATTGTCTGGCGGCTGTCGCGGCTGCTGAAACGGGAAAAGATCGACACGCTGGTGGTCGTGGAGTCCACCCATGCACTTTATGGCGTGGCAGCGGCACGGCTTGCGGGCGTGCGCTGTGTCGTGTGGGAGCATTTCAACTTCAACGTGACGCTGAACCGTCGCAAGCGCGTCTGGGGCCGACAGATTGCTGCGCGATGGGCCGACGATGTCGTTGTCCTGACGCAGCGGGACAGGGTTCTGTGGCGTGAGGGGACGACGGTTCGGGCGCGTCTGACCGCCATTCCGAACATAGCTCCCCCCGTGACGGACAGGCCCTATCCGGAAGCGTCCCGGCTGGTTCTGGCGGCGGGACGCCTGACCGAGCAGAAGGGCTACGACCTGCTGCTCCGGGCCTGGCGGATCGTCGAGCAGGACCCGCGGAGCGCGGGCTGGGAATTGCTGATCCGCGGCGATGGCCCCGATCGCGGTGCCCTGCTTCAGCAGGCACAGGGGCTGCATCATGTGACGATCGCGCCCGCAACCGGGGGCATCGATGCCGATTACGCCCGGGCCGCGCTTTTTGTAGCATCATCGCGTTATGAGGGTCTGCCGATGGTGCTGCTCGAAGCCATGGCGGCGGGCGTGCCAGTCGTGGCGTTCGACTGTGAGACCGGCCCGGCGGAAATCGTGCGCGATGGCGAGACCGGGTCTCTGGTTCCGCCTGAAGAGCCCGAGGCGCTGGCCGTTGCCCTGCTGGAACTGATGGGCGCTCCTGAACAGCGCCAGCGCATGTCGGCCAAGGCGCGGCAGCGGGCGGCGGAATTTCAGGAAGGCCCGATCATGGCGCGGTGGAAGACACTTCTTCAGCACACATCCGGCTGAACGGGCACGGATGTTCCCCAAACGTGCTTGCTGGCTCCGGGCAGTCGGGCCACATTGGGGCTCATGCAGATACGCCTCGATGACCAGCTTGCAACCGAAACTCTGGCGGCCCTGATCGCCGATCGCTGCGCGCCCGGAGACTGCCTCGCGCTTTCGGGTGGACTTGGAGCCGGGAAAAGCACGTTCGCCCGGGCGTTCCTGCGCTATCTGGCTCAGGACCCACAAATGGAAGTACCCAGTCCCAGCTTCGCGCTCGTCCAGCCTTACGAGACACCGAAAGGGGCGGTGCATCACTATGACCTCTGGCGTCTGGACGGGCCGGATGCGCTGTATGAACTGGCCTGGGATGAGGCGTGCGAGGGCATCATGCTGGTTGAATGGCCGGAACGGGCCGGGGACCTGCTGCCCGAGGGTGCGTTGCATCTCACCTTCGCCCCCGGAGACACCGAGGCCTCCCGCCTCGTGGAACTGACGGGCTGGCCTGAAGAGCGTCTGGCAGGACTGAACCCATGAGCGGCGTCGTCACCATTGCGGGCACGGAGCCGTTTCTGGACCGTGTGGCGCAGGAATGGCTTGAGCGGGACCCGGCAGCCGGAACGGATGGTCCTGGTCTGATCCTCGTTCCCAGCCGTCGCGCCGGCCGTGCGCTGATGGAAGCCTTCCTGCGGGTTCTGGATACACAGGCCGCACTCCTGCCGCGCATCGTGGCGATTAATGACGTGGACGAGGATGCGCTGGCGTCCATCGGGATCGACGTTGTTCTGCCGCCCGCCGTGGAGCCGCAGCGGCGTCTGGCTGTGCTCTCGATGCTGATCCTTCAGACGCCGCTCGTGAGTGTGGGCGTGGACAGCACCAAGGGGATCGACCGCGCCTGGCCGCTCGCCAAAGCGCTGGCGGACCTGATGGACGAGGCCGAGCGCAGCGGTGTCGATCTGGCTGAACGTCTGCCGGACGCGGTGGAAGAGCGCTTCTCTGATCACTGGCAGCAGACGCTGAAATTTCTAGAAATCGTGACTGCTGTCTGGCCGAAATGGCTGGAGGAAGAGGGGCTCTCCAACCCCGTCGCGCGGCAGATCGCGCGGTTGAAAGCACAGGCGCAGACTTGGGCGGAAAAGCCGCCGCTGACGCCAGTCTGGGGTGTGGGTTTCGCGGATGGGTCTGCGGCGGTGTCGGATGTGCTGGCCGTGGTGGCGCGGCTTCCCGCCGGCCTTGTGATTCTGCCGGGCGTGGATCTGGGGATGGCGGACGAAATCTGGGCCGATCTGCCGCCATCGCATCCGCAGGCCGGTTTGAAGGAAATCCTGACGGATCTGGACCTCTCCCGCGAGGAACTGACGGACTGGGATGGTGGCAGGGATCGCGGGCGCGAACTGATGTTGCGCGAAGTCCTGCTGCCGGAACACGGGATCGAGCACTGGGGGCAGGACAGTCGTCCTCGTGATATCGATGGCCTCTCCATCCTGCCCGCGCAGGACCAGCAGCAGGAAGCGCAGGCCATTGCCCTGATCCTGCGCGATGTCGTCTCCGAAGCCGGGAAAACCTGCGCGCTCGTCACGCCGGATCGCGCTCTGGCGCAGCGTGTGGGCACCGAGCTTCTGCGTTTTGGCATCTATGCCGATGACAGTGCGGGCGAGTCCCTGTCCCAGACTCCGGCCGCCGTGTTCCTGCGCCTAATCGCGACTGCCGCCGAGGCGCGTCTGTCCCCGGTGGCGCTTCTGTCCGTTCTGAAACATCCGCTCGCCTCGTTGGGCCGCACGCCGGGTGATTGTCATGCCTCCGCCCGGCGGCTGGAACGGTTGTTGCTGCGTGGGCCTGCTCCTGCGCCGGGCATCGTGGGCCTAAAAGCCGCGCTGCACGACTACACCCAGAAGAAACATGCCCCCGATCACGGCGCCAGTGCGGATGCTCCCGACGAGCCGGAAGGTCCCGCCGCCTTCATCGCACGCATCGAGCAGGCCTTTGATCCGCTCCTGTCCATCGAAGGCGCCATCCCCCTGCCGGAACTGCTTGAACGCCTGATCCATACGGCGGAAGCTCTGGCCGCCACGGCAGAAGAGCTGGATACACCGGAAGACGAACCGCGCCATCCGGGTGCGCGTCTGTGGCTGGGTGAGGACGGCGAGGCTCTGTCGCGCCATCTGGCGGCGCTGATCGTCAATACGGGCATCCTGCCGCCGCAGCGGCTGACGCATCTGGATTCGTTCCTCAATACGTCCATGGCCGGGCAGATGCTGACCGGTCTGCGCGCGCATCGCGGGGGCGTGGAACTGGCGCATCCGCGTGTTTCGATCCTCGGTGTGCTGGAAGCGCGGCTTCTGGCATTCGATGTCGTGGTGCTGGGTGGACTGAACGAAGGCGTCTGGCCGCCTGCGACCGATCCGGGACCGTGGCTGAGCCGTCCGATGCGCGTACGGGTCGGGCTGCCGTCTCCGGAACGGCAGACGGGTGTGAGCGCGCATGATTTCGTTTCGACCATTCTGGCGTCGAAGGAAGCCGTGTTCGCCAGTTCGGCCCGGCGTGAGGGCGCGCCCGGCGTTCCTGCGCGCTGGATGGTGCGGATGGATGCATTTCTTGGCGGCCGCTCCCAGAGCCTGCCGCTGCATCCCGCTCTGGACTGGCAGCGCTGTCTGGACCAGCCGCTCGCAGGCGCCGAAGCTGTCGCGCCGCCCGAACCGCGGCCGCCCGTCGCCCTGCGTCCACGCGGTCTCAGCATCACCGAGATCGAGACCTGGATGCACGATCCGTATGCGATCTATGCCAAGCATGTCCTGAAGCTCCGCGCGCTCAAGCCGCTGGAGGAAGGCGCGGAACACGCTGATTTCGGTATGATCGTGCATGATGCGATGGAACGCGTCCTGAGCGACTTCCCCGAGCGCTGGCCCGCCAATGCGAGCGCCATCCTGCGTCGCGTTTTTGCCGAGGAACTGGCGAAGGCCAATATGCGTCCGGCTCTCGTAAACTGGTGGGGGCCGCGTCTGACCCGGATCGCGGACTGGGTGGCGGAAAAAGAAGCTGCCTACCGTCTGGACATGGAGGAAAGCGGCCCGGCGCAGGGGCGATTTGTGGAGGTCACGGCATCTTTCCGTCTTCAGGCGGCTTTCGCGCCGTTCGAACTGCGCGGCCGTGCGGACCGGATAGATATCGGTGCGGATGGTCTGGCAACGGTCTTCGATTACAAGACCGGACAGCCCCCCAGCGGGAAGAATGTTGCGGAAGGCTGGTCCGTCCAGCTCGTGCTCGAAGGCGCTCTGCTGGCGAAAGGGGCGTTCAAGGACGTTCCGGCTGTTGAGACGAAGAAGCTGCTCTACTGGCACCTGACCGGCGGGGAGGATCCGGGCAAGGAAAGCGAAGTGCCCGGTGCACGCTCCGGAACGGACGCGCCGACCCTGATTGGTGAGGCCATGGAAAAACTCCGGACTCTCGTGGACGAATACGACAATCCCGATCAGCCCTACCGCTCCCAGCCCTGGGCCGGGCACGTCCCGCGTTACACCGACTACGCCCAACTTGCCCGCGTGGATGAATGGCGCGCGGCCTATGCGGAAGGAGAGGGCGAATGAACGACATGCCGCCTGTGACGCACCCCGTTACCCGCGCTGAAGTCATCGCCGCCGCCGATCGCACGCAGCGTCAGGCCTCCGATCCGCGCGCTTCGGTGTTCGTCTCCGCCTCGGCGGGTTCGGGCAAGACGAAACTGCTGATCGACCGCCTGCTGCGGCTCATGCTGCCGCTCTATGTGCAGACCGAGGACGGTGACACCATTCTGGCTGATGGTGCGCATCCCTCGCGCATCCTGTGTCTGACCTATACCAAGGCCGCCGCTGCCGAGATGGCCAACCGGCTTCAGCAGAAGCTGGGAAGCTGGGTCTCGCTGCCGGATGCGAAGCTGGGTGCGGAACTCGAAAGCCTCGACGTTCCCAACACGGACGAAACCCGCCGTCGTGCCCGCGCCCTGTTCCTGTGCGTGCTTGATCTGCCGGGCGGCCTGCGGATCGAGACGATCCATGCCTTCTGCCAGTCCCTGCTACGGCGTTTCCCGCTGGAAGCCTCGGTTGATCCGCATTTTACGCTGATGGAAGACACCGACACCACATTGGCCTTGCGGGAAGCGATGGAAGACGGACTGGCCCGTTCGCCGGAGCTTGCGGCCGATGTGGCCGGAACGGTGGGACTGGACCGCTTTTTCCAGCGCATCCGCACGCTGAACATGGAGGAAAGCCGTGCGCGCCCGCTGCTGGAGCGCTGGGCCACTTTGCCGGACAGCGTTGTCAGCGCCTATCGCAAGGCCCTGAAAGCCGGACAGCAGAGCCTTGAAGACCTTGAAAGCCTCGCCTGCCAGCCGCCGAAGGAAGATGATCTGCAGGCTGGGCTGCGGGATGTGCTTGGGCTCGTGACACCCGCGGCCCGTACCAATGTTGAACAGATGCTGGCCTGGCTCGGGACGGAACCGGCTGAACGTGCGCCCGCAGTCTGGGCAAAATGTCTGCTGACGGACAAGGGAACCGTACGGCAGATGAACCGGATCGTCGCCAAGAAGGCGCAGGAAGCCGTTCCGGGCATTGTACCTCTGCTGGAGGACGAGGCGCAGCGTCTTCTCGATCTTCAAGCCAGCCTCAAGAGTGCCCGGCTTGTCCTGCTGAACCGCGCCCTGCTGGGTCTCGCCGCGCCGATGCTGACGGCGTTTCAGGACGGCAAGTCCGCCCGTGGCCTGGTCGATTACAACGACCTCATTCAGGAAACCCGCAACCTTTTGCGCGATCCTGGTGCGGCCTGGGTGCTCTACAAGCTCGATGGCGGCATCGACCATCTGCTGCTGGATGAGGTGCAGGACAATTCCGGCCTGCAATGGGAAATCGCCGGCGCGCTCACATCCGAGTTCTTCGCCGGAGAGGGCGCGTGGGACATGGGGCCGCGTCCGCGCACGATCTTCGCGGTCGGCGATTACAAGCAGTCGATCTACGGCTTCCAAGGCGCCCAGCCGGAAGAGTTTCACCGCTGGCGTCACGAATTTGCCAGCCGGGTCCGCAATGCCGGTCTGCTGTGGCGCGATCCGGAACTGAACGTCTCCTTCCGCTCGGTCCCGCCCGTCCTGTCTTTCGTGGATGCGGTGTTCTCCCAGCCTCTCGCGGCGCATGGCCTGCTTCAGGACGACGAAAAGACGCTGCGCCCGCATGTGTCGGCCCGTCCGGGGCAGGGGGGACGCGTGGAACTCTGGCCGCTCGTCCCTGTGGTACAGGGCGAGGATGATGACGAAGGCCTCACGCCCTGGCGTGCGCCATCCGCCAATACCGGACAGCGCAGTGCGCCGCAGCGCCTCGCCGAAGCCCTTGCGGAATGGATCGACCAGCAGATCGGTCGTCCACCCCAGCCGGGACAGGCACTCCTGACGGCTGGCGATGTGCTGATCCTCGTCCCCCGACGCTCGCCCTTCCTGCGCTCGCTGATCCGGGCCCTGAAATCGCGCAATGTCCCGGTCGCGACCTTGGTCCGGGTCGGGCTGACGCAGCAGGTGGCGGTCCGCGATCTCATGACGCTCTGTGCGGCCCTGCTCCTGCCGCAGGACGATCTGACACTCGCTTCCGTCCTGACGTCCCCGCTCGGCGGGCTGACGGACGACTCGCTGATGGCGCTCGCCACCCGCAATGGCACGGCCCATGCCCTCGGCCCGAAAGGCCAGCCGCTCTGGACCGTTCTGCGCGAACGGCACCGGGAGCGCGAGGACTGGCGGTCGGCCTGGGAGATGCTGTCCACGCTCTATGCGCGCGTCGATTATGCGTCTCCGTATCGGTTACTTGCCGAGACGCTGGGCCAGCATGGCGGCCGTACGCGGCTGCTGCGGCGTCTCGGGCCGGAAGCCGCCGAACCGGTGGATGAACTGCTGACGGCGGCACTGCGCTACGAAGGGCTGCACCCGCCATCGCTTCAGGGCTTCCTGCATTGGCTCGAAGCCAGTGAGATCACCAGCAAGCGCGAGGCTGAAAGTGACCTCGGAGCCGTCCGTGTCATGACCGTGCACGGCTCCAAGGGGCTTCAGGCACGTCTGGTCGTGATGCCGGATACGACCTCCAAGCCGCCGCCGGGCAGCGATTTCCTGTGGGAAGAGGCGGGCGCGCTCGAACTTCCGCTCTGGGTGCCGAAAAAGGACATGGGGACGGAAGTTACGACGGCCCTGTCCGAACGGGACGCCGAAAAAGCCCGCGCCGAAAGCAATCGCCTGCTTTACGTCGCCCTGACCCGCGCCAGTGACTGGCTGGTGATCTGTGGGGCCGGAGCCAAGCGCGAGCCTGCGGATACAAGCTGGTATCAGCAATGTGAGGCGGGGTTCCGGCAACTGGCCCATGCGCGATCCGAACCTATGGATCTGGGCTGGGAAGGCGAGCGGCTTGTGCTGGAAGAGGCCCGGACGCTTGCTCCTGTTGCTTTCCAGCCCGGATCGGCCGAACCGCCCTGCGCGACGTTACCGGACTGGATGGGACGCGCGCCGGACTGGAAACCCGTCATCACGCCGCATGAAGATGCCATGACGCGTCCGCTCGCGCCCAGCCGCCCGGATGGTGTGGAGTTCGGCGAACTTCCGGCCGCACGCTCGCCATTGGAGCTTCTGGCTGGCCGTCCCACACCGGTCCGCGAACAGGCCATGCGACGCGGCACGATGATCCACCGTCTGCTCCAGCTTCTGCCGGAAACTCCTCCCGCCGAGCGTGAGGCCGTGGCTCTACGCTGGCTGTCCCGCCGGGCGCTTGGTCTGACGGAACCGGAAATCGAGCGTCTGGCCCAGCAGGTTCTGGGTGTGCTGTCCCATCCCGACCTTGCGCCGCTTTTTGCGCCCGGAAGCCGCGCGGAACAACCGATTTCCGGTGTTAGCGTGGGCCGCGTGGTGCTCGGGCAGGTGGATCGCTTGCGGATCGAGGACGGGCAGATCTGGGTCTGCGACTACAAGACGAATCGCAATCCCCCTCTGCGGGCCGAGCGCACGCCGGTCGCCTATCTGCGTCAGATGGCGGCCTATCGCGCCGTGCTGGCGCAACTTCATCCCGGCTACGACATTCACTGTTCTCTGGTCTGGACGGAAGGACCGGCCGTTGTCACACTTCCGTCCCCGCTACTGGATCAGGTCCGTCCCGGAGCTTGATGCAGATCAAAAGCCCCTTGCAGTGAGGGGCAGGGCAGCCGATATCCGTTCTCAGAAACATCATTCGCCACAAGGAATACCCTCATGAGCGCAAACACCGTCGCCGTCAGCGACAGCAGCTTCGAAGCCGACGTCCTGAAGTCTGAAGGTCCGGTTCTGGTCGATTTCTGGGCGGAATGGTGCGGCCCGTGCAAGATGATCGCGCCGGCACTTGAGGAAATCGGCGCCGAGTACCAGGGCCGCCTGAAGGTCGCCAAGGTCAACATCGACTCCAATCCGGAAGCGCCGACCAAGTATGGCGTCCGCAGCATCCCGACGCTGATCGTCTTCAAGGACGGCAAGCCGGTCGCCCAGCAGATGGGTGCGCTGCCGAAGAGCCAGCTCAAGGCCTGGATCGACCAGTCCCTCTGATCGACCTGAAAGGGTGAGGGAAGGACGATCGGGGGGCGTGGTCACGATCCTGCGCTTTGTGTAGGATCGTTTCATGCGCTCGAAAGCTCCGACCTTCCCGACCCCCGTTCTCCTGACCTCCAGTGAGGAGGTGGCCCGTATCTGCGAAAAACTGCAGAACGAGCCTTTCGTGACCATCGACACGGAATTCGTCCGGGAACGGACCTACTGGCCCGAGCTCTGCCTCGTCCAGCTTGCCGGAACCGAAGATGTCGTCCTGATCGACACGCTGGCGCCCGGCATCGATCTCACACCTCTTGGCGCCCTTCTGGCCAAACCGGATTGCACCAAGGTCTTCCATGCCGCCCGGCAGGATCTTGAGATTTTCCTTCATATTTTTGACCGTCTTCCCGCCTCGGTCTTCGATACGCAGGTTGCCGCTATGGTAGCCGGGTTCGGCGATCAGGTCGGCTATGACAGTCTGGTCGGCGCAATCACCGGTCGCAGCATCGACAAGGCCCACCGTTTCAGTGACTGGTCGGCCCGTCCGCTGAGCAAGGCGCAGATCGCCTACGCTGCTGCCGATGTCACGCATCTGCGCACGGTTTATGATGCCCTGCGTAAACAGCTTGCCGAGCAGGGACGTCTGCATTGGGCCGATGCCGAACAGGCTGTCCTGACGGAAGAAAAGACGTTTCGCCCGGATCCCCGCCGTTTGTGGGAAAAGCTGAAGGCCCGCACCAGCAACCGCCGGATGCTTGGCATTCTGCGTGAAGTCACGGCCTGGCGCGAACAGGAAGCCCAGAACGCCGATATTCCCCGCCAGCGCGTCATCCGTGACGAAAGCCTGCTGGAAATCGCAGCCGTTCATCCCGATACGGTCGAGGCCCTTTCCCGCATCCGCGGCGTGACGCGCGGTTTTGCCGAGGGCAAGATGGGCAAAGGCCTGCTTGAAGCGATTAGCATTGCTCAGGAACTCCCGGAGTCCGAGCTTCCGAAAGCACCATCAAAATCCGATCGCCCACGGCCGTCCACGGCCCTCGTGGCGCTTCTGCGGGTCCTGCTGGCGGCAAAGTGTGAGGAGCACAAGGTTGCCCCCCGTCTGGTCGCCTCTTCGGACGATCTGGACTGGATTGCGCTGGGTAAAACCGATGTCGGTGCCCTGAAAGGCTGGCGGCGCGAACTGTTTGGTCTGGACGCTCAGGCGCTGGTCCGTGGCGAGATCGCACTGGCTGTCGTGAATGGACTTGTAGAGCTACAGCGCGTCGCAGAACCGGCCTCGTAAGAACCGGCTTCGACGCGGCGGGGAGTTTCTGGTAAGAAACCTCCCGAAGATGTTCCGGGTCCGGTGGGCCGGGACTGGAAACCAACAGCATATCGGGCCGGGCCAGGCACCGAAGCGGGACAGGGAAACGAACATATGGAGTGGACGGACGAGACGATCGCCAGACTTCGCGATCTGTGGAGTCAGGGACTTTCGACCGCAGAAATCGGCCGCCAGCTCTCCATCACCAAGAATGCCGTCGTCGGCAAGGCGCACCGTCTGGGCCTGCCGCCGCGTCCATCTCCCATCCGTAACCGCAAGGCCAAGGACGGCGAAACGGGTACGACGGAAGCCACCCCCCGTCGTAAAAGCCCCTCTCGCGCCAAGGCTGCCGAACCTGCGGCAGCGGACCTGTTTGCGGACAAGGATGCGGCTCCCGCCAAGGTGTCTGCAGGCGTTGTGGAGAAGGTGGCAGAAAAGCCTGCTGCTCCGGTCCGTAAAGCACCGTCTGTTGCCCCTGAAGCCGCGAAGCCGACGCCGCCGGTCACTGCCTCACGTCCCCTCCCGGCGGCCGCCAAGGAAACTGTTGCGGCCCGTCGGGAGCCTGCTGCAGCCCCCAAGCCGGAACCTCGCGTCGCTCCTGCACCGCGTCCGGCTATGCCGCCCCGCTTTTCGACCGCGGGCATCGACCGCCCGACCCGCCGTGGCCCGTCCTGCTGCTGGCCCATCGGCGATCCTGGCACACCGGGTTTTCATTTCTGCGGCGCGACACCGCTTCCCGGAAAGCCTTACTGCGCCGAGCATGCAGCTATTGCGTATGTAAAAATCCGCGACCGCCGCGATTAAAAGGCGCACTAACCCGAAAAGGCCGCCCTCCCATTAGAGAGGCGGCTTTTTTTATGCCTGTGTTTCTGCACAGGCATGATCACCCATCAATTACGGGTATTTTTGCGGGCGGGTCTTAGGCAGGCCCCTGCTTCACATCCCATTGGCGGAAGTGAGTTACGACAGCCATGCGCTACGGCCCGTAATGAGGGGGTATTTGAGACTGATCGAACTGCCAAGTCTCTGAAAAGAAGGAAAAATGGTGCTGCTGGACAGGATTGAACTGTCGACCTCTCCCTTACCAAGGGAGTGCTCTACCACTGAGCTACAGCAGCATACCGTTGCCTTGGCGCGCTTCGTAACGGGTCAGCGCGCCAAGCGCAAGCCTTAATCGTCCCGATGGACCTTTTCCATCCGCTCGTGCCGTTCCTGCGCGTCGATGGAGAGGGTCGCGATCGGGCGGGCTTCAAGCCGCTTCAGGCCGATCGGCTCTCCCGTTTCTTCGCAGAATCCATAGCTTCCATCATCAATGCGTTCGAGCGCCATGTTGATCTTGGCGATCAGCTTGCGGGCCCGGTCACGGGTCCGAAGCTCGAAAGCGCGATCCGTCTCGACACTGGCGCGGTCGGTGATGTCGGATTCATGAATTCCACCTTCCGAGAGACTCGCAAGGGTTCCATCTGCTTCCTTCAGGAGATCAAGACGCCAGCGCAGAAGTTTCTGCCTGAAGTACTCCACCTGAAGCGGGTTCATGAACTCTTCATTGTCGGAGGGCCTATAATCCGGCGGCAGCGTAATCATGCGCATCCAATCCCTTGGCTGGTCTGCCAACGTCCGCTTCCAACAGCCGCAGGCGATAACGCGCGGCTTATAGCCACCCCAGCCGCATCCGCCAACCCCGAACATACTTTGCGTGTCTGTCGGAAAGCGCGGAAATCTGCGTCTCTGTTAGGGGTTTCTTTACCCTGTACGCCCATCCTCAACACCTGAGCCCCCCAGACCTGTCTTGCAGGCATCAGGATACCCCTCGTCGCCCATGCGCTTTTTCATGCGATCTTCATTTTCCTTCCAGACCCTGCTGCGGCGTTTGACGGCGCTTGCCTGTGTCGGACTGCTGCTTCTGCCAGGCTTTACCCTGGCTGCCAGCGTTCGCATCAAGGACATTACGGACATGGAAGGCGTCCGGAGCAACCAGTTGATCGGATACGGTCTGGTGGTTGGTCTGAATGGTACCGGAGACCGGTTGACCAATACGATTTTCACCCGTGAAACGCTGATTTCCATGCTGAACCGGCTGGGCGTGAACATTCGCGATCAGGAAACCCAGCTTCAGACGCATGATGTCGCCGCCGTTATGGTAACGGCCGATCTTCCGGCCTTCGCCCATGGTGGCAATCGTATTGATGTTACGGTTTCAGCGGCGGGTGATGCCTCCTCCCTGACGGGTGGCACCCTTCTGGTCACGCCGCTGATGGCGGCTGATGGTGAAGTCTATGCCGTTGCACAGGGGTCTCTGGCCACGAACGCGTTCTCTGCCCGTGGAGCCGCCGCGTCCATTACCCGAAACGTTCCGACCAGCGGTCATATCGCCAATGGCGGCATTGTTGAGCGCGAAGTGCCTTTTGATCTCAGCCATCGTGCCAATCTGCATCTGAGCCTGAGAAATCCGGACTTCACGACCGCGAGTCGCATTGCAGCCATCATCAACCGGACTTTTGGACCGATTGCCGTTGTTCAGGATCCACGCACAGTCCTGTTGGATCTGAGCAATCATGATCCTGTCTCCACGCTCTCCAGAATCGGCGATCTTCTCGTGACGCCCGATACACCTGCCAAAGTGGTGGTGGATGAAGCCAGTGGCACGATCATCATGGGAGCTGATGTCCGGATCAGCACGGTCGCGGTGGCGCAGGGTAACCTGACAGTTCAGGTGACGGAAACGCCCGAAGTCTCCCAGCCTGGTCCGTTTTCCGGCGGTCAGACCGCTGTTGTGCCCCGTACGAACGTCAAGGTTGATACAGGCAAGACCCATCACCTTGCCGTAGTGCCCGGTGGAACAACGCTCAGGGAGCTTGTTTCAGGCCTGAATGCCCTGGGGGTGGGGCCACGGGACATGATCAGCATTCTGCAGGCCATCAAGGCTGATGGCGCGCTGCAGGCAGAACTGGAGATGCGTTGATGACAATATCCTCGACGACCGCCGCGGCATCGCAGGGATTGCCGTTGCATGGGCAGAAGGCAGATCCTGCCAAAACGCTGAAGTCGGCTCAGAGCTTCGAGTCGATGGCCATTAATCAGATGCTTCAGCCCATGTTCGCCACCGAGGACAACAGCGACAGCATGTTCAGTGGCGGTGCAGGCGAAAAGCAGTTCCGGCCCATGCTTGTGGAACAGATCGCCAAGCAGATGGAAAATAATGGCGGAATAGGCCTGACGGACGCAATCAACCGTCAGATGCTGGCTATGCAGGAGCAGAAATGAGCGCGTCCATTATTCCCGCAATGCAGCGGCTGATCGCCATCCTTGAGGCGGAAAATTCGGCACTGGAAGAAGCACGGATTCTGGATGCGCTGGCGTTTCTGGGTGACAAGAAGGACGCGGCCAGAACACTTGAGCATGAAGTTGCGGCCGCCAATGACCGTAAAGAAGAACTCTGCCCATGCTGCCCGGATGATGAGAATGTCGCCGGAGCGGATGCGCCAGCTCTTCCTTACCGCGATCTGCTTGAGCAGATGACAGAACTGGGCAACCGCAATGGTGAACTTCTCCAGAGAGCGATTACGGCCCAGAAGCGCGTGATTGAACTGCTGACCTCGACGCCGACAACTGCTCTGCCGCAGAACTACGGTAATCAGGGCAGTTATGCGCCTGTTACGGATCGACAGGCCCTGTTTACCAGCAAGGCCTGAATGGCAGGGTCAGTCTTCGGCAAGAACCTGGCGACTGACCTTGACCTTTCCGACGCGTCGCCGGTCCATTTCCAACACCTCGAATAGCCAACCCCCGAAGGCCACCTTGTCTCCACGCGCCGGAACACGCCGCAGAAGCGCGAGGATCACACCGCCAAGGGTATGATAGCCGCCCGCGCCGGGAAGCTCTGGCAGGTCGAGACGGGAGCGCAGTTCATCAGCTGGCATGAAGCCGTCAAATACATATTCATCGGCACCTTCAGCTGCTTGAAGCTCCGAAGAGGATGACTCCGTCTTTTCCTCGCCAACAATGGCCTCGAAGACGTCTGATGGTGTCACGATGCCTTCAAAAGAACCGTATTCATCCAGGACAAAGGTGATACCCAGATTGACGCCACGCATGCGCTCGATCATGTCCTGTGCGCTGAGACTGTCAGGAATCACAGGCGGTTCGCGCAGCACGGCATCGACGGAAACCGGAAGCTTTAGGAGCAGCCGGTCCATGATGTCCTTGGCCAGAATGACACCGACCGGGTGATCCACGTCTCCTTCACAGACGACAATCCGGGCATAGGACGACTGGCGGAGCTTGCGGACCAGTGTTTCCTGATCCGCATACCGGTCAATCCAGAAGAGCTCGTTACGCGGTGTCATGATGGCCCGCACAGGGCGGTCTGCCAGACGCAGGAGACGCTCGATCATGGCCTGTTCGTCGGTCTCCAGGACACCTGCACGGGCACCTTCAGCCAGAACGGCCTTCAGTTCCTCTTCAGTGACCGCTGCACGCGTCAGCGGACCGACACGGAGCAGGTGGAGCACCAGGGAAGAAGTGCCGCTGAGCAGCCACACGATCGGCTGTGCGATGCGCGCTACACCGACAAGCAGCCAGGCCAGACGCGAGGCAATGGCTTCCGGTTGCTGTAAGGCGATCTGCTTGGGAATGAGTTCGCCGAAAACCAGCATGGTGAAGGTGATCATCGCAACAACGAGGACGATCGAAACCTCACTGGCAATCGGACGTAGCGACGGGATGTTGGCGATCCATGCCGTGACGGTACTTTCCATCTGGCTGCCGCCAAACGTACCTTCAAGAATGGAGACCAGCGTCATGCCGACCTGAACGGTTGGCAGAAAGCTGTGCGGATCCTCTGCCAGCCGGATTGCAGTTGTGGCCCCTCGGGTGCCCTGTTTGGCCAGAACTTCCAGCCGTGGCCGCTTTGCCGAAATGAGAGCCATTTCTCCCATGGCAAACACGGCATTGAGGAAAATGAGCAGACAGATAACGAGAATAGGGGTCAGCATGATCCGGCCAGAATAATGAATGCCCAATCATAACAGGAGGATTGGCGGATGCCATGCCCTTCATTCTGTCCGGTCAAATGGAAAGGTCTTTTCACAAAAAAACCGGCTCACAAGGAGCCGGTTCTTCATGTGCACACACAGACAGGGAAAGAATATCCTCAGTCTGCTGCGTCGGCGGCTTCCGAAACCGTGTTGGCTGCCGGACGTCCATTGACGCGGACGCGAGGCCCGCGAGCAGGTTTTGCACCCGTGGAGATGCGCTCCATCTGCTGCTGGACCTGTTCCTCGTAGCCGTATTCGGCCGGGCGCTGGTTGGCGAGAGAGATTTCCGGAACCATCGGCTTTTCGGTCTCGGGACCAAACAGGGCGACCTTGGCGATGTGCCAGGGACGGGCCACTGCATCCATGACAGCCGTGGACTCGTAACCGGAATGCACCATGCAGTCGGCGCATTTCTCGTAAGCACCGGTGCCGTACTGCTCCCAGGCGGTATCGTCCATCAGTTCACGGAACGTCTTGGCATAGCCTTCGCCGAGCAGATAGCACGGACGCTGCCAGCCGAAGACCGTGCGAAGCGGCTTGCCCCACGGCGTGCAGTGATAGTTCTCATTGCCGGCCAGGAAGTTCAGGAACAGCGGAGACTGCGTGAAGCGCCACTTCTTGCCCTTGCCGAGGCGGAAGATGTCGCGGAACAGCTGCTTCGTCTTCTGGCGGTTCAGGAAGTGGGCCTGATCGGGTGCACGCTCATAGGCATAGCCCGGAGCGGTCATGATGCCGTCGACGCCCATGGCCATGACTTCGTCGAAGAAAGCTGCGACGCGTTCCGGAACGGCACCGTCGAACAGGGTGCAGTTGATGGAAACGCGGAAGCCGCGGGATTTCGCCAGACGGATCGCTGCGGTCGCACGTTCGAAAACGCCTTCCTGGCAGACTGACGAGTCATGCATCAGCTGATCGCCGTCGAGATGCACGTCCCAGGAGAAGAACGGGGAGGGCTCGTAATCGTCGAGCTTCTTCTCCAGCAGCAGACCGTTCGTGCACAGGTAGACGTATTTTTTCCGCCCGATCAAACCTTTGACGATCTGGGGCATTTCCTTGTGCAGGAGGGGTTCACCACCGGCAATTGCAATGACAGGAGCGCCCGCTTCCGTGTCGGCATCCAGGCATTCCTGAAGGCTGAGACGCTGGTTCAGGATCTGCGCCGGGTAGTCGATCTTGCCGCAGCCGGCGCATGCCAGGTTGCAGCGGAACAGCGGTTCGAGCATCAGGACCAGCGGATAGCGCTTGCGGCCCGTGAGGTGCTGCTTGACAACGTACCGTCCGACTCGGACAGCCTGCATCAAAGGAACGGCCATTATAATCCTCTGGTTCTAGCCTCCGGAGGGTGCACCCATAGGGCGCCCGGGGCCTTGCACATCGTGGATGGGCCCGTGGCTGTCTTCCCTGTCCCGGCTTCGGAAAGTCGGGAAACATGAAGGACCATCGAGCATTAGATTGACTGCCTATAGACCCATTGTCGTGTTCGCCTCAATGTCAGGCTGCATAATTCGCATCAGGCCTGTGGCTAATCGAGCACAGATGGAACTATGGATGCCAGAACTTGATGCAGGGAACTTGATACAATGTGTCATGAACCTGATCTTTATGCCCAGAACTGTCTACAGGACGAAAGCACGATCATGATTTGCCGTTTTTCCCCGAAAGTGACTCTGTCCCTTCTGTCCGCCTGCCTCCTGACGGGGCCTGTCGCCATGACGGCGCTTTCGCCGGTAGCACTGGCCCAGACGGCACCTGCTGATGCGACGTCGGCCGTGGCACCGATCTCTGCGCTGTATGATGCTCTGAAAACGGCCCAGAAAACCGGAAAAACCGCCCAGCAGCGCGCAACGATGATCGCCCCTGCCGTGGACCGCGCCTTTGATCTCGAAGCGATTCTCCGTCGCTCGGTTGGCGTGCGCTACAACAGCCTGAGCCCTGCTGACCGGACCCGTCTGCTGGGATCGTTCCGCCAGTTCACGATCGCGCGCTATGCGTCGTCGTTCAAGCCGGAAGCCCAGGCTGCTTTTACCGTTTCTCCGCAGACCCGTCCCAACCCGACCGGTGGCCAGATCGTGGATACGACGATCGGTGGAACCGACGGAAGCGGTGTCACGCCGATTGACTACATCATGACCAATGGTGCCTCGGGCTGGCGGATCACGGACGTTCTGCTCAACGCGCATATCAGCCAGGTTGCTGCCCAGCGCGCCGATTTTGGTGGTGCCCTCAGTTCGGGCGGCGCCAGCGGTCTGGCCGATCATCTGGACAGCAAGACTGCCCACTTCCTGCATGACTGAGTCCGGTTCCACGACGGCACCCTTTCCCAAAAGCGTTCGGGAAGGGTAGAAGACCGTCGTGCCCCTACCTCTTACGATCGCGGCCGGTTTCTGCGCCCTTGTTTCTGCCGCCGGCAATCTGCAGGCGCTGGCCGGTGCGACACTGCTCGCCCGGTTCCGCCGCACGGAACGCAGTGCTGATGAGGCCCTTCGTCTGTCGGATCGGGCGTGGCCGGCGGTTACCGTTCTCAAACCGCTGCACGAAAACGAGCCATTGCTGGAAAATGCGCTGGAAAGCGTGTTCACCCAGGACTACCCGGATTTCCAGATCGTCTTCGGTGTCCAGAATGCCGAAGATACGGCCCTGCCAGTCATTGAACGTCTCCGGAAACGTTATCCGCGGGTTCCGGTCAGTGTCGTGATCAATCCGCAGGAGCATGGTCCGAACCGGAAGGTTGGAAATCTAATGAACATGTACGGGGAAGCCCGTCATGACATTATTGTGATCTCCGACTCGGATATTCATGCCAGTCCGAACTATCTGCGCCATGTCGTGACGAGTCTGGAAGAGGCGGGGACAGGTCTGGTCACGACCCTGTATGCAGGCCGGCCGGCTGCCGGCACGCTCGTGCAGCAGATCGGCGCCTGCCAGATCAACCACAATTTCCTCCCTGGCGTCATGATGTCCCGTTTCCTGGGGCGGCAGGACTGTCTGGGAGCCACGATGGCCCTGCGTCGTCAGACCCTTGAAGACATCGGTGGCCTTGAGGCGCTGGTTGACCATGTGGCTGATGATGCTGAACTGGGTCAACTGATCCGGGCGCGCGGGGAGAATATTTCCATCGCGCCGACGCTGACCCATACGACCGTGGGCGAACATTCACTCAGCGATCTTCTGGCCCATGAATTGCGCTGGGGGCGGACGGTCAAGAATGTTGCGCCCGTTGGCTACGGCCTGTCCGCGATCCAGCTTCCCCTGTTCTGGGCGGTTACGGCGGTGCTGTTCCGTCCGAATGCCTGGTGGACCTGGTTCATGCTGCTCCTGACATGGCTGGTCCGTGCCCTTGGAAGCCGCATCATGGATCGTGCAACGGAGTGCCCGCTGCCGGCCGCAATCCCGCTTCTGATCGCCCGTGACTGGCTGTCTGCTGCCATTATGGTGGGCAGTGCGCGCGGATCACGCGTTGCATGGCGGGGCAGAACGGTCCATATCGCCCGAAGAAAACGAAATTCCGCGTCCTGCGCCACCTCGTTCCAGGCCGGCGCCACCCACAGGAGTGTCCGATCATGATGAGAACCCTTTTTCTCCAGCCTCCTTCCTTTGACGGCTTTGATGGTGGCGCTGGCTCCCGCTACCAGGCGAAGCGTGAGATCAAGTCTTTCTGGTACCCGACCTGGCTGGCCCAGCCGGCCGCACTGGTTCCCGGATCGCGCCTGATCGATGCTCCGCCGGCGAAGATGGGCATGGACCCCATTCTTGAAGACGTGAAGAACCGTGACCTCGTGGTCATGCACACCTCCACGCCGTCTTTCGCTTCTGACGTCCGCGTCGCCCAGATGCTCAAGGATGCGAACCCCAAGCTGATGATCGGCATGGTGGGTGCGAAGGTCGCCGTCCAGCCGATGGAGAGCATGGAGAAGGGCGGTCCGATCGACTTCGTGGCCCGCAACGAGTTCGACTTCACCATCAAGGAAATTGCCGAGGGCAAGCCGCTCGCCGAAGTGGATGGCATCACCTGGCGCAACGAGAAGGGTGAGATCATCGCGAACAAGGATCGCGCGATGATCGAGGACATGGACAGCCTGCCGTTCGTGACCGAGGTCTACAAGCGCGACCTGAATATCAACGACTACTTCATCGGTTACCTGAAGCACCCGTACATCTCGATTTATACGGGCCGTGGTTGCAAGTCGCGCTGCACGTTCTGCCTGTGGCCGCAGACGGTCGGTGGCCATCGCTATCGCACCCGCAGCCCCGAGCATGTGGCTGCCGAAGTGCGTCTGGCCAAGCAGTACTTCCCCGAAGTGCAGGAATTCATGTTCGATGATGACACCTTCACGGACGACCTGCCGCGCGCTGAAGCCATCGCCCGCGAAATGGGCAAGCTCGGTGTCACCTGGTCCTGCAATGCCAAGGCGAACGTCCCTTACGAGACCCTGAAAGTTCTCAAGGAAAACGGTCTGCGCCTGCTGCTGGTCGGTTACGAGAGCGGTAACCAGCAGATCCTGCACAACATCAAGAAGGGCATGCGCGTCGAGACCGCCAAGGAATTCACGCGCAACTGCCACAAGCTGGGCATCAAGATCCACGGAACCTTCATCGTCGGCCTGCCGGGCGAGACGAAGGAGACCATCCAGGAGACGATCGAGTTCGCCAAGGAAATCAACCCGCACACCCTGCAGGTCTCCCTGGCCGCGCCGTATCCGGGCACGTTCCTGCACAAGCAGGCGACGGAAAACGGCTGGCTGAATGAGGCGGAAGCCGAGCTGATCGATGAGAGCGGCGTCCAGATCGCACCGCTGCACTATCCGCACCTGTCGCACACGGAAATCTTCGAGAGCGTCGAGGAATTCTATCGCAAGTTCTACTTCCGCGGCTCCAAGATCGCCTCGATCGTCAACGAGATGGTTCGCAGCCCGCAGATGATGAAGCGCCGTCTGCGTGAGGGTGTGGAGTTCTTCCAGTTCCTCAAGGACCGTCACGCCGCCTGAACGGTGCGCTTCTGACCGGATACTACCCAGGGGCCATGGCAGATGTCATGGCCCCTTTTTCGTGAGACCAGCCATGACATCCAGCGCCCTTCGCCGCGCCATCGTATCCGCCGACGATTTCGGCATGAGCCTCGAAGTCAACGAGGCCATCGAACAGGCCCATCGCAACGGTATCCTGTCCACGACCAGCCTGATGGTTGCGGGCGATGCCGCCGAAGATGCTATCCGGCGGGCGAAGACCATGCCGGATCTGAAGGTTGGGCTGCATGTCGTGGCGATTGAAGGCAAGTCCGTCCTCGATCTCCCTGCCATCACGGATGAGCAGGGCTGGTTCGGCCGCAACCAGCTGCGTCTGGGTGTGGAGTATTTCTTCTGTCCGCCCGCGCGTCATGCCCTGCGCCGCGAAATCGAAGCCCAGTTCCGGGCCTTTGCCGCGACCGGGCTGACGCTCGATCATGCCAACGCCCACAAGCACATGCATCTGCATCCGACCGTGGGGCGCTTCCTGATCGTGTCCGGGCTAGAGCATGGATTGCAGGCAGTCCGCTCGCCTTTCGAGCCGCCGGAGCCTGTCGAGGCCAACGATACGCTGGGAGACCGCGCCCTGCGTCACTGGATCGGCGTCCTGCGTCACCAGATCCGCAAAGCGGGGCTGAAAACCAATGACTGGTGTTTCGGTCTGCGCTGGTCCGGCCACATGACGCCGGACCATATCCGCGGCCTCATTCCGCGCCTGCCGACTGGCACGAGTGAAATCTACTTCCACCCCGCCACGGCCCAGAACGCCATGATGAAGCGCTTCATGCCGGGCTATGAGCAGGAAGGTGAGCTGGCCGCCCTTCTGGACCCGACTGTGCGGGCGTCATTCGACCGGTATGGTGTCGCTCGCATCGGCTGGGCCGATCTGTAAGACCGACCCTGACCGACGGGGCAGGGCGAGGCTCAGGCCGTCAGCGTGAATGCTTCGGTCGGACGTGCGCCGTAACGGGTGATGATCTCACCGGCGGCCTGGTTGCCCAGTTTCGCGCAGGTCACAAGGTCATGCTTCTTACTCAGACCGGCAAGGAAGCCTGCGGCGAATGCGTCACCGGCGCCCGTGGTATCCACGACCTTCACTTCGGTCGTCGGCACGTCATGGCGCTCTCCGTCGCCAATGACGACCGCGCCCTTCTCGCCACGCGTGATGACAGCCAGCTTCGTCTCGGCGGAGACCTGCGTGACGGCTTCTTCGAAATCCGTGACTTCGTACAGCGCCAGAAGCTCGGCCTCGTTGGCGAACAGGATGTCCACGTGACCGGCCACGAGTTCGTGGAAAGCCGCGCGGTGACGTTCCACGCAGAACGTGTCGGACAGCGTCAGGGCGACCTGACGGTTGGCCTTGCGGGCCAGACGGGCAGCGTGTTCGAAGGCTTCCTGGGCCTGCGGCTTGTCGTACAGATAGCCTTCCAGATAGGTGATCGCCGCATCGGCCACGACGGATTCATGCACGTCCTCGGGCGTGAACTCCGTGCAGGCGCCGAGATAGGTGAACATCGTGCGCTGGCCTTCCGGCGTCACCAGAACGATGCAGCGTGCGGTCGGGGTGCCATCGGCGGCTGGCAGCGGCTCGGACGGGAAGGTGATGCCCTGCTCGCGGATGTCGCGCGTGAAGTGGTCGCCGGCTTCGTCAGCCGTCACCTTGCCGAGATACGCAACCTTTGCGCCCATGCGGGCCGCCACGACGGCCGTATTCGCGCCGGAACCGCCGCCGGTCACGTTTTCGATATCGATGCGGCTTTCGATGGCATGCGCCGTAGGAGCGTCAATCAGGGTCATGCTCCCGGCAGCGGCGCCAAGCCCGTCGATCAGATCCTGGCCCACAGGGGCGAGGACGTCGACGATGGCATTGCCGATACACAGAAGGTCATGCTGGGGTGCAGACATTGGAACTCCGGTCAGGTCGCTGAAAACTTCGGAAAAAACATCTAACGGGCAGACTGCGCCATTAAATCAACACGATCATAGGTCCCCTCTGGGTTCACGCCAACTCCCGGTCCGTCCGGCGCCGTTTTCATGCGTGGCCATTCGTCACATTTATGGAAATGCGCGTCTTGTCCCGCCGGGTGGTGAGCGTGTAGCGTTGTCGAAAGGCCCGCCCTGACTGTTCCGCCCTCGCGATGGAACATACGGGAGACGTCCTAGACAGAGAGTGTTCTTTTCCAGATCCGCAGCGGGGTTTCCTTGTTCAGAAGACGCAAACCGGAAGATGAGTCCAAACCTGCAGAGAACAGCAAGCTCGCAGGACAGCCCATTTTCCCCAACCGGCCGGACGCTCCCAGCCAGACGGCTCCCGCGTCAGGATCCGGATCGCCCACCAGTCCCCAGCAGCCCAACCAGCAGAAGGACCCCGCTCCCATGGGTCGTACCCCTTTCCCGGCGCCGCCGTCCCCCAACTCTCCGACGGGCGCAATGCCGGCAGGGGCTCCGCGTCCCGGTGCGGCCGCCGTTCCGGGCGCACCGCGCCAGACTGGTCCGGAGCGCCGCACGCTCGTCGTGGGCCGCGGCATCAGCGTTCAGGGTTCGGTGCAGGACGCCGAGCGCCTCGTGGTTGAGGGCACTGTCGAGTCCAGCATGATCCAGGCGACCGAGCTTCAGGTCACGCATGGCGGCGTCTTCCGCGGTGGCGTTGAAGTCGAAGACGCGGAACTGGCTGGCACGATCGACGGGACCCTGACCGTCAATGGCAGCCTGACGATCCGCTCCACCGGCCGTCTGATCGGCAAGGTGAAGTGCCGTCGCCTGCAGGTCGAGGACGGTGGCCAGATCACCGGTCAGCTCGAAATGATCACGGACGGTGCGCCTGCCCGCCCGCTCGCCAGCGAAGCCCCGAAGGCCGAGCCGGCTGCCGGTGAAGGTGCCAGCGAAGCTCCCTGATCCGTTTTCCGGACCAGCAGAAAAGCCCGTTCCGTGATTGGGGCGGGCTTTTTTGTGTCCGGGTCCTTTCCGCAGGCGGCAGAACATCGCACAGGGCCGCCCAGACAGGAGAAATTCCATGACATTCCGTCTGCTCCCCGCAGTTGCCGCAGCTCTGCTGTGCGCACCGTTCGCTGCATCCGCACAGGGTCTTTTCGGTCAGGCTCTGACAGGCCAGACCACCCATGACATGCCTGCGTCCTGCGATAATGCGCGTTTTCTTGCGGACCAGCAGGGCCTTGAGCAGTCCGGTCCCACCCGCATCGATCTTCCCGAGCATCTATGCGGACAGGTCCTGGCCATCTCACCAAAGGCCAAGCGGACCCGCAGCGGTTGGCATGGCTATTTCTATGTTTCGGTCGGGCAAGGCGTCTCCATCCGCATCGTCTCCGATCTTGATGAGATGAACGCCCCGCAATGGCCCTGGGTTAACAAGGGCGATCAGGTTGAGGTGCAGGGCCGGTACTATTACGACAGCCTGCGCCGTCAGGGCGTGGACTGGACCCATCACGGTACGAGCCGCAAATGGCGCTGGCCCGGCTATGTCGTTGTGAACGGCACCCGCTACCAGTAACGAAAAAGGCCCGGAAGACAGTGTCTCCCGGGCCTTCTCTTTTAAAGCAGGGCTTCAGTTTGTCGCTTCGTCTTTCTTTGAAGCGCCATCCTCGCCCTTGGGCTCGTCCCGGCCTTCGATGATATCGAAGTCGAGAGCCCCGTTCTTCATACCGATCCGCACGGCACCACCCTGAGCCAGCCGTCCGAAGAGCAGCTCTTCCGCCAGCGGCTTCTTGATGTGCTCCTGAATGACGCGGCCCAGAGGACGGGCGCCATACAGACGGTCATACCCGCGCTCGGCCAGCCATTCTTTCGCGCTCGAGGAGATCTCGATCGTGACATGACGGTCGGCCAGCTGGGCTTCGAGCTGGAGCACGAACTTCTCGACCACGCGGCCCACCGTTTCTGGTGTAAGGTTGGCGAACGGAATGATCGCATCCAGACGGTTGCGGAATTCCGGCGTGAACAGGCGCTTGATCGCCTCTTCATCCTCGCCGCTGCGTACGGTCCGGCCAAACCCGATCGTTTCCTTGGACAGATCCGCCGCACCCGCATTCGTGGTCATGATCAGGATCACGTTGCGGAAATCAACGACCTTGCCGTTGTGGTCCGTCAGGCGACCATGATCCATGACCTGAAGCAGGACGTTGAACAGGTCCGGATGGGCCTTCTCGATTTCGTCCAGCAGCAGGACTGCATGGGGATGCTGGTCGATCGCATCCGTCAGCAGACCGCCCTGATCGAACCCGACATAGCCCGGAGGCGCGCCGATCAGACGCGAGATCGAATGACGCTCCATGTATTCGGACATGTCGAAGCGGATCAGCTCAATCCCGAGCGAGTTGGCAAGCTGCTTGGCCACTTCCGTCTTGCCGACGCCCGTGGGGCCGGAGAACAGATAGTTGCCGATCGGCTTTTCCGCATCGCGCAGTCCGGCGCGGGACAGCTTGATCGCAGCGGCCAGCGCATCAATCGCCTTGTCCTGTCCGAAGACCATGTTCCGCAGATCCCGCTCCAGATGGCGCAGGGTCTCGCGGTCATCGGCCGAGACGCTCTTGGGCGGGATGCGGGCGATCTTGGCGATGGCCTCTTCCACGTCCTTCAGTGTCACTGTCTTGCGGCGCTTGTTCTCGGGCACGAGCATCCGCGCCGCACCGACTTCATCGATCACATCGATCGCCTTGTCCGGCAGCTTGCGGTCATGGACATACTTGGCCGCCAGTTCGACTGCGCCACGCAGGGCTTCGTCGGTATAGCGGACCTTGTGATGCTTCTCATAGCTGCCCTTCAGGCCGCGCAGGATCTTGACCGCATCCTCGATCGAAGGCTCCGGCACGTCGATCTTCTGGAACCGGCGGACAAGCGCCCGATCCTTCTCGAAATGCTGGCGGAACTCCTTGTAGGTCGTGGACCCGATGCAGCGCAGCGTCCCGGCGGCCAGGGCAGGCTTAAGCAGGTTGGACGCATCCATCGCCCCGCCCGACGTCGCACCGGCACCGATCACGGTATGGATCTCGTCAATGAACAGGATGGCGCCAGGGGTCTGGTCCATTTCCGTCACGACGGCCTTCAGCCGCTCTTCGAAATCGCCACGATACCGCGTGCCAGCCAGAAGCGAGCCCATGTCGAGCGAATAGATCGTGCTGTTCAGCAGCACTTCCGGCACATCGCCTTCCACGATCCGCTTGGCCAGACCTTCGGCAATGGCTGTCTTGCCGACGCCCGGATCACCCACATAAAGCGGGTTGTTCTTGGTACGACGGCACAGGATCTGGATGGTGCGTTCGATTTCCTGATCACGACCAATGAGCGGATCAATCCGCCCTTCACGCGCACGTTCGTTCAGATCGACGCAATAGGTCGCCAGCGCGCCTTCCTTGGCACTTTCCTTGCGCTCTTCACGCTCGGACGTGTCCTTGGACGCTGCGGTCGCGCGTCGTCCCGTTCCACGGTCCGGAGCTTTGGCAATGCCATGCGAGATGAAATTGACCGCATCGAGTCGCGTCATGTCCTGCAACTGCAGGAAATAGACGGCATGGCTCTCGCGTTCGGCAAACAGGGCCACAAGCACGTTCGCGCCCGTGACTTCGTCGCGACCCGTGCTCTGGACGTGAATCGCCGCACGCTGGATCACGCGCTGGAAGGCCGCGGTCGGCTTGGGTTCTGTCGGGCGTTCTGCCGCCAGTCCCGCCAGATCCTTGTCGAGGAAATCGGTCAGGTCGGAGCGCAGCTTGTCGAGATCGATGCCGCAGGCCCTGAAGACCGTCAGGGCATCGTCATCTTCTGTCAGCGCGAGCAGAAGGTGTTCGAGGGTTGCATATTCATGACGCCGGTCACCTGCGAATGTCAGGGCGCGGTGGAGCGTCTGTTCGAGCGTACGGGACAGCATGTGATGGCGCTCCTCTCGACCTCTCGTAAGAAAGGTATCTTGTCGCGGAGTAACGTGTAACGCCAGTCAGAAACGCAGATGGAAACAAGAAATTATCCTGGGTCCGCGCTTTTCTGCCTGTCAGATGGATCAGTCTTTCTCGATCGTGCACTGAAGTGGATGCTGGTTCTGGCGCGCCAGATCCATCACCTGTGTCACCTTGCTTTCAGCCACTTCATACGTGAACACCCCGCAGACCCCAACGCCGCGCTGGTGAACCTGGAGCATGATGGCTGTTGCTTCGTCCCTGTTCTTGGCAAAGAAGCGCTCCAGCACATGCACCACGAACTCCATGGGCGTGTAGTCATCGTTGAGCATCAGGACCTTGTACATGGAAGGTTTGCGCGTCCGTGTCCGGGGGCGCACCACCACGCTGATTTCAAGGTCCTGATCCCCGTCTCCCGGGCCCAGTGGAGGAATGGAGTCGGGCGACTCCGGCCCCATGCGAGACATCATGCGCGTAAAAGCGACATCAGGACGGCCGTTCAGACAGGAGGGAAGATCATAAGAAGACATGACTGGTATGATATGGTGCGAATTTCCCTCTTGAGAAGGGCTGCCGGTCTTCGAAATAAGGTTTTTATGCGCCATCTGCCATGATGTTGCCTCCTTTGGCCCCTGCTTACGAAAAATTAAGGAAAGTCCTTCAAAGCTGGTGGACGGGAAGTTTTCAATGCGCCTAGAGTACCAGTAATGCAGGGCTTCAGAGCCCAGAATTGTTCCCGCGACGATATTCCCGTTCAGAGGCTGTCAGACACATGCGTTTCCCGTTTCAGAAAGCTTTTCTGTTGTGCGCCATGACAGCCATGGGTCTGGGATCGGCCAAGGCACAGTATGCGGGGCACGTTTCCAGTTACGTGATGGATGCAAAGACCGGTGCCGTCCTGTCCCAGACGGATGCGGATCTGCAGCGTTATCCGGCGTCCCTGACCAAGCTCATGACGCTGTATCTGACGTTCCGTGCCCTTGAGGCGCACCAGATCAGCCTGGACGAGCAGGTGCCGGTTTCCATTCACGCATCTGTTCAGGCTCCCTCCAAGCTCGGCCTTGTTCCCGGCACCCGTCTGACGGTGGAGCAGGGGATTCTGGGACTCGTGACCAAGTCCGCCAATGACGCGGCCTGCGCTCTCGGGGAATTTCTCGGTGGCGGCGACGAAGTCCGTTTCGCCCAGCTCATGACGCAGCAGGCCCGTGCACTGGGCATGACCAATACGACGTTCCGCAATGCCTCCGGTCTGCCGGACCCGGATCAGGTGACGACGGCGCATGATCTCGCGCTTCTGTCACAGCATCTGATCGCCGATTTCCCGCAATATTACCACTATTTCAACGTCCCATCCTTCTACTTCCATCGTCGCATGGTCCCGAATCATGATCCGATGCTGAAGATCTATGCAGGCGCGGATGGTCTGAAGACGGGTTACACTGATCTTGCGGGTCATAATCTCATCACGTCTGCTCAGCGTGGCAATGTCCGTCTGATCGGCGTGGTCATGGGATCGTCGAGCAATACCCGCCGTTCGATGGAAATGGTGGCTCTGCTCGATAAGGGCTTTGCCGATGAAGGCATTGCGCCGCAGCCGCTTCTGCATCCGGCAGCACCGTCCGGTGTCCTGATGGCGTCTGCCCGTCGTCGCGGCCGCTTCCATCAGAGCATTCTGCTTGCAGCATCCCGTCCGATGGAAGTCGCGGATGCGCCAACGGCACCGCGCCGTTATGGCCGGATTTCCCATCATGGCGCGGCTGTCCGGATGGTCAGCGTGCGTCATGTGGTTGCCCACAAGAAGCGCTCCCGGCACAGCTGATACCGAAAATCTGACCTGCCGCCTTGCGATCCAGCCCGGACAGACGCATTTTGTCCGGGCTTTTTGAAGATTGAAGGATCGGGCAGCAGATATGGACAAGCCACGGGGTATCGTTCTCTACGACCAGGACGATTTCAAACATCTGCATCGCGTCGGTCGTCTGACGGCGGAAGCTCTGGACATGATCACGCCTCATGTTCAGCCTGGCGTCACCACGGAAGAGCTCAACCAGCTGATCCATGACTTCACGATCGCTCATGGCGCCACGCCGGCCCCGCTGAATTATCGCGGCTATCCGAAATCCTGCTGCATTTCGATCAATCACGTCGTGTGCCACGGCATTCCGGGCTCCAAGAAGCTGTCCAACGGGGACATCGTCAATATCGACGTCACCTCCATTCTGGATGGCTGGTATGGTGACAGCTCGCGCATGTATGTCGTGGGCAAGGCGCCCAAGAAGGCCGAGAAGCTGGTCGATGTGACCTATGACGCAATGATGCGCGGCATTGCCCAGGTCCGTCCCGGCAACACGCTTGGCGATATCGGCCATGCCATCCAGGAATATGCCGAGGCCAACCGCTTCTCCATCGTGCGGGATTTCTGCGGCCATGGCATTGGCCGTGACTTCCATTCCGAACCGAACATCCTGCATTACGGCAGGCCGGGTGAGGGCGTGAAGCTCGTGGAAGGCATGGTCTTCACGATCGAGCCCATGCTGAACATCGGCCGTCCGGACGTGAAGATCCTTGATGATGGCTGGACAGCCGTCACCCGTGACCGCACCCTGTCTGCCCAGTTCGAACATCAGGTGGGTGTGACGGCTGATGGCTGCGAAATCTTCACCCTGTCCCCCAAAGGCTATACCAAGCCGCCTTATGGAGAGCCTGCATGAGAGCGTTCCCGCTTTTTCTCGCAACACTTCTGATCAGCGGTACGACGCTCGCCAATGCCGCGCCTCAGGCGCTCAGTTCCGCTCATGATCCGCTGGCGTTCGGCCCGGATCATGTCAGCGCCGGCATGCTGGCTTCGGGGCGTCACGGCATGGTGGTCTCGGCCCAGCATCTGGCCTCCGATGCGGGCGCGAAGATTCTGGCGCAGGGCGGGAATGCCGTCGATGCGGCCGTGGCTGTCGGATACGCACTGGCCGTGGTTTATCCCGCAGCCGGCAATATTGGCGGTGGCGGTTTCATGACCCTGCGTCTGAAAACCGGCCAGACACTCTTCATCGATTTCCGCGAGCATGCGCCAGGTGCGGCAACGGCCACGATGTATCAGGATGCTTCGGGCAAGGTCATTCCGGGTCTGTCCACCGAGGGCTGGAAAGCCGTTGCCATTCCCGGCACGGTCGCAGGTCTGGATTCCATCCTGCAGAAATGGGGGCACCTGTCGCGGGAGAAAGTCATGGCGCCTGCCATTGCGCTGGCCCGTGACGGCTTCATTCTGAATCAGGGTGATGCGGATCTCCTGCACACCTCCACGCGCTATTTCCAGAAGGACCCGTATGCCCGGGCGTTCTATCTGCGTCCCGATGGCACGCCGCTTCAGGCCGGTGACCGTCTGGTGCAGAAGGATCTGGCCAACTCCCTCGAGTTGGTTGCGAAGGAAGGTCCCAAAGCCTTCTATGAAGGTCCGATCGCGAAGGAAATCGTACGTGCCAGCACGGAAGGCGGCGGTCTGCTTCAGCCTGCCGATTTCACGTCCTATCACATCCGGCATCTCGAACCGATCCGCTGCACCTATCGCGGCTACACGATCGATACCGCCCCGCCGCCGAGCGGTGGTGGCGTTGCGCTGTGTGAGATCCTGAACATCCTGTCCGGCTACGACATGCATGCGCTTGGCCTGCACACGGCACCGTCCGTGCAGCGTGAAGTCGAGGCCATGCGCCACGCCTATTCGGACCGCCGTGACCTGGGCGACCCGGATTTCGTGCATAACCCCGTCGAGCACCTGATCGACCCGGCCTATGCCTACCAGATCCGTCAGGGCATCCCGACCGATCATGCTCTCGCGTCCAGCACGCTCAGGGCAGGCGAGCCGCTTCCCGCTCCCGTGGCGCAGGCGGCACCCGACACGCAGGAAAAGCACGAGACGACGCAGTTCTCCGTTCTCGATCATGATGGCATGGCTGTCTCCGCGACCTATACTCTCAATGGATGGTTCGGTGCGGGTGTGATGGGCGGCCATACCGGCATCTGGATGAATGACGAAATGGACGATTTCTCGTCCAAGCCGGGCGCGCCCAACATGTTCGGCATTGTGGGCTCCGAAGCGAATGCGATTGCACCGGGCAAGACGCCCCTGTCGTCGATGTCACCGTCCATCGTCTCGCGTGATGGCAGGACCGTCATGGTGATCGGCAGCCCGGGTGGGTCGCGGATTCCGACCATCACGCTGTCCGTCATTCTTGGTGTGATCGATTATGGGCTGGATATCCGTCAGGCCGTCGATCTGCCGCGAATCCACGAGCAGTGGGAGCCTTCGGCCGTCGAGCTGGAACCCGGTGCGCTGTCTGACGAGACCATGCAGACCCTCAAGGCCGAAGGTTATGCCCTGTCGCCACATCGCCCCTGGGGTGTGGCCGAAGGCATTCTTGCAGACCACCCGAGCCTGTCTGCCGCAAAGACCGGCCTGATCTATGGTGCGGCTGATCCGCGGCACATGGGCGGGGCGGCTGTCGGAGAATAAGACGGGATAATGAGGGCGCACTCTGATGATTGGGGGTTGTCAGACACCCCTCCCTCCGTGTTAGGAGAGCGCCGGGAGGTCGGCTTTGGACGGATACCTTGCCAACCCGGTCAGGTCCGGAAGGAAGCAGCCGCAGTGAGTTTTATCCGGGTTGAATGTCCGGCCTCCTACCTCACACAGATCACCGGACGCTCCGGTTTGTTAAACGCAGCGTCCCGACCGTTACTTCACGGTCCCATCCTCAGTGCTGAGGGTCAGACAGTTCCATGACTGATGAAAACGACGATCTCCCCCTGCCGCCCGAAAATGGCGGCGGCTTCTTTGGAGACGCGCCAGAGCCGGAAATGTCTGCGCCTCCGGCTGCCGAGGCCACGCCCTATCGCGTGCTGGCCCGCAAATACCGCCCGCAGACTTTTGATGACCTGATCGGTCAGGATTCTCTCGTCCGCATCCTGCGCCGGGCTTTCGAACTCAAGCGTGTTGCGCACGCCTTCATGCTGACCGGCGTGCGGGGTGTGGGCAAGACGACGACCGCCCGGATCATCGCCCGCGCCCTGAACTGCGTTGGCCCGGATGGCAAGGGCGGCCCGACGGCCGATCCTTGCGGCGTCTGCCCCAATTGCACCGCCATTCTCGCGGACCGTCATCCCGACGTTCTGGAAATGGATGCCGCTTCCCGCACCGGCGTGGATGATGTGCGCGAAATCATCGAGGCCACGCGCTTTCGACCGATGCAGGCGCGGATGAAGGTCTTCATCATCGATGAAGTCCACATGCTTTCGCGCAACGCCTTCAACGCACTGCTCAAGACGCTTGAAGAGCCGCCACCTCAGGTCACGTTCATTTTCGCCACGACCGAACTGCGCAAGGTTCCGGTCACGGTCCTGTCGCGCTGTCAGCGTTTCGACCTGCGCCGCGTTCCGCAATCGTTGCTGGCCGGACATTTCCACAATATCGCCGTCAAGGAGGGGGCCACTCTTTCCGAAGACGCGCTTGCCCTGATTGCCCGGGCGGCAGACGGTTCCGTGCGTGACGGGCTTTCGCTGCTCGATCAGGCCATCGCTCAGGGGGCCAGCGACGCCGATGCTGTGGCGGATATGCTCGGTCTGGCGGATCGCGGGTTGGTTTTCGATCTGCTGGATGCCCTGATGGCCGGCAAGCCCGCGGACGCGCTGGACCTGACCGATCAGGCCTATGCCCGTGGGGCCGATCTGGGCGTTCTGCTGGCGGATCTTCTGGATCTGCTGCATCTGATTTCGCGGCTCAAGGCCATTCCCTCGCTGCGGGAAGGCCGGGATCTGCCGGAAGCCGAGCGTACCCGCGGTGCGGCTCTGGCCGACCGGCTGTCCAATGCCGTTCTGGGACGTGCCTGGCAGATCCTGCTCAAAGGCGTGCAGGAAGTCGAAACCGCTCCGGATCGCCGTCAGGCCGCTGAAATGGTGCTGATCCGTCTGTGCCATGCCAGCCTGCTGCCCACGCCGGACCGCCTGATCCGCCAGTTGACCGAAGGGGGGCAGGATCTGTCGCTCTCGGCTGGACCGTCTGGCCCGACGGGTGGCGGATCTTCCGCAACACCGTCTGGGGCGGTCAGCGGCATCGCGTCCAGCAGTGTCAGTGAAACCTCTAGTGGCCACGGGCCGCGCGCTCATGTCCGCCTTGTCGCCAATGGGGGCGAGATTGTCGAGCCCGGCATCGGTTACGCTGAACCTGTCCCGGAACCAGAGCCTGAACCCGAGCTTCCGCCCCCGCCGCGGACCTGGCGTGAAATGGTGGCGATGGTGGCGCGTGAGCGCGAACCCGTGCTGCACGGACTGCTCCGCAATGCCGTGCATCTCGTGCGCTTTTCGCCGCCGGACGTGCAGATCCGCGCCGAAGAGCCTCAGGCCCGCATCGAACGCCAGCTTCAGAAGCTGTTGGACCGTGTCTATCCCGGCCAGTGGCGCGTCAGTGCCTCGACGGCTACGGGTGAGCCGACGCTTGATGAGCAGGGCGCCGAAGTCGTGGCTCTCAATCAGGCTTCGGTGGAGCAGCACCCGCTGGTGCAGGCCATCCTGAAGACTTTTCCGGGTGCGAAGATCGGGGAAGTCCAGGATCATTCCCTTGATGAATACGGTCTGCCGCCGGAAATCACCGTGCCGCTGACCGATGATGAACCGCCCGATCTGGAATTCGCGCCCCTGGATGCCGATTTCCTTGATGAAGACGATCTGAACCTGAACCGATAGGACGATACTGATGAAGAACCTTGCCGGACTGATGAAGCAGGCCAGCCAGATGCAGGCCAAGATGGAAGCTGCCCAGAGCAATCTGGCGTCCCTCATTGTCGAAGGCTCTGCCGGCGCGGGTCTGGTGACGGTCAAGCTGACGGGGAAGGGTGAGATGCGCGATCTGAAGATCGACCCGCAGCTTGCCGATCCGAGCGATATTGAAACGCTGCAGGACCTGATCGTTGCCGCCTATACGGACGCCAAGACCAAGGCCGAAGCTGCAAGCTCCGAAGCCATGCGCGATGTGACGGGTGGCCTCGACCTTCCGGCCGGTCTGAAGCTGCCGTTCTGATCCGGCTGACAGGGACTGCACGCCCATGATGGGCCACGGCGACATCGACCAGCTGATCACCATGCTCGCGCGCCTGCCAGGGCTGGGGCCGCGCTCTGCCCGCCGGGCCGCGCTGGCTCTTCTGCGTCAGCCGGAAAGCCGGATGCTGCCGCTCGCCCATCTGATGGAGCGCGCGGCCACGAGCGTGAAGACCTGCACTCTGTGCGGCAATCTCGATACGGTCGATCCGTGCCATATCTGCACGGATGCAGGGCGTGACCGGGGCCTGATCTGCGTGGTCGAGACCGTGGGCGATCTCTGGGCGCTGGAGCGTGCAGGGGTCCATCGGGGGGTCTATCAGGTTCTCGGCGGAACCCTGTCCGCGCTGGCCGGACTTGGCCCGGATGACCTGAATGTCCGCCCGCTGTTCGAGCGGATCGAGGAAGGCGGGGTGCGGGAAGTTATTCTTGCCCTGAGCGCCACTGTCGAAGGCGCAACGACCGCGCACTGGCTTCAGGAGCGTCTGCTGCCCACAGGCGTGACCGTGACGCGCGTGGGGCATGGTGTGCCCATGGGTGGTGCGCTGGATGTGCTGGATGACGGCACTCTGGCCGCGGCCCTCACGGCCCGTCGGTCTCTCTGACCATGACGCTGCCCTTCCGGATTTCGACGCGCGTTCCCCGTGTCGCTCTCGTCACGGGAAGCGCGCGTCGTATCGGTGCGGCTCTCGTGGAAATGCTGGCGGAACAGGGATTCGCAGTCGCCATCCATTGCCGTGACAGTACGGGCGAGGCCGAAGCCCTGCTGGAGTGGGTCGGGGGCAAAGGCTGCGTCCTGCAGGCAGATCTGCAACGCGAGGAGGACGTCGAGGCGCTTCTTCCCCGTGCCAGCGCCGCGCTTGGCCCGGTCGGCATCCTCATCAACAACGCCTCCGCCTTTGTTCGCGACGAGATGGGCAGCGTGACCCGCGAAAGCTGGGATCTGCATCTGGAAACCAATCTCCGCGCACCATTCGTCCTCTCACAGGCGATGGCGCAGGCGCTTCCCGAAGACGCCGAGGGCCTGATCCTGAACATGCTGGACCAGCGTGTCTGGAACCTGACCCCGCATTTTGTCAGCTATACCCTGTCCCGCACGGGATTATGGACCCTGACGCAGACCATGGCCCTCGCACTCGCGCCCCGGATACGGGTGAATGCGATCGGCCCCGGTCCGGTCCTGCCGGCCGTGCGTCAGAGTCAGGAGCATTTTGACAGCATGTGCGCGCGAACCCCGCTGCAACATGGCTCCTCGCCCGAGGAAATCGCTCAGGCCGCGCTCGCGCTGTTTGCGCTCCCATCCGTGACGGGCCAGATGCTTGCGCTCGACGGCGGGCAGCATCTGAACTGGTCGCCCGCCTCCTGAAGCCTCAGGGTCGGACAGCGGCCGGAAGATAATCTTCCACAACGAGAGAAATCGGTGCGCCGTCCGCACCACGCAGCAGAAGCGCGCGGTTTTCCAGAACGATGCCGGAAACGGCACCCGGAAAACGGGTCTCGAGTCTCTGTCGCCGGAATGCCGTCTGCTGCACAACGCGCCCGAACGGCGTGTCGGTCTGTTCCAGCAGCGTGTTCATGGCAGGGGAAAGCCGTTCGGGCACATACCAGTTCCACGCATCCGACAGCACGGTCTCACCACAAAGCAGCCGGACATGCCGTGTCATGACCTGATGCGTCTCGGTGACTTGCAGCAAGGTCAGGATCTCTTCCGTCACCGGCCGGTCCACGCTCAGGCGCAGTACCCTTATCGGGGAGGGGCAGCGGGCCTGAAGCACCGCCGTGGCACTGGGCTGACCGTCAAGCCGGGCCCTGAATGCGCGAACGGCTGCGCCGTCCGGGGTGAATACACCTTCCGGATCAGAACAGCCGCTCATCAGTGCCGCCAGAAAAACAGCGAAAACGACCTTAGTTGTCGTCGCGGTCATCCTTGTCATTCGGGACTTCGATGTCATTGCTGAGATCATCGTCATCGTCCAGATCGTCGTCCGGGGCGATCACATCATCATCGTCCTCGTCTTCGGCGACTTCCAGATCCACATCATCCTCATGCTCGTTGGCCTGGGGCTTCGGATCCTTCTCTTCCGGCAGCGGAACCTCGCTGCGCTTGAGACGGGAATCGTCCGGCTGCGTCGTGCCGCATTTCGGGCACACCGCAGGGACGCGGTTGAGGTCATAGAAGCGGGCGCTGCATTCAACGCATGTCCGTTTCAGACCGAGTTCGGGTTTTGCCATTGTGCGGAGCCTGCTAATGCCTCGAATAAGGAACGCGGCCATGCCATCTTGCGCGCGCCCTGTCAAATCCCGAAGCATGATTCCTGACAGTTTTCAGGCGCATGACTGTGCCACCCCGGCATGATTCACGAGGTGATTGACAGGCGAGGGGAGCCCCAGCAAGAACATTGCCATGCAAGTCTCGCGCCCCCTGACCGTCTCCGCGTCCCCCAAGGGACTTTCCGGCCGCACCCGTGTTCCGGGTGACAAATCCATCAGCCACCGCTCGCTGATGTTCGCCGCCCTCGCTTCCGGCCGCACCTATGTGACCGGCCTGCTCGAAGGCGAGGATGTGCTGCGGACGGCAGACGCCATGCGTGCGCTGGGCGCGACCATCACGCGTGAAGGTGCGGACTGGGTCATCGAGGGGCGTGGCGTGGGCGCCCTGACCGAACCGGCGGATGTGCTGGACATGGGCAATTCCGGTACAGCAGCGCGTCTGCTCTCCGGCATTCTGTCTTCCCATGCTTTCAACAGCATCATGACGGGCGATGCGTCCCTGCGCTCGCGTCCCATGCGCCGCGTAACAGTCCCGCTGGCGGCCAACGGCTCTGAATTCCTGACCCGCGAGGGCGGCCGCCTGCCGATGGCGATCCGTGGCACGGGTGAGGCAAAGCCGATTGAATACCGCCTTCCGGTCGCATCCGCCCAGGTCAAGTCCGCCATCCTGCTGGCCGGTCTGAACGCCCATGGCACCACGGTCGTGGAAGAGCCTGTCGCGACCCGTGACCACACCGAAAACATGCTCCGCCACTTCGGTGTCGAGGTTGATGTTTCCCGCTTCGGTGCCGGCGGACGCCGAATCGCCCTGACGGGTCCGGTGCATATGACCGCCCGTGACGTGACCGTCCCCGGCGATCCGTCTTCCGCGGCTTTCCCGATCGTCGCGGCCCTTCTGGTGCCTGGTTCCGACATCTGGCTCGAAGGTGTAGGGCTCAACCCGCTCCGCACGGGTCTGTTCACGACGCTGATCGAAATGGGCGCCAGCCTTTCCATCGAGAACGAGCGCGTCGAAGGTGGTGAGCCGGTCGGCGATCTGCATGTGCGCTATAGCCAGCTCAAGGGCGTGGATGTTCCGCCCGAGCGTGCGCCATCCATGATCGACGAATATCCGGTTCTGGCCGTCGCCTGTGCCTTTGCCGAGGGCGCGTCCCGTCTGCGCGGTCTGGAAGAGCTGCGCGTGAAGGAAAGCGACCGTCTGGCGTCCACGGTTGCGCTGCTGAACGTGAACGGCGCTGAAACCGAAGTGATCGGCGACGACCTTATCGTGAAGGGCCATCACGGTCCTCTCGGCGGTGGCACGGTCCAGACCCACATGGATCACCGTCTCGCCATGAGCGCCGTCGTGCTCGGCCTTGCCGCCCAGAAGCCGGTGAACGTGGACGACACGGCCTTCATTGAAACCAGCTTCCCCGGCTTCGTGGACCTGATGAACGCCCTCGGCGCGGGGCTGACGCCGTGACAGTGCGTCCGCTTGTCATTGCCGTTGATGGTCCCGCCGCAGCCGGGAAGGGCACGCTCGCCAAGGCGCTCGCTGCAAAGCTGGGATTGCCCTATCTCGATACCGGACTGCTCTATCGCGCCGTCGCCCGCCGGATGGTGAATGCGGGGCTGGACCCAGCTGGCGATGCATCGGCTGAGGCACAGGCCCTGCAACAGGCCGATCTGGCCCGCACGGATCTGCGTGTCCCCGAGATTGACCGGGGCGCTTCCCTCGTGGCAGCCCAGCCTGCTGTCCGCGCGGCCCTGCTCGAACGCCAGCGCGTTTTCGCGTCCGAAACCGGCGCGGTCGTGGATGGTCGGGACATCGGCACCGTTGTTTTTCCGGATGCGGACGTGAAGTTCTTCATCACGGCCTCGCCACGCACCCGTGCGCTGCGCCGGCATCATCAGGTCCATGGCGGGACTCCGCTGGGCGAGGCCGCCCTGGAGGCTGCCGTGGCCGAGATCGTGGCGCGGGACGAGCGCGACTCATCACGTGAAACCGCTCCGCTGGTGCAGGCTCCGGATGCCATCCTGATCGAGACCGATGCGCTCTCTGCCGCAGAGGTCCTTGAAAAGGCATGTGAAACCGTGGCCCGCCAGAAAGCGCGGAACTGACCTGCCGCAATAGCGCCCCGGAAACGGCTTTTTTTATTGACACCGCGCCCTCGCAGGGTGTTGGTGCACCGTATCACCCGGCCCGCAAGGGGCAGGGTGTGGTTCGTCCTGCGTCTGGCAGGCGGTCCAACAGCCAACAACCCGATCTGACCGTTCAGCGGCAGCGGGGAGACGTCCGGTCCGTCATGGATCTGGCGCAGACGTGGATATCCGCTCTGTTAAAGGAACGGGCATCCGGGAATATAGTATCTACATGGCTTCAGCCACTCAGACCCCCACGGCCAATCACGGCACCGAAGATTTCGCAGCCCTTCTCGAAGAGACCCTGGGCCGTGACACTGGCTTTGACGGCTCCGTCGTCACGGGCCGCGTTGTCCGCCTGACCGACGAATTCGCAATCGTCGATGTCGGCCTCAAGAGCGAAGGCCGCGTTTCCCTCAAGGAATTCGGTCCGGCCGGCGTTGCTCCGGACGTGAAGCCGGGCGATGTCGTCGAGCTTTATGTCGAGCGTTACGAAGACCGTGACGGCTCCATCGTCCTGTCGCGCGAGAAGGCTCGCCGCGAAGAGGCATGGACCGCCCTGGAGCGTGCATTCGCCAACAACCAGCGCGTCAACGGCACGATCTATGGTCGCGTCAAGGGCGGCTTCACGGTTGATCTCGGCGGCGCCATGGCGTTCCTTCCGGGCAGCCAGGTCGACATCCGTCCGGTTCGTGACGTCGGACCGCTGATGGGCCAGCCGCAGCCGTTCCAGATCCTGAAGATGGACCGCGCCCGTGGCAACATCGTTGTCTCGCGTCGTGCCGTTCTCGAAGAGACCCGTGCGGAACAGCGCTCCGAGCTGATCCAGGGCCTGAAGGAAGGCATGATCCTCGACGGCGTCGTCAAGAACATCACCGATTACGGTGCGTTCGTTGACCTCGGCGGCGTTGACGGCCTCCTGCATGTCACCGACATCGCCTGGAAGCGCATCAACCACCCGTCCGAAGCCCTGCAGATCGGTCAGCCGGTTCGCGTGCAGGTCATCCGCTTCAACCCGGACACGCAGCGTATCTCCCTCGGCATGAAGCAGCTTGAAGCTGATCCGTGGGAAAACGTCGCCATCAAGTATCCGGCTGGTGCACGCTTCACGGGCCGCGTCACGAACATCACCGACTACGGTGCATTCGTGGAGCTGGAGCCGGGCGTCGAAGGTCTGGTGCACGTTTCCGAGATGTCCTGGACGAAGAAGAACGTCCATCCGGGCAAGATCGTCGCCACTTCGCAGGAAGTCGACGTCATGGTTCTGGATGTGGACAGCGCCAAGCGCCGCATCTCCCTCGGTCTCAAGCAGGTTCAGCGCAACCCGTGGGAGCAGTTCGAGGAAGAGCACAAGGTCGGTTCGATCATCGAAGGCGAGATCCGCAACATCACCGAATTCGGTCTGTTCGTTGGTCTTTCCGCAGACATCGACGGCATGGTTCACATGTCCGACCTGTCCTGGGACGAGCCGGGCGAAACCGCCATGTCGCACTACGAAAAGGGCCAGGTCGTCAAGGCCAAGGTTCTCGACGTGGATCCCGAGAAGGAGCGTATCTCCCTGGGCATCAAGCAGCTTCAGGAAGATCCGGCAGCTGACACCCTGTCCCGCGTCCAGAAGGGTGCTGTCGTCACCTGCGTCGTGACGGCTGTTCAGAGCAACGGCATCGAAGTGAAGGTTGACGACGTTCTGACCGGCTTCATCCGTCGCGCCGAGCTGGCCCGTGACAAGGCCGAGCAGCGTCCGGAGCGTTTCGCAGTCGGTGAGAAGGTTGACGCCAAGGTCGTCTCCGTTGACCGCGCGTCCCGCAAGCTGGCCCTGACGATCCGCGGCCGTGAGGTCGAGGAAGACAAGCAGGCCATCAACGAGTACGGGTCTTCTGACTCCGGCGCATCCCTGGGTGATATCCTGGGTGCCGCCATCCGTCGCCGTAACACGGACGCCTGAGCTTCCGCTCCGGTGAACCGGGAGAGGGTCTCCTCTCCCGGTCGGATATGAAAAGGGTCGCTTCGGCGGCCCTTTTTTAGTTTGGCGTTAATCTTTCACGATGGGCTTTTGATCTTCCATGTCATCAGCTACAAATTATACGGGATACCAATGCTGTAGACAGACTTGGTGTTCTGAAAAACGGCGGTTCAGTTAGGAGTGGGAGTGGGCGTCCGCGCCCAGAAGTTTGATGGCGGTTATTTATAATACGAACTATACCCACAATCCCAATTCCTATCTGACCCTCGCCGTACAGAGGGCGGCACAGTCACTTTTCGGTAAGGAACAGGTTGTCGTTGCAGACAACATGAGTCTGGCAGGTATCGCTGCTTCGGGCGAACATGATGTTCTGATCTGTCTTGATGCCCAGCGTATCAATCTGCCGCTGATCCGCCGTGTCCGACCCGCATTCAGCACCATGATCCTCTGGACCTTCGAAGATCCTTTCATGCGGGACTTCAATGTCGAAAATGCCGGGCTTTTCGACTACGTCTTCACGAATGATCCGTCCTGTGCAGAGTATTATCACGGCAAGGGACACTATCTTCCACTGGCCGCCAGCCCGTCGATTCATGAAAGACCGGTTCTTCCCGCTTCCGAACTGGAATATGACATCTTCTTTGCCGGGACGATGTGGCCCAACCGGGTCCATACCCTGCGCAAGGTGATCGCGGCATTCCCTGATGCCCGCCTCAAGCTTGTCTGTCCGACCAACGAATTCCTGCCGCCCCTGCCGGCAGATCTGGCAGCGTTGGCCATCCAGCGTCCAATCAGCCACGAAGCCTTCATCGATTTCGCGAATGTCAGCGCCGTCACCCTGACCATGTTCCGTGATTATGCTAGCCATGGTGACGTCAGCCAGGCTACGGCTCCGGGACCGCGTTTCTTCGAACTTGCGCTGGCAGGTGCCGCCCAGGTCGTCGAAGCACCCGAAAGCATGAGTGCCGAGTATTTCGAGACCGTAGATGGAATTGCCCTGGCGCGGAATGCGAATCAGGTCGTGGATGCTATTGCCAGGCTACTCCAGCAACACGACACACGGCACAATGCAGCTCTGGCCGCGCAGAAATCAGTAATATCGCAGCATCTTTATGAGCACCGCCTTGAGAAGATGCGTGGAATCACCGGAGCTGATTTCGGACGTCGGACCCAGCGCCCGGCTCCCCTGCAGCGTCGTCGCCGTCTGCGTGTGCTGATGTGCACGCATTCCACGATTCATGAGCAGGCATGGGGAGGCGTTGAAGTCTATCAGCAGGGTCTCTGCACACTCCTGTCGCGCGATGTCGAATATTTTTACTGGCTGCGTCGTGGAGGGTTCTGCCGCCTGACCACGGCAAATGGTCACGAACTTGAACGTTTCGATGTGCCGGAAGTGGGCTGGCAGGACGCGATGTGTGATTCGCCGGAGGAAATGGCGTTTTCCAGTGTCGTCAGCCAGTACAATATCGACATTGTCCATTTTCAGCATCTGGGCCACCACGCACTCTCGCTGCCAATCATCGCAAAGGCCAATGGCGCCGGTGTGATTTTCTCAGCGCATGATTTCTGGCTGCTTTCCGCCCGTTACAATCTCCTCAATCATGAACTCCGCTATGTCGAGGACGAGGTCCGTTCCGTCCTTGCGTCCGACATCACGCTCAAGGCATCGGAAAATGTTGAACATGGCGGTGAACAGACCCGCCGTGCCTTCGTGGCCAAGATGCTCCATTCCGTTGACGCCATCCTGTTCGGAACAGATCATTCACGGAACCTGACGCACGAGATCTATCCGGTTCTTGATACCAAGCGCAGTCTTGTCATGGGCATCCCAAGCCCCGACAATACCGTTCCCGTTCTGATGAAGCCCTACGAGCCGCTGGGAGACCGTCCTCTTGGCGTTGCGATCGTCGGAAACTTCCTGCGCACCAAGGGTGCCGATACGATCCTCAACCTGATCGATATCGCCCATCCGGACCATTTCGTTTTCCACATCTTCGGTTACGTGCATCCGGAATATGAAGCCGTCCTGACCTCGGTCCCGCGGCCGCATGTCAAGATCTATGGCCGGTATGAGATGGGCGATATCGAGGCGCTGAAGGTCGCGGATGTTGCGCTGAATCTGTCAATCTGGCCTGAGACTTACTGCATATCCCTCTCTGAAGCCTGGCAGAATGGTCTGGTCCCCATCGTAACCGATGTGGGGGCTCTGGGAGACCGGGTCGAAGATGGCGTCAACGGTTTCAAGGTTCCCATCAGTCGCCCAAGCATGGTGCTCGAACGTCTGGAACTGCTGCGCTCATCCGAGCCGCTGCGTCGCCAGATCATGCAGAACATTACGCCTGCGCTCTGGACCCATGCGCGTGATTATGCGGACGAGTTGCTGGCACTTTATCACGACATGGCGCCCCGTCGTGACATGGGTGTGTCGGAACTTCGTCTGGATGCAGGGCAGGTCCATCTGCTGCCCCACGCAACCTGGCGCCATCAGGCTCCGCCGCGTCATATCTTCGATCCGCCGACTGCACGTGATCTGTCCGTCGAAATGCCGGTTCCGGTTCTGGACTGGTTTTCGGTGCAGGGGGGCGAATGTTACATTGATGACGTCTGCCATCATGTCTTTTCCGATATCGAAGAGAAACCTTTCGAAGGCGCGCCTGAATTTCATATTCGCGGCTGGATGATCCTTCCCGGTATCAGTTCCGCTGGCCAGATGTTCACGGTCCTGATCGGTGAAGATCCTGACAGCGCCATGATTTTCCTCGAATGTCAGCGTGAAATCCGGACTGATATCGCGGAACTCTTCACAAATGCGCCCCGTCGTTCCGGCTTTTCAGGCAAGGTCGCCCTGCGTGGCAAATGGTGTGAAGGACGTTTCCGGATTGGTCTGATCAACGTGATCAACGGACAGGGTGCCTTCCAGTTGACCCCTGTTCAGATCGAGGTTGAAGGGGGACAGATTCGGGACATTGTCCGTTCTTTCCCGTCCAACGATCTGGTGTTGTCCGATTTCCGTCGTGTGTCCCAAAGCGATGGCCTGATGCGTGGCGTGAAGCTGTCCGATGTTGGCAAGCATCAGATGCATCCCTGCACTTCAGGTGCGCTGGATTATTACATTGATGATTTCAGCGGGCTGCTTGGGAACCCGCCCCCTGTTCTGGAGCCGGAAGGCCCTCTGACTGTCCGCGGCTGGATGTTCTTCCGTAATCTGTCCCGCGCCGGTCAGGTCTATGGCGGCCTGGTCTCGGAAAGCCGGGACGAGATCGTTTTCTTCGCCATGGAGCGGGTAAGCCGGGCCGATGTCGGAACTGTGCATCGTGATGCCCCTCTCGGCGTTGGATTCAGCGGTGTATTCATGCCGCGTGAAGGCTATGCCTGCCCGCTTGATGGGGTCTATCGCTTCATTCTGGTGAATGTTGTCGGAGATGTCTTCGGCTCGAGGATGACCGATATTGCTGTGACATTCGATAACGGGGCGATTCTCTCCGTCGAGCAGGTCGATGTCCAGCCGTCCAATGTTGAACGCGCCGAACGCCTGCTCGCGGAAAAAATCAATTCCTGACCTGCGAGCAGGAGGCTTGCCCCAATGTCTGAAAGTATTTCAGCTCCCACATCAGAAACCCGGACTCCCCGCTGGTTCCGATTTGATGAACAATGGTACCTGTTGCGGTATCCCGAGGTGCGGGACTGGATGCAGGAAGAGGGGCAGGAAGACCCACATGTATTCTACCTGCAGACCGGGCAGCGTTACGGACATTCCCCGAACCGCTATTTTGATGAAATGTGGTATCGTGACGCACATAAGGATGTGCGTCAGGGGTTGATCCGGGAAGAATGGGCCTCAGGCTTCGAACATTATACGAAGACCGGTTACAAGACCCATTCTCCACACTGGCTGTTTGATGAGCCCGGCTATCGTCGGCGCTATCCGGAGCTTTCACAACGTTTCCTGAGCGAAAATGGCTTTCGGAATGGCTATGATCATTACCTGGAAATCGGAGAAAGCCATTATTACCGCGGACATCATTTCTTTGATGATGAACTCTGCCGTGAACTTGCGCTGACATTCCCGGATCATTTTGACAGCCGGATTGGCCTCTTTGGGTCATGGCTTGGTCTTCCGGCCCATGTCGCCGATGCAGGCCGGGTCTCCTGGTATTTCGATCCAGTCTGGTATCTGACGCGTTATCCCGAAGTCCGTCAGGAAATTGCTGCGGGACATTATTCAAGCGCCCTGCACCATTACCTCACCAACGAGACACCGCGCCTTTTCGATCCGCAGGAGTTTTTTTCCGAAGAGTTCTATCGGCAGGCCCATCCGGACATGGTGCCTTCGCTGGAGCATGGATATTTTCGCAACGGCTATGACCATTTCGTCCGTTACGGTACGCATGAAGGCCGCGCTCCGAAGGAAGATGTGGACCTTGCTGCCCATATGGCGCAGGCACAGGTCCGCAATGACGTCCGCAACCGGCTTTATGACAGCGCATTTGCGCATCTGGTTGCCGGCCGCACGGGGCTGGGCGAGGGGCGGATAGCAGCCCTTGCGGCGGTGTCCGAGCTTCCCGAAGAACAGTCGAGGCTCCTGTTCGAGCGTGAGGCCGAGGCCATTCTGCCGTCACTGGTCCGCCATCCTCTGGATTTTACCGTTCACGGTATTCCAGAAATCAGTGTTCTGATGGTTGTCTATGACCGGGTCGCCCTGACGGCGCAGGCTCTGGCTTCGCTCCGCGCCAACTATGCCGGCGCCATCCAGCTTGTGCTCGTGGATTCCGGCTCGCACGATCAGACCCGCCATATCGGACAGATGGTCCATGGCGCTACGATCCTCCGATACCGGCACAATATCGGCTATCTTCAGGGCTGCAATCTCGCGCTGGAGAAGGCCGAAGCACCGTTTGTCCTGTATCTGAACAATGATATCCGCCTGTATCCCGATGCCATTGTTCATGCCCTGAAACGGCTGCGTGCCGAGGCCAATATCGGGGCCGTTGGTGGCAAGCTGATCCGGACCAACATGCGTCTTCAGGAAGCTGGTTCCATTATCTGGCGGGATGGTGCGACCTATGGCTACCTTCGCGAAGACGATCCGAACCTGACGAATGCCAATTTCGTCAGGGATGTCGATTACTGTTCGGCAGCCTTCCTCATGGTTCGCACGGCGCTGCTCCGTCGCCTTGGAGGGTATGATCCCCGTTACATGCCGGCCTATTTCGAGGATGCGGATCTTTGCGTCCGTATCCTCAAGGCAGGGATGCGCATCGTCTATGATCCAGGCGTCGTCATCGAGCATCTGGAGTTCGGAAGTTCAGGAGCGGCCGGGTCCCATGCCCTGATCCGCGGCAATCTGAAAACTTTTGCCCGGCTGCAGCAGGATTTCCTGCGCCATCAGCAGCCGGCCCATATCCGCAATGCCATCCTGGGACGGGAACACCGGGTCAGCCAGCGCAAGCGGGTTCTCTTCATTGAGGACCGTCTGCCCCTTCGCCGTCTTGGATCAGGTTATGTCCGCTCCAATGACATTATTCGTGAGATGACGGCTCTGGGATATCAGGTCACGGTGTTTCCGGTCATGCTTAGGGACCAGACGGCCATTGACCTGTTCGGGGATTTTCCTGAAACGGTGGAACTGATCGTCAACCAGGATCTGTCCAGTTTTGCCGACTTCATCCAGGAGCGCGTCGGATATTACGATCTGGTCTGGATCGGCCGCACACATAACATGGCACGTCTTCTGCCGTTACTGAATGAATCGAGCCGCTATCTTCCGGCGTCGGGACCCGTCCTGGATACGGAAGTGATCGCCACGCCACGTACGATGGAGCGTATCCGGATTCTGGGTCTTCCTGAACCCGACATCAGCTTTGACGAGATGCTGCAGCAGGAACTGGACTGTGCCAGATTCTGCCAGCAGATCATCACGGTGACCTCTCATGACGCCGGCCTCGTACGCCGTGCGGGCCATGAAAATGTCTCCGTCCTGGGACATGAACTTCATGCCCAGCCCACGCCGGCCGCCTTCGAAAACCGTCACAACATTCTCTTCTTCGGAGCCATCCACGATGAGGGTGCCCCCAATCACGACAGTCTCGTCTGGTTCGTGGAGAAGGTGGTGCCGTTGCTGGATGGGGTTCTGCCTCCGGATGTCCATTTCACTATTGCCGGGTTTGTGGGGCCGGGCGTGGATATGACGGTGTTTTCGACGAATGACCGGGTGGAGATCGTGGGGCCGGTTGGCGATCCTCAGGAACTGTTTGACCGGCACCGGGTCTTTGTGGCGCCGACGCGGTTTGCAGGAGGCATTCCGTTCAAGGTTCACGAGGCGGCGTCCTATGGGCTGCCGCAGGTGGTAACGACGCTGCTTCGGGACGAGGTGGGCTGGACGGACGGGGTTGAACTGCTTTCCGCGCCGGCGAATGATGCGGAAGCGTTTGCGGCGGCGGTGGTCCGGCTGTATCAGGATGGGGAACTGTGGGAAAAGCTGAGGCAGGGCGCGCTGGCGGCTGTCGAGCGGGACTGTTCTCCGGTCCGGTTCCGGCAGGCGCTGTCAGACATTGTTCAGAGCTGCATTGCATGACATGACCGGAGAGATCCGGTTCAGGAAGGTTTGGGGAGAGCAGGAAGGCTATGGACGCAGTGAATGAAGCGATCGTGGAATCCACGGAAGCAAATGCGGGCGCCGGGACGGATACGGGCCTGACCGGGCGTGTTCTTGTCTGCAGCGGGGGCCGGTATGAAAGCCAGGCCAACGCCCAGATCCGTGAGTCCATCATGGATGGCTGGGCGGACTGTTTTGGCGAGGATAATGTCACTGCGGTTCATATCTCGGCTGCGGCCAGTTCGATCCGGATCCTGAAGCCGACGATTGTGTTCGCCATCGGCTCCTATCTTCCGGAAAGCACGTATTTCGGCGAAGTCTGCCGCGAGGCGAAGAAGATCGGCGCGGTGACGGTGTTCTGGGCGACGGAAGATCCCTATGAGCAGGATGCGAATTATCGCATCGCCGATGATTTCGACGTGATCTTCTCCTGCGACCGCTGGGGGCATAATTTCTACCAGCGCGAGCGGGTGTTCCATCTGCCGCTGGCAGCGAGCCCGAAGCTGCATTACGGCGAGATCGAAGCGAATTCCCAGAAGACGATTGATGTCCTGTTCTGCGGCGTGGCGTTCACGAACCGCAAGGACATCGTCCGCAACCTGCTGCCTGCGCTGCGGGACCTGAACATCAAGATTGTCGGGCCGGGCTGGGGCGAACTGGGGATCGGGTTCTCCGATGCGCGGATCGAGAAGTCCCAGCTCGTGGAGCTTTATCGCCGCTCCAAGCTGGTGCTGAACCTTGGCCGCTCGCTGAGCTTTGAGAACAAGCGCTTCATCATCGCGCCGTCCACACCGGGACCGCGGACGTTCGAGGCGGCTCTGGCAGGGGCGTTCCAGGTGTTCCACGAGGATACGCATGAGATCCGCCGCTATTATTCTGCGGACGAGATTCCGGTGTTCTCCAACCGGGTGGATTTCGAGCGGCTGATAGCGACCTATCTCGACAACAATGATCTGCGTGTGGCAATGGCGCGCAAGGCTCAGGCACGGACGCAGGCTGAGCATCTGTACAAGCATCGCATCCAGTATGCGCTACGCGTGCTCAAGGATGAGGGGCTGATCGGCTGAGGGTCGGTCTGACCTGATGCTCTTTTCCGCCTGAACCTGAGAAAAGCCGGAGCGTGTCTCCGGCTTTTTTTTGTCCGAAGTTCAGGCGGCGGGCATGAAAAAAGGCCGCGGAATGTTCCGCGGCCTTTTTCATGTTGTTGGGGGCAGGTCAGTTCGGCTGAGGGCCCATGACGATCTGGGCGAGATCGGTGGGTCGGACCCATTTGCGGAAGGCGGCCTGCACCTGTTCGGGCTTCATGTCGTAGATCGCCTGGGCGGCCTTGGCCGGGCTGTCCAGCGGCAGGTCCAGCGCGATCAGGGACAGGTAGCTTCCGGCCAGCGCGCTGAAGCTGGCGCGGGACATGGGCTGGCTGCGCAGCAGCGACGCCTTGGCGAGATCGAGGCTCTCCTGCGAGACGGGAGCGTTGCGCATGTCCTCGACGTCCTTGACCGCGAGGGCACGGGCCTTGCCGACCTTGTCCGGATCGGCGCCGAAGGTGATGCCAAAGCCGCTGCGGGTGCGGGAATAGGAGAAGCCGCTTCCGGCGCCATAGACATAACCCGTCTTCACGCGCAGGTCCTGCATCAGGCGCGAGGAGAAGCCGTCCCCGAGGATGGTGTTGCCGACGGCGAGGGCGTGGCGGTCGGGGTCGGTCACTTTCATACCGATGGTCTCGACGAGCTTGACCTCATCCTGCGAGCGGCCCGGATCGGCCACGACGGCCTGCGAGGTCCGGCTCAGCGGGACGGTGGGGAGGTCAACAGCGGGTTTGGGGCCTGTGGCTTTCCAGCCGCCGAATGCCTTCTCCACTTCGGCCTTTGCGGCTTCGGGGGTGATGTCGCCGACGATGACGATGGTGGTCAGGTCCGGGCGGTAGGCGTGGGCGTAATAGGCCTGCACGTCCGCAAGCGTCAGCTTGCCGATCGTGGCGGGGGTGGCTTCACGCAGGGTGGGATCCTGCGGCGGGACCAGCGCCTTGCGGGCGGCGCGGCCGAAGCGGTAGCCCGGCGACTGGAGTTCACCAGCCTGCGCCTGTGCGGCCTGCATCTGGGTGATGCGGAAGGCTTTTTTCGGGAAGGCCGGATTCAGCTCGTGATCGGCCAGCAGGGCGAGGCCCTTCTCGAAGTTCGGCGTCAGGGTGCTGAGCGAGAAGGACGGGCCGGCGTCTTCGTCCGCCGAGATGTCGTCGAGGGCGCGGGCGAGGGCCAGACGGTCATGCGTTTTGCTGCCGTAGAGGAACATCTGCTCGGTCACGTCCGCCACGCCTTCCTGACCGGCAGGCTGTTCGAGGTCCGCGTTCTGGCGGATGCGGCCGATCAGTTCGACGGTGTGGCTGACATGTTCGGGCTGGACCAGAAGATGCAGACCGTTCGGCAGCGTATAGGCGGCCGGAAGCGGGGCTGCGGCCGGGATGGTCAGGCGGGCGAGGGCCTGTTGTGCCCAGTCCGGCAGCGCGACCTTGCCGGAAGGCGGCGTATTGAAGGATTCCGCGCCGCCAAAGCCTTTCTGGCCGACCGGCTTGCCCGAAGGGCTCGGCGTCAGGGTGGCGGTGATGGCATGGGCAGGGTCGAGCAGTTTCTTCGCCAGCGCGTCAACCTGATCCTTGGTCACGTTGCGGAAGGCGGCGAGCATGTCCTGCGGGTCGTTCAGGTGCTGGATGGCGACGGCCTGCGACCAGCTTTCGGCGAGGCCGGAAATGCTGTTGGCGTTGAACTCGAGCGAGGCGATTTCCTTGCGGCGGGCGGCTTCGATCAGCTCGGCCGGGATGCCGTGGGTGCGGAAATTCTCCATGATGGAGGCGACGCTGGTCCGCAGGGCGTCCGGGTTCGCACCCTTGGGGAAGCCGGCATAGACGACGCCCAGACCGGCCTGTGCCTCGGGGTCATACATGAAGCCGGTATCCAGCGCTTTGCCGGAAGGGACGAGGTCGAACAGGGCGGCGCGCTGGCTGCTGATGGCGTCGGCGAGCAGGGTGGTCGCGGCATAATCGGGGTCACGCTGGCCGGGCATGCGCCAGGCCATGGTCACGAGGCCGATCGGCAGGTCGGTGTCGAGCGCGATGCTCTGGGCCTTGGCCGGGGTGGGGGAGACGGTGCCGCGTTCGGGCAGGGTAGAGGCCGGGAGACTGCCAAAAGCGGCCTGCACTTTCTTCAGTGTGTCCTGCGGGTCCACGTCGCCGGTGATGACCAGCACGGCGTTGTTGGGCGCGTACCAGGACTCATAGAACTTCCTCAGTAGCGGCGCGGTTGTCGCATCGAAGGACGGGCGGGTGCCGAGAGCGTCCTGCTCGTAGGGTGTGCCGGCATAAAGGGCGGCGCGGATCTGCGAGAGGTAGCGGTAGATCGGGCTGGAGAGGTCGCGGGAGACTTCCTGTTCGATCGCGCCTTTCTCATGCGCCCATTCGGCTTCGGTGATGTTCAGGCCGCGCATACGTCCGGCCTCGATCCGCAGCAGGACGTCGAGGTCGCTGGCGGGGGCCTTGAAGTAATACTGCGTGACGTCGGATGTGGTGTCGGCGTTGTCGTTATTGCCAAGTTGCGCGCTGATGGTGGAAAGCTGGTCGCGCGAGAGGGTCTGTGAGCCGTTGAACATCATGTGCTCAAGCGCGTGGGCCGTGCCGGGGAAGCCCTTGGGGGCGTTTACGGAGCCGGTCTCGTAGTTCAGCATGGTCTGCACGACCGGGGCGAGGGTGTCGCGCACCACGATGACCCGCAGGCCGTTGGAGAGCGTGGCCCGCGTCACCGTTGCCGGAGCCGCACTTGTCGCGGGTGCGACGGCGGGTGCGGCATGGGCGCCCGCCAGCACCGGCGGCGCCAGCATGGAGGCGGCCAGCAGTGACAGGCGGGACAGACGGGAGAGTGCGGACATGTGTTCAGGACTTTCCAGCGGGGAAACGTGCAGGGGAAACATAAATTTCACAAAGGAGTAAACCGGTTGTTCCGGCCCCTGTCCAGCATGTCTAGCGCGGGTTGGGGCGGGTGTATCTGACCGTTGGATGAAGAAAAAATTATGTGCAGAGGGGCGGGGCGCTGGCTAAACTGCGGGCGATGACTTTATCTGAACGCATTGCCCGGGTTGATGACTGGCTGATCGACCAGTTGTTCCAGCCGCTGGCGGACCGGCTTCCTGAACGTCTGACGGCGCTTCATCTTGGTCTGAGCTGTCAGCTCGGGGCGCTGATGCTGGACGGGCTGTCGCTCGTGCTGCCGATGCTGCTGTTCGGGGCGACGCTGGGCAACATGATCGACAGTACGCTGATCTGGTGCATCAGTCTGGCGTTCTTCCTTGGCATGAAGCGTTCGGCGCCGCTGGTGCGGCCGGGAATGCTCAATCCGCTGCGGCCGCTGCTGCGGGCCATGCGGCTGCTATCGCTGGCGTTTCTGCTCTACCAGTTCTTCCGGGGCATGGGCGCGCCGGGCATCGTCTGGCTCGTGACGCAGCTGACCACGATTTCGCAGGTCCTTTTCACGGTCGGGCTTTATCTCGTGGCATGTCAGCCGCGTCCGCCCTATCGGCGCATGTCCACCCGCGGAGGCCCGGTCATCGAGGGCGTCTGGGGCGCCGGAGGCCGGCTCAACAACACCTGACAGTCCGTTCTCTCGACACGCCTGTGAAGGAATAAGCGCGTGACTTCCCGACTGAGAATTCTGCACTGCCTCTCTACTCGGGAATTTGCGGGGACGGAGCGTCATCTCGCGGAGCTGTCGGCCATTCAGGCGCGGGATCATGACGTCACACTGCTGCTCAACCGCAGGACGGCTGATCCGCTGACGGGCGGGGATATCAGCGGATTTCTGTGTCCGGATGTGAAGGTGGTCCGGGCCGGGGCAGGCGGGTATCTGTCGGCTCTCGCGTCCGAACTGCGCAGTGGACGGCATGATATTGCCCATACGCATCTGGGTCGGGCCTCGGCGCGGGCGAGTTGGCTGCGGCGGGCAGGGCTGGCCGGGTCAGTGCCTGTGGTGGCGACGCTGCACACATCCTATCGTGGTCGCAGCTATGGCACGCATGACGGGCTCGTCTGTATTGCGTCCTGGCAGCGTGAGGCATTGCCGGACCGGCAGCGCGAGAGCTGTACCCTCATTCCGAACTGGACCGTACCGCCGTGTTCGACAGCCGAACATCGTGCCGCATTGCGGGAGCGGATGCGGCGGGAGTGGAACATTCCGGCCGGTGGCGTCGTGATCGGCGCGGCGGGGCGGATGGTTGAGGAAAAGAACTTCGGGCTGTTGATTCAGGCCTGGAAGCAGGCGGGGCTGCGGCCGGGGACGCGGCTTGTACTGATCGGGGACGGTCCGGAACGTGTGGCGCTGGAGCGTGCGGCGCAGGGCTGTCCGGAGATCCTCTTCACCGGGTATCGGACGGACATGCCCGATCTGCTGGCGGCGCTGGATGCGTTTGTGGTGCCGTCCCGCCATGAGCCGTTCGGGCTGGTGCTGCTCGAAGCCATGGAGGCTGGGTTGCCGGTCTGTGCCACGGCGGCGGGCGGTGTGACGGATATTCTGGCGGAGGCGCCGGAATGTCTGGTGGCGCCGGGATGTCTGGCGTCACTGGTGGCGGGGCTGCGGCGGCTGGAAGGGGCCGGGCCGCGCCAGTGGGACATGTCGCCTTACCGGATCGGGACGGCGGCGCGTCGGGTCGAGGCGTTCTATCGCCGGTACTGCTGAGCGCTTATAGCTCGTAGTAACGACGGGAGACGTAGCTTGAGAGACCTTCGCTCGGCATGATGTGCCAGCCATTCGTGACGCTTGGGACGAACTCCCAGAGGAACACCAGAATCGACAGGAAAAAGAGCAGCATGCCGTGGCCTACGATCTGGATGCGGCGCCAGAAATAGAGCGGCGGCAGGAGGATCCACAGGATCGTACCGGGGCGGAAGCCCGCAGCCAGCAGGCTGCGACGGTCCATGATGAGGGCGCCGTAGAAAATGGCGACGCTCACGACCATAGAGGCGATGTTGCTGGCGATGTCGGGAATAAGGCCGAAGCTCAGGAGAATGTCGACGGCCGTGCTGCCGAAGAACGGGCCGACCAGGCTGAGCCAGAGCCAGCGGTTCGAGATCAGGCTGGCAGGCAGTGCCGGGGGGACACCTTCGGGCTGGGGTGGCCAGAACACACAGCTTCCGGCCGGGTGCCATTCGCCGCCGAAGCTCTCGGTCCAGCACAGCGTGGCGTGTCCGATGATGCCTTCCGTGACGAGGGCTTTCATGCCATCTGCGGAGACCGGCCCCTTGCGGGCGCCATGTTCTTCGTAAAACCAGCTCACAGTTCGTCCTTTTTCCGGCGGCGCATCGTCGTTCCGGCTTCTGCTGCCTGCTGAACGGGTCAGTCTCTCACGACTTTTGGGGTTTTTGGCAAGACCCATCCTGTCAGTGTTGCGTGTTCAGGACTTAGAATAGGCAAGAAAAAAGGCCGCAGCTCCATACGGGGCTGCGGCCTTTCTCATGATATGCGGGCTGGATCAGCTTCTATGCTGCTGCAACTCGCGGCGCACATCGGCCGGACGCATCGGCATGTGACGCAGGCGGATGCCAACGGCATTGAAGATCGCGTTGCCGATGGCGGGGGCGACGACCGTGACACCCGGCTCACCAAGGCCCGTGGGCTTTTCGGTGTTCTGGATGAACTCGATGTCGATGTCCGGCACATCGGGGATGCGCAGCGGCGTGTAGGTGTTGAGGTTGCGGTCCTTGATCGTGCCGTTGACGATCTCGGTGCCCTCGAACAGCGCCATGCTGAAGCCCCACAGTGCCGCACCTTCGGTCTGGGCGAGCGCGCCGCCCGGATCGACGATGGTACCGGCATCGAGGACGAGCCAGAGCTTCTGGCAGGTCACGACGCCCGTCTTGCGGTTGACATGGATCTGCGCCGCACCGGCCGTCCAGGTCGGCATGCCACGTTCCTGACCGAAGCTGGTGGCGATGCCGATACCGGTATCGGCCGGGAGCTGCTTGTTGGCGTAACCGATCTTGTCAGCCAGACGCTGGAGAACGGCGGCCTGACGCTTGGCACCACCCACGGAGTTCGGAGCCTGACCGGCGTTACGGCCCTGTGCCGTGAACATGGACAGGCGGAACGCCAGCGGGTCCTGCTTGGTGGAATGAGCCAGCTCGTCGAGGAAGCATTCCAGAGCCCAGGGCGTCCAGCCGGCACTGACCGAGCGCAGCCAGCCGGGACGGAAGGTGGCGTTGGCCAGATCGTTGCTGATGGCGCGGACGCGGGTCGGGCCGGTTTCATACCAGTGATCCGCGCCTGCGATGGCGAAGGGATCGTACTTCTTGCCGTCTTCGCCCGTGGCGAGGAAAGCCGGCGCCATGACCTGCGTTGGCCAGCCGGCGACCGCAACATAGTCCATGCCCACGATCTTCTTGCGGTCGTTATCGAGCGCGACCTTGATCGTCTGGATGGACGGCGAGCGGATGGAGTCCAGTTCCATGTCGTCGGAGCGGGTCAGGATCAGCTTGACCGGTGCGCCACCGATGGCCTTAGAGGTCAGGGCCGCCGGGATGCAGTAATCGCCGTTCAGCCGACGTCCGAAGCCGCCGCCGAGCATATAGGTGCGCATGACGACCTGCTCTTCGGGGACCTGAAGCGCCTTGGCGAGCTGCGGCAGAATGAGGGACTGCCACTGGTTGCCGGTATGGACTTCCCACATGCCGTCGATGTGACGGGCCACGGCGTTGACCGGCTCAAGCTGGTAATGCGCGACCGAGGCGCAGGTATAGCTGCGTTCGAAAACCTGACCGGGATGGATGGTCAGGGCTTCGTCCACACCCTTGTCGTTGAAGACGCGGGTGCCGTTCTTCGGATCGGCGGCCAGCTTGCGGCCGTGCTCGATGATGTCCGCCTCGGAGACGTTGATCGTCGGGCCGGGCGTCCACTGCACCTTCAGGGCATCGGCAGCGCGGATGGCAGCGGGGTAAGTCTTGGCCAGAGCCACGACCCAGCCCGGAACGATGCCGGAGGGATCGTCCAGAACCACATAGCGCACATAGCCCGGGATCTTCTTCGCAGCACTGTCGTCTACGGAGATGACCTTGGCGGCGTAGCGGGTCGGCGGCATTTTCGGGCGGCCATAGACCATGCCGTCGAGCTTGACGTCGATGCCGTAGATGGCCTTGCCGGTCGTCTTGTCCGGAATGTCGAGGGCCGGGACCTGTTTGCTGATGAGGCGGCGGTTGCTCGTCGGCTTGAGCGGCAGCTTGGCCATCTCTTCGGGGGTGAAGGTCTGGGTCGGCTTGGCGCGGGCGACGATGTCGCCGAAGGAGACGCTTTTGCCACCAGCGGAGACGACGCTTTCACTGACCGTGCAGCGTTCCGGCGTGGTGCCGAGGAGCTTTGCGCCTTCGGTCAGCATCACGCTGCGGGCGGCTGCACCGGCCTGACGGAACGTGTCCCAGGTATCCCAGACGGACCAGGAACCGCCGGTGACGTATTTACCGGCCCATTTCGGGGCGGTGTCCACCTGCGTGATCTTGATCTTGTCCCAGTCGGCGTCCATTTCGTCCGCGATGATGCGGGCGAGGGCGGTGCCGACATGCTGGCCCATTTCGGCGCGGACGATGTTGACGTTGATTGACCCGTCCGGGGCGATGGCGCACCAGATGTTGGGCTCGAACGCGGCTTCCGGTGGCATGGCAGACGGCAGGGTCGTGGCAGCGCCGGCCTTGCGGGCGAAACCGAACATCAGCCCGGCGCCGGCCGCCGTCATCAGGAAGTTGCGGCGGGAGAGGCGCGTGGCGTCGCTCTTTTTCGCAATCTGTTCGATTTTAGCCATTGTTGGCGCCTTCCTGCTGCCTTGAGGCAGCTTCCTTGATGGCCTTGCGGATGCGGATATAGGTCATGCAGCGGCAGAGGCTGCCACCCATCACGCCGTCAATCTGGTCGTCCGTCGGGTTCGGATAGTCCTTCAGGAGGCTTGCGGCCTGCATGATCTGACCGGACTGGCAGTAGCCGCACTGGGGCACCTGCTGGTCACGCCAGGCGACCTGCACGACGTGGTTGCCTTCCGGGTCGAGGCCTTCGATCGTGGTGATCGAGGCGCCTTCGACGGCGGAAAGCGGCGTGATGCAGGAGCGCGTGGCGCGGCCGCCCACATGGACAGTGCAGGCGCCGCATTCACCGATGCCGCAGCCGAACTTGGTGCCGGTCAGGTTCAGGTCGTCACGGATGACCCAGAGCAGGGGGGTGTCTGCCGGGGCGTCGACCGTAACGGGCTGTCCGTTGAGTTCAAATTTCGTGGTCATGTCCTGTTTTCCCAGTCCTGCCCGGATCAGTGCGAAGCGTTGATGGGCGGAGCTTCGAGCGTGGCGCGCGCGCTGGCAGCCTTCTTCTCCAGATCCGTCCAGGGGGGCAGCGTGGTGCGTGTGCGACGCAGATACGCGGCGATGCGGGCCATGTCATGATCGGACAGGCCGGAATAGAAGCTCGGCATCGAGATGTGGTCCTGACCTTCCTCCGCGGTGATGCCGTGCAGCATGACCTGATAGAGGTTGTTCGGCTCATCCAGCCACAGCGCGTTGTTCAGGGCCAGTTCCGGACGACCCAGAACGGGGTTCGGGCCGGAATTGTAATGGCAGGCGCCACAGGCTCCCTGATACAGGCGTGCGTCTTCATCGAGCGGCTGCGGACCCGTCAGGTCACGGCCGGACATCTGCATGGCGCGGGAGATCGCGGCCTGATCGCCAGCACTGCGCTGGGCAGCCTTGTCCACGTCCGCATAATAATGAGCGATCGCATGCACGTCTTCCTCGGGGATCTTGGAGAGGAAGCGGTGCGGGACGGGCGACATCGGGCCTGCGGCGGAACCGTGCAGCGGGGCCACGCCGAAGCGCAGATACTGGAACAGCTCGTCTTCGGTCCAGACGACGGGCGTCGGGTTGTGGTCGTTCAGCGGCGGGGCAATCCAGCCGTCGATGACCGCACCGTCATAGACGCTGCTCATCTTCTCGGCGCCGAGAAGGTTACGCGGCGTATGGCAGGCGCCACAGTGCTCGTTGCCTTCGGCGAGATAGGCACCGCGGTTCCACTGTGCGTCATGCTTCGGGTCGTTCTGGTAGCGGCCCGGGGTGAAGAACAGCAGCTTCCAGAAGCCCTGGCCGATCAGGCGGATGTTGATCGGGAAGGGGACCGTGTTGTCACGCGGCTTCATGTGGATGGCCGGGCGCGTCATCAGATAGGCGTACAGGTCCGAGACGTCCTGATCGCTGACCTTCGTGAAGTGGTCGAACGGGAAGGCCGGATAGAGCTGGGAGCCGTCGCGGGCGATGCCCTTGTTCATGGCGCGCTTGAACGCGGCCAGCGACCAGTTGCCGATTCCCCATTCTTCATCAGGCGTGATGTTGGACGAGAAGATGTCACCAAAGGGGGTGGCCATCTTGAAGTCGCCGGCCAGTTCGGGGCCGGGCTTGCCATCCACGCGGGTATGACATTCCGCACAGTAGCCGCCATTCGCCACGATGGCGCCACGGCTGATGGCGTCTGCGGAGAATGACGATGCGGCTGGCCGCGGGATCGGGGCAATGGCGGGGTACCAGGCATAGGCAAGAAAGCCGATGCCTCCCACTGCGCCAAGGCCAATGACGGCGGCAGCTATCCGTTTGAGCATGCTTATACTGTCCCGGCAGGTTTGAAATCATTTGCCACAAAAGGTGGCTGTTGCGTGCAACCTAGTGCACGGAGCCGTGAAAGGAAAGATTGCGTTATCTCAAAACCGTGTGTTTCCGGAAATAAATGCAGTCGTTGTCATGAAAATAACACAGGTTTCCGGACGCCTCTGCGTAAATTAGGGTGATATCTGGTCCGGATTGCAGTATTTCAGGGTCTGGACTTTGTGTGGCTATGAAGGGGATATTAAGTCCTTGGCGCGGGAGTCTGTTACAATTCATGAAAAGGCCAGGGTGTCTTTGCATGAATATTATGACACCGAGTGCCAAAAACTTCCTATGCTTTGGGCGGACTTTCCGGAAGCGTTCTGACGCGTCCTGAGGCCCTGACGGGGGACGGCGCGGGTTCTGGCCGTGTTGTGATGCATGGCTTATGCTCGGGGCACGGCTGGTTCTGCGGTCGTTCTGCCGAGAGGATCCGCCATTTCTGACCGTTCCGCCCTGATCCGGTTTGCTGCGCTGGCGGGTGTTGTCCTGAGCGTCCTGTGCGCGCTTTGTCTGGGACGGTTTCCGCTCTCGCCGGGGCGGGTGCTGGGGGTGTTCGGGTCTCTGCTGCATCTGTCTTCCGCGAGTGATCCCGTGGCGCAGGTTGTGGTGATGCAGGCGCGGCTGCCGCGTATTCTGGCGGCGTTGCTGGTCGGGAGTGCGCTGTCCTGTGGGGGCGCGACCTATCAGGCGGTGTTCCGCAATCCGCTGGTCTCGCCCGATCTGCTCGGGGTTCTGAGCGGGGCGGCGTTTGGTGCGGCGCTCAGTATTGTCAGTGGCGGCTCGGCGGTCGTGGTGCAGATGGGCGCATTTGGCGGTGGTCTGCTGGCGGTCGGGACGGGACTGCTCATCAGCAGGACGCTGCCGGGCGGGGGTATTCTGACGCTGCTGCTGGGTGGCTTGATCGGGAATGCGATCTTCACGGCCTTACTGTCTCTGGTGAAATATCTGGCCGATCCGATGGATCAGTTGCCGGCCATCGTGAACTGGCTTCTGGGAAGTCTGGCGCCGAGCGGCTGGCAGGAGCTGGCCTGGATGTCTGGGCCGCTCATTATTCTGACGGTGGCGCTGGTTCTGTGTGCGCCTGTGCTGGATGTGTTGTCGCTTGGGGATGACGAGGCGCGCAGTCTGGGCGTGTCGGTGCGGGTCATGCGGCCGGCGCTGATCGTTCTGGCGACGCTGGCCTGTGCGATGACGATCTCGATGGCGGGGATCATTGGCTGGATCGGGCTGCTGGTGCCGCATGTCGCGCGGCTTCTCGTGGGGGCGGAGCATCGGGGGATGATGCCGGTGACTGCGCTGCTGGGGGCCGGGGGGCTGGTGCTGGCCGATACCTGTGCGCGCAGTCTGACGACGGGGGAGGTTCCGCTCGGGATTGTTACGCAGCTTTTTGGCGCGCTGGCGTTTGTGCTGGTGCTGCGGCGTCTGCGGCGGGGTGTGGAATGACGTTCCTGTGCTGCGAGGGGCTGACATTCTGCCAGCCGGGACGGAAGCGCCCGGTTCTGGAAGAGATCGATCTTGCGCTGGAGCCGGGGGAACTGGTCGGGCTTTTAGGGCTGAACGGGGCGGGGAAGAGTACGCTGCTGCGGCTGCTGATGGGGTTTGTCATGCCGACCTCCGGGGAGGTTCTGCTGGAGGGGCGGGCGCTGCGGGAATGGTCGGCTTCGGCGATTGCGCGGCGTCTGGCCTATGTGCCGCAAAATCATGTTGCGAGTTTTCCGTACACGGTGCGGCGGATGGTGGAGCTTGGGCGTGTGCCGTATGCGGGGCTGACGGGACGGCTTGGAGCTGCGGACCGTGCGGCTGTTGAGGCGGCGCTGGAGCGGATGGGGCTGGAGGCTCTGGCGGGGCGTCCGGTGACGGAGCTGTCCGGCGGGGAGCGGCAGCGTGTCGTGCTGGCGCGGGCCATTGCACAGGATGCGCGGGGGCTGCTGCTGGATGAGCCGATGACCGGGCTGGATTACGGGCACCAGATCCGGCTCATTGCGTTGTTGCATGATCTTGCGCGGGAGGGGCGGCTTGTTATGCTCACCTCACACCGGCCGGAAGAGCTTTATGTCCGCGCCAGCCGGGTCCTGATCCTTGATCATGGACGGATTGAAGCGGACGGGCCGCCGCAGGATGTTGTGACGGCGCAACGGATGTCAGCGCTTTACGGGGTGCCTCTGCGACAGATGGATCACGCCGGGAACCGCTTTTTCCATCACGGGAGGGATGAGGAATGAAACAGTCACGGATCTTGAAGCGGCTTCCGGCCCTGACCCGTCTGGCGTTGCTGGGGTCGGCTCTGGCGCTGCCGCTGGCAGCGGTGTTGCCCGCGCCTGTCGCCCATGCCGCGCCGCCGTCGCGGATCGCGGAAGGGTGGTACGCGCATAACGCGACGCTCATCATGCTCGGCGCGCAGGACCGGATCGTGGGCACGGTGGCGCGTCAGGCGATGCTGCCCTGGATGTTCCGTCTGGTGCCGGAACTGGCGAAGGCGAAGACGCTGGACCCCGGAAACCTGAATGCGGAAGAGGTTCTGGCGCTGCATCCGGATCTGGTGTTCGTGACGAGTTCGGGACATGCAGCGGATGCGCTGACCCATGCGGGGCTGAATGTGGCGCCCGAGGGCTTTGACCGGTTTGATTCCATGCTCGACTGTGTGGACGGGACGGCGACGCTGTTGCAGACGCCGATTGCGGCCAAGCGGGCGCAGGCCTATCGCTCGGCATTTCTGCAGGTGATTTCGCAGGCCCCGACCAATCCGGACGGGCCGCATGTGCTGCATGTTGAATCCCTCAAGCCGCTGCGGGTTGATGGGGATGACAGCATCATCGACCAGTGGATCCGCAGTGCGGGCGGGCAGAATGCGGCGCAGGGTATTCATGGCAACAAGCAGCCTGTCTCCATTGAGCAGGTCCTGTCCTGGAATCCTGACATTCTCATTATTGCTGCCAATGCGGGCGATCCGGCGACATTGAAGCAGGACCCGGTCTGGTCTAAGATCAAGGCCGTGCAGACGGGGCGGGTCTATCGCAATCCGACGGGTCTGTTCCCGTGGGACCGCTATGGGCCGGAACTGCTGCTTCAGGTGATCTGGGCGCGGCAGATCGTGCAGACCGGTCAGGTGGACGCGCCGGCGATGGTCCGCTCGATCCGGTCTTTCTATCATGATTTCTATGGCATTGCGCTTTCGGCCGATGATGCGCAGCGGATGCTCGATGCGCTTCCGCCCGCTTCCGACACGCCCTGATATTCCGGACAAGGATCTGATTTCCGTATGATGCAGACAGTTCTGCCCCGCCGTCTCTACGTTTTTCGTTGTCTTCTTCTGGCCGGGGCGGTGTTTGCGTCAGGCGGTGTTTTCGGGACGGCGCGGGCCGAAGAGAGCCTGCTGCCGGTGCCGAAATCCGTTTCGGTGTCCAATGGTGTGGCATCCATCGGGGGCGGGGTTCAGATCGTCTGGGAGACGCGGCCTTCGCCTCTGTTGCAGCGGGCGGCGGCGCGGTTCGTCACGCGTCTGACGGCGATCGCCGGGCCTGCGGGGCATGGAGCGCCTTATGTGCTGCATGTCTCGGCCGGGGCGGATCGGGCGTATCTGAGCGTGGACGAGAAGGAGCATTACACGCTCACGACGGCCGCGGGTGGGGCGCGGCTTGAGGCGGATGGTCCGGCTGGTGTGATCCACGGGCTGACGACGCTGCTTCAGCTGGTCCGGGCCACGCCGGAAGGAGCTGTGGTCGAGCGCGTTCATATTGATGATGCGCCGCGTTTTGCCTGGCGTGGGCTGCTGCTGGATGTATCGCGGCATTTCGATACGGTCGAGACGGTAGAGCGGCAGCTTGATGCCATGGAGCTGGTCAAGCTCAACGTGTTGCACTGGCATCTGAGTGATGGTTCGGGGTTCCGGGTCGAGAGCCGGATGTTCCCGAAGCTGCAGAATGTGGCATCGCACGGGCAGTATTATACGCAGGCGCAGGTGCGCGAGATCGTGGCGTATGCGGCGGATCGGGGCATCCGTGTCGTGCCGGAAATCGATGTGCCAGGGCATGCGCTGGCCATTCTGGAGGCCTACCCGGAGCTGGGGGCGCAGCCGCTGCCGGATCTGGGAACGAAGGGGCTGAACCTCAACAATGCTGCGCTGGACCCGACCAATCCGCAGACACTGCGCTTCGTGCGGGTGCTGTACGGGGAGATGGGCGGGCTGTTTCCGGACCGGTATGTGCATGCGGGCGGCGATGAGGTCGTGTCTTCGCAATGGACGAAGAACCCGGCCATTGCGGCTTACATGAAGGCGCATGGGTTCGAGACGGCGGCGGCGCTTCAGGCAGCCTTTACGGCGGAAGTTGCGAAGATCCTTGCGGCCCAGGGGCATGTCATGATGGGCTGGGACGAGGTCAGCGAGGCGCCGATCCCGAAGAACGTCGTGGTCGAGCCCTGGCGGGCGTCGAAATGGACCGGAGCGGCGACGCGGGCGGGACATCCGGTTGTGGTGTCTGCGGGGTATTATCTCGATCTGCTGCGGCCTGCTGCCATGCATTATGCGGTTGATCCATTCGATACGAAGGCCGAGGGGATCACGGCGGCGCAGCTGGCGAAATATCCGCCCAAACATCCTGAATTTTCGGTGCCGTTCGTGATGGACGAGCATGCGCCGCCGCTGGATGACGGGCAGAAGGCGCTGATCATGGGGGCAGAAGGGACGCTCTGGGCTGAGATGGTGTCCGAGCCGATGCTGGATGCGCGTCTGTGGCCGCGGATGGCGGCACTGGCGGAGCGGTTCTGGTCTGCGCAGGATGTGCGTGACGTGTCCGATCTGGAGCGGCGTTTGCCGGGTGTGATGACGGAGCTTGAGGCGACGGGATTGCAGGCATCGCAGCATCAGGAGGCCATGCGCGAGGCGATGGCGCCGGGACGTTCAGGGCCGCTGAAAGTGCTGACGGAAGCGGTGGTTCCGGTTCGCAATTACGCGCTCAATCATCTTGCGGCCCCAACGGGTGAGGCGATGCTGTCCGCGCCTGTGGCGGTGAGCAATCCGGATGCATTCCCGGCGATCCGGTTCAATGCGATGGCGGCTCGCTATGTGCAGGGTGAGGCCGGGCTGGCCGGGCCTCTGCGGGAGATGTTGCAGCGCTGGGCCGACAACGATCCGGCGTTTGTGGCGAGTGCGAAGGGTGTACCGGCCCTTGAGGCGGTTGTACCGGTGTCCCATGCCGTCGGATTGCTGTCGCGGGCGGGGCTGAATGTCCTGAGCGGGCGGGAGGGTTCGGCCTGGCGGATGGATGCGGAGCGGCTGCTTCAGGAGCAGGAACAGGCGTTTGAAGGCTCGGCCAGCATGCTGGCATCGGCGCATTCTCCGCAGCCGCCGGGCGGACTGCTGATTGCGATCCTGCCGGGGATCCGCGCACTTCTGGCGACGCACGCACCGTAAGTGTTGCGGATATTGCGACGCGGGGGATGGATTTCCGGATCAGGGCAGGAGAGAAGGAGAGCATGACACGCTTTCCGATCCTTCTTCTCGATTATGACGGCACGCTTGCGGAAACGCAGCCTGCCATTCTGCGCAGCCTCAGAGAGGCCTTTGGGGCCAGCGGGATTGCGGCCCCGTCCCCGGACGTCCTGAAGCAGGAGTTGACCCGTGGCGGCACCCTCCAGACGCTGTTTCAGGCGATCGTACCAGACAGTGACGAACATGATGCCGCAGCATTCGTGCGGTATTACCGGGCGTTCTATCCGGCGGCGGACGAAGAAGAGACGGTTCTGTTTGATGGGGTGGTGGAGACGCTGTCCGCTCTGAAAGAGCAGGGGAAGATCCTGGCCATTCTCAGCAACAAGCACGCGCCTACGGTCTGTGCGAGCATTGCGCGCTTCGGTCTGACATCGTTCTTTACCGGGGTGATCGCATCGGAGCCGCATTTTCCGCACAAGCCGGACCCGCGGGTCATGAATGAACGGGTTCTGCCCCTCTTTCCGAAACAGCCGCGTTCATCGTTCCTGATGGTCGGGGATACGGCGGCTGATCTGCAGTTTGCGCGCAATACCGGTGTGGCCTCGTGCTGGGCCAGTTATGGACACGGATCGTCCAGCCAGTGCGAGGCACTAAAACCGGAGATCCGGATCGATTCCTTCGGGGACCTGCTGACGGCGCTTCGGGACTGATCCCGAGCGTCAGGTCGGAACGGGGCCGATGCTGCCCCGCAGGACCAGTTCGGTGTCGAGGATGACGTTTTCGCTGCCTTTGTTGGCGCTGAGGAGGCGGATGGCTTCCGTGCCCTTGCGTTCATGGGGCTGGCGGATCGTGCTCAGATCTTCGGCTTCGGCCTTGGGGATGTCGTCGAAGCCGAAGATCGAGATGTCCTGCGGGATGCTGAGACCGAGGCGGCGGATAGTGCGCATGGCGCCGATGGCCACGCGGTCGCTCATGGCGAGGATGGCGGTCGGGCGCTGGGCGCGGTTGAGCAGGTGGCGTACGCCTTCGGCACCCATATCCTCGGAATTGATGGGGATTTCCCAGGTGGGGACGTCCTCGGGAGCGATGTTCGCTTCCTTGAGGGCCAGAAGATATCCTTCAAGGCGCATGGCGATGGTGCTGTGGGCAATGTTGGCGCGGCGCTTGGCGGTCAGCGGGCCGTAATAGCCGTCATGGGCGGTCTTGAGCGACAGGATGCCGAAATGACGGTGGCCGAGTTCAAGCAGGGTTTTCGCTGCGCGATAGGCGGAGCCGCGGTCGTCGATCCCGACATAGGGCACGCCGTTGAGACGGGGCTGGTCCACTACGACGAGGGGGACGTTGCGCTGCTGTGCCATCAGGACGCAGCGGCTGTCGGGGGCGACGGAATAGAGGACGTAGCCGTCCACGGCGGCATTGCCCAGCGAAACCGGGGCCGTGCGGTTGCGCAGGTTGCTGCCGGCGGAAATCAGGGCAAGATCGGTCTCCAGTTCGTCGCAGGATTTGGCGACGCCGTTGAGCACACTGAGCATGGCGGGATCGGAGAAGGCGTAGGGCAGGTCTTCGCTGAACAGGAAGCCCAGTGCGCCTGCGCGGCCGGTGGCGAGCTGTTTGGCGGCCGGGTCGGGGCCGGTATAGCCAAGCTCCTGGGCGGCGGCGAGGATCTTCTCCCGCAGGGCGGCGGAGAGCTGGCCCGGACGGATATAGGCGTTCGAGACGGTGGTATGGGAAACGCCGACCTGCGCCGCCACGTCCTTGAGGGTTACTTTGCGGCGGTCGTGCTGTCGGGTCATTGTTCAGGTCTGTCCAGTAACGACACCGGAGCCGTCATGTCAGATCCTGACGCTCGCCGTATGGTGTCAGTGCTCTTTTGAAAATCACTGCCGACACCATACTCATTTTCCCTGACATAAACCAGTCACGGGAACGGGAGGATTTGCGAAAACGTCAAATTCTTTATTTGGGCCTGACGCGGGGTCAGTCCTGTTTCGGCTTGGAAGTGGACTGGTTTTTCTTCGGCTGTTGCACGGGGGTGAACATGGCACGGCATTTGGGAGAGAGCTGGTCGATCTTCTTTTTCATGCAGGCGGTGATTTTGGCTTCGTTTGGAATGGCCAGCGTACACAGACGGATGGCGTCGCCCTGGCAGGCCTGCTTCTGCTGTTCGCGGGTGGCGGCTGATGCGCCCTGTGTCAGTGCAAATGCCAGTCCGGTCAGGGCGATGAAATAACGGATCATATGGTCTCTCCTTACCTTCAGGTAAGCGTATGAAAGGTTTTGTGGTTTCAGGTGACAAACACTTTATCACAACTGTGAAACCGTACCGCTATTCAATAAGGACCGGACTGTTCCTGATTGAGGACTGTCAGGGGTGAAGAATACGGGCAAATCTTGCTGATGCGGCGGGGCCGGGTGTGGGGTCCGTCGTATTGACCGGGTTGGGCAGTTCGGGTGGGAGGGCGCCGGGTTGGAGGCTCATGAGCAGGGCGCGGGCGCGTCGGGCGTCGGGTGTGTCGGCCCAGCAGTAATGGATGGCACGGGATTCACGCTGGGATTCGATCAGGCCGGCGCGCCGGAGTGCGCCGAGATGCTGGCTTAGTGTGGGCTGGCCGATACCGGTCATGGTTTCGAGTTCGCTCACGGCATGGGTGCTGTCGAGCAGGGCCGAGAGAAGCATCAGGCGCTGGGGCTGGGCGAGGACGCGGAGCCATTCGGCCAGTTCGCGGCTTTTCTCCAGCGGAAGCAGGACGGTCATGAGCGCTCCCGGGCTGCGGGCTGGAAGAACCATGTCGCGCCGGCTTTTTCCACGGCGGCCTGTGTCTGGAGCGGGGGCGCGACCGTGCGCTGTCCGGGCTGCCAGCTTTCGGGCGTCAGCGTGCCGGCGCGGTCCACTTCCTGCAGGGCGCAGAGCAGGCGCAGCAGTTCGGGGACGGAGCGACCGACGGTGGCGGGATAGTTCAGGATGGCGCGGATGATGCCCGACGGGTCGATCACGAAGACCGAGCGCACGGTGGCGCTGTCCTGTGCGGCGCTGTCGAGCATGCCGTAGGCGCGGGCGACGGCGAGGGACGGGTCTTCGATGATGGGGAAGGGGATCTGGATTCCGAACTGCGTGTTGATGGCCTCGACCCAGGCGAGATGGGCCGGAAGACTGTCCGCCGAGATGCCGAGCAGGGCGCAGTCGCGCTGCTGGAACTCCTCTGCGCTGCGGGCGAGGGCGATGAACTCGCTGGTGCAGACCGGCGTGAAATCGGCCGGGTGGGCGAAGAGCAGGACCCAGTGTCCGCGCAGGGCGCTCATGATGAATTCGCCATGTGTCGTGCGGGCGCTGAAATCCGGGGCGCGGTCGCCGATGCGCAGGGTCGGGAGTTGGGCCTCAACGGGGGAAGATGCGGTCATGATCCGGTTCCAAAAGCATCAGGGCGCTTGACATGCAACACTTACAATATTAACTTAACAGTTAATGAAAGTGTCGTAAAGGCATTCCACAGCCAGCAAGGTGAGCGCCCATGCATGACGCAGCAATCCAGGCCGCAACCGCGCAGATCCGGCGAACCGAGGAAGGCTCGGCCCCTGCGCCGGTTGTCTGTACCTTCTTTGATGAGGCCACCAATACCGCGAGCCATGTGGTCCACTGTCCCGTTACGAAACAGGCGGCGGTGATCGACTCTGTGCTCGATTATAACGCGGCTGCCGGGCGGACGTCGCATGGATCGGCGCAGGCGATTGTCGATTACGTGGAGCGTGAAAGTCTGACTGTTGAATGGCAGCTTGAGACGCATGCCCATGCCGATCATCTGTCCGCAGCCCCCTGGTTGCAGGAAAAGATTGGCGGAAAGCTCGGGATCGGGGCGGATATCATCCGGGTTCAGACCGTGTTCGGCAAGATCTTCAATGCCGGGACGCGGTTTGCGCGGGATGGGTCGCAGTTCGATCATCTGTTCACGGATGGCGAGACGTTCCGGATCGGCGAGCTTCCGGTCACGGTGCTGCATGTTCCGGGGCATACGCCGGCTGACATGGCGTTCGTGATCGGCAATGCGGCCTTTGTGGGCGATACGATTTTCATGCCGGATTTCGGGACGGCGCGGGCGGATTTCCCGGGCGGTGATCCGCGCCAGCTGTTCCGCTCCATCCGCCGTCTGCTGTCGCTGCCGGTCGAGACGCGCCTGTTCCTGTGTCACGATTACAAGGCGCCGGGGCGGGACGAATATGCCTGGCTGACGACGGTCGGGCATGAGCGCGCCTACAACATCCATGTGCATGACGGTGTAGGCGAAGACGAGTTCGTGGAGATGCGGACGGCTCGTGATGCCACTCTGGACATGCCGCGTCTGCTGATGCCGTCCGTGCAGGTCAATATGCGCGGGGGGCATCTGCCCGAGCCCGAAGCTGATGGCGTGAGTTACATCAAGATTCCCGTCAACCGTCTCTGACGTTCTTCTCCGGCGCGGGATGCGTGCCGGTCTTCTGATCCTTTTTCCGTTTCTGGAGTTCCCATGCCGACCCGCCATCTGACCGAAAGCTATGCCGTGTCTCCCCAGATCGCCGTCAGTGACGTGGCGGATCTGAAAGCGGAAGGGTTCCGCACGATCCTCTGTTTCCGTCCTGACGGGGAGTCTCCCGACCAGTCGGATATGAGTGCGATCGAAGAAGCCGCGAAGGAGGCCGGGCTGGCCTTTGCCGCGGTTCCGGTCAAGGCGGGAACAGTGCCGGATGAGGCACAGGTCGCGCAAACACGGACGGCTCTGGCCACGCTTCCCGCGCCGGTTGTCGGCTATTGCCGGTCGGGCGCGCGGGCCGCTCAGATCTGGGCTCTGGCCGAGGCAGGCAAGCGTCCGGCAGCGGAAATCATTGCGGCGGCGGGCAAGGCCGGAGTGGATGTCAGCGCTCTGCGGGAACGGATCGAGAGTGTTGCGGCACCGTCCGCGGCTCCGCGCAAGGGAGCAGCGCATTTTCAGGTGCTGATTATTGGCGGCGGTGCGGGTGGCCTGTCGGTTGCGGGCAGTCTGCTCAAGCGCAACAGCCATCTGTCCATCGGTGTGGTCGAGCCGTCGAACGAGCATTTCTACCAGCCGGGCTGGACGCTTGTGGGCGGGGGCGTCTTTCAGGCGGCCCAGACGCGCCGCAAGGAAGCGGATGTCATGCCGAAAGATGTCGTCTGGGTGCGTCAGGCGGCGAAGCTGTTCCGGCCGGATGTGCGGGAAGTTGTTCTGGGAGACGGGTCTGTCGTCTCCTATGACGCGCTGATCGTGGCGACGGGGATTACGCTGAACTGGGACGCCATTCCGGGTCTGGCGGAGACGCTGGGCAAGAACGGTGTGACGTCGAACTACCGCTTCGATCTGGCGCCTTATACCTGGCAGCTCGTGCAGCAGCTCAAGAAGGGCACGGCGATCTTCACGCAGCCGCCCATGCCGATCAAGTGTGCCGGTGCACCGCAGAAGGCCGTGTATCTGTCCTGTGATGCTTGGAAGCGCCGTGGCGTGCTGGACAGCATTTCGGTCGAGTTCGACACGGCCACACCGGGACTGTTTGGTGTGAAGGACTTCGTGCCGCCGCTGATGGAATACATCAAGCGCTATCACGTCGGGCTGCACACCGGATCGAAACTTGTGGCAGTGGATGGTCCGAACCGCACCGCCACCTTCGAGCGCAAGGCTGGCGAGGGTGTGGAGCGCGTGGAGCGCAAGTTCGACATGCTGCATGTCGTGCCGCCGCAGAGTGCGCCGCAGGTGATCCGCGAGAGCGCGCTGGCGGGATCGGACGGGTTTGTTGAGGTCAATCCGGCGACGTTGCAGCATGTCCGTTTTCCGGATGTGTTCGCCATTGGTGACGTGATCGGGACGTCTTCGGCCAAGACGGCGGCAGCGGTTCGCGTGCAGGCGCCTGTGGTGGCGACCAATGTGCTGGCGTTCCTGAAGCATCAGGCTCCGGTTTCGGAATATGCCGGCTATGGCGCCTGTCCGCTGACGGTGGAAAACGGGAGGATCGTGCTGGCCGAGTTCCGTTATGGCGGCAAGCTGGCGCCGACGCTGCCGAAATGGCTGCTCAACGGGCAGAAGCCGACGCGTCTGGCCTGGTGGCTCAAGAAATATGTCATGCCGCTGATGTACTGGGACGGGATGCTGAAGGGACGCGAACTCATGGTTGCCCCCAAGCCGCTGAACGCGAAGAAGAACGGCTGAACCGGCCGTGCAGATTGCGCTTGAACTGGCCTGCGGTGTCCTGATCGGGTTCACGCTGGGGCTGATCGGCGGTGGCGGCTCCATCCTTGCCGTTCCCCTGATGGTCTATGTGGTGGGGGTGAAGAACCCTCATGTCGCGATCGGGACGAGCGCGATGGCCGTGGCGGTCAATGCGCTGACCGGGCTGGTCAGTCATGCCCGGGCGGGGACGGTCAAATGGAAATGTGCGGCCATTTTCTCGCCCTGCGGTGTCGTGGGTGCGCTGATCGGGGCGGCCTTCGGCAAGGCGGTGAACGGGCAGAAGCTGCTGCTCTGTTTTGCGCTGCTGATGGTTGCGGTCGGTGTGCTCATGCTGCGGGGGCGCCGCAATCAGGGTGAGGCGGGGGCGGCGTGTAACCGCCAGAACATGCCGCGCGTCATGGTGGCCGGGGCCGGGACGGGTGTGCTGTCCGGGTTTTTCGGGATTGGCGGCGGGTTTCTGATCGTGCCCGCGCTCATTGCCTGCACGCGGATGCCCATTCTCAATGCCGTGGGAACGTCGCTGGTGGCCGTGGCGGCTTTAGGAGCAAGTACGGCGCTGAGTTACATGCTCTCGGGCTATGTGGACTGGGTGATGGGTGCGCTGTTCGTGGCGGGGGGAATTGTGGGCAGTTTCCTCGGAACCCGGGCGGCGAAGCGTCTGTCGGGTTCCGGTGCGGCGCTGACGACGTTCTTTGCCTGCGTCATCTTCACGGTCGCGGCCTATATGATCTGGAAGAGCCTTTCGGCCCTGTAAAAGCGGTCAGTCGAGGCCGAAATTCGGGAAGATGGTGAAACAGACCATCGAGAAATAGAACATCACTGCCAGCAGGATGTGACACATATAGAGCGGCGCGATCATGGCGCCACGCCTGCGGAAGAAGGCCATCAGAACGCCAAAGGATGCGATGGCGACGGCGAGGGCCACATTGAGCATAAGCCGGCTGTCACCATTGGACAGCGCGATGATCAGGAAGATCGATCCCACCACGGCCGAACCGACATGAAGCGGGGTGAGGAAGCTGTAGGGGCGCTTGTAGCGGGCCGCGAAAATTGCGAGCCAGACGCCCATCATCACTGTCAGAGTGAAACATCCCGTCGAAGCATACAGCATCTGTCATCCACCTTGTGCCTGATGTATCCGCGCATACCCTCGGAGCCATGACCGGAATATCCGGAAGTCACCATGTTCCTCAGAACTTGCGAAACAGGGCGCTCCGACTGAGTCTCTACTCCAGAACGGCTTTTGCGGCCAGACGTTCCCCGGCTCCGGATCATCGTGTGAGGGATCGTAAGGTCATATACGAGAAAATTATACCACCGTAGGGTATTTCGATCTCTGCGGGTTTCCTTTCTGTTTCGATATGACATACTGGTTACATGGAATGAGTCGGGAGGAAGACGAGGGAATGGATCTGGGAGCACGCCTGCGTTTTGTCCGGACGGCGAGGAGCCTGTCCCAGCGTGAACTGGCCAAGCGGACCGGTGTGACCAATTCCACGATTTCCCTCATCGAGTCCGGAGACATGAACCCTTCCGTCGGAACGCTCAAGCGGGTTCTGGACGGGATTCCGGTGACGCTCGGGGAGTTTTTCAGCATTGCACCGGATGGCGGGGAGAAGATCTTCTACCGCTCGGACGAGCTGGTCACGTTCGAGCAGGGGGGTGTGACGTTCCGGCAGGTGGGCGCGCCGGCATTTGGCCGGACCCTGCAGATCCTGAATGAGAATTATGCGCCGGGCGCGGATACCGGGTCTTCGGTCTATGCCCATGAGGGTGAGGAAGGCGGGTTTATCCTGCGTGGCCGGGTGGAGATTACGGTCGGCGAGCGGTGCGAGGTGCTGGGGCCGGGCGATGCCTATCATTTCGACAGCCGGCAGCCGCATCGTTTCCGCTGTGTCAGTCCTGACGGCTGCGAGATCATCAGCGCCTGTACCCCGCCGACCTTCTAGTTTCCCGTACCGCCATGTGCCGGGTTCTCAAAAAAGCGGGAGGGCTGTGGCTTCCCGTGATTATGGGGCGTTGAGTCCGCGAATAAGCCTGCCTGTGTTGCGGTCCGGGGCAGGTGGTCCAGCGGAGAGTCACGGACATGTGCGACCGTCCGTTTTCAGAAAAACATGAGTGGCGTCACGCGGTGTTCCGTTTCTTTCGGGCGGGACTGGGCGTAACGGTGATGCTCTGTGTCCTGTGCGCGGGCAGTCCGGTTTCGGCGGAGACGGTCACGCGGACGCGGGATATCTGTCCGATCCGCAGGACAACATTGCAGATCGGGCAGAAGAGCCTTGCGGCGGCCGTGGCGGAGCTGGCGCGCAAGACGAAATGCCCGGTCCTGATGGATGATGCGCTGTTGCAGGGCGGGAGCAGTATTGCGGTCCGTGGGTCCTATACGCCGCGGGAGGCGCTGATCCGGCTGCTGGGAAATACGGAGCTGGATGTGATCGAGACGGTGCAGGGGCTGGCGGTCATGCCGCTGACCTATCGGGCGGCGCATCGCATGGATAATGCCTCGCGGATGTAGAGGCTTTCAGCGGCGGGATGACCAGACGCGGCGTTGCAGCAGGAAGGTCAGGAGCGCCATCAGGGCGAGATAGGCCAGGACGTAAAGGCCGATCCGTCTGCGCTCGCTCTGATGCGGGTGGGCCACCCAGTCGAGGAAGGCGGAGACGTCGTTGGCCATCTGTACGGAAGTCGCACGGGTGCCGTCGGGGTAGGTCAGCATGCCGTCCTGAAGGGGCGGGGGCATGCCGATATGCTTCCATTTCAGGGCAGTGTTGTAATAGCGGCCCTCATCGAGTTTTACGCCCGGTGGGGTGGGGGCGTAGGAGAGCAGGATCTGCCGGATTTCGTCTGCGCCGCCGGGGAGTGTCAGGACTAGACGGGAGAGATCTGGCGGGAGCAGGCCGTGATTGGCGAGGCGGCCAACTGCGGCGTTGGGATAGGGCGAGAGGATCGGGTCGGAAGGCGTGGCGTGGCGGGTTTTCGGGTCGCCGTTGTCGTCCACGCCGTCGGGCAGGTCCTGATCTGCGGCCCATTTGCGGATGTCGTCCGGAGAGAGGCCGAGGGCGGTCATGTCTCCGTAATCGACATGTTCCATGCCGTGACAGGCGGCGCAGACCTGCTGGAAGACCACCAGGCCGCGCTGGGCCGGAGTACTGGCTGCGGCGGGGAGGGCGGTCAGGCTGGCGGCGAGGAGGAGGGGCCGGATCCGGCGGGTCATGACGGGATCTCCCGTTCGGAAGCCAGCGGCATGACGAGCAGGAAATGGATGAACCACCAGGCCATCGCCACACGGCTGACGATCAGCCATGTCTCGGTGGGCGGGTGCATGCCGGCGATGCCCAACAGGATGAAGGACGCGAAGGCGAGCGGGAGCGAGAAGCGGACCAGCGGGCGCCGGGTTGCCGGGCGGATCGAGGAGCGGTCCATCCAGGGCAGGGCGAAGAGGACGGCGAGGCTTCCGATGGCGAGGATCAGGCCGCCGAGGCGGGAGGGGACGGCGCGAAGGATCGCGTAGAACGGAGCGAAATACCATTCGGGCCGGATGTCGCGCGGGGTGATAAGCGGGTTGGCCTGAATGTAGTTGTCCGCTAGCGTCAGCAGGCCGGGCAGGAAGAAGACCAGTCCGGCATAGACCATCAGGAACAGGCAGAGCGCGAAGCCGTCGCGGCTGGTGTAATAGGGATGGAACGGCAGGGTCTGGGCCGGGCTTGTGGGGTCGATACCGGTGGGGTTGTTCGATTTCACGACATGCAGGGCCGCGACATGCAGGGCGATGACGCCGAGGATGGCGAAGGCCATCGTGAAATGCAGCACGAACAGGCGGCGCAGGGCGATGTTGCCCAGCGTCTCGCCGCCCAGCAGAAGTTCGGACAGCGGGTGGCCGATCAGGGGGATGGCGTGGACGGCATTGAGGACCACGGTCGCGCCCCAGTAGGACATCTGGCCCCAGGGCAGGACGTAGCCCGCGAAGGCCGTGACCATAATCATGAGCATGAGGCCGAGGCCCGTTAGCCAGAGCAGTTCGCGCGGGGCCTTATAGGAGCCGTACCACAACCCGCGGCCGAGATGGATGTAAAGGCAGGCGAACAGCATGGTGACGCCGCCCATATGCAGGCCGCGAATGAACCAGCCTGAGGGGATCTGCCGGTCGATGGTTTCGACGCTGGCAAAGGCCTGTGTGATGTCGGGCGTGTAGTTGATCGCGAGGAACAGGCCGCTGGCGATCATGAAGGCCATCGTGACGATCAGAAACGCGCCGAAGCTCCACAGGGCGTTGAGATTGCGGGGCATCGGGAAGGCGACATATTCGCGGCGCAGGAAGCCTGTGACCGGAAAACGGCGGTCGAGCCAGCCGGAGGGTTCTGTGTCGGGCATTCTGTCGGGTGAGGGCATGTCGTCCGGTCCTCAGATCTGCTGGATGTCGGACATGCTAAAGCCCGGATCGCCGGCGCTATGGCCGATGCGGATTTTCGTGTCGGAGAGGAAGGTCACGGGCGGGACAGGCAGGTTGTAGGGGGCGGGCGCGCGTTGGACGACACGGCCTGCGGCGTCGAAATGTGAGCCGTGGCAGGGGCAGAAATAGCCGCCCTCTGCGTCCGGTGCCGAGCTGGGTTTGTCGAAGGTCGGGACGCAGCCGAGATGGGTGCACACACCAATCAGCACGCCGTATTCCGGGCGGACCGAGCGGTGCCAGTTTGTGGCGTCTTTGGGCTGCTGGAGGATTTTGGAGTCTGCGTCGCGTAGGGTGGCAAGGTGTCCGGGGGCCTGAAGGGCGGCCAGTATCTGCGGCGTGCGGCGCTGGATGAAGACGGGCCAGTCCCGCCATTGCACGGTCATGTTCTGTCCGGGGGCAAGCGTGGACAGATCGACCTCCAACGTGTTGTCGGACAGGGGTGTGGCGGCGGGGTTTTTCAGGCTGTTGAGAAAGGGAACGCTCAGGGCGCAGGCGCCTGCGCAACCAAGGGCGAGGGTTCCGGTTGCCAGAAGGTCCCGCCGTTTCGTGCCGTCCGGGGACGGGGGTGTCTCGCTCTGGGCCATGCGGAACCTCTGCCGACTGTGCCGGAATGTCCGGCGGGAAAGAGAACGGAGGATAGGCGGCTTTGCCGTGGCGAGAAAGACGGGGGCGGTAGCTTTTGGGGAAAGCGGAGGCTAGTGTTTTCCGAAATGCTACGGCAATGCGAATTCCGGGAGGGCCCAGGGCCATGACAACGGGACACGGTTTGAGGATCATGCTGGCGGCTCTGCTGGGGCTTGGACCGGTGCTGGCGTCTTCGGCCATGGCGGCGGACGGCGCGGCGCTATACCGCGGCAAATGTGCGATGTGTCACGGGCCTTCGGGGGCCGGTCGTCCGGGGACATTTCCGCCGCTGGCCGGACGGGTCGGGCAGATTGCGGGCAGTTCTGACGGGAAGGCGTATCTGGCAGCGGTTCTGGTGAACGGGCTGCATGGGCCGGTTACGGTGGAGGGGCAGTCCTACAAGGGATACATGCCGGCGTTCCGGGCGCTGTCGGATGATGATATTGCGGCCGTGCTGGCTTATGCCGCTACTCTGGGCACAATGGGTACGGCTCCGGCGTTTTCTGCGCAGGACGTGCAATCCGCCCGTGCGACGCCCATGACGGCAGATGCATTGCGGGAGAAAAGACAGTCGCTTGCGGTGGTACAGTCTTCGCACTGACAGAAAATGGACATGTTTTGATACCAAACAAACGCAAATGCGTCTTGTAACCGTGCATCCATCTCTGAATATCTGTGTTTATTCAAAAATAATGCCAGCCGGTAAATGGCCAGAGAGAGGGGGGGAACAATCATGTCACAATCCGTCGTAACCCATACTTTACCGCTAAAGAATATCCATATTTCTGCGCGGGACCGGACTGCCGTTCGTGCGCCGGGGCGTCCGGTCAATCTTATGCTCAAGGATAACATCCTGGCAGCCATTGCGCGGGTTCTGGTGGAGGAGGGCTATCAGGGCCTGACCATCAGCCGCGTTGCCAAGGCCGCAGGTGTCTCCACCGCTACGGTTTATCGCCGCTGGCCGACCAAGCAGGTGATGTTCTTCGATGCCATCCGCCTGTGGCGCGATGATCTGACGCCCCAGATCGATACGGGCAGCTTTGCCGGAGACGTGGATGAGCTGATCGCAGCCCGCGTCAGATTTCTTGCGACACCGCTGGGCCGCACCTACGGAACCCTGCTGGGTGAGGCGGTACATGACCCGGAATTCGGTCAGGTCCTGTGGGAGACAAGCGTGGTCCCGGCGCGTGCGCAGATGTCACAGTTCCTTGAGCGCGCAAGCCGGCGGGGCGAGAATGTCTTCTGTCAGGATCCGAATACGGTTCTCGATATGCTGCTCAGCACGATCCACTTCCGGGCCATGAACATGCTCGGGCGTGAGCCCATGAATACCGAGAAGAACATTCAGGAAATCCAGGCTCTCGCGCACTGTCTGATTTCCTGCTGATCTTTCGGCCCTTCCCTCTCAGGCTGTGATCAGAATCCGTAGGATACGCGCCCGCCGATAAAGCGGGGCGGTCCGGGGATGTAGAAATAGGTTGTTGTCGCCATGCCGCCGCTCTCGAAGAAGCTGCGGTTGAGCAGGTTGGACGCGTAGACCGTGGCTTCCCACTTCCCGGACGAGGGACGCAGGGTCGCATGGGCGCCGAGCAGGAAATAGGGCGGCAGGCGATAGAATCCTGTGCCGCCGACCGCGATAGCCTGACTGCCGCGATAGGACCAGTCCGGCCCAATATCGAAGCCCAGCCCCGGCGTCAGCGTCTGCCGCCATTCGGCCTGACCGTTCAGGGTCAGCTTGGGCTGACCATTATCCACGCCCGCGAAATTGCTGTTCACGGCCTGCCAGACGCCCGTCTTGGCATAGGCGGTGTTGGTCGCAGCACGATTGACGTTCAGGAAGTCCTGATAATTGCCGCGCTGCCAGCCGATATTCTGCGTCACGAAGACATGGCGCACCGGATGCAGTTCGATTGTGCCCTCAAAACCCCAGCTTTCGGATTTGGGGACGTTCGTGATCTCGCTCAGCGGTCCGTAATTCGGGATCAGCACCGTGCCCACGACCTGCTGGTTGTGGAAGTCGTTATAGAACGCCGCTCCGTTCAGACGCAGGACATTGGGGATCGGGTCGCTCTTGAAGCCGAGTTCATAGGTCAGCACCGTCTCGGGGCCGAATGGGTCAAGCTGGGCCTGGATCTGGGTGTTGTTGGCGCTGAAGCCGCCGGGTTTGAAGCCCTTGCTCATCTTGTAATAGACGAGCGTGCTCTTCGTGGCCTGCCATGACACCCCGACCTGTCCGGCGAACTGCGCCGAGGCCGTGCTCTCGCCGTGGAAGGCCGTCGTCTTGCCGCCAAAGATTTCCGACGTCAGGCCGGGCAGGCTGCGGTCGTCGATTTCGTGCAGCAGGCCTGCGAACAGCGTCACGTTATGCGGCAGGCGATAGCTGATATGGCCGAATTCGGACGTGCTCTCCTGATTCATGGAGAAGGACGTAGCCATCATGTAACCGCGGGCTGCATAATCGGTATAGTCGAAGAAAAAGCGCTGTTTCATGCGGCTGCGCTGGTAGAACGCCCCGACCACCCATTGCAGGCGGTTGTCGGGATTGCTGGACCCCAGACGCAGTTCCTGCGTGAAGGCATTGGCGCTGATGGTGCGGTAGGTGTCGGCTTCGGAGCGGGAGGTGCCGTCCTGATCGGTGTATTCGCCCTGCCGCTCGGTCTCGAAGGCCGAGACGGAGGTGAGTTTCGCGAAGCCGAAATCATGGTCCATGTGCAGGTCCCAGCCCCAGAACTGGTTGTGCTCGCTGGGTTTGAGGCCTTCGGGACGTCCGATCAGGTTGGCAAACTGCGGGCGGGAGGACCATTCGGCCTGTGTCTGACCGAGCCGGGGCAGGCCGGTCGTGCCGATCAGGCGGTGAATGGCCTGACTGGTGACAACCTGGCTGTTGTCCTGCACGAAATGGCCGGAAAGCAGGATCGTGGTGCGGTTGTCATCCGAATGCCAGCGCAGCTTGCCGCGCAGGGCATAGGAATCCGCGTCTCCAAGATGAGCACCGTTCTGCGGATCGGTCTGCCAGCCGCCACCCTGCCGGATCTGTCCGGCGAGACGGAAATCCAGACCTTTGGCAATCGGGCCGGAAATATAGGCCTCGCTGCGGCTGCGGGCATAGGAGGCGATGTCCTGACTGGCGCCGTAATGCAGGGTGCTGGTCGGGTCAGCAGTGCGCAGACGGACTTCGCCGCCGGTGTCGGACTGTCCGTGCGTGGTGCCGACCGGGCCAGGGGTGACGGTGGCGTCCGCCAGATCGAACATCAACCCGCTCGACATGGTCGATAACGCGAAGGGCACGTCATCGAAATAGGTCATGACGGTGGGGATGTTGTTCATCGTGAAGTCGTTGAAGCCGACGCCACGCAGATAGAAATTGGTCGAGGCCGTACCGTTGATGGACTGGATCGTCAGGTTGGGCGCCACGCGTTCCAGATCGCGCAGGGTCACGACGCCGCGCTGGATCAGGCGGTCGGCGGTCAGGCGCGTGTCGGCATCGGGAAGGTGCTGGGCGGCGACGAAGGCGAAATCCGTCCGGCGGGCGGTGACGGCGATGGTTTCGGTATCACGCGCCTGAATGGCGTGGGGTGCCGCAGGAGCGCCTGCGTGGGAGGCTGGTTTTGCGGGCGTGTGGTGAGAGCCCGCATGATGGGGCGTGCGGGCCTTGCCGGCCAGCGGTTTTGTCTCTTCCGGCGGGGCCGCAAGGGCGAGGGATGGGCCAAGGAGACCGGCGCTCAGGAGAAGGGCCTTGCGAAGCGTCATGGAAAGGGCGGGTCTCCTGGAGGGGACGGTATCGGTTGGGACAGCCTGCCTGAAAATGGACAGGAAAGCCCTGAAAAACATCGTGCTTATATTGCACTCCTGCATCAGAGCCAACGGGCCGCGCAAATTGGTTCCCAAGGCGAAAGATTTCGCTTGAACTGTTATGATATAACATAATAAGAGAGCCGTTCCGATTATCCTTCGCTCCTGCCGTCTTCCTGTCCGGAGGTTTCATGCCGTCTTTCGTGTCTGCCCGTTCATTTCTTCTGCTACTGGGCTGCACCACTGCCCTTGCCGATTCCGCATTCGCGCAGTCGGTCACGTCGCCTGCTCCGGCATCCCAGGCAACGACAACGCCTTCCGCAGCACAGACGGATGACGAGGCATCCGATGCCCGTTCCAGCTTCGGTCATGCCGATGACCAGCATGGAACGACGACGACGGAAGTCTGTCGCGCAGGCGCGGATGACATTACCGTCAACGCCCATCTCGAACGGGCCCGCGCAGCACTTCAGCCCTCCACGGGCGCAACGACCTATACTTTCTCGCGGCAGGCCATCGAGACCAATCCCGGCGGCGACAATGCAGGTCTGAACACACTGCTGCTGCAGGCTCCGGGTGTGGCGCAGGACAGCTACGGACAGATCCATATCCGTGGCGATCATAACGAAGTGCAGTTCCGTCTCGACGGCGTAGCACTGCCCGAAGGCATGAGCGTGTTCGGACAGACGCTCATGACGCGCTTTGCACATTCCATGTCGCTGACGACCGGCGCGCTGCCGAGTGAGTACGGCTTCCTCCAGGCTGGCGTGATCGATATCAACACCAAGAACGGCTATTCGGATGCCGGCGGTGATGTCTCGATCTATGGCGGTGCGCGCGACTATTTCTTCCCGTCCGCGCAGTTCGGTGGGCATCATGGTAAGTGGGACTGGTTCGCCACTGCGGATTTCGTGCACAACCGTGTCGGGATCGAAAACACCACGCCGAGCTTCAATGCCCTGCATGATCTGACAAACCAGTATCACTTTCTGGGTCATGGCCGTTACACGGTGGACGAAAATACCCGGATCAGTTTCACGGCTGGTATTTCCAATGCCGAATACCAGCTTCCCAACAATCCGGGACAGCAGCGCCAGTTCGCCAACCCGTCCTTTGCCAATAGTGACCTGTCACAGAAGCTGTACGGCAATGGTGACAGTTCAAGCCTGAACGAGCATCAGAAGGAAATCACGGATTTCGGCATCCTGTCCCTGCAGAAGGACATGGGCAAGCTGAGCTTCCAGACGTCCGCCGTGCTGCGTTACAGCTCCCTGCGCTACTCGCCCGATCCGCTGGGCGATCTGGTCTATAACGGTATTGCCCAGCGTGCGGCGCGTTCGGTCTTCTCGACGGGAACGCAGTCGGACGCCACATGGCAGGCCGCCAAGGATCATACAGTCCGCTTCGGCTACCAGATCTATGTGGAACGAAACGTTTCCAAATCGGATTCAACGGTCTATCCGCAGAGCGGCGAGGACGGTGATGGCAATGCGGTCTATTCCGACAATCCGCTCACCATCCATGACGGCACGGGCCGGACGGGCTGGATGTACGGGCTTTATGCGCAGGACGAATGGCGCCCGCTGAAGAACCTGACGATCAATTATGGTCTGCGCTTTGACGGGGTGGATGAATATACCCACTCCAAACAGGTCAGCCCGCGCCTGAACATCGTCTACAAGCCTTGGCGTGGTGGCACGTTCCACGCAGGCTATTCCCGTTACTTCACGCCGCCGCCGTTCGAACTCGTGGGCGGCACGTCGCTCAACAAGTTTGCCAATACGTCCGCGGCTCCAGGGACGTTCCTAAACAGCAACGTGAAGGCCGAGCGCGACCATTACTTTGATGCAGGCTTCTCGCAGACCCTTCTGCCGGGCTGGCATGCCTCATTTGATGCGTATGTGAAGCTGGCCAAGAACATGATCGATGAAGGCCAGTTCGGCTCCCCGGTCATCCTGTCGGCGTTCAACTACCGTCGCGGTCAGGTTCATGGTTATGAATTCGCCACGGACTACACCCGCGGCGCCTTCAGCGTGTACGGCAATTTCTCCTGGTCGCGCGCCATCGGCAAGGACATCACCACGGCGCAGTGGAACTTCGATCCGGACGATCTGGCCTATACCAGCAAGCACTGGATCCATCTGGATCACGATCAGCGCTGGACCGCTTCGGCAGGTGGAAGTTATTCCTTCTTCCACCGCACCGGCCATCCGCTTCGCCTGTCCGCCACGATGGTCTATGGCAGTGGTCTGCGCGCCGACGGTGCGACGCCGAACGGCGCTTCCGTGCCACAATATGCGACGTTCAACCTGTCACTGGTGCAGTCCTTCAAGGATCTGTTCCAGGTTCCGTTCCTCAAGCGCACGCAGCTGCGTCTTGACGTGACCAACCTGTTCGACCGCACCTATCTGCTGCGTGATGGCAGCGGTATTGGTGTGGGTGCGCCGCAATATGGCCTGCGCCGGACGATCCTCACTGGTATTGACCAGCGTTTCTGACGCTGGTTCCTGACGGATCGGAAGATCCGTCAGGCTGGTCCGCCGACAGGTGACAGAAGCGTCTGATAGCGGATCTTTTCGAGGGCGGCCGGGATGTCCATCACCGGCACGGCCTCACACAGAAAATCTCCCTGTACGAAATCACATTCCATCTCAAGCAGCGCGCGCACCTGCGTGGCGCTGCCGATGCCTTCCGCCACGACCTTGCGCCCCAGACTGTGGACGATGTCGATCACGCCCCGGATGATGGCGGCGTCCGTACCGTGACGTTCCAGTCCGGCGACAAAAGCCCGGTTGATTTTCACGTAGTCGAACGTGATGGTCTTGAGATGGGTCAGGGAAGCAAATCCCGTCCCGAAATCGTCGAGTGAGATCTGCACGCCCTGGCTGTGCAGGGTGTCCAGTTCGTGTTCGAGCTGCTTGTGATGGGGGCGCGAGAAGACGTTCTCGGTGACTTCCAAGGCCAGGGCGTCGAGCGGGACGTTCATTTCTTCGGCGACCGTGGTGATTTTCCGGAAGAAGTCGCTGCCTTCGAGGTCGCATAAGGCGATGTTGATGGCGATGCGCTCGAAATGGATGTTCTGCTCCTGGAGCAGGCGCATGTCCTGCATGACCTGATGTGTGACGAAGCTGTTCAGCGTCAGGGTCAGTCGCGGGTCTTCGAAAACTTCGGGAAAATGCTGTGGGGACAGAACCCTGTGTTGCGGATGGTCCCAGTGCAGGAGGGCTTCAAAGGAAATACGGCCGGGAGCGCTCAGGGAGAAGATGGGCTGGTAGAAGACCTCGATGCTGTGGTCGCGCAGGCCGGTCTGGACGCGTCTGCGCAGCCGGGCTGCAAGGTCCAGCTTCTCTTCCATGGCGGGGTGATATTCACAGATGCGGTTCCGCCCGCCCGTTTTGGCGGCATACAGGGCAAGATCCGCGCATTTGAGCAGGGATTTTTCCCGGGCATCGGGCAGGGGAACGCAGACATAGCCAATGCTGACGGTGCAGACATGGCTCATGATCGGGTTGCGGAAGGTGAAACGCATCCGGGTGAGGATGTCCAGAAGATCCGTTTCGAACCGCGCCGGGGTGTTGCCCGTCATAAGGACGGCGAATTCGTCACCGCCGATACGGGCGATGAAACAGCTGTCGCTCTGGAAAGACTGGAGTTTCTCGGCGACCTTTCGCAGCAGGCGGTCGCCTGCGTCATGGCCGGACGTATCATTGATCGTTTTGAAGGTATCGATGTCGAGCAGGGCCAGGCAGATATGGCTCGCAGTGCTCGTACGCAGGAGCCGACGCAGGATGTGGGAAAAATGCTGGCGGTTGGAAATCTTGGTCAGGAAGTCGGTATTGACGGCTTTCTGCAGTTTCTGACGGCTGGCTTTCAGATGGTTCTCGGCCTGCTTGCGGGCGGAGATGTCAAAACGGATGGCCACATAACTCGTGACTTTTCCGTTTTCGGAGACATGGGGGACGATGGTTGTATCGACCCAGTAAAGGGAGCCATCGCGGCGACGGTTGCAGATTTCGCCGTGCCAGACATGGCCTGAGGCGATTGTCCGGTACATCTGCCGGAAGAACTTCCTGTCATGCTGACCGGAGTGCAGCATCCGGTGGTCATTGCCAATGAGTTCGTCACGGGTATAACCGCTGATTTCTTCGAACCGGCTGTTGACGGAAAGAATACGACCGCGGGTATCAGTAATGGCGACAATAGCGGAGCAGTCGAGAGCGTGAAGGACGAAATCATCACGCGTGCCCTGAGGCCAGTTATTGGCGTAGTTCAGGTTTTTCCTGACATCATCCTCTTGTTTTTCCATCACCTGGGTTGACTCTCTCAATAGGAGACCTGAGTAATATCATACAATAATTAAACGTTCGTTAAAAGGCGCTCGTGGTATTTTCGGGAATGTTTTCGCAGGTCTGCTGCGGCCGTTTCCGGTTTCTTGTATGTAATGTTAGGGCCTGTTAGCACTTGAATTTCTTCCCATATTGTAGGGATGGAAGAAGGAGACGGAACAGGCACTTTTACGGACGAGACATGGGCGATCTGGGAGCCTCTGATTGAAGCGGTTCGCCCACGAG
>NZ_JABCQG010000006.1 GCF_015244565.1 Gluconobacter vitians | reverse complement strand
GTTCCCCACGGATCGCCTCCAGGGCAACCCGTGATTTGAACTCCGCCGCATACCTCTTGCGCGTAACCTTGCCCATAAAACCCGTCCTCTCTCAGGTCGGATTATAGCTTAGACACCTGTCCGAAAAACGGGGTCCACCTCTGATCGAAGGATGCCCAGCCGATTGTTTTCCATCATGGCTGGCCGCTGAGTGCCGATGACTGGGACGCGCAGATGCTGTTCTTTCTGAGCAAGGTATTTCGCGTCATCGCGCATGACCGTCGCGGTCACGGGCGGTCGGCGCAGGTGAGTGACGGTCATGACATGGACCATTACGCAGCCGACGCGTCGGCCGTTCTGGAACATCTCGATCTGAAGAATGCCATCCATATCGGGCATTCAACAGGCGGGGGACAGGTGGCCCGCTATGTCGCAAAATATGGCCAGCCTCAGGGGCGTGTGGCCAAAGCTGTGCTCATCAGCGCAGTGCCGCCTTTGATGGTGCGGACGGACCGCAGCCCCGAGGGTGCTCCGATCGAAGTTCTTGATGGATTGCGGGCCGGACTGGCAGCCAATCGGGCACAGTTCTTTCTCGATGTTCCCACAGGACCGTTCTATGGCTTCAACCGCACGGGAACAGAAGTTTCCGAAGGCACGATCCGCAACTGGTGGCGTCAGGGCATGATGGGCAGTGCCAAGGCCCATTACGAGGGTATCAGGGCCTTCTCCGAAACGGATCAGACCGAGGATCTGAAGGCCATCACAGTGCCGGTGCTTGTGCTGCAGGGCGATGATGATCAGGTCGTGCCTTACCAGAACGCTGCGGTCCTGCAGGGCAGGCTGATTCAGGACAGCACGCTGAAAATCTATCCCGGTTATCCGCACGGCATGCACACGACACATGCAGACGTCATCAATGCCGATATTCTGGCGTTTATTACCCGATAAAGCTGTACCTCAGGCAGGGGAAGACTTTGAGCTTTCCCTGCCTGATGACCGTTGGGAAACTTTCCCGGCATGTTCGGTATTTACCGAAAGAAAAGCTGCTTCGTGGCGTAGGACAGCCAGATCTCGTGATGGGCGAACCAGTCCGAGCCCAGAAGCATGTCGGCCTGATCGTGGACGGGGGCGACGGTCAGGACCGGGTGTGTCCAGACGGTGCCGCCCAGCTCCAGTTGTCCGAAACGGTGCCAGTGATACTGGCGCTCCCCGAGATCCACGCCCGCCGTCAGACCGCCCGGGTCCCGCGCGAGTTGCATGTCGGTCAGGCCGATGCGGTAGGCGAAGTCCGTGCTGACGATATGCGAGCGCGCGCCACTGTCCAGAAGGGCCGTGCCCTTCACGCCATCCAGCGTAAAGGCCACCATCAGGCGTCCGGACTGACGCTGCACGGGGATTGTCGTCCAGTGTCCGCTCCAGGCGGGAGGCTGATGGCAGACGCTGGAATTCAGGCGCACCGTCCAGAGTGTCAGGCGCTGATGCGGGACATCGAATTCCAGATCGTAATCCGCCAGCACATCCGCCCCCAGCAGACCGTAAACGGGGGGCCTGATCATGGGTGAACCCGGCAGGATTCCAACGGCCATCGTCCCCATCCCTAGGGGAAGCTCGCCCGCCGAACGTGTTCCCAGCCGCAGGTCCTGAATGCGGATATTCGGTACGAGGCGCGGGCTGCCATTGGGGCCCTGCATCATCGTGCGATGTTCGGGATCGGCCGGCAGGTGCAGCGCCGAGACGCCCTGCGGCGTCATGAGGCTGCCTTCGGAACCGGTATCCACGATCATCGAGGCATCCTGCCCGTTCACCGTGACCGGCACGCTCAGATAACCGCCATCATCGCGAAGCGGCAGGACGACGGCCGGGGCCATCTCGCAGGTGGAAGCAGCATGAACGGTTGTTGCACACAGCGTCATGCCCAGAAACAGGGCAGCTGGCAGCGTGCGTTTCATGATCCCTGACCCGAGCGCGGATGCGCCTTGCGCCAGACATCCAGCAGGTGCTTCTCATCCGCCAGCGTATAGGCCTGCGTCGTGGAGAGGCTGGCATGGCCCATCAGTTCCTGAATGGTGCGCAGGTCGGCCCCGCCTTCCATCAGATGAGTCGCAAAGGAATGGCGCAGGGCATGAGGGGTGGCGGAATCGGGCAGGCCTTCACCCTTGCGCCAGTTCCGCATGGCGCGCTGGGCCACGCCGGGATTGAGCCGCCCACCCCGTACTCCGCAGAACAGGGGCGCATCGGGAGCGGGAGAGGGATGGGCCGCTTTCCAGCTTTCCAGCGCCTCGATCACGGCCGGAAGCAGGGGCACGAGCCGTTCCTTGCCGCCTTTGCCGACCACGCGCAGCATGTTCTGTCCCGCATTGGTCAGGTCCCGGATGTCGAGCGAGAGCGCCTCGCCAATCCGCAGCCCGGTGCCATAAAGCAGCGTGAACAGTGCCCGGTCCCGCAGGGCGGCCTGACTGGTCTCGGCATCATCGGAAATGCCTTCCGCCGCGGCCAGTGCGGCGTCCTGTCCCAGCGGGCGGGGCAGACGCTTTTTCATACGCGGTGTGGCGAGCAGGGACGGAGCCGGGTTAGAAAGATCATGTCGCAGGGCCAGATACCGGTAGAACGAACGGAGGGCCGAGACATGTCGCGCCCGCGACCTTGCCCGCGAGTCGGCGCTGGTGGTACGGCGGGTCGGTTTCTCGCTGCGGGCCGTTTCATGGGCGAGCCAGGCGCGCAGATCAGCGAGTGAGAGTTTTCCCAGGTCTGCCAGTGTGACCTCGCCGCCCAGATGCTGCTGGAAAAACGTCAGCGCCAGCAGGATGTCATGGCGGTAGGCCTCGACGGTGCGCGGGCTGGAGCGCTTCTCATGCGTCAGCCATTCGGTCCAGTCGCGCAGGGCATCAAGCGCCATCAGTGTGGCCGTCATGGCATTTCGGAGCGTGGGAGGTTAGATACGGTCATGGCATCCAGCAGCCTATCCAAGCCTGATCCCCGGCGAAAGCCACCTTCCGCCGGAACGCGCGTTTCGGTGCTCGTGCCGCTGCCGTTTCCGGGGCCGCTCGATTACCTTGCGCCGATGCCGCTTGAGCCCGGAGACCTTGTCACGGTCCCGCTGGGCCGACGCGAAACCGTAGGCTGTGTCTGGGAAACCGATCGCACCCTGCCTGCCGATTTTGCGTTGCCGGTCGGCCGTGAAGTTCCGCTTGCGCGTCTGCGTCCTGTCATCGGGAAACTGGATGTCCGGCCGCTTCCGCAGAGCCTGCGCCGCTTCATCGACTGGGTCGCGGCCTATACGCTGACCCCGCCGGGCCTAGTGCTGGCGATGGCGACGCGGATTCATCTGAAGGACGCGCCCAAGCCTGCGTTGGGCTGGGTACGGACGGAGATGCCGGAAGGTGATCTGCGTATCACGCCAGCCCGTCGCTCGGTGCTCAATTTTGCTTCGTCCACGCCCATGACGACCGCCGAACTAGGCGCGCGGAGCGGGGCAAGTGCTGCCGTGATCCGCGGCCTTGCTACGGCCGGTCTGCTGCGCGAGGCCGTTATTGCTGTGGCCGCCCCGTTCGCAACACCGGACCCGAGCCATGGCGCGCCAAAACTTTCCGAAGAACAGGCCGAAGTCGCGCAGGAACTTTGTGGGCCTGTCGAAGCCGGACGGTTTCAGGTCACACTGCTCGAAGGCGTGACCGGATCGGGCAAGACAGAGGTCTATTTCGAGGCCGTGGCGGCCTGTCTGGCCAAGGGAAAGCAGGTTCTGGTCCTGTTGCCGGAAATCGCGCTTTCTGCCCAGTGGACGGACCGTTTCATCCGCCGCTTTGGCGCAGAACCCGCCGTCTGGCATTCTGATCTCGGAGCCAAAAGGCGGCGCGAGACATGGCGGGCGGTGGCGGAAGGCAGTGCCCGCGTTGTAGTCGGTGCCCGTTCGGCGCTGTTTTTGCCGTTTTCCGAGCTGGGCCTTGTTGTGGTGGACGAGGAGCATGAGAGTGCCTTCAAGCAGGAAGAGGGCGTCATGTATCACGGCCGGGACATGGCGGTCGTCCGCGCGCGTCTGGCGGATGCACCGGCCATTCTCGTCTCCGCGACGCCATCGCTTGAAACGCTCGCGAATGTGGAAAGCGGCCGCTACCGGCATGAACTCCTGACCGCGCGGCACGGCGGGGCAACCCTGCCGGATGTCTCACTCGTGGATATGCGGGCCGATCCGCCGGAGCGCGGACTATTCCTGTCGCCCAAGCTCTGCACCGCCATCGACGAAACGCTGGAGAAGGGGGAACAGGCCATGCTGTTCCTCAACCGGCGCGGCTATGCGCCCCTGACGCTGTGCCGGGCGTGTGGGCACCGGATGCAGTGTCCGAACTGTTCGGCCTGGCTGGTGGAACACCGGGCCCGCGGCATCCTGACCTGCCATCACTGTGGCCATACCGAGCGGATTCCGAAGGATTGTCCGGAATGTCACGCCGAGAACTCGCTCGTGCCTATCGGGCCGGGGATCGAACGCATTACCGAAGAAGCTAAGCTCCGGTTTCCGGACGCGAAACTGCTGGTGATGTCGTCTGATACGCTCGGCTCCCCTGCTGCCACGGCGGAAGCGGTCCGGAAGATTTCGGATGGAGAGGTCAACCTCATCATTGGCACACAGATCGTCGCCAAGGGCTGGCATTTCCCCAAGCTGACGCTCGTGGGTGTCGTCGATGCCGACCTGGGGCTGGGCGGCGGGGACCTGCGGGCGGCGGAGCGGACCGTGCAGCTTTTGCATCAGGTTGCGGGTCGTGCGGGTCGTGCCGAGCATCGTGGCCGCGTGCTGCTTCAGAGCTATGTGGGTGAGCATCCGGTCATGACGGCGCTGGTGTCCAACGATTTCCAGACGTTCATGGAACAGGAAGCCGAGCAGAGACGGCCCTCTTTCTGGCCGCCGTACGGACGGTTGGCCGCCCTGATCGTCAGTGCCCCGAGTGCCGAAGCTGCGGATGCGCTGGCACGGGAGATCGCGCTTTCTGCGCCGGAGCGGGAAGGGGTGCAGGTTCTGGGACCAGCTCCGGCCCCGCTTGCCGTTCTTCGCGGACGGCATCGCAGGCGACTGTTGCTGCGGACGATGCGGGGCATCGCTGTGCAGCCGATCCTGCGGGAATGGCTGGCCGATATCAAACCAGCCGGGGGAGCAAAGGTCGATATTGATATCGACCCCATCTCCTTTCTCTAGGGCTGGAAAATCAGCCCTTGCGCTTGCGGAAGAACTCGACCGTGGCGGTGACGACTGCGATGACGGCAAGGATCTGCTGGAAGTAGGGGCGGAAGCGCTTGGGGCCGAAGGTCGCCATGGCCGTCATGCCAGCCAGACCGATTTCACGGGCGCGCGTGGCCTTCTGACAGCAGGTCTTCATCTTGGAGCAGCAGCTCTTCTTGGAACCGGCCTCGGGGATAACGGTTGCATGGGCGGGGGAATGCTTTGTCATGCGAAAATCTCCTGAAAAAAGGAATCAGGGGATGAACACCCGGCAATACAAGGGGTTGCCAGAGCAACGACAGTGAGACGCCGTGCGGAGCCTCAGTCCTGCTGGCCGTCGCGGGCCTTTTCCAGCTTTTTGAGCTGTTTGTCAGAATCGGGTGATTTCGGATTCAGCAATAGCATCTGATGGAAGGCCTGCAGAGCCGCATCCGGTTCATTGCGGTCGTGTTCGGCTTCGGCAAGCATCCCCCAGGCCGTTGGATCGCCGGGATCGGCCTGAAGCTCAACGCCCAGATCCGAGATGGCGCCGTTATTGTCACCGGCCATCAGGCGGATGGCTGCGCGCTGGCGATACAGGATGGACTGGTCGGGCTGGATGGTGATGGCGGAGGTCAGATCATCCTGTGCCCGCTGGAAATCATGTTTCTCCAGCGCATCATGCGAATCGCTGATCAGCATCTGCACGCTGCCGGTCAGGGCACGGCTGCGGAGTCCTTCCGCACGATCGGCGATTTCACCGGCCTGCTTTTCATTCCTGGCCATGGCGAGAGCCTTTTCGGCCTCCACAAGGCGATCGTGGAGTGTACGGCGGGGATGAAGTGTCGGGGATTTGGGAGAGGCCTTCGCAGTCCCTGCTGCGGGAGCGGGCTGGACAGGCGGTGCAGCCGGAGGGGCTGCGGGGCTGGAAACCGGCGGATTTGCCGCAGGTTCAGCCCGAACTGGCAGACATGTCAGGGCCGGGGTACAAAGCAGAACGGCGCCAGCCATCAGCCAGCGCCGTCCGTCTGTCATCCGGCAGACCAAGGGGTTCAGCCCTGGCGAGCCTTCATGCGCGGGTTCTTCTTGTTGATGATGTAAACGCGGCCGCGGCGGCGGACAACGCGGCAGTCCTTGTCGCGGACCTTGGCGGACTTCAGGCTGTTGCGGATCTTCATGGTGATCAGGCTCTCGACGGGTAAGGCCCTTGCGGACCGGACAGCGGGCCGGAACGCCCGCGAAAGAATGGCCCCGCTTACCGATCCCGCCATGCAGAGTCAAGCTGACAAGCCGTCTGGCCGGCGGAATTCCTCGATGTCGCCCTTTTGCAACATGCTGCAACAGCGGCGTTCCGGGTCTTTGTTGCGGCGATATTTTCTCCTAACGTAAACTTCATGATCAAGCGCCATTCCCGTCCCGCCCGTCTGCTGGCCCTTCTTCCTCTCGCCGTCGCCCTGGCCGCGCCCGTCATGGCCCGGGCCGATGACGGCGACGCCAAGACCAATGACGACGATCCCACGATCAACCAGCAGGGATTCGCCATCAACAAGATCCTGCGGGTGTTGCAGACCAATCCGGACGCGGCAGGCGATTCCTGCATCAATGCGCTCAAGGAGATGCACAAGGCGCAGACGGCACTCGGCAAGGAAGAGGGCATCGATCCCGAGCACAATCAGGATATCGGCGTGGCGCGCGATGTCCTGTCCTCCGAAATGGAGGACGTCACGAATATGTGTGGTGCCGATGCCCGAACCTATTGCCGCAGTGCGGCCACGCATCCGGACCCCAAGCTGACTGCGGCCTGCAACGCCCTGCCAACCGAAGAAGACTAGCCTGCAGACAGACACATCCGCGTGAGGATCTGTCTGTCAAAGCGTGTCCAGAGGATTTGAGGACTAACTTTTCCGGGCAAGCGCTCCTAAGGTTTGAAGTCTGATTCTGGTAACGAGGGCCGTGGGACTGTTTCTGATGAAGTCTGTGCCGGGTGGGGAGCAACGCTCTTGACCGCAGCACTACAGTCAGTTCTTCGCCCGGGGTGGCTCCAGTTCAGTCTCAGGACCTGGTTTGCACTTGTTCTGGCGCTTGGAACGGCCTTCTGGTCCCAGCTTGATTCGCCTGCCAGTGCGGGCGTGACCGTCATGATCCTGGCCCAGCCCCTGCGTGGCCAGGCGCTGTCCAAGGCGTTTTATCGTCTGGCCGGCACCGTACTTGGCGTCAGCGTCTCCATCATTCTCGTCGCCATGTTCAATGAGGAGCGGGCCCTCTCGCTGGGTGGGGCGGCCCTGTGGATTTCAGCCTGTGCCTTCGTAGGCTCATTGGAGCGCGATTTCCGGTCCTACGGGGCGCTTCTGGCAGGTTATACGGTTGCGCTGGTGGCTATCCCCACGATGGATGACCCGCAGAACATCTATCCCGTCAGCATCGCCCGTGCCTCTGACATTGCCATCGGCGTGGCCTCTATCGCGGTCGTTAATATTCTCTCCGGCTCTCCGGAAGCCTGGCGCCGGCTGTCCGAGGCCATGGAGACGCTGTCCCATCGCGTGCGTCAGACCGGCAAATCCGCCGTCATGGGCGAGCCGATTGCTACGCCGGAGGAAATGATCGGGCTGAGTGGCGAGATCCTCGCGCTCATGACCCAGATTTCCTATGCGCGGACCGAAGTGGAGCGTGGACGTCTGCGGATGGCGGGCGCGCGGCTCGGCATCATCGGCATGCTGACCGTCCTGACCACCAGCCGTGCCATTGCCTGGCTTCTGGAAACCGGCGGCATTTCCGATCTCCTGATCCGTCACGTCCGCGCCTGGCATGAACGCTCCGAGGACGGTACGACCCGTCTTGAAACGATGGACACGATTCTGGATGGCATCCGCAAGGAAGACCCGGATTTCGTCCCTTCGGCGCGGGAAGCCTGGTTTTTCGAACGCTGCTCGACGCTTCTCAGTAACCGTCTGCACATCCGCACCGGCATGAACACGCTCCTGCGCGCCACACCGGCGGGCGATGCGCTCAAGCTGGCCCATCTGGAGAGCAATCCGGACTATGTGACGGCGTTCATTAACGCGATGCGGGTCCTGCTGGGGTTTAGTGTCGCCTCCGCGCTCTGTCTTGCGTCCAGCATTCCGGCGTCTGTCACGGCCCTGTCGCAGACGGCGCTGGTGCTGACGCTGGCGTCCACGGCGATCGACACCGCGCAGTTCGGTAAGGGGGCCATCATCGGCATGCCTGCTGGCATTCTCGTGGCCGCCTGGCTGGACTTCATGATCCTGCCGCATGTGGAAAGCATGCTGGGTCTGGCGCTGGTGCTTCTGCCACAGACCATCGTGTCCTGCCTGCTGCTGATGAACCCGAAAACCAGCGCCATCGGCTTCAATTATGGCGTGTTCTTTCTGGTGTTCATCGGGCTCGGCAATCACCACAATTATGACCCGCTGGCTTTCATCACGCGCAACACCTTCTATGCGATGGCGGCGGTGCTCTCTTTCGTGCTGCTGGTCCTGCTCTGGCCGCCCACCGCGCGACGGCATCGTTTCCGGCTGGCAGTCTCCATCGCCTATGATCTGGAAACGCAGCTTGCCGGACATGGCGAGCGCATGGGGCCGCCGCTGCTCAGTCGGAAATACGAACGCCTCAGTCAGTTCCTGATGTGGACGGACCGGATGCAGGACCCTGGTCTGCGTTCCCGGCGCGTTTTCAACCGGTTCGTGGCGCTGGAAGATTTTTCCAGCACGATTGCCCGCGTCCGGCACTATCTGGATGAGGCCGGGCATCTGCACGGTCTCAAACCCATGGTCCGTCATGTGCGGCGTCTGCTAGCCCATGACAAGCTCGGCCTTCTGGAGGCTGAAATCCCCGAACTTCAGGCCATGTTCTTCGAGCGCCTTTCGGAAGGCATCCGCGAAGAGCAGTCCATGATCATCAACTGTATCGGCGGTCTGGAAGCGGTCCGGACGATGGTGCGTCTGAACCGTTCGGCTGTGCATCACTACGGGATAGGACGCAAGCGATGGTAATGACACAGGTCGTCGATCTTGATGGCGTGCTGGTTTCGGCCTTCGTCATCAATCTGGCGCTGGCGCTGGTCACGCTCGGGATCCTGCGCTGGATCATGGGCTGGTTTGACCTGTGGCGCTTCGTCTGGGACCCGCCACTGGCCCAGTTCGGCATCCTGATCTGCCTGGTTGGCATCTACACCCTGATCCTCTGACCCCTTTACTCCCGCTCCGAATTCCATTTTTCGAAACCAAGGTGACCGTCCCGTGCTTGCCAGTGCCCATCGCCTGATCCGCTTGACCATCACGCTCTGCATTCTCGTGGTGGCGGCTCTCGTGGTCGTCATTCTGTGGGATTACTACACGGCTTCCCCCTGGACCCGGAACGGACAGGTGCGTGCGCAGGTTGCCAATATCGCGCCGCGTGTGTCGGGACAGATCCTCGAAGTGCGGGTGAAGGACAACCAGTTCGTCCACAAGGGGGACGTGCTCTATGTCATTGACCCGTTCGACTTCAAGGTCGCGCTCGATACGGCCAAAGCGCGCGTTGCCGAGCGCAAGGCCGATCTGGAATTCCGTGTCGTTCAGGCCCAGTGGCGCAAGGCCATCCCCGGCACGGCTGTCTCCGTCGAGGAAAAGCGGCAGTATGAGGCTCTGTCCCAGCAGATGCAGGCCCAGTACGATGCGGCGCAGGCTGCGGAACGTCAGGCCGCGATCAATCTCGAGCGAACGGAAGTCCGCAGTTCCATCGACGGCATCGTGACCAACCTCATCATGCGTCCCGGTGACTTCGCAACGGCCGGTGTGGTCAACATCCACATCATCGACACCAGTTCCTACTGGGTGGACGGCTATTTCGAGGAAACCAAGGTTCATGATCTCGACGAGGGAGATCTCGTCCGCATGGATCTGATGGGTTATCACGACCCGCTCTTCGGCCATGTCGAGAGTATCACCCGCGGTATCGCCAGCAACAACGCCCTGGTGAACAAGCAGGGGCTGCCGGAAGTGGACCCGGTCTATACCTGGGTCCGTCTGGCCCAGCGTATCCCGGTCCGTGTGAAGATCGACAAGATCCCCGATGACCTGACGCTTGCCGCTGGCATGACAGCCACCGTGACCGTCGTGTCAGAAGAGGGCAACCGCCGTCACCGCTCCACCCACGCCGCCTTCCAGCACTTCGGCGACGACGTCCGCCACTTGTTCGGGCACAGATAAGGATTTGGGAATAAAAGTTTTTGGGTTCCGCCTTTTTTCAAAAAGGCGGAGAGCGGTGAAGCTTTTTGAAAAAAGCTTCACCAAAAACTTTTATTCACTGGGGCCTTTCCAGGCTTTGTCGATTGCCCAGATGGCGAAGGCCTGGACTAAGGCGACTTCTTCCAGTCTTTTGAAGCGGCCTGATGAGCCGCCATGTCCAGCTTCCATATTGATGCGGCACAGGAACGGGCCGCCTGACGTCACTTCCCGCAGTTTGGCGATCCATTTCGCGGGTTCCCAGTACGTTACGCGTGGGTCGGACAGGCCGCCCATTGCCAGAACCGGCGGGTAGGTTTTGGCGGCGATATTGTCATAGGGCGAATAGCTGGCGATCAGGTCATAGGCGGCGGGGTCTTCCAGCGGATTGCCCCATTCCGGCCATTCCGGCGGCGTCAGGGGCAGGGAGACGTCGGACATGGTGTTGAGCATGTCCACGAACGGCACCTGTGCGGCGATGCCCGCGAAAAGCTCGGGCGCCATGTTCGTGATCGCGCCCATCAGCAGCCCACCGGCCGAGCCGCCCTGCGCGACGATACGGCCCGCCGCGCCATAGCCTTCCGAGACAAGGTGTCGGGCGCAGGCGATGAAATCGATGAACGTGTTGGGCTTTTTCGTCCCGCGTCCATCCAGAAACCAGTTCCAGCCCTTTTCGGACCCGCCGCGGACATGGGCGATGGCATGGATCCAGCCCTGGTCCACCAGGCTGAACACGGTCGTGGAGAAATCGGCGTCCATGGCAATGCCGTAGGAGCCGTATCCGTACAGAAGCAGCGGTGCCGAGCCGTCCAGAGCCTGCCCTTTGCGCATCAGCACCGTGATGGGAACCTGCGCGCCGTCCGGAGATGTTGCGAACAGGCGGCGCGTTTCGTAGCGGCTCGCATCATGGCCGGATGGGACCTCGCGGATCTTGCGCAGAACGCGCTCGCCGCTCGCCATGTCGTAATCGTACCAGTGCGCCGGATTGGTCGGCGACTGGTAGATGTAGCGCAGGATGAGGGCCTCATATTCCAGCGTGCCCAGCATCGTCAGGTCATAGGCAGGCTCATCCATGCCGATCGCTTTGGCCTGCGCGCGGATATCGCCCTCCGTGCCTTCGGACACGACGAGAATATGGATGTTTCCGTCCCGACGCTCGGCCCAGGCGAGATGCCCGCGCGAAGCGCTGGCCCCCAGCAGATAATGGCCCTCGCGGTATGGCACGAAGGGTTTCCAGTTCTCGCGTCCCGTGGCCGTGTCGGGCGTCTGCATGAACTGGAAATCCACGGCCCCGCCCGCATTGGTCAGGATGATAAAGCGGTCGTTCCAGTGCGTCAGGGAATAGCGCTCGCCCCGCACCAGAGGAGCCGCCACGACGGGCAGGGCCGTCGGGTCGGAAGCCGGGATGAGCAGCGTCTCGTTGGTATCATGATCGCCGCGCTCGATGACGATCCACTTGCGGGATGCGCTGACGCCGATGCTCAGGAAGAACCCCGGATCGGTCTCGTCAAAGACCAGAACGTCCTCGCCCCCCGTCAGCGGGCGGCGATAGATTTTTGACGGGCGGCCATTGTCGTCCCGGTAGATCCAGAACAGCCACTGGCTGTCGGGAGAAATGGCGAAGCTGCCCGTCGTGCTCGGCACTGGTGGAGCGCAGAGTTCGCCCGTCTCTAGATCCTCGACCTGAATGCGATAGACCTCGGAGCCCTGAATGTCCTCCGCATAGACGAAATAGCGGTGATCGGGGGAATGATCGGTCTGCGAGAGCGCATAATAGTCATGCTGCTTCGCCAGAGCATCGGCGTCGAGAAGCACCTGCTCCTCGCCACCGCCGCGTGGGCGGCGGACCCGCAGGGGATGCTGGGCTCCGTCCTCGAAGCGGACATAATATTCCCATGGGCCATCCGGGACCGGCACGGAGGACTCCGCTGGCGGGATGCGGCCGATCATTTCCTGAAGCAGCGTCTCGCGCAGCGGTTCCATGCCTGCCAGCACGGCCTCTGCATAGGCGTTCTCCGCCTTCAGATGCGTGGCGATGTCTTCGCGCAGGACGGACGGGTCCCGCAGGACCTGCTGCCAGTTCTCATCCTTCATCCAGGCATAGGGATCCGTGCGTGTCCGGCCAAGCTGCGTGATCGTGATGGGATCGCGTCTGGCAACGGGCGGAACGGGAGCGGCGGAGGGCGCATCGGGGATCTGTGACATGGGGTGAACTGTGACGCAGAAACTGTGCCCGTTCAATCCATGCGTTCGGGCAAACGCAGGTGAATATCCGGCCTGATAAAATGGAGCTTTCGGAAAGTTCCCGCATGACGGCCATGAGGAAAAAGGGTGCGCTCCAAGAAACCGCCCGGAGCCTCGCGTGTTACAAATGCAACGGAGCATCCCAGCCGATGTTCCAGACCAGGTGAGTTCTGTTTCTTCTCTCATGACAGGAGCAGATCGCCCTGTAGACAGAAAGAAGAGTACCATGATTTCGAACAAATATTTTGCTGTTCTTGCCGCTGCCGGTCTGTCCATTTCCGGTGCCGCATTTGCGCAGGGTGTGCCGCCGATCCCGCAGAGCAGCCCCGTCCCGACGATTCCGGCTGGAACGCAGGCCACGCTGCCGTCTGCCAATCTTCAGGCCGTTGCCGGTGGCAAGAATGTTCTGAGCGCAGCATCGCCGGGAACGCTGGGTGCCGATGGTCTTCCGTCCATCCAGAATGCGCAGGCTGGTAACGTCGCCGGACTGACCTATTACTGCACGCATCACAAGCTGGTGCTTGGCACGTCCCCGATCGTGGCCGCCCGTACGCTGGCCAAGCGTCCGGATGTCCAGAACGACCAGTTCTACTCGCTGGGTGGCAAGGGCATGCTGCAAATGCAGGGCGGAAACGTCTTCGATATCGGCACGCTCCCCAAGGACAAGCGTGTCATGACGTGTAATGACCTCATCAAGAAGGCCCAGTCCCTTGGTGACTCGGCTGTCGTTGGTCACTGAGGTCTGACGGTGTCATGAGGGAAAGCCCTCATGAAAAAAGCCCCGGCTTCTGGCCGGGGCTTTTCTTTTATGCGCAGAGCGAGAGGAAGGCTCAGCCTTTCAGGCGTTCCATGAGCTGGATGCCTTCGGGATTGCCGAGGACTGCGGCCTTTTCCTGACGGGTCAGCCGTTCAAGCGCAACCTGAAGCGACGGTGCCTCCCGCAGCTTCACCAGCCCGACCAGAAGATTGGCGTCAATCGGGCTGCCCGGTTTGCGGGGCGGAGGCAGGGCGCCTTCATGCGCTTCAAGCAGGGTGTGATCCTGACGCAGAGCGGCGAAAGCCTCTTCGGGCGGTGCATTCGGGTCATGGGCCGCACGTTCGCGGGCCGCATCATTGGCCATGGCGAGCTGAAGGATCGGCGGAGGCGCGGTCTCTTCTTCGATCAACAGAAGGCCGGCCCGGCGCAGTTTCAGGCCGACATCCCGGCTTGCCGTGAGCGCTGCCAGCGGAATGGCAAGAATCAGCCCGAGAAGAACGGGCGTCATCCACAGGAACAGCGCCTGCGACACCGACCAGGCCGCAATGGCGAGAAGCAGTCCGAACACCGTGTAGATCCAGTAGCCATGCGCGACTTCCTTCAGCGAAACGCGCCCGTCCTCGCGGTTCTGGGCGTTCCAGCCGGAATCACGCCCCAGCAGGATCGAAATCACGCCGGACGTCTGGATCAGCATGGCGATCGGCGCAATCAAGCCCCCGATCAGTGTTTCCAGAACGATCGAAACCGCCAGCCGGAACACGCCGCCGGAGCCACGCAGGGCAGCGCGGTCGAACAGCATGGCAATGAACGCCAGAGCTTTTGGTGCCAGCAGGATGCCCATTGTTCCGATGAAAACGAGCTTTGCCTGAACCGGATCAACACGCGGCCAGTGCGGGTAAAGCGTCGGCTTCGAGCCGAAATATTCGGGATGGTAGAAATGGGACTGGAGCGAGATCAGGATGCCGAACAGCAGGAACAGAAGCCAGAGCGGCGACATGACATAAGAGCCGATGCCCGTCAGCATGTGGACGCGGCTGACCCAGTGCATGCCCTTGGTGCCGAGGATCTTGCTGTGCTGCAAATTACCCTGACACCAGCGACGGTCGCGGATGGCGACATCGGTCAGGGAAGGGGGGCTCTCTTCGTAGGACCCGAACAGACCGGGCACCATGTGAATGGCCCAGCCGCCACGGCGCATGAGCGCGGCTTCCACGAAGTCATGGCTGAGGATGTGCCCACCAAACGGTGCGCGGCCCTTCAGATGCGGCAGACCGGCCTGTTCGGCAAAGGCCTGGGTGCGGATGATGGCATTATGGCCCCAGTAATTGCCTTCCGAACCATGCCACCAGGCAATGCCATGCGCGATCAGCGGCCCATAGACGCGGCCTGCAAACTGCTGCATCCGGGCAAAAAGCGTGCGGCCACCCACGATGACCGGCAGGGTCTGGATCAGGCCCACGCCGTCATGCTGCTCCATGGCCGCCGTGATGCGGACGATCAGGCTGCCATCCATGACACTGTCGGCATCAAGCGTCAGCATCTGCTGATAGGCCGAACCGAACCGCGTCACCCAGTCGCCCAGATTGCCGGCCTTGCGGTCGACGTTCTTGTGACGGCGACGGTAGAAGACCCGCTTTTCGCCATTCGTGGCTTTCCGGAACTCCAGAAATGCCCGCTCTTCCTGCACCCAGACATCCGGATTGGTCGTATCGGACAGGATGAAGAAATCGAAAGCGTCGATCTGGCCCGTCGCCAGAATGCTGTCATGAATGGCGCGCAGACCGGCGAGAACCCGCGTGGGGTCCTCGTTATAGGTCGGCATCAGGACGGCGGTGCGGTTTTTCAGCTCCGGAAGCGGTCCGGTGCGATGGATGCCAAGCCCCAGCCCGCCCCGCCGGATCAGCGAGACGAACCCGCCGAGACAGGATGTGAAGGACAGGGCGATCCAGAAGGCGAGGATCGCGAACAGGATCAGGATGATGACGCCGAGTGCCGAGACACCCAGCGAGTTGAAGACCTGATTGATCCTGTAGATGCCGTATCCCGTCAGCAGCAGCGCGCCACCGAAGACGAACAGACGGCGCATCCACAGGAAAGACGGCGTGGTGGGCAGGGTGCGGAAGGGTCTGCCATGACGGTCCGGCTGCTGGCGAAGGTTCTGCACCTTCATCGCAAGCGGTGCCTCGGGCGGCAGGAACGGAGCAGCGGCCGGATCAGCGGATGGGGGAAACTCGGTCACGGCGTCCAACGGTACATCCATTTCTCTGAGATCGGACCCTGATCACCAGCGAGCTGGGCCTGCAGTTCACACATCTTCGCGTCGCCGGGCACGAATTCGAAGGTCGTGCGCCAGCCCTGGATTTCAGGGTTCGGCTCGACCACCACATTGCGGATCGTGCCAGGCGAGGCCTGCGAAATCAGATGGAAATTCGCACCCTGCGGCACGTTCTGGAACGGAGCCCCCGTGAAATCGATCACGAAGAACCGCGCATCCGCATGGTCGGTCACGCCGCCGATCCGCGTTGCCGCAACCCGGGCCATCTGGGTCGGCCATGGCGTGTCCCAGCCCCAGTACATCCGGTAGATGTAGCTGTATTCCTGGCCGCCCTTCATGGGCTGCTTGGGACGCCAGAAGGAGACGATGTTGTCGTTCACTTCGTTGGGCGTCGGGATCTCCACGAGATCGACGGCACCATCGCCCCAGTTGCCGATGGGCTCGATCCATAGCGACGGACGTTTCTGGTAGTTGAGCGCCAGATCTTCGTAGTCGTGGAAGGACCGCTTGCGCTGCATCAGGCCGAAACCGTGCGGGCTGCTGTCCTCGAAGGCCGAGAACTGGAGATCGGTCGGGTTGATGAGCGGCCGGTAAAGCTGCTGCCCCGCACCGGTCCACATCTGGAGTGCCTCGCTGTCATGTGCGGCCGGACGCCAGTCATCGACGTGATTGCGCTCGTTGGTGTCAAAATAGAACATGCCCGTGAGCGGCGCGATCCCGGATTCCGTGATGTCCTGACGCGGGAACAGCGAGGACTGCACGTCGAAAACGGTTGTATCGCCGGGGCGGATGGTGAAGCGGAATGCACCGGTCAGGGACGGGCTGTCGAGCAGCGCGTGAATGACGATGGACTCCACGCCCGGCTCCGGCTTCTCCAGCCAGAACTCGCGGAACAGGGCGAATTCCTCGCCCTTCGGATTGCCGGTGCCATCCGCGAAGGCACGGGCGGACAGTCCGTAATTCTGGCCCTTGGCTACGGCGCGGAAATAGGACGCACCAAGGAAGACGGCACATTCTTCCATGACACCCGGCGTGTTGATCGCATAGCGCAGACGCAGGCCCGAGAAGCCGAGATCATCCGTGACGCGCAGGACGGGGTTGGAATAGGTGAAGAGATCGGGATCGTAGGGAATGGGCGTGGACTGCCCGCCCGTGACCTCGTTCATGCCGATCCGCGGCTTGTACAGGAAACCGCGCGGGAAGAACTCCACGTCAAACGCCAGGTTCTGGCCATGCCACAGGGCTTTCTCAGGATTGAAGGCGATGCCGCGGAACTGGTCGAAATCCATGTTCGCAATGGCATTGGGCAGCGCCTGCGATGGCGGGGAGTAGGGTTTTTTCGAAAGGCGCTGTGCGATGAGGCGGACCGTTCCGTCATCAAAGGGGGTCGATTGCGGCGCAGGGGTCGCGGCTGGTGGAGATGTGGCTGTGGACTGGGCATGGGCCATACGGTTAGCTGTTCCCAGAAGGGTCAGTCCGGCCCCAAGCTTGACCAGATCACGGCGCAGGATACTCATACTCTTCCCAATATCCCAGTTTCTGTCGGTATCTCCGAAACGAAGCCCGATCTTCCAGCGATACGCCGGAAGCCCTTCGTTGCGAAGAGCCCTTCTATGGTGAAGGTGCCATTTCACAAGGTCTGGCACGGCCTTTTTATGGCATGCGTCCCAGATGACACATTATTGTGAAATCTGTTGCTGCAAGACATCAAGTAACGGAACATTGCCGGACAATTCGGCGACAGATGTTTCCGTTATTGCGTCGAGATGCGGAACCCTGAACAGGATGCGGGTTTTGCCAAAGCGCGCAATATCGCGTTCGTTGCCCGGATTGGGTGGCCCGACCGGCACGACACCCAGTACCGGAATGTCCCGTCGCCGCAGTGCTTCAAGGCTCAGAAGCGTGTGATTGATCGTCCCCAGTCCGCTGCGCGTGACCAGTACGGCCGGCAGGCCCAGGCTTTCGATCAGGTCCACGAGCATCATGTCCTCACGCACCGGCACCATCAGTCCGCCCGCGCCTTCCACGACCAGCGGCCCCTGTACCTGCGGCAGGACAAGCCGCCCCGGATTAACCGTTACGTTTTCCAGATCGCCTGCCGCGAGTGGGGCAAGCGGGGCCTGAAATGCATAGGCGGGGGGGATGATCCGTGCAGCAAACAGCCCCGCAAGGTCCCGGACGGTAGGCGTATCGCCTTCCTCATCCGCAAGGCCGGTCTGAAGCGGTTTCCAGTAGGTGGCGTTCCAGGCACGGCACAGAATGGCGCTGACCAGCGTCTTGCCGATCCCGGTATCCGTTCCCGTGACGAAAACCCCGCGTTGAAAATTCATGGCTCTGTCCTTTCCGCTTTTACGCCGGATTTCACGAATGTCCCGATGCCGATCTGATAGGTCACGCTGGAATGCGTGCGGTCAAAATGCCGCATGGCCCGGCGCAGGGCCGCGGTGCTGGCGGGCGTGCTGCCAGCACGCGGAACCGACGCTCCGATCTGCCGCAGACCCCGCAGGAAGTCCCGCGCACTGTCCACGGGATCATGCAGCGTCAACACCTCCCAAGTTCCTGCGCCACTTGTAGGCCACTCGGCTTGCACCGTCTGCGCGGACGGATAATCCGGCACGCCACAGGGCGCGCCTTCTGCGAGACAGGCCTGTTTCCATTCGTCCAGACTGCCCTGCAGCAGCGTCGTGACCATCAGTCGACTCTGTGGCGCCAGCAGGTCACAAAGCCGTCGCAAGCCGTCGCTCCGGTTCGAGAACCATTGCAGGCACAGACTGGAGGCAATCAGATCGAACGGTCCGGATACGTCCGGATGTTCGGCGTCCATGACGTGAAAGCGGATGGCTTCACCCGAAAGCCGCTGACATGCTCGCGCGACCATGCCAGGCGCCAGATCGGTCGCGAGCAGGCTGGCCTGCGGGAAATGATCTGCCAGTTGTGCCGTCAGAAAGCCGGTGCCGCAGCCGAATTCCAGAATGGAAGTGGGGTCTGCGGCGGTGCTTCGGATGCGGTCCATCAGTGTCGTGGCGCAGCGGCGCTGGATATGGGCGGCGGCGTCATAGTCTTCGGCCGCGTCAAATCGCGCGGCGATGCTGTTCCGGCGCCGGGTGTTTTCGGAAGTCTCAGCGCGGGTCATTGAGCCACCGCCGCACGAAACCCGCGCAGAGTCCGGGGTGAGTGAGGGGTAGCAGATGGCCGCCTTCAACCCGTTCGCCCGGTGTTGCAAAACCTGCCTTCGCTGCGCCGAACGGATCATCCGTGCCCGTCATCCAGTGCAGCCGGTCCTTCCAATTTGCAGTCTGTGGGCGACATTCCAGAGTCTGAAGCGCGTCCAGTCCACGATCCAGTGCATCCACATCCGGCGTGCCGGGAAAAGGCGCATCCGTTCCACAGAGAGCACGGAAATCGTACAGAACGGCGGCCGGATCACGTTTCAGGCGAGCCCGCATCCGGGTCAGAACCCGCTCAGGCGTCCCGTCTGGAAAGTCCGGCGCGGTTGTGAAACGCGGAAAGCCGTTGAAAAACACCAGCCCCTCACATCCCGGCAGGTCCTGCCCCAGCAGCGCCAGTGATCCGGCCGAATGTCCAACAGCTAGATAGGGCGTTTGCGGCAGGGCCGGGCGCTGTTCAGGGCCGAAATAACCGCAATCCACGACCTGCACGTTCACATCCGGCAGATGCGCCAGCATTGGCGCCCAGAAGGACGCGTCAAACCCCCAGCCGTGCACAAGATAAAGCGCCCGTGTCATGCGACGTCTCTTGTCAGAGCGATGACAGCCTGCCCCAGACGGTCGATTTCCGTATCGCTCAGCCCGGCATGCAGCGCCAGCCGCAGTCGCGCGGTTCCGGCAGGCACGGTCGGCGGCCGGATCGCTACCGTCAGGAAACCGGCTTCTTCAAGCCCGGCGGCCACGGCCATGGCGCGTTCGGACTCTCCGATCAGGACAGGAACGATCTGCGTCGTAGAGTTCGCCGTGTGAAGGCCCGCCTCATGCAGCATGGTTCGAAGCCGCTCCGCCTGTCCGAGTAGCAGGGTGCGTTCTTCATCAAGCTCCGGCACGACATCCAGTGCCGCATCGATCGCACCCAGAACCGCAGGGGGCAGGGCCGTGCTGTAAATGAAGCCCGATGCATGGTTCACCAGATAGTCACAAAGCGGTTTCGAGCCCGCGACATAAGCGCCCATGCCGCCCAGCGCCTTGCTGCATGTTCCCATCGTCAGATCAGCCATCCCGCAGGACAGGCCGCGACCTTTCGGCCCCAGAACGCCGGTCGCATGGGCTTCATCTATATAAAGGAATGCTCCGGCCCGATCCGCCAGCGCCCGGAGCGCCGGAATATCTGCCCGGTCTCCATCCATGGAGAACACGCTTTCCGTCACGATCATCCGTAGGCCGGGTTTTTCGGCCTCGCGGGCCAGCAGGCTTTCCAGATGGGACAGATCGTTGTGCCGGAACCGAATCTGCCGCACACCAGCCGCCGCACAGCCATGATGCAGGCTGGCATGGTTCAGCCGGTCTGAAAATACCAGCATCAGCGCGCCCGTCCGGGCCACGGACAACGCACAAAGTGCAGGCATGACGGAGGCGTTGGCCTGCCAGCCAGAGGCGAACAGGATCGCGTCCTCGCAGCCCTTGAACGCCGCTATTTTCGTCTCGACCTGCCGATGCAGGTCCAGCGTTCCGCTGACCAATCGGGAAGCCCGGGCCCCTGTCCCGAAACGCAGCGCCCAGTCCGCTGCCCGCTCCCGCAGCAACGGGTGATCCGTCAGCCCCAGATAGTCGTTGGACGACACATCCAGCATCCGTCGCCCGTCGCGGACGATCATGCCGTCCTGCCGGACCACCGCGCGCAGGGTCCGGCGTGTCCCGGCGGCTTCGCGCTCGGTCAGGGTGGCCGTGAAATGGGGGTCAAACAGGCTCATGCGCGCTCCCGCAGCACGTCCACGATGGCCGTCGTCAGACGCTTGAGCTCTTCGGGCGGGATGGTGAAGGCAGGCGTCAGATAGACGATGTTGCGGAAGGGCCGGATCCAGACGCCGCGTTCCACGAAGGCCCGGCGGAGCGCATCGGGATCGTCCAGCGTTTCAAGCTCCACCACGCCGATTGCGCCGAGAACGCGCACATCCTTGACCCTGGGCAGCGCGCGGCAGGGTTCCAGTTCCCGCGCAAGCTGGGCTGAAATCGCCGCAACCTGTTCCAGTCGCGGTTCGGTCTCGAACAGGTCCAGCGATGCATTGGCGACCGCACAGGCCAGCGGATTGGCCATGAAGGTCGGCCCGTGCATCAGGGCGTGCCCGGCGCTGTCGGACAGGAATGCCTCGAAGACGTGCTGCCGGGCCACCGTGGCCGCCAGCGCCATGGTTCCGCCGGTCAGGGCCTTCGACAGCGCCACGATATCCGGCACGATCCCGGCCTGTTCGCAGGCAAACATTGTCCCGGTGCGGCCGAAACCGGTGAAAATCTCGTCCAGAATCAGCAGGATTCCGTGCCGGTCGCACAGTTCGCGCAGACGGCGCAGGACTTCCGGGTCATGGAACAGCATGCCGCCCGCACCCTGAACCAGAGGCTCCGTGACCATAGCCGCGATGCTGTCGCCGCGTTCCGCCAGCAGGGCTTCAATCCGCGCCAGACTGTCCGCATCCACAGGCAGATCGGCCAGAACCTGTTCGGGCAGTACGCCGGCGAAGAGGCTGTGCATGCCTTCCTCGGGGTCGCAGATGGACATCATGCCCAGCGTGTCCCCGTGATAGCCGCCGCGGAAAGACAGGATCTTCGTCCGGCCTTCTGTGCCCCGGTTGATGTGGTACTGCACCGCCATTTTGATAGCGACTTCCATCGCGACCGATCCGGAATCGGTGAAGAACACCCGCTCCAGATCGCCCGGCAGCATCGCTGCCAGCCGCGCGGCCAGACGGATGGCGGGTTCATGCACCATGCCGCCAAACATTACATGCGGCATCTGCTCTGCCTGCCGGACCAGTGCCGCGTGAATATGCGGGTGGCTGTAGCCATGACAGGCCGTCCACCAGGCTGCCACTCCGTCAACCAGTTCCCGCCCGTCCGCGAGCGTGATCCGGCTTCCGGATGTGCTGACGGCTTCCACGGGGAAGGGGGCGGTCTGCATCTGGGTGTAGGGCAGCCACAGATGCGGCAGGTCAGCTGCGGCCAGATCAGCGGTGGAAGAAGCGTTGCGAGACATGGCTTGCGTTTTCCCGCATGGGCGGGGGGTGAGTCCATCCCCTGCGTTTCTATTGGGCCATAGCACAGGGCGGAGATTGTTCCGCAGGTGGCATGCCGTATCATAAAAAGGTCACGTTTTGTCAGGCAACGATGTGGCATCACCCCCGTTAGTAGAGCGTTCCAAGCCACCGGAATCCTGAAGAGGAGACTGTGCGGAACGTGAAAACATTCTGTGCTCCCAGCGCGGGAGTCATGACGAGGTTGAAGACCAATGCTGAGTTCCAAGGTCATTCATGTTGATGGCGTTTTTCTGGGGACGGCCATCGTGAGTGCAAGCCTGAATACCCTGCGTTTCTATGCCACACATGAAAGCGTGCGTGCCCTGCACAATGCCTGCATGCCGGATTTCAGCATGCTTTATGCCCAGGTCAAAAGCCTGTTCAACCGCAGCCGCCTGTTGGCCCCGAAGACTGCCTGATGTGCTGCGGCACATCAGGTGCCGCAGAATGTATTCCTGACTGTCTCATGCGGGGCAGGCGGTGCGTCCAGGCCGTCTGTCGCCTCATCAAACGGATGTGACAGCGCCGCGACCAGACGGTGGAATGGAGTGTAATCGCCCGCCACCGCTGACTGGATCATCTCTTCGATCCTGTGATTGCGAGGAATGATGCGTGGATTGGTCGCCTGCATGTCCGTGTAACAGGCTTCGACCAATCGCTCTTCGCGATCCAGCCGCGCCCGCCAGTCCACGATCCAGTCTTCGATTCCGGAACCGGGATTGAACAGCGCCACCAGATTCTCGGTCTGTCCGGTCCGGACGACTTCACCAAGTCGCCGGAAGGTCAGCGTGAAATCCGCTTCGCCACGATGCATGGCCGTCAGCAGACGTCCTGCCAGCCTGGCATCTCCGTCCTCTTCCAGCGCCAGACCGAGCTTCCGCCGCCATCCGCCGAGATAGGTGTCGTTGAACACGGCATCAAAGCGCATCAATGCGCCCCTGGCCTTTTCAATGGCCTGCTCGCGGTCACTGTCCAGCAGGGGCAGAAGCGTTTCTGCCAGCCGTCCAAGGTTCCACAACGCCATGTCCGGCTGGTTTCCATAGGCATAGCGCCCGTTCTGGTCGATGAAGCTAAAGACCTTTGCCGGGTCGTAGGTATCCAGAAATGCGCAGGGGCCGAAATCGATGGTCTCGCCTGCGATGGACATGTTGTCTGTGTTCATGACGCCATGAATGAACCCGACCAGCATCCAGCGCGCCACCAGATTCGCCTGCCGGGCTGTGACAGTTTTCAGTAGCGCCAGATAGGGATTTTCGGCGTCTTTCAGCTCTGGATACAGGCGTTCGATGACATGGTCCGCAAGGATACGGACGCCTTCGATGTCCCCCTGCGCAGCAAAATACTGGAACGTCCCGACCCGCACATGGCTGGATGCGACCCGTACAATGATCCCGCCGGGCTGCATCGTTTCCCGTACCACGCTCTCGCCTGTCGTCAGGACCGCAAGCGCGCGTGTCGTAGGGATGCCCAGCGCATGCATGGCTTCACTCACCACATATTCGCGCAGAACCGGTCCCAGAGCCGCCCGTCCGTCCCCGCGTCGTGAAAACGGCGTCGGCCCGGACCCTTTGAGGTGAATGTCCCGAAGCCGTCCCGTCCGATCCATCACTTCACCGGCCAGCATGGCCCGTCCGTCACCCAGACTGGGTACGAAATGCCCGAACTGATGTCCCGCATAGGCCATCGCCACCGGCGCGGCTCCATCAGGACGCGTTCCCTGACTAAGGAACGCAACACCCGCCGGGCTCCGCAGCCAGTCCGGATCCAGTCCCAGTTCAAGGGCCAGTGGCTCGTTCAGCGCCACGATCTGCGGATCACGCAGCGGTGTCGGAGTGAGCGCCGCGGAGAAGCGTTCGGGAAGGGAGGCGTAGATGCGGGAGAACTGCATCGGTTATCCAATCAGGACTGAAGAAGTCTTTCTTCAGATGGGCCATTCCCCGTCAAAAGGGAAGGGGATCGACTGCAAAGCAGTGTTCGCTCAGCAAATCCGTCAGCCAGTCCGTGAAGACTTCCAGCCGCCGGGAAAGATGCTTCCGGTGGGGATAGAGTAACGTCATGGGGAGCGGAGCCGGACGCCATTGTGGCAGAACATTCACAAGCTCGCCTTTGTGGATATGAGGCAGCACATCATAAGCCGGAAGCTGGGCGAGCCCTAGTCCGGCGAGACAGCACGCTACGGCGCCTTCGGCACTATTGACCGTTATCCGTCCCTGAAGCGGTATGCTCTCTTCCCGCCCGTCCGCTTCCCATTCCCACTCCTCGATCCTTCCGGTGGATGGAGAGGCGTAGAGAATGGCCTGATGGTTTGGGAGATCTTCCAGTGTACGGGGCGTACCGTGGCGGGCCAGATAGGCCGGGCTGGCAACGTTGAGAACAGGCAGCATGCCGAGCCTGCGTCCGATCAGGCTGGAATCCCGCAGCGGCCCGACGCGCAATACGCAGTCGGTGCCGTCCTCGGCCAGATTGATGCTCCGGTCGGTCATGCCAAGCTCGATATCCAGACCGGGATGCCGCTCCAGGAATTGCGGCAGGGCCGGGGCTACGATCAGTCGGCCGATCCTTCCAGGCAGGTTGACCTTCACATGCCCCCGCGTTTCCTCCTGGCGGAAACGGAACTGGTTTTCGGCATCCTCGAAATCGACCAGAAGGCGCAGCGCATTCTGATGGAAAAGCTTTCCGTCCTCCGTAAGCCGGACGGAGCGTGTCGTGCGGGTCAGGAGTTGGGTTCCGAGCCTGTTTTCCAGCTCCTGCACGGCGGTCGAGACGGTGGAGCGCGGCATCTGAAGCGTGTCGGCGGCGTGGGTGAAGCTTCCGCTTTCCGCGACCCGCACGAAAATGCGGAACAGGTCTATGCGGTCCATTATGCCTCCGACGTCAGGACATCCGGTTTGTTCGGTTTTCCTGACAGATGATGTCAGAACTTCGTCCTTTTTGCAGCTTTCCTGACAAATTATAGTTCAGATCGTCATCCATCAGCGCAAGGAGGCCGTTCTCATGGCCGATCACAGCATCAAGGGAAAAACCGCTCTCATTACGGGCGGAGCCAAAAATCTCGGTGGTCTGATTGCCCGCGATCTCGCGGCGCAGGGCGCGGCTGCCATTGCCATTCATTACAACAGCGCTGCCACAAAGGCTGATGCCGACGCCACGGTCGCCGCCCTGAAAGCACAGGGTGTCAAGGCAGAGGCCTTCCAGGGAGACCTGACGACTGCCGGCGCCAATGCAAAGCTTTTCGAGGACGTCATCGCGGCTGTCGGGAAGCCGGACATTGCCATCAACACGGCGGGAAAGGTGCTCAAGAAGCCAATCCTCGAAACCTCCGAGGAAGAGTATGACGAGATGTTCGCGATCAACGCGAAGGCAGCCTATTTCTTCATCAAGGAAGCCGGACGTCATCTGAATGACAATGGGAAGCTCCTGACCATCGTGACATCCCTGCTCGGGGCCTATACGCCGTTCTATTCGACCTATGCCGGATCGAAAGCGGCCGTCGAGCATGTGACACGTGCGGCCTCCAAGGAGTTCGGCGCGCGCGGCATTTCCGTCAATGCGATCGGGCCGGGGCCGATGGACACGCCGTTCTTCTACGGACAGGAAGCGCCGGAAGCCGTAGCCTACCACAAGAGCGCGGCTGCCCTGTCGGCTTTCAGTCGTACGGGCCTGACCGATATCGAGGATATCGTCCCCATCGTCCGGTGCCTGGTCTCGGATGGCTGGTGGATGACCGGCCAGACCATCCTCGTCAATGGCGGATACACGACAAAGTAACAGCCTTTGAAAGGCTGGAAGCAGAAAGCTGATGCCTCCGGGAAGCCGCAATCTGCGGTAACGGAACTGGCAAAAACGAAAACTTCCGGGTCGGAATACAGGACACGGGATATGATTTTTCTGCTCATATCCCGTGTTTTCAATAAAACGGTCATGTGATGAGGGTGACTATGCTTTAAGCCGTTAATGAGTTTTTGATCTCTCTGGACTATGCTGACCCCAGATATTTTTCAGTTCCCACCCGCAAGGGTGGTGACGGAAAAGAGAGTCTTCTCTATTCATGAGAACATGAACTGGCGTTCCTACCTTTGGTGCCGCCTGCGCGCGACAACAGCATAGAGGACATTTCGTGGAGCATACCCAGAGCTTGTCAGGCCCGGACGGAAGAGTCAGTCCGACCGTTATCCGGCTTTATGCTGTCCTGGCCGCAGCCCGTTATCACGGCCTTGAACTGGATATCCGCGATTTTGCGGCAGAGCCAGGTGAGGATTCGCCTTCTCCTGCCACCCTTGCAAGATGGCTGAACGAACAGGGCGCTGTTGCCAAGGGGATGCGCCTTCGGTGGCGTTATCTCGTCAAGATTCGCAATTCCCCGCCCGTTGTCCTGATGTTCAAGGATGGCTCTGCCGGGCTAATGGTGCGTGCCGATGCCGACAAGGGCGTGGTGTGGCTTCGGGATCCAATGGGTGGCGAGGGTGATGCCCCCGTCCCGGTAGATGAACTGCGTCTCATGCAGGTCTGGACCGGTGATGTCCTGCTGGTCAAACGTCGTCGCGACGAATCCGAGGCCGACGCAAAGTTTGACATGCTGTGGTTCGTGAAGATGGTGCTTCGCGAAAAGAAGGTAATGCGCGACATTGCCTTTGCATCGCTGATCCTGAGCATCATTCAGATCTTTCCCGCGCTGATCGTCATGCAGGTTATCGATCGCGTGGTGAACTACCATTCCATGGCGACGCTGATCTCGCTGACCGCCTTTGTCATCATTCTTTCCTTCTACGAAATCCTGCTGACCTATGCCCGGCGGGAGCTGTCGCTGATCCTGTCCACCCGCCTGGATGCCAGGATTTCGCTGCACGCTTTCAACAGACTTCTTGCACTTCCGCTGGAATTCTACGAACGCGAACAGACAGGTGAAATTCTCGGTCGGTTCATGTCCGTCTTCAAAGTCAGGGACTTTCTGACCGGACAGTTGATGAACACCCTATTGGATCTTTTTACGCTTGTCGTAATCCTGCCTGTGCTGTTTGTGCTGAGCGCAACACTCGCATGGATGACCTTAGCTGGGGCAGGCTGCATCGGCTTGATTGTGGTGATATTCCTTCCGGCTGTTACCCGTGCCGTTGGCAAGCAGGTGCTTGCAGAAATGAAGCGTGGCTCCATCCTGTACGAGACGGTCGCCGGTATCCGGACCGTCAAGACGCTTGCTCTTGAATCAACGCGACGGGAACTATGGGATGACCGGACGGCAGATGTGGTGCGATGGAAGCTGGCTGCTGGGCGCATGGCCAGCTGGCCACAGACTCTGGTTATGCCTTTTGAAATCTTCATCAACCGAGGTATTATCCTGGTAGGAGCCTATCTGATCCTGACCAATGCCAGTTCCATGCAGTCTGGCGCGCTCATGGGGTTCATGATGCTGGGTGGACGTGTGGCCAGCCCGCTTGTCAGTCTTGCCAAGCTGATGGAAGCCTTCAATGAGGTCAGTGTCTCCCTGAGCGAAGCCGGAGCAGTACTGAATCAACCTACGGAAACCAAGGCGCTGACAACAGGCATGCGTCCTGTCGTCAAGGGAGCACTTTCGTTCAACCATGTCGATTTCTGTTATCCGGGATCGACGTCTAAGGCTCTGAACGACGTTACGTTCGATATCCCTGCCGGAACAATGCTGGGTCTCGTAGGACGCTCAGGCTCTGGTAAATCGACGATTACCCGCCTCCTGCAGGGTGTGAGCCGTAACTATACGGGGTATCTGCGTCTCGATGGTGTGGATCTGCGTGAAATCAATCTGACACATCTGCGCCGTTCGTTTGGTGTGGTGCTTCAGGACAACTTCCTGTTCCGCGGAACAATCCGCGACAATATCACGGCGGGCCGTCCCGGGCTGACGATTGATGATGCAATCCGGGCAGCGCGCCTCGCCGGTGCGGAAGAATTCATCGAACGCATGCCTGCAGGCTACGACACATGGATTGAGGAAGGCTCGACCAATATCTCGGGTGGGCAGCGGCAACGGCTTGCAATTGCCCGTGCTGTGATCAGTGATCCAAAGCTGATGATCCTGGATGAGGCGACATCGGCTCTGGATCCGGAATCTGAAGCTCTGGTGAATGCCAATCTGCAGCGGATCGGCAAGGGCAGAACAATGGTGATCGTCTCTCACCGTCTGTCCTCGCTTGTGAACTGTCATCAGATCGCGGTCATGGATCAGGGTAAGCTTGTTGATATCGCTCCGCACAGGGTCCTGCTGGAGCGGTGCGAAATCTATCGCATGTTGTGGCTGCAGCAGAACCGGCACATGACAGACAAAGATGTTCCCGGCGCCGCTGGGCAACTGACGGAAGGAGAGTAATCATGAGCTCTTCCGACATGATTCCGCATGACGACAACACGCCGCGTCAGTCCGATGAAGATTTCAACCAGCATGTGCCTCGGACAGCTACGGACCCGTTCGCGCCCAACGACATGCCTCTGGCCCTGCTCGAGTTCCATTCGCCGACTGCAGGGCTCGTCAATCTTCCGGCGACACCGGCTGCCCGCTATATCATCCTGCTGATCGGATGCCTGTTCCTGGCCTGCCTGGCGGCCATGGCGCTGTTCCCGATCAACCGTGTGGTCTCGACACCAGGGCGCCTGATTTCAACACAGCCGACTATTGTCGTGCAGCCCCTTGAAACAGCCATTATCCGTTCCATCGATGTCCACGTTGGCGATTTCGTAAAAAAGGGTGATGTTCTCGCGCATCTCGACCCGACGATTAGCGAAGCTGACATTACGAATATGGGCCAGCAGCGTGATGCCTATCAGGCGGAATATGATCGCCTGAAAGCCGAAGCTGCGGATCAGGACTATCATGTCAACCTGAACGATCCGGCTTCGGTGGAGCAGGGTGCCGCGTTCCTGCGTCGCAAGAACGAATATCAGGCACATGTCGAAAACTATGCCCAGCAGATCGCCAGCCTCGAGAGTGATATCCAGGGTTATCGGGCCAATGCCGCCATGTATGGCAGCAAGATGCGTGTCGCGTCCGAGGTTCTGCAGATGCGTCAGCGGGAACAGGCTGATCAGGTGGGTTCCCGTCTTTCGACCCTTGGCGCCCAGACCGAACTGATGGAAGCCGAACGGGCCGAGATCGCTGCCCAGCAGAGTGCCAATTCTGCAGAGAAAAAACTGGCTGCCATGAAGGCGGAACGTGACGGCTATATCGGAAACTGGCAGGCCAAGATCTATTCGGATCTTACCGAAGCTGGCCATCATCTGGCGGAATATCGCAGTTCGTTTGAAAAAGCGCGTCTTCGTCAGGATCTTGTTCTGCTGCGGGCACCCGAGGATGGTATTGTTCTGACGATTGCACAGGGCTCTGTCGGCTCTGTCCTGCAATCGGCAGGGCAGTTCATTACGCTCGTCCCCACAGGCTATGGTCTTGAAATGGAAGCCGTTCTGCGCTCGCAGGATGTGGGCTTCGTTCAGGTCGGAGACCATGCGCTCCTGAAATTTGCGACGTTCCCGTATGATCAGTATGGCGGTGCAGAAGCGACGGTTCGCGTCATCAGTGCAGATGCTTTCACACCGTCCTCACAAAATGGTGGTGCTGGTGGAAGTGGAAATGCTTCCCCTGACGATACTGGCGCTTCAGGTGTTTACCGTGTTCGTCTGCGGATTGACCGCTACACGCTTCACGGTCAGCCTTCCTTCTTCCATCCGATGCCGGGTATGGCAGTAACAGCCGACATCGATGTCGGGAAACGGACAGTGCTGCAGTACCTGTTCAACAAGCTTACGCCAGCGCTTACGAATGGCATGAGGGAGCCATAACAGAAGTATGGAGCGTTCCTAAAAACGCTCGAAGGAACGCCCGGCAAAGTCCGGGCGTTTTCATAGGACAGTTATTCAGGACCCGTGCCGCTCATGCCGCTTAAACATCGTATTGGTGCCCTTTTCTCTTCGAGGGGAAAGCTGGAATATGCAATTCACCTTACGGAAACCGGCCAGGCTGTTAAGGGATTTACACTCCTCAGCCGTCTTGCTGCCGCCGGAGACGCGGAGGCCTCGTTTCGGGTTGGCCGTGCCTATCTGGATGGGCTTGGTGCTCCGCCCAGTCTCGAAGACGGGGCCCGGTGGATCTATCTTGCTGCTCAGGCTGGTCATGTCGAAGCGGCCTTTGTTCTTGCGACGCTTTATACCGTAGGGCTGCCGGAAGGGTTTGAGATCCAGACGTCCAGTGAAGGACTGGATCTTTCCCAGACGCCTCAGGCCGGACCCAGGCATTCGGATTTTCATCTTGGATACCGCTGGGCCAAAACTGCGGCTGAAGCGGGGTCGCCGGATGCCCAGGCTCTTCTTGGGTACATCCTGACGAACGGTCCCGAGGACCTTCGGGACCTGCCACAGGCCCGGACCTGGTATGAACGCTCTGCCGAAGCCGGATGCTCACAGGGGCATCTGGGGGTGGCGCTTTGCATTCTCCGAGAGGCAACGACCGGTGAGGAGCTGTCGTCTGCGGCCAAGCACCTGCTGGAAGCGACGAAAGGTGGTCTCGGAACGGCCTTCGACATTCTGGGCAGGATGTATGAATCAGGGTCCGGGGTATCGCGCGATCTTGGCAAGGCAGCCACCTACTTTCGTGAGGCCGCGGAGCGCAATGTCGTCACGGCTCAGGCCAAATACGGGCTGATGTTGCTGGAAGGGATTGGCACTGCCAGACATTACGGGCGTGCGGAAACCTGGCTGAAGCGGGCTGCTGCAAATGGCGACACACAGTCTGCGGCCCTGCTTGGTGATCTGTGTGCCAATGGTGGCGATCTGCCTCCCAATCTTATGGAAGCCGCCAAATGGTACCGGCTGGCTGCGGAACAGAAACATGCAGGGGCCGCGCGTGCTCTGGGGCTGCTTTATCTGACGGGCAATGGCGTTCATCAGGATCCCGATGTCGCAACGCACTGGTTCAAGATCGCTTCTGAAGCCGGTGATGCTCATGCGGATGCCGATTTCGGGAACCTGATCCTGGCGGGCGCTGCGGCAAGCCCGGATGAAAAACAGGCGCTCCATGAACGCTTCGAAAAGGCGGCTGAGAAGGGTGACTTGGTGGGTGCCTACAACCTTGGTGTGTGCTTTGCCGAGGGAGTGACTGGCGCCCAGAACGGACGTGAGGCCGCCCGCTGGATGCAGAAGGCTGCCGACGGTGTTGTCAACGCCCAGTACTGGTACGGCATGATGCTGCTGGAGGGACGGGGCGTGCAGTCCGATCCCACACAGGCTCTTTACTGGATGGAGAAGGCCGCTGATGCGGGCATGGCCGAGGCGCAGGTCACAGTGGCCGGTCTGCTCATTGATGGAAGCATCAACGGACGCAAGGATCATGAGAAGGCACTGAGCCTTTACCGGAATGCCGCCGAGAGTGGGAACGTGGATGCCATGTTCTCACTCGCTGCGATGTACGGAGGAGGGCATGATGTGCCCGAAAACCGTTCGCAGGCCCAACTGTGGTTCCGGAAAGCCGCTCAACGTGGGAACGGCCTCGCCCAGATGATGCTCGGCCGTTACCTCGTGCGCGGACTGGCCGGCGTGACGGATCCCGTCGAAGGGCGGATCTGGCTGGAGCGGGCAAAAGCGCAGAATATCAAGGATGCTGAAGTCGAATTGGCCATGCTGGACGAGGCGCAGCCGGACGATGAGACTGATCTCCGTGGCTGCTGATCACCCTTCCTCCGACCGGAATACATCCAGAGCGGCGTTTGCGGGTTTCGGTCGGATCGTCAGCGATGAAGACCGGGCCCTCTGGCGGGACGCCATGAGCCGCAGGGCCCAGGAAGCCTTTGCCAGAGGACAGGCCGCTTTTCAGAGCGGTAACACATCCCTCGGTCTGTTCTGGCTCGAACGTGCCGAACGGATGTCGCGGCACAATCCCAATCTGAAATGGTCGGTTGGGCTGGCCTGCCTGTCAGCCGGTCGGATCACGGACTGTCTGGTTCGCATGGAGAACCTGCGCCAGGATTTCGGATTGCGGGAAGCCGCCTTTCTGGAAGTTGTCTGCCTCATGCGGTTGCAGCGCATAGAAGAGGCTACCTCCCGGATGCAGGCGGCCCTCTCATGCTTTCATGCCACGCCGGAGACTCATCCGCTTGCAGATCAGATCGCCACTTCTGCGGGATTTCCGGGCTGGATGACGGTTTCCAATGCAGGCACGGTTCTTATCAGGACGTCCAAGCCCGTTCGGCTGTTGCTGGACGGACAGGAGATCGCCCAGGATTTAAAGGGTGGTGTGCATAATCTTCCGGATGGCTGGCGTTCGGCCAGGAGGCTGGAAATCCGTGCCGGGCAGCAGCATGTTCTGGGGGGCCCGCTCGATATTCCGGCTCTGACCCGGTGTGAATCTTTTGTCGAGGCAACGGCCGACGGATTAAACGGCTGGATCTGGACACCCGCCGAACCTGAATATGCTCCCTGCATAACACTTTGGGACGGTTCCAGCCTTCGTGTTGAGAACTTCGCTCAGGATGTCGACAGCGACATTCCCCTGGCCCGTAACCGGATATTTCATATTTCGTCCTCACGTTGTCCTAAGGGCGATACGGGACCCATCGAACTGCGGGACGAAAACGGGCGCCTTCTGGCAGGCGCTCCTGTTGATCCCATGGTCGGTAAGCTGGTGGCCGGGCGCAGACGCGGTCTGCCGGCGCGACTGCAGCCCGTAAAGGTTGAAGCGGTAACCCTGCGGCCGCGTCTTTCCCGCGAAAGTCCCGGCTGTGCGATCGTGGTTCCGGTCTATGCCGACCGGGATCGCACGCTGGCCTGTCTGCGAACCGTTCTGGCGACGCGGCCGCCCGATGTGCCCGTGATCGTCGTGGATGACGCAACCCCGGAACCGTCTCTTGCCAGTGCGCTCGATAAACTGGCCGAAGAGGGACGGATTGTCCTGATCCGCCATGACCGGAACATGGGGTTTCCGATTTCCGCCAATGATGGAATGCGCGCAGCGGAAGGGCGGGATATCCTGCTGCTCAACAGTGATACGCTGGTTCCAGCAGGCTGGGTCGAACGACTGCGTGCCAGGCTCGTCCATTCGGATGTCGGGACCGTTACACCGCTGTCGAATGACGCGACCATCCTGTCCTATCCGTCTGTTGAACGCGCCAATCCGATCCCGTCACTGACGGAAATGCGTGCGATGGACCGGCTGTGCCGGAACGTTTTCAGATCACAGGACGCGGATACAGGCGACGGAATTGACCTGCCCACGGCCCACGGGTTCTGCATGGGGATTTCCTCCGACTGTCTGGCAGAGATTGGCCTGTTCCGCGAGGATCTGTTCGCCCAGGGTTACGGTGAGGAAAATGACTTCTCTCTCCGGGCTTCGGCAAGAGGCTTTCGCCATCTGGCCGCACCGGAACTTTTTGTCGCGCATGTCGGCTCCGCGTCCTTCGGAACGGCCCGAAAGGCACTGGGTGCGCGCAATCTAAAAATCCTCAACGCCCTGCATCCCGGTTATGACGCGCTCGTCAGACGTTTCATCGCGGCCGATCCGCTGCATGGAACGCGACGCAGACTGGATGCGGCGGGGCTGACCCGTCTTGCCGCGGGCAGGTCTGCTGTTCTTATGGTGCAGCACGACGCGGGCGGCGGTGTCGGGCGTGTCGTACGGGAGCGGTCGGAAGCATTCGAGGCTGCGGGACTTCTCGCGCTCGCCCTGCGCCCGCATGAGAGCGGATGCCGGCTGGAATATGCTCTGGATGGGAAACGCTTTTCCAACCTGAAGTTCCGCCTGCCGGATGAACTGCCGTCGCTGCTGGATCTCCTCAGGGCCCTGCGGGTCGAAGCAGTGGAATGGCACCATCTGATTGGTCATGCGCCCTGTATCCGGAGCCTGCATGAGGCGCTTGGAGTACCGTATGACGTGTTCATCCATGATCACGTCTGGTTCTGTCCACGTATCTCTCTTTGTGACGGAGAAGGGCGTTACTGTGGAGAACCCGACCTGCCAGGCTGTGAACTTTGTGTGACACGGTGGGGAAGTTATCTCGGGGAAGACCTGTCGCTTCCCGAACTGTTGGCCCGCTCTGCCCGGGAGCTGTCCGGAGCGCGTCTGCTCATGGCCCCTTCGGATGACACGGTACGGCGGATCGGGCGGCATTTCCCCGGTCTGACGATCGAGGCCATCCCGCTGGAAGACGATACCGCCCTGCGGACTGCCATCCGGCCAGATCGCCATGCGCGGCCGGGTCAGCCGCTCCGGGTCTGTGTCGTGGGCGGGATCAGTCAGTGGAAGGGCTATGATGTCCTGCTGGCGCTGGCGACCGAAATCCAGGCCCACCGTCTGCCTATCGAACTGTCGCTGGTCGGGCATACGCATGACGACGACGCCCTAGTTTCTCGGGGTGTCCGTGTCACTGGAGAATATCGGGAAGAGGAAGTGCAGGACCTGATCCGCCAACAGCAGCCAGATGTAGGGTTGATCCCTTCCATAGCGCCGGAAACCTGGTGTTATGCCTTGGGGCAGGTCTGGCGCAGTGGTCTGGAGGCCGTCTGTTTCGATCTGGGCGCGCAGGGAGAACGGGTCAGAAAAAGCATGACCGGCCTCGCTGTCCCACTTGGGATGCCGCCTTTTCAGCTCGCGAGGATCCTGTTGCAACGATGGGGTGCATCCCGATGACAGGTGGTTTACCTTTTCTAACGAAACAGGCCACTATAATGGTGAAACAGAAGCCGATATTTCTAGAAGGCTGTTGTAACACATCGTCGGGATGCTGCTCATAACTGTGATGACCACTCGTGACAGTTCATGAAACATGCCGTTATTATTACCCGCAAGAACGGACGCAATTGGGAGTAGGGAATGTCTAACGCCGCCGAAGCACCGCGACAGAACCGGGTCATCGACCTCAAGGCCGGGGCGCATATGATGGTGCTGGATGCAGGAATTTTCTGCATCTTTCATGCTGCCGGACAGGCTCCTGCCGGCCCGGCAGGACTGCCGGGCGTCCGGATTTCACGTGCACCGGGCACGCCGCCGGGGATCGTGACGGTCAGCACTTTTGAAGAAGACGGCTGGATCGGCGGATCGAACGGTGCAGCTCTTGTCCGGGTCATGCGTGGCCCGGCTGCCGTACTGGTGACGACCTATCAGGAACCGGACAGCGCCCATCCGGCTCCCCGTCTGCAGGTTGCCCAGCTGGCTGGCCCGATCACATCGGCTCCTGCCCAGCCGGCGGTTCCGGCTGCTGCGGCACCGATCGCTGCTGCTGCCGCAACTGCGGAAACGGCCGCGGAAACTGTGGCCGAGAAAATTGCCAACGATATTTCCGCTCACATCCAGCGCCGCGGTGATGTTGCAACCGGCATTGGACACTGGATGGGTGTCCCCGGCAGCCAGAGCTGGATCGAAGGCTTCAGCATTGCTCCCGAAGACGGCATTCCCGCGTCCGACATCGAATATCAGGCAGTTCTCGGCAAGGGTTGGCTCTCTCCGTGGGCTGAAGGTGGCCAGTATTGCGGTTCGCGCGGCATGGCGCTTCCAATCCTCGGGCTCCGTGTTCGCCTGAAGGGCAAGTCCGCTGAAACACACAAGATCCGTCTGACGGCGACATTTACGGACGGCACACGTCTTGGACCTGTGGATGGCTCCGAAGCCCTTGAAGCAGAAAGCCTTGCTCCGCTGGAAGCTTTCCTGCTGGAGATCGTGCCTGAGGGTGAAGAAGTGCCAGCAACCAAGCCCGAAGCTCCCAAGGCCGCCGCAAAAGCTGACTCGGGCAAAGGCGCTACAAAAGCTCCTGCCAAGCCGCGTACTCCGAAATCTGCTGAAGCCAAGGCCAAGCCTGCGGCCTCGAAAAAGCGCAAGCCTGTTTCGGCATCCTGATTCATCAGTGATGTCTGACTGACCGGAGAAGGCGCCATTCTTCTCCAGTCATTTTGAAAACTGCTGCCATCTGCTCTCCTCTCCGTGTGCGAACAGGAAGCCGCAGAGGCTTCCAGTCGCTCCGGAGACGATGTGCGTTATCTATTCGTTCACCAGAATTTTCCAGGACAGTTCCTGCATTTTGTCCGGCATCTTCAGGCGCAGGACCATGAAATCGTCTTCATTTCCGAAGCAAATAACGGCCATATCCCTGGTGTGCGGCGTGCCATCTATCGCGTGCCGCGCCTGCCCTCAATGGAAACCCATCCCCATCTGAGGGAGTTCGAATACGGCCTGCTCCGTGCCGAAGCCGTCGCGACGGCGGCCCGGACGCTCAAGGGGCTGGGGTATGAGCCCGACATTATCATCGGCCATCACGGTTGGGGCGAACTGCTCAATCTTGGCGATGTTTTCCCGAACTGTCCGATCCTTGGATATTTCGAGTTTTTCTATCATGCCGACCGCAATGACGTCGGCTTCGACCCGGAATTTCCGCCTTCTCCGGAACTTGCCGCAGCCGTCAGGGTCAAGAACGCGATCAATCTGCAGGCACTCTGTCTGGCAAACGGATATGGCCAGAGTCCAACCCAATTTCAGCTTGGAACCTATCCCGGCTGGGCGCAGGAAAAGATTTCCCTGCTGCGCGAAGGGGTTAATCTGGAACTCTGTTCTCCGGAACCGCAGGCCAGACGGCGCAACCTTGTCATCAAGGATGTCCGCATCACGCCCAAAATGCCGCTCGTGACCTATGTCGCGCGTGATCTCGAACCTTATCGCGGCTTTCATGTGGTCATGCGCGCACTCCCGCGCATTCTCTCAGAGCGCAAGGATGCGCATGTCATTCTCGTAGGAGGTGACAAGGTCAGTTACGGCACGCTTCCTCCAGGAGGCGGAAGCTGGCGTGAGATCATGCTGCGCGAACTTGGAGACAAGCTCGATCTCGATCGCGTACATTTTGTCGGCAAGATCGAATACGATGATTTCCGGGCTCTTCTGCGGCGTTCGGATGCCCATCTCTACCTGACCTATCCGTTCGTTGCTTCCTGGTCTCTCCGCGAGGCCATGGCGACGGGCTGTCCCATCATCGGCAGTGACACCGCGCCGGTCAGGGAATTCATTACGAATGACGTGACCGGCCGTCTGGTGCCGTTTCTTGAGCCGGAAAAGATTGCCGAAACAACGCTTGCCATTCTGGACGACCGGAAAACCGCCCGTCGTCTGGGGCAGGAGGCCCGCCGTTACGCTGAGGCTGAACTCTGTCTGAACGATTATCTGAAGCGATATGACGATCTTGTTGCCCGGATTGTAAATACGCACCGGTCCTGAACAAAGACAACGTGGGGAAGCCTGATCCTTCCCCGTTACATCAGGCGCTGTGCCAGGACGAACCGATGTTCTTGTAAGTGACGTCGTATTCTTCAATGAACTCGTGGAACTGATTCTGGCAATCAATCTGCAGATCGCAGATCGGCTGCCGGGTTTGCAGTGCCTTGTGAATTGCCCGGCTGACGGCTCTGTTCAGAACGCCCGGACCGGTCTTGAAGGCAATATAAAGTCCGGAATGTTCAAATGTATTGACCAGCGCGCTCATCGCTGCATTGGCCAGATACGGACTGCCGGGTGCCGCGCCGAAGAAGTCATTATGCAGCACATAGTTATGTGTCGTGAAAAGGCGGCAGGGCTTGTACGTGGTTTTTGCGAGCTTTTCCCAGGCATCTCTGGACCGGATCCGCAGATCGGCATCAAGCCACCAGCCACCATTGTTCAGGATCATATACAGGCGGAACAGATCGGCCCCTTCGGCAGGATGACGGACCTTGAGAAAGAGTTCGCAGATTTCTCTTCCATAATGATCGTGAAGCCACCTGCTGGCAGAGTCCCGGTCAAAGAATACGAAATCATTTCCAAGAAGATCGCGATGGTACTGGATATTGTTTTTGATTTCTTCCGGCGGGTTTTTGTCCCAGTACATGTAAAGGCGGCAGGGAATGGGTGTCGGGGCAGGGATGGCGTCTCTGGCTGCGAGGCCAGTCGGAGCGTGGCGCAGGGCGAGTTCCAGATAAAGTCTGTCTATTTCTTCCCCGGAATGAAAAATTTCAAAGGAATTCCCGATAAGATCCAGGCCTTCGCCCGTCCTGCCGTTCTGCCAGGCCGCCTGAATGCCACGGATGTAATTGGCCAGTTGCGGAGAATAGCTCTCCAGTTCTTCCAGTTCTTCCGGTGGCGGCGAATTGGAGGACTTCAGAAGACACAGCAGTCTGACCTGCAACAGCGACTGTGGCAGCGGGTATTCCGTCTGCGTCTTGCCATGCATATCGAATGCCACCCTGTAGAAAAAGGAGGCTTCGAGAACCTTACTGTGAATGTGAAGGATATTGGCTATGGCAAACGCGTGCTCGACTGTCGAGGCGCCGTGTTTTTCATAATAGGCAATGGCTTGATGGTCATGGCAACTCTGAAGCAAATCGATATATTCGTCTGAATAAGAGTTGATAGGTTGTGGATTAACCATTAATTAACCATTCGATAACAAAATATGTTCTCTTCTGCAGGGGACCTTACTGTATTTGGGTTATAGTTATCAACGGCTTGGAAGTGACTTGGAATAAATCCAGTCTCTGTCAGGATTTTTCAGTATTTCGATGGGGGTATAAGGTCGTTTCCAAGCATGGACTCGGACGCAACGCCAGAAAGGATAAGCCAGCATGACGAATGAAGCAGTGTCAGCTCTGAAAGCTGCTGTGGGGCGTTGGGTTTACAGAAAGGATGCGTCGTCCCATCCGAGCCTGCTCACGAATTCGGATATTCATGATCTCGCCATCGCGGTGAAGGCAGGACTGGCCGGCCCGGTATCCGCGGAAGGAGAGCGGGAATGGGGCAATCTGCGGGAACTGACGAAGAACTGGATCGTGCAGCAGAAGCTTGGCGTCAAACCCGGCCCGTTGCAGGCCCATGATTTTGAACATCTGGCGTCCGTGATCTCACCGGTCCTTCCAGTATCCGAGCCCGCCGGGCTGGCTGTCACGCCTGTCGTTCCAGACGCCCAGCCAGACAGTGCCATTCCCGTTCAGTCAGACGTTGAACTCTGGGCTCATGAAGCGGCTGATCTGGCCTTTGCGCGCGAGCATCTCGAATGCTGCCTCTGAAACGCAAAGCGCCCCGCAGGAAACCTGCGGGGCGCTGAACGATACTGATGGAATGGCAGAAAGATCAGCTACGGCTGCCTTTATGGTCACCATCACGCATCTCTCCGGTCGGTTCCTGAACATGGGCCTCAAGGAACCACAGATGCTTGTCGAGGCCACGGGACACTTCCGTAAACACGTCGGCCGTATCGTCATCGCCCGCCTCGTCCGTCACCTTGATGGACTCGCGCATGTTGTTTGCGACTGTGGCGTAGCGGTCAATCAGGGCCGCGAGATGGTCAGCAACGCGGTAGACATTGGTCGGGTAAGGTGTGCAGGCACTGTTTTTCGAAACTTCCTGCACGGTTCCCAGCGCCGTACCACCAAGCTGGACAGCGCGCTCGGCAACCGTATCCGAAAACCCGTCAATGCTGGAGCGGAAGCCATCAAGCATTTCATGGACGCCGATGAACTGCGGACCCTTAAGGTTCCAGTGGGCCTGCTTGGTGATAAGCGCCAGATCAATCAGGTCCGAAAGCCGGGCGTTCAGCGTCTCGATGGAAACATTCTTGGTGTTGTCCGCAGTGTTGTTCTGCGTCACGTGGCGGTCTGTTCTGGAAGCCATGGGATTACTCCTGAGCATCTGAATACGACCCGAAGGCGGGTCATCAGGTTGCTGAAAGATCTTGGCGCCTGCTCTCATGCAGGCTGTCACTCTCCCAAACGTGTTACATGTGCCACAGTTCCCATCCAAACTCCGGGTGTGTCCTGACGGTTCCGTCCCTCTTCGCAGTGTAAAATCCGGCAGTGCCGCCCGGCGTGCAGGCACGATCCGCAGTCACCGTTTCGTTCAGTGATGACATAAATCTTTCATCACGCCTCGTTCCTGTTCCGGTTGTTCTTCCATGACAGGACGGCTAATGCACTGAGGTGGTGGCTGCGGCTGCCGGATAACGCCCGTTTTTTCAAGTCAGAGCTTCTCACGCATGACCCTTGCCACAGCCACGCAGCCTACCGAGGCCCGCGACAAGGCCGGTGTTTCCCATAGCGGAAGCCGCCGCAGCGGGCCTGATACCGCATTCCATCTTCTGGTCGCGGCATCCGCGCTTCTGGTGCTGGTGGTGCTTGGTGGTCTCGTGGTCCTCATGGGCGTGGGTGGCAGTCAGGCCTTCCGCACGTTTGGCCTGGGCTTTGCCTTCCGTGATGTCTGGAACCCGGTTGCCGATCAGTATGGCGCCTGGGCACCGCTGTTTGGCACCATTGTCAGCACGCTGATCGGCGTCATCATTGCCCTGCCGCTGGCTTTCGGAACGGCCTTCTGGCTGACCGCGATGGCGCCGCCGCGGATTGCGGCCATCGTTGGAACCGCCGTACAGCTTCTGGCCGCCGTGCCCTCCATCATTTTCGGCATGTGGGGCTTCTTCACGATCGTTCCCTTCATGGCACGGACGGTCCAGCCGTTTCTGACCCATCATTTCAAGCATGTGCCCGGCATCCGCTTCATCATCCATGGCGCGCCGTTCGGCACGGGTCTCATGACGGCCGGGCTGGTGCTTGCCGTCATGATCGCACCTTTCATGACCGCCGTGATGCGGGACGTTTTTGCCGCCATGCCCAACATGCTGCGTGAAAGTGCCTATGGCCTCGGTGCCACGCGCTGGGACGTGATGTGGAAGGTCGTGGTCCCCTGGTCCCGCTCGGGCATGATCGGTGCGATCGTGCTGGGTATGGGCCGTGCGCTGGGTGAGACCATGGCCGTCACCTTCGTGATCGGCAATGTGACGGCTGTGGGTTGGTCGCTCTTCGCGCCCCGCAGCACTGTCGCCTCCCTGATTGCGCTCCAGTTTCCGGAAAGCCCGGCCGGTTCGCTGCGCCTGTCGTCCCTGCTGGCTCTGGGCTTCATCCTAATGCTGCTGTCCTTCGCCAGCCTGGCACTCGCGCGGATGCTGCGGGGAGATACGAAATGAGCGAGACAACCGTTTCCACAAACGGCTGGAAGCCCAATCCCCGCGCGGCCCGTCGCCGGAGCGCCGATCATCTCGCCACGGCCTTTGGCATGGTCATGGCAGGCATCCTTGTGCTGGTTCTGGCCTCTATCCTGTGGACGCTCCTTTCACGTGGGCTCGCTGGCCTGTCCGCTGCGGCAATCATGAAGCCCATGGGGCCTCCCGGGTCGTCCTCGGGTCTGGCCAATGCAATCGTCGGCAGCCTGATCCAGACCTTCCTGGCCCTGCTGATGGCAACCCCGCTTGGTCTTGGGTGCGGGATCTATCTTTCCGAATACGGGACGAGCACCAACAAATTCGCATCCTGCGTCCGCTTCGTGTCTGACGTGCTGATGTCGGTTCCGTCCATTCTGGTCGGTCTGTTCGTCTATCAGGTCATGGTCGCGCCGTTTGGGCACTTCTCCGCGCTGGCCGGTTCCGTGGCGCTCGCAATCCTGGCGGTGCCCATTATCGTGCGCACGACCGAGGACATGCTGCGGCTTGTGCCGACATCGATGCGCGAGGCCGGAGCAGCACTTGGTGCCACGCGCTGGCGCGTAACGCTTTCGCTCTGCCTGCGCTCCGCCAAGACGGGCGTTCTGACTGGTATTCTTCTGGCACTCGCCCGTGTGAGCGGTGAGACCGCGCCGCTGCTGTTCACATCGCTGGGCAACCAGAACTGGTCCTTCAGCCTCAACCGGCCGATGGCGAGCCTTCCGGTGACGATCTATCAGTATGCCGGTGCGTCCTATGAAGACTGGGTGCAGCTGGCCTGGGCCGGTGCGCTCCTTGTGACAATGGGCGTTCTGGCCATCAATATTGCCGTCCGCGTCTCGGCGCGACGCGGATGACCCCGGAAACACTGCAGGGGATGACACAGGATTTCATGATGACCGAGACTGATCCGCAGATGGTGAAAAGCCCTGAAGTGGCGCTGGCTGTCCGCAATCTGAATTTCTATTATGGCGAGAACCACGCCCTGCACGACATCTCGGTGGATTTTCCGGCACGTCGGGTTACGGCCATGATCGGGCCGAGTGGATGTGGAAAATCAACGCTGCTGCGCGTGTTCAACCGCATGTACGATCTGTACCCCGGCCAGCGAGCGACGGGTGAGGTGATCTTCGACGGACGCAATGTTCTGGACCGGGATCTGGACCTGAACATCCTGCGCGCCCGCGTGGGCATGGTGTTCCAGAAGCCGACACCGTTCCCGATGTCCATCTATGACAACATCGCTTTCGGCGTGCGCCTGCATGAGAAGCTGAACAAGGCCGACATGGATGCGCGCGTGCAGGACGTTCTGACGCGTGTTGCGCTGTGGAACGAAGTCCGCGACCGTCTGAACGCTCCGGCTTCCGGCCTGTCCGGTGGCCAGCAGCAGCGTCTGTGCATCGCCCGTTCCATTGCGACGCGCCCGGAAGTGCTGCTGCTCGACGAACCGACTTCGGCGCTGGATCCGATTTCCACGGCGCGTATCGAAGAGCTTCTCGATGAGCTCAAGGAAGAGTTCACGATCGCGATCGTGACCCACAACATGCAGCAGGCTGCGCGCTGCGCGGATCAGGTGGCTTTCTTCTACATGGGACGGCTGATCGAAGTGGACAGTGCGGACCGCATGTTCACCAATCCGAAGCAGCAGCAGACCCAGGACTACATCACCGGCAGGTTTGGATAACGCGTCATGGCTGACAGATCCCATATCGTCAAAAGCTACGAACAGGAGCTGGGTCAGCTCCGGTCCATGATGGCGCAGATGGGCGGCATTGTGGAAAACCAAGTGGCGCTCGCGCTGTCCGCCATTGCGGACCGCAACGAGGAAGCCGCCGATGCCGCCGCGCGTCAGGATCCGGAAGTGGACCAGCTGGAGCGTGAGGTCGAAAGTCTTGCGATCCGTCTGCTGGCGCTGCGAAGCCCCATGGCGGGCGATCTGCGCGAGATCGTGGCAGCCCTGAAGATCACGGGCGATCTGGAGCGGATTGGCGACTACGCATCGTCCATCGCACGGCGTTCCCTGCGGATCAGGATGCCGGAAAACCAGATCTCGCTTTCAGGTCTGCGCAGCATGGGGCGTCTGGTGCAGGAAAACCTGCGCCGATCGATCGATGCCATCACGCAGCAGGATTCCAACCGTGCCATGGAAGTCTGGCATTCGGACCGGGCCGTGGACGAGTATTATACGGCGCTGTTCCGTGAGCTCGTGACCTATATGATGGAAGATGCCCGCAACATCCGCGCCTGCACGGAACTGCTGTTTATCGCCAAGAACCTTGAGCGGATCGGCGATCATGCGACCAATATCGCCGAGCGCGTTTTTTATGCCGTGACCGGCGACAACCTGCCGTCCCTGCGCCCGCGTGGCGGTCCGGCTTCCGGGCTGACGGTAGCCGAAACGATGCAGGAGCCTGACGTCCGGTGACGGGACCATCGCCGGCACGCGCCAAGGGGCTCGTTCTTCTGGTCGAGGACGATCCGGCCCTTCTGCTGATGACCTGTTACAATCTCGAACAGCGCGGCTACCGGGTCGAGAAGGCTGAGGACGGAGAAGCCGCCCTTCTGGCGCTGGAAACGTCCCGTCCGGACGCTGTCGTGCTGGACTGGATGCTTCCGGGACTGTCAGGGCTGGATGTGTGTCGCCGGATCCGCGCCAATCCCGCGCTGCGCGACGTTCCGGTTCTGCTTCTGACGGCTCGTTCGGCCGAGCAGGATGCGATCCGCGGGCTCGATACGGGTGCGGACGACTATCTGATGAAGCCGTGCAGTATCGATACGCTCGATGCGCGTCTGCGGGCGCTGCTGCGGCGGCATCAGTCCTCCTATGACCGTCTGTCCTTTGCGGACATCACGCTGGACCCGGAGACGCACCGCGTGGAGCGGGGCGGGCGGATGCTGTCGCTGGGGCCAACGGAATACCGCCTGCTGGACCTGCTGATCCGCAACCCGCGCAAGGTGTTTTCCCGCGAGGATCTGCTGCGGCGGATCTGGGGCCAGAACATCCATGTCGAGATCCGGACAATCGACGTGCATATCCGTCGCCTGCGCAAGGCCATTAACGGGCCGGGTGAAGTCGATCTGGTGCGGACCGTGCGTGCAGCCGGTTATGCGCTGGATGACGGCCCGACGATGGACGGCGGCTGACGGGTGCCGCCGGGGGGACTTCCGCCTGCAGCGGACACGCTGCCCCTGCAGGTGGGGATGGTCCTCGTCTGTGTGGCGCTGGCTGGATGGGTGCTGGCGGTCTGGCTTCTGCTGCGTCAGCCGCGTGTTCCGACATCTCCTCCCGATGACTATCTGACGCCGGTATCTCCGGCCGATCTGCCGGTTGATCCCCTGCCGGCCTGTGCCGTGGTGCTGGACGGGCTGGGTGCGATTGTCCAGGTCAATGAGGAGGCGGCCTCCCAGTTCGGGGAAACGGTCGGTGCCATCCTGCGTCACCCTGCAGCGCGCGCCGCACTGTCGGCGGCGTTGCGGGCTCCGGCTCCTCTCCCGAGCGTGGGGAGCAGTGGCCGGGGCGATCTGCCTCCGGTCTGTTCTACGACCTTTACCCTCGATGTGCCGGTTCCACGCACGCTTCACCTCATGCTGCGCCGGCTTCCCGGTGGCAAGGGGCAGGACAGGCGCGTTCTGGTTGTTCTGACGGACCGGAGCGAGGCGCAGGCTGCGGACCGGATGCGCATGGATTTCGTCGCCCATGCCAGCCACGAACTCCGCACGCCGCTGGCCTCCTTAAGTGGATTTATCGATGCGCTGCGGGGGGCAGCTGGCGAAAATCCGGTTATGCGGCAGCAGTTTCTCGATATCATGAGCCAGCAGTCCGAGCGGCTGAAACGCCTGATCGACCGGCTGTTGTATCTGTCGCGCGTGCAGGCTCATGAACATCAGCGTCCCCGCGACGTGGTGGATGTTGCGGACCTCATGGCGGTTGTTCTCGGAGAAGTCGCTCCGCGTTTCGAGCAGGAAGGACGCACCCTGAAACTGGAGATCGAGGACGATCTGCTGGTGCGCGCTGACGAGGACGAAATGGTTCAGGTCCTGCTCAACCTGATCGAGAACGCCCTGCGTTACGGTGCCCGATCGGGTGATCCGCTGACCATCACCCTGTCGGCCAAGCGCGCGGTCACGCCCGATGACCGCTGGCCTGCTGATGGCGGCATCATCCTTGGCATTGAGGACAATGGCTGCGGGATGGAAGCACATCATTTGCCGCGCCTGACCGAGCGTTTCTACCGTGTGGGCGCTCCTACCGACGGAGCCGGTCAGGGGACGGGTCTTGGCCTGTCTATCGTCCGGCATATCCTGGACCGGCATGGCGGGCGTCTGCGGATTGCAAGTGCGCCGGGGAAGGGGACGACCTGTCTGGTCTGGCTGCCGGCAGCCAGCGCCACCCTTGCAGTTTCGGTTGTGGAATGACAGTTTCGCTCTGAAACAATCAGGGGTCTTGTTACTGTGACAGTTTTCCGGAGTTTTCGCCATGCCGGTCTCGCGGTTCTGCTGACTGGCAGCATGTTCACGCCGCTTCATGCGGCCGATGCCCCCGACACCATTCCCGCCTGGCTGAGTGATATCAACGGGGCGCAGGCCATGGCCTGGGTCAAGGCGCAGAACGATCGGACCCTGCGTCTGCTGGGTCATGGGCCGCTTTATCAGGGCCTGTATGACACATCGCTGAAGCTGCTCCAGACACATGACCGTCTGGCATTGCCGATACAGAACGACGGGATGATCTACAATTTCTGGCGTGATGACCGGCATCTGCGGGGCATCCTGCGCCGGACAACACCGGATTCCTATGCGACGGAACACCCGGAATGGACGGTGGCGCTGGATCTCGATGCGCTGGCGGCGAAAGAGAAGCGCAACTGGGTTTATGGGGGCGTGGATTGCCTGCACAGCCAGCAGAATCTCTGCCTGCTGTATCTTTCGGATGGGGGCGAGGACGCCAAGACCGTCCGGGAGTTTGATCTGCGGACTGGAAAGTTTGTCGAAGGCGGGTTCAGCCTGCCGCATGCCAAGCAGGATTCCAGCTGGCTGGACCGGGACACGCTTCTGGTCAGCTATCCCTGGACGGATGCCGATCTCACGGAATCGTCCTATCCGTATATTGTGAAACTGCTCAAGCGCGGACAGTCGCTGTCCGAGGCGCAGACGGTCTTTACCGGCAATCGCAAGGACGTCGAGGTCGGGCCGGAAGTCCTGCATGACGGCGCGGGGCACCAGGTCACGCTGATCCGCGAAGGTCTGGATGCGTTTTCGTCGAAACTGTTCCTGTATCGCGATGGTCAGGTGACTCCGGTTGCCATTCCCCTGAAGGCGGACGTGGCGGGGCTGTTCAATGGCCGTCTGGTGGTACAGTTGAAGGAAGACTGGAAAATCGGGACGCAGACTTTCCCGCAGGGGAGTGTGGTGCTGGTCGATCCGGCAGCCGCAACCGTTGCGCCCCAGCTTCTGCTGGCGCCGACCGGCAAGCAGATGATTGAGGGAGCGTTCACGAGCCATGGCCATCTGATCGTCACGCTCTACGACAACGTACGCGGCCAGATCTCGATCTATACGCCGTCCGGGACGGGCTTCACGCACCGGGACCTGCCACTGCCGCAGAACATGTCGGTGGAACTGGCCAGCGTCGATGAGGACAGCCCGTTGGCCTATGCCGTCTCGACCGGATTTCTGAGTCCAACCACCTTGTGGGAAATCAACAGCGATACGGCTTCGGTGCAGAAGCTGCATACGCTGCCGGCACAGTTCGATGCTTCGGACATGACGGTGGAGCAGCAGGAAGTGCGCTCGACGGATGGAACCAGCGTTCCGTATTTCATTGTGCATCGGCGGGACATGAAGCTGGATGGCACCAATCCGACGCTGCTTTATGCCTATGGCGGCTTTGAAGTGCCGCTTTTCCCGTTCTATTCGGCCGGGATCGGCAATAACTGGCTGTCACGGGGCGGCGTTTATGTGCTGGCGAATATCCGTGGTGGCGGGGAGTTTGGACCGGCCTGGCATGATGCGGGGCTGAAGACCCATCGCCAGCGGATCTATGACGACTTCGCTTCCGTGGCGAAGGACCTGATGGACCGCAAGGTGACGTCTCCGCAGCATCTGGCGATTCAGGGCGGCTCCAACGGTGGTCTGCTGATGGGAGTCGAGTTCACGCAGCATCCCGATTTCTGGAAGGCTGTTGATATCGAAGTCCCGCTGCTCGACATGATGAATTACGAGCACATGTCGGCGGGTGCGTCCTGGGTTGGTGAATACGGGACGGTCTCCATCCCGGAGCAGAAGGTATTCCTGCGTGGGATTTCGCCGCTTCAGAACCTGAAGCCGGATGTGAAATATCCTGTGCCGTTCATTGAGACGACCACCAAGGATGATCGCGTTGGCCCCGTTCATGCCCGTCGTTTTGCATGGCGCATGAGTGAGCTGAAACTGCCCTATTATTACTGGGAGCAGGTGGCGGGCGGTCATGGTTTTGGTGCGAGCCAGAAGGAAATCGCCCAGACGCAGGCGCTGAGCTATGCCTATCTGTGGTCCGAACTCGGTCGGACGCATTGAGGCTTCGCATCATGCGGATATGAAAAAGGGCGCTCCCAGAAGCGCCCTTTTTTGTGCCGGGAAAGAGGATCAGCCGTGGCGGCGACCGCGATCCAGCAGGCACCAGCCGCCAATCAGGATGGCACCGATCAGGGGGATGGCGCCGATCGTGATTGTGCCGTCCGGATAGTCGAAGGCCATCATGATCAGGACAAAGCCCAGAAAGCCGAGCGTGGCCCATGTCGTATAAGGCGCGCCGGGCATGTTGAAGCCTGTCGGCGCGATGTCTCCGCGATTGATCGCAGCCCGCAGACGCAGCTGGCACAGCAGGATGAATCCCCAGGTGCTGATGATGCCAAGTGCGGAGAAGTTCAGGACGATTTCAAACACGCGGGACGGGATGAAGTAGTTCAGCATTACGCCCACCAGATAGACGGCCAGTGTGGTGAGGATGCCGACATAGGGGACGGAGCTGCCGTTCAGCTTGCCCAGAGCCTTCGGGCCGGAGCCGCCAAGGGCGAGGGCGCGCAGAACGCGCCCGGTGGAATACAGGCCGGAATTGAGACTGGAGAGAGCCGCGGTCAGGACCACGATGTTCATGATGGTGCCAATGCCCGGAATGCCGAGCGCCTGGAAGAACGTCACGAACGGGCTGGTGCCGGCATGATATTCGGTCCAGGGCAGCAGGCAGACCAGCAGGATCACGGAGCCCACATAGAACAGGGCAATACGCCAGATCACGCTGTTGATGGCGCGGGGTAGGATTTCGCGTGCGTCCTCGCATTCACCGGCAGCTGTGCCCAGCAGTTCAATGCCGGAATAGGCGAAGACCACGCCCTGAAGCAGCATGAGGGCCGAGAACATCCCGTGCGGGAAAATGCCGCCATTTTCAGTAATCAGGTGAAAGCCGGTCGTATGGCCCGCAACCGGCATGCGTGTCCCGAGAATGAGGGCGCCCGCTACAAGGAAAAGCGCCAGCGCCACGACCTTGATGAGGGAGAACCAGAACTCCATCTCGCCGAAATAGCGTACGCCGATCATATTCATGGTGCCAACGATCGCCAGAGCCACGAGCGCGAAAACCCATTGTGGAACCGGCAGGAACACTGCCCAGTAATGCATATAGAGGGCTACAGCCGTGATATCGACGATGCCGGTCATGGCCCAGTTCAGGAAGGACAGCCAGCCCGCCATGTAGGCGGCCCGCTCGCCGAGGAACTCACGCGCATAGGTCACGAAGCTGCCGCTGGTCGGGCGGTACATGACCAGTTCACCCAGCGCGCGCAGGATCAGGAACGAGAAGACACCACAGATCGCATAGATGATCGCAAGGGACGGCCCGGCCACCTGAAGGCGTGAGCCCGCTCCAAGGAACAGTCCCGTCCCGATGGCGCCACCGATGGCGATCATCTGAACATGACGGCGTCCGAGGTCCTTGTGATAGCCTTCCTCGCTGATGGCCCCTGCATGGGTCGGGGTGTGATCGGGAGCCGGGCTTGTCGTCATCTGCACGTCCTGGGAAGTCGTCGTAAAAGGTGTCGGTAAAGCTGTATGGGGCATGACGAGAGGCGGGGCCGTGAGGGCCTACGCTTCATGCGCGTCAGCTATGTGTGGCATGCATGGGAACATAGGCGAAAGTTACCGCATTGCCAACGCGGATTGCTTCTGACGCCGAAACTGTTCTCTCGGCTGTGCCCTCAATGCCCTGGCGGGACGGCCATGCAGGCCATTCCTTGTCCGGAAAGAGTTGAGCAGGCCTGCGCTGCCCCGACGCGGTTTATTCCTGTCAGACGCGCGCGCCAGACCGTGGCGCCATGGCTGGATGTCGGATGCACTTCGATTCGGGCGGACTGGAGCGGGGTGAAGGCTGCCTGCCGCGCCATGGTGGCCGCGAATTTTGCCTGTCCGATACTGGCAAAGGCCCCTACCTGAACGGCCCAAGGACCATAGCTTCCGGGCCGATGGTAGCCAACGACCATGGTGGTCGATTCCGTAGGCTGCGTTGGCAGGGTGTGAGGCGTCGGAATGACTGGCGGCGGCGGAAGAGCGCGGGCAGGGGCTGGCTGTTGCAGAGCGAGCGTGCTGCTGTCTGTGGGAGTGGAACTCGCCGTCGCGGCAGGGGGCGCGAGTTGCGGTGTGCTGACGGGCTGGACGGCGCAGGGCACATCGGGGTCGTAGGCGTCGTCTGGATTACACGGAATGGCGCTGGGCGCGGCAATCGGCGTCTGCGCGGCAGCGGTTGTGACATGGCGGCTGGCCCAGACCTGTCCCACGCTCCGTGATGCGGTCATGACTGGTGCGGCCGCAGTCCGGGCAGGAGAGAGGCTTGCAAGGGCTGTGCCCGACTGGGAGGCATTTAGTTGATCGGCGCTGGCATAAGCGGCTAGCGGACCTGTCATGGCAATCTGCGTGCCAAGATGGGGCGTGATGCTGGCGACATAATTGACGGTTTCGTTGGGTAGCTGGCGTCCTTCGTAAAGGTAAGCCTCAAGCCGCTGCGGACCCGCGTTATAGGCCGCCAGAAAGGCCGGGGCGCCATATTTGCGGGCAAGAATGCTGATATAGCCCGTACCCGCCATGATGTTGTCATGTGGCTCATAGGGATCGGCCCGGAGGCCGTAGCGCGAGCGCATGTCGGCATAGGTCTGGGGCATGAGCTGCATCAGACCCATTGCCCCTGAATGGGATGTGATGGGTCGCCCGTCCAGGAACTGGTGCCCTCCCGATTCCTGATGGATGACGGCGCGGATCCACTCCTGCGGAATCGAGAATCGGCTGGCAGCCTGAAGGATATAGGGCCGCCACGGATCGCCTGCCGGTCCGGGCGCGCGATAGGCACCGCTTGAGGAATAATAGCGGTTGTAAGGAGAGCGCTGGGAGGCGCAGCCCGCAAGGGCTGTGAGGCTCAGGATGATGGTTCCCGTCTGAAGGAAGACTCGCCTTTTCCTGCGCATCATAAACCCGCTGTTAATCTTTTGTGCCGATGATGAGCGCTGTCCGAAAGAGAAGGCAGACGAACGGTGACGACGGAGACTCCGGAAAACGAAACCCCGGTCAAGAAGGGGGGTAAGCGCAAGATCATCATCCTTGCAGTGCTGGCATGCCTGCTTCTGGCTGGTGGTGGAGCCTTTGCATGGAAGCATTTTCATCACGCGGCAACCCCGTCGGCCAAGACAGCCGCTTCCCAGCCGGTGAAATGGACGACCATCACCATTCCGACCATTCTCTCCAATCTCGATTCCGGGACGGACCGTACGCGGTATGTCCGGATCGGTGCCCGGCTTGAGGTTGAGGACAGCAAGAACGCCGCAAATGTGTCAGCTCTGATGCCGCAGATCCAGGATGCGTTCCAGACCTGTCTGCATGGAATGCAGCCTTCAGAGCTTTCCGGCAGTGGCATTTACCGGCTGCGGGAAACCATGCTGGCGCAGATCACCAATATCGTGGCGCCTCTTCGGGTTCGGGATCTCTTTTTCGTAGAGGTGCTGGTGCAGTGAGCGACGACCGACAGGCCGATACTGCTTTTGCGGACCATGATGCCGACATGCCTGCTGCGGCTTTTCCCTTGGCCGGACAGGGCCCGGCGGGATTCGGGTCTGACAGCGATCAGGACCACGTTCTGAGTCAGGCCGAGATCGACAGCTTTTTTGGCAAGGACTCTGCGATCAGTGGTCCGGTTGACAGCACGGGCATTGAGCGTGTGGTCAGCACGTCCGGCGTATCGTCCGAGCGGCTGCCGATGCTCGAAGTCGTCTTTGACCGTTTCACGAGAATCCTGACGACGAGCCTGCGCAATTTTACCAGCGACAATGTCGAAGTCTCGATGGACCGCCTGGGATCACAGCGTTTTGGGGACTATCTCGAAAAAGTGCCGGGACAGGCCATGTTCGCGGTCTTCAAAGCGGAAGAATGGGACAATTACGGCATCATCGTGCTGAGTTCGCCCCTGATCTACAGCATCGTCGACGCGCTTCTCGGAGGACATCTCCGCAGCGACATCGCGTCCAACGGTCCAACCAGCCGCCAGACGGGACGGCATCATACTGCGATTGAACGCGCTCTGATCGAGCCCATGGTCAGGATCATCCTGGACGATCTGGAAACGAGTTTCAGTCCGCTCTGTGCCGTCAATTTCCATTTTGAGCGGCTGGAGATGAATTCACGTTTCGCGATGATCTGCCGTGCTGGCAACGGCGTCGTTACTTCCCGTTTCGGTGTCGATATGGAAGGCCGGGGCGGTGATGTGGACGTGGTGTTGCCGCATGCCACTCTTGAGCCTGTCAGGGACATTCTGCTGCAGCAGTTCATGGGTGAGAAATTCGGTCATGACGGCATGTGGGAAAATCACCTTGCCGAGGAGCTCTGGCAGACGGATCTGACCCTCGACGCCGTCCTGGAAGAGCAGACCGTGAACCTCAAGGATATCATGAAGCTCGCTCCAGGAGATCAACTGATCCTGCGTCGCAAGCCGGATGCCCTCGTCAGTCTGCGCTGTGGCGAACATGCCCTTTTTACAGGGCGGGTCGGCCGCAAGCAGGGGCAGGTCGCCATCAAGATTGAAGACGTTATCAACCAGAAACCCGGCACGGATCGTGCCACATCCTATAGCTGAACGGAGCATATTTCATGGACAGATTTCAGCTCTGGATCGAGATTGCCCTGTCAGCGCTGCTGCTGGTGACGATTTTCTACAGTCTTTATCTCGGACGTGCCCTTTCCGTCCTGCGGCGTGACCGCGGACAGCTCGATGCTTTGATTGCAAGCCTCCAGTCCAGTAGTGCACAGGCCCAGTCCGGCATTGATCATCTGCGACAGACGACCGAACTCGTGGGACGCGCCCTGGGCAAGACCGTCGAATCCGGCAAAAGCCTGAAGCGAGATCTTGCGATGCTGTGTGACCGGTCCGAAACCCTTGCCCAGCAGCTGGAATCTCTTCTGCCTGCGGGACGAGCGGCGACGGCAGGCGTAAAAGCCTCCCAGCGGGTCGAGGAACGGCCTGAAGAAACCCCGTTCCGCTCGGCACTTCGCCTGAAACCGGATGAAGTACGGACGATGAAGCCCGGCGGCAGTAAGAGCGCTGCTGAACGTGAACTCCTGCGTGCCCTTCGTCAGAAGCAGGGATAAGCAGCCATGTTTTTCCGTATCCTGCACCTTGCCTGTGGTCTGATGATTGTTCTTCTGGGGGTCAAGATCTACGCGATCGCCGGTGACCTGATGGACGACACGGACTCTGCCTCCTCGTCCCTGACCGCAGCTGCCATGGCCCAGCCGCAGCCGCAGCCGCAGCCGCAGGCTGAGGCGCCGGCTCCGGTTTCTCCATCGGCTCAGCCTTCAAAGGCCGTAGCGCCTCCGCCACCTTCTTCTGCAACCGCTCCCAAAATGGATGATCTCTGTGCGCACGGGGGCTGCAAGGGACCTGCGCCAGCGGCTCCGGCATCCGCGGCACAGCCAACAGATCCCGTACTGGCGGAGCAGCTTGCTACCCGCGAAAAGGAACTGGATCGCAGGGATGCTGCTCTGAATGATCGACAGCGTCTGGTGGATGCAGCCGAGGAAGAACTGCAACGCCGGATGACGGCGCTGGAGAATTCACGAACCGCCCTCGAGAGCAGTGAGCAGCATACGGATCAGCTGCGGAATGACGATGCAGATCGTCTGGTCAAAATCTATCAGGCCATGAAGCCGGAGGATGCGGCAGCGATCTTCAATATTCTCGATCTGCGTGTGGGGGTAGCGCTTCTCAATAAAATGAATCCCCGCAAGGCTTCGGCCATCATGGAAGCCATGTCTCCACAGCGTGCCATTCTGGCCACGCAGCTTCTGGTGAACTCCCATGCACGGCCGGCCACCCGGATTGGTGGTAACGGATGAGACGGGCGTTTCTGGCTACAGTACTGGGATTGTCGTCTCTTGGAGCGGCAATAGCGGCCCCTGCCGCTAGAGTCCCTGGCTCAAAGCCCGAGACTGATGCGGGACATTCGGCAAAGGCTACAGGTGGAAATCTGTTGCCTGCCGGGTGGTCTTTCCTGAACGATCCCTCTCCTCTTTTTCCTCATCCGGAAAAAGCAGTCCAGGAAAAGCAGGCCGCTTCCGGGACCGGTTCATCGTCTGAAGGTCGTCCACAAAGCACGACAGCGCCTTCCGAAGGGCCATCCGTACAGGTTCCCGGTGCAACCGGATTGTGGTTGCCGCTGGGTGAACTGACGCCTGTAGCTGCTTTTAGGAATGGCCAGAATCTTGTTCTGGTGGCCGCAGGACGACATGTCCTTGATACTGCGGGACTGTCAGGAATGGGACCTTTTACATCCGTGTCCAGCCATATGCTGCCGGATGTGACGGTGATTACCATTGGGTTGTCAGATGAACGTAATCCTGTCCTGCGTCCGGTTGGCGCGGGCTGGACGGTGTCGGTTGCTTCGGACATGAAGCCTCAAGACGATATGCTGCTGGGGCAGGACGGAAACGCCCTGACCTTCATGCCCCCTGTTGAAGAAGGTCTGCCGCAGGTCGTTGCGCTGGATGATCCTGACTCGGGGCGACGGCTTTTGCTTGGAATGACTCGGTCAGGACGGATTCAGAAGACCATGCGTCGTCTGGGAACGGGGTTTGCGGTTCGGAGCAGTCTGATTGGCGTTGTGATTGCTGCCGATGCTGACACCATCGAATTGCGTCAGACGGGCGGAAAGTTGGTTCTGGATACAACCGGTCCGGACAGTTTCCCGTTGATGGCATCCAACCGGCTTCAGCCCTATGGCTCCTCTCTGAGTGGCGTAAGCCTGAGTGCGGGGAAGCCGGAGGAACTGCGGGAGTCTCTCAGGCGCAGTATGATTTCTGCGGCGCTGGCCTCTTCGGGTGATCGTTTTGATGCGCGCATGCGGGTTGCGCAGGCTGCAGCCCGGGCGGGGAACGGGCCTCTTCTGGGTGAAGTCATGCAGGTTGCCTTGCAGGACTGGCCGGAAGGAATAGAGAAACCCGAAGCGCGTCGGTTGCAGCAGATATCGGCTGTGCTCAATGCGCGACCGGGTTCTTCTTCCTTGGCGGAAGACGGAGGAAATACCCCGGAAGATCAGCTCTGGCGTGGAATGATGCGGATGCTTCTGCCTTCAGCCAGTCGGACCGGACAGGCTGTGTCAGGGTCTGATGAAAATGATCGCCTTCATACCGCTGACCTGATTGCCACGGGCCTGCCGGTCCTGCAGGCATACGCGGCACCTTTACGCGATCGCCTCCTACCGCCAGCCGCGCAGTGGATTGCGCGCTACGGAGGAGACAGCGCTACAAAAATCCTGGATCAATCGCCGGATAACCCACAGGTCGCTCTGGCCAGAGCGCTTCTTGCCGCGCGCAGGAACGCACAGGATGCGGAAGCGAAGCTGTCTGTGCTTGCGCGCGATCCATCACCTCTTGTCTGGCCTGTGGCTCGGGAAGCATCTCTCCGACTTGCGCTGGAGAAAAAGATATTATCTCCACAGGCTGTCGCGGATCAGGTGGATAGCATCCTGCCTGCCCTTCGGGTTGCAGGCCGGGAAAAGGCCGGCCGTATTTTCCAGCTCGAGGCTTTCATGAAAGGTGGCAACCTTGGAGCCGCTGCTTCGGCAGTGCAGGAGTGGAGCCATCTTTATCCGGATGATATGGCCGAAATCCAACCGCAGAAGACCGATATCATTCGACGGATGGCACAGTCGGCGTCTTCAGGCGCGCGGCAGAATATGGATGAGGTTGCGTTTTTGAAAGACGCACTGGTTCACGCGGCTGACGATACTTCGCGGCGGGATATTTTCGATGGACTGGCGCGTCGTTACGAAGCGCTGGGGCTGCCGGATCAGGAACGGGAGACATTGCGAAGTCTTCTGGCTTGTGAAACTGGCTCAAAGGCCATGGATGTCCGGATTCGACTGGCCAGGCTTGAGCTGGATATGGGCGATCTCAAGGCTGCCCGGCAGGATCTCGCGGTTTTTGCTGAAGGTTCTCCCGATGCCGCCATGGCTCTGCCTGGAGGAAGTAGCAGTCAGACTGTAGAAGTGGCCTTGCTGAAGGCACGGATTTCGCTTGCTGATCATCGGTCTGATGAAGCTGCGGGCGAACTGGCGACAATCCGTGATCCGCGTGCATGGGATTTGCGGGCTCAGATGGCTGAAAAGGCCGGTGAATGGTCCCGGGCCGTGGAAGCGCTTTTGCCCATGCTGGACGGGCTTCCAACGGGTGCAGACGATACGAGAGCACAGCTCTCAGCGGAACAGCAGGCTCTTGTCCTTCGGATTGGCGGGGATGCCTCCAGGGCGCAGGATCAACAGACGCTTAAAAATCTGCAGACCCGTTTTGCTCCCCTGATGAAAGGCACGTCTTCCGAGGGCGTTTTCCGTCTGCTGACAGGAGGCCACGACGAGGCCTCACCGCCGGTGTCCGCAGGCGGTTAGGCCGTGCTCAGGGTTAAGCGGTCGGACGGTGTCCTTCCAAGAAAACCCGGATGCCATATGCCATGAATGCCTCGAGCTGCTCTTGTGAACGATTGGGTTTGCAATGTGTGAGCTGACCGAGCATGGGACCACCCAGGGTCATACCGAACAGTAGGTCCGACGCCTCGGAGATGTCCGGAATATCCAGTCTGCCGGCTTCGGACTGGGTGGTCAGCCAGTTCTGGATGGGCAAAACGCGGCCTGAAAGCTGAAAGAGATCTGCCACCAGCTGACGAACTGCAGGGTTGCGGCTGGTTTCCGTAATGACGGAGCGCAGCAGGCTCAGGCGTTCATCACAGAACATGCAGGCCGCGATACGGGTCATCAGTCCCAGAAGCTGCTTTTCCATGGGATCTGAAGGCAGGGGGGTGTAGTTGATCGGGGCGAAAAGCCTTTCGAGGATCAGGGTCTCGAAAAGGGCATGTTTGGAGTCGAAGAACTGGTAAAGGGTTTTCTTGGACATGCCCGAGCAGGCAGCGATGCTGTCCATTGACGCGGCATGATAGCCGTGCGTGGTCAGAACCGCGCTGGCTGCATCCAGGATCCGGGTGCGTCTTTCGGCTTCGTCGAGCTGTGCAGGACGGCCACAGCAGGGCTGTTTCCGGTCTTCGGACTGGCTGCTCGACTGACTGCTCAAGATCAACTCCGATATTATTTCACAGACTGAATTGACGTCTGTCAAAGAAACCCGCTAGTTTCCGTCCTCGCAGGAAACTAGCGGGTTTCTGTATCACAGGATAGCGGCCGTATCATGCCTTCTTTTCAGAAAACGTCTTTGAATTCTTCTGCGGCCCTGTTTCCGGTCGGTCCGTGGGCTGGGAAGGGAACCTTTCTGGTGCCATTTCTGGCACTTCCGCTGCTGGTCGGCGGGTGTCAGAAAAAAACGCCGCCTCCGCAAATGCCGCCGCAGCCTGTCGATGTGGTGACGCTGAAGACGCAGCCCGTCACGCTTGAGACGTCTCTGCCGGGTCGGACGGATGCCTATGAGCAGGCACAGATCCGTCCGCAGGTGAATGGTGTCATTGTCTCGCGTGATTTCGAGCAGGGTGCGGACGTCAAGGTCGGGCAGCAGCTTTTCCAGATCTATATCGCGCCCTATCAGGCGGCCTATGACCAAGCAAAGGCGCAGCTTCTGAATGCACAGGCTGCGGCTGCGCGGGCGAGTGGTCAGCTGAAGCGGTATCGTCCGCTGGTGGCGGCGCATGCCGTGAGTTCGCAGGATTTCGATAACACACTTGCGACGGCGCGTGAGGCCGAGGCTCAGGTGGCGCAGGCGAAGGCAGCGGTGGAAGCGGCTGCCGTCAATCTGAATTATACGCATGTCCGGGCGCCCATCAGCGGCCGGATCGGCCGTACGCTTTATACGCCGGGTGCGTTGCTCACAGCGGGGCAGACCCAGCCGATCGCAGTCGTGACGCGGCTTGATCCGATCTATGTGGACGTCAATCTTGCGGCGGCCGACATGCTGCGCCTTAAGCGCGAACTGGCGAACGGTCAGGTCGAGCGCAGCGGGACGGATGCGGCGGCCGTCAGCCTGAAGCTGGAAGACAGTTCCGATTATCCGGCACGCGGCAAGCTTCAGCTTTCCGAAGTCACGGTGGATCCGTCAACCGGAACGCTCGTCATGCGGGCGGTTTTCCCGAACCCCGATCATCTGCTGCTGCCGGGCATGTTCGTGCATGCGCATATCCAGGAAGGCATTGATCCGAACGGTCTGCTGGTGCCTCAGGTTGCCGTGGCGCGTGACGCCAAGGGCAATCCTTACGTCATGATCGTGGATAGCGAGAACAAGGTTGTCCAGCGTTCCATTCAGGTCTCGCGGACGGTTGGGGAATCCTGGCTGGTCTCGGATGGGCTGAAAGCCGGAGAGAAGGTGATCGTGAACGGTCTGCAGAAGGTGCAGCCCGGCGCGAAGGTGACGCCGCATGATGTCCCGGCTGACGCCCCTGCGGGAAAGGCGGAGTAACCCCGCATGTCATTGTCCCGCTTCTTCATTGACCGGCCCATCTTTGCGTGGGTCATCGGTCTGATCATCATGCTCGTCGGTGCTGTTGCGATCACGCGTATGCCGATCGCGCAGTATCCGAGCATCGCGCCACCGCAGATTGCTATTTCGGTCATGTATCCGGGGGCTTCTGCCGAGACGGTGAACAACACGGTTGTGCGCCCGATCCTGCAGCAGATGTATGGTCTGGATCATCTCGAATACCTGTCCGCTTCGTCTTATGCGAGCGGCCAGATGGAGATCGACCTGACGTTCGAGCAGGGCACGAACCCTGACATTGCGCAGGTTCAGGTCCAGAACAAGCTGCAGCTTGCCCAGCCGCGTCTGCCGACGGAAGTGACGGCTCAGGGCCTGAGCATCACGAAGGCCACCAAGAACTTCATGATGGTTCTGGCCTTCATTTCCGAAGATGGCAGCATGTCCGGCCAGGACATTGCGGATTATGTGGCGTCCAACATTTCCGATCCGCTGTCGCGTGTGTCGGGTGTAGGCGATCACACGCTGTTCGGCTCGGAATACGCGATGCGCGTCTGGCTTGATCCGTCCAAGCTGTACAATTTCGGCCTGACGGTCGGGGATGTGCAGGCGGCGATTTCGGCACAGAACATTCAGGTCTCGTCTGGTGAACTTGGTGGTCTGCCGGCCAAGAAAGGTATTGGTTTTGATGCCACGATCATTGGTCCGACACGTCTGAGCACACCGGACCAGTTCAAGGAAATCCTGCTGAAAGTGCAGCAGGATGGTAGTCAGGTACGCCTGAAGGATGTGGCACGCGTCGAGCTTGGAGCACAGAGCTACGCACTCGGGTCTGTCTATAACAACCATCCCGCATCCGCGATGGCGCTCAAGCTGGCGCCGGGTGCGAACCAGCTCAAGACCGAAGCGGCTGTCCGCGCGCGTCTGAACGAGCTGAGCCGTTATTTCCCGCAGGGTCTGAAGCTCGTCTATCCGCTGGATACCGAGCCGTTCATCACGCTCTCCATTCATGAAGTGGTTGAGACGCTGATCGAGGCGATTGTCCTCGTGTTCATCGTGATGCTGATCTTCCTGCAGAACTTCCGTGCGACGCTGATCCCGACGATCGCGGTGCCGGTCGTATTGCTGGGAACATTCGGGCTGATGTCCATTCTGGGCTACAGCATTAACACCCTGACCATGCTGGCCATGGTGCTGGCGGTTGGCCTGCTGGTCGATGACGCGATCGTGGTGGTCGAAAACGTCGAGCGTGTCATGACCGACAAGGGACTGTCTCCCAAGGAAGCGGCCCGCGTCTCCATGGACGAGATCTCGGGCGCGCTTGTGGGTATCGTGCTGGTGCTGACGGCGGTGTTCCTGCCGATGGCGGCCTTTGGCGGTTCGACGGGTGTGATCTATCGCCAGTTCTCCATCACCATCGTCGCGGCCATGTGGTTGTCGGTTCTGGTGGCGATGGTCATGACACCGGCGCTGTGTGCCTCCATGCTCAAGCCGACGCATAAAGGCCATGAGCGTGGTCCTGCGGCCTGGTTCAACCGGACGTTCGATCGTCTGACGAACGGGTATATCGGCGGTGTGAAATGGATGATTCGTGTTCCGGTCGTCAGCATGATCGCGTTTGCGCTGCTGGCGGGGCTGGTCGGGTTCCTGTTCATGCGGGTGCCGGGCGGCTTCCTGCCAGATGAGGATCAGGGGATCATCTTCGGCCAGGTCACGATGCGCAACGGGGCGACCCAGGAGCAGACGGCCGCCGTCAACCGCAAGATCACCGATTACGTTCTCAAGACCTATGGCCAGTATGTTGAATCCGTCTTCACCATGACGGGCTTCAGCTTCGCGGGTCAGGGGCAGAGTGCGGGTGCATTCTTCATCCGGATGAAGCCCTGGGATCAGCGGCCGGGCTCCGCGCATACGACCATGACGGTGTCGCGCGAAATCATGATGCATTTCTGGATGGATCCGGAGGCGCAGATTTTCGCCGTCAATCCGCCGGCCGTGATGGAACTGGGCAATGCAACCGGTTTCGACCTTGAACTGGAGGATACTGGGCATCTGGGTCATGACGCCCTGCTGGCAGCGCGAAACCAGATCCTGAGTGAAGCGGCACAGAATCCGTTGCTTCAGGCGGTGCGCCCGCTGGGTATGGAAGATGCGCCGCAATTCAGTCTGGATATCAACCGTGAGCGCGCCAATGCACTTGGCCTGACCAATGCGGATATCAACACGACGCTCGAAGGAGCCTTGGGCTCGATCTACGTCAACCAGTTCATGCGCAATGACCGCGTCAAGCAGGTCTATATCCAGGGTGAGCCTTGGGCGCGCATGACGCCGGAGGACCTGAACCGCTGGTATGTCCGCAATGCGATCGGGACGATGGTGCCGTTCAACGCCTTTGCCTCGGGGCATTGGATTAATGGTCCACAGAAGGTCGAGGACTATAACGGTCTGAACTCCTACGAAATCCAGGGGCAGCCTGCCGTGGGTGCAAGCTCCGGACAGGCCATGGCGGAGATGGAAAAGCTTCTGGCCAAGCTGCCGCGTGGTATCGGCTATGAGTGGACAGGTCTGTCGTTTGAGCAGCTTGCTTCGGGTGGATCGACAGCGCCGCTTTATGGGCTGGCCGTGATCATCATCATGTTCTGTCTGGCGGCGCTGTATGAAAGCTGGGCCATTCCGTTTGCGGTGCTGCTGGTGCTGCCACTGGGTGTGCTTGGTGCCATCGTGGCGACGCTGGGCCGTGGACTTTCCAACGATGTCTATTTCCAGGTGGGTCTGCTGACGACGGTTGGTCTGTCGGTGAAGAACGCGATCCTGATCGTGGAATTCGCCAAGGCCTTCTTCGAAAGTGGAGAAAGTCTGGAAGACTCGGTTCTGGAGGCCGGGCGCGAGCGTCTGCGTCCGATCCTCATGACCTCGATCGCCTTCGTCTGCGGTGTGTTTCCGCTGGCGATTGCGACAGGTGCGGGATCGGCGGCGCGCGTGGCGATCGGCACCTGCGTCGTGGGCGGCATGGTGTCCGCGACACTGCTGGCGATCTACTTCGTACCGGTCTTCTTTGTGGTGGTGCTGCGTCTGTTTCGGGTCACGCGGGTGCGTGACCGCAAGGATCCGTATGCCCATCTGGACAACAAGGCGGCACCTGTCGCCGAAGGGGAGCACGGCGCATGAAGGCCCGTCTCGGACTTACTCTCGGCTTTCCCGGTCTGCTGCTGGTGTCGGGGTGCAATCTGGCCCCGACCTATCATCAGCCGACGCAGGCCATACAGAACAGCTATCCGGCCGATACGGGCTCGAAGAATGTTACGGCGGCTGCCAAGGTTGCCAATCTGGGGTGGCAGGATTTCTATACCGATCCGCGTCTGAAGGCGCTCGTGGAACTTGCGCTGCATAACAACCGCGATATCGCGGCTCAGGCTGCGGCGGTGACGGTGTCACGCGGTCAGTACGAGATCCAGAACGCATCCCTTTTCCCGATCATTTCAACGGGGGGGCAGGGACTGTTCCTTGGCCCGTCCGACACGGCAGGTTTCTCCTTCGCGCCGGGTCTGGGCACCAACATCTCCACGCTGCGCCTGTATCAGACATCCATCGGATTTTCGTCCTATGAGGTCGATCTGTGGGGACGTATCCGGAACCTGACGCGCCAGCAGATGGAAGCCGTGCTGAACAGTGTGGAAAATACCCGCAATGTGCTGCTCACGACCGTCTCGCAGATCGGCACGACCTACATCCAGTGGCTCGCGGATCGTGAAGAGCTTCGGGTGACGCGCGATACCCTGAAATCCGAAAACGACACGCTGCGTCTGACGCAGCTTGCCTATGACAACGGGGAAGCGGATGCGCTGACGCTGGCGCAGGTCAAGACACAGGTGGAGCAGGCGTCGGCTTACGAGGCGCAGTATCTACGCGCCGTGGCGGACGACGAGCACGCGCTTCAGCTTCTGGTAGGGACGCCTCTGCCAGCCGACCTGCCTGAGCCAGCACCATTCGGGGCGCAGACCATGATCGGCGATCTGCCGGAAGGTCTGCCCTCGGATCTGCTGGCGCAGCGTCCGGATATTCGCGCGGCCGAACATACGCTGATCGGCGCGAACGCCAATGTGGGGGCGGCCCGTGCGGCGTTCTTCCCGCGCGTGACGCTGACGGCGTCTGAAGGCACGAGTTCGCTGCAGTTCCGCAAGCTCTTCACGCCGGGCGCGGAAACCTGGACCGTCTCGCCGTCGATCAGTGTGCCGATCTTCACCTGGGGTCAGAGCGAAGGAAACCTCAGGATGGCGAAAGGGCAGAAGCTGCAATATGCCGCGCAGTACGAAAAAACCGTGCAGACCGCGTTCCGTGAAGTCTCCGATGCTCTGACAGCGCGGGAGACCTATACGGCGCAGGACCGTCACATGGCGGAACTGGTCGGGCAATCCCAGAAGGCGTTTGATCTCGCCATGATGCGGTATCGGGCCGGAATCGATAGTTATCTGACGACCCTGACGCAGCAGCGCACGCTTTTTCAGGCGCAGCAGAATGCCATCACGGTGAAGGCCGCGCGGTTCCAGAATATTGTGACATTGTATCGCGCGCTCGGAGGTGGGTGGAGCCAGAAGACGGTTTCGCCTAAGGTGCCCTCACAAACGCACTGACCGGAGAGCTTCATGCGCAGGTTGATTGTCCCAGTACTGGCCGCCCTCGCTGTTTCAGGCGCGGCCCTTGGCACGGCTGTGGCGCAGGATGCGGATGACGGGCCCAAGAAGCCGAGCATGCACGACCTGTATCATAACTCGTCGCTGCCCAAGAGCCATGCCGATTTCAGCCGCTATCGGTATCGTCCGCCAGGGGACAAGGTGATTGAACAGCCGGATGCGTTCCGGCTCCTGTTCCAGACGAAGGATGGCCAGCCCGACGGCTATGCCGAACGGCGCGGAACATCGGTGTTTTATTACGATCGCTACGGCAAGCTGCGTCAGATCCAGCCCCTGCCGGAAGATGCGAATATTGACTGATTTTCTGGTCTGATAAAAAACTGCCCTGAAGCGTCAGGGCAGTTTTTTTAATGCTTCACAAGGTGAAGCTACAAAATCGATATTGGAAAAAATCTGTATCGGAATCTGCTCTATTTTGAACTGATGAGACGCGAAAAAAGCCCGGCTTTCTTTTTTGGCTTCTCACTGATGGCAAGCTTGACATCTTTCTGGATATTCCGGGTTTGAACGGGTGCTCTCTCATCGAGAGGCGCATGCAGGGTAAAGCTTTCCCAGGCCAGGGTATTGGATGAATTGAAGACAATATGTCCATTCGGCATGGACATCATATAACCCTGAGGCGTTACGACCCGGAATATATCCTTCATGAAATTGTTGTCGTAGAAAAAATCATTCTGCTGGGGCGGGGACGTGGGACTCAATTTCAATAGGGATACATTCTCAGCAAAATTGCTGAGAAGGATTTTTCCATCCTTGAAATGCAGATAGAAAGTCTGCCCATCAAATATTGTGACCAGGAATATTTCGGAGCGGATTTTTTTTGCAAAGACGTTTATGGCAAAGTCTCTGGATCCAAAAAAATAATTAGAGGCAAACAGGGTTTCGTCTCGTAAAGAGTACTCCAGCCGGCCCCCATGATAATCCGTGATGTTGAAAACATCGCTTCTGTAGCTTGGCTCGGTAGATAAATGTCTGTTTTCAGATGCCTTGGAGATTAATTTATTTCTGAAATAGAACTCCACATCCTTAGCAGCCCAAGGCATTTTTTTTCTTATTGATTTGTCCATCAAGCCGGAAAAGAAATGTTGCCTGAACAAAAAGTCCTTGTATCCGGGAAGCTTGCCATCAATAAATTTTTTTAACATCAGGAAGCAGTAAACGGGGTGTCTTTCCTGAGCGACATCATAATACCGGCTGATTTTGGTTTTGTGAGATCGTCTTATTTTTGACAAGAGCCTGCAGGTTGTCTTTATGTCATCGCAAACCATTGAATGGACTATATTTTTGATATTTTCAGATCCCTTTAACTGCTGAATAATTTCGTGCCCGCAATAAGGAAACAGAACTTCTTCAAAATTAATTACGGTCCTTAACTTTTCAATATTACTTCTGTCGAGTTCGCTATGTTGGTCGTAACATACGATAAGATTATCCTCTACGTCATTTTCCTCGATGCAATGTCCCTTTTTATCCTCTGTATAAACACGGTTTATAATGTCGTGCATATTTCCGCTTAATAAACCTTTTCTTGTATTATCGTCCTCCAGATTTATCAGGTCAGGATCTATGGTCCATTTTGGTGCCAGCGCCAATATTCTGTGTACATTAAGAATTTTTGAGTATTTTATTGCAGGATAACTGCCCATGGAAGGGCCGATAGCTACTATTTTATTGTATTTTTCAGTTATGGTTTTTATCTTTTGAATAAACCCGTCCATTTCATCGCATATGTACCAGTTATCTACTTTGGTTGTGAGGCCAATGGATGATATGTTGTACTTCTTGAATATACTTTCGCCAAAAAAGGTATTTCGTGCGTGTTGGGTTTCGAGCCTTGCCGGAAAGGTCAAAACGCAATATTTCGTATTTCCTTCATGAAAATGAAGAACGAGTTCTTTGCCTTCCATTATGATCATAAATCTCGTCCCTAAAAAATTTTTTATCGATTCTGATAAAATATAGATCACCAATACGAGTCAAGAATTTGGATGATATCCAGAGCGAGTATTTTCAGAACGGCTTAAGGAGTCGATTTTGTTCATTTCCCCGTTTTTGTCCCGAATCTGTTCTTCTGAGATCAGGAGGGCAGGATGGACGAGGGTCTGGACGAACTTTCTGGTTTCCAGAGACGGTATCCGTTAGCGGCCAGTAAAACAAAGCCCGCATACAGTATTGCGGTTGGATAAAGACCACGCGTTATGAACAGGCCAACATAGGTGCTGTCCACCATGATCCACAGGAGCCAGGTCTCGCGGTAGCGCATCGTGTCCCAGCATTGGGCGACGATACTGTAAGCGGTCAGAGTGGCATCCATGAGGGGATTGGGGTCATTGGTAAAGCGGGCCAGGACAAACGCCCAGACTGCGCTGCCTGCCGCGCCGCAGAGCATGCCATTGACAAGTGTGCGACTGGTGGGACGGCGGACACAGATCCTCCCGTCAGACTTTTCCATCTGGCGCCAGTGTTGCCATCCGTAGATGACATAGAGGCTGAAAGCGATCTGAAGTCCTGCATCAGCGTAGACACGCGCTTTCAGAAAAATCCAGCAATAGAGTCCGGCTGCAGCCAGCGAGACGGGCCAGCAGATCATGCTGCGCCGCGAGGTCAGCCATACGGCCAGTGCGCTGAGGACGGCTCCAAAAATCTCGATCAGGGACATGGAAGTGCCTGAAGAGCCTGCGTCAGCCACTGGAGGAGCTGCTGTCCGGCAGGGGAAGCGAACCAGTAGGCGTGGCCCAGCAGGTAATTCGTATAGGCGGCTTTTACGCCGGCCTTGTCGTGGACGAGCGTCTCATAATAGGCGACTTCGGACAGGGCATATTCGACATGCACCAGCGGCAGGAAAAGGGGCACCAATCTCCGCTCCTCAACCGAGAGGGCGTATTGTGACAGATAACCTGACAGGAAGGCTTCCAGTCGGTCATGGGTGACAGGGCAGTCGTTGCGGGGCTCCAGCCATGCGATGGCGGTACGTTCGATAGCGACTGCGAGGTCATAGGCGGCGCAGGTGCGGTCCGACATGCCGAAGTCAAGGATGCCGCAGACCTGTGCGTCTGCCCCGGTTCCGCTCCAGAACAGGTTGGAGGGATGCCAGTCGCCATGGCCCCAGCGGGGCTGGATCGTGCCGAGATGGGGTTTCAGTCTCTCATGAAACGGCAGCAGGGCGGCGGGGATATCCTCACGCCAGGGATGATAGGTCAGCGCTCTGGCTAGTCCTGCCTGTTGCGGGATCCAGCGTTCCAGTCTGGCCATCAGGTCAGGCGATGTGATGACCTCGAACGTAGAGAGCAGGGGGCGTCGGGAAGGGCGGGCAGGGGCATGGAAACTTCTGGCCGCGTCGTGAAGCCGCCCCAGATGCAGGCCGCCGGAAAAGGCGTGTTTGACGTTATGGAATGGCTCCCAGGATTGCACGGTTTCGTACAGGTCATGGCCGGACATGATGGAAAAGACTTCGTATGCTGAGCCATCGAGATCGAGGGCGGCCTGCCCGGTTTTCGTACGCCATGTCTGGCCGACCGGAACGCCCTGTTCGGCCAGATGCGTGATGAAGCGGTGCTCTTCTGCGAGCGCTGCGGCATCGCGCAGACAATGGTCATGACGTTTGACGAAAACCCGGCTCCCGTTTTCCAGCGAGACAACGCCCGTTGAGGAAAATGGGCGCCGTCCGTGCCAGACGACCTGTCGAGCAGAGGAAGGAAGCGGGAAATGGGACAGGACCCTGCGGGCTTCGGCATCCGACAGTGCCGGCCAGTCGCGTTTGTTTTCGGGACCGTTGACGCCGAACTGTCCGGATGCCTCTGCCATGCTCAGAATCCCGTGGAGGCGGTGAACAGGGCCGCGAAGCCGCCACCGATATAATAGCTCGGGGCACTGCCGGCGATGGTGGTGCCATAGACGCCGGTTGTGTCCTTCGCGTTCAGGGTGGGGCTGGCCACGCCTGAAAGATAGTGCTCGTTCGTGATGTTGATGAAGTTCATCCGCAGCGTCGGCTGATGCAGATGGATATGATCCGAAAAGCGGTAGCCAATGGCGAGATCACCCGTCGTATGATCCGAGACGCGCTCGTCATTCATGAAGGTGGCGTACTGGTGGCCGGTGTAATGCACGGTGGCGACGCCGAAGATGTGTCCATCATCGTAGCTCAGTCCGGCCGCGGCCTGAAGGGTGGGGCTGCGGACAGCGATTTTGCCACGGGTGCGCAGAAGGTCCCCGCCGGACATCAGGTCGTTGTCGATGGTGGCGTGCAGGTATTCACCCGACACATACGGGCTGAAATGGTGCCAGGGGCGCAGGCCGATTTCCACGTCCACGCCGCGTGACGTCTGGCCGCCGGCATTCATGGTCGTGCTGACGATGGAGCCGTTCTGCACGGCCTGCGTGGAGATCTGGCGGTTGGTGAAGTTGTAGTTGAACAGCGTCAGGCTGCCGATGATCCAGCGTCCCGTCCGGCGATATCCCAGCTCTTCGGAAATGGAATATTCATTGCGGACATCCGTGGAGCCGGTTCCGTACATCTCGCCCGAAGACGGGTCATAGGTGTTGTAAAGCGCGGTCTGATCGGGTGCGCGGAAATTGGTTGTGGCGTTGAAGAAAAGCTGGTTCTCGCCATCAATCCGCCAGCGCACACCCAGACGGGGCAGGGGCTCCATGCTGTTGGACGCGACATGGTACTGCGGGCCCGGCAGGCTGTTCGTGCCATCACGGCTCATCATGACGGCCTTGAAGCCGAGATCGATGGCCAGATGGTCGTGCAGCAGGGACATGTGGTCGCCGACGAACAGGGCATTGGTCTGGGAAATGGTATGGAAACTGCCGCCCAGAAGCCGCTCGCCGTTTGACAGGCGGATCACGTCCTTGCCGTTTTTCGCCCAGATGTCCGGGGCATATCCGTTGGTCTGGACGGCCGTGAACGGCTGCTGCTCGTTGTCGTCGCCGTAATCGTACCAGTACCCCAGGACGAAATCGTTCCAGCCGGTCTTGTAATGCAGGGCGCTGGTAAAGCCGGAGCGGTAGCTGCGCTGGGTATAATCCGCGCGGACCACGCCGACGCCGTCCTGCGCGCCGGGCAGGTTCAGCGTGTCGGACAGGGCCTGCGTGCCCTGATAGAGGCCGGAGGTGGACATCGTGCTTCCGCCCGGCCAGTTACCATAGGCGAACTGGGCGTAAGGTGTGACGTCCAGGGACAGGCGGTCTGTCAGTGTCAGATGAACGGGCGCCCCGCCATAAAGCGTGCGTTCTCCGTCCCGCCACAGGCGCCAGTAATTCGCGCCGTTTTCGGGATTGCTGCTGTCATAGTGGGCCAGAAGGTTGTTCTGTCCTTTGATTCCGTCCGATTCCCAGCTGTCCATCGTCGGTTCGGGATACCAGCTTGTGATGGTCGTGTTGAAAGAGCCAAGGAGACTGGCGCGGTTGCCCTGTCCCCATTCCTTGAGAAACTTGAAATCGACGTGCTGTTTCTCGTCGCGTCCGGGTCCGCGCCAGTTGTCGGTTGCGCCATGGGAATAGGATACGAAGCCACGGATGCCGGTATGGGCGATGTCGCCGGTATCGAGGCGGATGAATTCGCGGTTGGTGTTGTAGGATCCATAAGACACGCTGGCATCGCCACCGGCCTTTTTGGCGGGGTCGCGGAATGTCAGGTTCATCAGGCCGCCGGCCGCATTCAGAACGGGACTGTCGAGATCGGCCGATCCCTGCGCCAAGGCGATTTCCTGATAGTTCTCGCTGTCCGCGAACTGGCTCGGCGTGCCGGAATAATAGGCCACGTCATTCAGCGGCATGCCTTCGAGGACATAGCCGATGGCGCTGTTATCGAGCCCGCGGACGGTGATGTTCGTATTTGGTGAAAAGCCCATCGGATCGGATGAGGAGACATTGGCGCCTGGCAGCATGGAGGCAAGCTGAAAGGCCGTCGCCATTGGAGCCTGTTTGGAAATGAAATCCTGACTGACCGTACTGACGGATTTTACGCCGTCCTGCAGATGAATCAGTCCGCCCCCCGGCTGGTTGCCGGAAGCGCTGTCCGAGACCCGGTGGACAATGATGTGCTCTGCCTTGGGGGGATGCGCGGCAGAAGGCTGCGGAGCTGTCTGCTGGACCGGGGGAGATGTCGGAACCGGTATATCGGCTGCCCGGGCGGTAGACAGGCAGACCGTCGTGCCAATGAGGACCGGCAGCACGCTGCGATACCGCGACCGGGGAACAGGAGACGCTGGGACCAGACTGGCCGGGTGTTGTCTGTATGCCATAATCAGAGACTCCTCGCCTGCAAGCAGTGAGATCTCAGTTCTGACAGGAAAGGCTCAAGCTGCTGGCTGCATTGTGCATGAACATGCGTCGGGCAGACAGCGACCACCATCCCTCCGCCAGTATGAACTGGATCAGGTTCGATGGGTCACTGCGCCACATGACTTTTGACGGTCATACCAGCAGAATCTCAGCCCCATGCCAGGGCTCCCCACGGTGAAGCGCCAGAAATCCTCCGTAGGAGAAAAATTGTCAATATGAGGGGATTGGTGCGCTCTGCGATGGTTCGACGTGCGGCCACCGGAACCGGGCACACAATTCCGCGCGCTATCTTCATTATTTATTAATAACGACGCGCCTAGCTTTGAATGATCTCTTGAAGGGTCCTGAATACGAAGCAGGTTCCAGGGTAAAAGGCGAAAATGCTAAACTGGATTGAAAAAACAGCCTACGTCCGCCAGAAGATCAAGGCGCTTTTCGCTTTTCTTGTGCTGATCGCTGTTCTTCAGTTCGTGGTCGAACAGGTTTTCCAGCATCTTTTTACGCATTACCGGCATGAGCAGGTCCTGTCCCAGTGCGCCGGACTTCTGTTTCAGGTCGCTCTGACGCTCCTGATTGCCAGATTTGCGATCCGGGTTATCGCCGTCCCGTTCGAGCAGATCACCGCTGCCACGGAAAAAGTAGCGGGTGGCGCCCTGAACATCACCATTCCGTGTCTGCATCATCAGGACTGCGCTGGGCGGCTTGCACGTTCCCTGCAGTCATTCCGGGAAAACAGCCAGAACCAGTTGAAGCTCCAGGAACTGTCTGCAGAAGAGGCTCGCGGGGCTGCGCGTATCCAGAAGGAACTGTCGGAAAAAAGCGAGAGCATCCGACGGCTGCAGGGTGAGACGATCGGGACGATCTGTGCCGGGATGGAAATCGTGAAGAAAGGGGATCTGACCTTCACGTTCCAGGAGCACTTTCAGGACAGGTTTGAAGAATTCCGTCAGGATTTCAACACGCTTATCCAGATTTACCGGACAGCGATTGCCAAGATTTCCGATGCCACATCTGTTATCGCCAATGGAACGTCAGAAATCGCGTCAGCCTCTGCTGAACTGAGCGAGCGGACGGAGCGGCAGGCCGTCAATCTTGCTGAGTCCGCCGCATCCATCAACAGCATCACGAAAACGGTCGGGAAAACCGCCCGCTCTGCGGTGCAGGCACGTGAGACAGCCTTGGAAACGCGCGGACAGACGGTCGTGATCTCCGGGATCATGCATTCTGCCAATACGGCCATGGGCGAAATCCGCAATTCTTCGCGGCAGGTCGAGAGCATTCTGGGCCTGATCGAAGAAATTGCGTTCCAGACCAATCTCCTGTCGCTGAATGCAGGGATCGAGGCCGCGCGCGCGGGTGAGGCCGGCCAAGGCTTCGATGTGGTGGCCAAGGAAATCCGGGCTCTTGCGCAGCGTTCAGCCAAATCCGCCCAGGACATCCGGAACATCATCACGTCTTCAGGGCGACAGGTGGAAGAAGGTGTTCATCTTGTCGGCGAGGCGGACCGGTCGATGAAGATCATCAGCCAGCATGTGGACGGGATTACGTCCCTGCTCGAGGATATTTCCCATTCCGCAACCGGTGAAGCCGAGAGTCTTGAGACGATCAACAAGGCCATTAACGAGATGGACCAGATGACCCAGCGGAACGCCGCGATGGTGGAAGAGGTCAACGTGGCCTGCCGGAACCTGAGCAACGAAGCGAAGGATCTGTTTGCCGAATTGTCCAGATTCAGGTTCGGTCCTGCACAGTCTTCCGCAAAACAAGTGTTTTCCGCGTCGCGGACGCTGGCCCCGAGCGAATTCTGAAAACCATGCTCTTTCCGCCGAGGCTGTAGGGGAACATTTTCGAGACATGCCTCGACATCTGTCGGGATATTCCCGAAACTGATGGCATGTCAGTCGGCTTCTTCCGCGTCCATGTCCTGAATGACGGGTATCGCCCATGATGGGGCAGGCCTTCCGGTCTCTGGGGAGGCGTAACTACCGTATCTGGGCGATGGGTGCTCTGGTTTCGAATATCGGGACCTGGATGCAGATGACGACGCAGGACTGGCTGGTTCTGACAGAACTGACCCGGCATGATGCGACGGCTGTAGGCATTGTTATGGCGCTTCAGCTGGCGCCGCCGCTTCTGTTGATTCTCTGGACCGGCAAAATTGCCGACAGGGTTGAAAAACATCGCTTTCTGCTGCTGACGCAGGCAGCGTTAGGAACCCTGGCTATTGCGCTCGGAGTTCTGGTAGTGACGGGTATGGTCCGGCTGTGGGAAGTGGACCTGTTTGCGTTTCTGAGCGGGTGCGTCGCAGCGTTTGACAGTCCTGTGCGGCAGATCTTTGCAGGCGAACTCGTCGGTGAGGAAGATCTGGCCAATGCTGTGGCGCTCAATTCCGTCTCCTACAATGCCGGGCGCATGATCGGGCCGGCGGTGGCAGGGTTCTGTATTGCGGAGCTGGGTTCGGGATGGTCGTTCATCCTGAACGGGCTTTCATTTTATGGCGTGCTGATGTCACTCCTGTCTTTGCGGATACAGGATCTGCATCGCCTCGCACCCGCAAAACCGGAAAACGCACATCAGGAAAAACAGGACCTGCTGACGGGCGTGCGCTACGTCTGGAAGCGCGATGACCTGCGAACCATCCTGTTCATGCTGTTTCTGCTCGGGGCGTTCGGGCTCAATTTCCCGATCTATATTTCGACCATGGCGGTCAGCGTTTTTCACGTCGGGGCGCATGGTTACGGCGTTCTCAATTCCGCCATGGCAGTCGGCACAATTACGGGGGCGCTGTTTGCAGCCAGTCGCAAAACCATGAAATTTTCTGCCCTGCCGCAAGGGGCGGTGGTGTTCAGTCTTGCCTGTCTCCTGGGGGCGCTTTCGCCGGGTTACTGGGCCTTTGCGGTCGCACTGGTCATGGCGGGCATGGCATCCCTGACCTTTACAGCGGTGAGCAATAGCTACATGCAGCTGGCGACGGATCCGGGCATGCGCGGGCGTGTGGTGTCGATCCGGTTTGCCGTCTTTGCCGGATCTTCGCCGCTGGGCGCCCCTCTGGTGGGAATGATCGCAAACTCCTTTGGGCCCCGCTGGGCTCTGGGTGTGGGATCTCTGTCCGGCATTCTCGCGGCGGGAGTGGCGCTGCTTTACCTGCACCGGTTGCGTACCGGGCAGGAGAATGCCTCCTGATGTTCAGGAAGTTCTGGCAGCGGGCGGTCGTGAGAGGATTGACTGCGGGGCTGGTGCTGGGTGGATTGCTGCTGGCCTGGATGGGATTTGTGGCGGTTCGGGGTTTCTCGGCCGTGTCGGTGCGCTCCGAGATGGCCGTGATTTTCGGTACGGCAGTGACCAGCAAAGGCGAACCGCGCCCGGCGCTGCAGGAACGGCTGGAAGAGGGCCTGCGACTATGGCGTGCCGGTCTTGTCCGAACCGTCATGGTCAGCGGTGCGATCGAGAGCGGTAATCATCAGGACGAGGCCCGGATCATGGCAGACTGGTTGAGGATGCGTGGTGTCCCGGCTTCTACCATCATCGTGGACTCGCACGGAAATAATACCTGGCTGACGGCGCTGCATGTTGCCCAAATGCGGCCTGACGGTGCCATTGTGGTCACGCAGTGGTTTCATGTGCTGCGCGCGGAATGGGCGTTGCGCCGCGTTGGTGTGGCACCAGTTTCGGGCGCGGCGCCATCCCGGTTCCGGCCAGCGGAACTCTGGTATCTGTTCCGGGATTCTGTGGCGCTTCCGGTCTATATCCTGACGAAAGCGCCGCCGGGTTAGCGATCAGTAAGGGACGCCGATCTGTTCGATGGCTGTTGCAAGGGACGGCGCAAGCGGCATCATCGGGGCGAGTGTGGCCTGATAGGCGTGGTACAGGTCGCCTTTGCCCTTGTAGATCGTCTCGGTGGGTTCGCCTTCGGGGCTGACTTCATTGAACCAGCTTCCGAAATCGCGGTCGATCAGGGTCGTGTCGATATAATCCCAGATCATGCGGTACCAGTGCTCGTAATGGGGATTGCCGGTCCGTTTGTAGAGATTGATGGCGGCTGTCAGGGCTTCGGCCTGTGCCCAGTGGATGCGGCTGCGGTTATGCGGGCCATGTTCCCAGTTGATGGTGTAGAGCATGCCCGGTCGACCATCGGCGTTCCAGCCAGTGTTCATCCCGGTTTCGAACAGGGCCTGGGCGTCATGCAGCATCCACTCCGGCGTCTCGAGTCCATGGCGCAGGAGAGCAGCTTCGAGCTTCAGGGTCAGATGTGACCATTCCACGAAATGTCCCGGCGTCATGCCGTAAGGGCGCAGGTCATCATTGGGTTTGTCGCTGTTAAAATCGCGCAGGAGTACCCAGTTACGGTTGAAATGCTCAGGCATGGCAAACCCTTCTGCCGCTGCCAGTTCATGCACGAAGCGTGTAACGATGCGCCGGGCACGATGCAGCCATTTCACGTCGCCGGTAACGTCCGCGAGTGCCATGAAGGCCTCGGTGGAATGCATGTTGCTGTTGGCGCCGCGATAGTCTTCCTCGTCCGACCAGTCGGGGGCAAAGCTTTCGCGCATGACGCCTTCGTCTTCGCTCCAGAAATGGGTTTCGATCTGCTCGATCGCATCCTTGAGCAGGTCGCCCGCGCCTTCTGCTCCGATCAGGACAGCAGAGGAGGCTGCGAGGGCTACGAACGCATGCAGATAGGCCTGTTTGCGGTCATTGTCCTTGTCTGCGAAATGCTGCCAGCCCCCATGCGTCTCATCGCGGAAATTGGTGCGCAGGGCGTGAATCCCGTGTGTAACAAGTGGTGCGCTTCCGGGCAGTCCCTGCAGCTCGGCCACGGCATAGGCGTGGACGCAGCGGGCGGTCAGCGTGGCTTCGGGTTTTGCGTTTTCAGGCAGCGTGCCTTCCAGATCCAGTCCGGTAAAACCGCCGTCAATGCACCCGCCCTTGCTGAAATCCAGAAGGCGACGGCCCTGCATTTCCAGCCAGGCCCGATGGGAGGGGCGGCGGATCCAGCTGTCGCGGCTGAGCAGGGTGGGTGAAAGGCGATCGGTCATGAGGCGCTCCGGGCAGGTCGGCAGATGTGGGCATCAGGACGTTTCAGGCGCCCGGGGGTTCCGGGAGGAGGGGCGCATAGACATGATCCTCACGAAGATGCGCACGGATGCGGATGTGGCTTGCGTCGCGCGATGGGTTTGCCGATACATGAGAGTATGACTGACCGTCCCTCGATCATCGTCGCTCCCAGCCTTCTGGCTGCTGACTTTTCCCGCCTCGGGGAAGAGATCGCCTCCATTGCGCGCGCGTCCTGGCTTCATCTTGATGTGATGGACGGGCATTTCGTGCCGAATATTTCGTTCGGCCCTCCGGTCATTGCGGCTCTGCGCAAGCATACGGACGCGAAATTCGACGTCCATCTGATGATCGATCCGGTGGATCCGTATCTGGAAGCGACGGCCAAAGCGGGTGCCGATCACATCACGGTCCATGTCGAGAACGCGCCCCATCTGCACCGCTCGCTTCAGACCATCCGTGCGCTGGGATGCCGTCCCGGTGTGGCGATCTGTCCGGCGACGCCGGCCGTGGCGCTGTCGGAAGTCATGGATCTGGTAGACATCATCCTGGTCATGACCGTGAACCCGGGTTTTGGCGGACAGAGCTTCCTTGATAGCCAGCTGTCCAAGATCCGGACACTTGCCGAGATGATCCGTGAGAGCGGTCGTGACATTGTTCTGGCTGTGGATGGCGGGATTGATCCGCGCACGGCTCCGCGGGTTGTGGACGCCGGAGCGACCATGCTGGTTGCGGGCTCGGCAGTTTTCGGAAAAGAGGACCGTGATGCCGCGATCAGGGCGCTCGAAGGACCGTTCGTGGATCACACGACCTGATGACAGGCAGTCGCTGGCTTCGTGGTCTCCGTCTTTCGCTTGCCCGTCTGCCGTTCGGGGGACCTGCCTCGGAAGGGCCCGTGCATGCGTTCCGTGATCCCTGGAAGGGAGAACCGGAGCAGGGTGCTCGCCTCATCGCGGAGCATTTCCGCTTTGATCGGCAGGATTATACGCTTCCAAAGGGCAACTGGGAACGTGGCCCTTGGCCGGAGCCGGTGCGGGAATGGCTGCACGGCTTCAGCTGGCTGCGGGATCTGCGGGCGCTCGGGAGTGACAAGGCTCGTCTGACCGCGCGGGCGCTCGTCAGTGACTGGCTGGCGCATCCGCCAACCGATCCGCTGGTCCGGGATGCCTGTGTCACCGGGTCCCGTCTGGCATCATGGCTGTCGAACCACGAGTTCTGCCTGGCCTCTGCCGATCCGCGTCTTCAACAGCGTTTGATGGAACGGATGCTGGTCGAGGGGCGGACCATTGCAGCGCTCCTGCCGCTGTCGCCACAGGGTGCGCGCGGGCTGATGGCGTTCCGGGGCCTGCTGGCCGCAGCCATGGCAATGCCGGAGCATACGGGCTTCATGTCCCGTTTTCTGCGCTATCTGCCTGCCGAGTTGGAACGTCTTATTCTGGCGGACGGCACGGTCATCGAGCGTAGTCCCGAGGCTCAGTTCCTTGTAGCGCGTGAACTGGCAGAAATGTCCGTTATGTTCCGTACCGCCCATGCAAGTGTGCCGCCCTTTATCGACCGGGCTCTGGACAAAGTCTGTCCCGTTCTGCGGGCGATGCGCCATGGGGATGGTGGACTGGCGCTTTTCAACGGAGCGAATGAACGGCATAGCGCGGCCGTGGAAGATGTTCTGGCGCAGGGTTCACGACAGAAGCTGATTGCGCCATCCATGCCGCAGGGAAAATTCACCCGACTGGCGCTTGGTAAATCGCTGCTGATCGTGGATAGCGGGCCACCGGCTCCGGCCGGTTTCGACAGCATGGCGCATGCCGGGACCCTGTCCTTCGAGTTTTCGCATCAGCGTCACCGGCTGTTCGTCAATTGCGGGAGTGCCGTGGTTGGTGCCTGGCGCGACGCGATGCGGTGCAGCGCCGCCCATACGGTGCTTGTGGCTGATGGTCTGTCTTCCGCGGATTTCGGACCGGATGGTGGCATGACGCGCCGGCCGGTCACGGTCTCCTGCGATCATCAGACGGACGGTTCCGCGCACTGGCTGGATCTGTCGCATGATGGCTATCATGCCCCGCTTGGAGCGAAATGGACCCGACGTCTGTATTTCGGCTCGGATGGCGAGGATCTGCGCGGGCAGGAACTGATAGACGGCGAACGCAACATTGATTTTGCCATCCGTTTTCACATTCATCCGGATGTGAAAGTGACGCAGGATGACGAGGACATCATCCTTCAGGTTGGCGGGACGATCTGGCGTTTCAGGCAGCGTGACGGTGTCGTGCGGCTGGAAAACGATGTTTATCTGGGGCGTGGAAAGCGTGAAGTCTGCCGCCAGATCATCATCACGCCTCTGCCGGTCCCCGACACTGTTCCTGCGGAAGAGAAAAGTGAGCAGGAGAAACCAGCGGCGCCAAAATCGGGAAAACGGACCCATCAGAGTGTGACATGGCTTCTCGAACGCATTCCGGAATAGGCAATTCCGTATCGGGGGTGCTGGCGTGAAGATCCTTGAAATCACCAACGTGGATTTTGCGCTCAGGCAGTTCCTGTTGCCGTTGATGCGGGAATTGCGTGAGGCTGGTCACGACGTTCAGGGAGCCTGCGCGGAAGGGGCACATCTGGAGCCAGTGCGGGCCGAGGGCTTTACGGTACATGGTGTCCCGATGGCGCGGTCGCTGTCGCCAGTGGCACAGTACCGGGCATTCATGGCTCTGATCCGGCTGATCCGGCAGGAGAAGCCGGATCTGGTGCATGGTCATATGCCGATTAGCGGCATCCTGGCGCGTTTTGCCGCGCGGCTCTGCGGCGTGCGGATCGTGGCCTATACCTGCCACGGCTTCCTGTTTAACCAGCCCGGATCATGGCGCCGCCGACTGCTCTCCCTGGTTCTGGAATGGGCGGCGGGACGGATTACGGACCTGTACATGACGGTCTCGCACGAAGAGGCGCGGGATGCACGTCGGCTGCACCTGAACCGCACCCCCATAGCCATTGGCAACGGTCGTGATCCCAAGCGCTATCATCCCGATGCAGAGACGCGTGCCCGGTTGCGCAGGGAGTTGGGGGTGTCGGAAGACCGGCTGGTGGTGATCGTGGTGTCGCGTCTGGTGCGGCACAAGGGGCATCCCGAACTGCTGCGTGCAATGGAAGATGTGCCTGAGGCCGAGCTCTGGGTTGTCGGGGAACGTCTGCCTTCGGATCATGGCGCGGATCTGACGGCAGCCTTCGAGCGTGCGCGGGAGCGTCTGGGGCCACGACTGCGAATGCTCGGCTATCGTGAAGACGTGCCTGACCTTCTGAAGGCAGCGGATGTGTTTGTGCTCCCCAGCCATTTCGAAGGGCTGCCGATGTCAGTCATCGAGGCGATGCTGACCGGACTGCCGGTTGTGGCGACGGATGTCCGGGGCCCGAGAGAGCAGGTGGTAAACGGAAAGACGGGTTTTCTTGTCTCCCCAGGCTTGTCTGCACCGCTTGCGCGGGCCCTGCGGGTTCTTGTGCAGGACACTGCGCTGCGGAAGGCAATGGGACGTGCCGGAAGGCAGATTGCGCTTGAGGCATATGATGAAAGCCACATCCTCCGACATGTTGTAGAACTTATGGAAAAGGCTTTCTCCCGAAAGTCTTTTAACTCTGGAAAAGTTTGAGAATCATCGAGGACTGGCCGTCCATGATCGAAAGGGACTGTACGGCGAGTTGCTGCTTGGTCTGGGCTGAAAGAAGCAGGACACTTTCCTTTGCCAGATCGGCATCTGTCAGTGCGGATATTCCTGTTGTGATGGCATCCTGCTGGGCAGCAGTATTTTTCGTCACCTGCGTGATGAGATTTGCACTGTTTCCGAGCGATGCATTGATGGACGTCATTTTCGAAATGGCGGCGGTTACGGCCCCGATGGCAACATCATAGCCGCTGGTCTGCTGGCCAGCGATCGTATCTCCGGAAAAATTCCTGCTGTCTGCTGCAAGCAGAGAGGAATTCGGTGACTGGGAGCTATAGACAGGAAAGGCGGTATATGAACCATTATTGTGCAGATTGCTCAAAGCATAAGGTGTGCCCGGTGTTGCCCAGACAGGGGTGCCGTCATCTGCCGTAACTGCACCGGACGGAACAGACCCGGCGATTTTTGATCCGCTCGCGACAATGGAGAGTGTGCCTGCATCGATGCCGCTTCCGTTCGTCGTGATGCCTGCTGACTTCAGGGCGGTGACAATCGGTGTAAGAAGGCTGTTCTGATAGGTCGCTGATGAAGTCATATCGGGTGTGACGTTTACGGCCACGATATTGTTCGTTTCCCCCTGGGGAAACTCGGAAGATGCCGAAACCGAATAGGTCATGTTCCCTGTTGTTCCGTCTACTCCGAGGCTGACATACATGGGATTGCCAGAAGCCGTCGTCGAGATCTGGAAAACGGTTCCTGCGCTGCTTTGTAAAATGATTTTCGAGGGCGTTACGTGCCCGGTCGTGGGATCAATGGTGATTTCAGGAGTGCTGTCGGTCAGGTTCTGAATACTGCGGCCGATTGTTTTTGAACTGGATAGTGTCCCGTCAGTGGTCGTCTGGTTCAGAACAAGCTGATAACCATCTAATCCGACTGATTGACCCTTCGTGTTGAAGTCCATCTGCGTTGCAAAGGGATCGGCAAGACTGGCCTGGGCTGTCGTCAGGCTGACCTGCTGCCCATAGGTGGAAATAAAAGATTCTGTAGTGCTGGTGGATTCGACGTTTCCGTCACTGTCATAAACCAGGTGCCCGTTCTCGTCTGTCAGGGGAACCGGAATGGTTTTGGTATCGGTTTCCACAGGGACGACCGATCCTGAGAGAGGCGCGGTATTGATGGCATTCGTCAGGGCCGAAACATCCGGGCTGGAAGACGAAGCCGGAGCGTAGATGTTCCCGCCGCTGATGGTCAGTGCACCGTCTGTGCTGCTTCGGTCAACGTGAAAACCCTGCCCGGAAATAGCCGCGATGAACGTATCGGAAATGGTCTTGTCGTCCATTTTTCCGGCGCCGGACGTATCAATCGAAACAGGCGTGATGACCGTCTGGGCCGTGGAGTTGCCGAGCGCATCGAATGTCGAACTCAGTGTATAGACAGGATCGCCGTTGCTGCCCTGAGAGACCTGAATGGCTGCACCGGAACTCAGCTTGTAAAGCTTTACCCCGTTCGGATCGGTGTACTGGGAAGTAATGACGGTGTTGCTTCCGGACGTCAGGTCTCCTGTTGTCGGGTCCCATTTCAGGTCCGAGCCGGTACCGATGGCGGCATTGATATTGGCCAGTGTGGAAGTGCCCGGATTGTTGGTTCCGGTATCGGCTTCTTCAGCAACGAACTGGTACTGGACCGCGGGATTCTGGGCTGTTCCCGTATTGGTGGCCTGAGCGATGTTGTTCAGTGTCAGAGTGGTGGTCGCGGGTCCTGCCGTGACCAGCGCTTCAGAATCAAAAGGCAGGGTGACCCCGGCCTGATCCACGTTAAGGCCTGACAGACCAAGACCGGTTGAAGTGGCATTGTGTCCCGCAACCTTGAGAGACCCTCCATAGACATCCAGAGACGTGGAGACGGTATTGGAGGTCACACCGTTTACAAGGCCGCCTGCCAGAAGGTTGACGCCATTGAACGTGGCGGATGAGGCCATCGAGTCGATTTCGTTCAGCGCCATGGAAATCCGGGTGTTGACGGTGCTGCTGTCAATGCCGGTATTCTGTCCTTCGCTGATATTGGCGGCAATGGATGTCAGGACATTGTTGATGAGTGTCCCCTGGGCGCTGGCGGTCTGAACAACCTGGCCAAGGACATTCAACCCCTGTGAGATGCCGGTTAGCGCGGAGGATTGTGCCTGCATGGTATTGGCAATCGAATAGACTGCGGGATTGTCTGACGCAGTCGATACGGCTTTTCCGGTCGAGACCTCGGTTTCCGCCTTGTTCAGGGCTGTAGTGGTCTGGGACAGGACCTGAAGTCCGGAGAGGACAGAGGCATTATTTACACTAAGCACAGATCGACATCTCTCAGAGAGCAAAAGATGTGTCGATAGTGTCAGTGGCTTTATAATTTTTCGTTAATGAGAAGAAAAACGCGTTTTTTGATTCTGACGGTATATTGGAAGAAATTTTCCAAGAACATCATGAAAACAGAGATTTTTCTGAGAATCGAATCTGAAATCCATAAATATTTACTGAATAAATCCAGGAAAATACTTATGATCGGAAATCATTATCTCAAATCGAATGAGATGATCTCCTGCAATTCACTATTATTTTTTGGTATTATTATCAGGACTAAAATACTCTTTTTACGGTGACTTTGATTCTCCCGTAAACTTGTCTTTTGTTTCTGCGTTAATTTTATGAAACTGTTGCCGCACGATACGATTAAGACAAAGGTATTCCCATGAAGGTCGGTCTGTTTGTTCCATGTTACGTGGACATGTTTCACCCTGAGACAGGAATTGCGACTCTGGAACTGCTGGAGCGCTTCGGGCTGTCCGTTGAATATCCCGTTGACCAGACATGCTGTGGACAGCCCATGACCAATACGGGCTGTGAGCGTGAAGCGGCCAAGACGGAAGAACTGTTCGTCCGCAATTTCGAAAAATACGATTACATCGTCACGCCGTCCGGAAGCTGCACAAACCAGGTCCGCCACAATATGACGGCCATTGAGCAGAGCGACGCCGTCAAACATGTCCGCAGCCGGACCTATGAACTGGTTGAGTTCCTGCATGATGTCCTGAAGGTCGATGCTTTTCCCTGGGCCGAGTTTCCGCATCGTGTTGCACTTCACAACAACTGCAACACGCTGCGGAATCTGCGGATCGCGAGCATGACCGAGCGCCGTGAGGAGCCGTTTTCCAAGCCAAAAGCGCTCCTGAAGATGGTCAAGGGCATTGAGTTCGCCGATCTGACGCGGCCTGACGAATGCTGCGGCTTTGGCGGGACGTTCTCGGTGTTTGAAGAAGGCGTCTCGGCCAAGATGGGTCAGGACAAGGTCACGGATCAGCTGAAATCCGGGGCGGAATATGTCACGTCCTCCGACAGTTCCTGCATGATGCATCAGGAAGGCTGTGCACGGCGGATGGGTGCCAATCTCAAATACATCCACATTGCCCAGATCCTGAATGGAGCACGCGCATGACTGCCGAACTGCATGAAGAACTGACCGATCCGAATGCCGATCAGCTGGATCACGGTGCGGCATCCTCCCGGCCTCTGAAGTCGCGGATTTCGGAACCCCAGCCCCGCGGTGCCAAGGTTCATGGCAACCGGCCGATCGACCAGTCCGAAGCGGCAAACCGCTTTATTGCCGCGACCGAGCATGAAGCCATGCATGATGCGCGTCTGTGGGACCTCCGTCAGAAGCGCGACAAGGAAATGCACGGCATTGAGGAATGGGAAGAGCTGAGGGACCTGGCTTCGGGCATCAAGGAACACACGCTCTCCAAACTCGATTATTATCTTGAGCTGTTTGAAAAGAATGCCACGGCCAACGGGATCAAGGTCCATTGGGCGAAGGATGGCGCCGAGCATAATGCCATTGTTCTTGATATTCTGCGCAAGAAGGGCGTGGAACGGCTGATCAAGAGCAAGTCCATGCTGACGGAGGAATGTGGTTTCCGTCACTTCATGGCCGAGAACAATGTCGAAGTCATCGAGACGGATCTGGGGGAACGGATCCAGCAGCTTGATGACGAAGCGCCCAGCCATGTGGTCGTGCCCGCCGTGCACAAGCTGCGGACCGATGTGGCCGGTGTTTTTGCAAAGACGATCGGCTCCGATCCCGACAACGCGGATGCGCATTATCTGACGGAATGTCAGCGTGAAGCCACGCGCCCGCTGATCCTGTCGGCGCAGGCCGGCATGACGGGTGGCAATTTCGTGGTCGCGGAGACGGGCACGTTCGTTGTCTGCACCAATGAGGGCAATGCGGATCTCTCCGCCAATACGCCGCCGCTGCATATCGCATCCATCGGGATCGAGAAGCTGATCCCCGGACTGGATGATCTGGCTGTGTTTGTCCGGTTGCTGTCGCGCAGTGCGCTGGGCTCTCCGATCACGCAGTACACGTCGCATTTCCGCGGCCCGCGTGAGGGTGGCGAGATGCATGTCGTCCTCGTGGACAACGGACGCTCCGCGCGGCTTGGAATGGAGAAGTTCTGGCCGGGGCTAAAATGCATCCGTTGTGGCGCGTGCATGAATACCTGTCCGGTTTTCCGCCGCAGTGGCGGGCTGAGCTACGGCGCGACCTATGCCGGTCCAATCGGGCTGATCATTGATCCGACCTTCAACGTCCACAAATACCGCAATCTGCCATATTCCTCGACGCTGAACGGCAGTTGCACCAATGTCTGTCCGGTGAAGATCAACATTCACGAGCAGATTGCCGACTGGCGCAAGACGCTGGCGGGCGAGGGGGAAATCTCGCCGGTCAAGAAGGTCATGATGAAGGCGGCTGGTGAGGTTCTGGCGTCGCCGGTGGTCTATCGCGCGAGCCTGCCACTGGGGCGCAGTGCATTGCGGCATCTTCCGCATTTCATGCTGTACAACAAGCTCAATACCTGGGGCCGCAAGCGCGACATTCCGGAGACGCCCAAACAGACGTTCAATGAATGGTATCGCAAAAACCGGAAACAGCAGGCCGAAGGGGGAAAATCATGAGCGGATCACGCGAAGCCATTCTGGAGGCAATCCGGAAAAATCATATCCAGGGTGATCGTGCGCGCCCGAACGTGCCGCTCTTCGATCAGGCCGCGCCTGCGGATCTGAAAGAACTATTCCAGAAATCTCTGGAGCGCATGGGTGGTAAACTGCTGACGCCCGATGCCGCAGATCCAATGGCTCCGGTGCGGCAGGCCATCGTCAAGGCAGGGCCTGTCCTGTCCTGCGTGCCGGAATTCGAAGGGGACATGAAGGTCACCCCGCAGACGAAGCCAACGGATATTGCGCCGGTTGAATATGCCGTTCTGCGCGCGGCATTTGGCGTGGCTGAGACGGGATCGCTGTGCTTCACGGAAAAGCAGCTTCTCGTGAACACGACGGGCTTTCTGCCGCAGCATCTGATCATCCTGCTGGACCCGGCGCAGATCGTCTACAACCTGCACAATGCCTACCAGCGCCCCGAATGGACGCAGGCGCATTATGCCGTGTTCCAGAGCGGTCCGTCAGCGACGGCGGATATTGAGGGCGTGCTCGTGCATGGTGCGCAGGGTGTGCGCTCGCTGAGCGTGCTGTTTCACCCGGCGTCCTGAGATCCGGGGTAAACGTAGCGGCGGAGGAACGGGGCGGTGACGCTGTGTTCCGAGGCCGCAACATCTTCCGGCGTTCCTGATGCCACGATCCGGCCGCCCTTGCGTCCTGCACCGGGGCCGAGATCGATGATCCAGTCACTGGCCGCTGCCACGCGCATGTCGTGCTCGGCCAGAACGACCGTATTGCCCTGATCGACCAGCGCCTGAAGCTGGAGCATCAGGCGGTCCACATCGGCGGGATGCAGGCCGGTCGTGGGTTCATCCAAGACATAGAGGATGTGTCCGTTGCGCTGTTTCTGAAGCTCGGTTGCAAGCTTGATACGCTGCGCTTCGCCGCCTGACAGTTCGGTGGCGGGCTGTCCGAGCCGGAGATAGCCCAGCCCGCCGCGACGCAGGGTGTCGAAGCCGCGTGCCAGAACAGGTACATCCGCGAAGACGTCACAGGCATCGTCGATGCTCAGGCCGAGCACGTCTGCAATGCTGTGCCCGTTCCACAGGACTTCCAGAACTTCGGGTTTGTAGCGACTGCCGTGGCAGACGGGACAGGGCGTCTGCACTGTCGGCAGGAACAGAAGCTCCACATCCACCGTCCCTACGCCTTCACAGCGCGGACACCTTCCCTTGGCGACGTTGAAGGAGAACCATCCGGCATCGAAACGGCGTTTCTTTGCTTCCGGCGTTTCGGCAAACAGGCGGCGGATCGTGTCGAACAGGCCGGTATAGGTGGCGGGATTGGAACGCGGGGTCCGTCCGATCGGCTTCTGGTCGATCATGACCATGCGTTTGATCGGTCCTGTTCCGCCCGAAACGTTCCCTTTGGGCTCGCGATGTTCGGGGGGCGGGGCATCATCCGTGCTGTCGTCGTCGGGTTCGATGTCCACTTTCTGGCCGAGAGTGCGGGCCATGATGGAGACGAGCGCTTGTCCGACGAGACTGGATTTTCCGGAGCCTGAAACCCCCGTCACCGAGACCAGCACTCCGAGCGGGAGTGTCAGGGCCAGGTGGTCCAGATTGTTCCAGCAGATATCGGTCAGTTCCAGCGTGCCGGTCGGCTTGCGAACCGGTGTGGTGCGGGGCTGGACCGTGCCGAACAGATAGGGGCGTGTACGGGACTCCTTCACGTCCCGCAGTCCGTCTGGTAGGCCGCTATAGAGAATGCGGCCACCCCGTTCGCCAGCATCCGGGCCGACATCCACCAGCCATTCCGCGCGGCGGATGACGTCCGGATTATGCTCGACCACGATCAGCGAATTGCCCGCATCGCGCAGTCCGTCCAAGGCCCGCAGAAGGGCCTGCGTGTCAGCGGGATGCAGGCCGGAACTGGGTTCGTCCAGCACATAGACCACGCCAAACAGGTTCGAGCGGATCTGGGTGCCGAGCCGCAGACGCTGGTATTCGCCGGGCGAGAGTGTCTGCACGCCGCGGTCGAGCTGGAGATAGCCCAGACCCAGATCCAGCAGCACGTCGATGCGCTCGATCATGGCTTCGACCATGCCGCGTGCGGCTACGGCCGTGGCGTCTTTTCCGTTCGCAAGGGTTTGGGCGGATGTGCGGAGTGAGGCGGCGATGTCTTCGAGCGTGCGGCTTGAGAAGTCGGCGATGTTCAGCCCGTCGAAGGTCACACGCAGGGCATCGGGATTCAGGCGCTGGCCATGACAGACCGGGCAGGGTGCGGAGACCATGAAGGATGCCGCACGTTTACGCATCTTCTCGCTCTGCGACTGCGTGAAGGTGTGCAGGACGTAGCGCCGTGCACCGCTGAATGTGCCGTTGTAATCGGCCGGGATGCCGCGTTTGATGGCGTCTACGACCTGAGCGTGGGTGCCTCCCGGATAGACGGGTTCGGTCGGCGTTTCCTCGGTAAAGAGGATCCAGTCCCGCGTCTTTTTCGGCAGGTCGCGCCAGGGGCAGTCTACATCCACGCCCCTGGTGATGAGAATGTCGCGGAAGTTCTGCCCCTGCCATGCCGTGGGCCACGCTGCGACGGCGCGGTCGCGGATGCTCAGGCTGTCATCGGGGACGAGCGTCTTTTCCGTGACGTCATAGATACGCCCCAGCCCGTGACATTTCGGGCAGGCGCCCATGGGTGTGTTGGGGGAAAAGGACTCCGCTTCCAGCCGTGACAGGTCGGGCGGATAGGTGCCGGCGCGGGAATAGAGCATCCGCAGCAGGTTCGAGAGCGTCGTCAGGCTGCCGACGCTGGAGCGGCTGCTGCTTCCGCCGCGCTGCTGCTGAAGCGCGACGGCGGGCGGCAGTCCGTCGATGGAGGCCACGACCGGAACCGGCATCTGATCGAACAGGCGCCTGGCATAGGGGGAGACGGACTCCAGATAGCGTCGCTGGGCCTCGGCATAGATCGTCCCGAAGGCCAGCGAGGATTTGCCGGACCCGGAGACGCCGGTGACGACGACAAGCTTGTCGCGTGGCAGGTCCACATCCACGTTTTCCAGATTGTGTTCCCGCGCCCCTCTGACGCGGATCATCTCATGGGGCGAGGGCGTCTGGGACATGGTGCACTCCTGATGATGTCCGCAGGAGTGTAGACCCGTCAGACATCAGAGTACACAAACCACGCTTCAGAAGCCGCGGCTGAGGCGTGCTTCCTGAAAAGCGGCGTTGATAAGTTGTGTCTCGCGCATGGCCAGTTCGCGGATTTTCTCGCCCATCGCGCTGACTTTGTCCGGATGGTACTGGCGGATCAGATCGCGATAGGCGCGTTTGATTTCGTCGGGTGACGCGAACTCGCTGACCCCGAGGACTTCGAACCATGTCCGGTCCGCAGGAGGCTCTTCGAAAGGAGTGCCCGCTGTTTTCTGATCGGGGCCTTCCGCATCCTTCTTTCCCGAGATCATCTGCATCACGAGGCCCAGCAGGACCAGGGCCCCAAGCGCGAGAATGATGAATTTGGCGAAAACAAAAATGAGGCCGAAGACAAGTCCCAGATGGCTCAGGACCCAGTAGACCAGAAACGCTGCCCCGATGAGCGCGAGAAGATGCATGAAAAGTCTTTCGCCAGTAGTTGCAGGCTATCCTATCATGACCGGGCAAACTTCAGGGAGAGCCTTCATTAGCGGGCTGGTCTTCCTGTCTGTCTCAGAGCCAGCCATTCGCCCGGGCGATCCGTCCGGCCTCGATGCGGTTGCGGGCATCGAGTTTCTGCACGATTTCCGAGAAGTAGTTGCGGACCGTGCCGGAAGAGAGGGACAGTTCCTCGGCGATTTCGCGGTTGGTGCGTCCTGCTTCGGCGAGGCGGAGCATGGCGCGTTCGCGTTCGGAGAGCGGGTCGGGCAGGGCGTCCCAGACGGCTTCGGCCAGGTCGGGTGCGATGGCCCGGCCGCCTGCCGCGACCTTGCGGATGGCGGCGGCAAGCTGCGTGATGGGTGCGTCCTTGAGCATGTAGCCGCGCACGCCGGCCTGAAGCGCGCGGCGCAGATAGCCGGAGCGGCCGAAGGTCGTTACGATCATCACGCGGCTGGGTAGGCCTTCCTGAAGGATCTTTTCCGCAAGCTCGATGCCGGTGACGTGGGGCATTTCGATATCGGTCAGGACGACATCGGGGCGGTGTTCGCGGATCAGGTCGAGCGCCTCGCGCCCGTCCGTCGCCCGTCCGACGATTTTGATGTCGTCTTCGAGTTGCAGCAGGGCCTCGAACGCATCGAGGAGCATGGTCTGGTCTTCGGCGAGGATGAGGCGGATCATGGGAGTGTCGTTGCAGTCAGCTTGAAGCCCTGGGGCTGGGGGGAAAGGGTCAGCGTACCGCCTGAGGCGGCAAGCCGGGCGCGCATGCCGCGCAGGCCGTTGCCTTCGACGATGCTGCGGGCTGGTTGTGGGGCCTGGAGCGGGCCGTCGTCTTCGAGGGTGAAGGTGTGAATATGGCCTTCCGCGTTCTGCTGGAAGGTCAGGGTACAGGTCCGGGCGTCGGAATGACGGATGACATTCGTGACGGCTTCGCGCAGGGCCAGGGCGAGCACGCTGTTCTGCGGCTGATCGGCGGCTGGTCCGGGGCTGTTCAGAACAAGCGTGATGCCCGCCGTGTTCAGGGCCTTGCGGGCACGGTCCAGTTCGCGTTGCAGGGACGCGCCGTTCATGCCGGAGACGGCGTCCCGGACTTCGCGCAGGGAGGTGCGGGCGATCTGGCTGATCTCGGTGAGTTCCTGTCTCGCCCGGGCGGTATCGCTCGAAAACAGCCGGTCGGCCAGTTCGGCTTTTACGGAAATGACCGTCAGGGAATGGCCGAGAAGATCATGCAGATCACGGGCAATGCGTTCGCGCTCGGCAGTCGTGGCGAGAGTGCGGATCTCATTCTGGGCTTCGCGAAGCTCGAAATTGCGGATGCCGAGCTGCCACTGCACCAGCGTGCCCATATAGGTGATGATGCTGAAAAAGGCGCTGGGAATGACTTCCAGCGTGGTTTTATGGCGGAAATGCCCGGAGATGATCAGGACGACCTGCAGCAGGATGACCATTGTGATGGACTGCCGCTTTCCGGGCAGGCGAGCGCACATTCCGGCGGCGAAAATGCAGTAGACCTCCCAGTCGCCATGCGTCCAGGCACAGGCATAGCCGATCAGGTCGGTCAGGATGATTTCGCCGTAGCCGTAATACCGATCTTTCCGGTAGGGCGCGAAATAGACCAGCAGGAAAACCAGCATGGCGGCCGTGGAGAACAGGACGCCGGCAAGCGTGGGACGGTGATAGCCCAGCAGCCAGGGGACCGGATAAAACAGCAGGTAGCTCAGATAGGCCACCAGATACTGGTTGAAATGGGGCCACGGCGTTTTGCGGTCCGCCAGATGGCGGGAGAGGGAATCTGTGGCCATCAGGTGAGGGTGGTTGAGGACATGCCCGGGGTCAAGAACACGCCGGAACGCCACAGGCGCATGGCGCTTCCGGCCCAGATGGCGATGGCTGTGCCGAAACCCGCGACTTCAAGGTGGTGCGGTTCGGGCAGGAGCATGGAAAGGCCGGAAATCAGGACGATGGCGCCCCCCATGACGATATGGACCGGTTCTCTCAGGGCGCGGCCCAGCGGAATGTAGGACAGGCCGATGATGGCTCCGAGAAGCGGATAGAACAGGTCCACCCGGTGATGGGCATGTGTCCATGATGCGGCGATGAAAATCCCCACGAAACGCAGGATCTTGATGCGGCGCGTCAGTTTCGGGTCAAGGGAGATTTCGGGATGTCGGAGCACAAGGTCGCGCCGGATGAAGCCCAGGACGAGAAGGGTCGTCGGGACGGTGAGGATTGCAGCGGTCAGGGGGATGGGAAGCGTGGCTGCCTGTGCGCCGCGTGCGGCCCAGAGAGCCGCGAAGGCCAGACCTGCACAGTCGGTCAGCAGGCCACGCCAGTTTTTCCGCTCCGTCATCATCCGCGCTGCATCTCCATCGGGGGCGCCCCGTGACAAGGCTGCCTCTTCCAGCGGAGAAAAACAGGGTGCAGTGTCAGATGCCGCGGATGACATCGGTCATGACGGGGTTCAGACCGGACGAAGCAGGATGTGCTTCTTCTTGCCGGACGAAACCTTCAGAACACCGTCCCGCAGATCATCAAGCGTGAAGGTCTGGTTTTCGTCCGAGACCACCACATTGTTGATGCGACCGCCACCACCACGGATCAGGCGGCGGGCCTCACCGCCACTGGCGGCAAGGCCGGCTTCCTGAAAGACGCGGAAAGCGGGCAGGCCTTCGGCAATCAGGTTGGCAGGCAGGTCGATTTCCGGCAGGGCAGCCTGTGTGGAGCCCTGTTCGAAGACACGGCGGGCTGTTTCGGCTGCTTCTTCGGCGGCAGCGCGGCCGTGGCAGATGGCGGTGGCTTCGGTCGCGAGGATCTTCTTGGCCTCGTTGATCTCCGAGCCTTCGAGCGCGCCCAGACGCTCACATTCCTCAACGGGAAGATCCGTGAAGAACTTGAGGAAGCGGCCGACATCGGCGTCCTCGGTATTGCGCCAGAACTGCCAGTATTCGAAGGCTGGCAGTTTCTCCGGACGAACCCAGGTGGCGCCCTTGGCGGACTTGCCCATCTTGGCGCCCGAGGACGTGGTGACGAGCGGAGTGGTCAGGCCGAAGATCTGCTTGCCGTCCGTGCGACGGGTCAGATCAATGCCGGAGACGATGTTGCCCCATTGGTCCGAGCCGCCCATCTGCAGGACGGCGCCGTGGCGGCGGTTCAGTTCGCGGAAATCATAGGACTGGAGGATGGAGTAGTTGAACTCCAGAAAGGTCAGGCCCTGCTCGCGTTCCAGACGCTGGCGCACGCTGTCGAAACCCAGCATCCGGCTGACCGAGAAATGCACGCCCACATCCTGCAGCAGGTTGATGTAGGACAACTTGTCCAGCCAGTCGGCATTGTTGGCGAGGATGGCGCCGCTGGACGGGTCTTCATCGCTGAAAGTGATGAACTGGCGCAGGGATTTTTCGATCCCGGCGATGTTGTGCGCGATCGTCTCGTTCGTGATGAGGGAGCGGGCCTCGTCGCGGAAGGACGGATCGCCGATCTTGGCCGTGCCGCCGCCCATCAGGGCGATCGGGCGATGGCCGTGCTTTTGGAGCAGGCGGAGTGCCATGATGGAGAGTGCATTGCCGACATGCAGGGAGTCCGCGGTGGGGTCAAAACCCACATAGGCGGTGATCGGTCCGGCCAGCATGGCCTCGTCGAGGGCGTCGAGGTCGGTGCACTGGAAGATCAGGCCGCGGGCCTGGGCTTCGAGGAGGAACGGACTCTTTGGCATGGGTCGGTCTTGCTACGCTGCTACAGGGAAGGAAAGGACGCGGACCCTAGCATGACCGGCGCGGGAGCGGAAACTCCGGGAGCGGCCATGTGGGCGGAACGAGGGTCATTCGGTCTCGTAAGGCCAGTCAGCCCGCGCAAGCCGCGGCGGAACAAGAAAGAAGCACACGGCGCCCAGTGCCGCGATGCCCAGGGCGATCGGGCCGAAAATGCGCGCGCCGAGGATAAACGGGTTGCAGAGCTGTAATATGAAGGCGGGCGCGAGGCTGAGTGCGACGACCAGATTCTGGGGCGGCTGTTTCATGACGAGGAAAGGCAGCGAGCCGCAGAATGTCACGCCAAGCGTGGCAATCAGGAGTTCCGCGCCATCCAGCAGGGCATGTGTGGGCGCGAGCGGTCTGAAAAGGGTGATGGGCAGCATGAGGCTGACGGTCCGGAGCGGGGCTGTCATGAGAACCCTGCTGGCCTTGGCAGTGAAAACCGCACGGACAAAATCCAGCCGGCTGCCGAAACGGCCGGTCGTCAGAAGCAGGGGCCAGTGTGTCCGGGTTCTGATCCATCCGTCCTGCAGGGCGATCAGGATGGTCATGCCGGGCGTCAGATGCGCAATACGGGTGCCGAAACCGCCATGCCCCAATGGCAGGCTTGCCATGATCATGACGGCGCAGGCCGGCATGAACAGGCTGATCAGCAGATCGTTTTTCAGGGTGGTGGGAGAGGCGGGAGCGAGAAGCATCTGCCGCAGCTGATAGAAACTCAGGTCGTGCGGCACGAGGCGGGGCGTGGTGTCTGGTGTCGGGAAAGCCGCTGCCGGGGCAGTCATGCCGTCCGTAGGGCTCATCATGGCCGGGGAATGCAGACGGTTCGGCAGCGTCATGATGGCGGCTGTCAGCAGGCCCATCATGGCGATGTCGGACGGAACAGTCAGGATGGCCGGACGTGTCAGGGCCCAGAGAGGGAAGTCGGTTGTAAAGGTCAGGAGCATCAGACCGAGCAGCAGCGCGAAGCCGGTCAGGGTCGTGATGGCTTTGAGACGACGCGAACTCTGCTGCGGCGGTGCATACCACTGGGCGACGGATGGGACCGTATTGAGCAGCGTGTAGAACAGTGTGTCATGCAGCGGCACGCCGCTCCAGGCCAGCAGGCCCGACAATGCGACGAGGACGACCATGGACATTAGGGCCGCCGCGCGTGCTTCGGCGTGAAGCAGGCCGGGAACGGCCGGGGCCTGGGAGGCTCCGATCTGGTTGCCGGCATGGATCTGCAGGCAGCTCTGAAGGAAGGTCGCAGCAAGAGCTGCATTCAGGATGGAGGAATGCTTGAGGGCCGTTTCCAGACTTTGTGTCAGGAGGGCCGTATGCAACTCGTGTGCCGTCATGACTGCCAGCAGGATGAAAATCCCCGCCGTGAAGATCATGGGATTGCCGACAAAAAAGGCGCGCGTCCCATACAGGCGCAGCGCGCGGAGCATGTCGCTGCGTTCCAGTGCGCCGGAGGGCAGGAAGCTGTTCATGCTGCAGCGTCCGGTGTTTCCGCCTCTGCTCGGGCCGTGCGGGGTGCTGTGATTTCCAGAAAGGCGTCCTCGAAATCCGGAACGACCGTCTGAGTCCCATTGGGGAGTGCGAGGTCTTCGGTCCAGCCATGGACCAGCAGGGCGTCAGGGCGTTGGCCGAGGATCTGGATATCGGCTGGAAGCGCCGCGAGGACCTGATCGGGCGTGAGATGTTCGAGCCAGCGGGTCGTGGCCCGGAAGGTCTCGGTCGGCACGTCAAGCACGACGCGACCCTGCCGGACAAAGAGCAGGCGGGAGCACAGGCGTTCGAGATCGGACAGGATATGCGACGAGATCAGGATGCTGGCGCCTGTCCGCTGCGTATAGCTGTCGAGCAGGTTCATGAAGTCGCGCCGGGCATGTGGGTCCAGGCTGGCGACGGGTTCGTCCAGAACCAGAAACTCGGGGTTGTGACGCATGGCCAGCACAATGGCCAGACGCTGTTTCTGCCCGCCGGAGAGGGAGCGGACCATTTTTCTCGGATCGAGATCCGCCCAGGCCATCAGGGTCGGATCGACAGGAGGCAGCTCGCCGTAGAACGCGGCGATATAATCCATGAGCTGGGCGACGCGGAACGTGCCAAAACCGGTCATCGTCTGGGGTACGAACCCTGTGCGGGCGCGGATTTCACGCGGCAGGGAAGCGATGCTGTGACCGAAGATGTCGATATTGCCACCATCCGCGAGCAGGAAACCCATGAGGCATCCGATCAGCGTGGACTTGCCTGCCCCGTTGCGCCCCAGCAGGGCCACGGTCTCGCCCTGTGCGATCGAGAAGGACACGTCATCCAGCGCCGTGAAGCTGCCAAAGCTCTTGGTGAGGTGCGAGACCTCGACAGGCAGGGAAAATGGAGCACCATGGGACGGAATGTTTCGGTCTTGCATGAAATATCCGGTTACATATTTGTCTGGACGGAGCAAGGGAGACGAAAGGCGGAATCAAAAAGGCTCTCCGGAAGGGAGAGCCTTTTTGAAAATGTCTGACGGGGCGGAATGTCCCGGATCAGTCGGCAGCCAGTGCCAGAGCCTTGCGGCCACGCATCGTGTTCACGTGGTCTTCGAGGGCTTCGGCAACCCGGTCGGCCTGTTTGGCGAAGATATGGTCGGCGTCTTCGAAAATGCGATAGTCGACGGTCACGTTCTTCTGGGTGTTCAGCTTGTCCACCAGCTTGCGGATGCCCGGCTCGGGAGCCAGTTCGTCCTTGCCGCCGGCAATCATCAGGCCACCGCAGGGGCAGGGGGCCAGAAAGCCGAAATCGTAGTCATTGGCCGGCGGGGCCACGCTGATCCAGCCGCTGATCTCGGGGCGGCGCATCAGGAGCTGCATACCCACGAAGGCGCCGAAGGAATAACCCGAGATCCACAGCTCGGTGGAGTTCGGATTGACCATCTGCATCCAGTCGAGGGCGGCCGCCGCATCGGAAATCTCGCCGATACCACCATCATAACGGCCCTGGGACCGGCCCACGCCACGCGAATTGTAGCGCATCACCGAGAAGCCCATCTTCTCGAAGCTGCGATACATCGTATAGGTGATACGGTTGTTCATGGTGCCGCCGTGGAGCGGATGGGGATGCAGCACCAGGGCAAGCGGAGCGTTGGGTTCGCTGGAGTGGTGGTAACGACCCTCAAGCCGGCCGTCTGGGCCGGCGAACATCACTTCAGGCATGAATACTCTCGCACTGTGTCGGGCAGGATTGGAACTCTGCCGTCCGGTGACGCAGTGTATATCGACTCGCAAAACCCGATTTCCACCAAAATCGACACGGCGTTGCGATTTCCGCCAGTTTGTCCAATCTGGAAAACATGATGACTGCGCCTATGACCGCCTCCGGGACGACCTATCTGGATGCCAACGCCACCGAACCTCTGCGCCCCTGTGCGAAGGAGGCGGCGCTGGAGGGGATGATGCTATCCGGAAACCCGTCTTCGGTGCATGCCGAGGGACGGGAAGCGCGCCGGTTTCTGGAGGATGCCCGCAGCCGGGTTGCAGCGGGTTTCGGGCGGATTTCCGGCACCTGCGTGTTTACATCCGGGGCGACGGAAGCCGATGCGATGGCGGTTCATGCTTTCGGACAGGAATGCCGGATTTTCGTTGGGTCTACGGAACATGATGCCATTCTCAGGGCTGCGCCGGAGGCTGAAATCCTGCCCGTGAACAGGAACGGGATTCTGGACGTTGAACACCTACGCACGCGGTTACAGGACACTGGCCCGGCGCTGGTCTGCGTGATGTCCGCGAATAACGAGACGGGGGTGCTTTCGCCGCTGGAGGACGTGCTGGCGGTCTGTCGCGACTCGGGGGCACATCTGCATGTGGATGCCGTGCAGAGCGCGGGGCGGGTGCCTTTCATGCTGGGCGGGTGCAGTGTTGCGGTGTCCGGGCACAAGGTGGGTGGGCCAAAAGGGGCGGGTGCGCTTTTGCTGGCGGAAGACGAGCCCATGGACGCGTTGGTGGCTGGTGGCGGTCAGGAGCGGGGACGCCGGGGCGGGACGCAGGCCCTGCCAGCCATTCTAGGAATGGCGGCGGCGTTCGATGCGGCGCGTGCGCAGGACTGGGCTCCAGTGCAGCGCCTTCGGGATCGTGTCGAAGCGGCTGCGAAAAGTGTTGGTGCACGGGTTGCGGGCGAGGTCGTGGCGCGGCTGCCGAATACAAGTTGCCTGATTCTGGACGGAGTGGCGGCGCAGGTTCAGCTTATGGCGCTGGATCTGGCCGGATTCTGCGTTTCGGCGGGGTCGGCCTGTTCGTCCGGGAAGGTGTCGTCTTCGCATGTCCTGCGGGCGATGGGGGAGACGGAGGGCGCGTCGCAGGCCATCCGTGTTTCGCTGCCCTGGAATGTGCAGGAGGCCCAGGTCGAGGCGTTCTGTGAGGCCTATGAGGCGATGGCGCGGCGTCTGCGGAAATGAGACGGGCAAAGGGGCAGTGGGCATGATCTATCTCGATTATCTTTCGACAACGCCGTGTGATCCGGAAGTCGTGCGCGCCATGCTGCCCTGGTTCGGGGAGGATTTCGGCAATCCGCACAGTCCGCATGGGCCGGGGCGCAAGGCGGCGGACGCCGTGGAGCGTGCGCGGGAGAGCGTGGCGCGGCTTCTGGGCGTGGAGGCTCGGGAGATCGTGTTCACGTCCGGGGCGACGGAAGCGAACAACCTCGCCATCAAGGGGGCTACGCGTCATCTGGCGCGTCTGGGCGATCCGCGGCGTCGGATTGTCACGGTGGCGACGGAGCATAAATGTGTTCTGGAATCGGTGCGGGATCTGGAAAGAGAGGGCTTTGAAGCGGTTGTGCTCGGCGTGGACGGCGAGGGACGGGTTGATCCGGAAGCCCTGCGGGAGGCGCTGAAAGTCCCGACGCTGCTGGTCAGCATCATGGCGGCGAATAACGAGACCGGGGTGTTGCAGGATATTCCGCAGCTTGCGGTGATCGTGAAGGAGCGCGGGGCGCTGATGCATGTCGATCTGGCGCAGATGGCGGGGAAGATGCCGGTGTCGCTGCGGGATGTGGATCTGGCGTCCGTCTCCGCTCACAAGATGTATGGTCCCAAGGGGATCGGCGCACTTTATGTCCGGAGAAAGCCGCGTGTCCGGCTGGAGCCGCTGTTTTCCGGAGGGGGGCAGGAGCGGGGGCTTCGGTCCGGAACACTGCCGACGCCTCTGATTGTGGGGTTTGGTGAGGCTGCGGATCTGGCGGCTGCGACCATGGGGGATGAGGCGGCGCGGCAGGTTTTTCTGCGGGATGATCTGTGGGCGCAGCTTCGCGAAGGCCTGCCAGGGATTGGACTGAACGGCGCCGGGGCGCCGCGTCTGGCGGGGGCATTGAATGTCTGTCTGCCGGACGAAGTCCGTGCGCTGGACGTTCTTGAAGCCTGTCCGGATGTTGCCGCTTCGACCGGATCGGCCTGCACGGCGACGGAGATTGCGCCCTCCTATGTCTTGACGGCGATGGGACTTTCTGCGGAGAAGGCGTCCCGGTGCTTGCGCCTGTCGGTCGGACGCTCTACCTCCAAGGCCGATATTGACCGTGCGGCCTCTCTTCTGATCGCAGCTGCCCGGGCGTGCCAACCCAACTGAAACCGGAAAAAGCGGACGAACTATGCCCAAGATGACCTTTATCGAGCGTGATGGAACCCGTCGTGACGTTGACGCGCCCGTCGGCCTGTCGGTGCTGGAAATCGCACACAAGCACGACATCGACCTGGAAGGCGCCTGCGAAGGTTCGCTGGCCTGCGCGACCTGCCATGTGGTTGTCGATCCGGAATGGGCCGCCAAGCTGAGCGCGCCGACCGATGACGAGGAAGACATGCTCGACCTGGCGTTCGGGCTGGAAAAGACGTCCCGTCTGGGCTGCCAGATCGTCATGACGGACGCGCTTGATGGCCTGACCGTTCGCCTGCCGAAGGCGGGCTGAGCATCATGCGGATCCTCGTTGCCATGTCGGGAGGCGTGGACAGTTCCGTAGTGGCCGCGCTGCTCAAACGGCAGGGCCACGAGGTGATTGGCGCGACGCTCCAGCTTTATGACCACGGGCAGGCGGCCAAGCCGGGTGCATGCTGTGCGGGGCGTGACATCATGGATGCGCGCGCCGTGGCGGATCGTCTGGGCTTTCCGCACTATGTGATTGATGCCGAAAGCCGCTTCCGCGACAGCGTGGTGGAGAGCTTTGCCGATGCCTATGCGCGCGGCGAAACGCCTGTTCCGTGCGTGGCCTGCAATCAGGGCGTGAAGTTCACGGACCTTCTGGGCATGGCGCGGGATCTGGGATGCGAGGCCATGGCGACCGGGCATTATGTCCGCCGGGTCGAAGGGCCGGAGGGTGCGGAAATGCATCGTCCCGTCGATGCGGAACGGGACCAGACCTGGTTCCTGTTCGCGACGACAAAAGACCAGCTCGACTATCTGCGCTTTCCGCTGGGCGAGATGCCGGACAAGGCGCATGTCCGCGCGCTGGCGCAGGAACTGGGGCTGGAAATCGCCGCAAAGCCTGACAGTCAGGACATTTGTTTCGTGCCCAGCGGCTCCTATGCCGAACTGGTCGAGAAGCTGCGTCCGGAAGTGCGTGGCGAGGGCGAGATCGTGGACGAAGACGGCCGCGTGCTTGGCCGTCACGAAGGTGTGGCGCGTTATACGGTTGGGCAGAGCAAGCGTCTGGGCGACATCCACACCGCAACGGGTGAGCGCCAGATGGTGACGCGCATTGATGTGCCGAAGCGGCGCATCGTGGTCGGACCGCGCGTGCAGGTTTCGGAAGCCGACAGCCGTCGCACTGTGCGTCTGCGGGACATGAACTGGCTGATCGATGCCCCTGCGGACGGCGTGCGCTGTGGCGTGCAGATCCGAGCGCGGGAGAAGCTGCGCGAGGCTGTCGTGAAGCCGCTGGAGAATGGTGGCGCGCTGGTGGAGTTGACCGAGGCTGCCATGCCGGCGCCGGGTCAGGCCTGTGTGCTGTATGATGGAAGCCGCGTTCTGGGCGGTGGCTTCATTACTGCGGGAGATGCCTGATGGCGGGTGTGCTGCTTCTGGGATCGCGCCGGTATTCGTCCTGGTCGCTGCGGGGCTGGCTGGCGGTGCGTCTGGCCGGGCTGGATGTGACGGAAGAGGTCATCCCGCTCAAGGGTGGGGGCAAGACAACGGAAATCCACGCGCGCTCGCCCAACCGGATGGTGCCGTATCTGACGCATGATGGTGCGGATGTCTGGGAAAGTCTGGCGATCTGCGAATACTGCGCGGAAATTGCGCCCTCGCTGTGGCCGGAAGACCGGATCGTTCGGGCCTATGCCCGCAGCATCAGCGCGCAGATGCATGCCGGTTTCCGACCCATCCGCCAGAACTGTGCCATGGACGTGGAGCGCGTTCCGGCCCCTCTGCCGGAAATCAGCGAGGAACTGGCGGCCGATGTAGCGCTCCTGAGTCGTACGCTCAAGGGCGCGCTTCTGCGCTCGGGCCAGCCGACATCGTTCCTGTTCGGGGAGCGGATGACGGTCGCGGACTGCATGTACGCGCCGATCGCGATCCGGATTCATACATTTGAACTGGATGTTGATCCGGTTGTGAAAACCTGGGTGCGGACGATGCTTGATCATCCGCTGATACGGGAATGGTACGAATTGGCAGCGGATGAACCGGCGGAGTGGCGTCTGGTCTACTGACGTTCAGTGATGGGCGAAGCTCATGCCGGTCTGCAACGCAGTGCGGAGGACTTCGCCCCAGATATTGCCGTTGCCGCCCATGCCACCCCTCTGATGGTCCCGGACAGTGTAACCGGAATCGTCATCATTCGCGGCGTCCGCCATGTCGGCTGGGGAACGTGAGGCACAGGCCGAAAGCAGGATGAAAATGGCAATCGCGCTGGTCTTTCTCACGGCGTCCGGTTCCTTCTGTTCCCCTGCCGGAAAGAATGCGTTCCGCCTGCATGTCTGTCATGTCAGGAACCGTAAGGAAGCGTAAGCCAGCAATGCGCCTTCGCATCGGCTTTCCGGAAACCCGGTCCCGTCTGTGACGCTTTATGGCCATAACAGAGATGAGGCTGGCGGAATGAGTGCGGCGGATAGCAGGGAAGCGGACGCAAAGAAGCAGGCACGCAAGACGGGACTGCGCTATGTGGACCGCTCGATGCCAGGGATCACGCGTCGTCGATCCGGGCGGGGCTTTGCGTTCTATGCCCCCGATGGTAGCCATATCGTCGATCCGGATGTGATTGCGCGGATCCGCCGTCTGGCCATTCCCCCGGCCTATCGGAATGTCTGGATCTGTCCTGATCCGCAGGGACATCTTCAGGCTGTTGGCGAGGATGCGCGCGGTCGTCTGCAATATCGCTATCATCCGCTATGGCAGGGTGTGCGGGATGAGGGCAAGTTCGGGCATATGCTGGTCTTCAGCGAAAAACTGCCCCTTCTGCGTGAACGTGTGGATCACGATCTGCGCCGGCGCGGGCTGGAACGCGAGCGTGTCCTGGCGGCGATCGTCCGTCTCATGGAACGCACGATGGCCCGCATCGGCAATGACCGTTACGCGAAAGAGAACCGCAGCTATGGGCTGACCACCCTGCGCCACAAACATGCGACCGTGCATGGCAGGCACCTGACGCTCGATTTTCGCGCCAAGCACGGAATCAAGCAGCACCTGGAACTGGATGATCCCCGTCTGGCCCGTATCGTCTCCCGCCTTGAGGACCTGCCGGGGCAGCGCCTGTTCCAGTATGTCGATGCGGATGGCACCCGTCACGATATCCATTCACAGGACGTGAATGCCTATCTTCAGGACATCACGGGCGCGGACATTACCGCCAAGGACTTCCGGACCTGGGCCGCAACGCAGCTTGCGGCCGTCACGCTCTGCGCGTTCAGTCAGTACGATACGAAAGCCAAAGCAAAGAAACAGCTTGTTGAAGCCGTCAAATCCGTGGCGGCCAAGCTCGGCAATACGCCGGCAGTCTGCAAGCGCAGCTATATCAATCCCTGCGTGCTGGACGGGTATCTGGACGGAAGTCTGCGTGAAGCTTTCAAGAGCAGGGCGCAGGAGGTTCTGGATCATGAAGGCTATGGCCTGACGGCGGAAGAAGCCGCCGTGGCCGGTTTTCTGGCCAGCCGTCTGCCTGATCTCAAACCGGGTCAGGACACCGGCAGGGTATCCTGAAACAGCCTGTTCTTTCCAACTGGGAGTTCCGACGTGTCCTTACCTGATCGCCGTTCCGTTCTTCGTGGAGTCGCTGCTGTTTTCCTGTCCGGCGCGGCAGCGCGGGCTGCAACGCGCGAGCCTCATCCGGCTGATGTCATGACGCAGCCTGTCCGTGATTTCGGGCCGCATGCGCCTCCGGCGTTCGTTCCTGATCCGGACATTCTGTCGCTCGATCCGTCATTCGGCGATCTGGTGTTCAAGAACGGCAATATCGAACGCGTCTGGAGCGGTGGTGGCTGGCTGGAAGGGCCTGCCTGGATCAGTGAAGGCCGGTTCCTGCTCCTGTCCGATACGGTCCGTAGTGCACAGTACAGGTTTTTGCCGGAAGAGAACCTGATGACGACCTATCGGAAGGAAAGCTTTAACAGCAACGGCAATACCGTGGATCTGCAGGGACGCATTCTGACCTGTGAGCATGGTTTGCGCCGTGTCATCCGCTGGGAACAGGACGGAACCTGCAAGGTGCTTGCGAATAAGTTCGAGGGGCAGGGGCTCAATTCGCCGAATGATATCATCGTCAATCCGGCGGATGGGAGCATCCTGTTCAGCGATCCGGCCTATGGCGACTGTCTTGCGGAAGGGCATCCGGATGCACCGGGAGGCCGTGCCAACCGTGAAGGCAAACTGCGCTGGAATATCGGCACCGAAGCCACGACCCAGTTCGGCAGTGCAAAGCGTCAGGCGGACCATACATTTCGCATTGATCCACAGAATGGTCAGCTTGAGTCAGTGCTGACCGAGGAGCAGGTGCCGGGACCAAACGGGCTGTGCCTCTCGCCGGATCTCAAAACGCTTTATGTGATTTCCACAGCGCCCGATCCCGGCCTGACCGGGCCGGGCGGGGACCGGAAGATCCGGGCGTTCGATATGGTCAATGGTCGTCCGCAGAACGGCCGCGTGTTTTGTGACATGACGCTGGACGGACAGCATCTTGTGCCTGATGGCATGAAGGCGGACGTGTTCGGGAATCTGTGGTGTGGCGCGTCAGGACCTTACGGGCTGTGCGGTGTGTTCTGCTACAGCCCGGCTGGCAAGCTTCTGGGGCGCATCCGGTTGCCGCATGGGGTGTCGAACCTGACCTTTGGCGGTCTCAAGCGGAACGAGCTTTACATGTGTGCCGCAGGTAGCCTGTATCGTCTCATGCTGAACACGCAGGGCGCGGCATTGTGCTGAAAATCCACAGGTAAGGCCATCGTGAGAAACTCTTGCTGAAGCAACTTCAGGCAACCCTCAGCAGTTAAGCAGAGGAAATCTGTTTGCGGGCGGACCGGCATGTTCTGAGCCGGCGCCAGGGGGAAATGCGACCATGAACTCTCTGGGGCTGTTTGCTCTGCTGCTGGCTGTCGCAACACTGCTTGGAATCATCAATTACCGCACCCTGAAGCTGCCGCTGACCATCGGAATCCTGCTGATTTCGATGGTCATTTCCCTGATTGTCATGATCCTGAACCCGCTGTTTCCGGGCTACGACCTTCAGCAGGTTCCCCAGACATTGCTGGGAACGATCAATCTGCCCCGGACTTTGCTGGACGGGGCGCTGTCCTTCCTGCTGTTTGCCGGGGCGATGCAGGTCGATCTGGGGCTGCTGGTGTCGCGCGGCAAATCGGTTGCGGCGCTGGCAATTCTTGGGACATCGCTGGCTGTGGGGCTGCTCGCGGTTCCGGCCTGGCTTATCTTTCCCATATGCGGACTTGCAGTGCCGTTCAGCTGGTGTGTGCTGCTGGGGGCGATGCTTGCACCGACGGATCCGGTTTCGGTCGTGGGGATGCTGCGCCGGCTTGGACTGCCCCCGGCCCTGCAGGCGACCTTTGCGGGTGAAAGCCTCTTCAATGATGGTGTGGGTGTCGTCATTTTCGGCACCATGATCGGACTGGCGACGGGTGAAACCAACTCCGTTTCGATCGGGGACTTCGTATTCCGGTTTCTGGTTGAAGCCGTGGGAGGTGGCCTGCTCGGCGCAGTTACCGGCTGGCTGACCCTGTTGCTGCTGCGTGGTGTGGACGACATGCAGATCGATCTGCTGGGGTCGCTGGCGCTGGCAACGGGAACGTACAGCCTTGCGAACGGACTGCACATGTCCGGTCCCATTGCGGTTGTGGTGGCGGGCATGAGTCTTGCGGGCAAGGCGGGTCATCGGGCCATCACGCCGAAATCCCGTGAGGAAATGGTGGTATTCTGGAACCTCATTGACGAGATACTGAATGCGCTTCTGTTTCTGCTGATCGGGTTCGAAATTCTGGAAATCAAACCCCATCTACCACCCTTCCTGACGATGCTGGTGGTCATCCCGCTCTCGGTTCTTGTGCGGGGCGCGAGTGTGTTCTTGTCCACCATGCCCGTGCATCTGCAACCGGGAGAGCGGGGACGCGCGCTCGGGGTTCTGACCTGGGGTGGGCTGCGGGGCGGAATTTCTGTTGCGCTGGCTCTGGGGCTTCCGGCCGGGGAGCTGCGCGATACGCTGCTGCCTGTGTGTTACGGGGTCGTGGTGTTCACGATCATCGTTCAGGGACTGACCATGGGGCGCGTGGTGCGCTGGCTGTATCCTGAAACGGTGACGTCAGCCTGACGTTGCACCTCCGCAAAAGGTGTTCGGCAGGGTCGGTGGGTTCCACCGGGGTGCTGTGATAGGTTCTGAAAATAGAGAGTTCTGTTGGAGTAAGTTCAGATGGTACGCTTGAGGCATTTCACGGGTTTCATGATGGCTGCGGCCCTGGGCGCCGGGCTTGCGCCATACGGGGCATCCGCCACGCCGCTGGCGGGGCAGACGGCCTGCTGGCAGTCGAATGTGGGTGAAGACCCGCGCCCGGAAGTCAGTTGCCAGAGCCTGACGCCGGAGTTCCTGCGCAAGCTTGAACATGCGACCCCGGCTCAGGTGACCAAGCTGTTCGGCGTGCCGGGAAAAGACGGCAAGCCGACCTATTTCGAAGGCGTAGGCAAGGTGCCGGGCTTCCGGAACGGTTATGTCGATCTGGTGTATGGCAGCGGTCGCGTGACGAAGCTGAGCGCGGTCACAACCGAGTTTCAGAACAACGGGATGGCTGGCCCGGAAATGGATTTCGGGTGGGATGCCGGGAAAGGCGAATGTTCGGATTTCCCCAGATCGACCCATCGCTGCAACGCGCCGCAGTAAACATCCTGTTTTAGCATCCGGTCACCTTCCGTCTCCCTATTGGGGGACGGAAGGGAGACTGGAGGGTGGCAGGACGTGGATCGTTGTCTTGCCGAAATACCGCATGGCAGACTGGACGTCCCAGCCGGGTCCACCTGCGTGATAGGTTCCGGGCTCCCAGTACCAGTAATAAAACGCAGGCGAGCTTGTGCCCTGCGGATAGATCATGTCCGTTCCGCCAGACAGGCCTGACGCCCACAGACGCTGATGGGCGGCCTTTTCCAGCGGAAGGCCCGCAATGGCCAGTGATATGCCAGGCAGCCGCCAGTATCCGGTCCATGCGGTAAAGACCAGCAGACCTGCCAGGGCGCTCCCTTCCAAGATTTTTCCGAAAGTCCTGTTTTGCGATAGAAAGGTCAGTCTTTCTGACAGTCTCGTGCTCAGGGCTGCTGCAAGGAGAACGATTAGCAGAAAGGAGAGGTCCAGCCGGAAGGTTTCATGGCGCTGGCAGCACAGAAAGCCGAATTCGTAAAACGCCGCGGCGATCGTCAGATACATTGTACCCACGAGTGCGATGGCTGGCAGTATCAGAGTGCGGAGGGCCGGACGGATACCGCAGGTCATGAAGAGCGCGGTCAATGCACCGGTCAGGATAAGTTTCAGCGTAAGCCCGGCCGCAATCGCAGATCCGGTGAAAGTATTGCCCCTGCTCAGTTCATCCGGCTGGAGCCCGACCAGCGTGTTCAGGAGCGGGCCGAAAGATGCGGCGAAACTTGCCCAGACATGCCCGTGCGTAGGCGTGTATGGGAAGCCTCCAATGCTTACGCGATGGTTGAAAATCATGCTTGCGGCCAGACAGAGCCATATTCCTGCGGGCAGAAACAGCCAGTTTCGCTGCCTGTCTGGCAGATCATTACGGAAAAACAGCGCCTGAAAACCACGTCCGCTCAGCCAGAGCGTGCCGAGGAAAAGCCCTGCTTCGCTTGACGTCATGGCGAGTGTCAGAAGCAGGGCTTCGGCTCTGCCGGACAGGATTTTTGCGATGTTCAGCAGGACCAGTCCGCAGGCTGCGGCCAGAACGGGAAGATGGGCAATTGTTGCCATGGGCCAGTAGAAAAGATCGGCCGATGGATGACCCAGCATGAAAATAGTCGCCAAGGACGCTGTAATCAGCATCCGGGCCGGGATCGGGATGCGCGCCTGACGCAGGAAGGGCAGAAACGCCACTATGGCGCAGAACAGCCAGGTCAGGGCCAGGAAGACCCAGGTCAGCGGCCGGTGGAGCAGGTTGACGAGACTGCCATAGCCGAAAATGACGATTTCGGAAAAAGGACGCATGCTCCAGTGCAGCATCCGGTCAGACAGGAAGGCCAGACCATGCTCGCGGATATTGGAAAAATAGTCATATTCGTCCCCCTGCCAGACTGCGGCAGGAAGAATGAAGGCCTGCAGGCCGATCACGATGACCATGACACTGACGACAAAGCCGTAAGCCATGCCTATGAGATCCGGATATCCGGCACCGGATGCTGATGGTCTGAAGCACTGCTTTTGAGAGGCTGGCTGGGAAGGGTGTGCCTGTCCGGACACGTCTGAACTCTTTCAATCGGCCTCAGGTGCAGGCGTGGCAGTGTTCCGGGGTGATGCTGCGCAGATAGGCTGCGAATTCGCGGAAGACGGGACCGCGCGGGTCCGATGCGCGCCAGGTCAGGCCGATCGTGCGGCGTGCTTCGGGCTCGGGCAGGCTGCGGACAGTGATCAGATCCTCGAAATCCGTGCGGTTGCGCAGGGCAAGCTGGGGGATCAGGGAGAAGCCTTCACCGGCGCCGATCATGTACCACAGCATCTCAAGACTGGTGGCCAGGCGCTGTTCACCGTCGCGGGGGACAGTCGGGCAGATGGACAGGGCCTGATCGCGCAGGCAGTGCCCGTCTTCAAGCAGGAGCAGATCCGGACGTCCGAGCTGGCTGAGGGAGAGTTTGGGTTTCTTTGCCAGTTCATGCGTGCTCGGGAACACGGCAAGAAAGGCTTCCTCGAAAAGGGGCGCACTTTCCAGAGCATCCGATGGTGCGGGAAGCGCCATCAGCGCGACATCCAGTTCGCTGTTGCGCAGGGCATGAACCAGCGTGTTCGTCATGCTTTCGCGCAGGCGCAGGCTGAGTGACGGATAGTGTTCCCGCAGACGCGGCAGAAGGCCGGGAATGTAATACGGGCCGAGCGTGGGAATAACGCCGAGCCGCAGGGCCCCTTCCATCGGGCCGGTCTGGGCGCGGGCGACTTCAAGCAGGTTGCGGGCTGCTGCCAGGACGTCGCGCCCAAGTGCCAGCAGGCGTTCGCCATCAGGGGTCGGGGCGACATGGCGCCGGGAGCGTTCGAACAGCGTGACATCCAGAAGCTGTTCGAGCTTGCGGACCTGCTCGGACAGCCCCGCCTGACTGACGCCGCAGCGTTCCGCCGCGCGGGAGAAGTTGCGCAGGTCATCGACCGCAACCACATATTCGATGTCGCGCAGGGAAAGGCCGGAAAGGGGGACGTAGCTCATGCCCCGATAGATATGACCGAATACGCCAATGGGGAAGTGCGGTTCTGCCTGTCATGAAGAAATAGCGGCGGAATACTCAGGGTTCAGGATGACGGGGGCATGCATCCTGATCGGGAGTCTTGATATCTTCATCTCGTCAATTCGGTTCTGGCGATCAGTCATATTGACAGGAACTGTTTCCTGTCCCTCTCTTTCTGTGGGACACAGAGTCCGCAACACAACATCAACCCAAGGTCAGGAGACAGTCTGATGGTTCGCATCAACTCCCCGCTGAAGCCCTTCTCTACCGATGCTTTCCGCAACGGTGAGTTCCTCACGGTCACGGACTCCGACGTTCTCGGCAAGTGGTCCGTTTTCTTTTTCTATCCGGCCGACTTCACGTTCGTCTGCCCGACAGAACTCGAAGACCTCGCCGACAACCAGGCTGCTTTCGACAAGCTGGGCGTTGAAATCTATTCCGTCTCCACGGACAAGCATTTCACGCACAAGGCCTGGCACGACACCTCGCCGGCCATAGGCAAGATCAAGTACACGATGCTGGGTGACCCGACGGGCACGATCGCACGCAATTTTGATGTGCTGATCGAGGAAGCCGGTCTGGCCGATCGCGGTACGTTCCTGATCGATCCGGAAGGCAAGATCCAGTACATCGAGATCACCGCTGGTGGCGTTGGCCGTAGCGCTGCCGAGCTGCTCGACAAGATCCAGGCTGCCCAGTACGTCGCAAGCCACCCGGGTGAAGTCTGCCCGGCCAAGTGGAAGGAAGGCGGCGAGACGCTGAAGCCGTCCCTCGACCTCGTCGGCAAGATCTGATCCGGCACCGGATCTGATAATGGTGGGACCTACGGGTTCCACCAGCTTCCGCCTCCTTCATGGAGGCGGCTGCACCGGACAGTCTTCCGGTTCGATATTCCAACCCCCGAAATCCGGAGAAACCCAATGCTTCAGGACGACCTGAAAACCCAGATGCGCGCCTATATGGAGTACCTGCGTGATGCGGTCGTGCTTGAGGCGACCCTTGGCACGGATGACCGCTCCAATGAGGTGCGCGGTCTGCTGGAAGATATTGCCAGCCTGTCTCCCAAGGTGACCTTCTCGGACAAGGGGCACGGCACCCGCATCCCGTCCTTCGTGATCCGCCGGCCGGGCACGGATGTGCAGGTCTGCTTTGCCGGTCTGCCGATGGGGCACGAGTTCACGTCTCTGGTGTTGGCGCTGCTTCAGGTCAGCGGGCATCCGCCGAAGATCGAAGCGGATGTGGTTGCGCAGATCCGCGCGCTGGACGGGGACTTCCATTTCGAGACGTATTTCTCCCAGTCCTGCCAGAACTGCCCGGATGTGGTGCAGGCGCTCAATGCCATGAGCGTGCTGAATCCGAAGATCCATCACACGGCCATCGATGGGGCAGATTTCCAGGATGAGGTGGAGCGCCTTGGCATCCGCTCGGTCCCGCAGGTTTATCTGAACGGTGAGCCCTTTGCGTCGGGCCGAATGGAAGTGGCGGATATTCTCGCCAAGCTGGATACGGCCTCTGTTGCCCGCTCGGCAGAGAAGCTGAATGATATGGCCCCGTTCGACGTACTGGTACTTGGTGCGGGGCCGGCCGGTGACGCGGCGGCGATCTATGCCGCACGAAAGGGCCTGCGCACGGGCCTCGTGGCCGAGCGGTTTGGCGGTCAGGTCATGGATACGGCCGGGATCGAGAACTTCATTTCCGTGCCGGAAACGGACGGCCCGAAACTCTCGGCAGCACTTGAGGCGCATGTCCGGCAGTATGACGTGCAGATCATTGCCTCGCAGCTGGCGGCGAAGCTGATCCCGGCGGAGCAGACCGGCGGTCTGCACCAGATCGTGCTGGAAAGTGGGGCGATTCTGCGCTCGAAGACGGTCATCATTGCGACGGGTGCGCGCTGGCGGCATCTGGGTGTGCCGGGTGAGGACGAGTATCGCACCAAGGGGGTGGCGTACTGCCCGCATTGTGACGGTCCGTTCTACAAGGGGCGTCCGGTTGTGGTGACCGGCGGCGGCAATAGTGGCGTGGAAGCGGCGATCGACCTAGCGGGGATCGTCTCGCATGTCACGCTGCTGCAGCGCGGCGCGCATCTCAAGGCGGACAAGGTGCTTCAGGACCGGCTGCTGAGCCTGCCGAATATCACGGTTCTGACGAACGCCCTGACCACGAAGATCGAGGGTGACGGCAAGGAAGTCACCGGCCTGACCTATAGTGATGGGGACGGCGGCCTGCACCAGATCAAGACGGATGGCGTGTTTGTACAGATCGGTCTGCTGCCCAATACGGAGTGGCTGAAGGGGACGCTGAAGCTCAGCCCGTATGGCGAGATCGTCATTGACGACCACTGCGGGACGTCTGTTCCGGGCGTGTTTGCGGCAGGCGATGCGACGACTGTGCCGTACAAGCAGATCGTCATTGCCATGGGCGAAGGCGCGAAGGCGTCTCTGGCAGCCTTCGATTATCTGATCCGGCTGCCGGTGACTGCAAAAGCGGGTTGAAGAAGCGGGGGATTGGGGATTTGCAGAACGCGGTGTAGGTTTCGATCATGCATCCATATCTGATCCCCCTTCTGACATTTGCGGCTGCGGCTGCCGTCTTTACGATCACGCCGGGCCTCGATACGGCCATGACGCTGCGAACCGCAACGACATCCGGGTGGAAGGCTGGTCTGGCAGCCGTTACGGGGATCTGTCTCGGGCTGGGAATCTGGGGGCTGGCGGCAGCATTCGGACTGACCGCGCTGCTGGCCGCGTCCGAAACGGCGTTTACCATCGTCAAATGGGCCGGCGCGCTTTATCTCGCCTGGCTTGGGATCGGGCTGATCCTGCATCCCCGGGCCTCGCTGGGGACAGCGGGAACGGTGCCTGTGCATGACGATGCCCGCGCGGCGTTTCGCCGGGGCCTGCTGACCAATCTGCTCAATCCCAAGGTCGGCATTTTCTACATGACGTTCATGCCGCAGTTCATTCCGCCGCATGTGAACGTAAAAGAGTTTTCGCTCCTGCTGACGGCCATTCAGGCCATATTGTCTTTCTCGTGGCTGGCGCTTCTCGTCGCCCTGACCGTGCCGCTGGGCCGGTTTCTTTCCAGCCCGGTGGTCGTGCGGCGCATGGACAGGCTGACGGGCAGTATCTTTCTGGCGTTCAGTCTTAAACTGGCGCTGAGCAGGAGAGCCTGACCCGATGACCAAAACCTATCTCTTCATGATCTGCTTCGTCGTGGGAGCAACCTGTGCCGTCGTGTCTTACGGCATCGCCCATCATTAAAATGGCGGGGCCGAAGCCCCGCCATTTCTCAGTTCGCTGAAGCCATTCCCCGCAGGACGTAGGGCAGGATGCCTCCGTTGCGGTAATAGTCAGCCTCATCGACCGTATCGACACGGCACAGCAGCGGGACGTCCTGCGTGCTGCCATCCTGACGGGTGATCGTCATGGTCAGGGTCTGGCGCGGTGTCAGGGTTTCGATGCCGTGAATGGCGATCGTCTCCGTTCCGTCCAGTCCCAGCGTCTTGCGCGTTGTGCCCGGTTCGAAGGTCAGGGGCAGGACGCCCATGCCGACGAGGTTGGAGCGGTGGATGCGCTCGAAGCTCTCCGCGATGACGGCCTTGATGCCGAGCAGGCGCGTGCCCTTCGCGGCCCAGTCACGGGACGAGCCCATGCCGTATTCCTTGCCGCCGAACACCACGAGCGGCACGCCGTCCTGCGCATAACGGCTGGCGGCATCATAGATGGACATCTGCGCGCCATCCGGCTGATGCAGTGTGACGCCGCCTTCGGTTCCGGGGGCCATCTCGTTGCGGATGCGGATATTGGCGAAGGTGCCCCGGACCATGACGCGGTCATTGCCGCGACGGGAGCCGTAGGAATTGAAGTCCTTCACCGCAACCTGATGTTCTTGCAGATACACGCCCGCCGGGGATGATGGTGCAATCGCACCGGCGGGGGAGATGTGATCGGTCGTGATGTTGTCGCCCAGCAGCGCCAGAATGCGTGCGCCGCTGATGTCCTTCGTGGGTGCGGGTTCGGCCGTCAGCCCATCGAAATAGGGCGGGTTCTGCACATAGGTCGAGCCCGGCTGCCAGTCATAGGTGGCCGAGGTTCCGGCAGAGGCCAGGGCCTGCCATTCCTTCGTGCCTTCCGTGATGTGGCTGTAACGCTCGACGAAGGCTTCGCGCGTGACGGCGGAGCCGACGAGTTCTGCGATTTCGTGGTTGGTGGGCCAGATATCACGCAGATGGACCGGCGTGCCGTCGGCTGCGTGTCCGAGAACGGCCGTCGTGATGTCTTCGCGCATCGTTCCCAGCAGGGCATAGGCGACGACCAGCGGCGGGCTTGCGAGATAGTTGGCGCGGACATTGGGCGAAATCCGGCCTTCGAAGTTCCGGTTGCCGGACAGGACCGAGGTCGCGACCAGATCATTGCCTTCGATCGCGTCCACCAGTTCCTTCGCCAGCGGGCCGGAATTGCCGATGCAGGTCGTGCAACCATAACCGACCGTCTCGAAGCCCAGCGCGTCCAGATCAGCACTCAGATTGGCGCGATCCAGATAATCCGTGACGACCTGCGAGCCCGGTGCGAGGGATGTTTTAACCCAGGGCTTCGGCATCAGGCCGAGTGCTCTGGCCTTGCGGGCTACCAGTCCGGCGGCGACCAGAACGGCGGGGTTGGACGTGTTGGTGCAGGACGTGATGGCGGCGATGACGATGGAGCCGTGCCCGATCGCATAATCAGTGCCAGCGACGGGAGCGGTCTTGTGGATATCGTCCGGTTTGACGCCGAGCGTCTCCGTCAGAGCCTTTTCGAAAGCCGGGGTGGCGGCGGAGAGTTCGATCCGGTCCTGCGGGCGCTTGGGGCCGGAAATGCAGGGCGTGATCGTGCCCAGATCCAGCGTCAGAACGTCCGAAAAGACCGGTTCCGGCGTGGAGGCGTCGCGGAACATGCCCTGCGCGCGCAGCCAGGCTTCGGTCAGCGCAATGCGGTGTTCGTCACGGCCGGTCTGGCGCAGATAGTCGAGCGCCAGTGCATCGACCGGGAAGAAGCCGCAGGTTGCGCCATATTCCGGCGCCATGTTTGCGATGGTCGCACGGTCCGCGACCGGCAGATGATCCAGCGCCGGACCGAAGAACTCCACGAATTTGCCGACTACGCCCTTGGCGCGCAGCATCTGCGTGACGGTCAGGACCAGATCGGTCGCGGTCGTGCCTTCCGGCAGACGCCCTTCCATCCGGAAACCCACGACATCGGGGATGAGCATGGAAATCGGCTGTCCGAGCATGGCGGCCTCGGCCTCGATTCCGCCGACGCCCCAGCCCAGAACGCCAAGGCCATTGACCATGGTCGTGTGGGAATCCGTGCCATACAGCGTGTCGGGATAGGCGTAGGTGACGTCGCCAACCGTTCCCGTCCAGACCACCTGGGACAGATATTCCAGATTGACCTGATGGCAGATGCCAGCCCCCGGCGGGACGACGCGGAACTGGTCGAACGCTTCCTGACCCCAGCGCAGGAACGCATAACGCTCGCCATTGCGCTCGAATTCCAGCGAGACGTTCTGCTGAAGCGCGTCTTTGCGCCCGGCGACGTCTACCATGACGGAGTGGTCGATCACCAGATCGACGGGCACGAGCGGATTGACCTTCTGCGGGTCACCGCCGAGCGAGACGATACCGTCGCGCATGGCCGCCAGATCGACGACGGCCGGGACGCCGGTGAAATCCTGCATCAGGATGCGCGCGGGCTTGAACGGGACTTCCTGCGTGGAGTGGGCGGCTTTCGTCCAGTCAACGATCGCCTGCGCGTCTTCGACGCGATAGGTCGAGCCATCCGTAAAGCGCAGGACGTTTTCGAGCAGCACTTTCAGGCTGACGGGCAGGCGCGAAATGTCGCCCAGCTTTTCAGCCGCGACGGGTAGGGAGAAATAGCGATAGGAGCGCCCCTCGATCGAAAGGTCGCGCTGGCAGTCCAGAAGGTCGTGTCCAACCTGTTTCATGATGGGAATGTTCCTTGGAGGGCTGTCAGAAAATTACTGGATGGCGCGCAGAAGGGCCTGCGTGACGTCCTGCGTGGTAGCCTTGCCGCCCAGATCGCGGGTGCGGAGACCTTCAACCTGAAGGATCTGCTTCATGCCGCCGTCCAGACGCTGGGACAGGTCCTGCCGTCCGACATGGGCGAGCATCATGCTGCCCGCCATCATCAGTGCCAGCGGATTGGCGATTCCCTGTCCGGCGATGTCCGGCGCGGAGCCGTGCACGGCCTCGAAGATGCCCATTTTCTCGCCGATATTCGCACCCGGCGCCATACCAAGACCGCCTACGAGACCGGCAGTCAGATCGGACAGGATATCGCCGAACAGATTGGTCGTGACGATGACGTCGTAGTTCTCCGGACGGATCACAAGCTCCATCGCGCAGGCGTCAACGATCCGCTCTTCCAGTGCCACGCGGCCTTCATATTCCGCAGCGACCTTGCGATCTTCATGCAGGAACAGGCCGCTCAGGATCTTCAGGATGTTCGCCTTGTGGACGAGCGTCACCTTTTTGCGGTTGTTCTTTACGGCATATTCGAAGGCGAAGCGGACGATCCGGTTGCATTCGGCGCGGGTATTAAACCCGGCGCCGTAAGCCACGGCCTCCGGGTCGCCATCCACGGCCATGTAATGCTCCATCGCGGCATACAGGCCTTCGATGTTCTCGCGGATCACGACCAGGTCGACGTTCTCATACCGTCCGTCGGGCACGATCGTCTGCGTCGGGCGTACGTTCGCGTACAGGTCGAACGCCTGACGCAATGTGACGTTGATGGAGCGGAAGCCTTTGCCCACAGGCGTGGTCAGCGGCCCTTTCAGCACGAGGCCGGTGCGGCGGATGCTGTCGAGCGTGGCCTCGGGCAGGGCCGTACCGTGCTGGTCGAATGCGCCCACGCCTGCGCTCTGGTGGTCCCAGAGAAAGGGGGCGCCGAGGGCATCCATGACGGTCGTGACCGACTGCATGATTTCCGGGCCAATTCCGTCACCGGCGATGAGCGTGGCGGGAATGGTCTTGGTCATGGCGCGTTCCTGTTCGGTCAAGGGATGTGTCTGTGACGCGGGGGACCTTAAAGGGGTTTCATGGTGGAAACCAATGTTTGCGGGAAGGTTTCATCATACCTTAAAGGTATGGAATGATCGAACTCAGACATCTCCATGCCGTCATCGCCATTGCTGAAGAACGCAACCTGACGCGTGCCGCCGAGCGTCTCGGGATCCAGCAGCCTCCGCTGACCCGGCTTCTCAAGGGTATGGAACAGGAGCTTGGGGTCCAGCTCTTTGAGCGTCATGCCCGTGGTATGCGCCTGACGTCGGCAGGGCGCAGCATGCTCAAAGGGGCATATGATGTCATCGAGCGTATGGATGAGACGGTCGAGGATGTCCGGCGGATCGTGCGCGGTGAGGCCGGAGAACTGTCGATCGGGTTCACGAACTCCGCGCTGTGTCATCCAAGCCTGCCTGACCTGCTGGGGCAGTTCCGCGAAACCTGGCCGGATGTGGGGCTGACACTAACGGAAGGCAATTCCAGCCAGCTTCTGGGAGCGCTGCGGGAAGATACCGTGGATGTCGCTTTCGTCCGGACGTCCATTCCCTATGTGTCGGATGTGGTGGTCGAACTGATTGTGGAAGAGCCGATGGTGGTGGCTGTGCCTCGGACGCACAGGCTGGCGAAAGAGGCGCCTGCGGGAGGTCTGAAACTGGCTGAACTCGAGGACGAGGACTTCATCCTGTATCAGAGCCAGTACAATAACGGTCTATACAAGACGATCGTGGATGCCTGTCTGGGCGCGGGCTTTACGCCGCGTATTCGCCAGAAAGGCCCGCAGCTTCTGGCCGCTCTGAATCTGGTGGCGGGGGGACTGGGCATTTCACTTGTCCCCCAGTCCATGCAGCAGCATCACGCCGGGCAGGTGGTTTATATTCCCCTGTCTTCACGCACGGCTCTGACAGCACCGCTTTATCTTGTGTTTCGCTCAGTGCGGATGACGGGCGCCAAGCTGTATTTCATCCATCAGGCACGGCGCATCCGGCAGGCCTATGGCACCGTAAAGGCAGGATAAGTACGGCGTCAGGAGTTTGACGTGAGAGAAGGGGTCTTTGCGCGTGAATCACTGATCCAGCTCTTGGTCAGTGTATAGGCGACAGACAGGATGAGGGGGCCGATGAAAATACCGACCAGTCCCAGTCCGCCCAGCCCTCCGATCACGCCGAGCATGATGAGAATGAGCGGAATATCGGCCTGTTTGCGGATCAGGAACGGGCGCAGGACGTTGTCGATGATGATCGTAATGATGGTGACCACGAGCAGGAGTGCTGCCGGGGCCAGGCCACGGTCGAAGTAGACCCAGACCACAGCCGGAAGCAGTGTGACGCCCGGCCCGGCCTGAAGCAGGCAGACCATAAAGGTCATAGCGGTCAGGATACTGACCCAGGGTGCACCGGCAAGTTTCAGTCCGATCCCGGCCACGGCGGACTCAACAACTGCGGTGACGGTCACGCCAAAGGCGACCCCCCTGATCGTATAGGCGGCGAGCTGGAGCATTTCCTTGCCGCGGCTGCCTGCCAGAATCGTGACAAGACTTTCTGCAACTGAGATTGCCGCTTCAGCACGCATGAGCAGGACGCCCAGAATGATCAGCGTGAGCATGAACTGAAGGGCCAAGATACTGAAGCTGCCCGCATAGGCCAGGAATGTGTGGATCAGAGTTTCCGGAGCGGGAATAATCTGCCGGACCATCTCGGGAAACTGCATGTGCTGCAGGCGGGTCCAGAACTGTCCGACATGCGGGCCAACCAGTGGCAGGCGCGCGAGCCATCTGGGCTCGTCTGGAATATGAAGGGTCGAAGATGAAGAAAGCAGGCTGACAATATCGCCAAAATGGCTGGAAACCGTCGTGATGGCGAGCCAGAGTGGTAGAATGAAGACCAGCATCGCGATCAGAATGGTGAGGGAAACGGCGGCTCTGCGGCTGTTTCCGACGAGGGTCTGAAGGCGCCGCAACATGGGCCAGGTAGTCACCGCAATCGTGACGGCCCAGATCGTGGCAGGCAGGAACGGTTTGAGGATCCAGATGGCGCTGATGACAATCGCACTCGCCAGTAGGGCAACCAGAACGGACCGGGTGTTGTCCCGTGAACCATTCTGGAAAAGATCTGGCATCAGGTCATCACTTTCGGGCTGAAATCAAAATGAAATTCAACAAAGATGATTAGAGTAGGTGGATTTTTGAATGAAAGAAAGCCATGGATAGATATTTTCATGAAACGCTGTTTCAGGGCTCATTGCTATTTAGGAAAGACGTTAATTCAGTCTCCGTAAGAACACCGAAAACGGAAGGCTTATATTGGCATAAGATAAGAAAAATCGCATAGCGTAGATCATTTTTTCGCAAGTTCATCGAATAATTAACTACGAATGTCTGCCGATATTCTTCATGAATGTAGTTCGAAAGGATCATTGCTGAATCTTTTCTGAGTGTGCGCGATTATAATTTCAGCCACTTTGGAAGAGAATAATATCTCACAGTTTAGGCTCAGGACTCATAGCCAGAAGATGACGGTTGCGGCGAGGCAGATGGCGGAGAAGAAGACATTCGGGCATCTGTCATAGCGTGTTGCAATACGCCGCCAGTCCTTGAGCCGTTGAAGGGGGACAGTCGGTATGGGAGAACTAGGAAGTGGGATTGCCCGGGACGTTGCGGGATCTGACGGGATCTAAAACGGTGCTTTTCCGGGCGGCCTATGCGCACAACCCGGAAATAAACCCCCTGACGCGATTTCGGTTTCGCCGTTCCAGGTCAGGTGGCAGAGACAATCAATATGGAACCGAAGCCGAAATTTAGAGGCCTCGATTGAGGGGCGTTTTAAGAAGTGTTTTAGTGCGCTTTAAGATCGAGAAGCCGTTTCGCCTGTCGTTCCGAAAAATAATCTACGGTACAATAATCTAATGGATATCCGGATAGGTATCCGTCCAGGTCATCCTCTATAACAGCCTGCATAAGCCTCTCATTGCGTTCATGGCAGAGTTCTTGCTCCATGAGAGACGCGCCGTCACAAGGAAGACGCGCAATGAAGCGCGCGTTAGAATCAAATTCTAGGATAGATCTAAAGTTACGCATGTCTGAGATTGCTCGGGTCATCATGGTAGCCTGCCCCACCCAAGCCCGAAAAAATACATCCACAGGGACTTGTACCTGTTTGTCTACGCCATAACTTTTCCAGAGTTTTGGGCGTTCTCCCTTATTGTCGAAATCCGCAACCACATCTTCCATCCATGGCCAGTGAAATTCTGATAGAAATAGATGATTGCGAACAAAATCCCGTAAATATTTCGGGTCTCCAGACATGATGTCGAGCCATGCAACTTCATCAATCCTATTTTGATATCCTTTCAGGCATATAAATCTTAGTTGCGAGTGATTTTTTACTCTATCGAAATCGGCTTCGTCAGGTGAAAACTGATGTCTATCTTCAAGTTTGTAAGGTAGCGGCTTCGGATTAGATAAAGATGCGCCAAGATTGAACAACTCAATCATCGGAGTGACATTCCTATATTTTGGAGCGGTCATTAAATGGCCGATCCCATTCTCCAAAGTACTTTTCCGATAATTTTTAGGGGAGCTTCTCCGTCAGCCCAGAGGCGACGAGCTGTTTCAGCTTCTATTATTTGAGGCTTGAAGCGCGGGTTGTCACTTATAACCTCGATATTGCCGTCCAAGTGTCGGTTTAGGCGTTTGACTAGGACTTCGTCATCCGCACGGATGGCATAGACGCTCCCGGAGATTACAGATTGGACGCGTGTATCTACGAGGAGCGTGTCTCCATCGGACAGGGTTGGCGTCATGCTGTCGCCGGAGACGTCAACGGCGATTAGATGCGGAGCTAGTGCGATGATTTCCTTGGGAAGCAAAAAGCGAGGCAGAGCAAGGAATGACGGAATAATTTCCTGAGTATACTGGGCTATTGATCCATGCCCTGCGGATAGCCGAACCTCATATTTCGGGAACTCGATGACTTCCGTGAGCGGCTGCGGCTCTCCAGTCTTCCCATCTATAATTGCCTCAATTCCACGCATGATGGGAGGCAGCACTAATCCGCTTTCAGCACCAGTAATTAGCCATTCCAGAGATACGCCGCAGGCCTCTGCTAACTTATATGCTGCACTAATACGCATCTCACGTCCCGCTATGTAGGCGTTCAAAGACGCCAGCGGCACATTTGCGCGTGCAGCGACCTGCTGATTGCCGCCAGCGTTTTTTACGGCTCTCCGAAGCCGCTCACTCGGAGTATCGATTTCGGAGTTCTGATCCGAAACTCCGAAATCTTGTTCTGAAGATTTCTTTGGCTTTTCAGACATTGAGAAACAGCCCTTCTTCGGACTTATCCACAAAAACACTCACCAAAAAAACTACGAAACGAGACTTCGTGCTTGCTGAGAGTTTCGGATCGTGTATTCTCACCGTCAATCCTATCGAGCAAACGGGACCGCGAAAGTTCCCGGTGATGGGGGTCAAGAAAAGGGGCGGCTGGCACCGCCCCGGTCGAGGAGAGTTATCATGGCACGAAAGCCAAAAGGAATGCACCCCGAGGAGATCGTGGCGCACTTCCGTATGAAATACGGCAGCCTGAGTGCTTACGCAAAGAAGATCGGCAAAACGGTTCATGCCGTTTCGAACGCGATCCGCCAGCAGGGATATTCCCTGCCGATCCAGCGGGAGGTTGCGAAAGATCTGAACATGTTGCCGCATGATGTATGGCCCGAGTGGTTTCTGTATGACGGCACGCCCGTCTCCGTTCGTGCTGGTCGTATTTCTATTGAGGAATCCCCTGCTGATCTTCGTAGAAACGGAGTGGCGGCATGAACGTCATTGAGATCCCGCTGTCGCAGATCGAGGTTGGTGATCGTCTGCGGACGGTAGACCCGGCATGGGTGGAATTTCTGGCAGCTTCGATTGCGGAGCGTGGACAGGATACACCGGTCTGGGTTCGCAAGATGGGACGCAGCGAGAAGTATGCGCTGATTGCCGGTGGCCATCGTATCGCAGCGTTGAAGGAAGCCGGGAAAGAGGTTGCGATTGCGTCTGTCGTCAAGGCGACGGAAGCCGAAGCGCAGCTGTTGGAAATTGACGAAAACCTGATCCGTCGTGAGTTGACGCCGCTGGATCGCGCTACCTTTCTAGCGCGCCGTAAAGAAGTCTATGAGGCGCTTTACCCTGAGACCAAACACGGCGGTGACAGGGTTTCTGACCAAGTCGCCAAGCTTGGCGACTTGGTCGGTCGGTTTAGTGAAGCGACGGCTGAGCGGCTGGGTGTTTCGGAGCGTTCTATCCAGCGCGCTGTTGCGCGATATCAGGCGCTTGCCGCGGATGTGCGTCAGTCCATCGCAGGAACATGGTTGGCGGAAAGCGGGTCACAGCTTGATGAACTGGCGAAGCTGACACCAGATTTGCAGCGCAAGGTTGCCGAATATATTTCGCAGTGGCCAGACGTTCGGAAAGTAAGCGAAATCGTCCGGCAGATCGAAAACCGGCCGAAGCCACCTGCACCAGAGAAGCTGGAGAAGTTCCTGTCTTTCTGGCGGAAGTGCGATCCGGAAGAGCGTGAACAGATCGTCGAGTATGCGGCAGCGCAGATGCCTTCCGTTGCGTGCCGAGCTGCATGGGACAAGGCGTCTGATTACGAGAAGCAGACGATCGTCGAAGACTTCGCACCTCGTTTTCCCGGCTTCGCAAAAACGCAGGTGGCAGCATGATCAGGACTGGAGAGCAGTTTGACCTGCTGGCGTGGTCTCCGCCGGAAACGGTGGCGGCGTTTGACCCGCAGATGATCCGGGCAAATTCCTACGGTGGGCGTCTGTCACGGGCAATTTCGGTTTCTCTGGACGGCTGCGGGTATTCGCGGGCGGAGATTGCTACGCGGATGAGCGAGCATATGGGGCGCACAATCAGCCTGAACATTCTCAATGCCTATGCGTCCGTAGCACGGGACACGCATGAGATTTCAGTGACGCGGTTCAATGCGCTGATCAGCGCAACAGGAGACCGGAGATTGTTGGAATTTGTGGCGGCCGATCACGGGTTCAGTGTCATCGACCGCCGTTACCTACCGATGATCGAACTTGCGGCGGTGCAGGAGCATAGGCGCGATCTGGCCAAGAAAGAAAGGGCTATTCGTGGGGCTGTTAGAGGGGGGCGTTGGTAATGACAGATCATTATCCGCTGATATCTCAGCTCTCGGAAAAGTCTGCTGCCAGAATGGCAGCAGACCCTGCATGGAATGTTTTTATCCGCGATGTGTTTCGCTCGTCTTCAGTTTCGTTTGCAACGACGCAAGCTGGGCCAGTGCCAGCTGAAGTTCCGGCAGCCCCTCAATCCTGTCGCCCACTTTTGCGGACAGCTCTGATCGGATGTGCTCTAGCATTGCTAGTGCTGCTCGGCGGTTGGTTTCGCTTTGGTCGGAAATATTGCGGAGCATGGCAGAAGAAATGAGAGAACCAAGCATGGCTTGCGCAGCTACGCCCTCTAGCTCTCTGCGCATCGCATTCAATTCACCTTCGAGCCGCTTAATTTCATTTCTTAGAAGTGGTTCGGACACAGTTTCCTCCTTTGGTGTGTGTGCAGGATCCAATGGAGGGAAGCTGGGGCGAGTCTGGCAAGGACTGGCCCCAGCAGCAGCTTTCGGGAGGCGCGTATGAGTGTTTCTCATTCCTGGTATTCGGCGTCACAGCTTGCGGAACTGGCTCTGCCGGGAATGCCTGGCACGGCCCGCGGAATCCAGATCCGCGCGGAGAGTGAGAACTGGCTTGCGCCAGAGCGTGAAGGCCAGACATGGCGTCGTCGTCAGGGGCGCGGCGGAGGGTTTGAGTTTACGCCTTATGCCCTGCCTCTTTCCGCACGCGTCAAGCTGGCGGTTGCGGAAGCGCCTGCCAGGACGGAAGCGTTCACGGAGAAGCGTGAGCGCGAAGATCTGTGGCGGCGTTATGAGGCTATGCCTGAGGCGCTGCGGCGCAAAGCAGAGCGCGCTCTGGAAGTCATCAACGCTGTTGAGGCGCTGGTGGCGAGTGGCACGCGCAAGACTACGGCCGTGATGATGGTGGCGCATGAAACTGGCGTCGGGAAGACGACGATCAATAATTGGTATCGGGATCTTCGGGGCCTGAACCGGTGTGACTGGCTTCCGGCGCTGGCTCCTCATTATGGCGCTGGTGGGAACGCTGCCGAGTGCTCGCCGGAAGCATGGGAAATGCTCAAAGCCGATTACCTGCGTGTCGAGCAGCCGAACTTCACGGACTGCTATCGGCGCACCAAACGGGTAGCCGACAAGGAAGGATGGAAGATGCCTTCCGAGAAGACCATGTTTCGCCGGATGCAGGCGCTTGCACCTGAGCTTCTGGTTCTGGCTCGTCAGGGCGTGGACGCGCTCAAGCGGCTCTATCCGGCGCAGCAGCGGCGACGCGATGTGTTCCATGCCCTTCAGGCGGTGAACGCAGATGGTCATCGGTGGGATGTGTTCGTAAAGTGGGAAGACGGTACGATCGGACGCCCGGTCATGGTGGGTTTTCAGGATCTGTTTTCGGGCATGATCCTGTCCTGGCGGATCGACAAGTCCGAGAATGCCGAGACGGTTCGTCTGGCCTTTGGCGACATGGTCGAGACCTACGGCATTCCGAAGATGTGCTACCTCGATAACGGCCGGAACTTTGCCTCCAAGTGGATGACGGGCGGTATTCCGAACCGGTTCCGCTTCAAGGTGAAGGAAGACGAGCCGGTGGGCATCATGACGCAGCTTGGCGTCGAGGTGCATTGGACGACGCCCTACTCGGGCCAGTCCAAGCCGATCGAGCGGGCATGGCGTGATTTGGCCCAGGGCGCAGCCAAGCACCCGAAGTTTGCTGGTGCCTGGACGGGAAACAATCCGATGGCGAAACCGGAGAACTATGCGTCCAAGGCTGTTCCCATCGACGTCTTCACCGAGACCATTGCGGCGGAGATCCGGGAGCATAATGCCCGCACCGGGCGGCGGTCTGCAGTGTGCGGTGGAAAGCTGTCTTTCATGGAGGCGTTCAAGGCGTCTTACGAGGCCAGTCCGATCGTCAAGGCGACAGCGGAGCAGCGCCGTCTGTGGCTGATGGCTGCCGAGAGCATCAAGCCGGATCGCAGAACTGGCGAGATCACGCTGGAAGGAAACCGCTTCTGGGCGGAGGAACTGATGGCGTTGCGTGGGCAGCCCTGTGTGGTGCGGTTTGACCCGCAGGCGTTGCAGGAACCGCTGCATGTGTATCGGGCGGACGGGACGTTTGTTGTGTCCGCAGACTGCATCGCGGCGGTGGGCTTTTCGGACAAGACAGCCGCGCAGGAACACGGCCGGGCACGGCGGAAATTCGTCAAGGCGGCGAAGGAGCAGCTTGAGGCAACGAAGACGCTGTCCCTCAAGGAACTGGCGGCGCTGTCCGCTCCAATGCTGGAAGACGAACCGGAGCCGATGGAAGCCAAGATTGTCACGCCCTTCCAGCCGGCGCCGCGCTTTCACGGGAATGCGGCCCTGGCACCAGAGCCGATGCAGTTTGAAGACGACGATGAGGATCAGGATGCAGTCGAGGCCGCAAAGATCCTGAATTTCATGGGGGATAGATCAGGCCGGAAGTTGATATCCGGATGAACAAGTAAAACACGACTTAGAGGTCAATAAATCATGAGTGAAACGGTTATTAACGCAGCCCCTATGGGCGGCGAACAGGAGAGTTTTGCGCCTTCGGAAACGGCTCTTCGTTTCAAAGCGCATATGGAGGCGGAAGGACTGACGCTGGCCCAGGCGGCCCAGATGAGCAGCATCCCCAAGGGGACGTTAGGCCTGTGGCTGCATGGAAAATACACCGGTCGCAACGACAATATTGATGAGAAGGCACAGAAATGGCTGGAGAGCCTTCGGACGCGCAGTCAAGTCCGCAAGCTGATGCCACGGGAGCCCTCTTTCCTTGAGACACCAAGCGCAATCATCTTCCGCAGTGTCTTCGAGTATGCCCAGACCGGTCCTGACATTGGATTGATCACGGGTAATGCAGGTGTGGGCAAAACCATGTCTGCGGAGGCGTACCGCAAGGAAACGCCAAATGTCTGGATGATGACGGCAGACAGTTCCATGCGCTCGCCCACGGCTGTCTTGCGGGAACTGACGGAGATCGTCGACGCGGCGGAAAAGCGCGGCCCGCGCATGATGGCCAGCCTAATCCGGCGCGTTCAGGGTTCACACGGGCTGATTATTGTGGATGAGGCCCAGCACCTCCAGACGGAATCCATTGATCTGCTGCGGACAATCAACGACCGGGCGCAGATCGGTCTGGTCTTCATGGGAAACGAACCGTTGAAAGGCCGTATTGAGGGTATGTCCCGCGATACCTCTCATGCGCAGATTTTCTCTCGTATCGGCATGCGTAAAAACCGGAAGCAGCCACAGGCGAAAGATACCCGGGCGATTTTTGATGCCTGGGGAATTGAAGACACGGGCCTGTTTCAGATTTGCCGCTGGATTGCCGGGCAGCCCGGTGGTCTTCGCTCCATGAACAAGACGCTGCGCTATGCGTCGATGATCGCAGCATCTGACGAACGAAATCAGATTACCGAACGCGACATCCAGTCTGCCTGGAGTTCTCTGACGAACGGTGAACTCCCCTCCTACGCAGGGAGGGAGTGAGCACCATGGCACGCAAACCGAACAATGTGTCCCAGGACGAGGCTGTCAAAGCCAGGACGGACGACGAGATCCACGAGGTTTTCCTCCAGATCACAGACAAACGTCAGGTGACAGCCAGCATTTCCCCTGAAGCCCGGGCTGTGATCCGGGATTTCCTCGCATCACTGGATGGGGACCTGCGCGTCTTTCAGGTGCTGTCCGCTCTTGAGGAGGCATTCTCGTGAATGTGGTGAAAGCAGCCCCGCGCCTGGAGCGCGCGGGAAAAACGCCGAGCCAGAAGGCGATCCTCTGGCTTCTGCGTGAGCATGGACGTGTGAGGCATGAGCGCGGGTCACGGGAGTTCCGGTGGCGGATGACAGACGGGATCGTGACGGTTCTGCCTGAGCCCGGGCCATGGGAATTCCTTCTGGCCTGCGGTGCGACCGTGCTGGATCCAGATGGGTTCGCCACCTTGACGGAATCCGGTCGGGCGATCTGTGCGGGCTATCGGGTTAAGCCCCCGGTAGTGGCGGCCGGACAGCTTCCAGAACAGACGATCTGGTTGACGGATGAGCAGATGGAACGGGTCGAGCCGTTTCTGCCGCTCCCGCATGGGATTGGCCGCCTTGATGATCGGAATGTTCTGAGCGCGATCGTGCATGTCCTGCGTCATGGCCTGCGGTGGAGCGACGTACCGGCCGAATACGGTGTGCCGTACCGACGCCTGCGTAATCGTCTGATCCATTGGGCCCAGATTGATGTGATGGACCGTGTCCTGGCGAACCTCATGGAACGTCGCAACGGTGATCTGTGGCTGATGGTAACCGAGGATCAGTTCCGGTCGCATCCGACCGGTGCGCTGCTGGCGGCACGCGGGCTGTTTCCGATTATCGCTCCAGTTGAGGAAGACATGCCATGCGCGGCGTGAAATCCATCCAGCAGATCGGTGTTGAACTGGCCGAAACGCACGGGGTGAGTGCCGAATATGGCCGTCGCACTGTTGCGAGCTACTTCAACCGACTGCCGCGCGGCTGGCCTGTTTCGTATCTGAAGACCAGTCGCGCCAACAATCCGATCAAACGTCCTTCAGCAGGGCAACGGATCATTATCGATGCGGTCGCCTACTACCCCGAAAACCTGACTGTGGGCGACGTGCTTGCCCTTGGAGATGCGTCATGAACGCTGTTGCCATGCTTCGGGAATCCGCTTCCCAGGTTACGAATTTTGATATTGCGCAGCTGCCTTATGTGCAGTCCGTGCTGATCGACCTGTTTTCCCGCTGTAGTGTTGAGGCAACCGTAGAAGACGCCCTTGAAGGGATGCTTCGGGTTGGCCCTGACGGAGTGATGGACGCGGTTGCGCGCCGTATTGCGATCCGGCTTCTGGGACGTCTGCCTTCAGACCGTCTGCTGTCAGATGTCCGGAATGAACTGGCGCAGGATCTCGATACCGATGAACTGGCTGAGTGCCGGGTTCTCTATGAGACGCTGTCGCAGGAGCTTCGCCGGGATGCGGCGGCGGTGCGCGGGCTGGGCATTGTCGCCATCAGCCAGACGCAGGGTGAAGCGTTCGCGCAGGATCTCGAAGCCAAGGCCGATAGGGCGGAGCAGCTGGAACGTCGGAACGCAGCTCTGGAAGCACAGATCCGAGCAATGGTGACCGGAAAATTCCGCATGCTGCACATCTCGCGCGGCCTCCTGTCACGCGGCGCCGGTACAGGAGAGTTGGCATGATGGACGCATCGCTGGATGGCGTGACGTCCGCTCTTCGATCCGAATGCCGGGCGCATTTCCTGAAAACGCCTTCCCTGTCGCTGGCGGGAGAAATCGACGTCCTGAAAACAGCCGTGGGCAAGCTGGATCATCAGCTGCCGGGACCGCTTTCCGCCCAGGACGAGCAGCTCGTCTGGACGGCTGCGATCGCCTGCCTCACGGCCATGGCCATTTCCGTGGAAGCGCGGGTCGTGCCGCTTTCCCATCCTTCCGTGAATTGAGAGTAAAATCATGACAGACGAACGAATCATTGAAGCCTGGGACGGTTCCCGAATTCCGGCACGTCGGATCGACCCGCGCCGTCTTCTTGCGCATGACACGGCGCACAAGCTGGTGGATCAGGCCCGCACGCTTCAGGAGTTGCTTCGGGACGAGAAACTGAAGCTTTACGCCGAAGTGGACGCCTATCTGGATATCGTTCTGGAAAGCTACGGTGCGCGGTTGGGCGGATCGCGGGGCGGTCTGCGCATTGAAGCCATTGACGGTGTGCGGAAGGTCGAGGTGTCAGTGACGGATTATCAGTCCGTCACGGCCGCGATCGAGGCGGCCCGCGTGCTGATGAACGAAATCCTGGACGATCTGGTCGGGGATGCTTCCGACGATCTGCGCGCCATCGTGGGCAACGCTTTCGCACGCAATTCAAAGACAGGAAAAATCAGTACGGAACGGGTGTTGTCGCTCCGACAGCTCAACCTCTCGCACCCGAAATGGCCTCAGGCGAAAGACGCCATTTCCGATGCCGTCATTACGGCCGGAAGCAAGCGGTACATGCGTTTCCACGAGCGAGATACGCCTCACTCTCCGTGGAAACAGATCGACCTTAATTTCTCGTCGCTGTGAGGGTGTAATGAAAAACATCTCGAAAGAACGGGACTTCGATGCGATCCGTCCGGGTTGCGTCGTGACGTTTGAGAAGCTGTTGGTTCAGAAAGTTGGCGAGGCGCCATTCGTAATTATTCCCAATGATCTGCCAGAATTCCGAGTGTTCAAAACCGCATCTGGCCTTAGGTTTTCCGTTAATCGTGACACATGGGAAACCTGCGGTGGCCAGACCGTGAGCTGGCCTGAAGAGGTTTCGACTGAGACGAAGCGAAGCCGAGAGGAGCAGGTACAAGCGCTTGCCTGCATGTTCCCGAACGGCCCAACGCCTATGGCGATCAAGACGGCGGAAAATTACAACAGAGAGTCCGAAGCCCGAGGTGCGGCGGAACAGCGCCGGAAGGATGCGGAGGGCAATAACCCGCGCTTCTTTATCCAGCATGATGGTGGTGGCCTATGGGAATACACTCAGGAAGATTGGCTGGCCGACGACTATTATACGCCAGAAAATAAATTTGTTTTCTTTGACCGCCCCGCCAACGTCGCCGCGCTGGAAGCCCGCATTGCGGAGTTGGAGGCGGAGAAGCTCCAGTTAAAAGCATACATCTCGGCAATACATCCAGGATCATTGCGGGCTGTTATTCACGCCCCCACGCGCTTCATGGATGATAACCGCCCCGCCCTCACACTCGAGGGAGCGGTGTGATGGCTGATAATCGCAAAGGGCGCTACGCCAAACTCTCCATCGCCCGTAAGCAGCTTTGCCTGGACGAGGATGCGTTTCGGGATCGGCTGGAGCGGGAGACCGGAAAACGGTCCATGCGGGACATGAGCATTGCCGAGCTGGACAAGGTTCTGGACGGGTTCAGGAAGGACGGCTTCCGTCCTTCCAGGAAGCCCGCAATGTCTTCCCGGCCGGAAGTCCGAAAGGTCTTTGCGTTGTGGAAGGATCTCGGAGACCAGGACAAGCTCCGTTCCGGCGGCTCACGGGAAAGCCTGCGGGCTTTCGTGAAACGGATGACGGGTGTCGATGATCCGAACTTCATGTCCGGGGCACAGGCCGGTGTCGTGATCGAGGCGCTGAAGGATTGGGGGAAACGGGCTCATGGATGACCCTATGCTCACGGAAGTTGATGAGCTTCTGGACTGCACGACGTCCGACTTCATGAAACGCACGAGACAGGATTTGCGCAAGCGTCTGGAAAAGATGGGGACGTTTGATTTTCGCACAGAGGAGAAGGGAAAGAAAAAGCTTCGGGACTTGATTGACGAGATGCTTTTGGAAGCGGCCAAGGAATGGGGGCAGGAAAACAGAGGAAAGGTTTACATGCTGCTTGGTCGCTTCCAGTTCCGGATTGATGGATGTGTGGATCGGCTTATTGAAATCGGCGGGTGCGAACGTCTGAGAAAGGGAGCAAAAGCGAAGTGACAGATTTGTCTCCTGAGCAGCGTTTAAGACTGATGAATCTGGAAAGCAGCTTGATCGGTCTTCGTCAGAAAATTTCCGCCGCATTGAATGGCGGGCTGGAGAAGAACCGGGATCTAATACATCTGGAAATTGGATATCTTCAGGTGCGATTGAGCGCGCTGGCAGCCGCCGGGGATATCTCTCCGACGGAATGCAGACGACATGCCAGCGGAATACTTGGCATAATGAATGACCTCAAATGACGATCAGAAAAGAGCCCCTTTCCCGGGGCTCTTTTTTTGTCTGCATGATTATTTCCGGCGTGGTACAGTGTGAGCTACAGCGCGCAGAAATCAGGGGAAATTCAATTATGAAAGTGGTGCCGCCTGCCACCATAAAATGGCTTGTCGATGCTGTTGGTGAACAGGAGGCATTGTCTTTCGTCGAAAGCAGTGGTGGCCGACGGATCTGGGTTCCGACCAAAGCAAAAGGCTCAAAGCTCAGCACCCTTTACGGGCAGGATGTTGCCGAGGCGCTTTGTCTTCATTGCGGTGGGGAAAAATATGATGTTCCCCTATGTCGGCGCTGGCGCATTGCGCTGCTCCATTGTCAGGGGCTGACAAACAGCGATATTGCGTCACGCGTGGGTTGTCGGCATTCCTATGTTTCAAAAGCTCTGGGCATGCCTGCCGAGAAAGATCATGACCTGCGCAGCCGGATCTTTCGCGATGACAGGCAGCTTGGCTTCGCGCTCTGAACTGGGGGGCTGTTTCCAGCCCCTGATTGAAAAACTCTCGTCCCCTTAGTCTGCGGGCATGCAGACCAATTTCGATATCGCCGCACAGTTCACGTCTTCCCGCGAGGGGCTGTATCAGAACAATCGCTTTGATGCCGGGAACTGGACGTCCGGTGTCATGGGACAGGGCAACCTTGTCGGAACAATGCGTGGCATCAGCGCGCCTGTCATGGTGCGCTGGCTTGGCGATGCTTCCATGGTCACGACAGCGGTCATGCAGGCCATTACCGAGGATGACTTCACAGCCATTGCACGCGCTCTGTACTGGCGCGCCGTCAATGGCGATCAGCTTCCGTCGGGCGTGGATCTGCTGCTGTTTGATTTTGCGTTCAACAGCGGCGTGGCACGGGCTTCAAAACAGCTTCAGCGGGTCTTGTGTCTGGACGCCCCTCAGATCGATGGCGACATAGGCGAGGACACGCTTGAAGCCCTTCTGCATGTTCCGGCCAACACGATGGCGTGGGCGCTGAACGATCGCTTCCGTAGGCGGCTGCAGGACGATGTCGGGGTCGCCTCAGACGGTACGATCGGGCCGGTCACGCTTCAGGCTGTTCAGGCGCAGGCCGCGCGCCTTCGCGTGCTGATCTATGCGGTCGCCTCTCAGCAGGAGGCCGCGTACCGCAGTTTCAGAGGTTTTGCGCAGTATGGCGGTGGTTGGCTTGCCCGATTGAATGCCCGTGTGGATGCAGCGATCAGACTGCTCACCGCTCCCGACTGGACGTAACGGTTCCGGCCGTTGCGGGCGCGCGCGGCAGCACGGTTCATCTGGCACGTGAACGCGGTGCCATACAACACGAGGAGCCCGTCATGGGTCTCAAGTTCAATACTGCCACCGTCGCTTCCGTCCTCGGACTGGCAACCCCGTTCCTGACGAGCCTGCTCGCTGGCAGGGGCGCGGCTTACCAGAAGATCGCCAGCCAGGCGGTGCGTTCGGCCGTAACCGCGACCGACAACGGCATCGACAAGCTGAAGTCACAGCTTGACAAATTCGAAGCTGAACAGCCGATCGTCCAGACGGCAATTGCCGATTTCTCGACACTGGCCAAGGCGGCCGGTTTCAGTGTCCCGACCGTGGAAGCCGTTCAGATCCACATCAAGTCGGCCATTTATGAGCTGGCGACAGCGCTGGTGCCAGCTGAGCAGCTGACTGCCACGACCGCTACTCCCGCTGCTTCAGGTACTGCGGCGAGCTGATGACGAACGCAGCCTCAGTGGCTGCGGGCGTAATTCTTCCGTCGTGGCTGGCGATTGTCCTCTTCCTTCTGGGGGCAATCGTCACGTTCGGGGTGGTGATTGCGTGGCTGCGGCATCATGGCCTCGACCGTCGGGTTGACGCTCTGGAACGAAATCGTCGAGACGACCAGGAACGATCACAACGCCTAGAGCAGATGATGCAGAGCGTAATTTCCGGGCAGCAGTCCCAGAACGGGGACATCAAGAACGTCAAGGAACTGCTGCACACGATCATCAAAGGGCACATGGAGAATGGGTGAGTTTCAGCGCCTCCTCGTCCTGACTGCATTGGTGGCATTTGCCTTCGGCGCTCTTCTGAGCGCTTCGATTGAGGGAACAAGCTGCCTTCCCCCTACACATCTTTCACGAGGAGAGCGGCTGTGAACCCCGCTGTAAGACGTTCGCTGATTGAAGATCGGCGCTGGTTTGTTCTGGACGCCATCGCTCAGATGGCGACCCGATGCCTGAATGCAGACATCATTTTGATGGCCATTCACACGATGGGGCGACCTGCTGGCGTCGAGGATATCCGCGAGGATCTGGAATACCTGGAACGCGAAGGCTGCGTCACCCTGGACCGTATGAACGTCTCTCCCGGGCGTTCCTTGTGGGTCGCGACGCTGACGGCTGAAGGACTTCAGGTCCGCGATAATACTCGCCAAGTTCCGGGTGTCGCATCGCGGAGGCCGCTGTAAGTCATGGCACGTCCGTCCTCGGTTGATCGTCTGCCGGATCAGATCCGCGAGCGCATCGGGCAATTGCGTGACGCAGGGTTCACGATCGACGAGATCCTGTCCGCCCTGGCTGAACTGGAAGGGGTAGAGATCAGCCGCTCTGCCCTTGGCCGACATATTCAGGGGCTCGACAAGCTGGGCGTGCAGATGCGCCGCTCCCGGGACGTGGCAGCCGCTCTGGTCGGCAAGCTGGGGGCGGCGGAGGTCGGAAGGAACGCGCAGCTCAATATCGAACTGATGCACACTGTCATTCTCGACCTGTTCATGAAAGCGCAGGCTGGAGAGGAAACCGAGCTTTCCAAGGGTGGTCAGGCCTTTGCCAAACGCGACCCCATGGGCATCCAGCTCGTCGCAAAGGCTCTGGAGCATCTGGCGAAGGCCAGCAAGACCGATGCCGAGTATCGGACCGAAGTGGAAAAGCAGGTTCGTGAAAAGCTGGCGGCCGAGGCCAAGGAAAATATCGGCAGGGTCGCGGCCAGCCAGGGGCTGTCTGCAGAGACGGCCAAGGCCATTATGGAAGGACTGATCACGACATGAGCGGCATCTTCCTGAAGTGCCAGGCGGAGTTCCTGCTGTGCATGATGACCGAGCCGGTCACGGTCGAAGAGAAGTCCCGACGGACGGGATTCTCCTGGACTGCGTCATTTGGGGCTGATCTTACGGCCGCCAAAGCCAAGAACGCCGGCGGAATGGACGTGTTCTATCTCGGGTACAACCTCGAAATGGCGCGCGAATTCATCGACTATTGCGCGGAACATACGGCTGTCATGGAAGCGGCCGCGTCGGAAGTTCATGAAAGCTTCTGGCACGACCCGGAAAACCCGGAGAAAGACACCAAGGTTTTCCGGATCGATTATGCATCCGGGTTCAAGATCCTTGCTCTGCCGTCCCGCCCGAGGGCGCTGCGAGGCATGCAGGGACTGGTCATTATCGACGAGGCCGCGTTCCATGATGATCTGGAAGAACTGCTGAAGGCAGCGATCGCGCTGCTGATGTGGGGCGGCCGGGTCGTGATCATCAGCACGCATGATGGGGATACCAATCCGTTCAACGTCCTCGTCCAGGCAATCCTCTCAGGGAAAAAGCCTTACAAGCTCCTGCGTACGACGCTCGATGATGCGCTCGACGACGGTCTCTACAAGAAGATGTGCATCCGCAAAGGCGAAGAGTGGTCCCCAGAAGCGCAGCAGAAATGGCGCGATGATCTGATCAGTTTCTATGGCGCGGACGCTGACGAAGAGCTGTTCTGTATTCCGAACCCGAGTTCGGGAGCGTTTATTCCTCTTGCCCTGATCGAGGCGCGATCGGTACCCGAAATTCCCGTCATCAGGTGGGAGTGCAAGGGAGCCTTTGCCCTGCTGGCGGAACGGCTGCGGGAGATCGAGACGCGTGCCTTCTGTGTGGCAGAGATTGCCGACATTCTGGACACGCTCGATCAGCGGAAGTCGCATGTTTTCGGTGGGGACTTTGCACGCTCGGGAGATCTGACAGTCTTCTGGTTCATGGCGATCGAGAAGGATACGACGCGCAGCACCGTTCTGGTGGTGGAACTGCGGAACGTGCCGTTCGAGCAGCAGAAGCAGATCCTGCATTTCATTCTTGATCGTCTGCCACGTCTGCGGGCGGGCAAGATGGATGCGACTGGCAATGGTGCCTATCTGGCCGAAGTCACGGTGCAGCGATACGGATCTCGCATTGAAGCCGTGAAGATGTCAGAGAACTGGTATCGCGAAGAAATGCCTCCCCTGAAGGCTGCATTCGAAGACGCGACCATCACGCTGCCACGGGATCAGGAAATTCATGACGATATCCGCTCCCTGAAAATGGTGCGCGGGGTTGCGCGTGTTCCTGATCAGCGCGCCGGATCCGGCAAGGCAAAGCGTCATGGGGACGCTGCTGTGGCCATCGCCATGGCCTATGCCGCCAGTCGCGCGGATCCTGAAGAGTACGGCTATCAGGCTGCGCCCTCTCCTTATTCCATCCAGTCAGAGACTGCGTCGGCGGACACGTCCTGGCCGGCAGAGCGGGAGATCCGGGAGGAACGGTTCAGGGGACGGACCGGTCTGGACACTTATGGCGTGCGGGGAAGACTGCTGTGACGAGTTGGGAAATCGCGTTTTTCGCGGCGTGTGCGGTGATTGTCGTGTTGTGTCTGGTGCTGGTGTGGGTCTCGATCCTCGCCCGTGAAGCGCAGAAGGCCAAGGATGCGGAACAGGCAGCTCAGGCCGCGCAGGCAGAGGCGACGGCGCAGCGGGCCATGTCCCAGGCGCAGACGGATGCGGCGCCAACGGATGAAGCCCTGGGGGCGGCGCTGAGCAATGGGACGTTCATGCTGCTTCTGGTCCTCCTGCCGTTCGGGCTTTCTGCCTGTGCGGCGCGTCCGACAACGCCATGTCCGGTTCTGGTGACCTATTCAAAGACGGACGATCTGGCGCTTAAAGCGGAATTAGACGCTGCTAAAACGCCCGTAACCCATCGCTATATCCGCGATTATGCCGGTTTGCGTGCCCAGGTGCGCGTCTGCGCGAAAGGATCCTGACAGTGGCACTCCTCGATGCCTCAGGCCGGCCGATCCCCGCCGCCATGCTGAAACGCCAGAGCGCTGGCCCTACCATGGTGGGGATGCGGCCGGCTGCGGTCAGCACACCGATGGCGGGAATGAACCCGGGGTCGCTCGGACGTCTGATGCAGGCGGCGGATCTGGGGGACAGTCTGGCCTGGCAGATGATCGCAGCCGAGATCGAGCGGCGGGATCTGCACTATCTGGGCGTGTTGAGCACCCGCAAGCGGTCGGTGTCCCAGTTGCCGATCACGGTCGCGCCAGCTGATGACGGGCGCAAGGCGACGAAGATCGCGGACTGGGTCCGGGACTGGGTGGAAACCGGTCTGCTCCGGCGGAACCTGTTCGACATGCTGGATGCCATCGGCAAGGGCTTCAGCGTTCTGGAGATCGACTGGAAACTGGAGCCGGGGAACAATCGGCCGGGGAACTTCATGTTCCGGCCGCAGCGCTGGTTCGAGATCAGTTATCAGGACGGCGAGACGATCAATCTGCGATCGGACACAGGGTCACAGTTCGCGCCAGGCATTGAAGGCGGTCCTCCACTGTTCGGCCAGGAAAGCATGAGCGAGCGGTCCTTCGTCGTGCATCGGCATCCGAGCTGGTCGGGCCTGACGATCCAGAGCGGCCTGACGCGCGCAGTCGCCTGGGCTGTCATGTTCAAGATGTTCACCCTGCGGGACTGGTCGATCTTCGTTCAGAACTACGGTCTGCCGATGCGGATCGGCACGTATGGTCCCGAGAGTTCCCAGGAAGACCGAGAGGTCCTGTGGGAAGCTGTGACTGATATTGCCGGATCCTGCGCGGCGATTATTCCCAAAGGCATGGAAGTCCAGTTCATCGAGCCGAAAGGTGGCGCAGGATCGCACGAACTGCACCTTGCGCGGATCCGCTGGTTTGACGAACAGGTTTCCAAAGCGGTGCTGGGCCAGACGGGAACGGCGGACAGTCACCAGGGCGCGCATGCGTCCAGTTCCACACACCGTCTCGTCCAGGAGGATATCGAGCGGGCAGATGCGCTCCTGCTGTCGCATACGATCAATGAGCAGTGCGTAAAGTCGATGGTGGATTTCACCTTCGGACCGCAGGTGAAATATCCATTGGTCAGCATCGGCCGGCCGGATGAGCCCACGCTGAAGGAACTGATCGAGGCGATCCAGTATGCAGGACCACAGGGCTGGAAAATCCGTGCGCAGGATCTGTATGACCGCTTTGCGCTTACGCCGCCCGAGGAAGGCGATCTCGTGGTTGGGCAGACGGCGACACCGCAGCCGGTCGAACCGCCGCAGGTCGAGGCTCCGACGGTCGAGCCAGCACGGGACAAGCCCGGCACCGTGACGCCGCCCAGCATTCACCAGCCGCAGGATCCGCAGCAGCAGCCCCAGACGATGCCGGCGCAACAGCCGGAACAGACGGCGTTGCACATGCAGCTTGGTCGCCTCCTGGAACTCCATGTTCAGTCCGAGGGACCGCAGCTGGTGGAACTCATGACGCAGCGCCTTGCCCGGGATGCATCGGCTGGTCTGGCGCGTATGACGAACGCTGCACGTCAGGTCATGGAGCGGGCTGGAAGCCTTGAAGAACTTGAGCGGGATCTGAGAGCGCTCGATCTGCCGGCACATGAGTTCGAGGACGCCATGGCCAACGGCATCGCGATTGCCCAGATGGCGGGCCAGGCGCAGATGCTTCAGCAGATGCATCGTCGTGGGTGATGGTCTCGATCTGACATTGCTGGATGGTGCGGGCCTTGCACCGAGCGATGCCATCAGTTTCTTCCGCCAGAAAGCCCTGCTGCCATCCGAGCGCTTTGGCGAGGTCATGGGAGAAGCCCATGCCCGAGCCTTTACGGTGGCAGGAGCTACGTCTCAGGCGTTACTGAACGATCTCAAGGCAGCGGTGAACACGGCCCTGACCAGTGGGACTACGCTGGCGGACTTCCGGAAGGATTTTGACCGCATCGTCGCGAAGCATGGCTGGGAACACGGCAGTGATCCCGGATGGCGGGCGAAGATCATCTACGATACCAATCTCGCGACCGCCTATGCGGCAGGGCAGTATGCCCAGATGGCGACGCCGGAAGCGCGGGATATTTTCCCGGCCTGGAGATATCGGCATCATTCCTGTCCGCATCCACGCCCGGAACACGTTGCTTGGGACGGCCTTGTCCTGGCGAATGACGATCCGTGGTGGGACACGCATTTTCCGCCGAACGGATGGCGGTGCCATTGCACGGTCGAGCCGGTGACTCGCTCTGACCTCCGGCGGAATAACTGGACCATTTCAGAAGCGCCGGCGCTGGATCTGCGGCCCTGGCGAAATCCGGCGACCGGAAAGACCGAGATGGTGCCCAAGGGGATCGACCCGTCTTTCGATTACAACCCGGGCAAGGCATGGCTTGAAGGGCGGAAGGTCGCGCAGGCGAAACAGGCTCCGCTTGCACCGCGCACGCATATCGGGACGACGTCGGTGCATCATGTCCCGCCAGTCGAGCGGGAAGCGCAGCAGGCACAGGATGTCACGGAACTTCTGAAGTCGGGTGCGCGGGGCGAAGTCACGGCCGGAACGCTACCTCATGAGATCCAGCACGTTCTGGGATCCAGCACACCAGATATTTTTCTTTCACACGATACGCTGAGCAAGAACGATCCCCGTCATCCTGAGATGTTCTCTGATTACGTGAAGTTGCCGGAACTCCTACAGCGGCCGCTTATTGCCCAAAAACTTCCGAAGCCGCTGCATGTGCGCCTGATCTCAGGCCTCGGGGGCAAGCTGTATAATCTGGTGATCAAGCGGACCCGGGACGGACAACGCATCTATCTTCAGTCGTTCCTGCGGACGCGCACCGAAGAAGTCGCCCGGATGCTGCGACAGACAGAGCCGTTCTATCATCAGGACTTTGATCTATCCGATTATGATGAAAACTGACGCACCGGTGGGCCTACCACTTCCCACATTGCGCTCCTGCCCCTGAACGGGGCAGTGCTACGGCAGGTAGATTATCACCGTGTCACAGCGCGTCAGCGCCGCACAGTAACGCCGTCTGGGAGAGGATTGCAAGCATGGCAAGCATTACGCTCAAAGGCAGTTTCGCGCCCGTGACGGCAGCACTGGACGGCATTGCGGCGATCGGCCGTAACCCCGAGCCCGTGCTCCAGGCGGCCGGACAGATCGTCCTTCGTTCCACGCGGCACCGTATCGAGCAGCAGGTGGATCCGGAGGGCGTTCCTTTTGAACCGCTCAATCCGCTGTATGCGCTGACCAAGGAAGGTCCTGGCATTCTCCGTGGGCCCGACTTCAATTCCGGCCTTTACGGCTCGCTGACGGCACGGGCGACAGGCAACGTTCTGGTCTGGGGCTCAAACAAGGTTTATGCGCCTGTTCACCAGTTCGGAGCAGTAATCCAGCCCAAGAAGGGCAATCATCTGTCTTTCGAGATGGGAGGTCATCTTTTCCATGTCGACAGCGTGTTCGTCCCGGCAAGACCCTTCCTGGGCTTCACAGAGCACGACAGAGAGGATGTGGTCGATGCGCTGGAAGGTTTTCTTCGGCGTGCGATGCGTCGGGGCTGAATGAAAAGGGTGATCCGGTTCTTGAACGCGTTTAAAACGATTTAAGACGGGTCTACAGCGCGTTTACAGTCTTTCGGGTAGAACCGGAGGCACAGGCAGCCCCTGACGCCCGTCTCGGGCGAATTCTCCGGGGTGCATTGACGCCCCTGAATGAGACATGAAATCCCGCCGATACTTGCCGGGATGAGACACCTCCATCTCCACATGGCCCTTCCCGGGGGCGACGCGCCGCCTGAATGGATCCACCTGCTTCCGGCAGGGGAGTTCCGTGGCGTCGATGGTCGCGGCCCTTATACGGTCGCGGATGCCGACAGGCTGATCCTGAATTCCATGCAGGGGAAGAAGCGCCTCGTCCTGGACGAGAACCATTCCACCGATCTGGCACAGGAAAAGGGCGGCAGCGCTCCGGCCGTTGGCTGGATCGTGGAGCTTCAGTCCCGTCAAGACGGGATCTGGGGTCGTGTGGACTGGAACAAGCGGGGCAAGGCCCTGATGGAAGACAAGTCCTATGAGGGTGTCTCGCCTGCTTTCGCCGCAGCCGGGAGCGACGTCACGCGGATCCTCCGCGCCAGTCTGACCAATGTTCCCAATCTGACGCTGACCCATCTTCACTCACAGGAGCACGGGATGAACCCCTCCGACATCGCGCGGAGGCTTGGCCTCCCGGAATCCACCCCGCAGGCAGAGCTGGAAGCGGCCCTGGACCGTGCGGGCGAAGCGCTTCAGCTTCACACGCAGGTCGTCACGATCGCCGGCCTTTCGGGCTCGCCTACGGTCGAGGCCATCGTCACCGGGCTGAAGGCGAAGACGACATCCGTCGAGACGCATGCGCAGCAGCAGATCACCGCGCTGAATGACAAGGTGAAGACGCTGACGGAAAACGCGTCCCGCACCGCTGCCGAAGCTGCGGTTAAAGCCGCATCAGACAATGGCGCTGTCATTACCGAAGACATGCGTGGGGAACTGGTGAACCTGCACATGCAGAACCCGGCCTCGGCGGAGAAGATCATTTCCGGCCTGCCGAAGCTCGGCAAGACGATCGAGCGCCACACCCAGCGCAAGCCGGGGGCCAGCGATGTCGACACGCAGGTTGCTAGTCTTCTGGGTGTCAGCGTTGACGCCATGAAGAAGATGCGGGGAGACGCCTGATGCTCAAGGCTGATCGCACGCTTCGTCAGAAGATGGGACCACGTTCCCCGCAATTTTCCGGGACGGTGGCCGCAGGTTTTACCCTGTTCCGCAATTCCATCGCCGCTGTCTGTGCGGATGGGACGCTGGTGCCGGCCGGATCCACGGGGACGCCGTCCGCACTGGTCGCCATCCTCGGTCTTGCCCGGCACATGCAGATCAACACTGCCAGCTTCCCCGGAACTGGCCCGGGCGTCGGGGGCGGTACCGCCGTTGAATGCCTGACCGGCTGTTATGCCCTGCCGTTCTCGGACACGGCCCCGACATGGGCGGACAAGGGCAAGCCCGTTTACGCGGTCGATGACGAGACCGTTTCCCTCACCCAAACGCCGGAGGGCGGCACGGCCCGTCTCCAGGTTGGTGTCTTCGCTGGCATCGACGCTGACGGCACGCCTTACACGGAGATCTGATCCATGGCCGAAATTTCCAGCGCCTTCATGCAGTCCCTGGACGTGGGTGTGCAGACCCAGTTCAACCAGTTCCTGCAGACCGCGCCGTCGATGTTCAAAAAGATCTCGATGGTGATCCCGTCCACGACCAAGGCCAATTTCTATCCGAAGCTGGATGAAATTCCCGGGATCCGGGAATGGCTGGGCGATCGTGTGATCCATCGCATGAAGGCCGGTGGCTTCGCGATTGAGAACAAGACGTTCGAAGGCACGATTTCCATCGACCGTGACGACATCGAGGACGATCAGTTCGGGATGTTCAACATCGGCGTCCAGCAGCTTGGCAAGAACGCGGCCGATTTCCCGGACCTTCTGGTTTTCAAGCTGCTGAAGGCAGGCCTGACGACGAAGTGCTGGGACGGCCAGAACTTCTTCGACACGGACCATGAGACGGCGGATGCGGACGGTAACATCATCAGTTACGCCAATATCAGCACGCCGAAGGCCGGTGAGACGGCTGGACCGATGTGGTTCCTGTTCGATACCACGCGTCCGCTGAAGCCGATGATTTTCCAGAAGCGTCGCGATTTCGGCATTACGTCCAAGACGGCACTCGATGACGACAACGTCTTCCGCAGCAAGGAATACATCTGGGGCACGGATGGCCGATGCAATGCCGGCTTCGGGCTCTGGCAGCTGGCCTATGCGTCCACGCGGCCGCTGAACTCCCAGTCCTATGGCGATGCGCTGGCGGCCATGGCGAGACAGCGTCGGATCGACGGCACGCCCTACGGCATCGTCCCGAACATTCTGATGGTGCCGTCTGCGCTGCGGGGTGATGCGAATGGTCTGATGACCTCGACGCAGGTTCCGGTCCTGGCACCCGACGGCAAGACATGGGTGTCCGGTACCAACCCCTGGAAGGGCACGGCCGAACCGGTCGCCTGCCCGCATCTGTGAGGACGGATATGACTGCCAAGAAAATCACCGAAGGCGAAAAAGCTCCCGAACAGCAGGATATCGGGCCGGAACCGCGTGTCGCGTTTTTCTCGGGTAATGACGAACGCGAAGATGCTGTCTCCGGGCAGATCATCATTGTCTGTCGGCAGCCCGGCCTGCGTCGGGCCGGGATCGAGCATCCGGCCGTCGCGGTTTACGCGTCGGAGGCGTTCACCTCCGAACAGGTCAGGAGACTGAAGGCAGAACCTCTGCTGGAAGTGCTTGGCGTTCTCTGATGGCCTACGCATCCGTCAGTGACCTGATCCAGCGCTTCGGGGAGCGTGAGCTGATCAACAACACGACACCCGAGGGCATGCCCGGGGAGTCCATTGATCAGGCACGCGTCAGTCAGGCGCTGACGGATGCCTCGGCGCTGATCGACAGCTTCCTGAACCGGCGCTTCGCCGTACCGCTTCAGGACGCTCCGGCCAGTGTCGTCAATGCCTGCTGCAAGATCGCGCGGTTCGATCTGGCCCAGAGCGGTGCTTCCCAACCGACCGAGCAGATGCGCCTTGATCAGAAGGATGCGCTGGCATGGCTGACGCTGATCGCCAAAGGCACCGTCACGCTGGATGGACAGACGGCGGCGAATGAATCGTCGTCCTGGTCTCGCATCCAGAAACGCAGACCCATGCAGGGCGGAGGCGCGCTGTGGTGAGGTCACTGTCTGACAATCAGTATCCTGACGCCCTGATCTCGGGCGGTCCTCTGGCCGTGTTGTTCAATGCGATCGACAAGCGGCTGAAGGAACTGTTTGACCCCAAAGTTTATACGCATGTCGTGATCCCGCCCCGGGCATCCGCACGGGACTGGGAGAACCTGACCGGGCGTATGCCGATGGTCGGGCTCGGATGGATGGGGTGTCGTCCGTCGGAACGTGCCGGAGCCAGCTTCCGGGGGGATGCCCAGTTCGCGCTGATCCTGCTGACAAGGCAGCAGGCAGGACGGAAGGCGTATTTCGGTGACGGGACGCTTCCGGGTGTGCTGGGACTGGGGGCGCTGGCGGGTATGGGGCTCCATGCTTTCCGGGTCGACGGCGTTGGATCCTGCCGTGTTCAGCAACTGGCCGCAGCCGGAGACCAGGACTGGATCCCGAACGGCGTTGCTTCGGTGCAGCTTCAGATCACGGTGCCGGATATCGCGTTCGACAGCCCGGAACTTCTGGAGCAGCTCGATACACTCACATCGCTGTCCAGCACCATGGTGGACAGCTCTTCTGGAGAAACGTTGTGACGGCAATTCTGGTCGCACCAGCGCAGGGGCGTCGTGTCGTGACGCCTTCAGGACAGCTTGTCCCTGAGAAATTCAAGGTCAATCCGGCCGATCCGTACTGGGCGCGTGCGCTGAGGGACGGCGATATCGTTTCGGTCGATCAGGCTGTGACACCTGCCGTTCCGGCAGTCGTCCAGCCGGTGACCGACACTCCTGCGGAGAAGAAGTGATGGATTTCCAGCAAATCCCAGGGGACTGGCAGGTTCCGGGTTCCTACACTGAAATTCAGGATGTCCCGGCACAGGGAACGCTGGCAGGAATGCCGCTGCGCTGTGTGATTGTGGGGCAGATCAGTGGTGGAGCAGCCACGCCAAACACCGTTTATACAGATGTGACGCCCACGCAGGCCGTACAGCTCTTCGGTGTTGGTTCGGCCATGGCACAGGCTTTGCGCGCGTTTTCCAAGGAAGTACCGACGCTTGCGGTTGATGCTGTGGGTGTGGCACCGGTGACCGGAGCTGTCGCCGCTACCGTCACGCTGAAATTCTCCGGTGCTGCCACGTCGGGAGCAACAGGCGCAGCGGTGCTGGGCGGCCGACGCATCTCATATGCAGTGACGTCCGGAATGACGGCATCGCAGGTCGCCAACGCTTTTGTCGCGGCCTGCAATACTGCATCCGCCAATGTCGCCACGACTGACCTGAAAGCCGCAACCGGCCTTTCCGCCACGCTGGGTACCGATGGTGTAACCGTTACGGTGCAAAGCTGGGAGAAAGGCGCATTCACCAATGATTTCGACGTGCGCATTTCATCCGCGTCGTCGGATCAGGTTCCCGGGATCTCTGTGGCGATCACCTGGAACAATAACGGTGCGGGTTCCCCTGATATCACGCCAGCACTCCAGGCACTGGGTGGAACCTGGTACACGGACATGGTCCTCCAGCTGAACGATCAGGCCAATCTTGGCGCGGCCGTTCAGGAAGCGAAGACGCGCAAGAACGCCATGGTTGCGCAGGACCTGCGCATCTGGGCCGCGTTCCGTGGCACGCAGGGACAGATCCTCAATCTGACGCAGGCCTTCTCTACGAGCGAGGATCTCGTCCTGATCGGAGAGACAGCGCCACGATGGTCGACGTGGAATGCGGCGGCCATCGCAGCCGCACAGGGCGCGCAGTCACTGAACAACGATCCGGCACGTCAGCTGCGCGGGCTTCCGCTGAATGGATTGGCGGGACTTGCTCCGGATCCGGCCGACCAGTTCAGTCCGACCCAGCGCAACGTCCTGCTGAAAGCGGGCTGCACGACATTGCAGATCAACCGCGACGGAACGATGTCGTTCGAGCGCGTGATTACGACCCGTCAGATGGACCCGCAGTCACAGGTCGCGACCGGTCCGTGGGATGTCATGATCCCGGCGATCGGAGCGCGGGTGCGATACGAGTGGGACGCCTATTTCGAGGCCACCTACTACAACGCCAAGATCGCGGACGAAGGGTCCTCGTTGGAAAATGCTCCCGGAGTGGCGACCCTCCGGACGCTGAAGGCCTCATGGATCGCGCAGTCTCTGCTGTATCAGGCTCAAGGCTGGATCGATGATGTTGCGACGCTGGGACCGCAGGCCGTGTTCGAGCGGGATGCATCCAACCGCAACCGCGTCAACGCAACGCTGCCGATCATGCCCATGGGCTCCCTGATCGTGATGGCCAATATCCTTCAGGTACAGGTGTAAATCATGGCTTCAACACTCGGCATTGCCAAACTCTACTGGCGCGGCAAGAAATATGACGTTCAGAAGGGCGTCAGATGGCGTCTGCCGGGCATGCAGAACAATGACCAGAACGCGACGGACCGCACGTTGCGTTCCCAGGCCTGGCAGCAGGGGATGTGTCAGGCAACGGTCATGATCACGAATGAGGACGACGAAAGCACGTTCGATCCGGCCCTCGGTGAAGGCGAGCTTCAGATCCAGACGGATCTCGGAACCACCTACGTCTTCCCGGACGCCTATGTGCGTTCCTTCCCCGATGTCCAGGACAACGGTCAGGCGCCCGTCACCTGGTCCCTCAGCACCTATCAGAAGATTTCCGCATGACCCGCAAAATGTCTCTTTCCACTGAGCTTCCGCCTGTCGCTGATGGCCGCCCGGAGCTGCCGTCTGGCTGCTCCTGGCAGGATGACGGTTCCGTTCTGATGGTTCTGGGGCGGCCCGTATCCTTTTCCGAGACTTCCGGAGGGAGCACGCGGAAGGTCGATATTCCGGAGCTGGTCTTTCAGGAACTGACCGCGGGAGATCTGATCGACAGCACCGAGTATCGGACGCCCGGCACGAAAACCCTGTTTCTGCTCTGCGCATCCACCGGACGTCGTGGTCCGGCGGGGGAGAACCTTCTGCGCAGTATGACGGCGCGCGATTACAAAAAGGCGGTCCTCATCATCGAAGTTTTTATCAGCGATGGCCCCCAGACTGGAACGTCAGTTTAGTCGGGATTGCCAATAATCTGCACTTCGGCCGCTCTGACCTTCGGGCATTGCGGCTGGGTGAACTGATGTTCTGGTGCGCGTCCGGCCATCAGTATTCACAGGAAGTCCGGGCGAAGTTGAAGCAAGAGGCGGATCATGTCGGGCAGTCTGACGGCACAGTTTGAACTGACGCTGGTCGATCAGATGTCCGGCCCGGTCGAGAAGATCGAGCAGGGTCTCGACCGGCTAAATTCGTTCCTGGACAAACTGGCGCATAACCCGGCCTTTGATGAGGTCTGGGAGCCCGTTCCGCGCTGTGTGGAACAGACCACTGCTCTTTCTGAAACGCTGGAACAGGCCACGTCTGCCGCCACGGTGCTGGGCGAAGGGTTGGAAGTTGCAGCCACGGCGGCCACCGAAGCTGGCAGCGCCATGGAGATGGCGGCCGAGGGCGCAGGTGTGCTTGACGCGGCCCTGGCACGGACCGGAACTGGCAGCGATGCGGCCGTGATCGGGCTGAACGCCGTGACCGAGGCGGCCGAGCGTACGAGCGCCGCGATCGACCGGGCATCCCGGACACCGGGTTTCGGTGCGCCGCGTTTCCCCGGAGATGCGCCGCCAGGCGAAAGCGAGGAACGTCCGGGGTATGGGCGCAGGGTCTGGGGCTCTGTTCATGAATTCGGCCATGCGGCCGAGCACTCCGGCATGCAGTTGATGGGAGCTGCTGGAACAGGGTTGATGTTTATCGAACCCATCCACGCGTCGGCTGATTACCAGAACAACGCCACACATATCGGCATCACGCTCGGGAAACATGGTACGGCTGACTATACATTTGCTCAGGAGTGGGAGCGCGACATTGATCGAATGGCGCGAGCTTATGGTCAGAATTCCAGTGAGCTGATGGAAAGCAGTTCTTTCCTGAGCATGGAAGGTTACTCAGAACAGCGACTGCGGGCGTTTTTGCCGACAATTGCAGAAATTTCAACTGCCTATAATGCTCGGCCAGACCCTGTGGGACGCACTGCATTTTCTCTTGAACACAGCCTGGGAATCAACAGTTCCGAGCTGCCGCAAGGACTGGCTGATTTGGCGCGGGTCGGAAAGATTTCTGCACTCGATATGTCAGAGCTCGCTCCACTTTTCCCAGAAGTGGCAGCCCATGCAGGGGGGTTGGGAATGCACGGGCTTCGCGATGTTGCAGATCTTGGTGCAATGCTTGCAGTGGCGCGCAAGTCTGTTGGTCAGGCAGGATCTGCGACAGCCGATCTGACGAATTTCATGCAAACGCTGACATCTCAACATGGCATTCAGCGCATGGGGAAAGTTCTCCATGTCGATTCAGTTCATCAGATCGTCACGGATGTTAAGGCTGGTCGAGATCCACTTGAACATTTCATTGACGAAATTGCAGCCATCCACGACCCGGAGAAGCGCTTGAGGGTAGTGACATCCTTGTTTGCGAACCAGCAGGATCAGGGGTTTGCGCGCGCTCTCTCTGGAAATATTCTGAGTTACAGGAGCTATCGAGACGAAATCCGTGGGACTAGCCCAGCCATGATCAAGGATGATTATGATACGGCGCGCTCCAATTCACAGCTGACGCAGCTCAACGCGTTCGAGGATAGTCTGACCCAGACTGGACGTCATATCGGGACCGGATTCGTTCCAACGATGGACGTTCTGACCACTGGGTTCCATCACCTGCTGGATGCATGGGACGAACTCGACAAGAAAGCCCCTGGCGTCGACACTGCATTTCTGACGGTGACGGCTGGTGCGCTGGCTCTTGGAACAGGAGTGGGAGTTTTGGGAGCTGCGGCTGGTCCGATGAAAGCGGGTAGCGCGATCATCACGACAGCCTTCGAGGGGATCGGCGTCGCCGGACTGGCGGCGACGTTCGAAGTCGGAATCTTTGTGGCTGGCATGGCGGCGGCCGGATACGCGATCTATCACAACTGGGACCACATCAAAGGAATGTTCGTCTCGTTCGAGCACTGGATATCAGGCTGGGGCGACCGGGTTTCAGGCATGGTGTCAGGTGCGTTTACACACATGTTCCCCCATTTCCCGGGCTCGTCCTCGATGTCGGGGCCGCTGGTCGTGCCGACGACTGGACCAGGATGGAATCCGGGCGGAAGCCATCCTCCCCTGAAGGTCGATATCACCCACGCTCCGGGGCTGCATGTCACGGCGTCTCCGCATCCGGCGATCCACGCAACGGTGCTGCCGTCAGGCGGCCGCATGATGAACAGGCCCTGACATGAGTGGAACTCTCAGCACTCTGGGGCTTGGGTCTTTTGCCAATGTGCTGTCGGGTGCGGCCGGGGGCAATCTGGTGTCGGGTGAACTGTCCCGGCTTCTGGGGACGGCGGCACTCGGGGGTGTCACGTTCGACATCATCGACAGCCGTGAGGCGGCGGGGCGGCGCGTGTCACGGTTCCTGTTCCCGAACCGGCCGGTCGAGGATCAGAAATTCCAGGACTTCGGCACGATCGATCAGCCGATCCGGATCACGGGATATCTGGCGGGTGACGATTATGTCCTGCGGGCGGACCGCATGCGTAAGGTTCTGCTCAAGGCCGGGCGGCAGACGCTGGTGCATCCGTGGTGGGGGCGACTGAAGGTTCGTGTTCTGGAGCCGGGCGAGATCCAGTTCTCGGCGACACGGCTGCGAATTGCGCAGTTTCAGGTCACGCTGGTTCGGGATCCCGAGCCCTCTGCGACTGGCGGTCTGCTCCAGAGGATCACTGACACGCTGACCAATCTGCTGGAACAGGCGGACGCGATTGTCGACGATGTGACGTTGACGGTCCAGGCTGTTCTGGCTCCGCTCGCCATTCCTCTGGCGCTTTCCGGGGTTGTGGGATCGTTTCTGTCGCAGGCGTCCGGCGTGTGGGACGCCCTGACAGCCAGCGCGCCGCAGCCCCTTCAGACCGGAGTCTTACAGGCCCGGGCCGTTCTGGCCGCAGGCGTCAGCGTGCCGAGCAGCAATGGAGATACGGCCTATGCTGATGCTGTGACGGCGGCGCTGGCGGCTGTGCCGGCTGCGGCTGTGACCGCAATCACGGATCCGTCCCTCTCGGTCGTCGCTCCGGCACAGCAGATCACGGGCGATGCGGCCGAGATCGTCGATGCCACCACCGTCATGGCGCTGCTGTTGTCAGCGGCGGTGCAGATCGGCGCGGTTGCGGACACGCTGTCGAATACGTCCACCGTCCCGGCCGAGGCTCTGACGCTTGGCGTGGCGGCGCGGGCGCTGATCGTCTCGCAGATGCTGGGGGCGTGGGGCGGTCTGGAGTTCGTGAGCGGCGCGGATGCCGTGGCAGCACGGGATCAGCTCATCGCGGCCATTGATGCCCTGAAGACAGATCTGGAAAATGCGGCGTCCGCCGGATCGTCAGTTTCGCTGTCGGGGCTGTGGGGCAGCGTCCAGTCGGCCCGCATGGCTCTGGTAGCAGACTGTTCCTCGCAGGTCGGACGGCTGCCCCGGGTGGTGGCGGTTCCGGTGGCCGCAACCGTTTCCGGATGGGCGCTGGCCTATGCGGTGGCGGGGGATGATGTTTCGCAGGTGCAGGGCATTTTCGACGACCTGATCAGCCGGAATGCGATCGGTCATCCGGCGCTTGTAGGTCCAGGAGACATTCAGGTTCTGGAGCAGTCGACATGAGCCAGTCAGTCACGGTTCACGGGCGGCGCTGGATTGTCCGGATCAACGGGCACATCATTCATAACTGGACGTCCTGCGAAGCTGGGGTGGATCTTGGAGAAATCTCCGGCGTCTTTCGGCTGGAATTTGTGGAGAGCGTCCCTGACGGTGACAGTTTTTCTCCGACTGTCCGGGTTCATGACCGCATCGAGATCGAGATTGCTTCCGTGGTGGTGCTCCGGGGGTATGTCGAGGCCCTGAACGTCACGGCGGATGAGCGGTCGCTCCGGACGGTGGCTTCGGGGCGGGATGTCACGGGCGATCTGGTGGATTGTGCCGCCAATCCCACCGGGCCGGCCGAGTATCGGAAAATCCTTCTGGAGACGGTGGTGGGCCACCTGACCCAGCCTTTCGGGATTTCCATTGATCGTCAGATCGAGACAGGCGCGCCTTTCACGCTTGTGGCGCTGGAGCCTTCCGATACCGTGCTGGGCGCGATCGAGCGGCTGTCACGTCAACGTGGCGTTCTGGTGACTTCGGACGGTATTTCGGGTCTGATCCTGACGAAAGCGGGACAGACGCGGGCGCAGGACCGGCTTGTCTGGCCGGGCGGGAATGTGCGGCGCATGGAAGCGCGGGTGTCGCAGCGTCATTCCGACACCTGGGTCAAGGGGCAGTTCAACAGCCTCTCAAGGGGCACTAAGGGGGCCTTGAATGCGTCTTCAGCCCCCTCTGCATTCTCGCCTCCTGGTGGTCTGTCAAAGAAGGAACTGGGAGCATCCTGCAAGTACGGTCATTGCGTGGACCCGGATGTGCATCGCTACCGGCCGATCGTTCACCTGGCGAAATCGCAGTCGGGCGGATCTGTGGCGGCACAGGACAGTGCCAATCCTGCCCTCGACAGCACGGCACAGGGAACAGCCCAGGATGCACCGGCCGGATCGGCGTATCGCGCTGGAAGCCGCAGGATGAAACGGACCGCGACGCCACCACGGCAAGGCTCCGATCCCTGGACGCTGCAGGATCAGGCGCTGTGGCGCATGCGGACCGCCCGGGCGCATGCCACGGCCTATGTCTACACGGTGCCCGGGGTTCTGAATGCCGCGCATGAACTGTGGCGCGCCAATCAGCTCGTACCGGTGCGGGATCTGTACAACGGCATTGATGGCGACATGCTGATCGGCGCTGTGACATGGGTGGCGCAGGGAAATCTGGAAGAGACGCGGATCTCGGTGGTTCCGCCCGACGCCTATGATCTGACGGGAGAAGCGGATGCGCCGGCGACATCGGGGCGTCGCAGTACGCGGCTGTCGCAGTCTTACGGAGGGGCGGCATGAGTGATCCGCTGACGGAACTGCATTACGCACAGCGGTCGCAGACCCTCCGCGGCGTTGTCCAGGACGTGAATGATACCGGTCCGGACCAGACGGTTTCCGTGCAGATGCATTACGGGCAGGAGCGCTCATCCGTTCCGGTTCATCAGCCATTCGGCTTTTCCAGTCATGCTCCGGTTGACGGGGCTGTCACACATGTCGTCCAGAACGGCGGAGATCCGTCTGATCTCTTCGCATTGCCTCCGGCCAATCCGTCTGCGGCGCGGATGAGCGGCATTCAGGAGGGTGAGACGATCCTGTATGATGCGACCGGGCAGAAGGTTTATCTTCAGGGTGGGAAAATTGTCCGCATTGACGCGCTGGAAGAGATGCGTGTTTCAATAGGCGGTCAGACGGTTCTGGATGTCACGCCCGAGGGTGTGACGATCACGGGAGGCCTGATCGTCAGCAAGGGGATCAAGGCCGGTGACGATGTCGTGGCAGGATCCATATCTTTGCAGAACCACCTCACCACGCAGGTTATGAGCGGAAACGGTACGAGCGGAAAACCAAAGTAACGGGGTGCATTGGCATCCCTGAAGGCGGAACTCGCTCGCGGGCATGATGCCCGAATGCCTACGACGACGCAGTTTTGCACAATGCAGATGGGGATCAATCCGCTCACGGGCGAATGTGATCTCGTGATCGCGCCGTCCGGCAACGGACGCGGGCGGATCGGTATTGACCGCACGCCGGCGTCCGCCCTGCTGATCACCCTGGGCACGGACCGCCGTGCGGATCCCGATGACATCACACCCGACATGCAGACAGCTCCGGCCGGAACAACGACTGCGACGTTTTCGCGGCGGGGATGGCCTGGAGACATTCTTCTGCCAGCGGGTCAGAGGCTGGGAACACGTGCATGGCTTTACGACCGCGGTAAACGCGACGAGGCGACCCGGACAGGAATTGTCGAGGCCCTGACGGAAGGCGTCGCGGCGATCGAGGACTACCACGGCATCGATATCAGTGTGACTGCGCAGTGGAGCACGAACCGGCGGGATCTGCTGACCGCGACTGTCAGTGCTCTGGGTGTGACGGTTTCAACGCAGGTGCGGACCCTGTGAGCGCGCAGATCCCGACACCATCTGCTCTGGCCCAACGGTTCATCGCGGCTCTGAGCGCACAGCAGTTCATAGCCAGTGATGGTACGACGGTGACGCTGGATGCGATGGCGCCGGCAACGTTTGAAAGCGCACTGGCGATCCTTGCCGGCCTGACGGATTACGAGATCTATCTCTATCTGCGCGATCAGCTGCTGGAGCTGATGGTAACGACGGCGACCGTCACGCCCGGCACGGGTCTGCTCCCCCAGCATGCGAAGATCTGGGGCGTGCCCCGCGTCGGAGCCACAGCGGCTGTCGGGTATTTTCTGATGGCGTCAACGGCCACCGCGCCTGTCACGGTCCCGGCCGGGACGGCGATCACGGTGGATGGAACCGTCCAGTGGACGACCGACAACGCCGTGACGGTGGCTGCGGGCGCTACGGTTTCGGTGGCAGTCACGGCAACGGTGACGGATGTTGCAGGCAATCTGGCCCCGAATACCGTCGCAACGCTTGTGTCACCGGTCAGTGGCATCGGGACTGTGGTGTCCGATCAGAACGGACTGACAGGCGGCGCACCGGTGGAGGGCGTGGAAAGCTGGCGGGCGCGGATTATCGACGAGATCCGGAACCCGCCAGGCGCGGGGACGGTTGCGGATTATACGAAATGGGCGAAGGACGCAGGCGCGCTCGTCGTCAATGTCGTGCCTGCCTATACGGGGCCGGGAACCGTTGGAATCCTGTTCCTTGCCTCTGATTACGCTGTGCCATCACCGGCCCAGGTCACGGCGATGCAGGCGGCGATTGATGCAAAGCGACCCGTTCGGGGCAATGCCACGGTCTATGCGGCCGAGGTCGTTCCACAGAACCCTCAGATCCAGCTTAACCCGGATACGGCCGCCGCAAGAACGGCCGTTCAGGACGCTTTGGCGCCATATTACCTGAGCGTCGGGCTTGGCGGCCGTGTCTACGTCGAAGCGCTTCAGGCACAGATTTCAACGGCGGCCGGACAGAAAAATACGCTCGTTTCGCCAACCCAGGATTTCACGCTGGCAGCAAACCAGCAGCCTGTTCTGGGTGCGATCAACTGGGGAGACGCATCATGAGCGGTTTCTGGAGATATCCACGTCTGGCCGCTGTAACCGGCAATGAACTGCTCGTGGCGTCAGATGCTCAGGGCACACAGACGGTGACGATTACCTTGGGCCAGATCGCGGGAGCCCCGGCCACCAGTGAGGCATCGGGGCAGTTTTACGCTGATCGTGGCGCGGGCATCTCCCGTCGGGCCGATCGCCTGCTCATCGGCGCAGCTGCCGACAATGAGGCATCCTCGACCCGCGATACGACGCAGACGGACTGGCTGTCAGCGTTGATGGCAAGCACATCCATCGGGGCATGGCCGGTCTGGGGAGCGACTGCTGCGAGCCTCACCAGGTTTGGCAGCATCGGGTTTCTCGCTGCGTCACACACCAGTCAGGTTGCCGCCAACAAGGCAATGCTGGGCTATCTGCCCAGTTCGATCGGCATTGCGAGCTGGGGCGTAGCGGATGATACCACCAACCCGACGAATGCAACGGCCTACGCCTATTACGGCGAGGCATGGCGCATGGCGGGCGTCAACTATCAGCCCACCTTCGGCATGGAGTTGGAGGCCGTCAATTTCGGTGGTGTCCCGACCGGAGAGTCAACGCCGTTTCATCCGAACAATGGCGGCGGAACCTATGGCATCCAGCTTGGTTCCGGCGGAGGTCAGACCTCGGGTACCTCCGACGCCGAAGCCGGGATTGTACTCGTCTCCAACCCGAACCGTTACCGGACAGGTGTCATCTTCGCTGCCGGATCCCTGACGGGAGATGACAGCGGGTCTGGCGATGGCGCGGGCATGGCCGTCAATCTGGCTCCCGGGCACATCATCGGCTGGTGTACGCCCGAAACCGTTCAGAACGTGCAGGGCGCGGAAGGCGGCTTCACGATCCAGAGTCAGGTAAAGACCGCCACCAAGGGATCCCGCATCATCGCGCAGGACGGCAGTGTCAGCATCACCACATCCGAGGGCAATGCGGTTGCCTCGGTGATCATGCCCGACGGCACTCCGACGAACACCCTTCAGGTTCAGGCAGGGGTCGGGCAGCAGGCTGCGGGGCTGTATGTCGCGGAAGGTTCTGGGGGGTCCGGCAATCTCGGGCTGTATCCGGCTGATGGCGGCGAATTGCAGATCACATCACCTGTGACCGGGTCGGGTTCGTCGCTGGCGAACAACGAGGTGCCCCAGGGCTGGCTTCATATCAATATCAACGGCACCGACTACCGCATTCCGCTGTTCAGCGCTGCACAGGCGGGTGGCTGATGACCATGATCGTTGATCAGCAGGGTTTCCCGGTGGTCGATACCGCCGGTCAGCTTCTGCAGGACACGGGGACCGCAGGCTCCCGCACTGCCGAGCAGATTGCCTGGGAACGGCTTTCCCTCCTTGGGCCAGGAAGTGCCTGGGGCGGCCCTAATCTGGCAGCGCTCATTCAGGCGTTCTCTGAGCCTCGTGCTGTCCTGGAAGCGGACGTCGCTGCGCTGAGGCAGGAGATTTCTCCTAAGACCAGTGTTGTTCTTCTGGACGACTATAAAACCCTGCTCGGACCAGATCCGGACGGGCGCGATACTGGCAGTCTGACGACGACACAGTGGCAGGAACTGCTGCAGTCGCGGTGGATTGGAACCGGGGGTGCCCGGATCTCGGACTTTGTGGCTTTGGGCGCATCGTTCGGCGTTGGAGTCTCGATCACCGAGCCGCAGCCGGCGATCTGCGGAGCTGCACGTTGCGGGGCAGCCCGGGCCAGCCAGCACACGCTGCGTTTCTGCTGGATCGTAGATCTGGACGCCAGCAACTCCGGCCTTGTCACGGCCATTCGTGCGGCCGCTCCGGCAGACACTACCGTCTATTTTCGAGTCAATGGGAACTGGATCTGATGGATTACCCGACAGCGGCAGGAACGATTGTCGACGCATCCGGCAGACGGCAGTTTGCCGACGTCGAGCCGGGCCAGCAGGATGGAACAGATCTGTGCGCTGCCGTGTTCAATCCACCGACAAACGAGATCGTCAACGTCATAAGGCAGGCGGGTCTGGCACCGAATGCCGGGGATGAGACCCAGCTTTGGCAAGCACTCCTCGCGCTGGCGTCGACGGCACTGACCCGCACCAATTTCTATCAGGGAAATGCTGGATCGACGGGTTCGAACGTCGCCTGGAGCTTTACGGTTCCGCCAGGGGTTTACCGGATCCGGCTGAAAGGATTTGCAGCGGGTGCAGGGGCCGGAGCGGGTGGCGGCAACAGCTCGTCCGCGCCAGGCGCTGGCGGTGGCGGCGGATCAGGCGCGTCCCTTGAGGACTTCTACCTTTCCGTTGTGCCAGGCGATGTCATATCCGGCACGATCGGGATGGCCGGTCTTGGTGGCATCAACAACAGCACCAGCGGCACGGATGGCGGCAGCCTCACCATCCTGAAGAACGGCGCGCAGGTCGTAACACTTGGTGGCGGAAAGGGCGGCGCGAACTCCCAGGAGGGCCAGCAGGCGGCCGGTGGAACTGGCGGCACGGTCACGTGGGGTTCCGGGTTTAATGGCGTTGGCCTGTTTGGCGGCGGCGGCTCTTACGGCATTTACGAGAATGCCACCACGGCCATCGGTGGCTTCGGTGGCGTGCCGTTTGGCGGTCAGGGGCCAGCGGTCACGAACGGGAATGCGTCGGTCGGTCTTGATGCGACGGCCTATGGCCATGGCGGATCGGGCGGGACAGGCACGGATCGCGGAGGCAACGGCGGCCCGGGCGCGCTGTGGCTGACGTATTGAGGCCCGGCATGAGCGCCCTGATCGTCAAGCAAGGCCAGACCTTCGTCTTTCATGCCACCATCAGCGACCGGAATGGCGCGGTGGTGGGCCTGTCCGGTTATCAGATCTCGTCGCAGATCCGGGACGCCCTGGGCAATCAGGTGGACACGCTGAAAAGCCGCCTTCCGGTTGGCCGTGTGGGGGTCGTGAACCTCTGGAGCGACACCGGAACCACAGGCTGGCCGGTCGGCCGGCTGTTCTGTGACCTGCACTTTGTCCGTCCGGACGGTGTCATCCAGTTCACCGAAACTTTCTCGATCATTGTGGCCGCTCCGATTACGCGGCCGGGAGCGACCTCATGAGTGTTGATGCGACGTCAAACAGTACGCCAGCGGCCGTGACCGTATCTTCCGGATCGGCGCAGGACGCAGCTCCGACGATCACTGCCATCGGTTTCAATGCCGATACTGCCGAGCTGGTTTTCACATTCAGTGACGGGTCCCAGATCTCCGTTACCGGGCTGGCTGAGGCGATTGCGCAGTCACTGGGCGGCGCATCGCTGGCTGTTCTGGATGTTGGTGGGTCTCTCATTCTGGGCGGCAAGCCGCGCCTCGGCATTTCGGGCGCAGGCAATCTGACCCTTCCGACACCGGTTCCGGACAGTACGGCCGATTACACGCCGGTTTCCGGGACAAACGAAATCTATTCACAGGCGGGCTCGCTGGGAGTTGCACAATGAATCTGCGTCTTATCGGCTTGTCGGCCATCGCTCTCCTTTTCACCGGGACTGCTCTGGCCCAGGCACCTGTGCAGACCCGTGGCGGAGGTATTCAGGGGCAGGCCACGAACTCGACCTGGAAAATCGGACCAGACGGGATCGCCCATTTCGCGGCTCTTGATCCGACTACGGTCATCGGTGGCCAGAACCTTGGCGACATCATGGCCCAGGTCAACGCTGCGGTGGCTGGGGTGCAGAATGCCGTGACCAAGGATCTCGTCAACAATCCCAACGGCGTGGCAGGCCTGAACGCTGCTGGAAGCATGGCAGAGCCTGTTGCCGCAGGTCCGTTGCTTGGCGGGGCCGCCATCCCTTCGGTTAGACTCGGTCTGGATCCTCAGGCTGTGGATCCGACCACAAAGCAGCCATTCCTGTTTGGCGGCAATTCCGACGTCTACCTCGGTGGATATCCACAGCCAAATCTGGCTGGCAGCCCTCTCGGATACTGGGCGGCCTTTCCGGTCAACCTTATTGTTGGTGGCAGTCCTTCCGGCCCTTACAATGCGGGGTGTTCGCTCTGCGTTTACACGGACGCCTCATTCCAGAACAAGCTCGTCGCGGCTCTCTCCGGCGACGACTATTCGGGCGGCTATGTCTCGTCGGGTTTCGACGTAGCGGCGTTCTTCGCATCAGCCGGAACGCAGAACGCGCGTCTTGCGCTCCCGGTCGCGTCCTACACGAAGAACACGGTTGTGCTTTCGACCGCGCTGACACCGGACCAGTTGCTGCACGTCAAGCAGGGCATGTTCATCTCCACGAACTCTCTCGTCCCCGGACGCGGACCGACCGTGATCGGGGACGCGCAGCTTCCTGTGAAAGATTATTATGCCGGTATCGTGCAGAGCGTTTCCTCCGATGGGCTGACAATCACGGTCTATGGATGGGCGGCCACAGGTACGCAGTCCGCAGGTGACGTTCCGAGCACCACATCGCTCGAAAGCTATTACTGGCAGAATTACACCACGCCCTATGTGTTCATCGGCGCCCCGACCAAGATGTTCGGGCGGAACACCTACATGACCTATGACGGCTCTCGCACGGGCGATACGGGGCAGCCTGCGACATCCTCTGTCCGACAGTTCGAGGGCGAGGAAATGGATTTCAACACGTCCAACGCAGACAAGACGCCTGACCACAGCGTGTCATTTCACGGCTGGACTTTGGGCGGTTCCAACATGAACCCCAACATTCTAACCAGCGAAAGCTACGGTCTGCTGCTGGCTGACAGCCTCCCCAACTATCTGGAAATCGCAGACGCTTGCGGATCGAACGCAATCGACAGTGGTGGCTACCATCTTCCGGGCGGCTGTATGCTCGGGACGGCCCTGAACAACAAGGCGGAAGCGTTCGAATATAACCTGTTTGCGAACGGCAACAACATGCATTGGGGTATGTGGTTGAACCGCGAAACAGATGCATCATCCGGCTGGACGACTACTTCTCTGAACCTTGGCGGCAACGTGGATGGGACCAAGGGGAGTCTCGGCAGCTCCGGCAGCGCGATTGCGCGTCTTGTGTGGGGCTATCAGGGCAACACCGGCGGTCTGGATGTCGTCACGAACACCGGCGCGGATGCTCTTCGTGTGACGAATGACCGCATCACGGTTCCCGGTGTGCAGGTAAATGGGACGATCTACTACTACCCTACCAGCGGGTCTGCGGTTCAGGCGCATATCGCGTCGGATGCAAACGGTATCCTGTATCTGCAATCTGATAATGGCGGCCATATCCAGATCGAGGGAGATGGTGCCGCAACAGGCAACTTCACGGCATCGTCGCTTATCAGCACAAGCACGAGTTATTTTCGTGCCAATGCGTATTTTCAGGCGGGAACCACGTCGCAGGCACATATAGGCGCAGACAGCGGCGGCAACCTGTATTTCCAAACCGACAACGGCGGCCACATGAAGTTTAACACCGCCACAGATTTTGCAGCGCCTGTTACTGGCACGACAATCACCGGTGGGAACATCATGGCGACAGCGTGGGGCAGCACGTTCAACGGGCTGATCGCTACCGACAACATCATCGTGCAGACAGGCAAGTCGCTGGATTTGCAGGGCACTGACACGGCTGGCGGGACACAGCCGAACAGCGCCTATGTGACCAATAACAAGGGTTGGGTGGCTGTTGCTGATTATAACAGCGCAGGTCAGAACGGTTACACCGGTTTTGCGGATACAGCGGAGGGTTACGCCAGTCTGCCTGCCACGGCTCCGACCGGGGCGCGGGCCTTCTGCACGGACTGCTATTCGACTGCGAACACCAATAAAACGCTCGGCATCTCCGTCAACTTCAACGGCACAAAATGGGTTGACGCTCTGGGATACGCTCCGGGGCACTGATCAACTCTGGCGCAGGATGACGGTCTGATGCTGATTGAACTTTGGCATGAGTGGGGTTCCACAGTTGAATGGGGAGCTGCTGCAGTTGGAGGGTGGTGGGCCAAGGCCGCAGCAAACCGTCTTCAGGCGCAGCGCAACACGATTGATGCCAGTCAGGCAGAAACCGAGCGGATGCGCCTGTCACTGGATCGGGAACGCTCTCTGACAGAACGCGTGCTGACCTATGCCGCACAGATGCAGGCAACGTGGCGCATTCTCTACCAGCGCGAAGCCGTGCTGATCGAATATCATGCCGCCGCGATCGGTGCGCGTCTGAAGGTGCATGAGATGGAAGCCGCGCAGAACAGGCCGCAAACGGCGTTCGATCCGCTACCGGGCTATCCGCCGGTGGATGCGCCCGCACAGAATACCCTGATCACAACGTCAGACGTGACTGTTGTGACGGGGGATCAGGCTGCATCTGCCGCACCAAAGCACGGCTGATCGGAATTTATTCTGGGTCTAATTGGTAGATAAAACGCGTCTTAGATGGTCGTTAAAGGCTGGCGCGTTTTGTCCCAAAGGGGTTCCAAACCGTCTGTCCGCTAGTTCCAAACCGACTGTCGCGCTTCAGCCGTCCGAACATCATCTCGATGCGATTGCGGCGTTTATATTTTCTCTTGTCGTATTTGACCGGCTTTCCGCGAGATTTTCGTCCTGGAATGCAGGGCTTTATCCCTTTC
>NZ_JABCQG010000005.1 GCF_015244565.1 Gluconobacter vitians | reverse complement strand
CTCGTGGGCGAACCGCTTCAATCAGAGGCTCCCAGATCGCCCATGTCTCGTCCGTAAAAGTGCCTGTTCCGTCTCCTTCTTCCATCCCTATAATATGGGAAGTGTTTCAAGTGCTATCAGGCCCTAGTCAAATAAAAACGAAAAATTATCAGAAAATTTTGGAATTAAATGCGCGCTTTCTTTCCGGAAGGATAAGAATGCGCGCATAATCAAAAAAAATAATTGTTTATTCTGTTATATCTATTAATTGATAATTAATTATAATTCTCTTCCTTCCTTAATTCCATTCTCAACATAATGCGCAAAAGCATCCCATCCACTATTATAAACGTCAGGGTGCTTTTCAAAGTAATTATTTATATCGAAAGTCTTACCACTAAATGGCGGATTATTCATCTCTGAAAATCCCTTTCCAAATTCAGCAAGAAATTCTTTCATCTCGTCTTCATTAGACCATGGAGAGCGATAAATTGGTTCTTTCTGAAGTTCATTCAGGAGTTTTGCATTTGCTTCAAGGTCTTCCGTAGAGGAAAAGCTAACTGCATCAAGAATTTTTACACCACTATCAAGGAGATAGAAGCGATTATGCATTTCATCTCCGACCCGGCACCGAAGTCCACCGAAACCTGCGCGGAGAAAACGAATGGAAAAATCACTGTGTTCATGACCATAACGACCAAACCGGGTATCCATATAACCTACACATGCCAAGGCATCCGTCGTTTGTGCGAGAATCATTCCACCTACTGAAGGACCCACCCCAAGGTCCAGTGCTGTCATGGGACGTACCGGTGAATAGCGTTCATAGCTGGCAGGGACATAATTTATGTGCCCAACACGGGACGCGGCCAAAATCCATTCCTGTTCCCACCCAGCAACCTCAGGCCAAACATCGTCATCAAGAAGTATGACACTTTTTGCTCTGCAGATATTCTGGAAATAGAAAAGGCCTCTATTTTTATTCCAAGCAATTCCTTTATTTTTTCCCCCTAAAACTTTCACTCCCATTTTCTGTAGCTCTTCTACAGTACCATCTGAAGAACCGTCATCACAAACTACAACCTCATAATCTCCTGTCGTCAGAGCTCTTATCCTCTTCAATAAATTACAGACCATTTCTTTTCTTGAATAGGTTGTAATTGCTATTCCAAGGTCACAGTATTTTTTACTCATTTGAATTTCCTCTTTATGGAACAATCTGTCCTAGAATAAATTTTCTAGTTCAGAAATTTTTCTACTGATATATGTAGAGTATTTTTTCATTGATTCATCAAGTATCTCATTTCTATCAAAATGCTTAAACTGTTCAATTTTCCTGAGTGCCTCTTCATCAAAATATCCTCGTTCCAGCTTTCTTTTCCAGTGAGCAAATGACCTTGTGAAATAATGATTAACTCGGGCTGTGGACCAGTCTGCATCCCCAGAGACTACTCCTGGAAGCAGAGTTCCCGTTTCAGGAAGAACAAGCCATTCGATTTTGCGGTTGGCCGTGTCCCGATATCCATCAGACCACATATTCTCTAATTCAAAGGCATGAGGGTTCAAGCAGCGGCGAACGCGTTCCGGTCGGACAATTGACTTAACATGTTTGTTATCACCAAAATTTTGCGGCGCCCGACGAAGAAAATTTTCAGTTACAAGACCTGGCGGGTAATCTTCATGCCCTGATGAACCATAAATTGCCCAATTAACCCCGATTGCTGATGCCGCTTCAAAGTCGGCAAGCCACACCTTTAGAGGAGTACCATCGTTAATTGAAAAAAATTCATCAGAATCAAAAAAAGCTATCCAGTCAAAATCATTCCTATACCTTTGGATTGCCTCTTCATAAGCGGCATTTTGACAGTGATGCCTGTCGTGAGGAAAGTAATTATATATTATATTTATTTTTTCTGAAGCTTTTTTAATTATACCGGCGGTTTTATCAGACGATTTATTATCAAATATAATCTGACAATCAAATCCGATTAAATTATAATATGATATCCACTCTAGTATATCTTTTTCTTCATCTCGAACTATGAGGCAAACTGCCACTTTCATTTCGGAAACCTTTCAAAAGCCATTTTTGAGCAATACTCAATCTTGTTATCGAGTATGGATCAGGTTTCTCCTTTGTAAAGGAACATCTTGCCTTACTCAGATAGATCAGGCCAGTAGGGCTTGAAGTCATTTGATCTACAGGCGGAATATCCCATGTCCTCTCTGCGCCTTCTGGCCGCCCTGACGGCTTTCAGCGGTCTGGTCTCTCCTGCGCTTGCCCAGACCCAGCCCATGCCGCTGCCCATGCCGGCTCCCGTCCCGGAACCGCAGGACCACCCTTTCCCAGGCAGCCTGACGGTTTCGGTCGATGCGACCGATACGGTCCATCACGTTATGTCCATCCATGAGACGGTTCCGGTGCCGAAAGAGGCGCAGCAGAAGGGCGAGATGGTCCTTCTGTATCCAATGTGGATCCCCGGCGACCATTCCCCGACGGGCGTCATCGAACAGTTCGCCAGCCTGCGCGTGCAGAGCGGTGGCCGTACACTGAACTGGAAGCGCGATACGGTTAACGTCGCCGCCTTCCACATCCCGGTCTCCAGCAGCACGCCGAGCCTGGATCTGCATTTCCAGCTTATGACCCCGATTGCGCCGGGTATGGGCCGGATCGTCATGACGCCATCCATCGTCAACGTGCAGTGGGACCAGGTCTCGCTTTACCCGGCCGGATACTTCACCCGCGACATTCCGGTGCAGCCCTCCGTGCGCGTGCCGCATGGCTGGCAGATCGGCTCGGCTCTTCGTGCCGCCACCTATGGCGACGAGACGCATTTCAACGCCACGACCTTCAATACGCTCGTGGATTCACCGATCTATGCCGGGCGCTATTTCCGCAAGTTCGACCTGACCGGCCCGGACCATGTTCCGGTTTCGCTGGATGTCGTGGCGGATGAGCCGGACTCGCTGGATGCCACGCCACAGCAGGTTGCCGCTCACCAGAATCTCGTGCGTCAGGCCACGTCGCTATTCGGCTCGCATCATTATGACCATTACGACTTCCTGCTGGCCCTGACGGAAGAACTGGGTGGCATTGGCCTTGAGCATCACCAGTCCAGCGAGAACAGCGCGGCTCCGGGCTATTTCACGGAATGGGACAAGACATTCCCCACCCGCGACCTGCTGGCCCATGAATACACCCATTCCTGGAACGGCAAGTATCGCCGTCCGGCCGATATGTGGGCGCCGAACTTCAACACGCCACAGCGTGGCTCCCTACTCTGGGTGTATGAAGGGCAGACGCAGTACTGGGGCAATGTTCTTGCTGCACGTTCGGGTCTCGTGACCAAGGATCAGGGCTTCGAAGCCCTGGCCTATATGGCGGCGTCCTATGACAACCAGACGGGCCGTCAGTGGCGCCCGCTGGAAGACACGACGAACGATCCGGTCATTGCCCAGCGCGCGCCGCTCTCATGGCGCGACTGGCAGCGTTCGGAAGACTATTACGTCGAAGGCCAGCTCGTCTGGCTGGATGCCGATGCGCTGATCCGCAAGCTGTCGGACGGTCACAAGTCTCTGGATGATTTTGCCAAGGCGTTCTTCGGCACGAACAGCGGCAGCTTTGTCGTCAGCCCCTATCAGTTCGACGATGTGGTCGCGACGCTCAACAGCGTGCAGCCCTATGACTGGGCGAAGTTCCTGCATGACCGTCTGGACACGATCCAGCCGCACGCGCCGCTCGATGGCCTGACCAATGGCGGATACAAGCTGGTCTACACGTCCAAGCCGACCTCCTTCATCAAAGCCAGCGAAGCCGCCCGCCATGCCACGGACCTGTCCTTCTCCCTCGGCCTGACTGTAACTGGCGCCGGACATGTGGGACGTGAACACTGGATGAGCCCCGCCTTCAAGGCAGGCGTGGTTCCGGGCATGACGATCCTGGCCGTCAACGACATGAGCTTCACGCCGCAGCGTCTGCTCCATGCCGTCACGGACGCGCAGAAGGATCCGAAGCAGGACATCCGCCTGATCGTGAAGTCCGGCGACCATGTCAGCACGGTCTCCATCCCTTATCATGACGGTCTGCGTTACCCGCATCTGGAGCGCATCGAAGGCACACCGGATCGCCTGAGCGCGATTTACGCACCGCGTCCGTAAGAAGCGTATCGGGCTGATCTGATTTTGCGAAGGGTCAGGTCAGCCTGTCAGGGGCTCTGCCCCAGACCCCGCAAAGGGACTCAGTCCCTTTGATCCCGATTCCAATGAAACGGTTTCCAAAGGCCCCCGGCCTTTGGCGGGTTTCAGGGCAGAGCCCTGAGCCTCACCAAGGCAGCAGTGACTTCCCGAGCGACTTCTGTGCCGCCGGGGTCATGCCCATGTCATTACGGTTCCACCAGCCGCCACCCAGAGCCTGAAACAGCCCCACACTGTCGGAGAACCGCGCGCCTTCGGCCTGCACATAGGCCAGACGCGCCTGCGCATCGGTCTGCTGCGCCTGAAGCATGACCAGTTCACTGACATCGCCAAGACGAAGCTGCCCCTGAGCAATCTTCAGGCTCTGCGACGTGGCTTTCAGCGTGGCCTCGCTGGCCGTCATCGCATCCGCATCAAAGGTCACGGCATGCAGACTGTCTGCCACGTCCTGAATCGCGGACAGAACGGTGGCCTTATAGGTCTCGTTGGCCTGAAGCAGGTTGTCGCGCGCCTGACGCTCGGCATGCAGGAGCGAACCACCCTGGAAAATCGGCTGCATGACGGTTGCGGCAATCGTCCAGTTGCCATAGCCGGGCTTGAAGAAGTCACTCATCACCCCGACCGCCTGCGCCGGTGTGGCACTGAGCTGCACGTTCGGCAGACGGTTGGCGATGGCCACGCCGATCTGCGCGCTGGCAGACTGGATCTGCGCCTGCGCGGCGCGGATGTCAGGCCGCTGGTTCAGCAGGTCCGAGGGCAGCGAGACGGGAAGCGTTTTCGGCAGGGTGAACTGCTCAAGCCGGAACTCGGGCAGTGGCGTGTTGGGGGTCACGCCGACCAGGACAGCCATCTGGTCCCGGGTCTGGGCCAGTTGCAGCTCAAGACCGGGCAAGGTGCCTTCCAGCTGGGCAACGGATGCCATCTGCTGGGTCATGTCCTGCCGCGATGCATTGCCGATCCCCTGCTCGGCCGTCACCGTCTTCAGGACACCCCGCTGGCTGCGGATGAGCTCATGGGTGGCGTCGATTTCGGCGCGGATCGTGGCTTCCTCAATCGTCGCATTCACGAGATCGGAAATCATCGTCAGCGCGGTGGCCTCAAGCTGGAACTTCTGCAGATCGGCCTGCGCACCGGCTGCCTCGATCGCCCTGCGCGTGCCGCCCCACAGATCCGGCACATAGCCGATGTTCAGCTGCGCGGTATGGACGTTGTACAGCCAGACATTGGCGTTCGGGATCGGCGAGTAGACGCGCGACGTCTTGTTGCGTGTCGGATTGAACGAGGCAGACAGCGTCGGATACAGCCCTGCGCCCTCGATCCGGCGCTGCTCCCAGGCGGATTTCAGCCCCTGCTGCATGGCGCGCAGGGACTGGTTGTTCGCCAATGCCTGATCGACGAGCGCATTCAGGTTCGGATTGCCGAACACTGTCCACCACTGGCCCGGAATATCCACGCCGGACTGGAACTGCTGAGGCACGGAAGCCCCGGTCGTGCCATGCCCGGAGGTCGGTTTCAGCGGCGTGCCCTGATAGGCCATGTTTTTCGGCATATCCGGACGATGGAAATCCGGGCCGACCGCACAGGCCGAAAGCGCGGTCAGGCCCAGCAGGAGCGCAGCCCGGCGGAAGGGAACATCACGCAGCATCATGATCCTGCTCCCTCGGTGGAAGCTTTCGGGTGCTTCTTCGCATCCCGGCGTTCAACCCACATTTCAAGCTCGCTGAAATAGACCGGCAGCGCGAACAGCGTCAGCAGCGTGGCAATGCCCAGACCGCCCACTACGACCGTTGCCAGACCGCGCTGCACGTCCGTGCCCACGCCCGTGGCGAGCGCTGCGGGGAACATGCCTGCTGTTGCGACCATGGCCGTCATCAGGACCGGGCGGAAGCGTTCGGCCGCACCGGCGATGGTCGCATCGCGCACGCCCAGACCTTCGACACGATGACGGTTGATGCTGGCGATCATGATAATGCCGTTCTGCACCGCCACGCCGAACAGCGCGATAAAGCCCACGGCGGTCGCGATGTTCAGCGTCTCACCCCGGACATGCAGCGCGATCAGGCCACCCAGCGTCGCCAGTGGCACGACGCTGAGGATCAGCAGGGCCTGACGGATCTTGCGGAACTCGGCGAACAGCAGCACCAGCATGACGGCGAACATCACACCCAGCGCAATCATCAGGCGCTTCTGGGCCCGCTCTTCCTGCTGGAAAGAGCCGGCCCATTCGAGCGTGTATTTTTCCTTGTCGTAATGCAGCTGCTGGTCAATGCGGCCCTGAGCATCCGCCAGATACTGCGATAGCGGCCGCTTGCCGTTATCCACGCGGATGGTGATCTGGCGATGGCTCATCTCATGGGCAATGTTGCTCTCGCCCATATGCAGTCCGACATGCGCGACCTGCGACAGCGGGATATAGGCCCCTTCCGCATCCAGAAGCGGAATCTGCGACAGGGCCTGCATGTCCTGCAGATCCTTGCGGCGGATATGCAGCGTCGCGTTGTAAAAGCGGTCATCCACATAGACGGTCGTGATGGGTGCATCGCCGATGGCGTTCGACACCACGTCGGAGATATCCGAGATGTTGATGCCGTAACGGGCCGCGGCCAGACGGTCGGCCACCACGTCAATCTGCGGGATGCGGGGCTCCTGGAAGATCGACGCCTCGGCCGTTCCCGGAACCTGATGAAGAATATCCACGATCTGCTGGCCGATGCGGCGCAGTTCCTGGAAATCGTTGCCATAGACGCGCAGGACGAGCGGGCTGTGCGCACCGCCGACCAGATCGCTCATATTATCCTGGATCGGCTGGCTGATGCCAAAGTCGATGCCCGGAATCCGGGAAAGACGCTCGCGCAGACGTTCGACGAACTGCGCTTTCGTCTCGCCGGATGGCCACTGGTCATAGGGTTTAAGCCCGACCGGCATTTCGATATGCGACGGTGTCCACGGATCGGTGCCGTCATCCGAGCGGCCAAGCTGCGTGATGGCGTAGGATGTCTCGGGGAATTCACGGACGGCATGCCGCAGTTCGTTGGCGATGGACTCGCCTTTTTCCAGCGAAATCCCTGTCGGCATCTGCACCTGAAGCCAGAGTGACCCCTCGTCCAGATCAGGAAGGAACTCACGGCCAATCGTCGCCCCAAGGATCACGACCGCGACCATGGCCGCAGCACCGGCACCATAGGCGATCAGCGGACGGTCAATGAAATGGCCGAGCCAGTGCGTGTAACGCGCATGCAGCCATTCCAGCGGCCGGTTGTGCCAGATGTGCCTGGGCTTGTGCAGGGCCAGATAGGTCAGGGACGGAATGAGCGTCAGGGCGCAGAGCAGCGCGCCCAGCAGTGCGAAGCTGACAGTATAGGCCATCGGGCGGAACAGCTTGCCCTCACTGCCCTCGAAGGCGAAGAGCGGGCTGTAGGCCACGATGATGACGAGCGTGGACGAGAAGATCGCCCGTCCCGCGCGCTGGGCGACGGGCAGGACTTCGGACGGAACGAGCGCCTCGGTCGGGCGCTCCTCGCGGATGCGGAGGATCGTCTCGGTGATGACGATCGCACCATCCACGATCACGCCGAAATCGATGGCGCCGAGCGAGAAGAGGTTCGCCGACATGCCAAAGCTGTGCATCAGCACAAACACGACCGACAGCGCGAGCGGGATTGTCACGGCGGTGACGACGGCACTGCGGGGGCTGCCGAGGAACAGGGTCAGGATCACGCCGACGAGGAGAATGCCCTCGATCATCGTTTCCGTGACCTTGTGGGTCGTGGACAGAACCAGATGGTCACGGTCCATATACGGCACGATGCGGACATGGCTCGGGGCGAGCTGCTGCTGGAGCTTGGCTACCGTGCTGTGAAGGCCGTCGAGCACGAGCGAGGGGTTTTCCCCGCTCAGCATCGTCACCACGCCTTCGATGGTATCCGGATTCTTGTCCTTGCCCAGAATGCCCTGACGGACCTGATGCCCGAACTGGACCTGCCCCAGATCCCTGACGAAAACCGGCACGCCGCCGTGGCTGGCGACGACGATATTGCCCATGTCGTCCAGCGTATGGATCATGCCGATCCCGCGGATGATGTAGGACTGCTCGCCCCGGCTGACGCGGCCGCCACCGGCATTGACGTTGCTGTTGCGGATGGCTGTCAGCACGTCCTCAAGGCCAACGTGGTAGCGCATCAGGGAGGCCGGATCGAGAACGAGCTGGTATTCGCGTGTCAGGCCACCGAAATTGTTCACATTGACGACGCCGGGCACGTGCTGGATCGCGGGAATGACGGTCCAGTGCTGGAGATCGGACAGCTCCATCAGGTTCTTGTCGTCGGATTCCAGCGTGTAGCGATAGATCTCGCCGCTTGGGCCGGAAATCGGCCCAAGCGATGGCATCGCGCCGTTATTCAGCGGGTTGTTGGCAAGTTGCGTTTCCACGAGCTGACGCGCTGCGTAGACATTCGTGCCTTCACGAAAGATCAGCGTGATCAGCGACAGGCCGAAGGTGCTGGTGGAGCGGCTGTCCGTCACGCCCGGAACGCTGGCCAGTGTCCGCTCGAGCGGGATCGTGACCTGCTGCTCCATTTCTTCTGACGCCAGCCCCTCCTGCTGGGTCGTGATCAATACACTGACCGAGCCCAGATCCGGATAGGCCTCGACCGGCAGGATCTTCCATGAAAGACCACCGAGAAGCGCCAGAATCAGGGCGGAAAAGAAAACGATGTTCCGGTGGTTGAAGCACCAGGAGATGAAACGTGCGATCATCACGTCAGGGCCGCCGGATCAGTCATCATTCAGGAGAATGGCACCACTGGTCACCACGCGTTCACCGGCGGAGAGTCCTTCAAGCACCCGGACGTCGTCACCTTCATCGTAGCTGATGATCACATCACGACGGCGGAAGGTATGCGGAGCCGTCTCCACGAAAACGGAGACGCGGTCATTGTTCATGAGCAGGGCGGTCTTGGGGACGATGACATCCGCGTCCTGCGGCACATCGAGCGTCGCGTTCAGGAACATGCCCGGACGCAGCGCCCCATCCGTGTTCGGGCAGGCAAGGTAGGCATTGACCCGTCGCGTGTCGGGATGCAGCCCGGGGTCAAAGCTGACGACCCGCCCCTCACAGCTCCGGCCCGGAAAGTCATCGAAACTGACCTTCAGTACATTGGCGCCGTTCAGGCGGGCCAGTTCGTCCTGCGGGATGGCTGCGGCAATCCAGACTTCCGACAGGTCCAGAACGGTCATTTGAATGGCGGTGGAATCAGTAATATTCTCACCCACAGCCATGGTCGTCATGGACACGACACCATCCACCGGAGAGACGAGCGGAGCCTGTCCCTGCGCAGAATAGCCCGGACGCGCGCCCAGAACCTGAAGCCTGCGCTGCGTCCGCTCGGCTTCCGCCTGGGCCTGAGCCAGATCGTTGCGCGCGGATTCAAGGTCCTTGACGGCATTGCCGCCAATCGCCTGCACGCCCTGCGCACGGGCATAGGCACGACGGGCGAAATCGAGAGTGGCGCGGGCACGGGTGTCATCCGCCCAGGCCTGATCCAGATCGCCTGCGGCAATCGTGGCGAGGACCTGTCCGCGATGCACGCGCTCACCCAGATGGACATTCACGCCCGTGATCCGTCCGGTCGCGGGGGCAAGGATGTTCACCTGACGGTCCGGCTCGGTCATGACCTGCGCTGGCAGGACCAGTCCATGCGTCTGCGAGACGCTTGCAACCGTCTGGATGCTCAGTCGTTTTTCGAGAGGACTGTCCTGTCTCACGACCAGATTGCCGTTTGACTGGCTCACCATAGGTGGCGCAACCGCAATACCGGCGGAATGTGGCGTATGGAGCCGCATGATGACAACGACAAGAATGGCCAGGCATAGCAGGCCTATGGCCAGCGCGCCGACGCGTGAAACGCGCATTCTGATAGACAACCCCGTAATTCTGTCAGGACAGACGCCCCGTTTCGCCCGAAACGTCTGGAGAATGATATGTCGGCCATCACTCGGACGTTTTCATGGCAGACGGTCTTACCATGCTCATGGCAGGACGCCAGATGTCACATACGGAAACGAAGGGACTTTTGCACTTCCCGAATGATCGCATTGCAAAAGTTTTATGAGATTGCCACAAAAACGCAAAAAAGCGGCCCTTCCGGAGAAGAGCCGCTTTTTTGATGTCCGGGTCCTGATCTGAAGATCAGAAGCGGTATTCGATACCTGCGCCGACGACGGTCGGGTCGAGGGAATCATGCGCCGTGATCTTCGTGGTTTCGGCACTGTCCTGGGCCCAGGCATGGACACGCATGAACATCTGCTTCACGTCGAAGTTGAAGAACCAGTTGCCGACGACCTGATAGTCGAAACCGACATTGACGGACGGGCCACCGGTCACACCCACATTGAGCTTCTGCGTGAGCGGGCCACCGGCCGGAGACACGTTGTGGAACCATGCCAGCGTCGCGCCGACACCCACATACGGGTTGAAGCGCTTGTGCGGACGGAAATGCCAGGCGAACGTGACCGTCGGCGGCAGAACCCAGGCGCTGCCGACATCGACCTTGCCCAGACCCGGAACGCCTTCAGCGGCGATCTCGTGACGGGTGCTGGCGGCGATCAGGTCAACCGACAGGTTGTCCGTGAAGAAATATTCGAACGTCAGTTCCGGCATGACCTGACGCGTCGTCTTCACGCGGCCACCAAGATGGGCGCCGTTCAGGGACAGGCTGCTGTCACGGTCTTCCGGCAGGACGCCGAGAGCGGACAGACGGACGATGAAGTCGCCCTTGCCGAGTCCGATGCGCGTGTTGGCGCAGGTCTGGAACAGGCCGCAGCGACCCGAAGCCGGCGCATGGATGTTCACGGAAGGCACCGGAGCCGCCGTCATGGGAGCACTGACCATGACCTGAGGGGCAGCAGGAGCAGTTGCCGGGGCGGTCTGGGCAGGGACCGTCTGGGCAAACGCCGGAGTTGCAACAACACCGACTGCGGCAGCCAGCGCAAAAGCGTTAAATTTCATCTGGAAGTTCCATCAACATTCGTTGAGCCTCACAAAGCACTCCTCCCCACCCATCACCTTGACCTGAATCAAGTCTGGTAAATTCTGTGGTAGTGTGGCTGAAAGTCTTCAGGCCGAGGTCAGCGCAACGGAAACGGGGTTCATCATGTCAGCGTCACATAGTCCGGAGGATGTCCATGATCGATGCGCCCATTGCGTGGGCCGTCGTCTGAGTATCTGCAACAGCATTGATGACTGCGATCTGGCCGTTCTTGCCAACGAGTCTTCCCGCATGACAGTCGCTGACGGCCGGTCCTTTATAGAAGAGGGTGCGCCGGCCCATGATTTCTTTGTCGTGACGGGTGGAAGGGTCAAGCTCTTCACCCTGCTTCCGGATGGCCGGCGCCAGATTACCGGCTTTGCGGAAGGCGGAGACTTCCTTGGGCTTGCGGCGTCCACCAGCTACGCTTTTGGCGCCGAAGCCCTGGGCAGCGCCACGCTGTGCCGCTTTCCCCATGCCGGCATGCAGCGCCTGACCGAACGCTTCCCCAGCCTTGAACACCGTCTGCGCGAGGAGGCCTCCCGCGAGCTGGCCCTGATGCAGGCCCGCATGACGCTTCTGGGACGCAAAACCGCCCGTGAGCGGGTGGCCACTTTCCTGATCGAACGCTGCACCCATCTGGACCGGCCCGACCCCACCCGTCCGGTCGAACTCGACCTTCCGATGCCGCGCACCGACATTGCGGATTATCTCGGACTCACTATTGAAACAGTCAGCCGGATCCTCAGCGCGTTCAAAAAAGAGAAACTTATCAGTATCAGAAGCATTACCCATATCACGTTACTGATGCCCGAACGGATATCGACGATCGCCGAAGGCATGGAATAGCCCGCTGTTCGCAGGGGCCACATTCCCGCCATCAGGGCGTGCTCTGATTTACTGATCCGTTTACAGGAGATTTTATGAACTTCACCTTTTTTTCCCGCTCGATGCTTGCTGCCGGACTGATTGCCGGAGCGGTTTCCCTTGCACCGCAGGCTCACGCCGCTGACACCACGGCTGCAAGCAACTGCCAGCAGAACGGCCAGAACGATGTCATCGGACGTCTGGCCCAGCGGGAAGACTGCCTGAACAGCCGGGTCCAGAACTACCAGAAGCAGTCCCAGGAAGCGCAGGCCGCCCGTGAAAAGCGTCTGCAGGATCTGAAGGACAAGTATGCGAACGCTCCGGCCAACCAGAAGGCCCGTCTGCAGAACCAGATCAACAACGAGCAGTCCAGACTGACCAACATGCGTGACCAGCAGACCCAGCGTCTGCAGCAGCAGCGTGACCGCGTCAACAATCTCGGGAACAAGACCCGTGGTGACGTTAACAACTTCCTGAACGGCGGTCTCTGATCCGTCTTTTCCGGCCCCTTCTTAAGAAAGGGGCCGGAGTTTCGGGAGTTCAGAGACTCCTGAAGGCCTGAAGGGCGCGATCCCGCCCTTCCTTGAGGTCAACGATCGGGCGGGGATAGGACTTCCCGAGCCTGACACCCGCTTTTTCCAGTTCTTCGTCCTTTGCTGCCCAGGGCTCGAACAGGGCCTTGCCGGATAGACGCCGCAGTTCCGGCACCCACTGACGGATATAGTCGCCGTCCGGATCGAACTTCTCGGCCTGTCGCGTGGGATTGAAAATCCGGAAGAACGGCGTGGCCTCGATGCCCGTGCCGGCCACCCACTGCCAGTTCATGGCGTTATTGGCGAAATCCGCATCCACCAGCGTGTCGCGGAACCAGGCATCACCTTCTTTCCAGTCGATCAGCAGATGCTTTGTCAGGAAAGAGCCCACGATCATGCGCGCCCTGTTATGCATCCAGCCGGTCTGCCAGAGCTGACGCATCCCGGCATCCACGATCGGCACCCCCGTCTGCCCACGCTGCCAGGCCTTCAGATCGGCAGCACTTTTGCGCCAGTGCATTCCGGTAAACTTGGGGCTGAGATTTTCAAACGGCAGTTTCGGCAGATGATACAGCGTATAGCGGGCAAACTCCCGCCAGCCGAGCTCCGATAGAAAAATCCGCGGTCCCTCCGTATGTGCGCCATGCTTCTGAAGCGCCGCCCAGACCTGCCGGGGCGACACCGCGCCGGAAGCCAGATAAGGCGACAGGCGCGACGTCCCTTCTTCGGCCACCCGGTCCCGCCCCCTCGGATAGTCCGCGACGGCATCCTTGAGGAAATCCTGAAGATGCTCCTGCCCCTCGGCCTCGCCCGGCTCCCATGTTTTGCGGAAACCTTCCGCCCAGTCCGGCGCATGCGGGCAGAGGTCTTCCTCGTTCAGGCGCGCATCCGACATCATGGATTTTGGAATGGCATGAAAGGATAGTCTGTGCGGCGCGTCGAGCGGTTCCGGAACGGCCTGGGTCTGGAGCGCTTTCCAGAATGAGCCGCAGATTTTGTAGAATCCGCCCTGCTTCGTCTGCACAGCCTCCGGATCGACCAGTACCGTGCCCCAGTGTGCCTTTACCTCACAGCCCTGCTGCTCCAGCGCCTTCCGGATCTGGCCATCCTGCGCCCGCTCGCGTTCATGCAGCCGATGATGCCAGTGGACCGAAGCGGCATCCGCCTGTTTCGCAAGCTGGGGAACCAGCTTTTCCGCTGATCCCGAAAGCGTCAGCAGGGCGCCGCCGTGCTTTTCAAGCTGTCCCCGCAGCTCTGCCAGCGCACCGTGAAGCCACCAGCGGACAGCTGCCCCGAGTGGATGGAGGGCCGGGGTGACGTCATCAACAATATAGAGACAGATCAGAGGACGGCCGGAGGCGGCTGCCTCATGCAGGGCAGGATGGTCTGCCATGCGCAGATCGTCCCGAAACCAGACGATGGCAGGGCGGTTGTGGGAGCTGGACATGGATCCTCACGGCAAGGGAAAGATATGTTACAAAGCGCATAACAGCGCGGTTCGTTCAGATTGGCGCCCGTCAGGATAATATTTAAGTCTTTTTTGGGGCTGACAGGGCGATTACCTGAAAGAAAATTTCCTTTTCCTGCCGTGAACCATTGTCGTCAGGTGTCGTTTACAAGGCAAAACGCTCTCTAGAGGATTTTTACCTATGTCCACCAAGTCCATTGCACGCATCGCCCTGTCCCTGGCTCTGCTGTCCGGCGCTGGCGTCACGCTCTCGGCCTGCAACACCGTGCGCGGCGCCGGTCAAGATGTCAGCTCTGTCGGACATGACGTCGCCCGTGGCGCCAATGCTTCGCAGGACGCCATCCAGCGCAACACGAACGCCTCTCCGAACTGAGGTCTGCTCAGTTCCATCAGGGTTTTCAGAGCCGCCGGTCCCCTGACCGGCGGCTTTTTTTGTGTGAAAATCCTCACCTGCCTGTGCTTCAGGGACAGACCTCCCACTCCGGTGAACGGGAGTACGCGGATTTTTGCTTGTCTTTCGTCCACAGACAGTTTCATAGTTTCCTTTGAACAAAGACGTTCTCAGGGCGGGGTGAAATTCCCCACCGGCGGTATTGGCGGATTTCTCCGCCTCAGCCCGCGAGCGCTTTCCGGATTTCAGTCCGGAAGGGACAAGCAGATCCGGTGAGACTCCGGAGCCGACGGTTAGAGTCCGGATGGAAGAGAACGCAGCACTTGTCCGGTGACGGACAGGTTCGGGTACTTGTTACCCGGCCTGTATTCCGTATCGGCTGAGGGCGGCGTGCGCCTTGCGGGCGTCCCGACTGTAACGGGACCAGAAGACGCAACTTGGCTGACCAGACTACCCTTTCCGACACAGTTTCGCTGACCGCGATCCGCCATGGCTTTCATTCGGCCATCGCGCAGGCTGTCGACACTTTCGGCGCTACGGCACCCAACCCGTCTGTGGGCTGTGCACTGCTGGATGCGGGCGGTCGTATCCTGACGGTTGGCGTTCATCCGCGCGTTGGACAGCCTCATGCCGAAGCCATGGCTCTGGCGCAGGCCCGGGCGGCAGGTGTGCTGGATCAGGCGCGCGTGGCCCTCGTGACGCTGGAGCCGTGCAATCATACCGGGCGTACCCCGCCATGCAGCGAGGCCCTGCGCAACAGCCCGGTCCGCGAGATCTGGATCGGTGCGGCCGATCCCAACCCGCAGGCCGCCGGTGGTGCGACGCGACTGCGCGAAATGCCGGGTGGAAAGCGCGTGGTCATGCTGGCCGACCGGTCGGACATGGCCGATCTGGCACGGGACTGCCGCGCCCTTCTGGCCCCTTTCGCAAGCCGCGTCGTGCGGCACCGTCCCTGGATCAGCGTCAAACAGGCGCTGGATGAACAGGGCTCCATGGTGCCGCCGCCGGGACAGAAAACATTCACATCCCCGGACTCGCTCACCCTCGCGCATCGCCTGCGCCGGGCGACGGATGCGATCATCACCGGTGTCGGCACCGTTCTGGCAGACCGCCCACGCTTCACGGTCCGGCATGTCGCGGATCATGAAGGCCGTTCGCCGCGCCTGCTCGTCGTCTGCGACCGCCACGGGCGCCTTCCGGCAGACTGGGTTTCCGAAATGACGGAAGCCGGGTTCGAAGTTCTCACCAGCTCCGATCTGCTCTCCGTTCCCGCCATGCTGGCGGAGCGGGGCGTGAACTGGGCGATGATCGAGGCCGGTCCGGCCTTGCTGGCATCCGTGGCTGAAGCCGGCCTGTGGGACGACTGGCTCACCATTCACAAAACTGCGGGTCACAAAACTGCGGACTCTGACCGCATCGACCTGAAATCGCGGGACGAGAGCCCGCTGCGACTGCTGAGGGAAAACGCATGTTCTCTGGAATCATAGAGCGTCTGGGAACCGTCCGCTCCGCTTCCGTCCGTGCCAAAGCGATGGATCTGACCGTGGAGACCGGCTTTCCTGATCTGGAACTCGGCGAGAGCGTGGCGGTCAACGGCGTGTGTCTAACAGTCGAGACTTTCGATTCAGCAGGCGTGGCGACGTTCCATCTCAGTGGCGAAACCCTGTCCCGCACCCCGCTGGACCAGCTCAAGCCCGGATCACGCGTCAATCTGGAACGCGCCGTCGCCGCCAGCACGCGGCTTTCGGGCCATATCGTGCAGGGCCATGTGGATGGCGTGGCGACCCTCGCCAGCGTTGAAAAAGCGGGCGATTCCTATGCCCTGCGCGCCTTCGTCCCACAGGCCCTGCGCCAGTATGTCGTGGAAAAGGGTTCCATCACCTTCGACGGCATCAGTCTGACGGTGAACGAACTGCATGATGACATCATCCGTGGCAATCAGGCCGGTTTCGAAGTTGGCCTGACGATCATTCCGCACACCTGGGAACACACCAACCTCTCCACGCTGTCGGTCGGGGACCGGATGGATGTGGAAGTCGATGTGCTCTCCAAATATGTCGAGAACCTGCTGCGGTTCTCGCCCAGTCTTGCAAAGGCCGCATCATGAAGCCGTCCCTGAAAGCGGCCATCGAGGCCATCCGCGCCGGCGGCATGGTCGTCATGGTCGATGACGAGAACCGTGAGAACGAAGGCGATCTGGTCATGGCGGCGCAGTTCGCCACGCCGGAAGCCATCAACTTCATGGTCCGCGAGGCGCGCGGGCTGGTCTGCCTGCCGCTGGAAGCCGAACAGGTGGACCGTCTTGGCCTGCCGCCCATGGTCACACGCAACCGCGACCCGCGCGGCACGGCCTTCACGGTTTCGATCGAAGCGGCAACAGGTGTGACGACCGGCATTTCCGCCGCCGACCGCGCCCGTACGATCGTCGTCGCGGCCAATCCGGCGGCCACGCCGGACGATGTCGTCTCGCCGGGGCATATCTTCCCGCTCCGCGCCCATCCGGAAGGCGTTCTGGGCCGCAATGGCCATACCGAAGGCTCCATTGACATTGCGCGGCTGGCCGGGCTGGAACCCGCAGGCGTGATCTGCGAAATCATGGCCGATGACGGCAGCATGATGCGCCTGCCGGAACTTCGGAAATATGCCGCCAAACACAACATGCCCGTGGTCAGCATCGCAGACCTTCAGGACTGGTGCCGCGAGCATGGCCGTGGTCCTGTCGCAGGCCATGACCTGATCTGCACGCCCGTCCCGGCCGCTGGCGAAATGGTGGCCGAATCCGCCCTGCCAAGCATCTTCGGTGGCCACGATCTGCGCATCCATGCCTTCCGCGCTGTCGATGGTGTGGAGCATGTTGCGCTGGTGAAGGGCGATCCGTCCAAGGGCGTGCCTCTGGTGCGGCTGCATTCGGAGTGCGTGACCGGCGATGCGCTCGGCTCCCTGCGCTGTGACTGCGGCGCGCAGCTCCGTGAGGCGCTGGAGCGGATTTCGGCGTCGGAATCCGGCGTGCTGGTCTATCTGCGGGGCCATGAAGGACGCGGGATCGGACTGGCCAACAAGATCCGCGCCTACGAACTTCAGGATCATGGCATGGACACGGTGGAGGCCAATGAAGCCCTCGGACTGCCCGCCGATGCCCGTGAATGGGATGCGGCAGCCGACCTGCTGCGCCATCTGGGCGTGAACTCGCTCCGCCTTCTGACAAACAATCCGGACAAGGAATCCAACCTGGTCCGCTTCGGCTTTGACGTGAAATCCAGCGAACGGCTGGAAATCGAGGCCAATCCTTTCAACCGCGCCTATCTTGCGACCAAACGCACGCGGATGGGCCATTTCCTTCAGGAACAGCCGGCATGAGCAAGCACATCCCCGTAGCCCCCGACCTGCGTCTCTCGCCCGCGCCGAAAATGGCCATCGTGGTCAGCCGCTTCAACACGAACATCACAGGCGGCCTGAAGAACGGTTCGCTCGAATGGCTGGAAGAACGCGGCATCACGGATGTGGACGTTTATGACGCGCCCGGCGCTTTCGAACTGCCGCTTCTGGCACAGCGTCTGGCGAAGTCCGGCAAGTATGAAGGCGTGATCTGCCTCGGCTGCGTCATCAAGGGTGACACCGCGCATTTCGAGTTCATCTCGCTGGGCGCGACCATCGGCATCATGCAGGCCCAGCTTGCCACCGAAGTGCCGATCGCCTTTGGAATCCTCACGACCTACACCGAACAGCAGGCCGTGGACCGCTCCCGCAAGGATGCCGAGAATAAGGGCCGCGAAGCCGCCGCTGCCTGTGTGGAAAGCGTAGCCTTCCTGCGGAACGTTCCCGGCCAGCCCTGATCAGCCCGGCGGCAGGCCGGGCTCCTGTGCTGTCAGAAATGCCGGTAGAGAAGTTCCGGCCTTTCTGACGCCTCGGTGACGGCCTGTTCCACCCGGTCGTGATAGGGGGAGAGACTGCACACGGGGTCAGTATTCGCCGCATTCCCCGTCAGCGCCATCGCCTGACAGCGGCACCCGCCCCAGTCACGCTCCTTGCGCTCGCAGGAGCGGCAGGGTTCCGGCATCCAGTCCGTGCCGCGGAACATGTTGAACAGCGGCGAGATGTTCCAGATTTCGGACAGGGTCACATCTTGCACATTCGGGAATGCGACATCCGGGATGATTTCGGCTGCATGGCATGGCAGGACCCGGCCCGAGGGTGTCACATTCACGAAACGCTGGCCCCATCCCCCCATGCAGGGCTTGGGCCGGTCTGCATGATAGTCCGGCGTCACATAATCAACGGACAGACCACCTTTTGCGCGCTCCGCTTCCACGGCGCGTGTGGATTCTTCCAGCTGGTCCCGGCTGGGGAGAAGCGCATCGCGGTTTTTCAGGCCCCAGCCATAATACTGGGTATGTGCAATCTCGACCCGTCCCGCACCAAGCTCCCGTGCTAAAGCGAACATCTCGGGGATGCGGGCGACATTTTCCCTGTGAACCACGAAATTGAGCGTCATCGGAATGCCGGACGCCCGGATGAGCCGCGCCGCCGCGATCTTGCGGACCTGCGCGCCCTTGAGGCCGCCGATACGCTCGGCCCCCGCCTCCGTCACGTCCTGAAAGGACAGCTGGATGTGATCCAGCCCTGCCTTGTCCAAAGCTTCCAGCTTTGCTTCGTCCAGCAGAACACCGGAAGTGATCAGGTTGGAATACAGGTTGAGACGCCGCGCGACGGAAACCAGATCGACCAGATCAGGGCGGACCATGGGTTCGCCGCCGGAGAAATGAACCTGCAGAACGCCGAGTTCGGCAGCCTGCTCCAGAACAGACGTCCAGGTGGCCGTGTCGAGTTCTGCCGCCTTGCGTTCGAGTTCAAGCGGATTGGAGCAGTAAGGGCAGGAAAGCGGGCAACGATGCGTCAGTTCAGCCAGAAGGCTCATCGGCGGCGAAGGGAGTGTCATGTGTGCAGGACGTTCTTTTCTGTCAGTTCAGAAAGAAGCGCGAGGACATCCTTCGCAATGACCTCACGCGGGGCGGAAAACTCGATTGCAAGCTGCTGAATGATGTCGCCGACGCTGCGCTTCCCATCCAGCAGCCGCAGAATATGCGGCGCGGCGCCCTCAATCACAAATGCTTTTTCAGGCGCCTGTACGATCCACAGATCCCGCACGCGATCATGCTGGAGCCGGTGGCCGCGGGCGAAGGAGAGAACCGTCTCCTCCGTTACGATACGAGGGGTCTCCGTCATGGAACGAAGGCACCCGGTGGGATGTGACCTTTCACATAGGCGTAGTCGAGAGCATCCAGCATCGTCCATAGGACGGAGCACTTGAACTCAAGCGCACCGAGGACTTCTTTCTGCTGCTCTGGCGTGCGGGCATTTTCGCGAACATAGGCCAGCGCGAAATCGGAATCCCGCGGGGCCTGCGTCAGACGGGGCGTGAAATAGGCCAGCGTCTTTTCCGACACGAAATCATAGTGACGCAGCATGCCTGAGACGCGCTCGCTGATGATCGTCGGCGAAAACAGTTCCGTCAGCGACGACGCAATGGCCGCCAAAATCGACTGATCCCGCACGAAGTTCACATAGGCATCGACCGAAAAGCGCGTGGCGGGAAGCAGGCCCTCGAGGCTTTCCACATAATCCCGATCCAGCCCCAGACCATCCGTCAGCATCAGCCAGCGCGCGACACCACCCGTTCCGGGTTCCGTGCCGTCATGGTCTTCGATCCGGCGACGCCATTCGCGGCGCAGTTCGGCCGTCGGAAGGCGTGCGAGAAGCGTCGCATCCTTGGCCGGAATGCGGGCCTGATAATAATAGCGGTTCAGCGCCCAGGCCTGAACCTGAGCCTTGTCGAGCTTGCCGTCATGCAGCTTGCGATGGAACGGGTGCCGGTTGTGGTACCGCTCGGCCCCGATCTGGCGAAGCTGTGCTTCAAGCTGGTCAGGTGTGAGGAGCGTCATGGTGTGTCCAGTCTGAAAGTCATGCCGTCTTCCGCAACCGTCCATCCGGCGCGTTCGACGTCTTTGCGTTCGGGGCTGTCTTCGAACAGAATTGGATTAGAGTTGTTGATATGAATCAACACTTTACGGGGTTTTTCGCATGTCGTGAAACATTCGACCGGTCCCCCGGCATCATTCACGGACACATGCCCCATCCGCTGTCCGCTCTTCGGGCTCAATCCGGCGCGGATCATTTCGTCATCCCGCCACAACGTCCCGTCAAAGAACACGAGATCGGCTGCGGCCACCCGTTCCACGATTCCCGGCGTGATCTGTGCACAGCCGGGAATGAAGAGCAGCGTCTTCTTTCCATCCGTAATGGACAGACCCAGCGTCTCGTCCGGGCGTGAACCGGCGGCTTCCGCGTAGAGCGGCGCCTTGCCAGGAACGGCGAAGGCCGTGAGCAGAAGGCCGGACGGAATCCCGTCCTTGTTCATCAGGGACGTGGCTTCATCGAGAATGAGCGGAACGCGCGGGACGATTGCGGGATCGAGCGCGCCGAAAATCGGGTTATCCGCAAGCTGCTGGAGGGTCGAGTCGCTGCCCATCAGCGTAAAAGGTTCACGCTCCCGCAGGGTCAGAAGACCTGTTACGGCATCAATCTCGCCGCAGGTCAGGACGACGCCCTGAATGGGGGTGCCGCGCAGACTGCCCTGATGGTGCAGGGCCGGTGTACTGATGATCTGCTGCCGCAGGTCGGGCGAGGCGTTGAGAATGAACCAGCGCTTTCCGTCGGCGCTGACGGCAAGGGAGGCCTGGGTCCGGGCTTTTGCGCCCTGTCGCGTGCGGGCGGCCACACAGCCGGGTGCTGCGGAGTTCCACTGCGGAAAACCGCCCCCTGCCGCCGCGCCGAGCACGATGACATCAATCATTTTTTCACAAACCGTCTGACTGGGGCGCCCTGCGACGCCCATGAACGAAAACGGCCGCTCCATGGGGGAGCGGCCGTGCCATATTCCTCAAGGACTGTACCTCAGGGAAGAGGCTTATTTCTTCTCGCCGCAGACATACGAGTTGATTTCTGCGCCCAGCGGGATTTCGGTAACTTTCGGTGTGTTCCAGGCCATGATGATTCTCCTTTGTCTGCGATAACCGGCAGATGCGTCAGACCACGCATCCATCGGTGCTCCTCATGATTTAGTGACCGGATGCCACTGGAGTTCAAGGGGGTTTTTGGGCAGAACACGCAACTGTGTCCTTTCGCGGATCGTTCCGATCCGTGCGTTCCGTCTTTCGCTTCAGGCAGAAAACATGTCCGGCCGTCCCACTGCGTCTTCCGCCGACCCTGCCTGTAGCGACAGTGCCTCTCCATCCGACCGACCAGGAGACAGACTGGCGCCGGACGGCGATTTTCTGGACCCGACGCTCGATCGCAACCTGCTGCGCGAACATCTGAACATCCGGGACATCTGCGTCCTGATCCTGACGGTTCTGGCGGTCTTCTATTCGCTGTATTTCACAGCGCCCATTCTCCTGCCTTTCGTCTTCGCACTCGTCCTGAACCTGCTGATGATTGCGCCGATGCGATTCCTCACACAGCGTCTGCATCTTCCCCGGCATCTGGCCGGGCTGATGCTGATCGTCATGATGTTCGGAATCGTGGGCGGTATTGCCACGACGATTTCCGTCCCGGCCGCCGGCTGGATCACCCGCGCGCCGCAGACCCTTCCCGCATTGCAAAGCAAGCTGGCCGTGCTCAGCGGGCCAATTGATGTGGTTCAACGCGACTACATGCGCCTGTCGGCCATGTTCAGCGGACATTCGGGCACAACGCGCACCACGCGTGGCGTGACAGGGACGATCGGGGGGGAGACGGCCCTCTCGCGACTTGGCTCATCCGTCCTGGCTGGAACACGCGAACTAGCCGGCGGCTTCTTCTCGATGCTGCTGATGCTGTTCTTTCTCATGACGGAAGGCGACACGCTCCTGCGCCGCTGCGTCGAGATCATGCCGACCTACGCCAAAAAACGCCGCCTCGTGGAAATGGCGACGCAGATCGAGCAGAACGTCTCGCTCTATCTTGTGACGATCACGATGATGAATCTGGGTGTCGGGCTGGTGAACATGATCCAGTGCTGGGCCACCGGTATGCCCAACCCGCTCCTGTGGGGCGTGCTGGCCTTCCTGCTGAACTACATTCCCATCATTGGGCCTCTGACGGGTGTGGTGGTCTATTTCGTGGTCGGGCTGTTCAGCTTTCCATCCCTGCTCTACGCGCTCCTGCCGCCGTCGATCTATCTGCTGATCCATGTGCTGGAAGGCGAGACCATCACGCCCATGCTGCTGGCCCGGCGCTTCACGCTCAATCCCGTCTTCGTCATGGGATCACTGCTGTTCTGGGACTGGATGTGGGGTATTTCGGGTGCCTTCCTGTCCGTGCCGATGCTCGCGGTCTTCAAGATCGTCTGTGATCATATTGAAGTGCTGGCACCGCTCGGCCATGTGCTGGGCGGCCCGACGCGGCGGACGATCAGCAGTGCCATTGTCGCGCAGCTTCAGTCCGAGCCGTGAGGGCAGGGGCTTTGCCCCGCACCCCACAAAGGGGCTCGCCCCTTTGATCCCGATTCCAAATTAAGCGGTTTCCAAAGGCCCCCGGCCTTTGGCGGGTTTCAGGGGAGAGCCCTGAATATCTGGCCAGAGCCGCCCCCTTTACGCTAGACGCTTCGGCAGAACATTCCTGTCTGGTTCATTATTCCAAGGAGACCCCATGACCCAACTGCCCCGCCGTGGCGTCTGTCTGGTGATCTCGGCCCCGTCTGGTGCGGGCAAGTCCACCATTGCCAACGCCCTGCGCGCTTCGGAACCCACACTGCGCCACTCCGTCTCGGTCACGACGCGCGGTCCGCGCCCGGGGGAAGTCGAGGGGGTGCATTATCATTTCCGGGATATCGCGGAGTTCCGCCGCATGGCCGCGGATGGCGAGCTTCTGGAATGGGCGGAGGTCTTCGGACGGGGATATGGCACGCCGCGTGCGCCCGTCGAGGAAGCGCTGGATGCCGGGCATGACATGGTGTTCGACATCGACTGGCAGGGCCATCGTCTGCTGCGCGCGGCGCTGCCGGACGATGTGGTGAGCCTGTTCGTCCTGCCGCCGTCTCTGGAAGAGCTGGAACGCCGGCTGAACAAGCGGGCCTCGGACCATCCGGAAGAAATCGCCAAGCGCATGAAGGCGGCGCTGGATGAAATTTCCCACTGGGCCGAGTTCGATCACACGATCATCAACTCGGATCTCGACACCGCCATTTCGCAGGCCCGTTCCGTGCTCACGGCCGCACGGCTTGCCACGCGGCGTCAGCGCAACCTGCTGAACATGGTGGCCAGCTTCAGTCGCTGACCTCGCTCTCGGCCGCCGGAGGCGCCGCTTCCGGCTGGACCGTCTGCATTGCGGCGGCAAAGGCCGTGGCAGTGGTCATCGAATCCGCCATGGTGGTCGGCATCAGGATGGTGGTGCCGCGGTTCTTGTTCATTTCGAAGATGCGGTTGATCTGCAGGATCTGAAGCGCGATTGGTGAAGCCTCGTAGGTCTTCGCCGCCAGTGCCAGTTCATGCGCCACTTCCCGTTCCGCCGAAGCCAGCGTGACGCGGGCAGCGCGCTCACGTTCAGCCTGGGCCTGACGGCTCATGGCGTCCTGAAGACTGTCGGGAAGCTGCACGTCACGGATTTCGACGGCCTGAACCGTCACACCCCATTCGCGCGTCTTGATTTCAATAAGGTCCCGCAACTCCCCGTCGATACGACGCCGGTCTTCCAGCAACGTGGCGAGATCCGAACTGCTCACCACCTCGCGCAGGGTCGTCAGCGCGACCATCGACACCGAACCTTCATAATTGTCGAGTTCCGTGATCGCCCGCAGCGGGTCATGCACCATCCAGAACACGACCGCATCCACATCCACCGGCGTCGTATCGCGCGTCAGGGTCTGTCGCGTATGGACCGGCACGGTGCGAATGCGCTGGTCCACGACGGCGTCAATCTGGTCGAGGAACGGCACGATCATGAACAGGCCCGGGCCGCGCAGACCCTGAATTTTTCCCGCCCGCAGGACCAGAACGCGCTGCCAGGAATTGCACATCCGCAGGGACATCAGTACCAGCAGCGCCAGAATAACCCCACCGACAGCCCATCCGGGAGCCTCTGTCAGGGCCGTCAGACCGGCAGCGGCGAGCAGGATCGCGCCCGCGATGGATGCCGCGACCGTATTGACGGGCAGGCGCGACCGGTTCCCTGCGGTACGAAGCGGCGAAAGGGACGGGAAAACAGGAAACTCCGGCATGGACATCAGCCTTTCGAAACGCCGTCTTTCGGCATCAGGGATTGGGCAGGGAAAGAAGATCACGCATGGCCTGAAGAACCGCTTCGGGCTCCAGACCCAGCGCCTGGCACCGGGCGATCGTGGACGCGGCCAGATCCCGGATGTCCGCCGCCCGGCGCTCTTCATCCGGTGGCGGTGGCATGTCGCTGACGAAGCTGCCACGCGCCCGGAAGGTCTGGATGGCCCCCAGTCGTTCCAGCTCGGCATAGGCCCGCTGTACGGTGTTGAGATCCACCCGCAGATGGACCGCCAGGGCACGCATGGTCGGCAGACGATCCCCTGGACCAAGGAGACCCGAGCCGATGGCCGCCAGCACACGTTCCCGGAGCTGGACCCGAAGCGGCAGGCCGCTCGTATCCGACAGGGGCGTGGGAAACAGCAATGTTTCTATGTTGGCAGACATGCATACAAGATTGAGCGACGGCGCTTCCGGACGTCAAGAAAATTCGCATCCGGCCCTCACCGAGGCTGGAAATTCCTTTGGGGAACTTGGGAAGACTGCGGCTTCGTGATATGGCCTGCCATTCTCTCAGTGGCTGCGGACGGCAAGGGAAAGACACTTCATGACAGCGCCCCAGAACGGGACCGGAAACGGCCTCCAGACCGGAGCGGACCTCGCTGTCCGCAGTGACTCACCCCTGATCCTGGCGCTCCCGAAAGGGCGTATCCTCAAGGCGCTGGCCCCCGTCCTGACGCGCACGGGCATCGAGCCCGATCCAGACTGCCTGACGGAAAGCAGCCGCCGCCTGCGCTTTGGCACGTCCAATCCGAATCTGGATGTGGTCCGGGTCCGCTCCTTCGATGTCGCGACCTTCGTGGCCTATGGGGGCGCCGATATCGGCGTCTGCGGTGCGGATGTGCTGATGGAGTTCGATTATCCGGACATCTATGCGCCGCTCGATCTGGGCATTGGCGGCTGCCGCATTTCCGTCGCACGCCCCAAGACCATGGTCGAGGATCCTGCAACCGGTCAGTCCCGCCTGCGCGTTGCCACGAAATACCCGACCATCGCCCGCCGCCATTTCGCGTCCCGCGCCATCAACGCCGAGATCGTGCATCTGAATGGTGCGATGGAACTGGCACCGACGCTGGATCTGGCGAGCGTGATCGTCGATCTGGTCGATACCGGCTCCACACTGCGCGCCAATGGCCTGATGGAAACCGAGACCATCGCGCATGTCACGAGCCGCCTGATTGTCAACCGCGTCGCACTCAAGACCCGCCCTGAAGAAATCAGCGCCCTGATCGAACGCTTCCGCGCCGCCCTGAACACGGAGGAAGCCGCCTGATGAAACGCCTCGATACGTCCGCTGCCGGTTTTTCCGAAGACTTCGCAACACTACTTGCCGCGCGCGGCAGCGACGAACGCAGCGTGGCCGAGCCGGTCCGCGCCATCCTCACTGACGTCCGCAGCCGGGGCGATGAAGCCCTGTGCGATTACACCGCCCGCTTTGATCGCCTGACCCTGCCAGCCGAAAAGCTGCGGATCAGCGCAGAAGAAATCGCGTCCGAAGCCGCGCGCGTCCCTGCTGACCTGATGGACGCCCTGCGCACCGCCGCCCGCCGGATCGAGACGTTCCACGCTGCCCAGATGCCGAAGGATCTGGACTTCACGGACGAAGACGGAATCCGGCTCGGTATGCGCTGGACCCCGCTGGATGCGGTCGGGCTGTATGTTCCCGGCGGCAAAGCGGCCTATCCGTCTTCCGTCCTGATGAACGCCCTGCCCGCGCGTGTGGCGGGTGTGAAGCGGCTGGCCATGTGCGTGCCGTCTCCGGACGGCGTGCTGAACCCGCTGGTTCTCGCGGCCGCACAGCTCTGTGGCGTCGAGGAAATCTATCGCATCGGTGGCGCGCAGGCCGTGGGCGCTATGGCGTTTGGTACGGATCTTATCGCGCCCGTGGACCGCATCGTCGGTCCCGGCAATGCGTATGTTGCAGAAGCCAAGCGGCAGGTCTTCGGGCATGTCGGCATCGACAGCATCGCCGGTCCGTCCGAGGTCGTGGTCGTCGCCGATGGCCAGAACGATCCGCGTCTTGTTGCGCTCGATCTGCTCGCGCAGGCCGAACATGACGAACAGGCCCAGGCCATCCTCATCACGACGGATGCCGCCTTTGCCGAGCGTGCTGCCGAAGCCGTCCGCACGGAGCTGGAAACGCTCCCTCGCACGGCCATCGCCTCAAAAAGCTGGGACGATCATGGCGCGATCATCGTGGTGCGCTCACTTGAGGAAGCCGCCGAAATCGTCAACGCACTCGCCCCCGAGCATCTGGAAGTCATGCTCGACGCCCCGCGCGAGTTCTCGGCCATGATCCGCCATGCAGGCGCGATTTTCATGGGCCGCTTCTGCCCCGAAGCCGTGGGCGATTATGTCGGCGGCCCGAACCACGTCCTGCCGACCAGCCGCACGGCGCGTTTCGCCTCCGGCCTGTCGGTCTTCGACTTTATCAAGCGCACCACCACCATCGAAGCCGACGAAGCAGGCCTGCGCCGGATCGGCCCGGCCGGTGTGGCGCTGGCCAAGGCCGAAGGGCTGGACGCCCATGCGCTGAGCCTGTCGGTCCGGCTGGAAAAGAACTGATCCAGCCTCCACCCGGGAGGCTCTGACACCTCCCGGAACATCCCGCTTTACCGGAGCGAGCCCGTATCCGGGTCCAGAACCAGAGGCGTGGTGTTCGGCGGCTGCGTGAAGTCGAACATCGTATTGATCTGGCCCGCGGCCGCATCAAACGAGCCGCCACCAAGGCGCTTTCCGCCCAGCCAGTTGTCTTCGATGAAGCGCACCACGGAGGCCTGACTCGTCAGATCATGACTGACAAAATTGCGGCGGGCATAGGGCGAGATCACGATAAGCGGGATGCGCGTTCCCGGCCCGCAACGGCCATTGACCGGCTTGCCCGCCACACCCTTCGGAGCTGATCCTGCGGTTCCGCAGATTCCGGGGCCGTTGAGCTGATCCGCAGCACTGTCGAACGAGCCCCAGAGCGGTTTGTGGAACGCATGATCGTACCAGCCGTCGGAGTCATCATAGTCGATAATGATCGCCGTGCTGGCCCATTCCGGCTGGCTCTGGATAAAATTCACGAGCGTTACGATACCGTTCTGTTCCTCCAGCGGGTCCGAATTGCCAGGATGACCGTCCTGATAGGCCGGCATCTTGATATAGGAGACCGCGGGGAAATTCCCCGCTTTTACGGCCGTATAGAAATCCTTGATATCATACTGATGGTTGGCCGGTTCCCGCGTTGCAGTGCCGGGGATCGAACTGAAGCCGATTGAAGCTACGGAGTTCGGTCGGGCATGCGTCGGATTGGCCGTACTCGCGAAATACTGGAACCAGGCATGATGCGGAACATAGTCCGTACGGGTTCCCACCGTCTCGGAATAGGTACTGCGACTGCACCCCGTGGTGCTGTTCGCGTTCGTGAGCGTCAGATCAAAGCCGCCCATGAAACCGCCCCAGGAAATTCCCTTCTCGTTCAGCAGATCGCCAATATTTTTGGCATTGATCAGCACCTGTGACGGGGTCGAGCAGCGATCGTAAGCCGGATCCTCATCGTTGATCAGGGTGTATCCGCCCTGTCCGTCATGAATGTAGGCCTTGCCGAGCATGTTGCCCGCAATAGGCTGAAGACCATTAGTCTGGCCAGCCACAACCTCAAGCGCACCCGGCGTGGACGGGCCGTATGTATCGCTCCAGTTATTGTCGCTCATCGCGTAATGCTGGGCGTAATTCCAGAGCGCCGTGACCGTGTTGCCATCAAAATACCCCAGGACCTGCCCCTTTGTCCCGAAAGCACCGGAACTCCCGGATGTTGCTGATCCGGTATATTTTGGAAACAGATCCATCTTCCCGGTGTCGTAAGCCTGCTGCTCCGGCGTGTAGCTGTGATTCTGGTCCGCCGTATTCGCCTGCGTCCGGTCAATGCGGAACGGAAGCGCTGCTCCCGCCCCGTTCGCCAGACTGGAATTCGGATTATTCGTAAGGAGATTTGCGCTCGTGAGATTATTGACAGAAGGCGTATCCGCCAACGCCGTAAAAGCCGGTTCACCGCTCACATTCGCCGCCTTGGGATATGTCGCGAAATAATGGTCGAAGGAACGGTTTTCCTGAAATATCACCACGACATGCTTGATAGGCGTCGCAGTCTGATAGGTCTCAGCCACAGAGGAAGACGCCGCCAGCCCCACGGATGGAAAAAGAATGGAGCCGGACAGAAGGACGGCCAGGCCGGATTTTGCTCGTTGTACGCGCTTCATGAACACTTTACGGAACCTTTCCTCACTACGATTGAACGGTTTGACAAACATTCTGAACCCCACGTCCATCGTTCGTCCGAATGCTTCTGGTTTGTGGAGCATGTCATCCATCCTGTCGTTTCCCTGCCTGTCCCGTGACGGTGTCCACCGCAGGAGCCACAGCCGGAGCATCCGTATCTGTCAGCGTGCCGAGAAACGCGATGACCGCCCGGCGCTCGTTTTCGGTTAACGCCGGCGTCTCTCCGGACTTGCGATCAAAGGGCGCATCTATCGTGTCAATATTGGAACGATATTGTTCCGGAATATCGTTATAGACATCGATTTTTCCATCCGCTCTGCGGGGATAGAATTTTTCTAGCTCAAGGTCCCGCACAGCATAAAAATCCAGAACAGCTTCGAGCGTGTGAAAAACACCGTTATGGAAAAAGACATGGCGCGTTGCGACGTTACGCAGGGTCGGCGTCACGAACATCCCGCAATAGGCCGCAAAGGCCTTCCGACCGTCAGGCTGACTGTCGCATACCCCGAGATCATCATAGCTGGCGACGGCATTGCGGCTGATCGCCATGTTGCGTGGCGCACCAAGCGCTTCATACTGATGATCAGTGAAAAGCGGCGGCAGGCCATCGCGCGTAACGTGGTCGAGATGGCAGGCCGCACAGTTGCCTTTCTGCGGATCGTTGAACAGGAGATAGCCTTCGCGTTCGAGTGGCGTGAACCGGGCTTTCCCTTCCAGCCAGGCATCAAACCTGCTGGAATATTCGTGGAAATGACGGTCTTCCAGCTCGTAACGCCCAATCGCAAACAGCGCCTCTTCACGCAGGAAGGCAGGATCCTTTTCTCCACGCGCTCCGGCCAACGCAAGAAGAGCCGAACGGTAAGGTGCCGTGTTCAGCCGTGCAGTAACACGCTCCGGCGTGGAAGCCATTTCATCGGGATCAAAAAGCGGCCCGCCCGCCTGCTGCTGAAACGTATCGGCCCGACCATCCCAGAACAACCCGCCCTGTGGAACGATATGCGCAGCAGATGACGCCGTATCCGCCGCACTTTTGCTGCCACGCTGGTTGCCCGTATTCGGCACAGCGATGACGCGCGGAGCCACATCATCATTTCCCAGATCCGGACCGATACTGAACGGTGGCATACGTTCCAGATAGGTCAGTGTGGGAATTGCACGTCGTCCCTGCCGGTGCAGATCCGCCCCGCCGTCGAAAACAGACGCATCGCCCGTCGGCCCGTAATGGTTCGCCGGATCATGACAGGAGGCGCAGGACAGTTTCCCCGAACCGGACAACGCTCTGTCATAAAACAGCATGCGCCCGATCTGCGCCATCTGCGACAGGGGCTCCTGTCTGGGGCGATGAAAAGTCTGGGGACAGAGGTTCCGGCCATCCGGCGCGGGATCACAGACATCCTGAGACACCAAAGGCGATACAGGCGAGGATTGCGCCTCACAACCTGCGCCGAGCACCGTCATGCCAAGGACTGCACTGACACACCGCATTGTCCGCATCATGCCCCTCACAGGAAACGCGTCCGTTCTCCACCCCGCACGTGCATCGTTTCCTGAACCCGTCATAACCAAAGGTCGTACCATACTGAAATGCGGGTGCTTCCTTATTGCCAATTCTGAGCTAGTCCTCCCGATCAGTTCCGGCACAGGAGTAATCGCGGTGTCCGCGACAAGGGCTGATAACGGATTCAGCAAAGAGGGGGATATGACAGTTTTATGAACCTCAACCTGTGGTTTTTCGCTCCCTTTTTCCATGAAGGCAGGATTTGATGCAGTCCGCACGACGGTCGCATGTGCATTTCGGATTTGAAATCGGGCACGGGAAGCAGAAATTTTTCACCCACGATCCGGAACTGCTCTAGGCTCCGTGCGGAGAAGGAGAAATCAGTCATGGCCCAGTTGTCGATCGGTGATCATGTTTCGGACCTGAAGGGCACGCATGACGGCAGGTTGGTCGATATCGACGGCGCCACCGGCTATGTGGAGCAGGCCAATGGCGTGGAGGTCGAATTCCCGCTGAACCAGCTTAAGCCTTACGAGCCACCGAAAATAGCGGAAGAGCCTACCCTCTCCGGCCCCCTGCGGGACCGGCTTCTGAATCCCGCGCAGAGAGCGCTTCTGGCTTCGGTTCCCGCGTCTCTCCTGAACGCAATCGCCAAAAGCTATGATGCGGGCAGTGACGGGCCAGGATCGCGGCCACCCTTCGCGGCACTTCCGGAGTCCAAACGGCTTGAGGCCATCCGGATCTATCTTCCCACGCTGCCGCAGCGGCTTCTGGCGTCACACATGTCTCTGGTCGTGGCCATGCGCGATATTTCCAAACTGTCCTGACAGAGCGGGTCGGCACGCTCTTTCGTTGCGTTGACGACGACAGGCATCATTCGTACAAGCCCGTTTTCTGAATCCGCGAAGCCCCATCAGGCGCAGCTTTACTCAGCGCCGGAGGCGCCGCTTCATCATGTCCACGACTTCTGCCCAGGCTTTTGCCGATCTCGCCCTGGCGCCCACGCTTCTCCGCGCGCTGGATGAAGCGGGTTACGTCAAGCCTACGCCCATTCAGGCCCAATCCATCCCGCTGCTGCTGGAAGGCCGTGACCTGCTCGGTCTGGCCCAGACCGGCACCGGCAAGACGGCCTCCTTCGCACTCCCGCTGCTGCACCGGCTCGCAGCAACGCCCCGTCCCGCGCCCAAGAACGGCGCGCGCGTTCTGGTTCTGGCTCCCACACGCGAGCTGGTCTCCCAGATTGCGGACGGGTTCGAGAGCTTCAGCCGCCACCAGCCGGTACGCGTGACGACGATTTTCGGCGGCGTCAGTCAGGTGCATCAGGTCAAGGCGCTCGAAGAGGGCGTGGACATCATCGTCGCCGCACCGGGCCGCCTGCTGGATCTGATCGAACAGGGCCTGTGCGACCTGTCGCAGCTTGAGACGCTGGTGCTGGATGAAGCCGACCAGATGCTGGACATGGGCTTTGCCAAGCCGATCGAGCGCATTGTCGCAACGCTCCCCGAAGACCGGCACACGGTGCTGTTTTCCGCAACGATGCCGAAATCCATCGCAGCCCTCGTCGAGAGCCTCCTGCGCGACCCGGCCAAGGTCGAGATCGCACCGCCGTCGAGCACCGTGGACCGGATCGCGCAGTCGGTCATGTTCCTCAACGCATCCGACAAGAAAGCAGCCCTTCTCGCGCAGCTCCGGACGCCGGGCATCGGTCAGGCCGTCGTCTTCACGCTGCAGAAGAACATCGCCAACGACGTCTGCACCTTCCTGACGGAATCCGGCATCACGGCCGAGGCCCTGCACGGCAACCGCTCGCAGGGCCAGCGCGAACGTGCCCTGAATGCGTTCCGCGAAGGTGACGTTCAGGTTCTGGTGGCGACCGATATCGCAGCCCGCGGCATCGACGTCGATACCGTCACGCATGTCATCAACCACGATCTGCCGAGCCTGCCGGAAAGCTATGTGCACCGGATCGGCCGCACGGGCCGTGCGGGTCGCAGCGGTTTCGCCATCACGCTGTGCGATGCCGAGCAGCGCGCCTGGCTGCATGCCGTAGAGCGTGAGATCGGCCGGACGCTGGACGTTCATGACAGCCATGAATGGCATTCGGAAGAGGCCCGGAACTCCACCATGCGCCCGCCCGTGCTCGGCGGCGGTCCGGTCAAGCAGGTCAAGCCGCAGAAGGTGCGCGAGCGCCGCGTCTGGACCGAAGAGGAAAAGATGGCCGCCCGGGCAGCGGCGGCTGCCAAAGCGTCCTGAACAGACCCCGTCGTGCTGCCAGAGAGGGCCGCACGACGTCAGAGTGCCAAAAAACCGCAAGAATCCCCGGACAGGGACCGGTCATGCTTGACCTTTGGGCTGACAGTCCGCACATAGCGGGCTGGATTTTCTGGCTCCGCACCGGAGCCACTGCCGCGCGCAGATCATTACCCTGTCCCTGAAGCAAGGATTCACATGTCAAAAGAAGACCTCATCGAGTTTACCGGCACCGTCATGGAACTGCTTCCCAACGCCATGTTCCGCGTCACGCTCGACAACGAGCACACCATCCTGGCCCATACGAGCGGCAAGATGCGCAAGAACCGCATCCGCGTTCTGGCCGGTGACCGCGTGAACGTCGAAATGACGCCGTACGACCTGTCCAAGGGCCGGATCACGTTCCGCTTCAAGTAAGACAGTCCGCCGCATGACCTCCTCCCCGTCTTCCGCAGAAGGGTCATCCGGCCTTCCGGACCGTCCGAAGCTCGTTCTGGCCTCCGCCTCCCCGCGCCGCCTGAGTCTGCTGGAACAGATCGGCATCGTGCCCGACGCCGTCGTCAGCGCCGATATCGACGAAGAACCGCGCCCCGGCGAACTGCCGCGCCCGCTCGCGCAGCGCCTCGCCCGCCAGAAGGCGGAGCACATAGCCGCGCAGCGCACGGATGCAGCCCTCGTCCTTGGGGCCGATACGGTGGTCTCCGTCGGCCGGCGCGTCCTGCCGAAAGCCGAAGACGAAAAGACGGCCCGCGCCTGCCTGAAGCTGCTCTCCGGCCGCCGCCACAAGGTCCTGACGGCCGTGGTCCTGCGCCCAAGCGCGGGCTGGCCACAAGGCACGCCCTGCGAGCGACTGGTGGAAACCTCCGTCATTTTCCATCGCCTGACGGACGCGCAGATCGACGCCCTGATCGCTCAGGGGGACTGGCAGGGCAAGGCGGGCGGCTATGCTATCCAGGGCGCCGCCGCCGCCCATATCCGCCAGATCGGCGGCAGCTATTCCGCGGTCGTGGGACTGCCCCTATTTGAAACGGCCCAGCTCCTGCGCGGACAGCCGGTCGGCAAACCCTCAGGTGGCTGGATCGCATGACCGAAATCCGCGCAGCCTGTTCCCCGGGCGAAGTGCGGATTGCCGTCACAGACCATGACACATTGCTGGATGCCGCCATCTGGCGTCCCGGCTGCCCGGATGGTCTGGAAGACTGGCATGTCGTCCGCGTCCAGAAAACCGCTCCTGCTCTGGGGGGAGCGTTCGTCCTGCTCGAAGACGGCCAGAGCGGCTTTCTCTCGACCCGTGAAGCCCTGATCGAAGGCGCCCTGACCGCAGCCCGCGTCAGCCGCGCCGCCCAGAACGGCAAGGGCCTGCGCCTGCGCCGGGCTGACATGCCCACTGAGCCGCCATCCGCACCGAAACTGCTGGAACGCGGTCCGACCCCGCTCGATGAACTGGCGGACCGGTATCCGGATGCTCCGATTTTCGTGGACGATCCAGGCATTGCGGCAAAACTGCCTGTCCGCCTGCGCCAGCGCCTTCAGCGCTGTCAGCAGGCGTTCGATGGCGCGCTGGAAGCAGATTTCGACAGTCTCGGCAGCCCCGAGGCCGATCTGGGCCTCGTGACCGCCAGCATTTTCCCGACCCCTGCCCTTGTCGCCATCGATCTCGACAGCGCTGGCACTCCGGATTTCAAGGGCAATGTCGCAGCTTTCCCCGAGTTGGCGCGCCAGATCCGCCTGCGGAACCTCTCGGGCACGATTCTGGTAGATCCGGCAGGCGTAAAAACACGCAAACGCCCGGCTCTGGTTCCCTTCCTGCGTGAGGCTTTGGCTGGCGATCCCCTGAAACCGGATGTCCTCGGCGCCACACCGTCTGGCCTGCTGGAACTGACGCGCCCGCGCCGCCGTCCCCCTTTGCATGAACTCCTGTCCTCCCCACATGGGCAGGCACTGTCCATCCTCAGGACGATCCTGCGCGAAAACCGCCCCGGCCAGACGCTGACCGCCTCAATCGGACTCATCACGGCGCTGGAAAACGACCCCGACGCCCTGGCGGATTTCACATCCCGCCGCGCCCGGCCGCTCGATCTTGTCCTTGATCCCAATGCCCCACCTGCAAGCTGGAGCCTGTCATGAGCAACGCCACCTGCCCGATCTGCCATCGCCCTACCGATCCGCAGTTCCGGCCTTTCTGCTCCCGTCACTGCGCGGATGTCGATCTGGGCCGCTGGTTCAGCGGGACCTACCGCGTTCCGTCCTTCCGTCAGGACAATGATGAAGAACAGGGCGAATATCGCGACAGGGAGGGTTGATCCCGCCTCAATCATCAGCTAAACCCCATCTCCGCAACAGGGTCCGCCCTGAAGCTCGGTGCCCAAGTAGCTCAGTTGGTAGAGCATGCGACTGAAAATCGCAGTGTCGGTGGTTCGATTCCGCCCTTGGGCACCATTTTCCCCCTGAAAAAATTATTTTCTGGTTCAGCGCTTTACGCGAATGGCTGCCCTGTGATGGCGCGATTCCTTCTGGCGTTCTGATGGCCGGATCTTCCATGATGACGCCGGGCAGGTCATTGCTGCCTGAAACACGCCGCATCTCTCGTGCCCGGAAACATCGGGAACCGGAAAATGGACGATCCCTTTTTCAGGCATCAGGTTCAGGCATCAGGACCCTGACGTTCCACCCCGGACGGAATCGGAACAGACCCCCCAGCCTGAACTCCAGCCCTGTCCCGAGACGGATGCCGACGGGCAACGTCGCCAGCCGCCAGTCTGGTTTTTGCTGCCCCTGCTCTGCATCTGTCTGTTTCAGGTTGCTGTTCTGGTGCCGCAGATCGCCCATCTGAACATCGGCCCGGGCAGGTTTGTCACCATATCGGACCAGCAGGACAATACCCGTGCCGCCCGACTCAACCGCGCCGTTTCAGGAATGCCCCGTTATCCTCAGGCCATGATCGACCGGCATATCGAAGATCACGTCACGGTGGCCTGTACGATTGATGCGCAGGGCCATTCCCATGACTGTCTGGTCCAGGAAGGGCATTATGCAGAACTGAATCAGGCCGCACGCGGCTATATGGTTCAGGCGTCCTATTTCCCTGCAATGAGGAACGGTCATCCTGTCAGCTCACACTACAGGATGCACTTCAACTTCCTCATCCCCAAGGTCCGTAACCGATAGCAGGAACATGAATGTCCCTTTGAATGCATCCGAACCGGGGGCGAGGACGTTGTCTCTTCAATCGTCAGTGCCACATGGGTTTCCACCCGCAGGGCCTGACTATGAAAACAGACAGAAGGTTCCATGATGTCTTCCAATATCAGCCGCCATGGCGTCGCCCTTGCAGCCGTCCTTTTCGGAACGGGTCTTGTCGCAGCCCCTGCCGTCCGTGCTGAAGATACGCTTGGCACTCCGGTCGGACACGTTACGCTGTCCGCACGTTCTGCCGATGTGGGCGTCGGTTACACCTGGGGTGACGGCACCCTGACCTATGGCCATCGCACCTACCATTTCAAGGTGACTGGCGGGAACATTGCCGCTGTCGGTTACTCGGCTCTCAAGGCCGAAGGAACCGTTTACAACCTGAAAAACCTGCATGATTTCGATGGCAGCTACGGCTCCCTCGCAGGTGAGGCCACCCTGAACAAGGGTCTGGGAGGCGCTGTCCTGTCCAACAGCAATGGTGTGCGTATCAAGATCGACAGTTCGACGCAAGGTGCACGTCTGGCTGCCGGTGCACAGGGCCTGACCTTTACGCTGGGCAACTAATCTGATGTCCTCCGGTCGTGGCTCCTTTCAGGAGCTGCGAGTCCAGGCAGGATATTCCCCCGCATGCCCTGCCTCTTCCGTCGGTTTTCTGCGGGGGTGCGGAGCATGACAGATCATGGATACCAATATTCTTGTTCTCTCCTTCACCGAGCAGAGCAAGGCATTCCAGGCTTTTTCCGAACTGCGTGAACGGGCCGCGGATCAGAAGCTGGTTGTCATCAACGAGGCTGTCGTTGAGCGTGGTACGGCTGGCAACATCACCATTCATGATAACTGGGCTGATGGGTCTTCCGGCGAGCAGGTTCTGAACGGAACACTTCTGGGATCGCTGGTCGGGCTTCTTCTGGGACCGCTGGGTGTGCTGCTCGGGGCGTCCATGGGCGCACTCGTGGGATCGAGCCTGTCGGTTGAAGATTCAGCGATCCGCAGCAGTCTTCTGGCGCAGATTTCTTCCGTCATTCCCGTGGGAACGACAGCCGTGATCGCGACGGTTCAGGAATATGTGCCGCAGGTCGTGGACGAGCTGGCAGCGTCTCTTGGCGCATCGCTGGTTCTGCGTCGGCCGATCGAGGCCGTGGAGCGCGAGGTTCTGGCGCAGCAGAAGGCACAGGCCGCCGCGGCAGAAGGCGCAGAGCGTGTCCTCGTGCAGCAGCATTCCAATGAATGGCACGAGCGCATGAGCGAGTGGCAGAAGCAGGTTTCGACCAGTCTTCACAATCTGAAAAACAAGATCACGGGCGGCTGACCGGAAAACCATCCAGCCTGACGAACAGATCTGCGTGCATGATGTGGCAAAACTGAAGCTGCCGGGATCATGATGCACGCAGATCAACATGACCGTTCTGCTCCGTCATGACGGACCAGAACGCCTGAGGCGTCCGTTTTCAAAAGGTTGACCTGACATGACGTTGCATGTCCGGGCCCGTTGCGGACATAGTGCGGCATGAAGCGTCTCGACCCCTTTCTCATGTCCCTTATCGGCGCAATCCTTCTGGCGTCTTTCCTGCCCTGTCGGGGGCAGATGGAGCACATTCTCCAGCATGTCGTGACGATCCTCATCACGTTCATGTTCTTCTTCCAGGGCGCGAAGCTCGAACGTCACGCCATTGTGGACAGCGTGAAGGACTGGAAGCTTCAGGGGAGCGTTCTGCTCTGCACGTTCGCACTGTTTCCGCTGCTGGGGATCGGGCTGCATCTGCTGTTCCGGAGCGTCTTTCCGGATGCACTGTTCGGTGAGGAGCTGTGGTCGGGCATCCTGTTCCTGTGCTGCCTGCCGTCCACCGTGCAGTCTTCCATTGCGCTGACCTCCATCGCGAAGGGCAATGTTCCGGCGGCGATCTGTGCGGCGACGGTTTCCAACATCGCGGGCATTGCGCTTACGCCACTGCTGACGGGCGTGGTGCTCGGGCATGTAGGGGCGGGCCATTCGCCACTGGAATCCGTTCTGGATGTGGGCAAGGAGTTGCTGCTGCCATTCGCGCTCGGGCAGATCCTTCAGAAATGGGTCGGGCCGATCGTGCGCAAGCACAAGATCCTGATCTCCTTCACCGATCGCGGGTCCATCATCGTGGTGGTCTATACGGCGTTCAGTTCGGCCGTTGTGGAAGGGATCTGGCACCGGGTTTCGGGCGCGCATCTGCTGGAAGTGGCTCTGCTCGACAGTTTCATGCTGGCGCTGGTTCTGGTGCTGTCGCATCTGATGGGCGACGGGCTGGGGCAGACGGCAGAAAACAAGATCGCGCTCCAGTTCTGCGGCTCGAAGAAGTCGCTGGCGTCAGGCGTGCCGATGGCGAGCGTGATTTTCCCGGCGGCATCGGTTGGCATCATTGTCCTACCGCTGATGATCTATCACCAGATCCAGCTCTTCACCTGTACGCTGCTGGCGCGGCGTTATGGGCGTCGCGCGCTCGACACCAGCGACCAGGGCACAGCGACCTCGCCGCAGCGGCGCACCGCCACGCCGTAAACTTCGGCGAACAGGGCGTCCGTCAGCACTTCGGCAGGCGTGCCGATACTGACGAGACGGCCCTGCGACAGGACTGCAATGCGCGTGCAGAAACGGGCCGCGAGCGCCAGATCGTGCAGGACGACAGCGACGGCCTGACCCTGAACAGCGCACTGGCCGAAAAGGTCCATAACCGTCAGGGCCTGCGCCGGATCGAGTGCCGCGACGGGTTCGTCCGCCAGCAGGATGGGGGCCTGAACTGCCAGCGCGCGGGCGAGCAGGACGCGGGCGCGTTCGCCGCCTGAGAGACGGGCGGAAGAGCGGTCAGCGAATGCGCTCATCCCGACCACATCGAGAGCCTGCTGCACGGCTGTTTCATTCTGTTCCGCCGAGGCCGTGCGGCGATGGGGCAGGCGCCCGAGCATTGCGACATCCTGCACGCTCATGCCGATGGCAGCAGGCGCTTCCTGCGGAAGATAGGCCAGATGGCGGCCGCGCTCTTCGGGTGGCATGGTGAACAGATCCTGTCCGTCCAGCAGGACGCGGCCGGTCTCGGGGCGGAGCAGCCCGGCCATGATGCGCAGGAGCGTGCTTTTGCCCGCACCATTGGGCCCGATTAGGCCGAGGACTTCGCCGGGACGGACATCCAGTGCGATATCGTTGAGAAGTCTGTTGCCCTGAAGGGTCAGGCTGATCGTGTCTGTCTGGAGGATCATGGCGCGCTCCTCATACCGGCCGGCCGCGCAGGCGCCAGACCTGCCAGAAAAAGACTGGCGTTCCTATGAGGGAGGTGACGACGCCAAGTTGCAGTTCGGCGCCGCTGACGGGCAGGCGTACAAACAGATCGGCAGCCAGCAGGAGCGCCGCGCCCCCGAGTGCGGATGGCAGCAGGAGGCGCGACGGGCGGGCTCCGGCGAGCGGGCGCAGCAGATGCGGCATGACGAGGCCGACGAACCCGATACCGCCTGCCACGGCAACGCCGCTGCCGACCGCAAGCGCCGTTCCGAGCACGACACGCCACTGCACCGCACGCAGAGGGAAGCCCATCGTCTGGGCGACGTCTTCGCCAAGGGTCAGGGCGTCGAGGGAGCGTCCGGTGCTGAACAGCAGGGCTGAGCCGATCAGAAGGCCGGGGGTGGCGATCACCACGTCATGCAGGCTGGCGCGGGACAGGGAGCCCATGAGCCAGTGCATGATTTCGTAGGACGCATAGGGGCTTGGCACGAGGTTGAGCGTCAGGGCCAGAAGCGCGGCACTCATGGAGCCCAGCGCCGCACCAGCGAGCACCAGAACGAGCGTGCCGCCGCGTGTCAGGGCCAGAAGCAGCAGCGTTGCAAGCCCGGCGCCGGACAGGGCCGCCAGCGGGAGTGCGGGCGCCCAGACTGCTGAGACGCCGGTATAGAAAACCAGCACGGCGCCGAGCGCTCCACAGCCCGAAATGCCTAGCACACCCGGATCGGCGAGCGGATTGCGGACCAGTCCCTGAAGTGCTGCGCCGGACAAGCCGAGCGTTCCCCCGATCAGCAAAGCGAGGATCATGCGCGGCAGGCGGATCTGGCCAATGATGGTCGCGGCGATCGTCTCACGGCCGTGCAGCATGTCGGACAGGCCTTGCACGACGCCAATCCCCGCCGGGCCTGCGGCCAGTGACAGGATGGCAAGAGCCAGAACCACGGCGCTCAATATGGCGACGGTCAGGGTGTAGCGACTCATGGTGCAGACTCCGTGCCGGTCAGACGGTCATGCGCGACGATCAGGGCGGTCAGTGCATCGAGAGTGTCGGGCGTGCCGCACATGGTCAGGCGGCCGGGAAGGGCCAGAAGATGAGCGCCCGTGAAGCGGTCCCGCAGGGCGGGATGATGCACAACATCTTCCGCCAGGGACGCACCTTCGGAAATCATGCCCGTCACCAGAAGGTCCGGCGGATGGGCGATCAGTGTTTCGAGCGCGATGGTGCCGTCCGGGCGTTCGGAAGCAGACAGGCGGAAGCCGGCGCGTTTCAGAAGATCGGAAATCAGGCCGCCCTCTTCTCCCGCGAGGTTCGCACCGATGACCGTGGCGGTCAGGATCTGGTCCGGATGGGCAGGATGGAGGCTTTCCAGACGGGCCGCGAAGGCGCGGATCATATCGTCGCCGCGTGCGTCCTCGCCGATGGCATGGGCGACGGTGCGGATTTGCGTGGGAATATCCGCCAGGGACGCGATGGAGGGAAGCTGGACGAACGGGACGTGCAGGGCGTTGGTCACGAGTGGGACGGTCGGGCGGTGCCATGTTCCGTCCAGCACGACGTCCGGATGGGTGACGACGAGGTTTTCGCCGTCAGGGCGCTGGACGGGGTAGGTCCTTGCCACCTCACAGCGGACGGATTCCGCGCAGTCCGTGGCCAGCGGGCTGAGACCGAGAATATGGGACGGGTCTGCCAGTTCGAGCAGCAGTTCATCCGTGCATAGATTCAGGGAAACGATACGGGTACGCACCGGACCGGCACAGGCCGATCCGGCGGTCACACCCGTCATCAGGCCCGATAGCAGCAGGACTGCTATCGGGGCTGAAAGGACGTGAAGGAACGCCTTAAAGGCCAAATGTCACACCGCCGTAGAAAGACCGACCCGGCTGGAGATAGCCGACCGGGTTTTCATAATACCGGTTCCCCAGATTATCGCCACGCGCGAAGAGGGTGAGGAACTTCGCCAGCTTGTATTCTGCGGCGATGTTCACCGTCACATAATCATGACCAATCGTGTTCATGGACGTGTAACGGTCGAGATCGTGCCAGCCGCTGACATAGAGCAGGCTCGGCGTGATGCTCAGGCGCTTGGTTGGCGTCCAGATGACGCTGGCCGTGGCCTTGTGGCGGGGCCGGCGCACAAGGGCCGCACCCGTGCTCCGATCCGACGCATCCGTCCAGGTATAGGTGCCACGCAGATCCACGCTCTTGATGATGCGGTAATCAACGAAGGCTTCCACACCATGCGTCTGGGCACGGGCGACGTTCACATAGGTGTAGTTGTAGCCCGACAGCGCTGTGTTGATGAGGTTGCGGACATGGTTGCCGTAATAATCGGCGCCGAAGGTCAGCTTGCCGTCAAGCAGGCGTTCCTCGAACCCGGCATCGAAGCCCAGAAGGCGCTCGGCCCGCAGGTTCGGATTGGCCAGGAAGTAATAGGCCGGATAGCTGACGAAGAGCTGGTTCAGAGACGGGCCGTGGAAGCCCGAGCCTCCGCTGGCCTTCAGCGTCAGGCCAGTGCCGGGGATCTTCACCGCCGGGGCGACGCGCCAGGTGACGTAATTGCCGTAACGGGAATTGTTGTCGTAGCGGATATTGGCCGAACCGAAGAGGATATCGTGCCAGTGGCCTTCGAGCTGCCCCCAGGCGGCGTTCGTCGTGGTCTGGGCCGAGACCGGGGTCATGATCCGCTCGCGGATATAGTCATAACCCACGAGGAAAGAGCCGTTATGGCCGAGATGGGTCAGACCCTGCCAGTCCACCTTCAGGCGGTCACCGCGGTTTGAAGCGATTTCCGGATCGCCGGCCGTGATATCATGGCGGCGATAGGTGATGTACCCAACGCCCAGCGTCTGCTCGAACACACCCTTGAAGGACTTCAGGTGAGCGGTGCCGCGCAGGATGGCCTGTTTGAGATCGCTCTCGTTCTGCTGGGCTGACGGCAGCGCCGGATAGGAGCTGTAATCGTCGGCGACGTATTCGTAATCCGCCTGCGTCAGATGGGCCGTGAAGCCGAGATCGAAATTATCCGTCACGTCATAGCCGAGCCGCACATTGGCGGTGCGGTTGTCATTGCGGTTGGATGCGACGTCATGGTCGTGAACCTGCGCGCGGATGGCTTTCGGCACGGCCTGATAGTCGCCAACATGGTTGTGCGAGACTTCGACCATGTAATGAAAACGATGCAGCGATCCCGAGAAACCGGCCGTCTGGTTCTTGGTGGAATAGCTGCCGCCTTCGAGGCGGACGAAGCCATGCAGCGGTCCCTGCCCCTGTTTGGTCGTCATGTCGATGACGCCGCCCATCGCATCCGCACCGTACAGGCCACTCTGCGGGCCTCGCAGGATTTCCACCCGGGCCAGACCGTCGGTCAGGAACTGGGACGTATCGAATGCCCCGGCCGGCGTGGACGGATCGTTGATGTCCATCCCGTCCAGCCGCACCTTCACTTCATTGGAATTGACGCCGCGCATGAAGATCGAACCCGTAGCGCCGGGGCCGCCCGAACGCACCATGTTCAGGCCCGGTTCACGCGCCAGAAGGTCCGCAAGGTCGCGCCGCTGCAGAAGTTCAATGTCACGCTGGGTCACAACCGTAACCTGCGAGCCGACCTTGCTGAGGTCCTGTGGGATGCGGTTCGCCGTCACCGTGACGGTTTCGGGGACGGTGGATATGACAGATTCAGGAGTGCCCTGCGGGGCACTGGTGGCTGTCTTCGAAGGCGCGGCGGAGGGGGTCTTGGGCTTCTGCGGCGGTGCCGGTTCCTGAGCCGGGACGGACGCCAGCGCAGGAACGGCGACGAGCATGCTCGTCGCGAAAAAAAGGCAGGAAATACGGGGCATGGCGATGGTAATGTCTCGTCGTTCTGCGTCGCCCTCAAGAAGGAGGCAGACCCGCAGATGCAGGGTCTGACCCGGCGTTCCGATGCACCCCGCCCGGACCGTCCTTCGGACAACTCATGCTGACGGCAGGTCTCCTGGCTCGTGCTCCGGTCCAGGTCCCTTCCCGGCGCAGGCCAGTGGGCTCATCTCCTGGAACCGTCCGTCCACCCGTTCGAGGGTGACAGCCAGCACTTACAGTTGCGGGGGCAGCCGCAGTCTTTCACTGCGTTCCCTTTTCACCCGGCAGATCGGGCACCGTCAGGTGTCATGAAGCGCCCCCGGCGGAACAAGTCAAATACAAACACAACGTCGTGGCCGATTTGACACAGCACAACTCTGCAACATGGCTTTCATTCCGTTACAATAAGCCCTTTGCCTCGGTTTTTCCGTGCCGTCAGTGTTCCTTCCATCAGAGACAGGATCAGGACACGACCATGACGCCCCCTTCTGCTGCCCCTACGGTTCATCAGGATGGCGCCCTGCCTGCAAAACATGATGGCGGAAAGGCCGCAGCGTCCGGTCTTCCGCAGCGCCTGCTCTGCAAAGCCTTCCGGGTCCGGCAGTATAACGATGTCCATGCCCGGGCGGCCGATCTGCACCTGCGTCTGCCGCTGAGCCGCAAACGCCTGCAGCGGATCGAGCGGATCCGCGAAGCCGGTGCCCTGTTCGTCCATGTTCCCAAGAACGGGGGAACGTCGATCTGTGACCTGCTATATGGCGGGATCATGATGCATGAGACCTGGCGCTACTATCATCATGTCGCCCCCGACCTGTCACGGACCCTGCCCAGCTTTGCGATCTGGCGCGATCCGGTGAAGCGTTTCGTGTCCGCATGGGCCTTTGCCCGTCGCGGCGGGACATCGCGGGTCCGGATTCATCCTTCGGTCAACGCGCTCTACCGCACGTTCCACACGCTGGACCATGCGATCGACCACGTGGAATCCTGTAAGTCGGTTTACGACATGGACCACGTGTTCTGCCCGCAGACACTTTATGTCTGTGACCGTAACGGCCGGCTTGCCGTCGATCAGCTTGTTTCAATGGACAGGATTTCGTCGCTGCCCGAACTGGTGCCGGCCCTGCGGGGGAAGACCATTCCCCATCTGAATGGCAACAGCCATGATTTCACTCCTACGGCTGCGCAGGAAAAAAGGATTCGACAACTCTACAGCGCGGATGAGGCGCTGCGTCCTGCAGGCTGAGATTCTGAAACGATCTGCTCCAGAAAAACGGGGTTTGTCTTGCAAATGTCACATTAGCTGGGGGATTTCCTGCTATTCAGGGCCGTTACGCCAAAGAAATGTGACTAAATTGCCATACCCCCTCCATGTCATAATGTATCAGTCACCATCTGATTGAAATAGGGCCGTCACTCATGCTTTTTCTCGGCTGAAAGTTCCCCTGACCGAGAAAGACCGAAAACACAATGCGCCTTGCTCGCCTGCTTTCGACTTCGGCCCTGTTTGCGTTTGGAACGGTGTCGGCATTCGCCGCACCCGCAGACAGCACGGCCCCTTCCGCCAAGAAGGGTCCCGCGAAAGTCGCTGCTGCCGCCCCGTCCATGATGGGCAATACGGCTCCAACAGACGAACATGAAGAACATGTCTCCGTCAGCGGACATCACACCTATTTCGATGGCGTAACACGTCGCGATGTCGGTGGTGGTCTGATGCAGAAACAAGACTCTGCGAAGTCCGTTTCGGCCATTTCCCGCGACTACATCCAAAAGCAGGCACCGGGCCAGGACCCAATGCAGCTGATCGCGCTGCTTCCAGGTGCGAACGTTACGTCTTCCGATCCGGCAGGCCTGACGGGAAGCCACATGAGCGCCCGTGGCCTCGACCAGTCGCAGATGGGTTTCACGCTTGAAGGCTTCCCGATCAACGATATCGGTTCCTTCTCGGTCTATTCCCAGGAAATTGTGGACTCCGAAAACCTGCGCAAGGTCAGTCTCGCACAGGGCTCCGCTGACCTCGACAGCCCGCATCTGAGTGCCACTGGTGGCGTGGTCGACATGTACATGATCGACCCGAAGATGAAGAAGGGCGGCGCGTTCGACGTCTCCTACGGTTCATACGATTACACGCGCGGCTTCCTGCGTCTGGATACCGGCAAGATCGGCCAGACCAACCTGCGCGCCTATTTCTCCGGCTCCTATGCCACCGAAGACGCCATTCATTCCGAGGCAACGAACCGCAAGCTTCATGCCGAAGCGAAGTTCGTGAATGACTGGGGCGACGGCAACCGCGTTTCGCTCGCGATTGTTGGCAACCGTCTCTACAATTACCTGACGCCGAGCGTAAACCAGGCCTCCTGGGACACGTATGGTTTCGGTGTAAAGGACCAGAACATCGCAAGCTGTTACAACGGCAGCACCTGTACCCGGGCAAACGGCACAACGTTTGTCAATAAAACCGGCGCCACGATTAACAATACTGTCTATAATGGCGTTTACCAGCAGAATAACTGCAACTACTACAAGCTGCATCAGAATCCGTTCACCAACATCTATGCCAGTGCTCCGTCCACCTTCAAGCTGACGGATCACCTCGTCCTGACGGAAACGCCGTATTTCTGGTACGGCAGCGGCAGTGGTGGTGCGGCCTATTCCGTTCCCACGAACTGGGGCCAGACCGTCATGGGTGGTACGCTGGATGGCAAGACGCCTGCAAAGGGCAGCCTGATCTATGAGCCGTCCATCACGACGACGTATCGTCCGGGTGCCGTCACGAAGCTGACGCTGACCACGGGTGTGAACCGTCTGATGGTTGGTTATTGGTTCGAATATGCCAAGCAGTCCCAGACCGCACCAGGCACCGGCATTGGGGCAGATGGTACGCCCTGGAACCTGTGGGGTGGCGGACCGAACTATGTGTTCAACGACGGCACGACCTATCAGTACCGTCAGGCCCTGACCCAGACGCGCACGCATACCATGTTCATCGGTGACAGCCTGTCGCTGTTCCATAACAAGCTGACCATCGACGCCGGCCTGAAATATGCGATCGTCACACGTGACGCTCACAACTTCCTGCCGAACACGTCCACGGGTCCGTATATCGACAAGACGTATTACCAGCCGCTGCCGACGGCTTCGATCCGTTATCAGATCAACCCGGAAATGCAGGTCTTCGTCTCGGGCTCCACGAACTTCCGTATCCCGACGAACTACTCCCTGTATGATGCCGGAACGTACTACCTGCCGTCCAAGAATGCTTCCGGAAACTACTACGGAACGCAGGCCAACCAGAACCAGCAGCCGGAAATCTCCATTTCCGAAGAAGCCGGCTGGCGTTACACCGGCCCGACGGTCATGGCCTCGGTCACGTATTTCCACTACAACTTCACGAACCGTCTGTTCTCGCAAACCGAATGTCTTGACAGTTCCTGCCTCAACTACGCCACCACCAACGTCAATGCCGGTGGCCAGAGCACAAATGGTGTGGATGCGGAAGTCGGCACACGCCCGATCTTCTATCACATCCGCCCCTATGCCTCGTTTGAATATGTCGATGCCCGCACCACGAGCAACCTGCGTGCCAGCAGCTCCAATACGGTCGATTACCTGAAGACGAGCGGCAAGTTTGCTCCGGATACTCCCAAATATCAGGTCGGCTTCAATCTCGACTATGATGACGGCAATGTTTTCGGCGCCTACAAGCTGAAATACGTCGCCAAGCAGTATTCCACCTTCATGAACGACCAGCACATCCCTGGTTACGTCAAGATGGACATCACGGTTGGCTACCGCTTCAAGACGCTCGGCTTCCTGCAGGCACCGAACATCAAGCTGAACCTGACCAACATCACCAACAACCATTACCTCGGCTTCCCGACCTCGCCGACGACCAATGCCACGGCCCAGCGCGGCATCTTCGGCAATACGATCAAGGGTACGGCCCCGACTTACATGATTGCAGCACCGTTTGCTGCCATCGGGTCTGTCAGCGCCGGTTTCTGATCCCACAGAACCCGCTGAACCTGAATGCCCCATGCCGATCTCCGGCATGGGGTTTTTCATGACTGGTCTCTCCCTGCGCGGGCGGCGCTGCGCTCTTGCACTCCATCCGGCAATATGGCCATTTATGACCACGCCAAAGATGAGAAGGATCCACGGTGGGCAGAACAAAAACGACGGGCAGGTCAGCTCTGGACATTTATCTGAGCGCCCTGCGGGATCACCTGTCCATTGAATCCAAGGCCATTGAGACAGCACTTTCCGAACTGCCCGTGTGTGAACAGTATCCGGGGCTGTGCCAGCGCATGGAGCAGGATCTGGCGATGAGCCGGAGCCATGCGCGGGAGATCACGATCCTTCTGTCCCGGCACGGGCACCCTGCCCCGGTTCCGCATGAGACGGTCTCGTCCATTCTCAGCACCGTCTCGGGGCTGCTGCATGGCGGTGAGGAGCATGACGTTCTGAAGAACGTGCTGGCGGCGAGCGGGTATCGCGCGCATCAGATCACATCGCTTCAGGTTCTGGTCGTGCTGGCGCGGCAGCTTGGCTTTGCGCAGGATGCGGCGGCTCTGGAATGCCTGAAAGACGAGGAAACCGCTTCGGCGGAGGCGCTTGAAGGGCTGATGCCGGAAATCGTGTCGCAATACATGGCTGCGGCCTGAGACCGGCGCACCGTTTGCAAGACATCCGGGAGGGCGTAAACTTCCCGCATGTCTTCATTCCGCTTCCTCCACGCTGCTGACATTCACCTCGACAGCCCCCTGAGGGGGCTGAGCCGTTACGAGGGGCTTCCCGAAGCGGAAATCCGCGGGGCCACGCGGCGCGCACTGGACCGGCTTGTCGAAACGGCACTGACGGAAAAGGTCGATTTCGTCGTGCTGGCTGGGGATCTGTATGATGGAACCTGGCAGGATGTCGGGACCGGGCTTTACATGGTCCGGGCGCTGAGCCGGCTTGTTCAGGCAGGCATTCGGGTGGTGACGCTTTCGGGCAATCATGATGCCCAGTCGGTCATTGCGCGCGAATTGCCGCTGCCGGACGGAATCCATCATTTCTCTTATGACGCACCGCAGACCCTGCACTGGCCGGAGCTGGGCGTGGCGCTGCATGGGCAGAGTTTCCGGGACCGGCATGTCACGCAGGACATGACGCGATCCTATCCCGCGCCAGTGGCGGGGTGTTTCAATATCGGCGTGCTGCATACGTCGCTCTCGGGATACGGGGAGCACGAAACCTATGCGCCCTGCTCCGTCGAGACATTATCGGCCAAGGGGTATGATTACTGGGCGCTGGGGCATGTCCATGCACGCGAAATTGTCTGTGAACATCCCTGGATCGTGTTTCCGGGCGTGCTTCAGGGACGGCATGCGCGGGAGACCGGGGCCTGTGGCTGCGCGCTTGTGGATGTCGAGGACGGGTCTGTCCGGTCTGTGACATTTGTCGATTGTGATGTGGTGCGCTGGAGCCAGCTTGAACTGGATGTCAGTGACATGCAGACGATGGAGGCAGTTCTGGCCGCCGCGCGGCGTGAGATGGAACAGGCTCTTGCCGAAGCGCAGGGGCGGACGGTCATTGCGCGGATTGTGCTGACCGGGCAGAGCGCATTGCATGACCGGTTATGTGCCTCCCATGCCTGGAAAGAGGATCTGCGGAGTATCGCGGTTTCACTGGCGCATGGGACCGCACAGATTGCACTTGAAAAAATTCGGAATGAGACGGCCGCACCGGTACATCGGGCTGGCGTGGCGGAGACGCGGGAACTGGATCTGGCGCTTGAGGGATTGATGCAGAACGAGGAGTTTCTGGCGTCCCTGCCAGAGGCATTTGAAGGGTTTTTCTCTGCGTTGCCGTCCTGTGTGGAGCGGGACAGTCTCATGGCGGGAGGTCAGTTTCCGCTTGAACAGGCGCGGGCAGCCTTGCGGGCGCGACTGGTGGGGGAGACGGAATAATGCGTTTCGATCGTCTCGATCTTTTCCGCTATGGCGGCTTTCAGGATGCCACGCTGACCTTTCCCAAAGGCGCACGGGATCTGCATGTCATTTACGGTCCCAATGAAGCCGGAAAATCGACGACGCTCAGCGCCATCCGGGATTTTCTGTTCGGATTTCCGCATCATATTTCCGGAGACTGGATGACGGCCGCCTCATTATTGCGGGTTGGGGCGTGTCTGGAACAGGACGGGGCGATTTTCGAGGGTATTCGCCGGCGTGGGCGAAACCAGACGCTCTATGCGGCAGACGATAAGACCGCTCTGGACGATTTACTGCTGCGGACCTGGCTGGGCGGGCTGGATGCGAAGGGCTTCGAAGCGGCCTGGGCACTGGATCATGCGCGGTTGCGCGAAGGCGGCGAGGAAATGCGCCGTCTGAAAGACGATGCGGGGCTTCAGATCCTTGCGGCCGGGCTGGGACTTGAAGGGGTCGGAAAGCTGGCATCTTCCCTTCAGGATGATGTCAATTCGGAATGGAAATATCGCTCCTCCAAATCGGCTCTGCAGCAGGCGCGCACAAAACTTACGGAGCTGCAGAAGACCCTCCGCAACGATACAACAACAGCCAAGCAATTATCCATTTCGGATAAGGAACTTTCCCAATCAGAAACTGAAAAAACTCTTTGTGAGCGCGCAATTCAGGACCTCGGTGTGCGCCGCAGAAATAATTCACGACGGAAAATGACTTCCGTTCCGTTTCAGAAACTTACTGATATCGAAACGGAAATTGCTCAGTTTTCTGCGTGGGAATTGAGCATTCAGGACTGTGGCCGGATTGAAAAAATCCTCGAGACGCTGCGTCGGGATGAACATGCCGCATCAATCGCACGGCAAAAAATTGGTGCGATATCAGAACAAATTAAATCGTTTGGCGATTCACATCCGATCCTTGTGGATCATGAAAATATCCGTGCACTTCTGGCTAAAGGCGTTCTTATTGAACGGCTGGAAGCAGCGGTTGGAGAACGTCGGGCGCGCATGACGCGGGACGGAATCTGGCTGGAACAGTTCTGGGCGCGGCATGGATGTGAACCGGGTGATCTCCCCGCGCTGGTCGCGTTGGATGATCTGGATCAGCGGCTTCAGGCCCGTGTTCTGCTGCAGACGCAGAAGCAGGATCTTCGGGCGCGGCTTCGGGAGACGGAGCAGGCTCTTGAGGGCCTTCACCCCGTGATCGGTTCGGGGACGGAAGAGCATTCCTGTGCGGAGCGGTTGCGTCTGTTCAGACTGGAACTGGATGAGGCGAGAAGTCTTGGACCGGTTGATGAGCGCATCGACGGTCTTGCGCAGGACGTTGCGCGGCAGGAGGATCTGACAGCCGCGGCTTATGGGGCGCTGTTGCCATGGTCGGCGAAGAGTGAAGATCGCCGGGGTGAGCTGACGGCTCTTGCAGTGCCCGACCTCGCAGCCCTTGAACAAGAAATCCGGCTGTGGACAGCACTTGAAGAGCAGCGGCGCGGCGCGCTGGACGAAGAGCAGGCGGCACAAACGGCAGCGGCACAACTGGCGCAGCAGCGTCGGCGGCTGGAAGAAGACGGACAGGCTGTTTCGCGCGAGCAGCTTCTGGCCGCGCGTCAGGAACGCGACCGGCTGTGGCAGGATATGGAAGGGCAATTCCAATCCGGAACCTGTCCGGCTTCTGCGATGCGGGAGGCGTTCGGCGTTCTGATCCAGAATGCGGACAGTCTGGCGGACCGGCGTCATGCCCATGCCGAGCAGTCCGCACAGCTGGCAACACTGGTCCGTCAGGGTGAGGATCTTGTGCTCAGGGCTGACGAGGCCCGGCGCAGGATTGTGCAGACGGAGGCGGAACTGGATCGTCGCAGGATTGCGTGGGCGGCACTGCTGGAAACACTGGGGGCTCCGGTGTTGCCTCCTGCGCAGCTTCAGGTCTGGATCGCGCGGCGGCAGACGGCACTGGCGGCCGAGGACGCGTTGCAGGTCGCGCGGATGCAGCTTGAAACGGCAAAGGCCAGCCGGGATGAGATGAGCCGGCGGCTGGGCGTCTTTATAAAGGGCTGCATGTCCGACCGGCTGGCTGTTCAGATCCGGCAGGCCGCATCCCTTCTGGAGCGGGACGAGGCCGAGGCGCAGCATCATGCGTCGCAGCAGGCAGAGCGCGTCCGGCTGGAGAAGGCCCTGACGCGGGACCGGGCGATGCTGTCCGAACTGGAACGCAGTCAGGCACAGTGGGAAGAAGACTGGGCGGTTGCATGTCATGGGTGCCGTTATCCAGGCCGGGCAGAGCGGGTTGATCTGCAGGATGTGCGGGAAGCGCGCACGATCCAGGAGCGGCTTGAAAACGAGCGGAAGGAACAGGATTCCGAAGCGCGCGATATTGCAGCTTTTCGCAATGCGCTTGGGGTTTTCCTTCAGCGCTATGGACAGCGCGATGCGGCGGAGCTTGAGGCTTTCCTGACGCGGGAACTCGAGCGCGAACGCGAGCGACAGGCTGTTGTGCAGCAAAAAAATGCGCTTGAGGCTGAAATTGCACAGGTAGATATGCAGATATCGGCGCTTCAGGCAGAACTGATGCCGGTACGGTCCATGCTGGGAATTGGGCCGGATGATGATCTCCATACCGCGCTGTCGCAGGCACGGTACAGGGCCGGGCTTTGTGAAAAACGGGACGAACTGCGGGAGCAGATCCGGCAGGCAGGGAATGGCAGACCACTCGAGGCGTTGCTCGAAGAAGCGCGCGGGACGGATCCGGCGCAGCTTGAGCAGGAGTTCGAGGCCATCGAAGCGGAGACTGCGGCGCTGAACGCCCGCAGGTCAGAAGTGGACGAGCGCCTGTTCAAGGCGCGGGCGGCTCTGGCCGAGCTGGAAACTGCACGGGGCGTGCATGAAACGGCCGAGGAAATCCAAGAGACAGAGGCGGAAATTGCCGAGCGGGCCAGCCGTTATGTCTCACTCAGGCTTCAGCAGTTGATGCTGTCACGTCTGGTGGAGCAGGGGCGGCAGAAGGCGCATGGGCCGCTGCTATCGCGGGCCGGAGATCTGTTTTCGCGCCTGACACTGGGGCGCTATGCGGGACTGGCGACCGAAGACGAAGGCTCGAACGGGCTTGTGCTGGCGGGGAGTCGACCGGGAAACACGGCGCTCGTGCCGGTGCATGCCATGAGCGAGGGCACGCGCGATCAGCTTTATCTGGCGCTGCGTCTGGCATCAGTGGAGCAGGCACTGGATCGTGGGATCCGTCTGCCTTTCCTGGCCGATGATCTATTCGTGACGTTTGATGAAGAGCGGACAGCAGCCGGATTGAAGATTCTGGCCGAAATTTCAGAGAAAACGCAGGTTTTATTTTTTACCCACCACGGGTATATATTGAATCAATCAAAACAGATTGCGTGTATTACCGAACTATAATCCTATTTTAAAAGAACTTTTACTTTTGAGATTTTTAATGTGATCTAGGCCGCCAAATGGCACCCGGTGACGACATAGTATGAAATACAATATGGCTATTTCCCTTTAAATGGATTTTCCCTATAGCCATTCATCTATCGTTGTTTTATTTGGTTTCACTTCCGAAAATGGTGTTTAACAGCATTTCCACCTCTCCTTACAGAGCATGGTCGTGACTGACAGTTCGCATGGTGATCTGAATGCACAGCGCATCGTGCCGCTGGCCACACTTGCGGTGCCACCACGCGGTATGGATCCTGTTGTTGCCCGGCTCAGCACAACCCTGTCATCGGCAATCGCAGGAATTCTGGAACAGGGACGGGCCGTGCTGGTGCTACCCCGGCAATCGCGCGGCACGCTTTATCTGGATCAGAGGCAGTTCGCGGCACTGACGACACCCCCGGCGGTCGAACCCACGGCAGATGTCTTTCTGCTCAGTGTGACGCGCCCTGCGCTGCTGCGGCATCTTCCCATGCTGTCAGGGCTGCCGCCGCTGACCTTCGACCTGGAAAAAGGGCCCGGCGCCTTCCTTTTATCCGTTTCCGCCATGCTGGAGGCCGGCTTTCTGGAAGATGCTATCCCCCAGACACGCCAGCGCCTTCTGCAGCATGTGACGGACTTGCTGATCACAACGATCCTGGATTGCCTGGATCTGGAAGTCAGCGTGGCGGGGCGCCGGCGGCATCGGCAGAAGCATATCCGGCACTATATCGAGACGCCGTTGCACGAACATGATCTGACCCCGCAGAGCATTGCGGAAGCGTCAGGGATTTCGACGCGGGCGCTTTATCAGCTTTTCGATGGAGAGGAAGGTGCCGTTGCAGGCTGGATGCTTAACCGTCGTCTGGAGCGGATCCATGCGGATCTGACGAACCCGGCCCATGATGCGCTGCCGATTGCACAGATTGCGCTGAACCACGGCTTCCGCAACGCCGCGCATTTCTCCCGGCGGTTCCGGCAGAAATTCGGTGCGTCTCCGCGTGAGGTCCGACAGCGTTCCTCACGAGGAACTGTCCGGCTGGGTAGCGCAGGTCGGGGCTAATTTTTCCCTGCTTTGAGAACCACTAAAAAAGGCGAGGGATGTTTCCCTCGCCTTTCTGTAATCTGACCGGGGTCGCTTACTCTGCGGCCGGACCAGCCAGCAGCGTTGCGAGCGAACGGCCGAAGCCTGTCGGATCAGGGAGGGGCTCGCCTTCCTGCACCCGCGCCAGATCCAGCAGAACGCTGGCATAGTCCTTGATGCCTTCGCCCTTCGTCACACGCTCGGCCAGGGCCTTGATGAGCGGATGCTTCGGGTTGATCTCAAGGATCGGCGGCATGGCTGGCATGGCCTGGCCTGAGCGACGCATCAGACGCTGCATTGTCAGGTCCGGGCCGCCATCGGACGTAATAACCACGGCACTACCCGTCAGACGCACGGTGCTGCGAACGTCCTTGACCTGATCGCCCAGAGCATTCTTGAGGGCCGGAACCAGCTTTTCGACATCAGCGGCCTCGGTCGTGTCTGCTTCCACAGACTCGAACTTCTCCAGATCGCCATGGGAGTGGGTGACAGAGCGCAGAGGCTTGTCCTGATAGGAGGACAGACGCTCCGGCCAGAAGCCATCCACCGCGTCGGACAGTAGCAGAACTTCAACGCCACGTGCGCGGAAGCCTTCAAGCTGGGCCGAGGACTTCAGGGCATCGAGGCTGTCACCAGTCAGATAATAGATGGCGTCCTGACCATCCTTCATGCGGGAAATGTAATCATCCAGCGTGATCAGGTCGTCACTGTAGGTGGAGTGGAAGCGGGCGAAACCGGCGATCTCCGTACGGTGTTCGGCGTCTTCCCACAGGCCTTCCTTGATAACGGCGCCGAAGTTTTCCCAGAACGTGTTGAAACCGCTATCGGCTTCCTTGGCACGGTTGCGGATTTCGGTGAGGACACGCTTGGTGACGGCCTTCCGGATACGGGCCAGGACCGGGGTGGCCTGGAGCATTTCACGCGAGACGTTGAGCGGCAGGTCTTCGGTATCGACCACGCCCTGCACGAAGCGCATCCAGTTCGGGACCAGTTCGGCTTCGTCGGTGATGAACATCCGGCGGACATGGAGATGGATCCGGCTTTCGCGGGACTGCTCCATGAAATCGAACGGACGGGCGCTGGGCAGGAACAGCAGGGCGGTGAATTCGGTTACACCTTCCGCGCGCCAGTGCAGCGTTGCATAGGGTTCGTCAAAAGCATGCGAGATGTGCCGGTAGAACTCGGCATACTGTTCCGGCGTGATCTCGGATTTTGGTTTGCTCCACAGGGCCGTGCCTTCATTGGCGGCCTGATCTTCCGTGGTGCCGTCTTCCTTGGTTTCACGCAGTGTAATGGGCCAGGAAATATGATCTGCCCATTTGCGGATGATGGAGCGCAGACGCCAGCTGTCGAGGAAGTCGTCGGCATCGTCCTTCATGTGCAGGACAATGTCGGTACCTGGTGTAGAGCGGGACGCAGGAGTGAGCGTGAAAGCGCCTTTGCCGTCGGACGACCAGGTCCAGGCTTCATCGGAACCAGCCTTTCGGGACGTAACGTCCACGCGGTCTGCAACCATAAAGGCGGCATAGAAGCCGACGCCGAACTGGCCGATCAGGCTCGGACGGTCTTCCGGCTTGGCGGCATTCAGCTTCTCACCAAAGGCGCGGGTGCCGGAACGGGCAATCGTGCCGAGGTTCTGGGCCAGTTCGTCATGGGTCATGCCCACGCCGTCATCGGAGATGGTCAGCTCTTTCTGGCTCTTGTCCGGATTGATGCGGATAGACGCATTTTCCGGAAGAGCCAGCGCGCTGTCTGTCAGAGCCTCGAAACGGCGCTTGTCCGTGGCGTCAGCGGCGTTGGCAACGAGTTCACGCAGAAAGATTTCGCGATCTGAATAAAGGGCATGGACCACAAGATCCAGAAGACGTCCGACTTCAGCACTGAACTCATGCTTTTCGGCGGCCTTCTGGGTGTTTGTTTCGCTCATATCATCAATCTCCCTCAAGGAAAGTGATCTGGATATGCGATGTCACAAACAGTTTTTCAACTGTGATCAGAGGTATGAAGCCAGAGTCATGCTCTTCATGTCAGCGATAAGCGAATAAGACGCCTGAAGCTGGTTATTTGTGTCCGTGACCTGCGTGGAAACCTTTGCCAGATCGGCATCCTTTACCTGTCCGAGCTGGGTGGTCAGGGCAGAGGACATCTGGCTCAGCATGGCGCTCTGACCCGTCAGGCTGTTCTGCTGGACACCGAGAAGGCCGCTCATGTCTCCCAGACCGCTCGTGACCTTGTCCATGGAACTCTGAAGCCCGGAGATCAGATTGGAATAGTCGGTAGTGCCGGTCGAAGATGAACCCAGAGAGGCGACGACCATGAGGTTTCGCATCAGGTCGCGAATGGGCGAGCTTGTGGAGGTGGACGTCGCACCCTGCGTGGCGACCATGCCGACCGACACTGTTTCGGACTGTCCGACGACAACCTGCGTTTTCTGCTGATAGGCCTGATCTGGCGAAGTGGACACCGATGCAGAAAAGGGTTGGCCGGCCGTAGTATTGTTGGCGAGATCCTGTGTCGTGCTGAGAGTATCGGCTGCACTGGTTGAACCGAGCTGGCTGACGGCCTGTCCGATTTCCTTGGCCAGGCTGGATGTGCCCAGATCCGTGCTGACGGGTGCCGTGGTGCTCTGTTGCCCGGCGAAGACGTAGCTGTCGCCCTGTTTGGTGTTCAGCAGATTGCCAAGAGAAGTCAGGGCCGTCTGTGCGGCGGTGGCAGCTGTCGTGACGGTTGAATAGGACAGCGTGCTTCCGAGCGTGGACAGAGAGTTCGTCAGGTCGCTGGCAATGCTCGAAATCTGCGACAGGGCAGTCTGCGTCGTGGTCAGGGTATTCTGGGCGTTCGTGACGTTGCCCGTCCAGGCCGAGACCTGCGTGATCGCGGGCTGAAGCGCGAGAGCCTGTGTCCGGGAGGCGCCGAGACCGGCATAGCTGTCGGACAGCACGCCAGTCGAAGCCTGGAGCTGAAGGGCGCTCTGGTTCTGTGAAAGATTCTGGACACCGAGGAGAAGCTGGCTGGAGATTCCTCCAAATCCGAAGCTGGAAATGGTTCCGGTCATGATCAGGATCCGATTGCACTCAGCAGGGCGCTGAACATTGTCTGGACGGTCGAAACGACTTTGGCATTGGCCGCATAGGCGTTCTGCAGGGTGACGATATTGGCCATTTCCGTGTCCACGGAGACCGTGGATGTTCCGGAAAGGTTGGACGTCAGGCTGGTTTGTGTCGTCTGGGACAGGGCGAGGCCGCTGCTTGCATCACTGGCGGTGGCAGCCTGTTTTGCCGTCAGGGAGGTGGCGAGGGAAATGATCCCCTGATCGCCCGTATATCCTGTCGACAGGTTTTTGGTCATGCCGAGGTTCGTGCTTGGAGCCGCCGTGCCGCTGCTTCCAAAACTGTTGTTCAGCACGTTGAGAACGGTCTGGGTGCCGGATGTGCTGTTATCGAGCAGTTTAGACGGGTCATCGGAATAGACGCTGGAAACGCTCATTTCCTGCGAGAAGCCAACGCTGCCGGTCGGCGTGAGGTCCGTCTGCGATGAGCCCGGAACACTGCCATCTGCCCCGGACGTGAAAAGAGGCATGCCCTGATCGCTGAAGCGGGTGGCAACCGTCGAGGTCAGGGAGTCCAGCTGTGCCTGCATGGTGGGGAGGGTCGTGTCCCGCAGGGTGATGTTGGCGCCCAGCGTTCCCCCGGTCAGATGGGTGGTGACATCCTTGCCGTTCAGGGTGATGGCAGGGATGGTGTTACTGGAAGACGTGCCCGGATAGGTCATGCTGACCGAAATCTGGGCCGAGGACGTGGAAAGCGGCCATGTAGAGGACACGGTCGCAGGGCTGGCGCTGCTGGTGTCGCGCGTAGGAAGCGTGACGCCATCTGCCGTGCTGATGGTCATGTCGCCATTTGCGGATTCCGACCAGGAGACGGAGAGCTCCGAGGACAGGGACGACAGGGCCGTGTAACGCTGGTTTTCGAGCGCCGCCGTGTCCTGTCCTGTGCTCTTGAGGTTCATGATCTTGGTGGACAGGGTGCCGATCGTGGTGAGATCGGTATTGATGTCCGAAACCGAGGAGACCACGGAGTTCTGCGCGGTCTGACGCTGGGTCTGATACGCGGAGGACAGGGTGTTGACGGACTGGGCGAAGCTGGCAGCGGCGGAGACGACCGTGCTCTGGGCCGAGGCGCTGTCGGGTGTGGAGGTCAGGGAGGTCAGGGCGGACTGGAGATTGCCCAGCTGGTCGGAGAGCGTGCCGCTGCTGCCGGAGGTTGCAGTCGTCGATCCCTGAAGCGCCGTGATGTTGGACAGGGAATTGCTCGTGGCGGTGTAGGCTGCGACATCCGCGTTCTGGGCGTAGAGCGCCTTCTGGACCTGTTCGTTCGTGGCCAGTGTTGTGGCGGCAGTGCGGACGCCAATACCCGTATTGCCAGCCACGGTTGACTGAACGTTGGCGTTTTCCTTGATATAGCCGCTTGTCCCCGCATTGGAGACGTTGTTGGACGCAACGGCCATGGCGTTCTGAACGACATTCAGGCCGGATGTTGCAATCGAGAGTGCGCTGTTCAGTCCCATGAGGCTGCTGTTCCTTCAGTCCGGCTTACTGGATCATTGCCAGGGTGGTCTGAAGAAGCTGGTCTGCCGTGGAGACGACCTTCGTATTCGCGCCGTAAGCCTGCTGCGCCACGATCAGCTTGCTGAGATCACCGGTCAGGTCAGTGGTGGATTCCTCTACGGAGCCGGTGGTCAGAGTGCCGGCGCCATTGGTGTTGACGGCGTTGATCTGCGGGCTGCCGGACTGTGCCGTGGCGGTATAGGCCTGTCCATTCTGGGCGGACAGGCTGTTCGGATCGGCGAAGGTCGTCAGCGGGATCTTGGCGACGAGCTGGGAATAGCCGTTATCGAAAGTCGCCATGACAGAACCGTCCGTCTGCATGGAAATTCCGGAGAAATTACCGCTGGTGACGCTGTCGGAAACCGTTGTAACGCCGGACGGCGTGGCACCATCCGTAACGATACTAACGCCATTCGTGCTGCCAATCGTGCCCAGGTTGACAGTCATGTCCTGAGGGGAGCCCTCATAGTCGAAGCTGGCAGTCGAACCCGAAGCCTGGCTTTGTCCGTTGACGGATGCAATGGCGCCGGTGGAGGCATCGAATTTCACGGTCGCGGTATTATTGGCATTATTGGCATTGGTGACCGTCCAGGTCGTGGCGTCAACCTGCGTCCAGTTCAGCGCAACCGTCTGGGCATTGCCCTTGCTGTCATAGGCCGTGGCCGAAGTGGACTTGCCGTCGAGCTGACCGGTCATGGTCAGCTTCGTGCTTTCGGTTGGCCGGAATGCGATGGTGGAGGGAACCTGAATGGGATCGAGAGAAGTGCTCAGGCTGCCTGTGGCGGAATTAACGTTGTATCCCTCCAGGTAATAGCCGGACGTGTTGACCAGATAGCCGTTCTTGTCCTGCGAGAAGTCACCGTTTCGCGTGTAATACTGCTGCGAACCCAGAACGGGAGTGCTGTCGTTGCTCTGGCCGGTGGCCTGCACGACGTTGAAGAAACCGTTGCCGGAAATGGCGAGGGCCGAACTGTTGGTTGAACTCGTGACCATGCCCTGGTTGTCGTTGTGCTGACGGGTGGTGGCGACGACGCTGTCGCTCAGGGCTTCACCGTCATTGGCGAGTTCGTTGTTGGTAACGTAGTCCTCGAAACTGGTCGTGCTCGCCTTGTAGCCGGTGGTCTGGCTGTTGGCGATGTTGTTGGACAGGTCACTGAAGGCATGGGACTGCGAATTCAGGCCACTGACGGCGGTGTGGACCGCGTTGATGATCGAGGACATGGCATACTCCCGGACATGGAACAGGCTGCGGGTCGTATGCCCGAGCATCACGGCCAAGGATTCCACGGTGGATGTTAAGGAAGTCCTTACGAGGCAAAAAAGAGCCGTCCAGCCTGCATGAAGGCCGGATTCGGCTTTGGAATTCCTTGGAACCTGGGTGGGAAAAACGCTTTCAGCCTCTGGTTCTCCGGGTTTGGAACGGGCAATATGTGTGAGCATGCCCCAGCCAGACGACGACCCGAAAAAGCCCAGTATTCCTGACGATTCTCCGGTCAGACCCGCCAGATTCGTTCATGGCAGCATCATGCGTCATGTCGTGACCATGGCCGGGACAGGGGCGATCGGGCTGATGGCGGTGTTTGCCGTCGATCTGCTCAATTACGGCTATATTTCCCATCTGCATGACAAGACGCTGACGGCGGCGATCGCGTTTGCGACGGCGGTCAGTTACGTGCAGGTCTCTGTTTCCATTGGCATGACGATCGGACTTGGAGCCTGCACAGGGCGGCTGATCGGGGCGCGGCAGCATGATGAAGCCCGGCGTCTGGCCTCGGCGTTTCTGGTGGTCATGGTGGCGATTGCCGCTGTGCTGGGGCTGGTGACGGCGACGTTCGCGATGCCTCTGCTCGGGCTGCTGGGCGCGCATGGCGAGGCGCAGCAGCATGCGGCGACGTTCCTGCATATCGTCTCGCCAGCGCTGCCGCTGGTCTGTCTGGGGATGGCGCTGTCGTCGCTTCTGCGGGCGGTCGGGGATGCCAAGCGCTCGATGCGGGTGACACTGACCGGGGCAGTGGTTTCGGCCTGTCTGGATCCGGTCATGATTTTCGGACTGCATCTGGGGCTTGAGGGCGCGGCGATCAGCACGGTTCTGGCGCGGCTGGCCATTGCGGCGAGCGGATTCCTGAACCTGCGGGGTCATGCCATGCTGGAATGGCCGGAGCGATCGGCGTTCGGGCCATCCACGCGACTGATTGGCGGGATTGCGGTTCCGGCGATTGCGACCAATCTGGCGACGCCGACGGGAGCGCTGTTCGTCACGCATGCCATGGCGCAGTTCGGGCTCAATGCGGTTTCGGGGCAGGCGACGATTGACCGGATCGTGCCGGTGGCGTTTTCGCTGGTTTTTGCGCTGACGGGATCAGTGGGGCCGATCATGGCGCAGAACCTGGGGGCGCGGCAGATCCATCGCGTGCAGGAGGCGCTTCTGGCAGCGCTCAAGCTGACGGCGCTGTGTGTGGGGGTGACCTGGCTGATTCTGGCGGCGACGCACAGTTACATCATCCAGCTTTTCGAGCTTCAGGGTGTCGGCGTGGATATCGTGCGGCTGTTCTGCTGCTGGCTGGTGCTGAGTTACATGTTTGTCGGACTGCTGTTTGTGGCCAATACGGCGTTCAACAATCTGGGGCACCCGTTCTACTCCACGGGGTTCAACTGGGGCCGGGCGACGCTGGGGACCATTCCGTTCGTGTGGTTCGGGTCGGCTTACGGGCCGGTCGGGATTCTGGTCGGGCAGTCGCTGGGCGTGGTGCTGTTTGGCAGTCTGGCCGTCGTGACGGCGTTCCGGGTGATCCAAAAGCTGGAGCCGGATATCGTAAAGCCGTGACGGCATCCGGAACGCTCTGATGGCAGTTCTGGACTTTAAAACCGGAAGGACGCATCATCAGGGCAGAATACAGGATTGTCTTTTGGAAGAGTTTGGAACGTTTTCTTACAAGAAAAAGACTAATGACATTGAGTGAGCGTTGATTTGTTTTCAAAGGAAAGAAAACCGGTTCCTCTTTCCCGGGATCAGGATTTTTGCTGGTTGAACCTGTTTTCTGATCGGGACAGAATCTGCACCGTGGATACTGAAAATCCATACTGTCCTGATGACAGGATATTTACGGCAGAAAACCGTTCCTTTTCCTCTCCGCTTCTTGTGTCCCTGCCCCATGGAAGACAGTCATGATCCAGGACTTTGATTTCGGTCGCGTCGTCATCATTGGAGACGTTGTTCTTGACTGTTACGTGCATGGTTCTGTTGATCGTATCTCGCCGGAAGCACCGGTTCCCGTATTGCTCCGGGCGAAACATACAGCCGTTCCGGGGGGCGCTGCGAATGTTGCCATGAATGCCGCAGCACTGGGATGCGATGTGGTTCTGATCGGGCTGATCGGGACAGATGCTTCCGGCGAAATGCTGAAAGAGGCCCTGCGGTTACAGCCGAATATTGATGTTTCGGGTCTGGTTGAAGACGCTGACTGGACGACGATCACGAAGACCCGTGTGCTGAGCGGCCGGCAGCAGATTGTCCGGATCGATGAAGAGCATGTCAGGGCGCTTTCGGTAGAAACCCGCAGACGCCTTATGGAAAAGATTGCCGAAGCAACGGCCTCGGCGGATGTGGTGGTGTGTTCCGATTATGCGAAAGGCGTGCTTGGCGACGAGGTCGTCCGGTTTGCCATTGATACGGCGAATGCGCGGGATGTGCCCATTATCGTCGATCCGAAACGTCGTGATTTCTCGGTTTACCGGGGTGCGACCTTAGTGACGCCCAATCGCGGTGAACTTGCGGCCGCGACAAACCTTCCGGTCCGGACTGACAGCGAGATCGCGGAGGCGGCCCACTGCATTGCCCGGCAGTTCGGGGGCGATGTGCTCGTCACCCGTTCGGAAGAAGGCATGACGCTGTTTCGGACGAATGGCGAAACCGTTCATTCACAGGCCCGCAAGTCGGAAGTCTATGATGTGTCCGGGGCGGGCGATACCGTGGTTGCGACGATCGCCAGCGTGATTTCCGCCGGGCAGGATCTCGAAACCGCCATCGTCATTGCCACGAATGCCGCATCCATCGTCGTCTCCAAGCTGGGGACGGCGACAGTGTCACGCTCGGAACTCAGTGCGGTCCTGCTGGCGAACATGCGTGAAAACGGTGCTCTCGTGGACGTTGAGCGTGCTGCGCTTATCGTTGAGGAATGGCATCATCACGGGGCGCGGATCGTATTCACCAATGGCTGCTTTGACCTGATCCATCCGGGACATATCTCGCTGCTTCGCTCGGCGGCCCAGCAGGGTGACAGACTTGTGGTCGCCATTAACAGCGACGCCTCGGTTTCGCGTCTCAAAGGGCCGACACGGCCGCTTCAGGATGAACAGGCGCGCGCTACGGTGATCGGCGCACTGCGTTATGTCGATCTTGTCGTGATCTTTAACGAGGATACGCCTCTTGAGACGATCAGGGCCCTGCGGCCGGATGTGATCGTAAAGGGCGCGGATTATCAGGAGGACGAGGTCGTGGGCGGTGAATTCGTCAAATCCTATGGCGGGGCGGTGGTTCTTGTGGACCTCGTCTCCGGTCGCTCCACCACGTCGATCGTGCGGAAGATGCTCCCAGCGGCCACGGGTCCGGCACCCACAGAATCCTGAAATTTACAGACCATCATGCAGAAAGACATTCCCATGACTATTGCCGCTTCGTCTGCCGCTTCGTCGCTTGCCTGGCGGGACTGGCTGGCGTCGAAGGCGCTTCCCTTATGGACGACCAGCGGCTTCGATCCGCGACGGAACCTGTTTCATGAGCGTCTGTCATGGGATGGCACGCCGATCCGCATGGACGCGCTCCGCCTCATGGTGCAGGCGCGTCAGGTCGCGACCTGTTACCGTGCATCGCTTGACGGGCTTTATGACGCGACGTCCAAGGCAGAGGCCTGTTTGGAAACGATGGAGCGGCTTTATCATCGCAGGGACGGCGCGCCCGGATGGGTCTTTTCGATCGGTCCTGATGACAGGCCCGCAGATTGCAGGCGCGACCTCTATGCGCATGCCTTTGTGCTCTATGCCTGTGCGTGGTCCATCCGTGCAGGAGGGCCTGTCCGGCTCGCGCGGGAAACGGCCGATGAGGTCCGGACCATTTTTGCAGCGCATAATGATGGCTTTCTGGATGCCGTGCCCCCCGTGGACAGTCTGCGTCGCCAGAATCCGCATATGCATCTTCTGGAAGCCTACCTGGCTCTTTTCGAGGCGACGCAGGACGAGTTCTATCTTGCAGAAGCCCGGGAAATGGCGGAGTTGGCGCTCAGGCATCTGATCGAACCGCGTTCGGGGCTGCTGCTTGAGTTTTTCGATGCGGACTGGAAACCGGCCGAGAAAGCCGGCAGCAATCGCGTCGAGCCCGGACATCTTTTTGAATGGTCCTGGCTTCTGGGTGAGTATCTCCGGCTTGCGTCTCCTGACGCCGCCAAGACCCGGCATTTCAGGGACGCGGCAGAACATCTGTATCAGGTCGGAGCAAAGAAGGGGCGCGACCGGGCTACAGGTCTGGTGTTCGACGCGATGACCGAGGATGGGGATGTCTTTGAACATTCAACCAGAATCTGGCCGCAGACCGAACTCATTCGTCTGCTTTGCCAGCGGGCGAAACATCAGGGTGGAACGCTGGATGAGGCGGCGCAGCTCGGGGAGCGTTTCCTGTCCGGATATGCGCCGGACCGTCTGAAGGGTGGCTGGGTTGACCGTCTGAATGCCAGTGGCGCGCCTCTGGTCGATTACATGCCGGCCAGTTCGCTTTATCACATCTACAATGCAGGCCGGGAATTCATCCTGTAATTCCCGGCCTGTCGAAGTCAGTGACTGAAAACCTGCTGGTAGAAGGCGAGTTCCCTTTGCAGGGCGTCTTCTATGGTTTCGCGGGCGCGGAAGCCGTGGGCTTCCTCGGGATAGACGTGCAGGGCGGAATGTTCCAGTTTTGTGCGCATGGACTCCGCCTGTGAGAGGGGGACGACCCTGTCTGCGCCGCCATGCAGGAACAGGACGGGAACGGTAATGCCCTCAACCTGCGTGATGGGAGAACGTTTCAGATACACGGCCTCGTCTTCCGGATAGGGACCGATCAGGCCGTCCAGATAGCGGGCCTCGAATTTGTGCGTTTCTTCGGCGAGGGCACGCAGGTCCGTGACACCGTAGAGGGAGGTTCCTGCGGCGAAGAGGTCCGACTGGGCGAGAGCGCCGAGGACGGTCAGGCCGCCGGCGCTGCTGCCGCGGATGACGCAGCGGGCCGGATCGGCGAGGCCACGGTCGAGCACGGCCTGCACGCCTGCGAGGCAGTCTTCGATATCCGCGACGCCCCACTGTCCGTCCAGAGCTTCGCGATAGACACGGCCGAAGCCGGTTGAGCCGCGATAATTCACGTCGAGGACAGCGAAGCCGCGCGAGGTCCACCACTGCACCTTGAAGGCGAAGGATGGATTGGCACGGCCGGTCGGGCCGCCATGAGCCATGACGACGAGCGGGGGTTTTTCGCCGGGCTGAAGCGCGCTGGAGCTGCTGGCGGGGGCGTAGAAAAGCGCGTGGGCTTCGGCACCGTTGGCGGTCGGGAAAGTCAGGGGGGTGGGCGTTGCGATATCGGCTTTTGTCACGCCGGGCGGGAGCGTGACGCTGGTGCGGAAGCGGTCATACGGCTCACCGGGACGGCCGACGGCGATGGCGGCTGGCGCGTCGGTCAGGGCGTCGATCCATGCGAAGCGTCCGTCTTCGAGCGGTTGCGGGACATTGACGGGGGTGCCGAGGGAGACGTCCGTCCAGTGTCCGTTGTCTTCCAGCAGGACATGATTGAGACCTTGGCGGATGCCGAGGGCCAGCAGTCTGCTTCCAGACAGCGGGGCCATGGTGCGTTGACCGAAGACCCAGTGGGGCAGGCCGATTTCGGCGTTGGCGCCATCGAGGCTGTGTGGGTGCCAGCCAGTGTCGTCATGGGAAAAGCGGATGGGGGTCCAGCGGCCCGAGGCGTCGGACGTGGCGTAGAGCGTGCCGTCAGAGGACCAGCAAGGCTCGATGATACTGCACTGTTCCGGGCCGGTCAGGTCGGTGACGGGGCCGAGTGTGCCGGTTGTGCGATCGAAGGGAGCGACGGAGAGATTGGTGACGGTCCAGGGCATGGCGGGGTCGTTCCAGCTGAACCAGGCGAGGAAACGTCCGTCGGGTGAGGGGCGGGGGGCAGCGTAGAAATCCGCGCCTTTGGCCAGCACGGTTTCGCGCCCGTCGGGCTGAACGTGAACGAGGGCTGCGACGGGCACGCCTTCGCCGTGGCTTTCGCGCACGCAGAACACGGCATCGGAGACAGGGTCGAAGGTCAGGTCGGCGTAGCGGTGTTCGGGATTTTCGCCTGCCTGTGCCCATTGTGTGGCGGTGGTGCCGTCGTTGAACCAGAGGCCGCCGAGTTTGCGGTCGCTGAAGACGACCTGCGGGGTGCCGTTCTTCAGGCGGACATCCCATGCGCCGCCGCCATATTCGTGCACGCGGGTGCCGACCGAATATCCGGCCGGGATCAGATCGCGGATGTGACCTTCGGGGTCGCGGGCGGTGATGACGGAGCGGCCCTGTTCATCCGGGCGGCTTTCGAGCCAGATGATCCAGTTTCCAGCCATGCGCAGTTCGGAGAAGGACAGGGTGCGGCCGGCCACGAGTTCGGGCGTGACCCAGGACGGCCAGTTTCCGGAAGTAAATGCGGGAGCGCGGGGGGAAACTGTGGGTATAGGCGATGTCGTCATTTTTCATCCTGTCTCCGATGCCGTAGTATCGTAACCGGCGGCCTTCCTTTCCGCCACAGCTTGAACGGGACCAGGACACTGTTTCACCTCAGTCATTTTCTCGACCACCTGCTGGTGCATTACGGCTACGGCGTCGTGGGCGTCATCGTCATGTTCGAGAGCATGGGCCTTCCCCTTCCGGCGGAAAGCGTCATCATCGCAGCCTCGCTCTATGCGGGCAGTACCCATCATCTGGAAATCCGCTGGATTGCCCTGGCCGCCGTGCTCGGCGCCATCATGGGCGACAATATCGGGTATCTGATCGGTCATCACTTCGGTTACGGCATTCTGAAAAAGCACGGCCACAAGGTCGGCATGACGGAAGAGCGGCTGATGCTGGGGCGCTATCTGTTCCGCAAGCATGGCGGGATCGTCGTGTTCCTCGGCCGCTTCATCGCGGTGCTGCGTGTGTTCGTGGCGCTGCTGGCCGGAGCGAACCGGATGCCCTGGCATTCGTTTCTGTTCTTCAATGCGATGGGCGGCATCTGCTGGGCGGGAGGCTATGCCTTCGTGACCTATGAACTGGGCAAGCAGATCGAGAAGATCTCGGGGCCCGTGGGTGTGGTCATGGCCATTCTGGGGGTGAGCTGTCTGATCGGGGGGCTCATCTTTCTCAAGAAGAACGAGAAGCGCCTGACGGATGAGGCCCTCAAGGAAGCCGAAGCGGATGAAAAACGCGACGAGGCCCGCGCAGAGACGAAACCGAGCTGACCCACACTGGAAGGACAGACCCGATGACACAGACCGCCGCACCCGCCTGGTCCACGGATTCTCTTGAACGTCTGGACGGGAAGACGGCGCTCATTACCGGATCAACGGGGGGTCTGGGCTTCGAGGTCGCCTGCGGGCTGGCAAAGCAGGGTGCTGCGATCCTTCTGAGCGGGCGCAATCATGACAAGGGGCAGGCGGCTCTGGCGCGGCTGCATGAGCGGGTGCCGTTCGTAAAAGCACGGTTCGAGCTGCTGGATCTGGCGTCACTGGCCGGGATCGAGGCGTTTGCGTCTGCCATGCGCAGCCGGGGCGAGCCGATCCATCTTCTGGCGAACAATGCCGGGGTCATGGGGCCCGCGACGCGGCTGACGACAAAGGACGGGTTCGAGCTTCAGTTCGGGACCAATTATCTCGGGCATTTTGCGCTGACCGGACGGCTGCTTCCTCTGCTGGCGGCGGGGAATGCCACAGTCATGACAGTGGCGTCCCTGGCGGCGCTGAAGGGGGAAATCCCGTTCGGCGATCTGAACGCGCGGCATTCGTATAATCCGATGGTCCGTTACCGGCAGAGCAAGCTGTGCAATCTGCTGTTTGCGCTGGAGCTGAACCGCCGGGCGCTCAAGGCGCCCTGGCCCATCCATTCGCGGGCCGCGCATCCGGGCTGGGCGGCGAGCGATATCGTCGCCAATAACGGCAGTCTCGATCAGTCCGCCAACAAGGCGGCGCGGTTCATGCGGGGGCTGGCGCGGCGTGTGGCCGGGCCGGTGTTTCATGCCATGGGCCAGACGGTCGAAGAAGGCGCCTGGCCGCTGCTCTATGCGCTGGCCAGTCCGGAAGCTCGGGATGGCGGCTATTACGGGCCGCAGGGTCCGGGAGAGCGCCGGGGCGTGCCGGGGATCGCCGGACTGCCCGCTCTGGCGCATGTACCCGAACTGGCGGAGCGTCTGTGGACCGTCTCCGAACAGATGACGGGCGTGAAATACGGACTGCTCTGAGACGAATAAAAGTTTTTGGGTGTCGCCTTTTTTCAAAAAGGTGACGTTCTTTGACGCTTTCTGGCTTTGAAGCTTTTTGGAAAAAGCTTCACCAAAAACTTTTATTCGGGACCTTTCTCAGGGGCGGACGATGATCATGATGACGATGATCATCATCAGGATCGTGGGGACCTCGTTGGCGATCCGATAGAACTTTTCGGGGTGCTGGTTGCGGTCTTCGGCGAAGGCGCGACGCCAGGCCCCGCAGGCGCCGTGAAACCCGGCGAGCCCCAGAACGCAGATCAGCTTCGTCCACCACCAGCCGGCGTTCCAGTCGATCAGACCGGGAATGGAAGCCAGCGCGCCGCCGGCGAGGAAGGTTACGATCATGGCCGGAGTCATGATCTGGCGCAGGAGCTTGCGCTCCATGACCTTGAACCGCTCGCTCTCGGCCGAACCCGGTACCACCTGACAGTGATAGACATACAGGCGCGGCAGATAGAACGTCCCGGCCATCCAGGCGATGAACGCCATGATGTGCAAGGACAGGATCCAGCTCTGATAGGTCGCGAGAAAGTCGGTCATGCGTGTTTCTGGCTTTCCAGCGTCCGGCGGAGCAGGGGTACCAGCTCGTCCAGATGCGTGATGCGGACGGAGCCTTTGACGGGCCAGAACGGGGGCAGGGGCACATCATCGGGCCGAAGAAGCACACAGGCCATGCCGGCCTTCCAGGCCGCTTCCGCACCGGTATTACTGTCTTCGATGACGACACAGTTTTCTGGCAGTACACCCTCGGCCTTTGCGGCGTACAGATAGACGTCCGGAGCGGGTTTGGGACAGCCCATGTCATTGGCGGAATGGATGCGGTTTTCGGGGAAATACTGCGACATTCCGGTGCGATCGAACTTGGCTTCCATCTCCCGGACGGAAGAATTGGAGCCGACGCGAACCGGCATTCCCAAAGCCCGCACGCCTGCCAGCATTTCGAGCGCTCCGCTTACGGGTTCTGCGCTTTTTCGCATCATCTGTACGAGATTTTCGCGCAGTTTGAATGCCGTTTCTTCCGGCAGGGAATGCCCGAGTTCCTGCTCGAGTTCTCTCACGATCTGCGGCAGGGCCTTGCCTGCAAAACGCTTATGCGCCTCGTCATCGGAAATGGACAGCCCCTTGGAGCGGGCGAATTCCGCCGTAGCCCGGCAGGACGGGCCTTCGCTGTCCACGAGAACGCCGTCGCAGTCGAAAATGACCAGTTTCAGCTGGCCTGCCGGGTCGAGGGCGGTTGTCATACCGCCCGTCATACCGAGCGTACCGCCTCGACGAGGGCCGCCACGTTTTCAGGTGGCGTGTGCTGCATGACGCCGTGTCCGAGATTGAAAACATGCGGTTTTCCGCGCATCGCGTCCCGGATGGCCTGGGCTTCACGCACCATTGTTTCGCCGCCGGAGAACAGGATCATCGGATCCATGTTGCCCTGAAGCGTCAGGCCGGGGCGGACTTCGGAGACCAGTTCGGAGATCTGGGCCGGGTCGGCGACGGTGTCGAGGGCGAGCGTGTTGACGCCGGTTTTCTGCGCATATTCGCGGACCATGATGCCGCCAAGGCGCGGGAAACCGATGATCGGGGTTTTGGGGTGACGGGCGCGGATGTACTCGACGATCTGGCGCGTCGGCTCGATCACGTAGCGACGGAACGCGGAAGGGGGCAGGATTCCGGCCCAGGAATCGAACAGCATCACGGCTTCCGCACCGGCTTCGATCTGGCCACAGAGCATCTCGGCGGTACTCGAGGTCAGGGTGTCGATCAGGCGATCGAACAGGGCCGGGTTGGTCTGCATCATGCGGCGGGTTTCGGCGAAATCCCGCGATCCACCGCCCTCGACCATGTAGCAGGACACCGTAAACGGGCTGCCTGCGAAGCCCAGAAGTGTCGTGACGTCCGGAAGCTCTTTTGTGAGGCGGGACAACGTCTCGCGCACGGGTGCGACGGCGTCCTGTACGCGCTTCGGGTCCAGTCTGGCGAGGTCGGCTTCAGAGCGGATGGCACCGAGCACGGGACCGCGTCCGTCAATGAATTCAAGGGACTGACCCATGGCCCAGGGCAGGATCAGGATGTCGGAAAACAGGATGGCGCCGTCCATGCCGTAGCGGCGGATCGGCTGGATCGTCAGCTCGGTGGCCATGTCCGGGGTCATGCACCGGGTCAGGAAGTCGGCCCTGTCGCGCATGGCGCGGAATTCGGGGAGATATCGGCCTGCCTGACGCATGAGCCAGACCGGAGGCGGCCAGACGGCTTCACCACGGAGGGCCCGCAGAAGCGGTTTCGACGAGGGTGAGGAAGGTGCGTTTTCCGAAATCATGCCGCCCACTAATCATAAAAGAAAAAAGAAAGAAATGCTGGAGGTTAAGATGATCCCTGTGGATACCGGGGTACCCGGCTTTCTGAAAATGTACCCCGTCTTACTCACACTGTGTACAACTCCGGAAGCCGCACTTTGCAAGGGAGTCGTTGATTCAATCCCGAATTGCCCACAGAGAGCCTGTGTACAACCCCCAGTTCCGGCTGGTGTACCGTACAATCCACGGTACTCGGTACTCCTTTCGCAAGGGCAGGTACTATCCCCATGTACCCCAGTACTGACGCAATCTCTTCACCGGGTGATCCGCAGTACTCGTCCCTGTTCCAACAGTCGATAGTACGGAGTCGTACTTCATGATGTCTTTCAGTACTTCCCTCATTCTTGCCAGCGGCTCTTCGGCCCGGCGGATGCTTCTCGAAAATGCGGGGCTTACGGTGCAGGCCCGCCCCGTCGATCTCGACGAGGAGGCGTTACGGCGATCCTGTGAAGAGCAGGGGCACACGCTGTCCCAAACAGCCATCGCGCTGGCGGATGCGAAAGCCAATCTTGCGACGCGGGATGTGGGGTTTGATGAACTGACGGTTGCGGCGGACCAGATCCTCGATCTGGACGGGGTGGCGTTTGCCAAGCCGGGGTCTGTGGCTGAGGCGGCGGAGCATCTGCGCCGACTGCGGGGGCGGACGCATATCCTGCGCACGGCGGTCGTTCTCTATAAGGGGGGCGAGAAAGTCTGGGAGTATCTGGCGTCGCCGCGTCTGACGATGCGGGATTTCTCTGACGATTTCCTGAAGGCCTATCTGGAGCGGGAAGGGTCGGCGATCCTGTCCTGTGTGGGAGCGTATCGGCTTGAAGGCCCGGGGATACAGCTTTTTTCGGCTGTCGAGGGGGCGCAGGATGCCGTGATGGGACTGCCGCTGTTGCCGCTGCTGGAGGAACTGCGGGAGCTGAAGGTTCTTGCGGCCTAAAAAATCTGCTTTTCAGGCTTGTCAGGGCGAAATCATGACGATATACCGCCCTCATCCGGTCCCGTCCCAAAGGGGCCGCCTGAAACATGTGGGGCCATAGCTCAGTTGGGAGAGCGCCTGAATGGCATTCAGGAGGTCGTCGGTTCGATCCCGATTGGCTCCACCAGTTTCCTCCTTCTCCGAAAAATCGAGATGTTTCGTTCAGGCTCTGCCTCGCAGCAGCGTTGGTGCTTTGCCATGTCTGCGTGCTGTTCCGTGGCCGGACGAGGGTGGACCTTCGGGCCAGCTATGTTAGCGTGACTTTGGCAGCGACGGTTTCCAACTTCTGACAAATGCTGTCCTGAACGTTCTCTGAAGGAGAAATACAGTGCGTTATTCACACGGCGTATTTGCAGTTCTTGCAGCAGCTGGCCTCGTTGTTTCCTCGGCTCATGCCCAGTCCATCCCTGGCGTTGGTGGTGCGGGCAATGCCATGAGCGACATGTCGGGCATGAGTAATATGACCGGTGGCACCGGCATGATGGGCAGCATGCTGCCGAATGTGTCTTCTGCAAGCACGGGCAATGTTGCGGGTGTTCTGAGCTATTGTGTGCAGAACAACTATCTGAGCGGCAGCAGTGCGACATCGGCCCTGAGCAGCCTGACGGGCAAGCAGGACGTAACGTCTTCCAGCGATTACAAGGCCGGCCAGCAGGGCCAGCTTCTGACGGGAGGCACCAATCCGCTTTCGCTGTCGAGCCTCAAGGGGCAGATGAAGCAGAAGGTCTGCAGCATGATCCTCAACCGCGCGCAGAATCTGCTTTGATTTCAGGGTGATTGTCCGGCCTGTCGCGGTTCGGCCGTGGCGGGCTGGAGCCCCTTTTGAAAAAAGGACTATTGGATCAGTGAAGTATCTCGTTACGGGGGGGGCCGGATTTGTCGGCAGTCATCTGGCACAGGCTCTGGTTGATGCCGGGCATGATGTTGTCGTTCTGGATAATCTGAGCACGGGCCATCGGGCAGCTGTGCCGCAGGGTGCGCAGTTCCTGCAGGTCGATCTGGCAGATGCGGACGCGACGGACCGGGCGGTGGCGTCGGGGCAGTGGGATGCGGTTCTGCACTTTGCCGCACTGTCGCTTGTCGGCGAGAGCATGAGCCAGCCATTTCTCTATCTGCGGCGCAATTACATCACGGCGCTGAATCTGATTGAAGCCTGCACACGACATGGCGTGAAGCGCTTTGTCTTTTCCTCGACGGCGGCGCTGTTTGGCGGGGATGACCGGCCACCGCTGATTGCGGCGGATGCGCCTGTTGATCCGGGATCACCCTACGGCGAAAGCAAATATCTGATCGAGCGTGCACTGGTCTGGGCGGACCGGATCTGCGGTATGAAGAGTGCATGTCTGCGTTATTTCAATGCGGCGGGGGCGGATGCAAAGGGACGTCTGGGCGAGGATCACCGGCCTGAGACGCATCTGATTCCGCTGACGATCGATGCGGCCCTGGGGCGCCGGGCCGGGCTGAAGCTGTTCGGGAATGATTATCCGACCCGTGATGGCACCTGTGTGCGCGATTATATTCATGTGAGTGATCTGGCGGATGCGCATATCCGCGCCATGAGCCAGCTTGATGAGCGGTCGGTCACCTATAATCTGGGCAACGGTCTGGGCTTTACCAATCTGGAAGTGGTCCAGAGCGTCGAGCGCGTCAGTGGCCGGAAAGTGCCCTGGGAGTGGGCGCCGCGGCGTGGGGGCGATCCGGCTGTTCTGGTGGCGGATTCCACGGAGATCCGCCGGGAAACGGGGTGGGACCCGCGTTTCAGCCAGCTGGATGATATCGTCGAGACGGCCCTGCGCTGGCGCGTGGACCATCCGAACGGATATGGCGCGGCCTAAAGCGGCTTGACCAGATCGGCCACGATCCCGTTCGTGGCGGTCAGGGCATCCTGGGGCGAAAGTTCGATCAGGAGGCCCTGACTTCCGCCATTGATGACGACGGGGGGGCCGTCCATACCGCACTGCTCGAAGGCAGTGGGGACTGTGCTGCGCTGGCCGAAGGGGCTGACGCCGCCGATACGGTAGCCTGTGCGCTGTTCGGCATCGGGACGGGAGAGCATCTTGGCCTTCCGGCCTCCGAAGGCCTGCGCCACGAGAGCAAAATCGAGTTCACGGTCCGCGGGCAGCACCACGCAGGCGGGGCGGCCATCAATCTGCACCATCAGGGTCTTGAGAACATGATCCGGCGACAGGCCCAGCGCGGCAGCAGCCGCCACGCCGAGTTTTCCGGCCGAGGGATCGTAGTCATAGACATGGCGCTCATAGGAGATGCCGAGGGCATCCAGCGTCAGGGTTGCGGAAGTATCCGGAACACTCATCCTCATGTCCTTTGCCATCATCACGAGGTGTTCAGGATGGCAGGCGAGGGCGGCTGATGCTAGGGTCGGACTCATGATTCAACAGCGCTCCATCCGTAACCATGGCCGCTAGTGTGCTGGCCTGCATGCTGGCTTCGGCCCTGCATTACCGGCTGCCGCCGCGCATTCTGCCTGCGATCCAGCGGGTCGAAGGCGGTGTGATGGGTCATGTCAGCACGAATACGGACGGGTCGGTTGATATCGGGCTCATGCAGATCAATTCGCGCTGGATCCTGCCGATTGCCTCCATGATCCATCAGCCGGCGTCGCAGGTTGCGGCGCGACTGGCGCTTGATCCGTGTTTCAACGTAGCGGCGGCGGCCATGATCCTGCGCAGGGCGCTGGATGACGAACGGGGAAATCTCATGAAGGCGATCGGGGATTATCATTCCCGGACCTTGCCGCTCAATCTGGATTACCAGCGCAAGGTCGTGGCGGCGGCCGCTGCGCTCTATCTGCGTCGGGGATGAAGCCCGGCAGGGTGGTCAGGTGCTATGTGTTACTTTATAACGCCTGAGCCTTAGATCCCTTCCCCGAGGAAAATGATGCGTTCTTTCCCGGCTTTTCTGCTGGCTGGCCTGAGTCTGGGCAGTATTCTGGGCATTTCTGATGTTGCTCAGGCCGAGCCTTCCCAAACACCGGTGCGCGTGGTCTGTGCGGAAGCAGCCTGGTGTAATGTGGCGGCGCAGATCGGCGGGGCGGATGTGCAGACGCAGGCGCTTCTCGCCACACCCGGCATTGATCCGCATGATCTGACGCCCTCGCCTTCGATGGCGCGGGCCATGGCGGGGGCGACCATCGCAGTGGTGAACGGGGCGACCTATGATGACTGGGCGCTGCCATTTGCAGCATCCGCGCCCGGAAAAATCGTGGTGGCGGGTGTTGCCGGATGGCAGCCCGGCGATAATCCGCATCTCTTTCTCGATCCTGAGGCGGTTGGAAAGGTCGCGCATGTCTTTGCCGACATGCTGTCGCATCAGCCGGGGATTTCGGCCTCCGCCGTGGCTGGGCGGCTGGAGGCGTTCCTGAAGGAACTTGATGGTGTGAAGGCCCGTCTGGCCGCGATGAAGGCGCAGCATGAAGCCGTGCCCGTGGCGGCGGTGGAACCGGTGGGCGAGACGCTGCTTCGGGATGCAGGGCTGGATGTCGTGGACGAAAACTTTGCGCTGGCGATCATGAACCATGCGGAACCGTCGCCACGGGATGTGGCGCAGGTCGATACCATGATCGACGGACGAAAGGTGCGGATGCTGATTACCAATCCGGCCATTCATTCTCCGCAGATCGATAGGCTGGTGGATCGGGCGCATGCGGCTGGCCTGCCGATTGTGGCGATTGGTGAGACGCTGCCTCCCGGCCAGTCCTGGCAGGGCTGGGTTTACGGGATTCTTCAGACGGTCGGACAGGCGCTGGGTGATGGTGGACACTGAAAGGGTCTGCTGTCAGCCAGAGCGGGGACTTGTCCTGCGGGATGTGACGCTGACGGCGGGTTCGACCTGCGTGTTGCGGGATGCGTCCCTGACGGTGCCGCTTTCGGGGATGACGCTTCTGTCCGGGCGGAACGGGGCCGGGAAGTCCACGCTCCTGCGGGCGATGCTGGGGCTGGTGCCGCTTCAGGAAGGCGAGATCCTGACCCATGGTCTGCCACCGGCGCAGGCGCGGCAGCATATCGGTTACATGCCGCAGAGTGTGACGGATGCGGCCCTGCTGCTTCCGGCGGTCAGTCATGTCCGTGCGGCGGTAGATGGATTGTGCTGGGGTGTGCCGCTGCGTCTGCGACCGCGGCGGGAAGAGGCGGACCGGCTTCTTGCGCTGACCGGGGCTTCGGCGTTTGCGCATCGTCCGCTGGGGCTGTTGTCTGGCGGCGAGCGTCAGCGGGTGGGTCTGGCGCAGGCTCTGGCGGGGAATCCGGATCTGCTGCTGCTGGATGAGCCTCTGGCGGCGCTTGATCATGCGGGACAGGAGCAGACAGTGCGTCTGCTGGAGGATCTGACGGCGCGTCTGGGGATCGGGATTGTCCTGACGTCCCATGAAACCGAGGCGCTGGCGGGGGTCGTGACGCGGGTCGTGCAGCTTGTGGACGGGGGGCTGCATGTTCGAGTTTGATTTCATGCGCCATGCCTTTGTGGGTGCGGCGGTCGTCTCGGTTCTGGCGGGGACGGTTGGCTGGTTCCTGATGCTGCGGCGTCAGGCATTTGCGGCCCATGCGCTCTCGCATATCGGGTTCAGCGGTGCGGCCGGGGCGGTCTGGCTTGGTTTTCCGCCACTGTCGGGGATGGTGGTGTTCAGCCTGCTGGCCGGATTTGTCATCGGGGCCGAGCGCGAGGGGGAGCGCGGCATTCCAGCCCAGCGCGACAGCACGATCGGGCTTGTTCTGGCGGCCAGTCTCGGGCTTGGCGCCTGGTTCCTGCATATGAGCAACCGGGGCTCCAGTCTGGCGACCACGCTGCTGTTCGGCGATGTGCTGGGGATCGACGTGCCGACACTGGAGGCGCTGTGCGGTGTGGCCGTGCTGTGTCTGGGGCTGCTGGCATTTCTGGGGCGTCGGCTGCTGTTTGCCAGTCTGGCGCCGGAAGTGGCACGGGCGCGGGGTGTGCCGGCGCGGCTGGTCTCGGTCGTGTTCATGGCCGTGGCGGCACTGGCCTGCGCAGCGTGTGCGGAAGTGGCCGGCGCGCTTCTGGCGTTCAGTCTGATGATCGGGCCGGCTGCGACGGCTCTGAAGCTCGGGCTTGGGCCCCTGGCCGGGATTGCGCTCTCGGTCGGGCTGGCACTGGGGCTGTCATGGGGCGGGCTGATGCTGTCCTGGGTGACGGACGCGCCTGTTCCCTTCTGGATCGGGCTTGGAGCCGCCCTGTCCTACGCGCTGGCCGATCTGTGGCAGCGGCTCAGAAGTCGTTGAGACCAGACACCTTGAAGTGAATCAGCAGGATGAATGCGATGAGCATTACATGCATGATGATCAGCGCTTTTGTGCCAATGACCGGGACATCTTTGGTGGTATCGGGTGTTTGCATGATCGTATCCTGACGGGCTTGTGACAGAATAGTCAATCCTGATGGTATTTCACACAGAATTTCTGTTGGTTTTCTGCCCGGCCTGAAAAAACCATTCATTTTGTGATATGTTATGTTTCTATGGAAAACGATACGAAAACAGTCCAAACCGGACGGGAGCATATTGATCCCGCGTCCATCGAAGTTTCTCCCAACGCAAAGCTGATGCTGATTCTGGCGGCAGTTGTCGCTGCGATCTGCGGTGGCCTGTATGGCTATGATACGGGCATCATCTCCGGAACGCTGCCGCTGATCGGGGATGACTTCCGCCTGGGTGCCACCATGAAGGAGTGGGTTGCATCCGCCATTCTGCTCGGCGCCATCTTCGGTGCATTCGCGGCCGGAGGGCTTTCGGAGAAATTCGGACGCCGGAACACCACCTGCATGGTGAGTGGTCTGTTCGTGATCGGTGCTACGGCCTGTTCTCTGGCGCCGGATGTCTGGAGCCTGATTGCGGCGCGTTTCGTGCTGGGTCTGGCCGTGGGTGGTTCGACGCAGGTCGTGCCGATGTATATTTCCGAACTGGCGCCGCAGGAGCGTCGTGGCACGCTGGTCACGATGTTCAATGTCGCCATCGGTCTGGGCATCCTGATTGCCAACATCATCGGCTTCACCGAGCGGGTGAACTGGGGCTGGCGTCCGATGGTAGGCATTGCCGCCATTCCGGCGGCCATCGTGTTCGTCTCCATGTTCTTCATGCCCAAGAGCCCGCGCTGGGCGGCTGAAAATGAAGGTATGAAGAGTGCCATCATCCATCTTGGCCGGATCCGGACGACCAAGCGGGCCATCCGTCGCGAGGTGCACACCATCCGCGAGAATGCAGAGGGGATCGACCCGAAGAACCGTGGCTGGCGCGGTCTGTTCCAGCCCTGGGTTCGTCCGGCGCTCGTGGCCGCTCTTGGCGTTGCGTTCTTTACGCAGTGCGGCGGTCTGGAAATGATGATCTACTATACGCCGACCTTCCTGAATGATGCCGGGTTTGGCGCGTCCTCGGCCCTTCTGGCGTCGCTGGGTGTGGCGGTGATCTACTGCATCATGACGTTCCTGGGTTGCATGTTCGTGGACCGGATCGGCCGTCGTCGCCTGATGCTCATCATGGGGCCAGGGGCGGCGCTGTCGCTGGTCGGGCTTGGCGTGATGTTCATGAGCCATCCGGCACCGGGAAGTGTGGGCGCTTACATGATCGTCGCGTTCCTGCTGCTGTTCATGATGTTCAATTCCGGCGGTATCCAGGTCTGTGGCTGGCTGCTGGGCGCCGAGATGTTCCCGCTCTCCATGCGTGGACAGGCGACGTCGCTGCATGCTGCGACGCTGTGGGGGGCCGATCTGCTGGTGACCAGCACGGCGCTGAGCATGGCTGAAGCCATCGGGCTGAGCTGGACGATGTGGTTCTATGCGTTCGTGAACCTGGCATCCGTGATCTTCGTGTTCTTCTTCGTGCCGGAAACGGCCGGTGCGTCGCTTGAAGACATTGAAGAAGCACTGATTGAGAAGCGTTTCCGTCCCACGCCGGGGAATACCCGGATCGTGCAGAGCGATGATGAGGACGCCGAAGCCGCTGCATGATACGCTTTCCCCTTCACGCAGAAGGGGACTGACCATGACGGATGTTATCGCTCAGAGGGTTGCTGCCGCACGATGTGGCAGCAACCCTTCTGTTATCGGGCGTATGAAATCGGGCTGGCTGGTGATCGGGCAGACACAGCCTCTGCCAGGATACTGCCAGCTTCTGGCCGATCCGGTCGTGCCGACAATCAATGATCTTCAGGGCGAGGCCCGCACGCAGTATCTGACGGATATGGCGGCGGTTGGGGATGCGCTGCTGGCCGTGACCGATGCGGTGCGGATCAATTACGAGACCTGGTGCAATCTGGCGCCATCCCTGCACACGCATATTGTCCCGCGCTATGCTTCCGAAGATCCGGAGAAAGCCACGCGCCCGGCGGGGACGGTCTATGATTACGACGCCGCGCGGCCATTCAGTCCGGAGCAGGACGGGCCGTTCATGGAGGCCATGCGGCGGTTTCTGAAATTAGCGTGAAAACAGATACCAGAGCCGGAAGACTGTGCTTTCGGAGAACCGCTGGCGTCTGAGACTCCGGTATCTGAAAAGCGTGCACAGACGGGCGGGAAATGTCCGGGCTGCGGCAATGTCCTTCAGGAGGCGCAGGGCCTGCGGGGACAGGTTTTCCGACTGGCCCAGAAGATGGATCACGTTGGAGCGGAAAATGGTCATGAAGACTTTGGGGCCACGGCGGCAGGCCGCCCAGGCGCGTCTGATGAAGGAACCGGTTGCGCCGACTGTGTTGTGGGCGTGCTGGCGGTAGTAACTGACGCAGCGGTTGTCGAAAATGACCTCTCCGCCAGCCGCGGCCGTCAGGAGATAGGCCCACCAGTCATGCAGGACCGAGGGGGGCGGCGGGTTGTTCCGCATCAGTCTGTGTGTTGCGGCGTTCAGGAGAACGGTGTGACCCGTTGCGATATTCTGCGTCAGGGAAGCCGGAAAATCGGGCCTGCGACGCAGGAGAGCAGATTCCTGGCAGACTGTGAGATCCGCGTTCGTCAGATATTGTCTGGCGCAATACAGGGTCGGCCTGTCAGCCGGGCGCCGGCTGACGGCATCGAGGGCCCATTCCAGCTTCTGCGGTTCCCAGATGTCATCCTGATCGGCGAAGGCGACATAAGGCGTGTCGGGGATGGCATCAAGCAGATGGGCGTAGGAACCTGCTACGCCCAGCCGTTCGTGACGGGTGGTGATCTCGACGCAGCGCCCCTGTCCGGGACCAGCGGCAAAGATGCGCATTTTCTCGGGCGAAGAATCGCCTGAAGCATCATCACGCCAGTAGAGGATCCAGTCCGGATGGGTCTGGGCCAGGATGCTGGCAAGCTGTGCATCCAGATAGGTTTCGCCATTATAGAGCGACAGGAGAATGGCGATCTGGCGGGAAGATTCGGCCCTTTTCTGTGTCATGTTTCGGCACCCGGGCTTGAGGCCGAAAGAGGGGAAAAGGGGATCATTCGGACGCAACGGTAAAGATGGTGACAGACAGCTGCCCCTCCGCCGGGAAAGGCAGCCGACTGATCAGGCTTCGGAAAACAGCTTGTGAACAATGCGCGTCACGCTGTGGCGCCAGTCTGGCATCTTTACGCCAAAAATGCGATGGAGCTTCGAATTGTCCATCCGGGAGTCCTGCGGACGCTTGGCCGGCGTGGGCCAATCCTTGGTGCGGATGGCGTTGACCTGCGGCATGGTCTGGCCGTGCTTTGCGGCTTCTTCCAGCGCGGCGACGGCCAGGCCGTGCCATGTGGTTTCACCCGTTCCGCTGGCGTGGAAAATGCCACGGTATTCCGGCTTCCACCCATCGCGCTCGATCAGGGCGATGATGGCGAGAATGGCTTCGGCCAGATCGTCCGAGCTGGTCGGGTTGCCTTTCTGGTCGCCGACGACCTTGAGCACGGGATTCTTGGCACCCGCATTGATCATCGTGCGCACGAAGTTCTTGCCGTGGGCCGAATAGACCCAGGACGTGCGCAGGATGATGCTCTTGATGTTGGCGGTCAGGACGGCCTGTTCGCCTTCGGCCTTGGTGCTGCCATAGACCGTCTCGGGAGAGGTGGCGTCCTCTTCGGTGTAGGGCGTGCCCTTGTCACCGGAGAAAACATAGTCCGTCGAGACATGAATGAACGGGATGTCAGCCTTGGCGCAGGCTGCGGCCAGTGCTGCCGGGCCGGAATTATTGGCGTGTTCGGCGCCTTCCTTTTCCGTCTCGGCCAGATCGACAGCCGTCCATGCGGCCGCGTTTACAACCACGGAAGGCTTATATTTTTCGACCGTGGCGGCAATCGTTTCCGGGCGGTCGAAATCGAACTCCGGCCGGCCGACACGGATGATCCGCTCGTTGCCGAGGTTCTGAAGGGACGTCGCGAGCTGGCCGTTGCCACCCGTGACCAGAATTGGGCCTGTGGTGCTGGACATCGTCATGCTCACTTTTCGTACTGGAACCAGCCTTTGGCTTCCGAGAAATGCGGCGCGACCAGATCCTTGTCGGACAGGACGGCGTCAGCTTCGGAAACAGGCCAGTCGATCTTCAGTTCGGGGCAGTTCCAGATGACCGCACGTTCGGAGACCTTGCTATAGAGCGAGGTGCATTTGTACTGCACTTCGGTGTTCTCTTCGAGCGTGACAAAGCCATGCAGGAAGCCGGGCGGAATCCAGAGCTGGGACCAGTTTTCGGCGGAGAGTTCGGCAGCGCACCATTTGCCGTAGGTCGGCGAGCCTGTGCGGGCATCGACGGCCACGTCCCAGATGGCGCCACGTGTGACGCGGACGAGCTTGCCCTGTTCGTAGGGCGCGAGCTGGCAGTGCAGGCCACGGACAACGCCTTTCTGGCGTGACAGGCTCTGGTTGTCCTGAACGAAGGGCAGGTCAATGCCGGCTTCGCCCATGCGCTCCACATTGTAGGTTTCGGAGAAGAAGCCGCGATTGTCACCAAAACGGGGAGGCGTGACGAGAATGACCTCTGGAATGGAAAGACGTTCGACCTTCATGCTCTGAATTCCTGCTGTGAAAAGATGTCATGAAAAAACGGTTCCGGTAGCAAGGGGATGCAGAAAACCGGAACCGTCGGGAAAGAAATCAGCTGTTAGCCAGTTCCAGAAGCAGGCGGCCCAGTTCGGTCTTGCCCATTTTCTTCGCGTGTTCGCGAAGCTGGTCAGCGGTGATGAACTTGTTGCGGAACGCGACTTCGGCGGGAGAACCAACCAGCATGCCCTGACGGGACTGGATGGTCTGGACGAAGGTTCCGGCCTGCATCAGGCTGTCGGGCATCCCGGCATCGAGCCAGGCGCAGCCACGGCCCAGACGGTCCACCTGAAGGGTGCCCTCTTCGAGATACATGCGGTTGAGATCGGTGATTTCCAGCTCGCCGCGGGGGCTGGGCTTCACCTTCTTGGCGAACTCGACGACGCGGCTGTCATAGAAATACAGACCCGTGATGGCCCAGTGGGATTCCGGATGGGTCGGCTTTTCCTCGACCTTCAGGGCCCGGCCGCTCTCATCGAAGGAGACCACGCCATAACGCTCGGGGTCGCGGACCTGATAGGCGAAGACCGTGGCACCCTGCGGACGGTTCGACGCAGCCCGCAGAAGGACACCGAGATGTTCGGAGAAGATCAGGTTGTCGCCCAGCGCCAGGGCACAGGGAGAGCCCTGAATCCAGTCTTCGGCGATCAGGAACGCCTGTGCCAGACCGTCCGGTGACGGCTGGATGCGGTATTCGAACTTCACGCCGAACTGCGAGCCATCGCCCAGCAGGCGCTGGAACTGGGGCATGTCATGCGGGGTCGTGATGATCATGATGTCCCGGATTCCCGCCAGCATCAGCGTGGAAAGTGGATAATAGATCATCGGCTTGTCATAGACCGGCAGCAGCTGCTTGGAGGCTGCGAGCGTCATTGGATACAGGCGCGTGCCCGAACCGCCGGCGAGAATGATGCCCTTCATGGACTGTGTTTCGATGGTGCTCACTTGCTGGCTCCCAGTCTCTGACCTGTATAGCGCTTGGAGCGGATTCCTTCCCACCAGGCGCGGTTGTCGAGATACCACTGAACGGTCTTGCGGATGCCGCTTTCGAAATCGTGCTTCGCTTTCCAGTCGAGTTCCTTCTCGGCGTGGGAAGGGTCGATTTCGTAGCGGAAATCATGGCCGGGGCGGTCGGTCACGAAGCGGATCAGGCGCTCGCGCGGGCCAGCCGGGTCGGGCTGAAGCTCATCGAGAACGGCGCAGATCTTCTTGACGACTTCAAGATTGGTGCGGGGCTGGCGGGCGCCGATGGCGTATGTCTCGCCCGGCTTGCCGATTTCGACGGCCTTGACCAGAGCCTCGGCATGATCTTCGACGAAGAGCCAGTCGCGGACGTTCTCGCCCTTGCCGTAAACCGGCAGTTCGCGGCCTTCGATGGCGTTGATCGTGACCAGCGGGATCAGCTTCTCGGGGAAGTGCCAGATGCCGTAATTATTGGTGGTATTCGTCACGAAGGTCGGCAGGCCGTAGGTGTGGAACCAGGCGCGGACCAGATGGTCGGACGAGGCCTTGGAGGCCGAATACGGGCTGCGCGGATCGTAGGGCGTGGTTTCGGTGAACGGCGGATCGTTCGGTTCCAGATGACCGAAGACTTCATCCGTGGAAATGTGATGGAAGCGGAAGGCCTTCTTTTCGGCGTCTCCCAGCGTGTTCCAGTATTTCCGTGCGGCTTCGAGCAGGGAGTATGTGCCGACGACGTTCGTCTGGATGAACACGCCGGGGCCGTCGATCGAGCGGTCCACATGGCTTTCCGCTGCGAGATGCATGACAGCGTCCGGACGGTATTCGTCGAACAGGCGCTGCATTTCCACACCGTTCACGATGTTGGCGCGGGCATGGGAATACCGTGGGTCGTCTGCGACCTCGCTGACAGTATCTTCCGAGGCTGCATAGGTCATGCAGTCAACGTTCAGAACTGAATGTTCGGTGTTCCGGATCAGATGGCGCACAACGGCCGATCCTATGAAACCACAGCCGCCTGTCAGCAAAATCCGCATTTGAGCCTCATAATATTGGATCAGGGACTAAACCCTGACAGAGTAACTTTTATCTTACAGCGTTGTTGAAACAGCGCAAATAACGCCGGTACATTTCTTCTGGCATCGTGAAGTGGAACTCGGGAAGTGGTTTCGCCTCTCGCGCTGTCCGGGCTGATGGGCTAATCCCACAGTCGTGCGGAGGCAGGAGAGGCAGATATGCTGGCTGATACTTTGACACGCTCCCTGACGGATGTTCTGGAGCGGCCCGATCTTCGGGTGATTGCGGATGGACTGGTTCCCATTCTGGATGTGTCACTGTCCCTGCCGTTCCGGGTTTCGGGAACACTGGAACCGGGGAAGCCTTTCTGTCTGCAGACGGCCACGCTTACTTTAGGGGGCCCGTGTCTTGAGGCGCCACGTCTTGCGCCGACATATCTGCGCCATGCCATTGAGCTGATGCGGCTGCTGGAGCCGGGTGCCAATCCGTATCTGGCCAGCTTTGCCGCAGCCCGTGTTGCGGCGCTGTTTCATGCGCTCGATACAGGTGAGGTTGCGCCGCTTCCGGCCTGGCTTGCGGTTTTCAGCGATAATGTGCCGGATGCACCGGCTCTTATGCAGAGCTGGGAGACGCTGAGTGCGTTCCTGCCGGATCTGCCTGTTTTCACGCAGCATGAAGCGGAACGTCTGCAGAAGGTTCTGACCCGTCTGTGGCCTGTTCTGGCGCCTGCCGAGAGCCTGATGAGCGGTGGCGGGGATTCCCGGCTGGCTGTTGATCCGCATACGGGGCTGAACCGGTATTCGAGCTCTCATCGCCCGCGCCCCTGGGCGATCACTTTTGGGTCATCGACGGCGTCGTCACTGTCCGAGCGTGGTTTCGGGGGAGCGGAAGCGGCCCGGCGCGGCATGATGAGCGCGCTTCTGGCCAAACAGGACCCGGATCTGGTGCAGGAAGGTGTTGTGCGCCGGGCGCGTGAGGCGATTGGGGCGCATTTCGGTCTGCCGGAAGATGCGGTTCTGCTGTCTGCGTCCGGCACGGATTGCGAACTTGCGGTTCTGGCGCTTGTGGCGGCCGGAACGGAGCGGTCGGTCACGTCTATTCTCCTGGCGCCTGATGAAACGGGCAGCGGGGTTCCGCTTGCAGCCTGCGGGCGGCATTTCGCGACGGACAGTGCCTGTGCCACGCTCGTGGGCAAGGGCGAGGTGATCGAAGGGTTCTCGCCCGAAACGCGGTTGATCGGTGTGGATATCCGCGCAGCTGACGGGACGGCGCGGCCGGTGGGCGAGATCAACGCCCAATGTGCAGACCTTGTGCGGCGGGAAGTGGCCGAGGGGCGGCATGTGCTGCTGCACCGGCTGGACCAGTCGAAGACCGGACTTGCGGCGCCGGACATGGATCTTGTCTGGGAATTGTGTACGGAGCTGGGCGATCAGCTCAGCGTTGTTGTTGATGTCTGTCAGGCGCGGCTGAGCCCGTCGCGTGTGGCGGAATGGGTGGAGCGGGGGATCATCGTCATGATAACCGGCTCCAAGTTCTTTACAGGCCCACCTTTCTGTGGGGCCATTCTCCTTCCTCCCGCAATTCGCAGCCGCCTGCCCTCCCTGTCGCTTCCCAAAGGGTTGCGGGCCTATGGCAATCGGGACGAATGGCCGGAAGGCGCGGATGCTTCGGCTCTCAATAACGGTCACAATATCGGACTGGCGCTGCGCTGGTATGCGGCTCTGGCGGAAATGGATGCGCTGTTTGCGCTGCCCGATCCTGTCATTCGTGGGCGCCTGACCCGGTTCATGACGGAAGCCGTGGCTATGGTTAAGGCCCGTCCCGCGCTGACCATGCTGCCGATGGGCACGCCTTTTGATGACGGGCGCTGGGATGCAGTGCCGACCATTCTGTCCTTTCTGGTTGAAGATCCGCATGCGCCGGGGCATCCGCTGGCGCTGGAAGATGCGCGGCGGCTGCATCGCTGGCTGAATGCGGATCTGTCACCCTGGGTGACGGAAGGGGAGGGCAGTCTGCTCTGTGTGCTCGGACAGCCGGTGCCGGTGCCTCATCCGCTGGTGGATGGACCGGCCGGAGCGCTGCGTCTGTGCGCGGGGGCGCGTCTTGTGTCAGGTGAGCCGTCGCATGAAGGGCTGGACGAGGAGCGTCGGCTCCAGCGCGAATGCATGGATGCGCGCCGGGTTCTTGGAAAACTGGAGCTGATCCTGAAGCACTGGGATGTTCTGCTGGACGCGAACCCTGTCCCCCGTTACGCCCCGTTATCATGACCCAGACAGATAAAGCGGTCCCGCACGGGCATTTTCTCGATACGCCGGAGCTGCCGAAGGGCGTCACCCGGTTCTGGCTGATTCGTCATGCGGTTGTGGAAGCCAGTGCACGCAAGACGATGTATGGCGCGCTCGACGTGCCGTTGTGTCGTGAGGCGATGGCGAGCCAGCAGGGCGGCTATGCCACGCTGGCCCGGCGTCTGCCGACGGATGCGCTGTGGTACAGTTCGCCGCTTCAGCGGGCGCAGGACACTGCGGCTGAAATCCGCAAGGCCGGTGCGTTTTCGCAGGATGTGACGATTGACGGTCGCTTCATTGAGCAGTCGATCGGGGAGTGGCATGGCACGCCGCACTCGGAATTCATGTCCCTGCTGCGCCTGCCGCCCAATCCGTTCTGGTCCATTTCCGCGTGCGAGCTTCCGCCGGGCGGGGAGAGCATGCTGGATGTCTGCGCGCGTGTGGGGCACGGGCTTGAGGATTTGGCGAATGCGCATGAAGGGCAGGACATGGTTGTCGTCAGCCATGGCGGCGCCATCCGCGCGGCTCTGGCGCATGCGCTGAGCGTTCACCCCGATACGGCGCTGCGCTTTTCGATCCAGAACCTGTCCATCACCATTCTGGAGCGTATCGACTGCTTGTGGCGCGTCGTGACGGTCAACGAACTGCCTGATTTCCGGGGCTGAAAGCCAAGGGCAGTCTCTGGATTTCAGGGGCTGCCCGGAAATAAGAAAAGACCCGTAACGGGCTTTTGTCGGTCAGTATGAAATTTTTGGGAAATAACCGGAGACGGGCATGGTGGGCACACAAGGGCTCGAACCTTGGACCCGCTGATTAAGAGTTACGCCCGGCGAAATACAGTTAAGACGCAGGGAAACGCAAAAGCACGCAATCACAACGCCTTACAGGAAGACGTCTGAGACGGTTCACGCAAAGAGATGCAGCTAGACGCCCCGGTTGCTATTTCAGATGAGTCCGGATTGAGTCCGGGAAAACACGTCAGCGGGTCCGGATAGGGGAAATGGGCAAAATGAAATTCAGGGAGCTACACAATTACGGTGTTATAAGTGTTATTAGTGTTACTCACATATATAATATACTGATTTCATTGTGTTTTTCTCCGGTTTTTCCACTAACACCTTTCGATTTCGAAGGTGTTAAAGGTGTTATGGAGCCTCGGATATGAGGTTTTCAAAACGGGAAATAGACGCCCTCACCTGCCCGCCGGGCAAACGGGATGCCTTGTTTTCGGATATGGAGACCAAGGGCTTTCTGGTTCGTGTCACGGCAACCGGAGCAAAGATCTTCCTCTTTCAGTATCGCTACGCGGGGAAGGTCCGTCGCCTCAAGCTGGGAGAGTATGGGGCCGTCACGATTGCCCAGGCTCGGAAAATGGCTGAGGAAGCCCGTGGGCGCGTCCTGGCTGGCGGAGATCCAGTGGGCGAGCGCAAGGCGGAGGTGGTGGCCTATCAAGCCTCCCTTCAGGAGCAGGCGGCGCAGGCCGCAATAGATGCCCTGACCTTGGATGTCCTGATTGATCGCTGGGCCAGCATGGCGCTCAGGGAACATAGCGCGGTCTACAAAAAGGAGGGGCCGCAGCGCATCCGGTATAATTTCCAGCAGTTTCTTGGTCGTCCTGCCCAGTCCCTGACCGTCTCTGAGCTTCAGGCGCGGCTGGATGAGATCGCAGCAGAGCACCCCACCACGGCCCGGCGCCTGCAAGCCTATGCCCGCGCCATGTATGCCTGGGCCGTAAAGCGTCAGCTGGTGGATGATAATCCGTTTGCCCGCCTGATTGTGGAAGGACGGGAGGTTTCGCGGGATCGCGTTCTGACGGATGACGAGATCGGTGAAATCTGGCGGGCGGCCGGACAGATGGCCTATCCTTTCGGACCGTTCTTCCGGTTGCTGCTGCTCACTCTTCAACGCCGGACAGAGGTTGCGGAGATGCGGTGGGAGGAGATCTCGCCGGATCTGACGACCTGGACCATTCCGGCCGAACGGACGAAGAACAGCAGAGCCCACATCGTCCACCTCTCCGAACCGGCGCGGCATGTCCTGGCAGCGCTGCACAGGCAGACAGATTCAAAGACAGACGCCATCTCCGCCTACGTCTTCACGAATACCGGGAGGACGCCCATCTCGGACTTCTCAGGGGCCAAGGAACGGCTGGAGAAGCTGATTGAGGCGGAGCGGGCTCAAAATTCGCCGGGAAAAGAAGTCTGCGCTCTGCCTGCGCTGGGCTGGCGGTTACATGACTTCAGACGAACGGGTGTGACGGTCATGGCCCGTTTAGGGGTGGGGCCGCATGTGGCGGATCGGGTGCTGAATCATGTGCAGGGAACGATCAAGGGAGTGGCGGCCGTTTATCAGCGTCATGAGTTCTTGAAGGAAAGAGCTGAAGCTCTCGAGATTTGGGCACAAAAAATCAATAAGACAGATTCTTAAGATCTAAGTTCCGCCCCTACAAGCATCCATTATATTTCTAATCATTTCCCACTGTGGGGTTGTAGGTAGAAGATCATCAAGAGAATTATCTGCATCTTCGCCTTGTTTTTCAGCAAACGAAGCCATCTTGAGAAGAGATAGAAATATAGTTAATCCGATAGATGAAAGAATAATAAGAAGAGAGACAATAAATATTCCAATATGCCAGTTTGCATTGGAATACACTTCCGCAAGAGATCCTCTTGAAAGAATAATTATGATTTCAATAAGAACAGACAATAGGAACACGAGGGATATTATGCCAAATACCCAAAATAGCTTATTTCGGTATGATTTTCTTTCGTCATCGTTCAACAATTCAGATCTAACGTTCTGAATTGTTGAAGGGCTCACTGTCCCATCAGACTGGTCTGTGCTGTCGCTCATGGTTTAATGTAATTAAGGTTTTCTAGCCTAATTTTCATGGCCACTTCAGAAACGCGAAATATTTTTGCAAGCTCTTTTAGGTCGACAATTTTTTTATTCTCGATCAATACTTTTACGTATTGCGCAGGCATAAGAATTTTTGCTGCAAAATTATTTGCTGCACTTTCGCGTGGGTCGAAATTGTAAATGTTAAACTGCTTCGTCGTATCGCGATGCATTTTCTCGTTATGGCCTAGAAAGTGATGCCCTAATTCATGTGCTAAGGTGAAGCGCACTCTATTGATGGGTTCATCTCTGTCAATTTCGATAACAGCAGGCTTGCCTTTTTCAGGAGGCCAATATGCACCAATAGCGTTTTGTTCTTCGTTCTCACGAAAAGGATCCATGTCTTCCACGCGGAGACCAGCTTTTTTAGCAATTACTTCCGGATCAATAGGAAGCTTCCCTCGCTCCCAATATGCCGAAAGGACCTGCTCGGGGGTCATGGTAAGTACAGTCATCACTCCCTCCTCACTTACAATAGGTACCTGTGCAGTCTGCGAATCGACGTTTTTATCTCACATTTCTTATATGGGAGAAAAAATCGCGGCCGACAAGAATCAGTGTTCGTCAAGCCAAAAAATAGCTAGACAATTGCAAATTCATAAGATTCGTGGGTAGAGGATGTGCACTCCGAAAACCATGAAGGTGGCAACTCGTAAACAACTCTTACAAGTTGGGCGTAGGGCATAACAATCAGGTCTTCTAAGCCGCCAGACGCTCACAAAACGAAGCCAGCTCCTGATGGTGCAGCAGATGCACGCCCGTTGTGGCTGCGAGCTGACGGGCTGGGATAGTGTAGCCGGCGTTTGATACCACGATAGCCTCATCAGCCTGCTGGTGCTGCTTGGCAGTGTAGATCTCCTGCACGGCTTTGTTGCCGACAGGCTGGCTATAGAGCTTGCACTGCACCACGATCTTCCGGCCGCCTTTGGTGGCGATGATGTCCGCGCCCTGGTCGCCGCTGGCCTGTGTTACGCGGGCGTCCCATCCCGCTTGCTCCAGGAGCAGAGCGCAGTGCCGTTCGTAGTCGAAGGGGTCCATCTGAGGATCAAACACACGCGGATCACTCAGGGGCTTCTGATTGAGGACAGCGCCGGGCGGTGTACGCTGGGCGATCTCCTCAATCCGGGTTTCTGCACGGGCTTTGAGAAGCGGCCATTGGTCCGTCAGTCCTTCAACCTGGAGGAGTGGCAGGATACGGGTATTGCAGAAATAGCCGATTTCCTTGGCCCATTTGGTCAGATGGATCGTGCCATAAGCGTCGGTCGTCACCAGTTGCAGGCGGCGGATCTGCAAGGCCGTAGCCTGGTCTCGGATCTCTTTGTCGATAATCCCCCACGCCCGACGTTCACGGGTGGCCCGGCGACGTTCGCGAAAAGCGAAATATCCAATGGCGCCTATTAAAAGCGGAGTGAAAATTAATAAGCCGCCAAATCCTGTCTCTGTATCTGGCGACGAGTCCGAAACGTTGGAAGATGAGAGGGAAGGCGCTGCCTTTCGTGGTGAAGAATTATCTTCTGATACTTCGGTAGCTGCCGGTTCCGCGTCATGTCGTGGTTTCTCCCACCCCTTCGGCAGAACATCGGTGGCCTTGTCCGAAGACTGTGGGGGCTCTGAATCTGGGCTTACAGGGGCAAGCTGCACCGGACCGTCTGTTGGGGCCTCGGCAGAAGGCTGAGGAGGTATGGGGACGCCGGAAGATACCTGCTGGGGAAGGAAGAACAGTGGCGGCATGCCAGTGCGTGGCGGGTCGCGGCGCAAGAGGAGCAGTCCGTTCTCCTGACTGATCTGTTCCCATTTCTCGCTGGGATCTACCTGAAAGCAGCGGCCATCCGTGATGACGAAATGGACCCAACCGGGATCGTTCTGGCGCGGATCCGCGTGATTGGCGAGTGCGCGCGTGGCTCGTGGATTCACACAGGCAAAGGACTGCCCGGTGGGATGAAAAACGCCGTCTGCCAGGGCGGTGGCAGGAGAGAGCAGCGCAAGAATCAGGAGAGGGAAGCTGAGATTGAGGCCGCGCACTGACTACTCCTGGAATTTGGCCGCTGAGGGAAATGAAACTGCAGTCCTTTTTCCTGAGGATCAATGGTCGCTGAGGAAAACATTCAGTCGGCATTTAGTGTTGCAGTTATTAGGTAACATAAACGTGATAACAAGATAATATCCTAGTTGCGTCTCTTTGCGTCTCGTTGCGTAGAAAATAAAACAAATAGAAAATTCCTAAAATTTCTCCTATTGCCATGAAACTTCATTCTGTCATTTCTTAAATAAGAGAAAAACAGGTGGAAAATATGACATTAACAAATTTTCTCTCCGTGGAAGAAGTGGCTCGACTGTCTCGGGTAACGCCGAGGACGATCAGAAGATACCTTTCTTTAAATAAAGGCCCAGTCGTAACTCGTGTGGGGGGGCGGGTATTCGTTCAGAGATCTCATTTTGATGAATGGATTTCGAAAAATATTTCATCGCGAAAGGCAAAACTATGAGTTGCTCTCCGTTTGCTTATCTCCGGAAAAAGAAGCTCAAACCTTCATCTTTCTCTTCAAGGAAAACCGCTTCAAGGTTTTCACATCTGAACGCTGGTATGGAAACCGGCGCTACAGGAAGTGAAAAGCAGACTGAGATGCATCCAGGTGATCGCCTTCTCAGTCAATCAAAGCGCACTACGCAAAATCCGTCAGAAACTGCATCTGGAAACGTGTCGGCTGCAGCTCAGAGCGAAGCAGAGCTACGCCCTGGAGGCAGACTTATTCGTTGGTCGCGAAGCTACCAGGGAAGCGGCACGCAGAAGCCGACAGAAACTGCATCCGATCGCCCATCAACTGCAGTCCAAAGCGAGGCAGGCGTTCGGCCGGGAGATAGGCTCATTCGTTGGTCTCGCAGACATCAAGGGCAGGCCTGATTCATCAAGTGTCTTTTTTAGAAAATGAGGAATGTATGACAGCTTTAACGTCTGCTGGTCGGAGCGCTTTGATGTCCCTTCGGGATGATTTGGCTTCTGTTCAAAAAGAAATTCATGTTCTCGACGCTCGGCAGGAGCAGGAATACGAATTGCGCCAAAAAACGCAGGATTTGATCTCGGCTCTGCGTAAGGAATTTGAGCTGGTTGTCTCTGTCGATCAGGAGATTGAGGAGTTTTATAGAGAAAAAATCTCTCAGGGAATTATGGGGGGAGATGCAGTTTCCTCGCTTACCCTTCCGGATCGTCTGGCACATAAAAAGGCCAAGCGAGACAACCTGAAAGAACAGTTGTCTGCGGCAGAAAATTACCTGCAGAAGCAGGAAGGCGAAGGCAAGCCGACAGCCGAACGTTTGAGCGAATTGAAAGACGAGCTTGAAAATACGGTGCACATGCTCATGGCTGCTCTGGCGAGTCAGCGGTCAGAACGCGTTACCGCAGCATGGGATAACTATCTGAAGGAGCTCATCGACCTGTGGGGGCTCACACATGTGAACTTTCTACAGCGTCCTGTTTATATTCCCTTGGGAGCACAGATTTATCCCCAAAATGCTCCGATGCGAGCCGATCAACGGGCCCTTTCTGCCTGTATGGGATCAGGAATTAACGAGCAGAGGCTGCATGCAGGTTATGCTGGCCGATTGGTGGCGGCTCAATCGCAATGGGGAAAAGTGAAAGAAATCCTGAAAAAGGATGCGTATGCCGATGTCAGTGCTTTTTGCTGCGAGCTGCCTGTCCTTGGCCATCCTCATGAGAGGAACTGAGCTATGGCAAATTCCGGCGTAAAAGTTACGATCTCAGCGGTCGATCGCGCGTCTCAGACGGTGGAACGTATAAATGCACGAATTGCCGCGATGCAGGCTCCGGTTCGGCGTGCGCAGGCGGCCATGGACCGCTTCTCAAACGTAACGGGTCTGAGGCGCGTTCAGGGAGGAGTTACCAGCCTAGAGCGCGCTGGCGTAGGAGCATTCCAGTCTCTCTCGCAGATCGTCCCCGTTCTTGGCAGCATAACGGGCGCAGCATCCCTTGCCGGCATCTACAGGCTCGCCAGTGCTTGGGGGCAGTTCGGGACGAACCTTCGAACCGCAGCAAACTCCATGGGAATGGCCCCCAACCGCCTGATGGCGATGCAGAATGCGGCGCGTCTTTCCGGTGGCTCTGCTGACGCCATGTCCGGTGCGTTGCAAGGGCTGTCTCAGACCCGATGGGAAGCAACCCACGGTTTTGCGCCGGAGGCGATCGTACAGTTCAAGGCATTAGGTATCAGCCTGCAGGAATTGCAGCACATGAAGCCCGACGAAATGTTTGAGCGGGTTGCCAAGCGTATCCGGTCGATCCGTGACCCGGCCGCCAAGTTAATCGCGGCAACGCAGATCTTCGGTGGAGCGGCGCAGGGTTTGATGCCGATCCTTCAGCAGACCGAGGCGCAGTATCAGGCGAACGTCAAAGAAGCTGAACGGCTCGGCGCCATGAACCGGGCCGGGGCTGATGCAGCTGACCGGCTTCGTCAGGCGCAGACTGGGCTGGAATTGGCGGTTAAGGGGTTTGGCTTTTCACTTGCCCAGTCGGTTGAACCGGTTATCCGGCCCGTTGTTGAGCAAATGCGTGATTGGATTGCAGCAAATCGGCAATGGATTGCTCAGGATATTTCTGGATATGTGGGCCGTTTTATAACCTGGTTACGGACCGGTGGGTGGGATCGAATTAAGGGCGATATTCGCGGCGTCTATGAAGAGGTCCTGCATGTCGTAGATGCTCTAGGAGGATGGAAGACAGCAGGCCTCGGAGCCGTTGCTGGTTTGTCAGCTCTGTACGCAGCGCCCATTCTTGCTGGTCTTGGGGTCCTGGTGACATCGTTGGGCGGTATTGCCGCGGGGTTTACTGCAATCGGCGTCGCAGCGGGATCGGCCGTCGCTGTCTATAAAACCTGGCAATCTCTTCATAATTCTGGACGGGGCGCGCTGCTTGAGCATTACGCAGACAAATATCTCCACAATGCTTCTTTCTGGGATGACAAGCTATCACGGCTAGGGATTGGACGTAGCTACGCGGAACAAGCCGCATATTCGCAATGGCTGAAGCAGCCGAGAGGGATCCGGAATAATAACCCTGGAAATCTGCTCTTTGCAGGTCAAACTGGCGCAACGCTCGAAAAAGGCGTTCTGTTACCAAAATTTGCCTCGTTCCCGACAATGGATGCAGGGATACAGGCCCTACGAGGGCAACTGCTGCGGTACGGAACGCGCGGCGATGATACGATTTCGTCCATCCTTGCGCATTATGCGCCGCCCAATGAGAACGATACGGCGCGATACGAAAGCTTTCTGGCGTCACGGCTCCACATTGGACCGCATGACCACCTGGCGCTTCAGGATCCGAACGTGATGCGTGCGATGGTCGAAGGGATTACTTCCATGGAAGTTGGCCCTGGAAATCTCTCCTCTGCTGCTATCGATCATGGGCTTCGGCCTGCTGTGCTTCCACCTCCACCATCGTCGAACAGCGCACTTGAAGGAAAGATTGCAGCCCTTCGTGTGGAGATCGATCACCGTAATGCTCCACCTGGTTCTTCGGTGAAGGTGAAGAGCGCTTCGCTTGGGCTGAAAATCCATGGGATCAGCCAGCAGCGCGCAATGGACCCAGCATTAAGTGCAGTCGGAAATTAAATAGGAAGCGCCAACCTGTAAAAAATACTTACAGGTTGGCAGGTTTCTCATCGCCCAGTGCTACTGACGACCCGAAGCTTCGGGCTTTTTTCTGGGCGCAGGGTCGATCCGCTGCTAGGTGACTGCAGAAGGCCGAAAAGGAGTTTCTCAACCTCCATAGGCGGCAACCCCAAAGCTTTTGCTATCTCAAGTTTGGTCAGACGGTCGCGCCACAAATCTTCGAGAACCATTTTCCAGACCGCTGATTCTTCACGCTCCAGAGGGTGTGGCTCTGTCGTACGGTAACCCCGTTTTCCAAGTTCAATCACCGTCCCGCGATACTGCCAGTCAGAGAGGGTTTTGAGCTTATGGAGTCTGTACGCCAAGGCAGAAACTGATACCCCCCAACGCTTTTTGGCCTGAACGATCTGGTCCAGCGAGGTGACAAAGGGGAGCTTTGCGCGGACATCAGCCTCGGGCATCAAAAAGGATGCGGCGAACTGCTGGGCTTCCACTTCTGCCTGCTTGCCTTGTCCTGGTCCGCCGTGACGATGAAGGACCAGGTGCGCCAGTTCATGGGCACAGTCGAAACGGCTTCGCTCGGCTGACTTCATGGTGTTGAGAAAAATGTAGGGCGTATTGTCGCGCCAGCACGAATAGCCATCCACCCTCAGTGTCTCTTCTGCGAGAGAGAAAACCCGGATGCCTTTTGACTCCATCAGTTTGATCATATGGCTGATGGGCTGCTCGCCTAACGTCCAATGCTCTCGCAGGGCGCGCGCCGCCGCCGCCGGGTCTCGTTCAGTTGAGAGATCCAGCAGGTCAGGTTGGGGCAGATTAAAGCGTGCATCCACCCAGTCCTGAACCATATAGGCAAAGGGAGCGGCGGCTCTGGAAGAATCCCGCTCACGGGCGGTCATGGAGCTCATGCTGCGGAAGCTGACACCCTCAGGTGATGGAGCTTCGCAGGTCTCGCCAAAAAAGAACTCTTCCGGGAAATCGAGGGTCAGGGTCAGCTTGCGCACAGTGTCGGGTTCGGGCGCGTTTTTGCCGTTCTCTATACGAGAGAGTGTGACCGGCGTAATGCCGGCCATCTCGGCAAGCGCTCGACTGGATAAGCCGCGCCTTTGGCGGGCAAGTGTCAAACGCGATGGGTTGAACATGATACCGTCTTATTTTCTCGAAATCTGAATATCGTAGTCCTGCTGGGGCATATCGAGATCGTTGTCCAGCGAGACGTTTTCGAGCTCACCTTTCTTCACGATGAAGATGCGTTCGTGAAAATCAGCAAACTGTTTGTTGAGCAGGCGCAGCGGCCGCGAGAGCTCAGCGCAAACTCCAATGTGCTCATCGCAGCTGACGCATAGATACCATGCTTCTCCTCGGTTCTCTGTAGAGAGAGAGGTGGCAGGCTTTTTAATGAAGAGATCAGGTTGAGCCCCGGCGATTAAATCGATAGAGGCAGTCCCCTTTTCGGAGATGGCGCGGGGATCGTTTTTGACGTCTGCTGCACGATAAACATTCTGGAAGATAATCTTCATTCCAGTTTTGGGATTGAAAACGCCTTCAACGCCGTTTTCATAAAGAGCATCCCAACCTTTGGCCCGGAAAATGAGGCGTAATCCCTGAGTGCCCGCATCATGAGAGTACCAGCCAGGAGCGGTCCGAAGGTTGTCGGCTGTTGTGTTACGCCGCGCTCCAACGGCCATTTTGATCACATGGATCAACTCGTCTCGGGTGACGCCGAAATGCTCTGCCAGACGAGTGATAACGTCTTCTTCGTCTGTTCTGACGATACGTTCTGCAGGAAAGCCCATGACCACACCGTGTTAATTTTTATCTCCTCAAATGTGGGACAGAAAATTAACACGGTCAAGCGAATCTCTGTAGTAGAGTCCGATTTCGCACGGTTAGGTGTGCTGAGCTGGTTGGCAGATTATAATCTGCCCATGTTGCTCATTTTCAAATCTCGTGAAAAGTGGCGCGCTTTGTTTTGTAGTACATGGCTCCGCCGTTATCATGAGTGTCAGTTATGGTGAGTGTATTTCCCGTGGAGATTTCTTTCACGAGAAGAATATAGTTTGGGTCCATACCTTTTAATTGTGTGGGGGCTTCAACCGGCTGTGTCGGATTGCTTGAAAGTCTCCATCCAATTATTTCTACTGCGATTCCTTGGGAGCCGTCCAAGCTCAGCCACATGCAATATTTCTGTCCTATCGTCACATGGTTGACGTTGGTGGCACGAATTTTTCCAGGACAACTAGACATATCTATCTCCAAAAAATTTTGAGTGTGAAATTATGGGGTGCGCAGGCGCACGCCGGGGCCGCCTCCGTTTTGGGGGATGAATTCTACGCCTGCGGCTTCCAGGGCTTTGCGGATGGCGGTGATCGTATTCTCTTTAAGGGGTTCGCCCCGTTCGAGCCGGGCAATCGTATCCGGCGATACATTGGCTTCACGAGCCAAATCACGGACGCCCCAAGCTATGGCGGCACGCGCCATCTTACATTGAACAGGTAGCAAAATCAGAACCCTGATACGATTTTTATTGCAGAGAGATCGTAACTGTGTTCGGATATATGGGCAAGAAATTTGCGGCCGGTAGGGAAGGTGCAAGCTCCCAAACCGACCTAACCACAATCCGAGGGAGTACTCGGCAATGGCTATTCATGCCTTTACCACGTCCGGCTTGTGCCGGGCAGTGATTGCGTCTGTGCATCTTGTATCTGAGGCGGCCCCTGCTGTTCTGGGTGCAGGTCTGTTCCTGCTTTCTGCCCTGACACTGGCTCAGCCGGAGCATCTGCACGGTCCAGCGAAATCCGTTCATCATCATGCCAGACCCTCGCTTCTGCTGGCTTCTGCGAAAGCGGGGGGAGCACGGCCATGACGCACAATCAATCCAAAGCCAGAACGGAGACTGTAGCCGGTCTGGCCCGTCTCGCCGGTTTGGCAGCCATGACGGGAACGGATGCAATCACGGCAGATCCTGTGACGGTCTGTGCGCCGCCTGTTGATGCGCGTCTGGTCGAGCTTTGCGCGGATCTGGCGGCAACGGAGCGGGAGCGTCATCGCCAGATGGAAACAGCGCGCAATTTGACCGCTGTTCAGCTGGGCGGCCTTCTGACCCGGCGTCAGATGCTGATGTCGGCGGTCTGTGAAACCAAAGCGGCCAGCAGGGACGGTCTCAAAGCCAAGGCCCGGGCCGTGCGTCTCGTCCTGGGAGATACGGTGGTGCCGCGAAATATGCGGGAGGCCCTGATGCGCTCCTTGCTGGAAGACATGCAGGGAGGGTTCCTGTGATGGTCGAGACGATCAAAAATGATGCGGCCCATTGTGCTGCAAAGCAGTCTTCTTCTGACGCTGTTCTGGTTCGTTTGTGTGGCGAGTTTGTCCAGGTGATGCGGGCCAAGGATGATCTGATGGAGGCAGAGCCGGCCAGCCCTGAGGCTCAGGCTGTTTCCGATCGGGCGCGTGAGCTGCTGGATGATCTTCTGGTGCAGCGGGCGACGACGCCGGAAGGGCATAAGGCTCAGATGGAAGCTCTGGCCGCACTGGGGCGCCCTCAGATGGATTATGATCGCCTGATTGCGGAGGCTCCGGACTGGTTCGGGCAGATGGCTGCGGCGATCCTGCGGGATCAGGCGCAGGTTATGCGGGCAGATCCGGTGCAAGCGCCTGTTTTTACGTCTGTGGCTGTGTCTGGGCCTTTTGAAATCGCGCAACGGATGCGACGGGCCCAGCTGCTCAAGGATCAGCGGACGGACGCTGTCGAGGTTCTGACGGGGCCTACAGAGATTGTGCAGCAGAGGCAGCTTGCTTTGGATGCTGCTGCGGCGGAAAGCGTGGAGCGCGCCTTGCACGATATGCTGCCACTTCTGCCGTCCGGGTCGCTGGCTGATGCTGCTGTGCAGGTCTTTACAGCATTGGAAACTCTTCGGGCGGTGGATCTGGAGCCGGTTGGTGGAAGCGCTCCTCTGTACCGCTCAGAGAATGTGACACGGGTGGTGAGGTGCTTGTCCTCTGCGTTGCCGGTTCTCATGAAAGCCAGTGAGCGCGATCTGAGCGAGGTGGTGGATGCAGTAACGCTCCAGATGCCAGACCAGGAGCATGGACTGTTCGGGCAGCTCTGGCAGGGCGTGGAGATGCCGGCATGAACGGGACTGCATTACGATCGAGCGGTTCTACGCGGGCCGGTTCTGTTCAGGGCTTGTTCTCGGTTTGCACGGGGGGCATGGTTGGAGCTGGCGCGGCTAGGTCTGGCCGCCGAACGCCGGAACCCCACGTCTGGCCCGCCGCGCCGCTCCAGTTCATGCGTGGGGACGGCTGGCGTGGGGCGGCTATGGAAGAAACTACCGGCAAATGGATAGGGCTGATTGACGCCTTGCCTGAGATCGTCTCTGCGCAGGTCTGGGATCAGTGCCGTGTCGCTTGGGAAGCCTGTCAGTCAAAGGGCGGTTATGCTGCTTTGGCAAGAGCGTTTGCAAAGTCGTACTTTGCCTATAATGCTCGTGTCCACGGTTCTACATCGCCAGCTCGCAATATGCGGCCACCAGTGAGGCCGCCAGAACTCAACGGCATGGACGCGGCCGTTTCTTTATTGCAAGGCGAGATCGTAACCTTTCTTTGTTCTGGTGTCGAAAGAGTTAGATTTTATAGGAGGCGTCAAGGTGATTATCAGACGCCCCCTAATGAGTCCTGGAGGCGATGTGCCCTCCAGTATTCGGACCCGAGAACAGAATCGTCGTCTTTTGAAGATTTTTTCCGGTCTTACTGGGTGCAGTGCGGAACGCCCGATTGGATCCCGGTGGAGTGCATCCAAATATTCCGGGCGGAAGAGACTGCTGCATTTGAGCCTGCCGTCTCCAGTGTGAAAAAGCCGGGTGGCCCTGGTCGACCTGAAAAAGCCGAGACCAAGTTTGCCAGAAGTGTCGCGCGTGGCTGGCTAGAAGAAGAAGGCGAGCGCCTTTCCGAATATGGAAAGCAGTCGAAATGCGAGCAGCACGTTTTGGATCAGCTCGCAAAAAACGGACTAGAGCTCAGCCTGACCAAGGTCCGAACGGTGGTTAAAGAAGAAAGTGCAAAGCTAGAGGCAGAAAAGGAAGACGCCCGGAAATCTGCCAATAATTGGAATGGTCAGTAATTCATTTCTGACCAAACTGGCTGATCTCAAGAGACCTTCTCAAACATCTTCGCATCATTCGGGCTCGGCGTAATGCTGAAGTCTGTAATGCTAGGAAGGTAAAATTTCATGCTTTCTCATCAGCATAAAGGGGATTCCCCCGCGCCGTTGGTTGTGTCTGAACGGCAGGCTGCTGCAATGACTGGATTAGGTTATCGGACACTTCAGGCGATGCGGCTAAGTGGCAATGGGCCTGCTTTCGTCCAGCTGAGCAAGCGGCGTGTCGGTTATAGCGTTGCGGAGTTGGAACGCTGGATTTCTGAGCGCTCTGTGCAGTCCACGGCTGACGCAACAGTACGTTCTCAGAAGGGGCGGCCAGCATGCTGACAACTTCTCATGCTGCTCCCTCTGCTGTGTCTCGGGCTTCTCAGATGGGTGTTCCGCTCTGGGCTCCTCCGGCTGATTCAAAGCCGAATATCTTGGTCCGCTTCCTGAAATTCTGTCGGGGGTGTGACGACTATGTTTGGAATAGTTTTTGGAGGCCGAGCATGGACGAAACGCTTCGGCGCCACGGTCGCTATCAGTTTCGGCCTGTCCCTTCTCAGGCTGCGGTGGTTGGGCTTATGGCGGCGTGGTCCGAATTGCGGAAGATCCTCTTAGCTGATGATTCTTTCGCGGCTTTGGTCCAGGTGAATGGGGAAAAAGAAGCCGCAGATCACTTTCGGTCTCTGAAAGCAGCGCTGATCTGGTTTCGGATCAGTCTGGATGAGGATTGTCGTGCAGTGGAGGCTCGCCGCGGGCTTGATGCCATTGGCTGGCAGAGCATTCTTGCACTGGCTGGAAAGCGCGATAGAGCAGCGGAAAGACTGATCGCTGGGAAGGCGATCGTCGGGTTGGCAGGCGACATCGTAGTTTTGCCTGGCTCTTCTCAGGAGGGCAGGTCATGAGTGTCGGTTTTGCGAGTTTTCGTCTCGGTATTGCCGAACTGGCTATCTTGGGGCTGGTTGCTCCCACACAATGTGACGATCTGCCGGAATGGTCCGTAGAAGATATGGCAGTTTTTCGTCAGGCTGCCGACCTGGTCTTGTGCAACGGCGAGAACGTGCCATGGCCGTTCAGAAATGGCCAAGATGCGCTAACAGAGGCGCGACAAGTCGTAGAGAATATGGAATCCGGCTGGTGGCCTCAGGTTGATGTTTCTGGTGGGTTAGATGATCAAGGAATAATCCCTGTTCATGATCTGACACTGCCAGCGCTTTGGGGGGCAGAGTGTCTCCTCGCTCGGATGGCACATCGCAATCTGTTGGCATCGGTGCCTGCTGTTCAGGCGGTAGAGTTATTCATCGATCGTGCAAATGATCGGCTGGAGGCGTTGCAGGCTTGTCAACGTGAAGGGCGAGTGGCTGATGACGTGCCCTCTCTGGAAGATGCCTGTGAGGATCTCTCAGACGCACTAGCTGAGGCAGGCCCCGTTTTCATGGTCTGGCCGTACGCTAAGCCTGAACCCGCATGAGGTACGATGCGGGCACGCTCTCGCGGATGTTGGCAGAGCGCATCGGTGTTCTGGCGCGGGAGCTTCTGCCAAACGGCCGGAAGGACGGTGCGGAATGGCGGTGTGGCTCTCTGGCGGGCGAAAAGGGACAGAGCCTTGCCGTCCATCTGAATGGTTCCCGGGCAGGTGTCTGGGCTGACTTCAGTTCAGGCGAGCGCGGCGATGCGCTGGATCTGGTAGCGGCCGTCCTGTTCGCGGGAGATCGGCGGGAGGCGATGAAGTGGGCTGTCAGCTGGCTGGGGCTGGGTGACGGAGCTGCACCGACCTTTCGGGCTCCTGAGCGCAGGCAAGTTGCGCTGGATCGCGGGCGTGAGGATCTGGATCAGGACGCCCAGCGCAAGCGGGCATCCGCGCGGAAGCTCTGGCATGACACTCCGGCCGGTATCGCCGGAACACCGGTTGAGGCGTATCTCGCCGGGCGGGGCATTATTCTGCGTGAGCTGGGCCGCGCTCCTGGTGCGCTGCGGTTTAATCCGTCTGTCTGGTGTGCCGAGGTGCAGAGACCGCTTCCCGCCATGATCGCGGCCATCTGCGGACCATCCGGAAAGCTAGTGGCTGTGCATCGGACCTGGTTGGGTGAGACGCCCGGCGGCTGGGTAAAGGCCGACCTTCAGAACGCCAAGAAAGTTCTGGGATCATTCGCGGGCGGATGCGTGCGCCTGTGGCGTGGGGCATCGGGCAAGGCGTTGGGCGTGGCTCCGGAAGGTGACGTGACGGTCATCGCGGAAGGCATCGAGACGGCGCTGTCCGTGGCTGTGGCCTGCCCTGAGTTCCGGGTGTTGTCGGCTGTGTCGCTCAGCAACATGGCGGCCGTCGCTCTGCCGGACACTCTCAAAGACATCATCATCGCGGCTGACAATGACAGCGGGAATGAAAAAGCCCGTCGTGCTCTGGAAGCCGCTCTCAAGAAATTCGCATCGCAGGGCCGCACAGTTCGGCTCGCCATGCCTGAAATCGTACATGGAGACTGGAACGATGTCCTCCGGGGAAAAGACACAGACGGGCAGGAAGAACGGTCGGTCTGATATTCGCAAGGGAATTGAGAACGCCAAGGTGGTCCAGTTTCCGGAAGCCAATCAGGGCAGCGCGAAAGCGCAGGAGGTCAGTGAAGACCGGCGGTTCATTTATCGAGATGATGGGATCTGGCGTCGGAATGGTGATGGTGCTCCCTTTTTCCTCTGTGGTCCCGTCCAGGTGTTGGGAGAATCACGTGATGAGGCTGGGCAGAACTGGGGGTTGCTTCTTGCCTGGCAGGATCGTGACGGTCATCGACATGAGGAAGCCTTTGCGCGTGCCCTGTTCGCTGGTGATGGCAATGAGATCCGGACACGGTTGGCAGATGGTGGCCTCACGCTGGGCGCAGGCGCTAAAGCCAAGGCGGCTTTCCTGGAATGGCTGGCGAGCTTGCAGAGTTCTCAGCGGGCCAGAAGTGTCACGCGGATCGGCTGGCATCGGTTTGGCGGCGGGGATGTGTTTGTCCTGCCAGATGAAACGCTGGGAGAGACCTCTGAGCGAGTGGTGTTGCAGACGTTGGATCGTGAAGCATCGCTGTTCGGAGTTGCTGGCACGGTTGAGGACTGGAAGATCCAGATTGGTGCGCTGTGCATGAAAAACAGCCGGCTGGTCTTTGCCGCGTCCTGTGCGTTTGCCGCGCCGCTTCTGGGGCTGCTGGGTGAAGAAGGCGGCGGTATCTCGTTCAAGGGTTCCAGTCGGTTGGGCAAGAGCACGGCTTTAAGGGTGGCGGCGTCGGTCTGTGGTGGCACGCCTCAGAATGGGGCAGGAGGCTATATTCGCTCCTGGCGCTCTACTGGAAACGGGATCGAAAGCACGGCGCTGGCGAGCTGTGATGTGCTGCTGCCTTTGGATGAAATTGGACAGCTGGATCCGCGTGAAGCTGGTGAGGTCGCCTATCTGCTTTCGAATGGGCAGGGAAAGGCGCGTGCTTCTCGCACGGGTGGAGCGCGGACCGTGGCGCGGTTTCGCATTCTCTTTCTGTCTACCGGTGAGCTCGGACTGGCCGATCTGAACCGGGAGGCCGGAAAGGCGACAAAGGCCGGGCAGGAAGTGCGGTTTGCGGATCTGCCTGCTGATGCCGGACATGGGCAGGGACTGTTTGAGCATGTCCATGACCACGACACGCCGGACGCCTTTGCCCGTCATCTGCGGGTGGTCACGGGGCAATATTTTGGTGCACCGTTGCGTGCGTTTCTTCATCGGCTCACAGAGGATCTGGCGCAGTCAGGGAATGAGGTTGTCCAGGATCGGCTTCGGGTCCGGATGGGCGATATCATGCGCGAATGGTTGCAGTCTTACCCAGAGGCTTCGGGACAGGTGCGGAGTGTCGCTGCACGATTTGCGATGGTGGCGGCGGCCGGTGAGCTGGCGACGCAATACGGGCTGACCGGCTGGGATCAGGACACGCCCGCCGTGATGGCGGGGATCTGCTTCGAGGCATGGCTTGCAGAGCGTGGCACGGTCGGACGGCGAGAGGATGAGCAGGCAGTAGCCCAGCTACGCGACTTCATTGCCAAGAATGGTGAGGCCCGGTTTGAGCGCTGGGTTGATCCTGTCCAAGGGGATGCTGCGCAATCAGAAGAGAGCCAGCCGCCGGGCGAACGGTTCCGTACTCAGAACCGGGCAGGCTGGAAGCGCTGGATGAAGGGAGACGGCGGACGGTATGAATGGCGCTACTTCCTGACCGCTGAAGGGATGTCCGAAGCTCTGGCGGGGCTGAACCGGCGCAATGCTGTGCAGACGCTGATTGAGACGGGATACCTGCTGCCGGGGAAAGCAAAGAACTCTGCAGTCATTTCTCCGCCTGGTCATCGCAACGTCAGGGCCTATGAGGTGAAGGCGTCTATCCTCGGAACGGAGGAGGGGGACCGCTGAGGCGGTCTCCTTTTGCCAAGGTCTGACAATTCAGGAGCAGACTCTTCAGGCAGTCGGGCGGCAAATCATTCGATCAGAAAAGAGGGTGGGGACTTCCACCGCCGGGCGCAAAGCGCCTGGGCATTGGAGGGCCAGCGTCTACCGCATTCTGCCTGCTGGGTCCTGAGATCGGACTGGTCCGGCGCGGCCCGGATGTGTGGTCTGCGCGGTCAGCGCAGGAAGTTTCCTTCCCGCAATTTTCGTCTTGTTATGCGTTATGCGCATGGCTTGTCCATATGAGGCTGGCAGAGCGGAGTTGAACCCAGAAGCGACCGATAGAAGAAAACCGCAGTTTTCCGGGAAATTGTGCGAGCGATCAATAACACCTTTTAGAAGGTGTTACGGGGCAATCCCAAAAGGTGTTATTGAAAAGACCATATAAAACAATGGGTTGGGATGCGAATAACACCTTAACACCTTTAACACCGTTTTTGATGCTAGGGAGAGAAAGGCAGAGCCAGAGACCCGAAGGGTATGCAGAAAATGCATATCTTTCGCAGGGGAGAAGAAGTGGTGCTGGCAGGCGGGGGAGGGTGCCCGGAAAAACGTTTGGGTCCTTCCTGGAGGGGGTGCCATCCGGGGGTAGTTCGCACCCCGGTAAGAGAGGGTCTCAACATAAACCGAAAGTTGGGTTTCTGTTGTTGCTGCTGCTGTTCGGCATCGTCTTGCCTTCGAGTCATGCTGACAGCAAAGACGGTCAATCTTTTTCAGATGAGTCCGGATTGAGTCCGGGAGATCCGCAGAGTCCGCAAAGCCAAAATCCAGCAAGAGCCTTGTAGGCTGTTGGGACAGTCTAAAAATCGCAGATTTTCAAGGGAATAACCGGAGACGGGCATGGTGGGCACACAAGGGCTCGAACCTTGGACCCGCTGATTAAGAGTCAGCTGCTCTACCAACTGAGCTATGTGCCCATGGCCCGTCTACCGGTGGAGCGGCTTATAGCGGGATTCTGCCCCGGGCTGCAAGGGGTTTTTCATCTTTTCGTGCAGTTTAGTGCTGAAAAAATGAAAAACCTTTTATTTCAATGGTTTACCTGCGGTTGAGCAGGCGCATGACGCTCTCGAACTGCTCCAGGGACGTGTAGTCGATTTTCAGGGAGCCGCCTTTTTTTCCGTTGTAGGAAATATGGACTTTCAGTCCGAGGCGGGAGGACAGGTCGTTTTCGATCTGCAAGATTTCTGCGTCCCGTGCCTTTTTGGCCGGTGTCAGGGTATTTTTACCGCCGGTCAGGGCTTCTGTCTGACGCACGTTGAGGCCACGGGCTATGACGATTTTGGCTGCGGCGACCGGATCGGGATGGGTTAGCAGGGCACGGGCGTGACCGGCCGTGAGTTCACCGTTGCGGACGTAGGCGCGGACTTCCGGCGGCAGGTTGAGCAGGCGCATGGTGTTGGTGATATGGGGGCGTGACTTGCCCACGGCGCCGGCCAGTTCTTCCTGCGTCAGGGTGTAGTCCGTGACCAGGCGTTGCAGGCCCTCGGCCTCTTCGATTGGGTTGAGGTCCGCGCGTTGGAGGTTTTCCACCAGAGCGGCGGCCATGGCGTCCGTATCGTCCAGTTCGCGGATATGGACAGGGACGCTGTGCAGACCTGCGAGCTGTGAGGCGCGCCAGCGGCGTTCTCCGGCGATGATCTGGTAATGGCCCAGCTTTTCCGGGTCAGGCCGGACGAGCAGCGGCTGCAGGACGCCGCGTGAGCGGATGGAATCGGCCAGTTCGGACAGACGCTCGGGGTTCATGTCCTTGCGCGGCTGGAAGGGGCTCGGGGCCAGAACATCCACCGGCAGGGACGAGTGCTGCTGCGGCTGGGCGTTCGCGCGTGTGGCGCGGGCGAGTTGCGGCGCCTGATCGCCCAGAAGAGCCGCGAGGCCGCGACCAAGCCGCGGAGAACTGTCCTTTTTGGCCATCGCCGGTTACGCCTTTGCCTTGTTCTTGTTGCGTTTGATCAGTTCGTCTGCCAGCGCCAGATAGGCGATGGCACCCGTGGAGCGGGCGTCATAGTCCAGCACGGGGCTGCCGTGGCTCTGGGCTTCGGAAATGCGGATGTTGCGCGGAATGAGCGTCTCGAACACCTGATCGCCGAAGAAGCCGCGCGCGTCCTGTGCCACGAGTTCGGACAGGTTGTTGCGGCGGTCATACATCGTCAGGACAATGCCTTCGAGATGCAGGTCGGCATTGAAGGCGCGGCGCACGCGGTCGATGGTGCGGACGAGCTGGCTGATGCCTTCGAGCGCGAAGAACTCGCATTGCAGCGGCACGATCACGCTGTCAGAGGCTACCAGTGCATTCAGCGTCAGCAGGCCCAGGCTCGGGGGGCAGTCGATCAGGATGGTGTCGTAATCGCCTTCCAGCGCGCGCAGGGCGTCTCGCAGACGGTATTCGCGACGCTCATCGCCGATCATTTCCAGCTCTGCACCTGCCAGTTCGTTATTGGCGGTGATGATCGCCAGATTGTCGAACTCTGTCGGCTGGGGCAGGGCGTGGGGCTCGGCTTCCACCATCAGCGCGGCATAGGTGCCGGTGTTGCGCTGGTCGTAGTCGATGCCCAGACCGGTGGAGGCGTTGCCCTGCGGGTCCAGATCCACGAGTAGGACGCGCTGTCCCTGACGGGCCAGACCGGCGGCCAGATTGATGGTGGTGGTGGTCTTGCCGACGCCTCCCTTCTGGTTGGTGACGGCAATGATCCGGGTGGTGGAAGATTCGGTTTTAGACGACACGCTTGAAATCACTGACCTTGATGATGGCTCCGCCGGGGTCGGTGCGGCTGGGAATAATGCTGTGGCTCATGTGCCAGTCGGCGCTTGCCTCGGTCAACTCGGCCTGCGCCTTCTGACCCTTCAGGAACAGGCAGAACCCGTCTTCCTTCAGTAATGGCCGCGCCCATTCGAGGAGCCTGTTAAGAGGAGCCAGCGCCCGGGCCGTGATGATGTCGGCCGGAGGGGGGCTGGCGGCTTCGATGCGCTTGGCGATGACCGTGACCCTGGCGTCGCAGATGCGTCCGGCTTCCCGCAGGAAGGCGCATTTGCGCTGGTCCGATTCGATCAGGGTGACGGGGTTTCCGGTGGCGATGGCCAGAATGATGCCCGGAAAACCGCCGCCCGAACCCAGATCGGTGATGGTCGCGCCTTCGGGGATCAGTTCCGCGAGCTGGAGGCTGTCCTCGATGTGGCGGGGCCAGAGTTGGGCGATGTCACGCGGGCTGACGAGATTGATCTTCGCGTTCCACTGCACGAGCAGGTCGGCAAAGCGCTCCAGCCTCTCATGTGTTTCACGTGAAACGGTGGTCATGACAGGGTCCTTACATGGGCCAGCAGGGCGACCAGCGCGGCAGGTGTGACCCCGCGCACGCGCTGTGCTGCGGCGAAGCTGGTCGGGCGGGCCTGGGAAAAGCGCTCGCGCATTTCGCTGCTCAGGCCGCCGATGGCAGTGTAATCCAGATCGGCCGGAAGGGCGATGGCACTTTCGGATGCGAGCTGTCGAATTTCACGATCCTGCCGGTGAAGATAGCCGCCATAGCGCGCTTCGGTCTCGACATGGCGACGCACGCGCAGGGGAAGTTCGGCGAACCAGGGGGCCAGTGTGTCCAGCTTCGTATGGTCGCCATTGCTGGCGAGGACGTCGAGGACTGTGCGCCTGCGGCCATCCAGCGAGACTTCGAAACCGACATCGCGCAGGGTCTGCGGCAGGAAGGTCGTCTCGGCTGCGCGGGCCATGGCGGCGTCGAGTTCCGCTTTCTGGGCGGTGAAGGCGGCTTCACGTTCGGACAGGACGCAGCCTGCGGCGATGCCTCTTGGCGTCAGGCGCAGGTCGGCGTTGTCGGCGCGCAGGGTCAGGCGGTACTCGGCGCGCGAGGTGAACATGCGATAGGGTTCGCTGATGCCGTGCAGGGTCAGATCGTCGATCATAACGCCGAGATAGGCATCGCTTCGGTCCAGCGTGAGCGGTTCATTGCCTGCCGTGGCGCGGGCGGCGTTCAGGCCGGCGAGCAGTCCCTGTGCTCCAGCTTCTTCGTAGCCGGTCGTGCCGTTGATTTGTCCGGCGAGGTACAGGCCCGGCAGGCGGCGGAGTTGCAGGGAGGGCAGAAGCTCCCGCGGGTCCACGTAATCGTATTCGACAGCATACCCGGCCGTGACGATGCGGGCGTTTTCCAGACCGGGCATGGTGGCGATCATCGCGGCCTGTACATCGGCGGGCAGGCTGGTGCTGATGCCGTTCGGGTAGACCAGATCGCCGCCCGGATTGCCGGGCAGAGCTTCGGGCTCCAGAAAGACCTGATGCGAGGTGCGCTCGGCGAAGCGGACCACCTTGTCCTCGATGGACGGGCAGTAGCGTGGGCCGCGACCGGCGATGGCGCCTCCATACATGGCCGAGCGGTGCAGGTTCTCGTTGATGATCCTGTGGGTCTCGGCGGTTGTGTGACTGATGCGGCAGACGACCTGTGGGTTGGTGATGGCCGCCGTCATGGGGCTGAAAGCTTCGGGCTCGGCATCGCCCGGATCGGCCGGGAGGTTGTCCCAGTCGATGCTGTCTTTGGCCAGACGCGGCGGCGTGCCGGTCTTAAGGCGACCCATCTGGAGGCCGAGCGCATAGAGCCGTTCGCCCAGACGTTTTGCCGGGGCTTCGCCGATGCGTCCGGCTTCCGTCTGGGTGTGGCCGACATGGATGACACCGCGCAGGAAGGTTCCGGTGGTCAGCACGACGGCGCCGCAGCGGAACTCGCGGCCGTCTTCGCAGATGATGCCGGTGATGTGGCCGTTCTCTTCGATCAGGTCTCCGGCGGCGCCTTCGAGGATCGTAAGGTTTGGTGTGGCAGCCAGAAGATCCTGAATGGCGGCGCGATAGAGCGAGCGGTCGGCCTGTGCGCGGGGGCCGTGGACGGCTGGCCCTTTGGAGCGGTTGAGCAGTTTGAAGTGGATGCCTGCGCGGTCTGCGGCCTTGCCCATCAGGCCATCGAGCGCATCGATTTCGCGCACGAGATGACCCTTGCCGATCCCGCCGATGGCCGGGTTGCAGGACATGGCGCCGATCGTTTCAAGCCGATGGGTGAGCAGCAGGGTGCGCGCGCCGAAGCGGGCCGATGCCGCTGCGGCTTCACATCCGGCATGACCGCCGCCGATCACGATGACATCGAAATCGCTCAAAACCTACTTCCCGATACAGAACTGCCCGAAAATTGCATCGAGCAGGGATTCAACATCAACACGTCCCGTCAGACGCCCCAGAGCCATCATGGACAGGCGGAGTTCTTCGCCCCGAAGCTCCGGCCATGTCGCGGTTCGCGCGCGGTCCAGATGGGTTGCGGCCTCCTGGATGCCGGCGCGGTGTCTGGCGCGGGTCAGCGGGGGCGCGGCTGAACCGGCCATGAATTCTGCCACCCGTTCGGACAGGACCTGACGCAGCGCAGAGAGGCCTTCGCCGGACTGCGTGCTGATCCCTAACATGCCGGGCGGGGCGGGCGCGATGTCGATTTTCGTCCGGATGGGAATTTCCTGTCCGGATAGGGATTCGAGGCTCTCATCCGGGCCGATCAGATGCAGCACCACATCAGCCTGTTTCACGTGAAACAGGGCGCGACGAATGCCTTCGGCTTCGATCTCGTCTTCGGTTTCGCGCAGGCCGGCCGTGTCGATCAGGCGCAGGCGGACGCCGTCCAGAACCCAGTCGAGCGCGATGGCGTCTCGTGTGGTGCCTGCACGGTGAGTGACGATGGCAGCGTCTGTTCCCGATAACGCATTGAGAAGACTGGATTTTCCTACGTTTGGCGAGCCTGCGATCACGACCGTCAGGCCCTGACGCATGAGTTCGCCGCGGTTGTCCTGAAGATGGGCTGACATCTCTGTCTGGAGCTTTGAGAGTTCCGCGACCAAACCGTCCTCGACGTCCTGTGGCAGTTCTTCGTCCGGGAAGTCGATCAGGGCTTCCTGATGCGCCAGGACAAGACGCAGGCGCTGTGCCCAGTCATCATACAGACGGCTCAGGGCGCCATCGGCCTGACGGAGCGCCTGTTTGCGCTGACTTTCCGTTTCGGCATCTACAAGGTCGGCGATGGCCTCGGCCTGAAGCAGGTCCAATCGTCCTTTCTGCACGGCGCGGCGTGTAAATTCGCCCGGTTCGGCAGGGCGGGCGCCCAGATCGGTCAGGGCGTCGGCAACGCGGGCGATGATGGCGGGGCCTGCGTGGAGATGCAGTTCGAAGCCGTCTTCGCCGGTATAGGAGTTGGGGCCGGGGAGCCAGAGGGCGACGGCGTGATCGAGCACCTCTCCGTTGTGGCGCAGGGTGCGCAGGCTGACGCGGCGGGGTTCGGGGAGACATCCGTTGCAGAGCGCTTTCAGGATCGTATCGCTGCCCGGTCCGCTGGCGCGCATGATCGCGATGGCTGCGCGGGACGGACCCGTGGCCAGTGCGAAAATGACCTGTGGCGTGTTATCAGGGGCGTCCGGGAGGGATGAGCGCGTCATGGGGTTCTATGTAGTGCAGGTGGCCCTGCGGTGAAATGCCCTGTGCAACGCCCTGTGCACAGACACAAAAAAAAGGCGGATCGTTTCCGATCCGCCTCTTCTGTCAGACTGATAGGGAATGGGAAGCTTACTGTGCTTCGTCCACGCCGCTATGGGTCTGCGGGGAGAAGGTCCAGCCTGTGCCGTAAGGCTGCGGCATGTAGGCCATCCAGCCCTGGCTTGAGGTGTTCCAGCCAGCGGTGGAGACCGGAGCGCCCGTCGTACGCAGCTTCTGGATATCAGCAGCGGACACGGTGCCTGGTGCGTTGTTGCCCCATCCCTTGCGCATGAAGTTCACGACATCGGCCATCTGCTGGTCGGAGAGGTGATTCTTGAACCCGGGCATGGCAACAGCGGAAGGCGCGCTATTGGTCGGGGGAAGGATGCCACCGAAGGCCACGACATTGGCGAGCGACGTCGGATCGTCGGTGATGACGACCGGGTTGCCTGCCAGTGGCGGGAACATGCGGTTGACGCCGGCGCCAGTGTTCATATGGCAGATGGCGCAGTTGTCGAGGTAGACCTGAGCCCCTGCGTTGCCCTGAGCGCCCTTCTCCAGAAGCGCGACCGTCTGGCCATTATCTGGACCAAGGTTCTTGCCTTCCGGCACGGCTGGCATGCTCTTGAGGTACTTGGCGGTGGCGCGCAGGTCGTCATCGGTCCAGTGCTGCGTGCTGTAGGCCACCACGTCGGCCATGCCACCGAAGACGGCGGAGTGGTCGATACGGCCGCTCTTGAGGAAGGTGACGATGTCATCTTCAGACCAGCGGCCCAGACCCGTGTCGCTGTTGCTGCGCAGGCTCGGGGCGATCCAGTTGTCGATCGGTGCGCCACCGGCGAGGTAGGCGTTGCCACCAGCCGTGCCGTAAGCCTTGACCTGCATCCCGAAGCCACGGGGCGTGTGACATTCGCCGCAATGGCCCGGTCCGTTGACGAGATATTCGCCGCGGGCGACTTCCGGATCACTGATGCTCTTGTCCACGCCCGGCGTCATGCTCGGGACGAACATGGCGCGCCACATGCCCAGCGGCCAGCGCATGGAGAGCGGCCAGCTGATGTCCGGTGCCTTGTTCTGCTGGGCAACCGGCTTCACGCCATGCATGAAGAAGGCATACATCGCACGGATGTCGTCATCGGACAGACGGGCGAATTCAGGATAGGGCATGGCCGGATAGACCGTTGCACCATCCTTGCGGATGCCTTTGCGAAGGGCCTTCGTGAAGTCCTCCAGGGTGTAGTTGCCGATACCGTGTTCCGGGTCCGGCGTGATGTTGGTCGAATAGATCGTGCCGATCGGGCTCTTGATCTCCAGACCGCCCGCATAGGGCTGTCCGTGAAGGGCCGTATGGCAGGCAATGCAGTCCGACAGGCGGGCGACATATTCGCCACGCTTGATCAGGGCTTCATCGGCGTCCTGGGCATGTGCGGCGCCGAAAGACACCGCCATGAGGCCGATAGCGGCCGCGAGTTTCCATCCCTGTTTCATCTCAGATACCAGCCTGTCCCGAGTTAATGCGTTCAGCATGTCACGTGCTCCTTATGCAAACCGCTGCCTCAGGGGTGATCCGCGGTCGGAACATCGGCCGTGGACTGCGGGACATTGAGGAACTGATCGTTCGGAACGCCAGTTGAGTTTTCACGTGCCTTGACTTCGTCGTCGTAGGATTCGTTCGCGCGCTTCACGATGAAGTTGCGGATATCCTCGATCTGCTCAGGCGTCATGGACGTGTCGAAGCGGTCCATGCCGTAGGCCGTCAGAGCGCCGCGACCGACAAGCTTGTAGAAGCTTTCCTTGGTGCGCGGAGCCCCGGACCAGCGAAGGTCAGGCAGAACGCCACCGGAGATCGCGTTGTCGCCATGGCAGGCCGAGCAGAACGTCTGATACATGAAGTATCCGTTCTTCTGACGAGCCTCGTCATAGGTCGGAACCGGCTTGACCGGGGTAAAGCCCAGCTCATTCTTCGGCGGCAGGCTGTCCTTGCCGTCAAGCGAGAAGGCGATCACGCGGGAATGGTTGACCGTCCAGCCCGAGGTGCGGGCAACGCCGCCGTACAGGAACGGATAGATGCCACCCCAGCCCACTTCAACCGCGACATACTGCTTGCCGTTGGCCGTATAGGTCACCGGCGGAGCGATGATCGCGCTCTGTGCGGGGAAGGAATAGAGATCGTTGCCGTTCGTGGCGTCGTAGGCGTGGAATTCGCCGTTCGCCAGACCCTGGAAGATCACGTTACCCGCCGTGGCGAGAATGCCTCCGTTCCACGGACCCTTGTGGTTGATCGTGAAGGCCGGTGCCATTTTCTCCGGATCCCAGGCAAGCGTCCAGCCTTTGAGAACCTTCAGGAAGTCCTTCTTGGCGGCGACGTGTGCCGGATCTTTGTCGTCGAACAGGCCGATTTTGTTCATGTCGAGGCCGAGGTTCCAGGCGTCATGATACGCCTTGAAGCCGCCTTTCTGGCCATCGTACAGGAGCGGGATCTGCTGTGCCGGGATGTAGACCAGCTTCGTCTTCGGGCTGTAGGCCATGGCGGCGAAGTTATGGCCACCCAGTTCGCCCGGAAGGCCGAGCCAGGGCTTGCCCGTCAGCGTCCACAGGGCGTCAGGCACGTAGTTCGGACGACCCGTGACTGGGTCGAGGCCCGTGGCCCAGTTCTCGTAGGTGTAGGGCTTGCCGGTGATGAATTTACCGGTCTTCGCATCGATGATGTAGAAGAAGCCGTTCTTCGGGGCATGAACGATCACATGGCGCATCTCGCCGTTGACCGGCATGTCGAGCGTCATGATCTGCTGGACGGAGGTGTAATCCCACTCGTCCATCGGCGTTTCCTGGAAATGCCAGACATACTTGCCGGTGTCAGGATTGATCGCGACGATGCTGCCGAGGAAGAGGTTGTCGCCCTTGCCTTCGGAGCGGAACTTGTAGTTCCACGGCGAGCCGTTACCGACGGCCAGGTAAACGAGGTCCGTCACCGGGTCATAGACGAGCGAATCCCAGACGGTTCCGCCGCCGCCCTGCTTCTTCCAGGCGCCGTTCTTGCCCCAGGTCGGGTAGGCCTTGGACATCAGGATGTCGTCGGAGGCTGCGCCGTCGGGCTTGTTGTCGGGGTTCGGAACGGTGAAGAAGCGCCAGTCGAGCTTGCCGGTTTCGGCGTCGAAGGCGGAGACGAAGCCGCGGGCACCGAACTCGGCGCCGCCGTTGCCGATCAGAACCTTACCCTTGGCGATACGGGGAGCACCGTCGATCGTGTAGGACCGCTGATGGCCGAGCGCGGCCTCCTTGGGGATCGTGTAGACGCTCCAGACCAGCTTGCCGGTCTTGGCGTCGAGCGCGATCAGGCGTCCGTCGAACGTGCCGAAATAGACCTTGCCGTTCCAGTAGGCTGCGCCGCGGTTGACGGAGTCACAGCAGCCGCGATCGGCGATGTTGCCGGGAACCTTCGGATCGTAGGACCACAGGAGCTTGCCGGTCGCTGCATCCAGCGCCTTCATCTTGCTCCAGTTGGTCGTGGCGTACATGACGCCATTGACGATCAGGGGGGTGCCTTCCTGGCCGCGGTTCGTGTCCAGATCATAGTGCCAGGCGAGCTTCAGCTTGCCGACGTTGTTCGTGTTGATCTGGTCGAGCGGGCTGTAACGCTGCTCGGAATAGGAACGGCCATAGGACATCCAGTCCCCGGCATGGCCACCATTATCGGCGCTTGTGATTGCTGCGCCGGTATCTTCCTGGGCGAAAGCGACGGGCACAGCTGCTGAGAATGCCAGTGCGGCGGCGCAGCTGAGGAGGCGCTTTTTCGTAACCTTGATCGGCGTCAGTAGACCAGAAGTCATGATCCAACTGTCCTTTTTGTAAAGACTGTTTCCGCTGTGATATTCTGGACCTGTGAAGTCTTGAAAGGAGCAGGGGCAATCCTGTTCCTCTCAAGCCGACGATCGGTACCGGACACCGGCAGCATGAGAACTTACTGAGCCTATTTTATTGCTTAAGACAAACACGGCTTCTGACGTTTCCGTGAGGAATTGGGAGCGACGGTGCCGAAACGGGCTATGAGGTTGCTCACCGAATAATTACACTGGCGTTCCGGAAAACCCCGTGCCACTTTTCAGATACAAAAAATGGCAGTTTTCCAACACATTACAGAATATTGCTGGAAAGCCTACAGAAGCGGTACGATATGCTTGGTAAGCATGTTGCTGTGCCTCGATATGCGCATAGAGCATGGCTAAAAAGTCTCGCCTGGCTGGCAACACTGCCGGATTGACGGTTTCGGGCGGCTCGGGCACCGTGTCGTTCATGCCACAGCTATCTTGCCACTCACCTTTCGGGGCCCTTACCATCAGTGAAGATGAGGGCCAGATCGTCGCTCTGGACTGGGGTTGGGGGCGCGATCAGGAGGAGACTCCACTCCTTCTGAAGGCCCGCGACCTTCTGGAGCGCTATTTTGACGGGGAGTCGGTCGATTTCGACACCCTGCCGTACCGTCCTTACGGGACTCCGTACCGTCAGAAGGTGTGGGATGCGCTGCGCCGGATTCCTTACGGGAAAACACGGACTTACGCGGATATTGCCGCCGAAGTCGGAGGCTCTGCCCGGTCTGTCGGCGGGGCCGTGGGGGCGAATCCGATCCCCATTCTGATCCCCTGTCACCGTGTTGTCGGGCGGTCGGGGCTGGGGGGCTATTCGGGGCTTGGGGGTGTGGCGGACAAGCACGCCATGTTGCATCTGGAAGGCGTTCTTTAAGGAACGGCTTTTCTTCTTCGTCCCGGCACACCGGGCCACAAAAAAGGGGAGCCGAAGCTCCCCTTTTTCATATCGGCCGTGCTGATCATGGATCAGTTGTTCATGGCCTCGAAGAAGTCGTGGTTGGACTTGCTGTATTTGAGCTTGTCCAGCAGGAAGTCCATGGCGTCCATCGTGCCCATCGGGGCCAGGATGCGACGCAGGACCCACATCTTGGACAGCTCGGCGCGGTCCACCAGCAGCTCTTCCTTACGCGTGCCCGACTTGGTGATGTCGATGGCGGGGAAGGTGCGCTTGTCGGCCAGCTTGCGGTCCAGGATGAGCTCGGCGTTGCCGGTGCCCTTGAACTCTTCGAAGATGACTTCGTCCATGCGCGAGCCCGTGTCGATCAGGGCCGTTGCGATGATCGTCAGCGAGCCGCCTTCCTCGATGTTACGCGCAGCGCCGAAGAAGCGCTTGGGGCGCTGCAGGGCGTTGGCGTCCACACCGCCCGTCAGCACCTTGCCCGAGGAGGGGACAACGGTGTTGTAGGCGCGGGCGAGACGGGTGATGGAATCCAGCAGGATGACCACGTCGCGCTTGTGCTCGACGAGGCGCTTGGCCTTTTCCAGCACCATTTCCGTCACCTGGACGTGGCGGGTTGCCGGTTCGTCGAAGGTGGAGGAGACGACTTCGCCGCGGACCGAGCGGGCCATGTCCGTCACTTCTTCCGGGCGTTCGTCGATCAGCAGGACGATCAGGAACACTTCGGGATGATTGGCGGAGATCGACGCTGCGATGCTCTGGAGCATCACGGTCTTGCCGGTGCGGGGCGGGGCGACGATCAGGGCGCGCTGGCCCATGCCGATCGGCGTCACGAGATCGATCACGCGCGGGGTGTAGTCGCGCTGGTCTTTCTTGCCCTTGCCGCGCGGGGAAGATTCCGTGACGGCGGCTTCGGACTGTTCGACTTCCATCTTCAGGCGACGCTCGGGATAGAGCGGCGTGAGGTTGTCGAAGTTGATGCGGGTCCGGACGGTTTCCGGAGCCTCGAAGTTGATGGTGTTGACCTTCAGCAGCGCGAAATAGCGCTCGCCGTCGCGCGGGGCGCGGATCTGGCCTTCAACCGTGTCACCCGGGCGGAGGCCGAAGCGGCGGACCTGGGCGGGGGAGATATAGATGTCGTCAGGGCCGGGAAGGTAGTTGGCTTCCGGGCTGCGCAGGAAACCGAAGCCGTCCGGCAGGATTTCCAGCGTTCCTTCGCCGTAGATCGCCTGATCGCGCTCGGCAAGGGTCTTGAGGATGGCGAACATGATGTCCTGCTTGCGCATGGACGAGACGTTCTCGATCTCCAGTTCCTCTGCATAAGCCAGCAGATCGGCCGGAGATTTCTTCTTGAGTTCGGCGAGATGCATGAAAGACGCGCCTTGATGTGCCGTAAGGGGCAGACCTGATAGGGGAGGATGCGCGACCACACAGAAGACAGGGCGACTGGGCGGGGGCTTCGGGTGTCAGGCGGGGATCCGTAAAGATTTCGCAGGACAGTGAAGCGGGCGTCATCCGGATGGAAAGGGAGACCGGGTGACAGGACGTCACCGGAAAGTCGTCCTTCGATTACCGGAGCGCGCGAACCGGTGTCAAGGCTGGTGCGCGTGCTCCGGAACACTTTGATCCATGTCAGTTTTTCGGGGTCAGGCTTTCAGCATGGCGTCCGCCGTGCGCAGGGAAAGGGACATGATGGCCAGGGCCGGATTGGCGGCGGCGGCGCTAGGGAAGATCGAGTGATCGGAGATCCACAGATTGTCGATATCGAAACTGCGGCCTTCCGGATTGACGACATTGCTGCCCGCATCCGTGCCCATGCGGCAGGTGCCGATCATGTGAGCGGCGCGGTCGATGACGCGGATATCTTTTGCGCCGATGGCCTCCCACATCCGGCTCAGCAGATTGGCGGCATGATTGTGCATGGCCCATTCGTTGGGGCCGTAGGAGTGCTCGATCAGGGGCTTGGGAATGCCAAATGCGTCCTTCTCGTCCGAAAGCGTCACGCGGTTTTCGGGACGGGGGAGACATTCGCCGTTGATGCCCATGCCGGCGGAGCGGTTGTACCCGGCGAGCGCGCGGGCGAAGGCCGGGCCGCGTGTCGTGGTGCTGCGGGCGAGGTTCTGGCCCCAGGTTGCGGGCATCATGCCGAGTGACTGCACCAGATAGCCGCCGACGAAATCCGCGTCTTTGGGACGCATCATGTCTTCGGTAATGGTCAGGGACGGGTAGCCGCGATTGGGGCGGATGTCCTCGTCGAATTCGCCCCAGACCTGCGTGGAAACATGCGTCATGTAGTTCTGGCCGACCTGACCGGAGCTGTTGGCGAGGCCGTTGGTCAGAAGCAGGCGCGGGGTTTCGACGGCACCGGCAGCGAGGACGAGGGTTGCGCATTTCTGGCGGTGTTCGATGCCGTCCTGACGATAGACCACGCCGGTCACGCGGCCGGAGCTGTCGCGTTCGATTGTGTGGGCGAAGCAGCCGGGGCGGAGTTCGGCACCATAAGCGACGGCCATGGGAAGCCAGGTGTTGTCCGCGCCGGATTTGGCGCCGTTGCGGCAGCCCTGATGGCAGGCGCCACAGTTTGCGCAGCTATGGCGAGTGCCGAAATGCGGCTGTTCGATCTCGCGAGTAATGAGGGCAGCCGGACCGTCGGCATGGCGCAGGCCGAGCGCGTCACAGCCTTCCCGCATCTTGAGGGCGGCGGAATTGGCGGGCGGGGGCGGGTAGGCGTAGCGGCGGGTTGGATCCCACGGGTAAGATTTCGGGCCGGAGACGCCGATGAAGGATTCCACGCGCTCGATATAAGGCAGCAGTTCATCCAGACCGAACGGCCAGTCTACGCCCTTGCCGGTTTCGGTGTGCAGGTGGAAGTCGCGGGTGTCCATGCGGGGCATGAAGGCGCCGTAATGCAGCAGGGAACCGCCGAGGCCGGTGCCGCTGTTATTGCCACCGAAAGCCTGCGGGTTTGTGCCGGCGGAAAGGCGTTCGTGCAGCCAGTACAGTTCGCGCGCCGCGATCTCGTCGGGCGTGTGGCCCATGGCGGTGAAGGCGGGGCCGGCTTCGAGCACGACGACGGTTTTGCCATTGCGGGCGAGTTCTGCGGCGAGCGGTGCGCCACCGGCACCGCTACCGACGACGACGGCATCGACGATGTCTGTTTCTGCGAATGTCTTCATGACGGTCGTGCTGTTCATTCCCTGGAGTCTGCCATCTGGGCGAGGGCGGCGGTGGCTTTGGGCTCGAAATCTTCGCGGCTGTTGGGGCCGACTTCGGCGAAGCCCTGAAAGACGGTGTCGCCGCCGGTGAGGCTGGAGGAAATGCCCAGCGCCTGCTGCACGCGTGGATCGCTCATGACGCAGTCCACGACTTCGCCGCGCAGATCGCCAGCCCAGCGTGCCATCTGGGGAATGGAGAGGCGGCCATCGCGGTCGAGGCCGAGCTGACCGGTCATCATGGCGTCGAGCAGGGAGCCGCGCAGTTCCGGGGCCAGATGGATGAAGCGGATGCCGTGCTGTTCGGCTGCAACATCATCGAGCGTCAGAAGGGCTGCTTCCCAGGCTTCGGCATCGGGCGGGAGGTCCGCAAAGCGCCATCCGTCACGGGGACCGGAGAGGGCAGCGTCGATCCGGGCTGTCATGTTGATGTCGGTGCCGGGTGGCAGGATCTCTTCGAGGGGAAGCAGGACGGGGAGGAGTGCATCGAGGACGGCATAGGCCTGAAGCGACAGGGTGCAGGGCTGTGTTTCAGGGGCTGAAAGCCGGGATGTCAGGATGTCGCGGGTGCGGGCGGAGAGGTGGTCGGAGTCCAGAATTTCAGGACGGTCGGGCGGGGGGGACATTGCGGCCTCCTGTGTTTTGGTTTCAAAGTCTGGCGACGGGGATGGTTCCGCCTCCCGCTGGCGGCAAAGATGCAGTATCCTGCATGACCGAACCTTTTCCGGTATGATGCCGGGTGTGGTTCTGAGGGTCAGTCTTTGGGACGGACCGCAGGACAGACAGACATTTCCCCGCTTCGGGGCGGGACGCAAGACAGGGAAGCAGCATGACGGTCGAGATCAGGGTTCCGGCGCTTGGAGAAAGCCTGACAACTGCGACTGTCGCGCGGTGGCTGAAACAGTCCGGCGACTATGTGCAGCATGACGAAACCATCGTGGAGCTGGAAACCGACAAGGTCAGCGTCGAGGTAACGGCGCCGTCCGCCGGGCGTCTGGAAAACTGCGTGGCGGTGGGGACGGAAGTCGAGATCGGTGGGCTTCTGGGCGCTGTGGACGAGACGGCGGAGGCACCGGCTGCGCCTGAACCTGCTCCGGCGGCTGAAGCGCCTGCTGAACCGGCTGCTCCGCCGCCAGCACCCGAGCCTGTTGCACAGCCAGCGCGTGTTACGCCGCCCGCGCCGGAAGCGCCGAAGCCTGCGGCTGTTGCTCCGGCGCCCAAGCTGTCATCCCATGAAGCGCGGGAACGTCGCGTGCCGATGAGCCGTCTGCGTCAGACGATCGCCCGCAATCTGAAGGCCGCGCAGAATACGGCGGCCATTCTCACAACGTTCAACGAGATCGACATGTCCGCCGCCAAGGCGCTGCGGGCACAGTACAAGGAAGAGTTCGAGAAAAAGCATGACGGGGCCCGGCTGGGGTTCATGTCCTTCTTCGCGCGCGCTGTGGTCGGAGCGCTGAAGGATTATCCGGCGATCAATGCGCAGATCGAGGACGATGAGATCGTCTATCGTGATTTCGTCAATCTGGGCATTGCGGTCGGGACGGAGCGCGGACTGGTTGTGCCGGTGCTGCATGATGCCGATCAGATGAGCTTTGCCGAGCTGGAACGTCGCATTGCGGATTATGGCAAGCGGGCGCGGACGGGCGGACTGAAGCTGGAAGAACTGTCTCATGGGACGTTCTCCATCACGAATGGCGGGATTTTCGGATCGCTGCTGTCCACGCCGATCCTGAACACGCCGCAGTCGGGGATTCTGGGGATGCATGCCATTCAGGATCGTCCGGTCGTGCGGGACGGGCAGATCGTGATCCGGCCGATGATGTATGTGGCGCTGTCTTATGATCACCGGATTGTGGACGGGCGGGAGGCGGTGAGCTTCCTCGTCCGGATCAAGCAGCTTGTGGAAGATCCGCGGCGTCTGCTTCTGGATCTGTGATGCCTTTTGCGTGGCCGGGACGTTGGACATCTCTGCTGCGCCGAACGCCGGACAGATTTCTGTTCCCTCGCGTTCTGTCTGTTATTCTGAACCCGAGGATGGTGTCCTGAAGATGCGTGATGTTTCCAGTCTGACGCGGTTTGTTGCCCTGTTATCTGTCTCCACGACACTGGTTGTGGGGGTGGCACCGCTGGCGGCCTGTGCCCGACCGGACAGTGCGGGGCCGGAACTGTCGACGCATCAGCCGGACACGACGCCATCGCTGGGCGCTTCGGTTCCGCCCCCTGCCAGCAATCCGCCAACGGATACGCCGCCGCAGCCTGATCTTGCGCCGCCGCCGATCGATATCCCGGATCTGCCGGTTGTGTCCGATGAAGCTGCGCGGGAAGAGGCGTCCCGTCTGGCGGTGCTGATGAAGCATAATATCAAAGGCTTCAGCACCTATACGCCAGAGCGCCGGAAAGCGTTTCTGACGCTTGCGAAAGATGCGGTCACGCAGGCGGACATGCCGGTTTCGCGGCCGCAGCTTGTTATGGTTGTGGACCGTAACGAGAAGGTCCAGCATCTGGATTATGTGCTGGCGCTGCCGGATGCGCCTTGGGAATCTCTTGGAGGGACGCCGGTTTCGACCGGGACGACGGGGCGCAAATATTACTACATTACACCGACCGGGGTTTTTCAGAACACGGCGGACCGTCTGGGTTATCGGGCGGAAGGTACGAAGAACAAGTATGGAATCCGCGGGATTGGTGCCAAGGGATCGCGTGTGTGGGACATGGGGTGGCAGACGGCGATGAAGGGCTGGCTGCCGCGTCATGAAACCGGGCAGATCCGGCTGGAAATCCATGCGACGGATCCGCAGTTCCTGGAATGGCGTCTGGGGCATCCGGCGTCGGAAGGGTGCATCCGGATTCCGGCGACCATGAATAAATTCATGGATCATTACGGGCTGATCGATGCGCTTTATGAGCAGGCTGCGAGTTATGATCCGCGTTTTCAGGCGCTGCTTCCAAAGGATCGGCAGCCGACGCAGATTGCGGGTGATCTGGTGGTCGTGATTGATTCAGGGCCGCTGACGGAGCCGAAGATCGATCCGATTGCGGATAAAAGGCCGCTGCCCTGAATGCAAAAATCCGGAAGGATTTTTTTATTCCGAAGGGAAGAACAAAGCATTTTCGCCAAAATAATTGTTGCAAATAGTCAACAAAATTAAGTGCATTCCGAAGTGATTTTTTAGCAGAAACTAACACATTCCGATTAAGGAATGTTGCTATTCCAAATCAATAAAATCGGTAGATAAACTGAGCGAGTGGGTCTTATGAAACCATAAGCGCAGAAAAAAACCCGGCTGTTTCCAGCCGGGTTTTTTTTATGCTGTCCGTGCGGACGGGGCGCGGATCAATGCGTCCAGTCAGCCGGGACCTTGCCACCATTCTTGGCCAGCTCGGCATAGACCTGCTTGATGAGCCAGACGTTCATCGTCGCGGTGTCGTCCGTGCTGCCCGAGTAATGCAGTTCGCTGGCCAGTTCCTTGCGGGACTGGAGCGAGCTGTCGAGACCGAGCAGCTTCAGGAGATCCACGATGGAAGTCTTGTAGTTCAGCGGCTGGCCAGCCTTGGCGGCCAGACCGGACAGGACGGCATCGACGTCCACCGGTGCGGCTGTCTGGGAGGCGGCAGCGGCTGCTGCAGGAGCGGCCGGTGCGGCTGCATCTGCCGCGGCCGGAGCAGCAGCGGAGGTGGCCGGGGTGGCTGCTTCGGCATGGCCAAAGATCTTGGACATGATCGTGCTGAAAAGACCCATGAGTGTAACTCCTGTCGGTTAAGGAAATCCGGAAGGGGCGCAACCGGGGTTCCGCCCTCCCTGATCCGCCTCGTCTTAGTAGCGGTATTCTTCGTGCTTGAACGGACCGTTAACTGGAACGTCGATGTAGTCCGCCTGTTTCTGTGACATTTTGGAAAGTTCTGCGCCGACCTTTGCGAGGTGCAGAGCTGCGACCTTCTCGTCCAGAGCTTTCGGCAGGGTGTAGACCTTGACCTCGTACTGGCCCGGCTTTGCCGTCCACAGTTCGATCTGCGCCAAGGTCTGGTTGGTGAAGGAGGCCGACATCACGAAGGACGGGTGGCCCGTTGCGTTGCCCAGGTTCACCAGACGGCCTTCGGACAGAAGGATGATGCGGCGGTTCGGTGCCAGCTCGATCTCGTCAACCTGCGGCTTGATGTTGTTCCAGCGATAGTTGCGCAGGGCTTCGACCTGGATTTCACTGTCGAAGTGACCGATGTTGCAGACGATCGCACGGTCCTTCATTTCACGCATGTGGTCGATCGTGATGATGTCCACGTTGCCCGTGCAGGTGACGAAAATGTCGCCGCGCGGAGCTGCGTTTTCCATCGTGACGACTTCATAGCCTTCCATGGCGGCCTGAAGAGCGCAGATCGGATCGACTTCGGTCACGAGCACGCGGCAGCCTGCGTTGCGCAGGGACGCAGCAGAGCCCTTGCCCACGTCACCGTAACCGGCAACCACGGCAACCTTGCCGGCCATCATGACGTCCGTGCCGCGACGGATCGCGTCCACGAGGCTCTCACGGCAGCCATACAGGTTGTCGAACTTGGACTTGGTGACGCTGTCGTTCACGTTGATGGCGGGAACCTTCAGCGTGCCCTTCTTGGACATTTCCCACAGGCGATGCACACCCGTCGTCGTCTCTTCGGAGATGCCGCGCACGTCCTTGAGCATTTCGGGGTACTTGTCGTGCATCATGATGGTGAGGTCGCCACCATCGTCGAGGATCATGTTCGGCGTCCAGCCATCGGAACCATGAATGGTCTGCTCGATGCACCAGTTGAATTCGTCTTCCGTCAGACCCTTCCAGGCAAAGACGGGGATACCAGCGGCAGCAATGGCTGCTGCGGCGTGATCCTGCGTGGAGAAGATGTTGCACGAGGACCAGCGGACCGTGGCGCCGAGAGCAATCAGCGTCTCGATCAGTACTGCGGTCTGGATGGTCATGTGCAGACAGCCGGCGATGCGTGCACCCTTGAGTGGCTGTGAGTCCTTGTACTCTTCGCGAAGAGCTATCAGGCCCGGCATTTCGCCTTCGGCGATAGAGATTTCCTTGCGGCCCCAGTCTGCCAGATTAATGTCGCGAACCTTGTAATCCTGCGTCGTCATGAAATGGCCCTTGCTGCCCATCTTTGGATGGCTGCCTGTATAAAGGCTTGACGGACCCGCGGAAAGGGCGGGCCCGGCAATAGGCCTGTCGCCTTTATTCCGGCGACGTGGTCTGCGGCGTTGAATCGGTCGGGGCAGACGCCTTCTTGTGCGCGTGGTGACGCTGATGGCCGAGTTTATGCACGTCTTTCTGGTTCGACGGGACGGGACCCGTTTCGTTCGTCGTGCGGCTCATGGGGCCCGGCGCGGTCGGCGGCGGCTGGTCCGGCTGTTCCATCACGGTGTGCGGATTGGTCGGCAGACGATTGTTTGGCTGGTCGATGGTGGAGTTCTGCGCCTTCTGCACGGCAGACGTCGAGGTCTGTGTCTGGTCGTTGCTGGGGGCGCTAACGGCCTGGGCCATCACGGACGGAGCAGTGACGGCAGTGCCCAGCAGAAGGCTGGCGGCGAAGAATGATGTGCGGATGGACATGGACATTCCTTTCCGGAAGGGGAGGTCCCCTGCGGCAGGGGTTCGCTCATTGCAGAGTAAGATGAATAACCCACCACAATGGAGGAAGTTGCATTCAGGCACGCTCACATTTACGCAAAGAGGGGTATATTGCGTCGTTGCGCATGGCGTGCGAGAAGCCGGACTGAATTCGCCCCCAGTCGTTTCTGTCGAAGCTGCATGCCGGTTCTGCCGGTCCTGAACCCCCTGAGAACAGGAGGATGTCGTGTCAGAGAGCACTGCCTACAACTTCCCCTTTACGGTTCTGGATCCTGACCATCAGGAAACAGGGGCACCCGCATTCGCAAACGGGCTGGTCTGGGCGGTTCATGCCGTCCCCGGACAGGAGCTGCGCACGCTCGGATCGGCCGAGGTCGAGGCGCTTCTGGCACCGGAGCGACCTGTCGAGAGCGATGGATGGTACTGGCTGCATTTCGATACGGTGCACAGCTCGGCACGCGGCTATGTCGCGCATCTACCGGACCTGCCTGAAGATGTCTGCGCCATGCTGGCTGAGACGGAATACGGTATTGCGCTTGAGGCATTCGGCGATCTGATCTGGGGCGCGCTGCCGGCTTTTGACGATGCACTGTCCGAAGAGGATCGTGACATCTGCGCCTGGCGGTTTGCGATGCGGCCGGACCTGCTGATCACGACGCGGCGCAACCCCATTCCGGTTTTGGGCGCGGCGTATCGTTCGCTCAAGCCGGACCAGATTCCGAAGACGCCTGCGGGGATTATTGACCGTGCCCTTCGTGAGTTTACGGGGACGGTGCGGCGTCAGCTCGGGCATCTGGATGACGAACTGGACCGGGCGGAAGACGTGCTGCTGCTGATCGAGCATCGCTCTGACCTGGGGCATCTGGGTAGCATTGTCGGTAAGGTGCGCCGTCGTGCGACTGAACTGCGCCGGGTGGTGACGCCGATCGACCGTGTTCTGAAAGACGAGGATCTGGATCTTCCGGACTGGGCTGAGGACGAATTGCGGGACCGGGCCGAGCGGCAGGTTCATCCGGCGCTGGACGATCTGATCGCACTTCAGGATCGTGCGCGGTCTTTGCAGGACGAGCTTGGATCCAATCAGGCGGAAGAAACCAACCGGCGTCTGTATATCGTCTCGGTCGGGACCACGTTGATGCTGCCGGCGACATTCGTAACCGGATTCTTTGGCATGAATACCGGTGGGATGTTCCTGGCGCAGGGATCTCTTGGGACCGTGGAGGCGGGTATTGTCTGTTTCGTCTTCATGACCGTGACGTTCCTGTTCATGAAGGTTGCGCGTCTGCTCTGATTTTTCGTTTGAGAGCCGGTCTCAAAGAAAAACCCCCCGTGCCGGGCACGGGGGGTTTTCTGTGTCACAGGGGCTGATCCGGAAAGGATCAGACGCTTTGTTCAGACGCTCTGGGGCTTGCGGGAGTTTGCGGCGGCAACAGCCTTGCCCCACTCCACGAGGGTCTTGGTGCAGTCCGTGCGATCGAGCTTGCACTCGATGAGCGTCGGGCCACGGGTGTTCTTCTTGGCCTTGGCGATGGCGTCGGCCAGTTCCGCACCCGTCGTGGCATGCAGGCCGAGACCGTACTTGCCGCTTTCTTCGCCCGGGACGCCCTGGTTGAAGCACTGCATCAGAGCTGCGTAATCCCAGTTCTGGATGTAGTTGTACGGGCCGTCATGGATGGCGATTTCGATGACGTAGCCGTGGTTGTTCACCAGGAAGATGATGACCGGCAGTTCGTAGCGGACCATCTGGGCCACTTCCTGCGCCGTCAGCTGGAAGGAACCGTCACCGACCATCAGGACGTGCTTGCGATCCGGCGAAGCGGTTGCGTTACCGAACATGGACGGAACGGACCAGCCGATGTGACCCCACTGCATTTCCGTCTCGACCTTCGCACCTTCGGGAAGGTGCATACGCACGGCGTTGAACCATGAGTCGCCGGTCTCGGCGAAAAGGGTGGTGTTGCCGTCGACCAGTTCGTTGATCTGGCGGGTCATTTCGTCGTTGGACAGCGGCTTTGCCGGGTCGGCCTTCGGCAGCATGACGGGCTTGTATTCGCCGGTCAGGGCTGCGGACTTCTTCGGAGCCTTCTCGGTCAGGGCCTTGACGAATTCCTTGAGGCGGAAGCCGTCGAAGGTCTTGCCGTTGACGGTGACGCGATCGGGATTGACTTCGAGGACCTTCTCGCCGCGGATGATGCTCTTCCAGCCACCCGAGGAGTAGTCGTTCCAGACAGGTGCCAGGCAGATGACGGCATCGGCGCCTTCGATGATTTCCTGTGCGCCCGGGCTGCTGACATCACCCCAGTACACGCCACGGAAGCCGGGGTGCGTCTCGGGGAAGTAGCTCTTTGCAGCGGCCATGACCGTGACGGGGCAGCCCAGCTTGTCAGCCAGTTCAACCGTTTCCGTGAGGGCTTCCGAAGCGCGCAGCTTGGTGCCGACCAGGATGGCGACCTTGTTGGCCTTGTTGAGGAAGCTCAGGCTCTCGTCCAGAGCGGCCTTCAGGCTGGCTTCGTCAGGACGCGGATGGGCGTGCAGGGACGAAACCGGACCCGGACGGACGCAAGGAGCGGCCGAGACGTTACAGGCGATTTCAAGATAGGCCGGCTTCTTCTCGCGCAGCATCGTGCGGATGACGTGGTCGATCTTGGCCGGAGCGGTTTCAGCAGAGGTGATGCTTTCGGCGGCACAGGTGACGTGCTTGGCCATTTCCATCTGGTAGCTGTAATCCGTCGTGCCGATCGTGTGGTGCAGGACGTGGCCCGAACCATGATCGTTGGAGTTCGGAGCACCCGAAATCACGAGGATCGGCAGGTTCTCGGCATACGAGCCGCCGAGGCCGTTCATGGCGGAGATGGCGCCGACGCTGAAGGTGATGACGGCTGCGGCGGCACCGTTGGCACGGGCATAACCTTCGGCGGCGAAGCTGCAGTTCAGCTCGTTGCAGTCATAGATCTGCTTCGTGCCGCCCTGTTCGATCAGCTGGTCAAGCAGAACGAGGTTGTAGTCACCGGCAACGGCGAAGTGATGCTTCAGGCCGATCTGTGTCAGTCGTTCGGCAAGATAATGTCCGACAGTATAAGTCATGGTTTCAGTACCTCAGGAGCCATAGGGACGGTCAGATGACTGGATGATCTGCCTTGCTGACAGGACCATGCAGTCATCCGACCGAAGGGAGGCTGTGACAGGATACGGGGACAGGGAGCCGTCGGACCGTTTGCCGGAATCGGAAGATCCAGACGCGCAGTTACTGACGGAGCCGATAGACCCTCGCAGCCCTTTGGGGAAACAGGAATGTGGAGAAAGGACCTGACCGACCTGTATTTCAGGAGAGGCGTCCGGGATTATCCGGATATTGCGGGCAGGTGTCTGGAATAGGAATTTTAAAGGTGACGTGCCGTCAGGGGACCAGGGAAAACCAGGATTTTCAGGATAGCGATTTTCTGTCGTTAAATAACGGGTAGTATAACAGAATAAACGGCCCGTTCCGTCATGACGGACCCCAGAAACGGCAAGAAAAGAACCTCTTGGTGACATATCTTCCCATCACAGCCGGGAAAAAAGACCGGCTTCGTATGAAATATCTGCCTGTTCCAGACACAGGAATGTTTAGAACAAAAATCCTGTCTGTGAAGGACATCGATCAAACATTACAATTAATTGAAAAAACCCTTTCTCATGAGGGAGAATTAAATACAGCCTGACAAGTTCCGTGAAACGGATAAGGACCAGAATGGTCTTGTTGCGTTATTTCAGGTGAAGGAAACCAGCAGAACACCCCCGATCGCCATTGCGGCGCCCAGAAGACGGGGAAAGGACAGGGCGTGCTGTTTCAGGCCGAGAAGGCCGAAATGGTCGAGAAGCAGGGACAGACAGACGGCGCAGGTCAGGGTGATGACCGTAAAGGCGGCCGAGCCGGTCTGCCGGGTTGCCAGGGATCCGGCGACGACGAACATCAGGTTGCACAGGCCTCCGGTCCATGCCCACCAGGGAACATGCTGGAGTCGGGTCGTGAGAGGCTGGGCGGCGGTTGTGCTGTCGGTCGGGAGAAAGGCGAAGAGGCAGACCAGTCCGCTCAGGGCGACGGCATAAACGGTCAGGATTGTCAGGCCGGGTCCGACGGCCTTGTTGAGCCCGGCATTGGCGGCGGACTGAACCGGATTGCTGAGACCTGCGAGAACAGGCAGGAGCCAGATCAGAAACTTCATGTCTCTGAAAGCCTGATCATGCGGTCTTCACGGGCCGAACAGTACAGCGCTTCCATGAGTTTCTGGTCACGCAGACCTTCTTCGCCGGATGTCAGAGGTGTTTCATCCTTGAGGATGCACTGGGCAAAGTGATCGATTTCAAGAGTGAACTGGTTGGCCGGAGGGATGTGCCATTCGGTGACGGCGGGGTGGCCTTCGTTTTCACGCGAGATACGCAGTCTGTGGCCCTGATAGGCAAAGGCGTTTTCCAGCTCGATCGATCCTTTTTCCAGCCGGATGCTCAGCTTGCGGGTAATGGAGGCGCCATAGCTGGTGGCGCAGTTGGCGATCACGCCGGATGGGAAGCGCATCATGAAGGAGAAGGTCTCGTCCACGCTGGCAAAGCGGGGATCATCTGCCGGACTGACCATCCGGGCAAACAGCTCGACAGGTTCTTCGCCCAGAAGGTTGCGGGTGCCGTTCAGGCAGTAGAGACCGATATCGGGCAGGGCGCCTCCGCCGGCGACAGGCGCTTTCAGCCGCCAGTGTGAGGCATCGGTTTCCGTCTGTGTGTTGACGGCTTCCACAAGTTTGGGTTTGCCCAGTTCTCCGCTGCGGACGAGTTTGATAACGGCGCGATTGAAGGGCTCGAAATGGCAGCGATAGGCGATCATAAGCTTCACGCCGGCCTGTTTGCAGGCAGCAATCATGCGCTCGGCTTCCTGCGCCGTATTGCTCATCGGCTTTTCGCACAGGATATGTTTTCCGGCGGCGGCCAGGGCTTCCACCTGATCGACATGCATGGCGTTCGGTGTGGCCACATAGACGGCCTGGATATCCGGGCGGTCTGCGAGGCGATGGATTTCGTCATAGGTGAAGATGGACGAGGACGGGATGCCGTATTCCCGCGCGACAGTCAGGGCCTTTTCTTTCCGGCCGGAAATGAGGGCCACAGGGCAGGCGGTCCGGCTTTCCATAAAGGCGGGGAGGATCTGTCCCACGCTCAGTCGGCCAAGTCCCATAACGGCAAAGCCGACCCGCTCGTCAGGGGGGAGAATGGGGGAAGAGCCGGTATCCGCGTGTTCCGTATTGCCGCTTCCGCTCCCGAACGTCACCCTGCCGTTTTCGAGGCGTCCGGTATCTGCTTCGGAGGGAGAGGAAGGGTGGCTGCTGGCGGGGAGGTCTCGCGGCATGACAGGTCCTTGTTTTCTAGCTGTCTGTCATGAACGCGGGGTCGAGCAAACGGCTTCCCACACGGCGTGCTGCCATCAGGAATGTGAAAATCCTTTCACACTGTTGCGGGTTCGGTCTCTGCCTGACGATGCGCGACGAAAGAAACGGGTGGAGTATCGATCTGCCATGTCAGGGAAACCGGTGCGGAATTTCCAGGCATGAGCTGGCCGATCTGTTTGAGGGCGGCCGTGTTCAGGAACAGGGGAAGGTCTTTGTCTTCGAAACGGAGGATGAAACCTTCATGAAGCGTGGGCAGCGGAAGGATGTCCTGCGCCTCGTCTTCCAGACTTATGGCATGTGCGGTGAGGATCAGGGACAGTCCGCGCAGCATCTCTACCGTCATGGGAAAGAAGGTTTCCCATGCCTGATGGACAGGGGCATCATAGTCCACGCTGTTTTGTCCCGATGGAGCACTTCTCAGATAGGTTCCGGTTCCCGGGCTGAAAAAGATGACTTGGTTATGGGAAAGCTCTTGCATTTCCAGTTCAGGAAAAAGACGGGGCATGGAAATGCGCTTTTCCATAAACGGACGACAGGGAAGCAGGAAAGGGACAGGAACAACGGCACAAAGCCCCGGAAGGCGTCCTGGCTGGAAGGGAGTGCGGCTGGGCGCATCTCTCAGCGGATTATGGTCCAGCATCCAGCCGTGCCAGTCCATGAACCACAGGCGGAGTGTCGGGGTGGGGTCAGTCATCATGTCTCCGAAAACTGCTTGGTGAGAGCCAGGCATTTCTTCATGACGCCGGACAAAGCGGCGCGTTTCGTTGAACGGAACGTGCCGAAAGAGGAATCGATCCCTGCATTATGACCCTGCGGAAGGCAAGCCTCGTAGACCGTGAGGTACAGGGTGAAATGGGTAAAGACATGGCGAACCTCGCCTTTGCGGACCCAGTGGGCCACGCAGGGAGCCTGGGCGAGGACTTCGTCTTCGGGCCAGGGTGTGCTGCGCCATTCGGTTCCGGGAAGTTCGTCCATGCTGCCCAGCAGACCGGTTGGCGAGCGCGTGCGCAGGAGGATCTGGCCGTTTTGGTCATGAAGAAGGAAATGCGCGCCATAACGGGTGGGGCGGGCCTGTTTGGGCTGTTTGGCTGGGAGTTGTGCTGCGATGCCGCGGGCATGGGCGATGCAGGATGTCTGCCAGGGGCAGGTCAGGCAGGCGGGACTGCGCGGAGTGCAGATCGTGGCGCCGAGATCGAACAGGGCCTGTGCAAAGTCTGACGGGCGGCTTTGGGCGATAGGATCGTCATTCAGGAGTGCGGCCTGTCGGGCGAGCAGCGGGCGTGAAGCCGGGAGGGGATCTTCGATGGCGTTCAGGCGGGCTGTGACGCGCTCGACATTGCCGTCAACGGGGACGACAGGACGTCCGAAGGCGATGGCGGCGATGGCCCGGGCCGTATAGGCGCCAATTCCGGGAAGGGTCAGGAGCTCTTCGACCCTATCGGGGAAACCGCCGCGTTCGGAGACGCTTTTTGCACAGGCGTGCAGATTGCGGGCGCGGGCATAGTAGCCGAGGCCGGCCCAGAGGTGCAGGACGTCTTCAAGCGTGGCGGCCGCGAGTTCCTGAACCGTCGGGTAATGCGTGAGAAAGCGCTCGTAATAGGCTATGACAGCCTTGACGGTTGTCTGCTGGAGCATGATCTCGCTCAGCCAGACGGCGTACGGGTCCGGGCGATGGCCGGAGAGGCTGCGCCATGGCAGGACGCGGCGGTGGTGGTCGTACCAGCGCAGCAGGGCGGATGCATCAGGAGTCACGGTGACGGATATGACGAAGGATCGCGGTTCGGACAAGCGCCCCTCAAAAAAGAAACCCGCATTGGAGCCCGATGGCTGGGTGCCGTCAAACCGGAACTGGACGCCGCGCCGTTCGGGCACGAAGCAGATCGGGACATTCGTTCAGGGTCTGACGCAGCCTGTTTTTAAAAAGAAGCCGCCCGTTCTGGCGCGTCTGATGATGGACTGGGTAGATTTCGTAGGTCCGCGTCTGGCGAAGCAGACCGAGCCGCGACGCTTCTCTGCCGGGACGCTGACGCTGGCATGTTCGGGACCGATCGCCATGGAATTGCAGCATCTGGCGCCCCAAATCATCGAACGCATCAACGTGGCCTGCGGGCTACGGGGGGAATACGGGATCGAGCGGCTCAAGCTCGTTCAGGATCTGGTCGCGTTCGAACGACCAACGCCGAAGCGTCCGAAACCGGTGCAGATCGAAGTGCCGGATATTGAGGACGAGGAGCTTCGGCTGGCGCTTGAAAACCTTGGTGGCTATCTGGGCGCGCGGCGCAAACGAAGGTGACGGAATTGTTTCACGTGAAACAAGTTATTTCGTCATGGGAAAGCCACCTTCCCACGCGATCTGATAATGCCGATATGGGACAATGATCGGGCTTTCCCACAGGAGACTTGCCATGACCTTTGCACACAGACCCGCTGCCGCGCTGATGCTGGCACTGCTGGCGTCTTCGATTTCCCTTCCCGCCTTTGCCCAGCATGGTGGAGGCGGTGGCTTCCACGGCGGCGGAATGGGTGGTGGCGGTTTCCATGGTGGCGGGATGGGTCCCGGTGGCATGGGCGGCGGTGGTTTCCGTGGCGGACCCGGTGGCGGTGGCTATCGTGGTGGCTGGGGCGGCGGGTACGGTGGACGTCCGGGCTGGGGTTTCCGCGGTGGCGGCTGGGGCGGTGGCTGGGGTGGCCCGCGCTTTGGCGGCTGGGGCTATCCGGGCTGGGGTGGCTGGAACGGTTGGGGTGGACCCGGCTGGTTCGGTTATGGCTGGGGTATGCCGGGCTGGGGCGGCGGCTGGGGCTGGGGCGGCTGGGGCCTTGGCGTCGGTCTTGGCATGGCGGCCGGAATGGCTGTGGCCTCGCCTTATGGCTATGGCGGTTATGGCGGATACGGATATGCGCCGGGCTATGCTCCCGGTTATTACGCCGCACCGTCGTATTCCGGGGTTCCGCCTTACACTTGGGGATATTGATCGAAAAAAAGCCGCCGGGGTCTGGGACTCCGGCGGCTTTTTCGTCTCTGGCGGGTCTGAAGTCCGGTCAGTCTGTTACAAAATCCTTCGCGTGATAGCCCTGTGCGAAGAGATGCGCGCGCAGGCTGGCGAAATTGATCTGTGTGGAAATGATGCGGCGCACATTGGGCTTGGCATGGAAGGCCAGACCGAGCCCGGCGCTGGCGAGCATCGGGATGTCGTTGGCGCCATCGCCGGTCGTCAGGGCAGCGCGGAGCTGCACGCCGCGCTCTGACGTCAGGCGTTCGAGATGGTCGCGCTTGGCATCGGGACCAAGGATCGGACCAGCGAGGCGGCCGGTGATCCTGCCGTCTTCGATTTCCAGCGCATTGCCGTAATTTTCATCAAACCCGCAGAGCTCGGCCACACGCTGGGTGAACCATGTGAACCCGCCCGACACGAGGGCCGTGCGGCCGTTGTGTTTGCGCATGGTCTGGACGAGTTCCTTCGCCCCTTCCGTCAGGGTGACGGAATTCCAGACATCTTCGAGAACCGATGCCGGCTTGCCTGCCAGCAGGGCCACGCGCTGTTCGAGGGCGGCGTCGAATTCCAGTTCGCCGTTCATCGAAGCGCGGGTGATGGCGGCAACTTCCTCACCACAGCCCAAGAGGTCTGCCAGTTCGTCCAGCGTTTCACCGGTGACGATGGTGCTGTCCATGTCGGCGACGAGCACGGCCTTGCGACGGCCGCGGGTCCTCATCAGCAGCGCATCAACGCGGTAGGGGGCCAGTGTTGCGCGGATGGTGGCGGCGCTGGCGGAGCCGGGGCGTGATGGTGGGCAGGGAATGTCCACCGCTTCGCCCGGGGACAGGACGATCGGGGCGTTGCCCTTGACGAGGGTGCGGGCGATATCGATCGCCTCGGGCTTGAGGGTACCGGATGTCCGGTCAGCGATGAGGGTCAGGACGGCAGGAAGGGACATGGGCTCTCGTAACGGTCCGGCACGTGTGGCAGGAGGGGGGAATGAACGCCCCCAAGACTGTGACTGTTAAGACTGCGCTCATTGTGGCTGGCCCGACGTGCTCCGGCAAGTCAGCACTGGCGCTCGACCTTGCCCGGCGCTTTGAGGGCACGGTCATCAATGCGGATTCCATGCAGGTCTATCGTGATCTGCACATCCTCACAGCCCGGCCTGACGCAGTCGACGAAGCCGCTGTGCCGCACCGGCTTTACGGCGTGCTGGATGCGACCGTGCCGGGGAGTGTGGCCTGGTGGCGGTCCGAGGCGCTGCGGGAAATGGATGCGGCCTGGGCCGAGGGACGCATGCCGATCCTGTGTGGCGGGACGGGGATGTATCTGCGGGCGCTGACGGATGGTCTGGTGGAAGTGCCGGACCCTGGCGATGCGGCACGGACCGAAGCGCGGGGACTGGCGGAAGAAATCGGGCCGGAGGCGCTGCATGCGCGGCTGATGCAGGTGGATCCGGAAACGGCATCGGGTCTGCGTCCGAACGATACCCAGCGGATTTCGCGGGCCTGGGAGGTCTGGACCGGGACGGGACGCGGGCTGGCCTGGTGGCGCTCGCAACCGGGGCTGCCGCCTGCTCCCTGCCGGTTCGTGTCCGTGCAGATGGATCCTGAACGGGAAGGGCTGCGCCGGGCGATCGATTCCAGATTCGGGCAGATGCTGGAGGCCGGGGCTCTTGAAGAAGTGTCTTCGCTGCTGGCGCGGGGGCTTGATCCGGTTCTGCCTGCCATGCGTGCGCATGGAGTGCCCGAGCTGGCGGCCGTTCTGCGGGGAGAGATCCCGCTTGAGGAAGCGCGGAAATCCGCCGTCCTGGCCACTGGACGCTATACGCGGCGGCAGGCGACCTGGTTCCGGCATCATGCGCTGGGGAAGGGTGATGATGGGATGATTTCGTTGCGTAGATATACCCATTCTGCGCAAGAATCGGAAAGTCAGTATGAAAAAATAGAGAACTTTATATCTGAACGAGTTGACGCCGCCGCGCCGTCGTCCTAAATCCCGCCGCTCATACCTTGGGAGGAAACGGTGACGGCTGCTGAAAGAGACGCAGGAACAGGCAACGAGGCGCTGAATGGCGCGGAGGTGCTTCTGCGCGTTCTCGATGAAGAGGGTGTGGAGGTCATATTCGGATATCCGGGTGGGGCTGTCCTTCCGATTTACGATGCTCTCTTCAAGCAGGACCGTATCCGCCATGTGCTTGTCCGCCATGAGCAGGCTGCCGTTCATGCGGCCGAGGCCTATGCGCGTTCGACGGGTAAGGTCGGTGTGGTGCTGGTGACCTCGGGTCCGGGTGCGACCAATGCCGTGACCGGGCTGGTGGATGCGCTGATGGATTCCATCCCGCTCGTCTGCCTGTCGGGTCAGGTGCCGACGAAGCTGATCGGCAATGATGCGTTCCAGGAAGCCGACACGACGGGCATCACGCGTCCTGCGACCAAGCACAACTATCTCGTGCGGGAACCGGGGACGCTGGCGCAGACTGTGCGCGAGGCGTTCGAGGTCGCACGTTCGGGTCGTCCGGGGCCGGTTCTGGTGGATCTGCCGAAGGATATCACGGTCGGCAAGGCTCCGCTGACGAAGCCTGCGCTGTCGCGGCTGCGGCGTCTGAGCCATCAGGGTGGCCCGGATGCTGAGGCGATTGCGCGGACCGTCGAGGCGATGAAGACGGCCAAGCGTCCGCTGTTCTATACGGGTGGTGGCATCATCAATTCCGGACCGGAAGCGTCGGAGCTGCTGCGTCGTCTGGCGCGCAAGACCGGTTTCCCGGTGACGTCCACGCTGATGGGTCTGGGCGCGTTTCCGTCTCCAGATCCGCAGTTCCTGGGCATGCTGGGGATGCATGGTTCGGTCGAGGCAAACATGGCCACGCATGGCTGTGACCTGCTGATCGCGCTGGGCTCGCGCTTCGATGACCGTGTGACAGGGCGTGTGGATGCGTTCTCGCCCAATTCGTTCAAGGTTCACGCCGATATCGATCCGAGCCAGATCGACAAGATCGTGCCGGTGGATGTGCGGATCGAAGGCGATGTGCGCGATACGCTCGAAGCCCTGCTGGAAGCCTGGGGTGATACGCCGGCGCCGGATCTGTCCACCTGGTGGAACCAGATCGCGTCCTGGCGGAGCGTGGACGGTTTCGGTTTCACGCAGGACATGACGCCATCCGCGATCATCCGGCCGCAGCAGGCGGTCCGTCGTCTGTATGAACTGGCCAAGGAAACGGGTCGCGATACGTTCGTCTCCACTGAGGTCGGGCAGCATCAGATGTGGGCGGCCCAGCATTTCCAGTTCGACAAGCCGAACCGCTGGCTGACGTCGGGGGGGCTGGGGACGATGGGCTATGGCCTGCCAGCCGCTGTGGGCGCGCAGGTGGCCCATCCGGATGCGCTGGTGATCGATATCGCCGGTGAGGCCTCCACGCTCATGAACATCCAGGAGTTGGGCACGATCGCGCAGTATCGCCTGCCGGTGAAGATCTTCATCCTGAACAACCACTATATGGGCATGGTCCGTCAGTGGCAGGAGCTGCTTCACGGGTCGCGCTATTCGCAGTCCTACAGCGAGGCGCTGCCGGATTTCGTAAAGCTCGCGGAAGCGTTCCATGCGACCGGGATGCGGGCGACGCATATCGGGGAGCTGGATGACGTGATCCGCCGGATGCTGGCGCATGATGGGCCGGTTGTGGCCGATATCTGCGTGGCGGAAGGCGAGAACTGCTATCCGATGATCCCGTCGGGTGCTGCGCACAACCAGATGCTGCTGGGTCCGGATCAGGATTCCGAAGCGGCGGGACTGACCGAAGAAGGGAAGATGCTGGTCTGATGACGGAGACTATCCAACATTCGGTCATCTCGGTTCTGATCGAGGACGAGAGTGGCGCGCTGGCCCGCGTGGTGGGCCTGTTTTCCGGTCGCGGCTACAACATCGAGAGCCTGACGGTGGCGCTGGTGGATGCGGAGCAGAAGCTCTCGCGCATCACGGTTCTGACGTCGGGCACGCCGATGGTAATCCGGCAGATCAAGGCGCAGCTCAAGCGCCTGATCCCGGTGCATGATGTCTGCGACCTGACGGAAGAAGGCCCGTATGTGGGCCGCGAGCTTGCGCTGGTGAAGATCGTCTCGTCCGGTGACCGCCGGACGGAGGCCTTGCGCATTGCGGATTCGTTCCGTGCGCGGCCTGTGGATACGACGGCCACGAGTTTCGTGTTCGAGCTGACGGGGTCTCCCGAAAAGATCGACGCGTTCATCGAGTTGATGCGCCCCCTTGGCCTGGCCGAGGTTTCGCGCACCGGGATTGCTGCCATCGGGCGGGGTCCTTCAGTGTTTCATCTTAAAAAGGAGCCTGTCTGATGCGGGTGTATTACGATCGCGATGCCGATCTGAATCTGATCAAGAGCAAGAAAGTCGCGATCATCGGCTATGGCAGCCAGGGTCACGCCCATGCCAACAACCTCAAGGACAGCGGCGTTTCCGACATCGTCATCGGCCTGCGTCCGACCTCTTCCGCGGTGAAGAAGGCTGAGGAAGCCGGTTTCAAGGTAATGGAGCCGGGTGAGGCTGCTGCCTGGGCCGATGTTGTCATGGTCCTGACGCCGGATGAAGGCCAGGGCGCGCTGTACAAGGAAAGCCTTGAGAAGAACCTGAAGCAGGGTGCTGCCCTGGCCTTCGCTCACGGTCTGTCCATCCATTTCCGCATCATCGAAGCCCGTCCGGACCTGGACGTGTTCCTGATCGCGCCGAAGGGCCCGGGCCACACGGTCCGTTCCGAATACCTGCGTGGTGGTGGCGTGCCGTCCCTCGTGGCTGTGGCACAGAACGCTTCGGGCAATGCGCTCGAAATCGCCCTGTCCTACGCTTCCGCAAACGGTGGTGGCCGTGCGGGCATCATCGAGACGACGTTCAAGGAAGAAGTCGAAACCGATCTGTTCGGTGAGCAGGCTGTCCTGTGCGGTGGTCTCGTCGACCTGATCCGCGCCGGCTTCGAGACGCTGGTTGAAGGCGGTTATGCGCCGGAGATGGCCTATTTCGAGTGCCTGCACGAAATGAAGCTGATCGTGGACCTGATCTATGAAGGCGGCATTGCGAACATGAACTACTCCATCTCCAACACCGCCGAATACGGCGAGTATGTCACAGGTCCGCGCATCATCACGCCGGAAACGAAGGCCGAGATGAAGCGCGTTCTGACGGACATCCAGGACGGTACGTTCGTTCGCAACTTCATTCTTGAGAATCAGTCCGGCGGCGTTGGCTTCAAGGCCATCCGCGCCCGCAACGACGCTCACCCGATCGAGAAGACCGGTGAGAAGCTGCGTGCGATGATGCCGTGGATTGCCAAGGGCAAGCTGGTCGACAAGGCCAAGAACTGATCAGACTAATCTGAGGGGCCGGATTCGGCCCTTCGGAATGGAGAAGCCTCAGCTTCTGTCGGGCGTCGCGATTTCCGGGATTCGTTTCCCGGAGATCCGGCGCCCGAACTGTATTTGCCTTGGGATATTCAAGGTATTTCTGGACGTCAGCCCTGTGTGCAGGAAAGGGAAAACCGCTTTCTCATGCAGTGGGGACATGGGCCGGCGGAGATATGTGACATATTGGGGAATTAACCCATAAAGTGCTTGCATCAGGGGGGAGGGGCCGCTAACTAGCGCGCTTCCTGGCCCAAGGGGGCATTTTTGCCCAACAGGCTGTCTACTGGTTTGGGGGTACGTGATGAACGCACTTGCTCAACTGGGGATGGTATCGGGACTCCCGAGAGATATCCAGAACGGCGCAGCTCACCTCGTTGAGGAGGAGCGCAAGGATTACTTCATTGAGCGTGATGGCGAACGTTATGCTGGCAATCACCTGCTGATCGATTTCTGGGACGCCCGGAATCTCGATGATCCCATGCGGATCGATGAAACGCTGTGCGAAGCTGCGGTGGCAGCTGGTGCAACGATCCTGCACAGCCATTTTCACCACTTCACGCCCAATGGTGGCGTGTCCGGCGTGATCGTGCTGGCGGAAAGCCATATCTCGATCCATACGTGGCCGGAACGGAATTATGCGGCCGTGGACGTGTTCATGTGCGGTGCATGTGATCCGAATCTGTCGATCCCGGTGATGCAGCGCCTGTTCCAGGCCGGCCGGATCGAGGTCGATGCCGTGCGGCGTGGCCGCGTGCAGGACAAGGCTGCAAAAGCAGCCTGAACTGACGAAAGGACCGGGTAAAAACCGGTCCTTTTCCAATACAATCCGACAAGGAAACGATGATCCATGGCTGAAACATGGCTCAACGAGACCCTGTACCCGGACTGGGGACAGCGCTTTCTCGTTACGCGTGAGCTCGCACGGGTAAAATCCGACTTCCAGGATGTGGTGGTGTTTGAAAGCTCCAGCCACGGCCGCGTGCTGGTTCTGGATGGTGTCATCCAGATTACCGAGCGTGACGAGTTCGTCTATCAGGAAATGCTGACGCATGTGCCGCTTCTGGCGCATCCCTGTGCGAAGCGCGTGCTGATCATTGGTGCGGGTGACGGTGGCGTTCTGCGTCGCGTCCTGCAGCATGACACGGTCGAGAAGGCTGTCATGGTCGAGATCGACGGTGCGGTGATCGACCTGTCCAAGCAGTATCTGCCGGACATTGCCGGTGACGCGTGGAACGACCCGCGGGCCGAAGTCATTGTCGGTGACGGCATCGACTATGTCGCCAAGGCGGCTGATGGCTCCTTCGACGTGATCATCGTCGACAGCACTGATCCGATCGGTGTGGGCGAAGTGCTGTTCACGGACGAGTTCTACAGCAACTGCGCACGCATCCTTTCGGCTGAAGGGCTGATCGTGAACCAGTGCGGCGTGCCGTTCATGCAGGCTGATGAGCTGTATGAGACGAGCCTGCGTCGTGCGAAGTTCTTCCCGCATGTGGGTGCGTATGTGGCGGCTGTTCCGACCTATGTCGGCGGGTTCATGACGCTGGGTGTGGCCTCCAAGGGACAGGCGCCAAACACGCAGACCGTTGAGCAGATCCGCACCCGTGCGGAAGCTGCGAAGATCATGGGGACGACGCGCTACTGGACGCCGGAAATCCATGTCGGCTCGTTCAACCTGCCGCCCTATATTGCCGAGCATCTTCCGAAAACCGGAAAATGATCGTGTGCCTGCCCCTGCATTAAAGGGGCAGGCGGTTACAGCTGGCTTTTCAGGCTGCTGTTGATCCGTTCCAGAAGTGTTACGAGAATGTCGCGTTCGAGGGGTGTGAACCCCTTGAGTGCTATATCGGTCAAATGTTCCATTATCGGAACAATACTCCGGCTTTTCCGCTGACCGTCCGGTGTCAGTGTGACCAGTGTGCTGCGGCGGTCTGCCGGGTCTGGTTCGCGTTGGATCAGACCGTCGCGTTCCATCCGGGCCAGAAGCGTCGTCATGCCCGGCTGTTCGATATCTGCAAAATCCGCGAGGGCTTTCTGATTGAGGGTCTTTCCGTCCTGCAAAGCCTGCAACACGGGGAGCTGACCGATCCGTAGGCCTGACTTTTTGAGTTCGCGTTCCAGCAGAAGCGTGAAGAGCCTGGTGTTGCGTGTGGTCAGGGCGCTCAGGGGAGAGGGGACGGTCATTCGGATTCCGGGGATCATGTGGATAGAATACATAACATGTTATGTATTCGGATAATGAAAAACCCGGTGGCCCTTTCGGGCCTGACCGGGCTGGAAAAATCAGGGCTGCATCCGGGCCAAGGGCGCGACGCAGCGATGTTCGCGATAGAGCGTCCATTCGTCGCAGATCTGGTTCGGCGGGAACGTGCAGGTGCCGGTTTCACCGCCGGATGTCCGGACATCACCGTGACGGCCACCCTGCTGAATGCAGTAGACGCTTGCGGGGTTGGGAATGCCGATCAGGCGCTGGCGCGGATTGTGCTGCGGGTGTGAGGCGCAGGCTGAAACCGTGCCGCACAGAAGAGTAATGGTCAAAAGGCGTTTCATATTCGACAGATGCATTGTTCAGGGGGCTCTCTTCTTCAGGAAACGGACACTGCGTTCCTTGATTTCCAGGTCTTTTACAGCTTTTGCAAAGACCGCGAAATGCGGGGTCTTGAGGTGGGCCTCGAAGGCGGCGCGGTCGGTATAGACTTCCACGAGGATGACCGTGTCGGCTTCCGTCTCGGGGGAGAGGACCGTGAAGCTGTGACAGCCGGATTCGTCGGCCACGGAGCGCTCGCTGTCATAGGCGCAGGCTTCAAGGAATTTCTCGTAGGTTGCCGAAGTGGTTTCGAATTCGGCAATGACCGTCAGTTCACCAGCCATGACATTTTCCTTTGCGTGTTACAGGGCAAAAGACACAACGCATGAGCGTTCGTAACGATTGCGGAGTTTTTCGGAAACTGGCAGGATCGGGATGACCGACACGGGAGAGACCGGCCGTCAGGCTGGCGCCGAAGGAGCAACCGCCCCGGAAACTCTCAGGCCAAAGGACCGAGGCGGTCAGGACATTCTGGAGAGAGGTGCGCTGGGCGCATCCGCCGACGGGATAGCGATCTCAGGCGAAAGGACAGAAGGGGCGACGTTTTTTCCGGTCCGTTTTGCGGGCGACCGGGGGCGTCTGCATCTTCACGTCTTTAGATAGAATGGTTCGGGGCTTTCCATATGACTGATTCCCTCCAGCGTACTCCTCTTTACGATCTGAATCTGGAACTTGGCGCGAAGATGGTGCCGTTCGCGGGCTTCGAGATGCCGATCCAGTTCCCGGCCGGGCTGATGACCGAGCATCTGCATACGCGCGAAAAGGCCGGTCTGTTTGACGTCTCCCATATGGGGCAGATCCGCATTGCCGCGAAAAGCGGGGACGTGAAGGACGCGGCTGCGGCTCTGGAGACGCTGGTTCCGGCTGATTTCGTCGGACTTGCCGCCGGACGTCAGCGTTACGGCCTGCTGACCAATGAGAAAGGCGGAATCCTGGATGACCTGATGGTCGCCAATATGGGCAAGGACCTGCTGGTCGTCGTCAATGCGGGCTGTAAGGTTCAGGACGCGGACCGGATCGAGAAGGCGCTTTCCGATCGCTGTGTCGTGACGCGCCAGTTCGACCGTGCGCTTATGGCGCTTCAGGGCCCGGCTGCGGAAGCGGCTCTGGCGCCGCTCTGCCCGGCCGTGAAGGACATGCGCTTCATGGATGTGATCGAGACCGAGTTGGCCACGGCGGCTGGGCCTGTGCCCGTGACGGTGTCGCGCTCCGGTTATACGGGCGAGGACGGGTTTGAAATCGGTTGTGCGGGCGCGGATGCTGACAAGGTCGCCCGCGCGATCCTGGCGCAGCCGGATGTGCTGCCGATCGGTCTGGGCGCGCGGGATTCGCTGCGTCTGGAAGCCGGGCTGTGCCTGTATGGCAATGACATTGATGTCACGACCACGCCGGTTGAGGCGTCGCTGGGCTGGGCGATCCAGAAGGCGCGTCGTGAGGGCGGTGTGCGTGAGGGGGGCTATCCGGGTGCGGATGTCGTGCTGAAGCAGACGCGCGATGGCGTAGAGCGTAAGCGCGTCGGGCTGGTTGCGGATGGCCGGGCTCCGGTGCGGGCGGGGGCGAAGCTCTTTGCCGATGCCGAGGGGCAGAATGAAATCGGAGTGGTCACGTCCGGGGCGTTTGGCCCGAGCGTGAAGGCTCCTGTTGCGATGGGATATGTCACGCCGGATTACGCGGCGGTGGATACGCCCGTCTTTGCGGAACTGCGGGGCAAGTATGTGCCGCTGCATGTGCGGGCAATGCCGTTCGTGGCACCCGGCTTCAAGCGCTGAACTTACAGTCGAACTTCAGATCAGGAAAAAGCAGCAATGACGACCTATTACACGAAGTCCCATGAATGGATCCGCGTCGATGGCGACCAGGGCACTGTCGGCATCACGGCACATGCCTCCGAAGAGCTGGGCGAGCTGGTGTTCGTCGAAGCCAAGGACGAGGGCACGGAAGTTGCCGCCGGTGACGCCGCGGCGGTCGTCGAGTCCGTGAAGGCGGCCTCCGACATCTATGCGCCGGTTGCGGGCACGCTGGCCGGGTTCAATGACGCGCTGTCCGATGATCCGACGCTGGTGGGCAAGGATCCGGAAGGCGAGGGCTGGATCTTCCGCATGACGGTTGCCAACCCGGACGACCTCAAGGGCCTGCTGACGGCCGAACAGTACAAGAGCCTCTGAGGAGATGCGGGGTCTGCACTGGCAGGCCCCGTTTTTTCTTCAGCCCGCCCCCGATTTCCGCCACTGCTTTCATGAAATGCCAGAGAACCTGCCTGTGACGACCTTGTGGCCTGCCCAGACCGAAGATTTCAGCTCCCGCCATATCGGCCCGCGCCCTTCCGAAATCGGAGAGATGCTGCGTGTCGTGGGAGCTTCCAGCCTTGATGACCTGATCGACAAGACCATTCCGGCCGCCATTCTCGATCGCGGGGATCACGGGATTGGTGCTGCCCTGACCGAGCAGGATGCACTGGCGCGTCTGTGGCAGATCGCCTCGCGCAATCAGGTTCTGACGTCCATGATCGGGCAGGGCTATTACGATACGGTTCTGCCGCCGGTCATCCAGCGCAACATTCTGGAAAATCCGGCCTGGTACACGGCTTACACGCCGTATCAGCCCGAGATCAGCCAGGGGCGCCTTGAGGCGTTGCTGAACTTCCAGACGCTGGTGGCGGATCTGACGGGGCTGGATATTGCCAATGCGTCCCTGCTGGACGAGGGCACGGCCTGTGCGGAAGCCATGGCGCTGGCGCAGCGTGTGGGCAAGTCAAAGGCAACGGCGTTCTTCGTGGATGCCGATACGCATCCGCAGACGATTGCCGTGATCCGCACGCGGGCTGAGCCGCTGGGCTGGGATGTCGTGGTCGGGGATCCGGAGACGGATCTGGATGCGTCCTCCGTGTTCGGCGCGCTGCTGTCCTATCCGGGCTCTTCGGGGCGCGTGCGGGATCTGAGCGGTGTGATTGCAGCGCTGCACGAAAAGGGTGCGATTGCGGCTCTGGCCTGTGATCCGCTGGCTCTGGTGCTGCTGGAAAGCCCGGGCGCGCTGGGCGCGGATATCGCAATCGGTTCGATGCAGCGTTATGGCGTGCCGATGGGCGCCGGTGGCCCGCATGCGGCGTTCATGGCGACGCGCGATGCGTTCAAGCGGCACATGCCGGGGCGTCTGGTCGGTGTGTCGCGCGACAGTGCGGGCAAGCCGGCCTATCGTCTGGCGCTTCAGACGCGCGAGCAGCATATCCGCCGCGAAAAGGCGACGTCCAACATCTGCACGGCGCAGGCGCTGCTGGCGATCATCGCGGCCATGTATGCGGTCTATCACGGTCCGGAAGGGCTGAAGGCCATTGCCGCACGCACGCACCGGATGGCGGCGATCCTGTCGGCCGGGCTGAAGACGCTGGGCGCGACGGTTGAGACTGATGTGTTCTTCGACACCATCACCGTTCAGGCTGGCGCTGCTGCGTCGCAGGTTCTGGCGCGCGCCGTGGCAGCTGGTATCAATCTGCGTGATGCAGGGGATGGCCGGATTGGCATGTCCTGTGACGAGACCACGACGCCTGAGACGATCCGCGCAGTCTGGGCAGCGTTCGCGGGCGAGGGTACGGATCTGTCGGCCATCGAGCAGGCGCTGGATGTGGCGGATGCACTGCCGGAAGGCCTGTCGCGGACGGCACCGCTGCTGACGCATCCGGTGTTCCATGCGCACCGCTCCGAGACGGATCTGCTGCGCTACATGCGCGCGCTGGCAGACAAGGATCTGGCGCTGGACCGGACGATGATCCCGCTAGGTTCGTGCACGATGAAGCTCAATGCGACGGCGGAGATGATCCCCATTACCTGGCCGGAATTCGCGCGGATTCATCCCTTCGCACCTGCCGGTCAGGTTCAGGGTTATGCCGAGCTGTTCGCGTATCTGGAGCGCACGCTTTGTGCGATTTCGGGTTATGATGCTGTGTCGCTTCAGCCGAATTCCGGCGCGCAGGGCGAATATGCCGGACTTCTGGCGATCCGTGGCTATCACCGCGCGCGCGGTGATGAGAACCGCGACGTGTGTCTGATTCCGGCCTCCGCACATGGGACCAATCCGGCTTCGGCGCAGATGGTCGGGATGCGGGTTGTTGTCGTGGCCTGCGATGAGAACGGCAATGTCGATGTCGAGGATCTGAAGGCGAAGATCGCGCAGCATGACGGGCGCGTGGCGGCCATCATGATCACCTATCCGTCCACGCATGGCGTGTTCGAGGAGCGGATCGTCGAAATCTGTGAACTGGTTCATGCAGCCGGCGGTCAGGTCTATCTGGATGGTGCGAACCTCAATGCGCAGGTCGGGCTGGCGCGGCCGGGTCTGTATGGCGCGGATGTCTCGCATTTCAACCTGCACAAGACGTTCTGCATTCCGCATGGCGGCGGCGGACCGGGTATGGGGCCGATCGGTGTGAGCAAGCATCTCGCGCCGTATCTGCCGGGACAGCATGGTGTTGCCGTGTCCGCAGCGCCTTATGGTTCTGCGTCGATCCTGCCGATTTCTGCCGCTTACATCATGATGATGGGCGATGAGGGGCTGCGTCAGGCGACGACGATGGCGATCCTGAATGCGAACTACATCGCCTCGCGTCTGGGTGAGCATTATCCGGTTCTGTATCGCGGCACGAATGGCTTTACGGCGCATGAATGCATTGTGGATCTGCGGCCGCTGAAGGATGCGGTCGGCGTGACGGTGGACGATATCGCCAAGCGTCTGATCGATCATGGTTTCCACGCGCCGACGGTCAGCTTCCCGGTGGCGGGAACATTCATGATTGAGCCGACGGAATCCGAAGGCAAGGGCGAGCTGGATCGCTTCTGCGATGCGATGATCGCCATCCGTGCGGAAATTGCCGAGGTCGAAGCCGGACGCGTCGGGATGGAAGACAGCCCGCTGCGTTTTGCTCCGCATACGACGGCGGATCTGGCGGGGGACTGGGAGCGGTCCTATAGCCGCGAGGCCGGGTGTTTCCCCGGTGGTGTGGATACGGCGAAATACTGGTCGCCGGTCGGGCGTCTGGACAATGCCTGGGGGGACCGGAACCTCGTCTGTTCCTGCCCGGATATTTCGACCTACGCGGAAGGCTGAGCAGGCTCTCCAGTTCGGTGTTTGGCAAAGGCGTCTTCCTTCGGGGAGGCGCCTTTTTTCTGTCCGAACTCTGATACCCGGCACGGGTTCTTTATCACAAAGGAGTGAGGTATGGTTTCACGTGAAACGCTGCCTGCCTGCATGAAAAACGGGGCAGGGCAGCTCTATCGGATATGAGGAGTTCCATCATGAGCCAGACGGTTCACATCACGGCTGTTGTTACGGTTCCCGCTGAACATGCAGCAGCGGCTGAAGCGGCTTTTGCAGCCTGTGTCGTGGAATCCCGCAAGGAAGACGCCTGCCGCCAGTATGTGATCAGCAAGGATGTCGAGAAGGCTGGCCGGTTCGTGGCCAACGAGGTCTGGGCTTCGGAAGCCGGGTTCGAGGCGCATCTGGCTGCGCCGCATTTCAAGGTTCTGGGTGATGCCCTTGCCAAGTGTGGTGCTCAGGCCGAGATCATGAAGGTCCAGCCGCTGGACGAGGCTGCTGACGCGGCCTGAAATAGCTGTTTGCATTTCTGTGGGAATATGCCCCTTTTCGGGGAGCGACTGCTTTGCGGAGCAGCCTTTGAAAAACAGGAGACTCTTTATGGTTTCGGTGGTGACGTTCAAGGTTGATGGCATGTCCTGCCAGGGATGCTCTGGCAAGCTGCAGTCTGCACTGTCCAATGTGTCGGGCGTTTCGTCTGCACAGGTGACGCTCGATCCGGGGCAGGCGGCGATCCAGTATGACGAGCAGAAAGTTACGCCGGTGGCGCTGCGTCATGTGGTCGAGGATGTCGGTTTCGACGTCATCGCCTGACTGACAGAAAGGGTCTGCGGCTTACCGGCGATAATGCGGCAGACCCAGCCCTTTGATGAGGGCAATGGCCCGCAGGGCAAACCCTGCGGTAACAGCGACTGCGGCCGCGGCGGTGTTGTTCACGCCTGCTGCGGTGAGAGCAACATAGCTCCCTGACGCAAGAGCTACGGCCGTGACGTAAAGCTCCGGCCGGATGATGATGGACGGGACACCGGCCAGTACGTCCCGGAAAATACCCCCCATACAGGCGCTGACAATCCCCATCAGGGCCGCCGGAATCAGAGGGATCCCGTAGGCCAACGCCTTGGCTGAACCGAAGACGCCATAGGCTGCGATCCCCAAACCGTCGAACCATTCCACCGCGCGGGCCGGCCAGAAGCGGGCCGGTGTGAACCACACGGCGATGGCCGAAAGCAGGCAGGCCGCAATCGGGATTGATGTGTGCATCCAGAAGACGGGTGCGCCGATCAGCAGGTCCCGTACGGTGCCGCCGCCGACGCCGGTGATGGCGGCAAAGAACATGAACGTCACGATGGTCAGACGTGAGCGTGCGGCCTCGATGGCGCCAGAGATGGCGAAGACGATCGTGCCGGCAATGTCGAGGATTGGCAGGGCGGACGAGGAGAAGGCCTGAAGGGCGGGAGGGATCATCGGGCCGTCTTGAAGTGGAGTGTTGGAAACAGAAAAGCCCGGCACGAAGGCCGGGCTTTTCCTAGAGCTGATGTTCTGACCCGGATCAGACCGAGTAGTACATCTCGAACTCTGCCGGATGCGGCGTGTGTTCGAACTTGTAGACTTCCGGCCACTTGATGTCGATGTAGCTTTCGATCTGGTCCTTGGTGAAGACGCCGCCTTCGAGCAGGAAGGCATGGTCTTCCTTGAGGGCTTCAAGAGCTTCACGGAGCGAACCGCAGACCGTCGGGATCTGGGCCAGCTCTTCCTTCGGCAGTTCGTACAGATCCTTGTCCATGGCGTCGCCCGGGTGGATCTTGTTGCGGATGCCGTCAAGGCCGGCCATCAGCATGGCGGCGAAGGCGAGATACGGGTTGGCAGTCGGGTCCGGGAAGCGGACTTCAACGCGCTTGGCCTTCGGGTTGGTCGCATGCGGGATACGGCAGGAGGCCGAACGGTTCGCAGCGGAATAAGCCAGAAGCACGGGGGCTTCGAAGCCCGGGATCAGGCGCTTGTAGGAGTTGGTGGACGGGTTCGTAAAGGCGTTCAGGGCCTTCGCGTGCTTGATGATGCCACCGATGTAATACAGCGCCTCATCGGATAGGTCGGCATACTTGTCACCGGCGAAGTTCGGCTTGCCGTCTTTCCAGATGGACTGGTGAACGTGCATGCCCGAACCGTTATCGCCCGCAATCGGCTTCGGCATGAACGTAGCCGTCTTGCCGTAGGAATGGGCAACGTTGTGCACGCAGTACTTGTAAATCTGCATGAAGTCGGCGGACTTCACGAGCGTTGCGAACTTCGTGCCGAGCTCGTGCTGCGACTGGGCGACTTCGTGGTGATGCTTCTCGATCGGCAGGCCCATTTCGCCCATCGTGGAGAGCATTTCAGCGCGCAGGTCGTTCTCGCTGTCCACCGGCGGGACCGGGAAGTAGCCACCTTTGACGACAGGGCGGTGGCCCATGTTGCCTTCCGGGTAGGCCTTCAGGGACGCGCCGGGGCCTTCGATGCTGTCGAGCTGGTACATGCCGAAGTTCGGACCTGTGCCGAACTGTACGTTGTCGAAGATGAAGAACTCGGCTTCCGGACCGAAGAACGCCGTGTCACCGAAGCCGGCATCCTTGAGATAGGCTTCTGCGAGCTTGGCGGTCGAGCGCGGGTCGCGGTTGTAGAAATTGCCCGTCTTCGGATCGATGATGTCGCAGAACAGGATGAGCTGCGGCTTGGCGGAGAACGGGTCCATGACGGCCGTTTCCGGATCCGGAAGCAGGACCATGTCGGACTCGTTGATGGCCTTCCAGCCCTGGATGGAAGAGCCGTCGAACATGAAGCCTTCAACGAAGGTATCGTCTTCGATGGTCGAGACCGTCTGGGTCGTGTGGTGCCACTTGCCCTTGGGGTCCGTAAAGCGCAGATCGACGAATTCCGCCGCGTGCTCCTGGATCATCTCGAAGACGCGGGCAACGGCCTGCGGGTTCGGGGCGGGCGGCTTGCCAGCTGCTGCGGGAGCAGCCTTGGGGGCTGCGGCCTTCGAGGGACGGCGCGCCGGAGCGGCCTTCGGTTTCACGGTAGAGGAAGTGGGGGCTTTCTTGGCCATCGATCTGTCGCCTTGCATCGTGTAAACGGCTGCAAAACGATTAAGCGACAAATGCCCGTCTGTCGAGTACGGGAAATTACGCATTTTCGCGGATTTACGACGGAATCTTACGAATGCGAACAGGGTTTTACTTGCAGGTCCGGTGATCCCGGGGCGCGATCAGGGAACAGAATCCGGTTCGGGACCATCCGCGACGCAGTTTGCCGTGAATATCGGTGTCGCGGAGGTTGGCAAGGCTTTGCAGCATTGCTCTGGCCTGCGATGGTAGCGCGCTTTCTGCCTTGTCGGATGTGGTGGAAATCAGTTCTGGGAATCATCAATGAAAACGCCGAACCAGTATCTTGCGGGTCTTCCAACAACCATCTTCACGATCATGTCACAACTGGCCGTGAAGCATGGAGCGATCAATCTCGGGCAGGGTTTTCCGGATACGGAGGGACCGCAGGATATCATTCAGGTTGCGGCCGAGGCGTTGCGGGACGGGCGGAACCAGTATGCGCCGCTGACGGGATTGGCGGAACTGCGCGAGGCTGTGGCGGCGTCCAACCGGCGTTTCTATGGTCTGGATGTGGATCCTGCGACGGAAATCGTCGTGACGTCCGGTGCGACGGAGGCTCTGGCAGCATGTCTGATGGCGGTTGTGGAACCGGGTGACGAGGTGGTCGTGATCGAGCCGCTTTATGACACCTATCTGCCTGCGCTGAAGTTGTTGGGTGCGGTGCCGCGCTGCGTCAGGCTGGCGCCGCCGCACTGGTCCCTGCCGGAGGCGGAGCTGCGGGCAGCGTTCGGTTCGAAGACGAAAGCGATCATGCTCAACTCGCCGATGAATCCTTCAGGCAAGGTTTTCGTTCGCGAAGAACTGGAACTGATCGCGGAGCTGGTGCGGGAGCATGACGCCTATGCGATCTGCGATGAAGTCTATGAGCATCTGACGTTTCACGTGAAACACGTACCATTGATGACGCTGCCGGGGATGCGCGAGCGCTGCATGCGGATCGGAAGTGCAGGCAAGAGCTTCTCCCTGACGGGCTGGAAAGTCGGGTATGTGACGGCGCCGGCAGCGCTGGCATCCGTGGTGGCGAAGGCGCATCAGGTTCTGGTCTTTGCCACCGCGCCGAATCTGCAGCGCGCCGTGGCTTACGGCCTGAACAAGGATGACAGTTATTATCAGGCGCTTTCGGCCCAGATGGAGACGCAGCGCGATTTGCTCCGGGATGGGCTGGAACGGCTGGGCTTTGAGACACTGCCGGCGGATGGCAGCTATTTCATCGTGGCGGATATTTCGCGGCATGCGCAGGGTAGGGGGGATGTAGAATTTGCCCGCTGGCTGATCGAACATGCGGGTGTGGCGACGATCCCCGTTTCAGCCTTCTATGATCCGGGTGGAGAGACGCCTCCGCAGAACCTGATCCGGTTTGCCTTCTGCAAAAAGCCCGAGATCCTGCGCGAGGCCTTGAAACGGCTGGAAAAGGCCCTTTCTTAAAAGTCCTGCGCTGTGAGCCATTTCTTGTTCAATCTGTCTGCCGGGAAAGCCGGTCTGTTCTGTCTGGAGATTTTCCATGTCTGTTGCTGCTGATGCTCTGGGCGCTCTTGCGACGACCGATGCCCTGTTTTTCGGGCGACCCGATTCAAAGCTGACCCGCGATGATGCCAGGGCGCTCGTCAATCGCGGGCTTGATAGTGTGGATGATGGCGAGCTCTTTTTGGAATACCGGGAGAACGAAAGCATCAGTCTGGATGACGGGACGATCCGATCGGCCAGTTTCAACACGTCCTCGGGGTTTGGACTGCGTGCTGTTCTGGGGACGGAAACGGCTTTCGCGCATGCGGATGATATCAGCCGGGATGCCCTGGAACGTGCCGTCAGTACGGTCGGTGCCGTGCGGCAGGGGCGCAGCGGCATCATGGCGCCGGGTCCGCAGGCAACGAACCAGCGGCTTTATGGCGACTCCCGCCCGCTTGAAGGTACGGACTTTGCAGCGCGTGCAGCTGTTCTGAGCGAGATTGACGCTTATGCGCGCGGTCTGGATTCCCGGGTGGTGCAGGTCAGTGCCGTGCTCAGTTCCGAGTGGCAGGCCGTGCAGATCATGCGGCGTGCAGATTCAGGCGGCGATGTTGCGGATCTGCGACCTCTGGTGCGCATGAATGTGTCGGTCGTTGTGGAGAAGGACGGTCAGCGGGAAAGCGGAAGCTGCGGCCTTGGTGGACGCTATGAACTGGACCGGCTTCTGGCTCCAGAAACGTGGCGTGAGGCAGTGGACAAGTCCCTGAAGCAGGCCCTGATTACGCTGGAGGCCGCGCCTGCACCTGCGGGTGAAATGGACGTGGTACTTGGCCCGGGATGGCCGGGTATTCTACTGCATGAGGCCGTGGGACACGGTCTGGAAGGCGACTTCAATCGTAAGGGCACATCGTCCTTTTCCGGGATGATCGGCAAGCGGGTGGCGTCTCCGGGTGTGACGGTGATCGATGACGGGACGCTGCCGGAGCGCCGTGGTTCGCTGAGCATTGATGATGAAGGGACGCCGACATCACGGACGGTTCTGATCGAAGACGGGGTCCTGACCGGCTATCTTCAGGACCGGCTGAATGCCCGCTTGATGGGGACGCACTCGACTGGGAATGGGCGTCGGGAATCCTATGCCCATGCTCCCATGCCGCGCATGACCAATACGCTGATGCTGGAAGGCGGTGCCACGACGGAGGAAATGATCCGCTCCATGAAGCGCGGACTTTATGCCGTGAACTTTGGCGGCGGACAGGTCGATATCACGTCCGGCAAGTTCGTGTTCGCGGCGTCAGAGGCCTATCTGGTGGAAGATGGAAAAATTGTTCGTCCAGTAAAGGGCGCTACCCTGATCGGGAACGGGGCAGACGCCATGAACCAGATTTCCATGATCGGTTCGGACGTGGCGCTCGATCCGGGGATTGGAACCTGTGGTAAGGCCGGACAGGGCGTACCGGTTGGTGTCGGACAGCCGACACTGAAGATTTCGGGTCTGACTGTGGGCGGGACGGGTTGAGATCCCGGCCGCCTCAGAAGGGGAAGGTTATCTGGAATGGGACATAATTACGCCAAGCCGCTGACGCCTGAGGTCCGGATGGAGCGGGTTTTCTCGCGTCTTCCGGACAACTGGGCTGTGACAATGGAACGTCAGAACGGTGAGAGTTGGTCAGTCTGGATGCAGCGTCCGGATGGGACGCAGCATCATGTGACAGGACCTGTTCTGGTGGACGCTCTGGAAGAGGTCTGGCGCGCTCTGAGATAGGCAGCGTCAGAAGCTGTTATGGGTCGCAAGCATGAAGAAAATCCGGTTGACAGCCGGATAGACCAGGAACTGGATCAGAAGCAGGACAACCATCGGGGCAAAATCCATACCGCCGGTATTGGGCAGGATGTTGCGGATCGGGGCCATCACGGGTTCGACGATCCGGGCCAGCGCATTGAAGATGGAATAGAAAAAGCGGTTGCGGATATCCAGGATCCCGAAACCCAGCAGCATCGACAGGATGCAGTAGGCCAGCAGAATCCATACGAAAGCTTGGATCAGCATCAGGATAATGGCGTGCAGGGCAACCATATGAAACCTCGTCGAATGTCGGAAGGGCAGCCGAAAGGCCGGTCGGAGAACGCTTGTAGTCATAGCGATAGCACAGAACAACGTCCTGCGTGCAGGTCTGCTTGACAGCCTGCGCGAAGAGGAGAACTATTGTTCTGTCGTGGGGCTGTAGCTCAGATGGGAGAGCGCCTCGTTCGCAATGAGGAGGTCAGGGGTTCGATTCCCCTCAGCTCCACCACGGTATTTTCCCGATATATGGCTGCTACAGATAATAAAAAAAGATCAGCTGATTGCGTGATAGCTTCCTGTATCTGTGCACAGAAATGGTTATTTAGTGTCTAGAAACAGGTTAATATTTTCTGGATTCTTAAAGAGGCGATCTCTTGGACCGCTTCAGACTGTCTCTTAAAGAGATGGCCATGACTGTTTTTCATACAGTCATGGCCTGTAATTCATAATCTATTTTGAGAGTGGAGCCCCAAGATTACTCAACGGGGCTTGTAATGGTCGTGCTTGATGTTTTCTTCCGTCGCGCCCTGACCGGAGGCTTTTTGGCCGTCGGTTCTTCAGGTGCAGACGCTTTTTTCTCCTCGGCTGTAGACGTGGTTACGGGCCAAAGAGGACGGATTTTTTTTCTGGTAGATGCCAGTGGCGAGTATCGTGTTTCGTCCACTCCCGGAATTGTAAGGTCAAAGAAGACCTGACGATCAAGCGTGAAATGAGGGTTGTAGAACGGATCCGTAAGGAGCGTGTTTCCCCATTTCTCGATCATGAACTGTGTTTCGTGGAAGAAGCGACGTTCTGTTGAGGGGCGATCATCACTGCCACGGCTGAGACTTTCGTGATGTTCTGCGCAGAATTCCGGCGTCCAGATGACTTTGTAGCCAGCGTCCCTGACTTTGAGGCACAGGTCAATATCATTGAATGCGACTTTGAGGTGTTCTTCATCAAAGCCACCAACCAGCTCGAAAGCCGGACGGCGGATCAGCATTCCAGCGGCTGTAACGGCCGAAATTTCCTGTGGGAAATAGGCGCGGCCTGCATAACCGCCTTCATTGCGTGGGATACCGACATGGGCATGACCAGCAACATCCCCGATCCCGAGCAAGACGCCGGCATGCTGAACTGTCTGGTTCGGATAGACGAATTTGCCGCCAACGATCGCAACTTGCGGGTCCGCAAGAGCCTCATTGACCAGAATCTGCAGCCAGTTTTCCTGTTCGACAAAGACGTCATTGTTCAGGAACAGAAGGAAATCAGATTTTTCGTCTTTTGCAGCAAGGTTGTTGATGCGGGAATAGTTGAAAGGTTCCTTGACGGTCAGAATCTCGACATTGGGAATCTTATCGACTTTTTTCGCGAATGCCGCAGCTTCCTTTGTGATGGACCAGTTATCGACCAGGATGACCTTGTAATTCGGATAACGGGTATATTTCTGGATAGCCTCCAGGCAACGGGCTGTTGTCGCAATTTCATCCTTGTAAGGAATGATGATTGTGACTGAGGGAGACTGATTGAACTCCCAATCCACCTTGTAAAGCGTCATTCCCATCTGAGAGTCCACTTTTGCAGGCAGGTTCTTGCGGGCAAGATGATCGCTGACGGCCTTGATGCCGGCATCAATGGCATAGCGTTTGTTGCCAATGTCTGAAGCGGTCGAGTTTGCCGTGATGCGCCAGTGATAGAGAATTTCGGGGACGTGATGGATCTTGTCGGCCGGAACATGTTCAGACGCGCGCAGCAGGAAGTCATGATCCTGCGCTCCATCATAATCCTTGTTCAGTCCACCAACATTCTGCAGTGCGGACTGACGGATCATCACGAAGTGGCAGACGTAGTTGACGCCTAGAAGCAGTCGGTAGTTCCAGTCCGTCTTGAATGCCGGCTCTCTGTAGTAACCGCTGGCATCGATTTTGTCTTCGTCGGAATAAATGAGATCGGCGTGACTTCTCTGCGCTTCGCGCAGCATGTATTCGACAGCTACATCTGCAAGCAGGTCGTCATGGTCGAAGAAGGCGATCCATTCACCCTTAGCGGCTGCAAGACCAGCATTGGTGGCAATACTGATACCACCATTCTTCTCCTGAAATAGCGGCTTGATGCGAGGATCAACTTTGGCAAAGTCCTCAATGACAGCCCGTAATTCAGGATTCTTGCTGCAGTCATCGACAAGGATGAGTTCCCAGTTCTGCCATGTCTGGGCCATGACACTCTCAACTGCGGCCCTGAAATCCGTGAGGTTGGGATTCCAAACGGGACAGACAATGCTGACCAGCGGGTTACCAGTGATGGTTGCGTCGTCCCGGGTGCGGTCAACGTATTTGCGCAGGACCGGGAAATAGGACGTTGCCCAGGAATGGTAGTCTGCGATCGTAAAACCAGGTTGTGGAAGGATTTCCCGAACCTGACGGCGCAAACGGGTCAGTTCAACATGGAGGGAATCAATCTTGTCGATGACGTCGATGATCAGGGATTCGTGAGCGTCAGTCACGAAGCTCGTCAGGCAGGGACTGTTTGTAACTTCGATCATGTCAGGCAGGACGTAGAAACGGAACTCCTGCTGATAAGGTTTGCGGTACAGTTCGGGTGGCGAAAACTGGAAACCGCAGTAAGGATCGCAGGACAGGGCTTTTCCGACATCACCCCGATATCTGTTGGCTTCAACCTGAGCGATTTTCTGACCATCGCAGGTTACGAGAAGCTGCTGATTTCCTTTCCAGCCTTCAATATCATTTCCGCAAACGACCCAACCGCTTAGAACGCCCTGTTTCAGACCATCAACGAAGGAACGTGTTTCGACGGGAAGCTTTGCAGCAAAAGGAATATATTCCAGTTTTTGGTTGTCTGAGTAGATTTCAATCTGATTGAGACGGTTTTTAAAGGTGATATTATGGACTTCGCCATCAAGTAAACTATGTGGAACCGTAATATGGAAGCCTGTATTTTTTGAGGGAATTCCAGCTTCATAAACGTCTTCACGGAGATCTGTACAATGGAACTGAAGGAATTCCTGACCGTCTGCCAGAGCGTGCAGAAATACAGGTTGTGATGGGTTTTCGGTATCTGTAGCCCATCCCCGTATACCATTAACGGAAAATTCATCTATCTGGCATACTATCATTAATTTTCTCCTGCACAACCATTAATGTTCTAAATCAGATACAATATTTAAAACATAGGACAAAAAACTATTTTACTCAAAGGCTCTCTTCTGAAGATTTCAAGTCATGAAAATATCGGGGGGAAGGTAAAAAAATATTGATTCTGCTGGATTTTGACGGCGTCAAAAGGATGAAAAGCTCGAGAATTTTCTTAATTTTTATGAAAAAAATTAGAGAAATCAGATTTAGCGTGGCGCAAAAAGTCCGAGATCCAGATGATGTCCATTAGAATAATTCAGTCCATGGACACGGCCGTATTCCACAACCTCAAGACCATATTTGAGAAGTGCCTGGGTAAAGGCGGGTTCATCCTTGCGGTCGATCAGTGCAAGGCTGCACTGCGAATGATCATGCAGATATTTGGCCGCCTCGGTCGGACCTATGAGCTGGGTGTTGGGACCCACAAGGAAGACGAGGCTTGGTTCGGAATAGGATGACGAAACAAGCACGCTGTCATTGCAAGGCCGGACATCGTCGAAAAGTTCTGCGATCCGGGGACTGAGACGGATGGTCTGCAGCTTGGGGATGACGCTCAGGAACAGGCCGGCATGCGCGATAACTGCGGCACCTATCGCGCAGAAGGCTGCCTGCCGACGCTGGTGTTTCAGGAGCATCAAGATCGCACCGAGAACCAGAGGTAGGGTTCCTCCAAGGGCGATCAGCGCGGACAGGGAAAATGTGTGCTCAAGTTTATAGAGGGCAATGCTGCCAGCGAAACAGAAGGCGAGTCCGATGGCTGTCCACAGCACACCGTAAATGCCGAAAAGGGCTTTTGCCCATCGGGGCACGGTAGGCGTTGGCCATGCCACAAGACTTGCTGCGGTAAGTATCGCAATCGCCGGATAGGTTGGCAGGACGTAGTGCGGAAGTTTGGTGGCAATCAGTTCGAACACCAGCCAGTGTGGGATAATCCAGCTGAGTAAAAAGCGGACTTGGGGAAGCTTCCGTTTTTTCCAGATGGCGGGAATGGCAAGAGCTGCAAACAGTGAGCCGGGCCAGAAGGCCAGTCCGAAAACCAGAAGATGAAAGCCGGGGGGAAGGCCGTGAGCTTCCTGACCATGGGCGACCTTGCCAAGAAAATTACGGCCGACGGCACGAGCAAAGAAGTCGCCGCCGCTGATGACCTCAATGGCCACGCACCATGGAACAACGACGGCAATCATGAGCAGCCAGCCCCAGCGCGGGCGTAGGCGGGACCACCATGAGCGATCTTTTTCCAGCAGCCACAAGGCCAGGGGCATACCGAAGCCCGGGATCAGAACGACAGGTCCTTTGAGCATCAGACCAACACCCAGCGAGAGCCAGTATGCAATCGCAACCCGGAGATGGGTCGGGCGGTTCTTCTGCCGATCGGTGAGAGCACACAGAAGGGCGGCTTCGATGCACAGGATGTCCAGCAGCAGGACCGTGTCGATGGTCGCCATGTGGCTTTCGGCGACGAACAGGGTTGAGACCATCAGCAGCCCTGCCGCCATCAGGCCAGTCGCTCCGCCAAAAAGCGTTGCGCCTATCCAGGCCGTCAGAGGCACGATGATGGTGGCGGCGAGGAGGCTTGGAATCCGGTAAGGCCAGGTCTTGCGCAGAACCGAGGGACCGAAGATCTTTTCGGCGGCGGCAGTCGAGGCCGCTTCTAGCCAGTAGATGCCGGCCGGCTGGAGATAGCGTGGTTTGTCCTGAAAGCGGACGTCGATGAAGTTGTGGGAGAGAAGCATCTGTTCGGATGCTTCCATATAGCGGGGTTCGTCCCGATCGAGCGGCGGGAGCGTCATGCGGCCGGGGAGTGCGAGCAGAAAGGCCAGCAGCCCGAGAAGAGCATAATGCCGGAGGTTCAGGGTCATGGGGACTCTCCGCGCCGTTCTGTCAGGCCGGGCATGCGGCAGGATCCCGGAGGGCCGGATCCGGTGACGGCTTCAGTGTTCGGTCAGATGGTCGGGCAGGTGCGTGCGGTTCTGAAGCCACATGACGCCCAGAAGGTCACGGATTCCCACGAGGGCCCGGTTGAAATTTGTATATTTCGAGCTACCATGAAGGCGTGCGCGATGCTGGACTTCGATGCAGATCAGTGGCGCGCCGTAATGTCCCAGCAGGGCAGGCAGGAAACGATGAACGCCTTCAAATTGCGGGATCTTCAGGAAGAGCTCGCGGGAGAACAGCTTGAGCGGTGCGCCGGTGTCGGGGCAGCCGTCGTTCAGAAGGCGGCGACGCAGGCCATTGGCAAAGCGTGTTGCGATACGGCGGGACAGGCGGTCATTGCGCTTGCGCCGGACGCCCACGACCAGCGGTGCTGCGCCCGGAGCCGATGCGGCGCGATCCAGCATTTTCAGGATGGCAGATGGGTCGTCCTGACCATCGCCGTCGATGGTGGCGATCCACTGGCCCTTTGCGGCAGTAATGCCGGTGCGGAGGGCAGCGGATTTACCGAGGCGTTTTGGATGGCTGATGATCCGTAGGCAGGGCAGGAGCGTCTGCCTGGCTTCCAGAAGCTTTTTGACGGTGGCGTCGGTGCTGCCGTCGTCAATTGCCAGAATTTCTACAGAAGGGTCGGCGCCGAAGGTGTCTGCCAGTTCCTGACAGACAGGGAGGATGTTCTCCGCCTCGTTCAAAACGGCCATGACGACGGAGAGCCTTGTAAGCTGTCCGTCGTCATGAAAGGAACCTTGCACCGTGGAGGTGGGCATCGGATCAGGCAGCGGAGCGCCGAAGGGCTTCCGGCAGGCTGTCGATGCCCTTGTCGATCAGGGTTGCGGCGATGTCGGGGCTCTCCGTCAGACGGGTCGACACGACGTCGCGGGCTGCGGCAACAGCGATCTGGGCAGCGCGATCCTGGATTTCACGGATGGCCGAACGCTCGGCGGCGTGAATGCGATCCTGCGCCATTTTTTCGTAACGGGTTGCGGCGGCTTCGGCGTCCCTGCGGGCGCGTTCTGCCAGACCGGCGGCCTCGGCTTCGGAGCGTGCAAGCATGGCCTGTGTTTCGGCCAGGGTCTTTTCACGCTCGCGGGTGGCATCTTCCAGCATCTGCTCGGCTTCGCGACGCAGGCGGGCAGCCTCGTCGAGATCGTGGCGGACGCTGTCGGCACGTGCATCCAGATGGCCGGTGACGGCGATCCAGAGCTTGCGCCCGAAAATGACGAAGAACAGGACGAAGGCGAGGGCGGTCCAGAACCGGGGATCGTGGAACATCTTCGTCTCCTTAGGCGCTGACGCGTTTGACGGCGCTGGCGACAGTCTGTTCGTCCTGCGTGCCGATCAGACGCGACACCAGATCCTGGGTAGTGCTGGTGGCGATCTCGGACAGGCTGGACAGGGCCTGTTCACGGGACTGGGTGATACGGGTCTCGGCGTTTGCGATCTCGGTTTCGAGGCGCTTTGCCGTTTCCGCAGCGTGAGCCTCCGCATTGGCGCGGGCTTCGCTCTGGATCCGCTCCACATGGGCGCGGGCCTGCTCGGCTGCTTCATGACGGACGCTGAGGAGTTCCGCGCTGGCACGGTCGGCTTCAGCCTTGGCCTTGCGGGCAACATCCAGATCGTTCTGGATCCGGGTCCGACGGTTGGTCAGCACCCGTTCGACACGCGGCAGTGCGAAGCGGCTCAGGGCGAGATAGAAGCCGCCAAAGATGACGGCTCCCCAGACGACCTGTCCGATCAGCAGCGGATCGTGGAAGTTCAGCTGTGGCATGCCCGCAGCCACGGCACGGCCCGGCACGGCCGCAAGCGGAGCGGCGAACAGGAAGAGGCGTGGCGTACGGTACATGTTCGACCTCAGGCGAACAGGATCAGGAAGGCGATCAGCAGGGCGAACAGCGCGACGGCTTCCGTCAGCGCGAAGCCCAGCATGCCGATGCCGAAGACATGCGGACGCGAGGCCGGGTTGCGGGCAACCGAGCTGATCAGCGTCGAGAAGATGTTGCCGAGACCCATGCCGACACCGGCGAGGGCGAAAACGGCAATACCGGCACCGAGGTCACGGGCGGCCTGGGCGATGCTGATGCCGAATTCGTGAGCGGCTTGAACGTCCATTGTCAGGTTCCTTGTTGGGTCGATTAAAAGGGTTAGTGCGAAGCTGGTGTGGCTCAGTGAGCGACGGCCTCACGCAGATAGATGCAGGTGAGGATGGCGAACACATAGGCCTGCAGCACACCCACCAGCAGTTCGAGGGCCGTCAGCGCGATGTTGATCGCGATCGGGGCGATGGCCAGGACATGGCCGAATGCGCCCAGACCGGCGAGCATGATCGTGAAGCCGGCAAACACTTCCAGAAGCACGTGACCCGCCACCATGTTGGCGAAAAGTCGGATCGACAGGCTGACCGGACGCGAAAGGAAAGAAATGAGCTCGATCGGCACCAGCAGCGGAGCAAGCCAGACAGGCGTTCCAGCGGGCAGGAAGTGCTTGAGGAAGCCGACACCCTGAAAACGGATGGAAGCAAGGATCGAGATGATGAACACCATGATGGCCAGGCCGAAGGTTACGGCGATATGGCTGGTGTACGTGAAGGAGAAGGGCAGCAGACCGAGATAGTTGCCCGCCAGGATGAAGAAGAAGATCGCGAAGACAAACGGGAAGAACGTTGCGCCGTTTTCACCGATCGTGCTGACGGCGAGGTCATGGACGAAATCGTAGCTGATTTCGGCGGCGGCCTGAAGGCGGCCCGGCACGACGGCGGCGGGGCGCATTCCGACATACAGGAAGACCAGAACGACGGCGGCGGCGATCAGCATGAACAGTGGCGACTGCGAGAACCGCAGGGCTTCTCCCAGATGTCCAAGAACCGGATGGAGCTCGAACTGTCCGAGCGCGTCAATCGTCGATCCGGCTGCCACGCTGGCTTCTCCCGTCATCTTTCGGTCCGGACACCATGTCCGAATCCTTCAAAACCCGCCAGACATTCAACATGCCGGCACCACATCCTGCCAGGGCGAAAACGGACAGGAACAGAGCCCTGTACCCGAACCAGTGACCCAGCGCGTAGCCTATGGCTACACCGACCGCGAGCCCGGCCACAAGGTCCGTTCCCACGCGGATCGCCAGTCCAAGGGATGACATGGAACTGTCACCATTGCCCTCGTCGGTTACGGCGAATTCCCCTGAGCGGGGATCGAGCTTCTGACGGGCACGCCTGAGGCGTTCGTCGAAGTTTCCGTCGTCACCGGCAGGGGCGTGTCCCATGAGGTCTGATCCCTTACCCTGTACGCATCCTTCTTACCCGGTCGTTTAACCGGATTCCTTCTCAGCGCAGGCGCTAGCTACCGGCGAGTCCGTTGACTGTCAATGTATTCTGCTCGCCGGAGCCATCGAAACCCGTTTTCGCCCTAGCTGACCAGTTTCAGGCGGTGCCCGCGGTCCTTCCATTCCGGGCTTTCGCCGGAGCCGCGTCCGAAGGGCAGCATGGGGGCTGGATCTTCCGAACTGGGTTCGACGCGGGGGGCGTCCGGCATGTGCTCGCCCAGATAGGCTTCCGACAGCGTGCGGAAGGCGTAATCGAGCATGGAGGTCGCGTAAGCCGTGGACGGATCGCCCTCAACAGTGCCTGCGGGGCCGAAGCGCGTATAGGCGAATCGCTCCACAAAGGCCTCCAGCGGAGCGCCATATTGCAAGCCGATGCTGACGGCGTGGCCGAGGCAGTCCATCAGGCCGCGGGCCATTGGGCTCTCGCGGGGCGGGGTGAGGCTGATCTCGCCGAGCGTGCCGTCCTCGAACTCGCTGGTGCGCATGAAAAGACTGTGGCCGCCCACGGCTGCGCGCTGGGTGAACCCGGTCTGGCGCATGGGGAGCGGGCGGCGCACGCCACGGGCCAGCTTGGCCTGAAGGTCGGCTAGATCGGGTTCCGGCACCGCCGGCAGGAAGTCCACGACGTTCTTCACGGCGGCGTGCATGGCAGCCTGAGCCTGCGGACGAACGGGCGGGAGCGGGGTTTCGCCAGCCAGTGCGAGTGCCAGGGCGGATTCGGGCGTCAGGCCACGGCAGGCCAGCCGGGCCCGCGTGGATGCACGCAGATGTCCATCTTCGCGCAGAGGCGAGAAGGCCGGGGCGAAACCGCAGGTTTCGACGCCCAGAAGCCCTTCGGTCGGGGCCGGGGAGGAAAATCCGGTTTCGATCGGGCAGAAATGTCGTCCCTCTTCGGCAGCGCAGACCGAGGATGCGAGGGTTCGCAGCCCTGACAAGGGCGATTCCGGAATGGAAGGCGGGGACAGCTTCGTCCCAGCGCGGGCTACCGTGGTGGCGAGTGCGGCCATGGCGCAGGCGGCGTTGCGGGCGTCGTCACTGTCATAGTCGAGACCGAGGGCTGCCAGGCAGGCATCGAGATCGGTCAGGAGAATGAGTCCTGCGGCTTCGTCTTCCGGCTTCGCGGGGAGATCGAACAGGGGCAGCTCACCCGTGCGTTCGATCCGGGTCGCGGCGTGAAGGCGGCGCAGGGCATCGCAGGCCAGACGCAGGCAGGCGACGAAATGTTCGGCAGCGAATCCGGTCTCCTGCACGAAGCTGGACAGACGGATGGTGAAGCCGGGTGTTTCGTCCGGCTGGCACTGCCACAGTGCCGCGTTCGGGGCCATCTGCTGCATCAGCAGAAGATAGGACAGGCTCCGGCCCGGCGATGGCGTGTTGGCCGGGGTGCCGGGCAAAGGCGGGCACGCATCAATCGTGTCCACCCAGCGGGCGGCCTCGGCGGCAAGTCTGACCGGCCCACCATTCAGGGTGATCTGCGCGAGGGCCTGTGCGGCCTCGTCATCCCAAGCGGCAGGAAGGGTGACGGAGCGCAGGGCGCTGTCGTCGGGGTCGGTCATGACCTGAAGCGTCCTCATGCGAACGCCGGTCCAGTGAAGGCGAGCTGTCATGCTGCGAATCTACGCCCTGCGACCATGGCCCCGTAAGCCGGAAAAGGGCCTTCGGAAAGCCGCTAATGGGCGGGAACATGGGGATATGGGGGATAACATTTTTCATCAGCCCGATCGGGACGATTTCTACGGGAAGATTGGACGCGCGAAGCGGAGTCGGGTAGTGCAGGAAGGATGATTTTCACGAGGGTAACGTCATGAGCGCTGTCACGGTCCGCCATGACCGGCTGGAGCTTCTGGCCGGGTTCGCAGTCCTGGCCTGTCTTGCGGGTCTTCTGGTTGCGGCCATGGTCGGGCATCATCAGAGCGATGACGGGGGATACCCTGTTCATGCGTCCTTCAGCCAGATCGATGGCCTGACGGTCGGGTCCGATGTGCGGCTTGCGGGCATTACCGTGGGGCACGTGACCGGGGCCGTGGTCGATCCCAAGAGTTTTCAGGCTCAGGTGACGTTTACACTCGCACCCGATGTGAAGCTGCCGACGGATTCCGCGGCGATCGTGACGTCTGACAGCCTGCTGGGGGGCAAGTATATTGCTTTGTCCCCGGGCGGGGCGGATTCGATGGTCAAGGCCGGTGGGGTCATGACCGAGACGCAGGGTTCGATCAGTCTGGAGCAGCTGCTGAGCAAGTTCATTTTCTCCGTGACGGATTCGCTGCAGAAGAGCCAGAAGGCTGCCGCGGGCAAGCCGCCTGCGGGTAGTCTTGCGGATGAGCCCTGAGCCATGACGGATGCGCAGAAAGATGCGTTTCTGTGGGTGGACCACGAAGGCAATCCTGTCTCCTGCGCGGAGAAGGTGCAGATCCTGCGTGAGAACGATGCAGAGCTGCGACAGGCCTTGCAGGATGCGTTTGATGACGGCGTCCTGATGGGGGTTACGCCGCAGGCCATGCTGCAGACCTTTCAGGCCATGCTGTCCGATCTGAAAAGTCCGTTTCAGGGCAGGGCTGGAGAACAATCGTCATGATGAAGCGGCATCCCGCAAAGGCTCTGCTGTGTGGTGCGGCTGGAGCGCTCCTGCTGGGCAGTGCGCCGGTCCGGGCGGCGACGGGTGTGGCGCCTCCTGCAATGTATCCGGCCACGACTTGGCAGGGGCAGTCACAGGCCGTGGTGCGTGTGCTGGACCGTCTGGATGCGCATCTGGAACTGCTGACGATTCCGGTCGGTGGCAGTGCGACCTATCATAGTCTGTCAGTAAGTGTTGAAGCCTGTGTCAGCCGGCCGCAGACGCTGGCGGCGGATGCCGGGGCCCTGCTGCATCTGAAGGACAGCAGCGATCCGCAGCGGCCGCCATTTGATAGCTGGATGCTGGCGCAGGAACCTTCTGTCGCGACTTATGGCAGCCCTTTGTACGATGTGCGCGTTGTCTCCTGCGCGGGAACGCCGACGGCACCGCAGGCGGGGCCTCTGCCTGTGGTGAAGGCACCCGTGCTCGCCAGTGCGGAGGTTCCGGTGGAAGAGGGCGGCGATGCTCCGGCATCCCAGCCCGGTTCTGCCTCAGGTGGTTCTGTACCGCTTGCTCCGGACAGTCATAATCCCATTCCGCTCGCGCCCCCCAGTGGTGCGGCGCCGTCCCTTGCTCCGGCTGCACCAGCGCAGCCTTCGGGTCAGCCTCTTCCGCCTCCCGAGGCCGATCCCGGTCTCGAATAGCATCGGATGGGGCGGAATGATCCAGAAACAGGAAGAAATGACAGCTTCATGATTCAGGTTCCCTTTTCTCCGTCCCAGGCGGCTCTGCTGCTTGATTTCGATGGCACACTCGTCGACATCGCTCCCACTCCCGAAAGTGTCCGCGTCCCGGATGGACTGACGGATGATCTGCTGCGTCTGCGGGACATGCTCGATGGTGCGCTTGCGATCATCACGGGGCGTCCCATTGCTCAGATCGACCATTTCCTGCCGGGTATTCCCTATGCGGTGGCGGGCGAGCACGGTGTGGTCGTGCGCCCCGCTCCCGAACAGGCATTGCGGGAGCGCGAGCTGCCCGTGGTCCCCGCGCATTGGGTGAATGCGGCTGAAAAAACCGCGTCAGATCATCCGGGTGCCAGTGTTGAACACAAAAAAGCTGGAATGGTGCTGCATTATCGCCGCGCTCCCGAGGCGGAATCTGCTTTTCGGGAGCTGACGTCGGCCTGGCCGGTGGAAAGCGGGGGGTTCCATCTTCAGGATGCGCAGATGGCCATAGAGCTGCGGCCTCTGGGGATCGATAAGGGAATGGCGCTTCAGGAACTGATGGCTGAGGCGCCCTTCAAAGGACGCCGCCCACTTTTCGTCGGTGACGACGTTACAGACCGGGACGGGGTGAGGGCGGCGAACCAGATGGGGGGCGCAGGCTGGCTCATCCCTGATGATTTTCCAGACGCAGCCACGTTCCGTCGCTGGCTGCATGATCTGTCGGAGGGACGTGGATGGGGCGCCTGATCATTGTTTCCAACCGGACACCTGCCCCGGGGGAGCGTACGCAGCCCGCGGGGGGGCTGACGGTCGGGCTGTATGACGCGATACAGACGAAGGAAACCCTGTGGTTCGGATGGTCGGGACAGCAGCACGAAGATGCTGCTAAACGGCCGGTCCAGCAGGAGCAGGTCGGGAACGTCAATTATGTGACGTTCGATCTGACGAAGCGCGAATATGACCGCTTCTATCTGAATTTTTCCAATGGTGTCCTGTGGCCGCTGTGCCATTACCGGACTAATCTGATCCGCTATACCCGCGAGGACTGCGACGCCTATTATGCGGCCAACGAGGTCTTTGCGGACAGGCTGGTCGGACTTCTGGAGCCGGGCGATACGATCTGGATCCATGACTATCACCTGTTCCCGCTGGCACGGATGCTGCGGGACCGGGGCGTGAAGGGCCTAATCGGATTCTTCCTGCATATTCCGTTTCCGCCCTGGAGTGTGGCGCGGCTGTTGCCCAAGCTCGACATGCTGCTGACCGGGCTTGCGGCCTGTGATCTAATCGGGGTGCAGACACCCGAGGACGAGACCAATCTCAAGGGATGCTTTGAGGTTTACGGTCTCAAGCCCGCTGTTGAAGCAGTGCCGATCGGCATTGACCCGGTCAGTTTCCGCCAGCAGGCCATCGAGAGTGCGGCTTCCGACGAAGTGACGAAGATCGTCGATACGCTTGAGGGGACGCGACTGATCATCGGGGTAGACCGGCTGGACTATTCTAAGGGTCTGCCGGAACGGATGAAGGGCTTTGCGGCGCTTCTGAAGAACTATCCCGAGCATCGGGGGCAGGTGACGTTCCTTCAGGTGACGCCGGTCTCCCGTGGTGGGGTGGAGAGCTATCGTCTGCTCAAGGAAGAGCTGGACGGGCTGGTCGGGACGATCAACGGCGCCTATGGCACGCCGGACTGGGTTCCGATCCGGTATACGACCTGGCCGATCGGGCGGCATATTCTCGCCGGGCTCTACCGGATGGCGGATGTGGGATTTGTCACGCCGCTGCGCGATGGCATGAATCTGGTCGCCAAGGAGTTCATTGCGGCGCAGGATGAGGATGATCCCGGCGTGCTGGTATTGTCCCGGTTTGCGGGGGCGGCTCCGGAAATGCCCGAGGCACTGCTGATCAATCCGCTGGATGCCGAAGGGATGGCGGATGCGCTGCATATCGGCCTGACCATGGACGTCGAGGCCCGTCATGCGGCATGGTCGGCCATGTATGGCGAAGTTTCCCGCAACACCGCGGGCAGCTGGTCCAAGCAGTTTCTTGATAGCCTGGAGGCAATCCGTTCGTGCCACTGAACAGAACATACCGCCCTGTTTCAACGTCTGCACTGGGCGGTCTGTATGTTCTGGCGGGGGCGGTGGCCCTCGGTGTGGTTTGGTTTGCCGAACACTGGTTGCAGCTTGCGCCCTGCGAGCTGTGCCTGTGGGAGCGGCGCCCCTGGTGGGTGCTGATCGGGCTTGGGATCATTACGATCGTGCTGCCGAAGCGTTATGCGCGGTATGGAGTTTTCTTCGGACTTCTGTGCCTGATGACCAGCATCGGGCTCGCCGTGCTCCATGCCGGCGTGGAACACAAGTTCTGGCCGAGCCCCGCACCTGAGTGCCGGGCTCCGGTATTTCATGGAGGAAATTTCAAGGACTGGATGTCCACCATGCCGGCACGGCCGAACAAGCCGTGTGATTCGCCGGATTATCTTTTTGGTCTGCCGATCTCCATGACGGAACTGGGCGGACTGTACGCGATTGTGGTGTTTGTGGTTGCTCTGGTCGGGAGCGCCCGAATGGGACGCTCCCGACGCTGAGTTGGATCAGAGGCGTGTGCCGCGTCCACGTCCGAAGACGAGGCTGACGATCAGCAGCACCAGGAAGATGAAGAAAAGAATCTTGCCGATATAGGCAAAATCTGCCGAAATTCCGCCAAAGCCCAGCACCGCGGCGCACAGGGCGAGGATAAGGAAGGCAATGGTCCAGCGTAGCAGGTCCATGAGAATGTCTCCTTTGTCAGTAGCGCCCTCCGACGGAGAAGCGGGGTTTGAAAAGGCTGAACGGCGGCGAGGTGAACAGGTTCATTTTCGTAACATCCGTTTTATTTTCGGGCTGTTTGCACAGTCCCCGTTTTCGATATTGCCATGGTCAGGGGTTCTGAATCCGGAAGCCCTGCCTGCCGGAGAACCGTCATGACCCTGTTTCGCTCCCTGTATCATCAGGGGTTCGCCCGGATCGCCGCCTGCACGCTGCCGGTGACGCTTGCCGAGCCGCGCATTAACGGGGAACGGGCGCTTGAGGTGCTACGTGAGTGTGACCGGCAGGGCGTGGCGGCGGTGGTGTTTCCGGAGCTGGGGCTGACGGGCTACACGCTGGAGGACCTGCGGTTTCAGGATGTGATCCTGAATGGAGCGCTTGAGGCCCTCCAGCAGGTTATGGCGGGCTCGCGGGAGCTTCTGTCTGTTGCCGTAGTGGGCCTGCCACTGGTGCGCGGGGACCGGCTTTATAACTGTGCGGCGGTCGTGCATCGCGGGCGGGTTCTGGGTGTCGTGCCAAAATCGCATCTGCCACGCTACCGGGAGTTCTATGAGCCACGGCATTTTACGGCCGGGCTTCAGACATCCGGGACGATCCGACTCTTTGGCGAAGATGTGCCGTTCGGGGCAGATCTGCTGTTTCAGGCCGAGGATGTACGTGGGCTGACGCTGGGCGTGGAGATCTGCGAGGATCTGTGGGTTGCGTCTCCGCCGAGCGGGAAGCTTGCGGAAGCAGGAGCCACGGTCATTCTCAATCCGTCCGCATCACCGGTCACGATCGGGCGCACGGACGACCGGTCGCTTCTGTGTCAGGCGCAGTCCATGCGGACGCTGACGGCTTATGCTTATGCGGCGGCGGGTGAAGGGGAGTCCACGACCGATCTGGCCTGGGACGGGCAGGTCTCGATCCATGAGGCGGGGCGGCTTCTGGCGCAGTCGGACCGTTTCCCGCAGGGTGAGCGGCTGGTGATCGCGGATGTGGATCTGGATCTGCTGCGGCAGGAGCGGATGCGGACGGGCCAGTTCGGGCAGCCAGGACAAGAATTCCGGACCGTCGGGTTCACGCTTGCGCCGCCAATGACGGATCTGGGGCTGAAACGGGAAGTCGTGCGGTTTCCGTTTGTGCCGTCCGATGCGCGGACACTGGCGCGGGACTGCTATGAAGGCTGGACCATTCAGGTCAGCGCCCTGCGCCGACGGTTGCAGGCGAGCGGGGCGCAGCGGGCCGTGATCGGGGTTTCAGGCGGGCTGGACAGTACGCTGGCGCTGCTGGTGGCCGTGCGGGCTGCGGATGAGCTCGGCTGGCCGCGGACGCATGTTCTCGCCTACACGATGCCCGGATTTGCGACGGGAACAGAAAGCCGTTCTATGGCCCATGCGCTTATGGACGTGCTGGGCGTTGAGGTGAATGAGCTGGATATCCGCCCAACGGCGCAGACAATGCTGGCGGGGATCGGTCACCCCTTTGCGGAGGGGCAGCCTGTTCATGACATCACGTTCGAGAACGTACAGGCCGGTCTGCGGACGGATTTCCTGTTCCGGATTGCCAATTACCGCAACGGGATCGTGATCGGGACGGGGGATCTGTCGGAGCTGGCGCTGGGCTGGTGTACCTATGGCGTGGGGGACCAGATGTCCCATTACAACGTCAATGCCGGGATGCCGAAGACGCTGATCCAGCATGTCATCCGCTGGCTGGCGCGGGATGGAAAGCTGGGCGAAGGCGTAGGGCCGGTTCTGGAACGGATTGTCAGTGCGGAGATCACGCCGGAACTGGTGCCCGATACCGGGCAGGGCGTGCAGAGCACGGAACAGACGATCGGACCGTATCCGCTTCAGGATTTCACACTTTATCATATTCTGCGTCACGGGTTCCGGCCGTCCAAGATCGCTTTCCTGGCGGAGAAGGCTTGGGGTGATGCATCGCGTGGGACATGGCCCGCGCATTATCCTGAAGACCGGAAGGTGGCTTATGGTCTGGGTGAGATCCGGCACTGGCTTGAGGTGTTTCTGAAGCGGTTTTTCGGGACGAGCCAGTTCAAGCGTTCGGCAATGCCCAACGGGCCGAAGCTGGTTTCAGGCGGGTCCCTTTCACCCCGCGGGGACTGGCGCGCGCCTTCCGACAGCAGTGCGAAAGCATGGCTCGAGGAGCTTCGGGACGGGGTGCCAGATACGGACACAGATCAGTGAACTTTTGATCTCTGAAGGCGTAGGGGCTTTCGTGCACTGGTATTCGTGCCAATATGCAGGAAACCAAATCACCAGACAGGAACATGACTCGTCATGGCTTATGCTACGATCAACCCTTATACCGGTGAGACGCTCAAGACTTTCCCGGAAGCGACTGACCAGGAAGTTCAGACCGCTCTGACCGAAGCTTACGATACGTTCAAGAGCTGGCGCCACACGTCTTTTGCCGAGCGTGCAAAGATCATGACGGCAGCGGCCAACATTCTTCGTCGTGACATCGACAAGTATGCCAAACTGATGACGCTCGAGATGGGCAAGGTTCTTGCCGAGGCCAAGGCAGAGACGATCCTGTCTGCAGAGATTTTCGAATACTACGCCAAGAATGCCGAGAAGCTTCTGGCTTCGGAAAAGCTGCCGGTTGCCGATCCGAAGGAAGGCGAAGCGGTTCTGATCCATCAGCCGCAGGGCATCGTGTTCGCCATCGAGCCGTGGAACTTCCCTTACTACCAGATCGCCCGCATCATTGCGCCGCAGCTTTCCGCCGGTAACACGGTCATTCTCAAGCACGCATCCAACGTGCCGCAGTGCGCTGCCGCATTCGATGACCTGATGAAGGAAGCCGGTCTGCCGAAGGGTGGATTCCGTAACCTTTATACGGCCCGCCATCATACGGAAACGATCCTCAAGGACCCGCGCGTCTGTGGCGTGGCCCTGACGGGTTCCGAAGGGGCTGGAGCCATTGTTGCTGGCATCGCTGCACAGGCTCTCAAGAAGTCCACGATGGAGCTCGGCGGTTCTGACGCGTTCCTCGTTCTGGATGATGCCGATCTGGAAAAGACTGCCAAGTGGGCTGCCTTTGGGCGCCACTGGAATGCCGGTCAGGTCTGCGTGTCGGCCAAGCGTCTGATCGTGGCGGATGCCGTGTATGACCGCTTCGTCGAGCTGTACAAGGCGGAAGTTCTCAAGCTGAAGGCTGGCGATCCGATGGATCCGTCCACGACGCTCGCACCGCTGTCTTCGCAGAAGGCTGCTGATGACCTGAAGGCCCAGGTCGAGGAAGCCAAGAAGCACGGCGCGGTTGTCGAGGTGATCGGTAATCCGGTTCCTGAAAAGGGTGCCTTCTTCCAGCCGCTGCTGATGACCAACCTGCACGAGAACAATGAAGCCCGTCTGTGGGAGTTCTTTGGTCCGGTAACGCAGCTGTATCGCGCCAAGGACGATGCCGATGCCATCCGTATCGCCAATGACTCGCCGTTCGGTCTGGGGGGTTCGGTCTTCACGAAGGACACCAAGCGTGGCGTGAAGGTTGCCGAGCAGATCTATACGGGCATGGTCTATATCAACCATCCGACGATGGTGAAGGCTGACCTGCCGTTCGGTGGCGTGGCCCGTTCGGGTTATGGTCGCGAGCTGATCGGTCTGGGCATCAAGGAATTCGTCAATCACAAATTGATCGACGTTGTTGATATCGATGCACCGTTCTGATCAAGGCGTATCGGGCTTCTTCGTGAAGCCCGGTTCGATCTTTCAGGTCATGAAAAACCCGCTTCCGGAGGTGTCCGGGAGCGGGTTTTTTTATGCAATTCAGAAGTGGGGGCGTCAGTTTTTCCGGGGCGTTGCGCGTTCGGCGCTAAGGCGGATCCACGGATGTCTGGCCTGAACGAAAGCCACGACGCGGGCCTTGTGGGCGTCTTTTTCGGTCGAAGCATTTGTCATGGATGTCTCGTGCTGGCGGTAATCGGCCAGAATTTGCGGAACATGATGGCCCGGAAGACCGCGTTCCGCCAGTGAGCACCACAGATCAAAGTCTTCCCAGCCCATTGCTTCACGTGAAACATAGTAGCCGCCAACGGCAGCCCAGGCCCATTTGGTGACCATGGCCATGGCGTCGATCCTGTTTCCCGAGACGAGGGAAAAAGGATTGAACGGCAGATCACCAAGAAGCTCGGGCGTCCCCGGCTGTTGATGGGTGTCTGCGCTCATGTCCAGCAGGACCGGTCCCTTTTCATTGAAGCAGGCGATGATCGGATAGGCATAGGCCGTGCCATTCTGCATGGAGCCGAGAAGCGTTTCGCAGGCCTCGGGTCGCAGGGTGTTGTCGGCATCCAGTTGCATGACATGGATGGTTTCGGCCGCATCCATTCCGATGTTGCGTGCACCGCCCAGTCCGGCATTCGCAACGGACTGGCGCAGGATCAGACGGTTGAAACGGTCGCAAAGCCGTTCCATCCATGTCCGGGCCAAAGCGATCGAGCCATCGGATGATCCGTCATCCACGACGATCAGATCCAGCAGGGGCAGGGTCTGCGCTGCGACGGATTCAAGCGCGTCCAGAAGGTGGGCTTCATAATTATAGGACGTAATGACGACCGTAACGGACGCCTCGCCAAGCGCATCATGATGGAAGAGCGTTCGGCTGGGTGGGATGACAGGAAGGGCGGAGGACGCAAGCCGGTCTCTGGCGAGGCGGGTTTCCACTGAAAGAGCGGCAGCTTCGTCGCCGGACATGGACATCAGGGCAAGTTTCATGCGACGCGCCTGAGCCTGCGGACTGAAGGGCCACAGGACGGAATGATAGGCGTCACGTGCCATCCGGACACGCCGTTCCGGGTCGTCGATCAGTTCGATTAGGGCTTCGTACCATTCAGTCGGCGTATCGGCCAGAAAGCCGGTCTCTCCCTGACGGATGACCCGCCTGAACGGACCGGTCGGGGACGCGATCGTTGCTGCTCCGGAGAGGGCGGCCTCGAAGAACTTGATCTCGCTTTTGGCTTCGCAGAAGACATTCCCGGTCTCCAGAGGCGCGATGGAGATGTCGAACCGGGCGAATTCGTCCTGCAGTTCGTCGAGGGGGACCATGTCGCGCCATTCGATCTGGTCCTGGACCGGGATCAGGCTGGGAAATTCTTCCATGAGCAGGACAGGCCGATGGGTCTCCGGCTCGCGGAACAGAACCAGACGAGCCTGAGGACGCTGGCGCAGGATCTCCGCGATTGTAGGACAAATGGGTGCGAAATCCCGCTGGTGGGTTCGTGACCCGGTCGCGTAACCAATGCGGACCAGCCCGTCTCCGGTGTTCACGCGGCCGGGTTCACCACGCATGCGCAGTGCCAGGCGGGCACGCTGGAGAGAGGGCACGTCGTAAATATTGGGAAGCAGGTGTACCACGGGCCGCAGGCTGTGCATGGCAAAAACCAGTTCAGCCGTTGTGGTCGATCCCTGATCGCAGCGCAGGAAGGTGCGGCGCATGTCAGAGAAGCATTGCTCGATACGGGCTTCAGTAGCGCCAACCGAACGGATGCCGTCAATCATGTCAATGCGGGCATAATGCGGGACAAAGACAATATCATCCGCATCAAAGACGGTGATGACATTTTCGGCTTGGGCAAGATCGAGGATGGTACTGACGTGGCCGCTATATTCCACGCGCCACAGGACCATGACGTCTGCCCAGTGGATATCGTCATAGCCAACTGATGCGCAGGGCAGGACCTTGGCTTCAAAACCCGCATCCCTGGCCGCCGCGGCGTTGCGGTGGCAGCGGTAGAGGACACCTGGTGTACCCGGTTCGCCCGCAACGAAAAGGACACGACGCACAGAGAAGGATGCTGGTGCCGGAACAGGAGGCGTTTCCTGTGTGTCGGTTTCCTGAGCTGGAATCTCGGGTGACGGAGAAGGTGGATGTAGGGAGCGTTTCAGTCGCCAGTATGCCCGGCGCCAGAATGAAGATTTTGGGGAACCGGAGGGAGCAGCGTCGACAGAATGCGTGTCTGTGGCTGGCTGTGCGAAGACTATGTTTTCTGGTTCCTGCGACGGTGGGTTTGCCAGAAGACGCCTTGTTTTGGCGGACAGCATCCGAAGAGAGACGCGAAGATCCTGAATGGTTTGTGTTTTCTCCAGCGATGACTGCTGGATGGCCCTGGTCTGGGAAAGGATGTGGCGGGTTTTTCGATCGTCATCGAGAAGGAGGCGGATGCTGTGACGAAGGCCCTGACTTTCCGGCGTATCTGACAGCAGGAATTTCAGAAATGGCGACTCTCCTGCATCAGTCAGGACTGTATCTGAAGTAAGGGCAAAGGCACCCTGAGCAGGAGGTGATCCGAATTGAAGAATGGGTACGGATGAGGGGTTCGCCGTTGCGTTCTCGGAAACGTGGAAGAGCAGGGGGAGGGTGGCGGCGCCATTATGATCCGCCAAGGAAACAATCCTGATGTCCAGTGCCGAACAATAAGTTTCCAAGGCTACGCTAAGAGCGGGACGGATTTGGGCGTGAAGGTGTGGTGCATATTCGATCCGGGCAGCGGTCAGTCCCTGTTCCTCAGCCAGAACCGTTGTCAGCCAGACCATCAAGGAAATGTGATCCGGGTTGTCCTGCGGACGGAAGACGTTTCGGGATGCTGATTTTTCAGCTGCCAGCAGAAGCGCCAGACATGCCAGATAATGGTCCGTTTTTGGGTGGGGAAGTGAAGTGGGGATTGAGAAATTCACGAATGGGCCTGTCAGGATCGCTGTGTCTGTGAGGGATGGTGAGGGTTAGAAGACGGGAAGTGCAGCCCGGTATGGAACGATGCAATATTGCTGACATTTATTTCTTATGAAATTAACATTGACGGAACTTTTTCGATATAAAAGGATTTGATTGAAGAGCCGGATCATCCGCTCTTTTCCGTTTCCATATAATGAAAACGGAGAACTCGTTGACGATGTGGCATCTTGAATCCTCAAATGACAGGCAGTGAATCCTTGTATCGTTTGCAAAGTGGATTGCTTTTGGCAATCTTGCTCTGATATATCCAAGACTCGTCGCTCGATCATTTGGGTGGTCCGAGGGCCGCCGGTGCGAGGCAACCTTTTTTAGGAGTGCATGGTAATGGCTAACATTACTACAGTAGTTGGCGCCTCCGGCCAGACCTTTGCGGTCACGGTCAATGGTGGGCAGACCCAGCTGCTGGCACAGCAGTATCAGAATGCTGTGTCCTCCCTCCACACTAGTGGCGGGCTTGATTCTTACGACATGGTTCCGGGTAGCAACGCTTCTTCCGGAAGCAATGCCGCTCATGGCCTGATCAGCCAGGGGGGACAGTATTCCCTCACGGACAGCACCACGCAGTACATCTCTGTTGGTAGCTACTCCACGACGGGTCAGGACACGCTGAACTCTGCAGTCAGCCTGGATGTCTCTGGCAGCACGGCCAGCAACATCAGTGTTCTCGCCGGTGATTATGCCGGTGTGTCCATGACGGCTGGCAACCAGAATGGCACCTTCATCGGTGGCGTTGGCAACAACACGTTCAGCGGTGGCAGCTCCACCGGAAACTGGAACATTGCTACGGGTGACGGAAACGACACCATTACGGGCACGAACGGTAACGACACCGTCAGTGCCGGTCTTGGCAACAACAAGATCGATCTGGGCAGCGGTACGAACGTCGTTCGTTCCGAAGGTCAGGACACCATCGGTGGCACGACCGGTACCGACACGGTCACCCTTCTGGGTGGTAGCTCCGTGGTCACGCTGGGCGCAAACGCAACGGTTTACGACACAACGTCGCACAACACCGTTTCGGGCGGCAACAACAGCTTCATCACGGGCGGCAGCTCCAGCACCTACTTCTCGACCGGCGCCATGAGCACCGTTTCGGGCGGTCTGAACGACACCATCTCGGCATCTGCCGATATGTGGCAGGTTCGTGGTACGGCCAATTCGATCAATGCTTCGGGCGCTCTGACGTTCCTGAACGGCACGGGTGCAACGACCGTTTCCGCTGGTACGTCCACGCTGTTCGGCGCTTCGGGTCTTGACCTGATGCTGGTCGGTGGATCTGCAAGCTCTTCCAACCTGTTCGTTGGCAACGAAGGCAACGAGACCGTCTCGGCTGCTTCCTCCAACGGCACGCTGCATGCTTTCGCAGGTACGGGCAACGAAACCATCATCGGTGGTTCCGCTTCCGATACGCTGGTTGGCGGTTCGGGCGCAGCAACCCTCACGGGTGGTTCGGGCGCTGGCAACCTGTTTGCCCTGACCAAGGGCACTGCTGGTGGTGATTACACGATCACCGACTTCGGTAGCGCAGCTGGTAACCTGATGGCTCTGTATCAGTACGGTCTTCAGAACAACAATGGTCTGGCGAATGTTCTGTCGAGCGCAACGGTTGCTGGTGGCAACACCACGATCGCACTGTCCGACAATTCCAAGATCACGTTCGTCGGTGTTACCGATTTGAACGCTTCGAACTTCAACCTGAGCTAATGACGGCTTCTGTCATCTGACAGAACCTGAAATGTTCAGGAGGGCCGGATCCGCAAGGGTCCGGCCTTTCGTGTTTCTACGTCAGTTTTTTTTATTTTTGTGAAAGCCAGACAGAATGCGGGATGACCCGCGCGATACCCTGACCGACAGTTACCGAAGTGCAGCCCGGCTGAATGGCTTGAGAGCCGAGGAGTTGCAAAGGGAAAACCAGAAGCTTCTGCGTCAGCTTTCCCTGATCCAGACCTCCTTATCCTGGCGTGTGACGGTTCCTCTGCGGGCAGTTCGGGCCCTGATGCTGGGCAAGCTGCTTTCGGGACGGCCTGTACGCGAATTGCCGGAGCGTTTCCTGCGGCTCTGGGGGCGGGATGGTCTTGCGGGCATCAGGAAGACTGCCATTCACCGTTTTCGTCGGTTGCGACGGACGCGTTCTGGTCTGTCGGGCCCGCAGGGCGAAACGGGTCAGGATCATCCTTACAGAACTGTCAGCCCTGTAACGGATGGACTGAATCCAAAGATTCTGATCATCGCCGAGCTCAGTCTTCGGCAATGTGCCAAATATCGCGTCTGGCAGAAACGGGATTTCTTAACAGCGCTGGGTTGGTCAGTTCAGGTCGTGGACTGGCGCGACATTGCCGAAGCCATGTCAGCCCTGCAGCTTTGCACTCATGTCATTTTTTATCGGGTTCCAGGTTTCGATGATGTTCTGAAGCTGGTGGCAGAAGCGCACCGGCTGAAGTTGGCACCGCGCTGGGAGGTGGACGACCTCATTTTTGATGAGGACGAATATCGACAGAACGGGAATATTGAGACGCTCCCTGCGACGGAACGTGACCTTCTGATGTCGGGCGTGGTGCTCTTCCGTCGGTGCATGCTGGCCTGTGGGCGTGGAATTGCCTCGACTCAGGCTCTTGCAGACGCAATGCGCGATGCGGGTCTGAGTGATGTAGCTGTCCTTGAAAATGCCCTGGATGTAGAGACGCTCAGGGTCGCCTCGTCGCTTCCTGTGCATCAGGGAGCGGACCGGATCTGGGTGTCCTATGGATCAGGGACGAACACCCATGATGCCGATTTCAGACAGGCCGAGGCGGGTTTGCTGGCGGCGATGGCTGAGGAGCCTCGGCTGTGCCTGAAGGTGATCGGGCAGTTGCAGCTCTCTTCGGCTTTCAGCCGTTTCGGAGACCGGGTTGAGCGTCTGACAGAGCTGTCATATCCGGACTATCTGCGGGCCCTGTCGCAGACGGATATTGCGATTGCGCCGCTGGAGCGGACGTTGTTTAACGACTGCAAGAGCAACATCAAGTTTCTTGAAGCGGCTGTAGTCCGGGTTGCTGCCATCTGTTCTCCCTGTGCGGCCTTTCTGACCATCATGCGTGATGGAAAAAACGGTCTTCTCGCTGCGGATGCGGAAGCGTGGCGAAACGGGTTTCTGTCTTTGGCGCGGGATGACGGCTATCGCAAGCGGCTGGCCGATGCCGCGTATGCGGATGTGATAGCGCGGTATGCTCCGGAAGCCATGGCACAGACTCAGGCCCGTGCCCTGTTTGGCGTTCCGGCGAACCGGTCAGAGCCAGCCCTGAAAATTCTGATGGCGAATGTCTATTTTGCCCCTCGCTCGTTCGGGGGAGCGACGATTGTTGCCGAAGAAATGGGGCGCCGGCTGGTTCGCAAAGGGGCACAGGTTGGCGTTATGACGTCCCGGCCGTCTGTGGCGGATATTCCTGACGGCGACATCCGCTACGATGTGGACGGCATGACGGTCTTTGCTTCTGTGCTGCCCGATGATCAGGGCGGTCTGGGGCAGTTGGACAATCCGGCGATGGCTTCCCGGTTTTCGGAGGTGCTGGAAGCGTTTCGACCGGATGTGGTGCATGTTCATGCGGCACAGGGACTCGGAACAGGTCTGTTGAGAGTTTGTCAGGAGAAAGGGATTCCGTATGTCCTGACGCTTCATGATGCTTGGTGGCTGTGCGAGCGGCAGTTCATGGTCCGTGCTGATGGGCGTTACTGTTTTCAGACGACTATCGACCTTTCGGTCTGTCAAGTCTGTGTCCCGGGTGCGCGCCATCTTCGGGATCGGGATGTCGTGATGCGGCAGGCTCTGGAAGGAGCGGCGCTTCTCATCAGCCCCTCACAGGCGCATCGGGATCTCTATCTTGCCAATGGCATTTCTCCCGACCGTATCGTGGTCAACCGGAATGGATTCCGCTGGCCGGAGCGTTCCCGTCGGGCGCGGATTGCCGGGTCACCATTGCGGTTCGGATTCGTCGGGGGGACCGAAGCCGTTAAAGGATATGATCTGCTGAAAGAGGCCATGCAGTCCCTGTCGCGGAGTGACTGGGAGCTTGTGCTGGTCGATAACAAGCTCAATCTCGGCTTTCAGTCGATTTTTCCGGAAGACTGGTCGGTCCGTGGACGGCTTCGGGTTGTACCGGCTTATACGCAGGTGGAACTGGACGATTTCTATGACCAGATCGACGTGCTGCTTTTTCCATCGCAATGGAAGGAAAGCTACGGGCTGACAGTACGTGAGGCGCTGGCGCGGGATGTCTGGGTTGTCACGACGTCGCCTGGCGGTCAGTCCGAAGACGTGGTGGATGGGGTGAACGGAACCTGTCTGCCGCTGGATGGAAAGGCGCAAACGCTGGCGGAAGTTATCTCCGCGCTTCTGGATATGCCCGGGCGTTTCGACGGTTATATCAATCCCCGAAAGGACTGTCTGGCGACATATGACACGCAGGCAGACGAACTTTATCAGTTCCTGAAGCAGGCCTGCGGGCGGGAGGTCTAGCGGCCAAGGAGCAGGGCCGTGAGCGCATGCTGTCGGTCTTCGCTTGCAAGGGCCTGCACAACTCTGGCCCGAAAGCCTGCACGTTTGGCGCGGCTGCGTGGCGGTGTTGAAGCCAGATAGGCCGCGATCCAGTCTGGATTGAAGAATGCCGGGTCCGGGATCTCCTGTCTCCACAGATGGGTGGACGCAATCCCGCTGGGATTGTCGCGCAGCAGTTCGGTCTTGATGAAGGGAGCATGTCCGGAGCGCAGGACCGTGCGCCAGTCGGTGTGCATGGGATTGAGAGCCAGAAGGCGTGCAAGGCCGCGGGGATTGCTCCAGGCCGCGCCCGACGAAAGACCGGCGGCCGTGATGGCTAGCCCAAGACCAAGCTCGCCATGCAGGACGATTTCGTCCTTGCTCATTTCAGTGAAGGGTTGGCTGAAGATGCGCTGGATGGCCGGATGGTCAAGAGCGTCCCGGGTCATGCACAGGAACCAGGATTGCAGATGGGACACTACCGCTTCCGAGCGGACCATGCCCCAGACCTGAAGTTCCTTGTCCCGCATCCGCTCCACGATCGGCCGTAGTGGAAGGAGAGGGCCGAAAACGCTGTCATTGGCGAACAGGATTTCGGAAGCGTTGCGGTCGCATCCCAGAGAAAGCAGGAACTGCCATGCTCCAAAGTCCAGTCCGGCATTGGGACGCGGATGGACTGTCGCGGCAACAGGGGCGGGACCTTCTGCGAGATCGTTTCTGAGCGACTGGGCAGCTGTCTCCGAAAGACCCGAGGCGGCGATGTGGATCGTGAAGCCGCAGGAGGCAATCTGGCGGAGCAGATGACGTGTGTGATGAGGGATTTTCGTTTCTGTGCTGTAATATGCAAATAGGCAGACAGAAGCTGACACGGGCGGTCCTGTTTAAGAAAGAAACGTTAAATTCGTGATATACGGTTGTTTCCGGAGCGGTTCTATAGGAAAGACAGAGACATCCCAAGGAGATAGATGCTCCGCCCTTCGGTTCGCATTAGCGGCATTTCTGTACCGGCAAGATGCGACCTGCACTGAGTAAATCCGGAGTTTTATTCATGAGCAAAGCTTTTCTTGCCGCAGTTCTTCAAGATTCGATGAACTGTACAGGAGTTGTTGCCCAAAAGGCCGTCAATGACATGATCGAGGCCATTATCGAGGAGCTGCGGGAAGAGGGTGGCTTTACCCTACCATCCTTCGGAACCTTTACGGTCTGTGAAACCAAAGCGCGGCAGGCCGTCAATCCGCGTACGGGCGAACCTGTGGAAGTTTCCGCCGGGCGTACCGTGAGGTTCAAGGCCAGTCCGGGACTGAAGCAGGCTGTCTGAAGGGAGTTGGCTGGGGTTGGGCGGAAGGCCTTCATTCGTGGAGCAAGTTGCATTTCGTCGGCAGTCGGATTGGTCGCATGGTTCTGTAAAGGCCAGCAGATCTCGACAGGTGGCTTGATGACGACATGGCGGGTGGTTTTGCCCGCGTCCCCCGCCGCCCGACGAAAGTTGAGCGGGCCCGTCAACAGCAGGTGGATGGCTGACCGATGCTCAAGAAAGCACTGGAAAAGGAAGCCTGCCTTCGGTTTGCGTGGTTGATGAGAGTTGAACCTTTGTCCTGCGGTAGGAGACCGGCTTTCAGAGCCATGTTATCCAAGCAGTGATATTATCAGGTGTTTGAATGTGGCCTTGCTGAAAAAGATTGCCCTGACCGCCGGGGTCGGTTTCACCGCTCTGTGTCTCACTGTCGCCTGGGGGGTTCACAAGGAGTATGTCGATGAGACGACAATGTCCCACAAGGTCTTCATCGGCGATGACTGCTTCGTCATTCCACCAGGATACGGCGCGGGTCTGGGCGGGCGTGTCGGCAACACAGAGATGGCTCTGATGATGCTGAGGATGGTGTATCCTTCACTGGCCCCTTTCAGGGAAGATGGAGCCCGAAAGTCGAGCGGTTATATCAATCCGTATGAGAACTCGGGGCTTGTGGATGTTGCGCTCCAATACAAAGAACTGAACAACGTCTCTGACGAAGAAATGTTCAGGCGTTTTATTAAATACGGATATTCAAAGCATGACGGCCCGAGGTCAGATGGCTGGGAATCCTATGAAGTTAGTCCCGGCAACCTTTATGTGAAGGACAGTAATGGCCACAGGACCACGATTCACTGCCTCTCCCCCATGGGCAGAGGTCTAGGCTTCTGCTCTCACATCATGCCCTTATGGGAGAAGGATGAAGGCAAAAAGTTCTATGACTATGCGCTCAACATAACCTTCTCGAGGAAATACATCCCCCATCTGGATGAACTTCTGGGTGCGGTCCGCCGGAAGGTCCAGTCCTGGCACAGGTGCTCAATCCCGCAAGTAGTGTCATTCCCGAAGGTTGAATCCTTCCCGACTGTCAAATCTTCCCCCACGTAGGGGAGGAGGGCTGATGGATTTGGGGATTGATGGTTCTGGTGTCGCCTACGGGATTCGAACCCGTGTCCGGGTCGCAAGACACAGGGTCGCAGTATGTCGGGTAAGAAGTGGTTATGCCTCCCCCATGAAAGCGGCCACCGGGACGGTCAGGACTTTGCAGACTCTTCCGGCAATCCGGGCGGTCCCGCCCTTTTCCGCACCGGGGCAACGCTGGGCAGCGCGATGCCACGCTTCACCTGCCCATATTGAGCCTTCAAACGCACGGGAGAGTTGGATTGAGCCAACGGCGAGGCTCACGACCGCCTCTTTCCCGGTGCCGTTCACGCTGATTCCGAGACCTGCCAGCACCGTTTTTGCGTTGTCCGTCGTGCGGATGGCCTCGGCTAAGGTGGCGTCTGAAATGGTACGTCCCGTCGGCACGATGGAGTATTTGAAGCTCTCAGGTGGAAAAGAATCGTGTAGGATTTTCTACACAAGACCTTCATGAGGCCCAAAAATTCTCAATATTTTTAATGATTTAAGTAGAGGAGTTGGCTGGGGTGGGAGGATTCGAACCTCCGCATGGCGGAATCAAAATCCGCTGCCTTACCGCTTGGCTACACCCCAATCGCTGCGCTTCCCAGAAGCGCAGGCTCTGGGCCTTCTAATCTGAACCGGAGGCCTTCGTAAAGTCCGAAGTCAGGATTCCAGTTCCAGATCGTGATCGGGCAGGCCGGTATTGTTCAGGGCCTCGTTCATCTTGCACCGGGCGGAAGGCTTGAGAATCCCGTAACGCTCGGCACGGTCCAGTGCGGTATCGAGAGCTGCCATGGTCGCAGCAAGGTCGGGGCTTTCGTCCTTTTCCCAGGCCCGCATGGCATGCGCCCAGACTGCAGCCAGCGCATTGATGCGCATTACGCCGCCAAAGCCCGTGCAGTCGATCCCTGCGGCTTCCGCCAGCCATTTCATGGAATCAAGGGTGGTTCCGGCCAGAAAAGCAGCAAGGGCAGGATCATAGGGCACGGCCTGCAGAACGGCCCGGACGCCTTCACGATATTCCTGAAAAATATCGAAGCGGCGCATGATCAGGTCGAAGAGATATTCGCGCAGCGTGCCGCCGTCACCGTCGTCCCGCAGGGCGCTGGCATCGGCCAGACGGCCCAGCTGGAGCAGGAGAAGCGCTTTGACGGGATAGCGCTTGCGCACGGTCTCGACGGGGAGCCCGGCTTCGCGGGCCGCATCCACGAGGGAGAAGCGGTGCCATCCCTCGCTTCCGGCAAGCGACAGGGCAGACTGGAGGAGGGCGGCGTCGAAGGCTTCCTGCGCCATGTCCGGCGGGCCGCTCAGTGCCATATCGTCCGAATCAAAGGGGTCCTGCCGTCCGTCCATACGGGTCTCCTGTCGAAAGCTACTGGTCTATGGTGGGAGCATTGACGTTCGCCGACAAGCTCTCTCCCATAAAGAAACTGTCAGCCTGCGAGTTCGTCGGCCCGTTTTGTCGCAGCGTCAATAGCTTTTGGAACAGTCTCCGGCCAGGCATCGGATTTCATAAGGACCGCCAGAGCCGCGGCTGTGGTGCCGTTGGGGCTAGTGACGGCCTTGCGAAGGTCTTCCGCGCTGTCAGGCATGTCATCAAGCATGCGGCCGGCGCCGTAGATCGTTCCACGGGCCAGACGGCGCGCGACGGTAGGGGACAGGCCGTGCTGCTGACCGGCCTTTTCGAGAAGTTCGGCCAGAAGGAAGACATAGGCCGGGCCTGAGCCGGAAATGGCCGTGACAACGGACAGATCGGCTTCCTTCTCCACCGGAACGACGTCCCCGACGGCAAACAGCAGATCATGACAGATGGTCTTCTGTTCTGCCGTGGCCATGTCCGAGGCATAGAGACCGCTGATCCCGGCGCCGATGGCGGAAGGGGTGTTCGGCATGGCACGGAGGACCGGAACGTCCGCGCCGTTCAGCCGGGCGGCGTCTGCAAGGGATTTGCAGGTCCGCCCGGCCATGACGGAAAGAATGGCGGCGTTGTTCATGCGGGCCCCTAGAGCCTTGCCGATCGCATCAATCACGATCTCGGCTACGGCTGGTTTGACCGCAAGAACGATGATGTCGGGCTGGAAATCAGCGGGAATTTCGGCAGCCGTACGGACGACGCTGACGGCGTCGCCCGAGCAGGTTCGGTGTCGGTCGAGAACGACGAGCCGGGGCGGTGTGGGGGAGGCGAGCCAGCCGTCAAACAGCGCGCCTCCCATCTTTCCGCACCCTGCGAGAAGAACCGAAGGGACGGATGGCACGGTCAGGCGTCTCCTGCGCAGTCGAGCATTGCGGCGTCTATGGCGTCCTGCGGTGATTTTCCGCCCCAGAGTGCGAACTGGAAGGCGGGATAGAAGCGCTCGCATTCGGACATGGCAATGTCCACGAGGTCTTCCATGCTTTCGCCGGGAAGGGTCTGCACGCCACGCATCAGCAGCGTATGTCGGTAAGAAGGGGTACCGGTGTCGGGATCGACGGCGAAATGGCCGATCCACAGGCGGTTATTGGCCAGGGAAACGAGTTCATGGATGGCTGGACGGCGCTTGGCAGGCGAGCGCAGGTCCAGAATGCAGTTGAGATGCAGGGCCGAGAGTTCGTCGGACCATGTGAAATACAGCGAATAGTCGCACCACTGTCCGGGGGCCTGGGCGGCCATTTCGGACGGGCCGAGCCGTTCGAACTCCCATTCATAGAGGCCCATGACCTGTTCCATCAGGTCGAGCGGATGGGATTCTGTTTCCGTGGTGAGTGAGGTGCTCAGGGCAGGCATGGCGGGTCTCCCAAGGCCGTGGAGCCTGGCACCGGCCTGGCGCCGGTGCGGCGCTCCAGATGTCTGCGGCCGGAAGTGGAAAATCCGCTCCCGGCATCAATCACGTTATGGACCCTTTGCCCCGTGTGCAAGCGTTACGCTTTGCAAAATCCACACCGGGCCTTTGACTGTTGCAGATCAGCCCTGCGGACCGCCCTTTTCTTCGGTTGCAAGTTCCTCGACAGCGGAGAGACGCGATTCGATTTCGGCCAGACGCTGTTCGGTGGCGTCCTGTGCCATGCGGGCGCGGGTGGCCATTTCCTGCACGGCGTCGAATTCGTCACGGCGGACGAGGTCGAGGCTGTTGAGGATTTCGTCTACGCGGGTGCGGACAATGGCGTGAAGCTCTTCGCGGGCGCCGGTCACTGCGGAAAAGGCGTTACCGGCAAGGCCTGCGAGGTCGTCGAAAAAGCGGGGTCTGTCAGCCATGATGAGGTTCCTGCTGTTCTGCGGCGTGTCATGTCGGGCGCGTCGCTTGGATCGTTATCGGGGGCAGACTATACAGGAAGGATGATTATCGTCACCGGCGGGGCCGGATTCATTGGTTCGTGCCTTCATGCAGCCCTGCGTCGCCGGGGCCTGCGGACGGTTGTGGTTGACCGACTCAGGGACGGGGTGAAGTGGCGTAACCTGGCGTCCCATGCGCCGGATCGCATCATCACGCCTGACGCGCTTGAGGGTTTCCTCGCATCGGAGCCTGATGTCGAAGCCGTGTTCCATATGGGGGCGATCAGCGCCACCACGGCACGGGACGGCGATCTGGTCTGGTCGAGCAATGTGGACCTGTCACAGACACTGTGGCGGTGGTGTGCGGCGCGGGGCGTGCGGATGATTTACGCCTCCTCCGCCGCGACCTATGGCGCTGCGGACCGGCCGGAGATGTTTCGCGATGGGCTGGAGAACATCGATGGGCTGCGGCCGCTGAACCTGTATGGCTGGTCCAAGCAGGCCTTCGATCTGTGGGTAAAGCGTGAAATCGAAGCCGGTGCGCCCGTGCCACCGCAATGGGCCGGGCTCAAGTTTTTCAACGTCTACGGGCCGAACGAGTATCACAAGGGGTCGATGATTTCAGTGGTGAAGGTCAAGTATGACGAGGTCGTGCAGGGCCATGCGGCAAAGCTGTTCCGCTCGGACGTGCCGGGGCTTGCCGATGGGCAGCAGAAGCGGGACTTCATCTGGGTCGGGGACGTGGTGAACATCATGCTATGGCTGTTCGATCATCCGGACGTCAGCGGACTGTTCAACTGTGGAACCGGCGTGGCGCGAAGCTATCTCGATCTGGCACATGCGGTCTGCGATGCGGCGAAGCGGGCGCGGGATGTGGAGTTCGTGGACATGCCCGAGAAACTGCGCGGGCAGTACCAGTCCTTCACCTGTGCGGATATGAGCCGCCTTCGCGCTGCGGGATATGATGCGCCGTTTACGTCTCTTGAAGACGGTATCGGGCAGTATGTGCGCGAGTATCTCTCCCAGCCTCACCCTAATCTCTGAGAACCGATTCCTTGAGCCATCCCCTGATCTTTCCGGATTTCGATCCGGTTGCCTTCCATATCGGTCCGCTGGCGGTGCGCTGGTATGCGCTCGCCTATATGGTGTCGTTCATCATCGCGCTGCCAATTGCGCGGCGACTGAACCGTCTGACGCCGGAAGTGGCGACGAACGAGCAGGTGGATGACTTCCTGTTCTACGCCATTCTCGGTGTGCTTCTGGGGGGACGGCTGGGCTATGTGCTGTTTTACCGGCCGATGGATTACCTGTCGCACCCGCTCGAGATCTTCAAGACCTGGGACGGCGGGATGTCATTCCATGGCGGTGCGCTGGGCGTCATTCTGGCGCTGGCCTATTTCAGCTGGAAGACGCGGCTCAGCTTTCTAGCCTTTGCGGACCGGATCGTGCCGGTTGTGCCGATCGGGCTGGGTCTGGGACGTTGTGCGAATTTCGTGAACGGGGAGTTGTGGGGGCGTCCGGCGTCTCCGGATCTGCCCTGGGCGATGATCTTCCCGACGGGCGGGCCGATTCCGCGGCATCCGTCCGAGCTTTACGAAGCCCTGACCGAGGGTGTCCTCCTGTTGTGCGTGATGCTGTTTGCCGCCAGCCGTCCGCAGGTTCGCGAGCGGTTCGGGTTTCTGTCAGGTCTGTTCCTGTTCGGCTATGCCTGTGCCCGGAGTTTCTGCGAGTTCTTCCGGCAGCCGGATGCGAATATCGGCTTCCTGTCCGGTGGCACCACGATGGGGCAGTTGCTGTGCATTCCGATGGCCCTCGCGGGGATGGGGCTCATGGTTTACGCGATGCGTCGTCCGGCTCAGGTTTCGGCGCATGTCTGAGGCTGTGCTGACGGGATCAGTGCTCAAGGTTCCGCACGGGTTTTTCACGCGGCTTGGGGGCGTTTCGCCGACACCGTATGACAGCCTGAACTGCTCGCTGTCCTCGCAGGATGATCCGGCGAATGTGGCGGAGAACCGGGCGCGGGTGGCGCGGGCGATCGGGGTAGCGCCGGATCATCTGCTGGGTCTGAAGCAGACGCATAGTGATATTACCGTGCCTGTGACGGCTGAAACGCCGCTCTGGGTGGCTGGAACCGGGCAGGCAGGGGATGCGCTTGTGACGGACCGGCCGGAGATCGGCGTGGGCGTCATTACGGCGGATTGTGGGCCTGTGCTGCTCTCTTCCGAGGATGGGCGGATCGTCGGAGCGGCCCATGCGGGCTGGCGTGGCGCTGTGGGCGGGATTCTGGAATCCGTAGTCGCGCAGATGGTGGCGCTGGGTGCTACGGGAATCAGTGCTGTTGTCGGGCCGTGTATTTCACCGACAAGCTATGAAGTCGGACCGGACATGCGGGATGCTGTTCTGGCTCATGGAACCGAGGGAGAGCTTTTCTTCCGTTCAGCGCCGCGCGAGGGGCATTTCCTGTTCGATCTGCCGGGCTATTGCGGCTTCCGGCTGGAACAGGTCGGCGTCCGGACCGTGCAGATCCTTGGTGTGGATACGCTGACGGACCCACGGTTTTTCAGCCACCGTCGGCGCACGCTCGCGGGTGGTGGACATATCGGCCATCAGATCTCGGCGATCCGCCCGCTGGGCTGAGGACGGCGCGGGCCGGATTTTTCGAGCAGCCAGCGATCGGCGGGGCGTGAAAGAAAGCGGTCCACGAGGACGCCAAGGCAGAAGGACAGGCCGAGGGTCGGGATGAACCAGACCCAGCCGAGCGTCCAGTTTTCTCCGGTGGCCTTGAACAGATGGACCATCGGCATGACGACAAACATGTGGCTGAGGTAGATTTCATAACTCAGCCGGTCCCACTGGCGAGGCCATGCCAGAAACCGGCTTCCGGCGGCCTTGCCCCATCCGTTGTAGAAGGCAAGGAGCAGGGCAGCGCATGAGGCTGTGAAGAACAGCGGTGTTGCGTAGCCGAGGGTCAGCCATACGACATGGCCGTCGATTAGATAGAGACCGACGCCAAGACTTCCGGCCCAGCCAAGCCAGGGCGTGAGTCTTGCAAAAAGGGACGGGGTCATCCGGTGCGCCAGAAGGGCTGCGCAGACGCCCATGGCGATGGCGGAAATACCCGGGCCATAGGCTTCATCCTGCCAGATGTCCGATGCGTTCCGGATCTGCCATTCCGCGAAAGGGCTGGATAGGGCAAGCAGCGCGAAAACGAGGCCAGGCAGTTTGGGAACGCGTCCGCCCAACAGGCAGAGGATCGGGAAGGCCGCATAAAACAGTTCCTCGACCGAAAGGGACCACAGCACATCCCAGTTGGGGGGAAGATAGTTCGTTCGGGCTTCGTAGAGGTTCAGATGCATGAACAGCGCTGCGAAGATGGCGCCGGGCAGGGTCTAGTTTTCGTGATGGAAAAGGAAGTCGGGCGTGCCTGCGAGATTGAGAGCCGCGAGAATTCCGAGCAGGACCAGCAGGCATGGCAGGATGCGGCAGGCCCGGCGCGCTGAAAAGGCGATGGCGTTGATGCCGCCCAGGCTGCCCCATCGGCGTAGTGTGTGGTCGGTGATCAGGAAGCCTGAAATGACGAAGAAAATCTTCACGCCCTTGCCGCCATCCCAGTTCAGGGCTTTCAGCAGCATGGCGGGAAAAACGGCCGAGAGGCCGGTCTGCATCAGGGGGATGCGCAGGGCGAGGTGATGGATGAGGACGAGGATGATGGATAATCCTCTGAGCAGGTCGATCCCCGGATTGCGCTGCGCGTCTGATGTTGTCTGCACCCTGAAATCCCATCCTGCAAAAGCGGAACGCTTCTGTAATGGAAGTCAGGCATGATTCCGTTCGGAATGTGGCGCGGGGAGGGGCAGATATAAAAAAGGGCCGGAGAATGTCTCCGGCCCCTGTCCTGTCTCAGACAGCGTGGGTTCTGGCTTCCCGGTCCCAGAAGCGCAGTTTGCGGCACAGGGTGATGAAGGTCTTGAGGTCGCTGGGGGCCTCAAGCGGGATGATGCCGTCATCCATGTCTTCCGGCGTGATGCCACCCTTGGCGAGAAGCGGTTTGGCGTCTGGGCCGTAGCCGATGAACTTCGCATGGGCGAAAGCGTCGGCCACGAAGTCGCGTGCTGTGGCTTCGCCGGTCAGGAGCTTTGCCCCCGCTGCGGATGGAATCAGTACGACCGCATCATACAGGACTGAAGGTGCGCCAACGATCTTCTGACCAGCCGGGACGAGCTTGCCGTCTGTCGTTTTCACGCCACCAACTGCCGGGGCGACCAGTTCGACAATCGTGCCTTCCGCTTCCGCGGCCTTCATCAGGGCTGCGAGCAGGTCCGCATCCGTGCCATCGGTGACGAGCACACCCAGCTTGCGTCCCGTGAACGTCTTGGGGCCGTTCTTGAGGATGCTGAGCGGGTTCGAAGCCGGCAGATCCGTCAGCGGCGTGCGGGCAGCCGGGGCAGGAGCTGGCATCTTTTCCAGACGCAGGCCTTCAGCCACGCCCTTGGCGAGCTTTTCATCGACGTTCAGCAGATGGGCGACGACGCGGGCACGGATGGCCGGGGTGAGGCACTTGCTGAGCTCGAAGACGAAGGCATTCTTGATATGCGTCTGCTCGGTCGGAGTCTGGCTCGTGTAGAACTGGCGGGCCTGACTATAGTGGTCGGCGAACAGTTCGCCGCGTTCACGGGTCTTTCGGCCGTTCACTTCCTCTGCATAGGGCTTGTAGCCGGTCTGCGGGTTTTCACGCGGTCCCATGCCCCAGGAGTTGGGTTCGTAGTTTGCACGGCCTTTCGGGTTGTGCATGGCCATGTGGCCGTCCTGCTGGAAGTTATGGAACGGGCATTTCGGCGCGTTTATGGGGATATGGGTAAAGTTTGGGCCGCCGAGGCGCTTGGTCTGGGTGTCCAGATACGAGAAGTTCCGGCCCTGCAGAAGCGGATCGTTGGTGAAGGCGATGCCCGGAACGACATTCTGGGTGCAGAAGGCGACCTGCTCGGTTTCCGCGAAGAAATTGTCCACCGTACGGTTCAGCACAAGACGGCCAATGCGGCGGACGGGGATGAGTTCTTCCGGGATCAGCTTGGTGGCGTCCAGAATGTCGAAGTCGAACTTGTCGGCAAACTCGTCATCGAAGAGCTGCACGCCGAGTTCCCATTCCGGGAAGTCACCGGAATTGATGGATTCCCACAAGTCGCGGCGATGGAAGTCCGGATCGGCGCCGTTGATCTTGACGGCTTCGTTCCACACGACGGATTGCAGGCCCTGCTTTGGCTTCCAGTGGAACTTCACATAGGTGGATTTGCCCTCGGCATTGACGAGGCGGAACGTATGAACGCCGAATCCTTCCATGAAGCGGAAGGAGCGCGGAATGGCGCGGTCGGACATGATCCACATGAGCATGTGGACGGTCTCGGGCGACAGCGACGCGAAGTCCCAGAAATTGTCATGGGCGGACTGAGCCTGCGGGAAGCCGCTATCGGGCTCTTCCTTCACGGCATGAACCATGTCCGGGAACTTGATGGCGTCCTGAATGAAGAAGACGGGAATGTTGTTGCCAACAAGGTCCCAGTTGCCTTCTTCGGTATAAAGCTTCACGGCAAAGCCGCGTACGTCACGGGCGATGTCAAAGGAGCCGCGGGCACCGGCGACGGTCGAGAACCGGACGAAGGCCGGGACACGCGTACCTTTCTTGCCGAGAACCTTGGCCGTCGTGTAATCGGCCAGGGAATCCGTCAGTTCGAAGAAACCATGCGCGCCATAACCACGGGCGTGGACGACACGTTCGGGAATACGCTCGTGATCGAAGTGGAAGATCTTTTCGCGGAAATGGAAATCTTCCAGAAGCGCCGGACCACGTGCGCCAGCCTTCTCGGTGTTCTGGTCGTCGGAGACAGCCAGACCCTGCTGGGTGGTCAGGGTCGGTGTATCGCCCTTGGCCACCTGATGGGTGGCGCCCTGCGGGCCACGTTCGAAGGTCTGGTCACCAATCGTGACGGTCGTGCGTTTGTCCGTGCTCATGTGAAGTGCGCCTCTGCCGTGTGGGTTCCGGACATGCGAATGTCCGGACAGTGTGGTGAGGAAGTGTCTTTCCTGCTGGAAAGCCGTGCCCCTAGAAAGTGTGTGCAGCGGCAAATGTTCCGGAAATAAATCCGGGAAAATTTCTGAACCGGGGAAGAAGACGCGCCGTTAAGGCTGGACTCTGTCTTTTGACGACCTGAGGAGCTTTTTCATGCCTGCTGATCCTCGCACCCGGTATCCGCGCCCGCCTTTCAGGGGGCAGACGCAGAAATTCCCTGGCCTTTCGGAAAAGATGCATCCGAAACCCGATTACGGGGAGGAGACCTACAAGGGCTCGGGAAAACTTGAGGGACTTGCGACGCTCATTACCGGTGGCGATTCCGGAATTGGACGCGCGGTCGCGCTGGCATTTGCCCGTGAAGGCGCGGATGTCGCGATTTCGTATCTGGAAACGGAAGCGGATGATGCACGCGATATCGGGGAACAGATCAAGGCCGAAGGGCGGAACTGTCTGCTGTTGCCGGGAGACATCCGTGATGGGGCGCATTGTCGTGAGATGATCAGCAGGACCGTCGAGACGTTCGGTCGTCTTGACGTGCTGGTGAACAACGCAGCTTTCCAGAAGGCACGCGCAAAGCTGGAAGAGATTTCCGACGACGAATGGAAGCGCCATTTCGCGACGAATACGGATGCGCTGTTCCATCTGACGAAGGCAGCCCTGCCGCATCTTCAGGCTGGCGCCTCTATCATCAACACGTCTTCGGTCAATCTGAAGACGGCGCCGGAACTGCTGGTGCCGTATTCCATGACAAAAGCGGCGATTGCGAATTTCACGTCCAGCATGGCGCAGCAGCTCGCCGGGCGGGGAATCCGGGTTAATGCTGTGATGCCGGGGCCAATCTGGACGCCGTTCATCGCCACCGGAATGCCCGAGGAAGAACAGGAACATCTGGGCTCGGATGTGCCGCTGGGCCGTCCGGGGCAGCCGGCTGAACTGGCAGGGGCCTATGTCTATTTTGCCGATCCGATGAACAGCTACACCACGGGCGCGCTTCTGGCGGTCAATGGTGGGGTGCCGATGATCTGAAGGCTTGCCCCTGAGGATTTAAGGTCGTGCAAACGCCTGCTCGTCATCGAGCGGGCGTTTTTCTGTTCTGGGTCCGAAGACGAGCGTGACGGTGGCGCCCGACAGCAGGATCAGGGTCGTGAGGCCGAAGACGCCGGGGAAACCGGCAAGCGGGTAGAGCCAGCCGACCAGGATGGGCGATGCGATGGCGCCCAGACGTGCGATGGCAGAGGCGAGCCCCATGCCACGGGCGCGCAGGGACGTCGGAAAGAGTTCAGGTGTGTAGGCGTAAATGCCGCCGAAAGTGCCGTTCATGAAGAAGGACAGCAGGATGCCAAAGATCAGAACTTCGGTCGGTGTCTGGCTCGTCGCCATGCCGATGGCGCTGATGGCTCCGGCAACCATGAACAGCGCCACCGTTCTGCGCCGTCCCAGACGATCGGTAAGGAAGGCGGCGGAGGCATAGCCGGGAAGCTGGGCAAAATAGATTGAAATTGCATAACCGAAGCTGCGGGTGACGGTCATGCCACGCTCGATCATCAGGGTCGGGATCCAGGTGAAGAACGCGTAGAAGCTGAAGGTGATGGCCAGCCACATGGCCCAGCTCATGAAGGTGGAGCGGCGCAGGTTTGGAGCGAAGAGATCCCGCACCAGACGGATGCTCGGCGCACCGCGATCGGTCGTGGTGGTCAGGCCGATGGCAAGGCCTGCGCTTTCCTCGATGTCGCCGACAATGCGGCAGGCTTCGGCGGTCTGGCCACGCTCGTCGAGCCAGCGGGGGGATTCGGGCAGGGCGCGGCGCCACCACAAAAGCATCAGGACCGGGAAGCCCGTGAGCGCTAGCGCCCAGCGCCAGCCATCCGCCATGGCGGGCACGAGCATGAAACCCATGATGGCGGCGGTGACATAGCCGAAGGAATAGAATCCCGTGAGGGCAGCCGTGAATGCGCCGCGATAGCGGGCGGCGACGAATTCGCTGAGATAAGGCGCGATGATGGTGGCTTCCGCACCGGCGCCGATTCCGGAGAGGAGGCGGTACAGGAAAAAGCCCGCGAAGGAAGACGATCCGGCGGAGAGCAGGGAGCCTATGGCGTAGATGGCTAGGGCGCTCATCATGACGCGGCGGCGGCCGGAGCGGTCTCCCCACCAGCCGGAGAGCAGGGCGCCGAGCCCGTAGCCCAAGTAAGTGGCGCTGCCGAGCAGGCCGAGTTCCGGGCCGCTCAGGTGCCACTGGCTTTTCAGCATCGGGAGCGCGAAGGCCACGATTGCGGAATCGAGGCCGTCGAACGTGTAGCCGAGGCCGCCGAGGAACAGGAGTTTCCAGTGAAAGCGGGTAAAGGGCAGGCGTTCGATGCGGGCGGCGATGCTCATCGGGTGGGGGATCTGCCGGAAACTGTGGAAATGAAACGCAAACGTAGCGGCCTGCAGACGGGCTGGTCCAGAGGGGCAGAGTCCGAAAATGGTTGTGCCGGTGGCGGTTTTCCGCTACTCCGCGCCTCGCACAGGCACCCCTGGAGGTCTGTGTTGAGTGAAATTCAATACGCAGGAGCGTAACAGTGGCTAATTTGACGACACTTGCTGTCTCGACGCGTGCGAAGGCTGGTAAGGGGGCAGCGCGCGCAACGAGACGTGAGGGCCTCGTGCCGGCCGTGATCTACGGTGGCAAGCAGGAACCCTCCATCATCGCACTTGATCCGCGCGTGATCATGAAGGAACTGCATCGCGGTGGCTGGTCCTCCCGCGTGTACAACCTGGCTGCCGAAGGCGCAGAGCCGGTTGCAGCCCTGATCCGTGACGTGCAGCTGCACCCGGTCACCGATGCTCCGATCCATGTTGACTTCCAGCGCGTTGCTGCCGGCACCAAGGTGCACGTCGAAGTCTCCATCGCTTTCGTTGGCGAAGAGAAGTCCCCGGGCATCAAGCGCGGTGGCGTGCTGAACGTCGTCCGTCACTACATCGACGTGCAGGCTGATCCGGCCAACATTCCGGAACACTTCACGGCAGATCTGAGCGGCCTGGACATCCACGACAACGTGCGCTGGACGGACCTCAAGGGCACCGAGGGCGTTGTTCTGGGAAGCGGCCAGGCTGCTGACATGGTCATCGCCTCCATCGCTGCACCGACGATCGATGCCGAAATGGAAGCCGAAGCTGCTGCCAAGGCTGCTGCTGAAGCCGAAGCCGCTGCTGCAAAGCCCGGCGCAAAGAAGAAGTAATCGATGAGGCTCTGGACCGGTCTCGGCAACCCCGAGCCGGGGATGAGCCGTCATCGACACAATATCGGCTTTATGGCGGTCGACGAGATCGCCAGGCGCCACGGTTTCTCACCGTGGCGCAAGCGTTTCCGGGGGGAGACCTCCGAAGGCGTCATCGGGGGGCAGAAGATCCTGCTCCTCAAGCCGATGACGTATATGAACCGGTCAGGCGACAGCGTTCAGCAAGCCGCGCAGTTCTTCAAGATTGCGCAGGACGATATCACCGTATTCCACGACGAACTCGACCTTGCTTTCGGCAAGCTGCGCATCAAGCGTGGCGGTGGTGCCGCCGGGCATAATGGTCTGCGCTCCATGGATAAATGTCTGCCGGGGCCGGATTACTGGCGTGTGCGGATGGGGATCGGTCATCCGGGCCACAAGGACCGTGTGACCGGGCATGTTCTGGGCAATTTCGCCAAGGCGGAAGAGCCGGAGCTGGAACGGTGGCTTGAGGCCATCGCCGATGCGGCACCCCTTCTGGCGAAGAAAGAACACGAAGCTTTCATGACGAAGGTCGCGTTGCTGGCTGCCTGAAGGCCTTGCGGCTGTAATAGCTCCTCAACGAGAAAGCTGGCAGAATCACGCAGGAATCATGGGCTGAAAAGCCTGTTTCATGAGGGCAGGTGGTTGTGAGCCTCTCCGGTTTCTGCGAACACAGGGCAACGGAATTTTCTGGAACGGATCGTTCGCGTCTGGACGGTCTTCAATGATGATGGAGAGCACGAATGGGTTTCAATTGCGGCATCGTTGGTCTGCCCAATGTCGGCAAGTCCACGCTGTTCAATGCCCTGACGGAAACAGCGGCGGCACAGGCTGCGAATTACCCGTTCTGCACCATCGAGCCGAATACGGGCCGTGTGGCTGTGCCGGATCCACGACTGGATGAGCTGGCACGGATCGGCAAGTCCATCCGCAAGGTCCCGACCAGCCTTGAATTCGTGGATATCGCGGGGCTGGTCCGTGGCGCGTCCAAGGGTGAAGGTCTGGGCAACCAGTTTCTGGCCAATATCCGTGAAGTCGATGCCATTGTGCACGTTCTGCGCTGCTTCGAAGACGACGACATCACGCATGTCGAAGGTGGGGTCGATCCGGTTCGGGATGCGGACATCATCGAGACGGAACTGATGCTGGCGGATCTGGAGAGCCTGGAGAAGCGCCAGGTCGGTCTGCAGAAGCGGGCCCGTGGCAACGATCGTGAGGCTCAGGCACAGCTTGAACTGATGGAGCCGCTGCTGGCAGCGTTGCGTGATGGCAAGCCAGCCCGGACGGCGGTTCCCAAGGGGCAGGAAGCAGAGGCCTCCCGCCTTCAGCTTCTGACCACGAAGCCCGTTCTGTATGTCTGCAATGTCGAGGAAGGTTCGGCCGCGACCGGAAACGCCTTTTCGGAAGCCGTGCGCAAGCGGGCCGAAGCCGAGGGCGCAGGTGTTGTCGTGGTTTCGGCTGCCATTGAGGCAGAAGTCAGCCAGCTGCCGCAGGAAGACCGGACGGAGTTTCTTGAAGGGCTGGGTCTGACAGATAGCGGGTTGGATCGCGTCATCGCGGCTGGCTACAAGCTGCTGGGCCTGCGGACATATTTTACGGTCGGACCGAAGGAATCCCGCGCCTGGACGATTACGGCTGGCACCAAAGCACCGCAGGCCGCTGCCGTCATTCATAACGATTTCGAGCGCGGGTTCATTGCCTGCGAAACCGTAGCTTTTGATGATTACGTCGCCTGTAATGGTGAGGCTGGGGCCAAGGAAGCCGGAAAGCTGCGGATCGAAGGCAAGGAATACGTGGTGCAGGATGGTGACGTCCTGCTGTTCCGGTTCAATGTCTGAGGCAGGGCACATTCTGGACGGTCTGGCGGAGCATGCTCGCCGGGCCAGCCGGAGTCTGGCGCGGGCGAGCGCGGAAACCCGCAATCATGCCCTCTCCGAAGCTGCGAAAGCGCTGAGGGCCCGATCGGATGAGATCGTGGCCGCCAATCAAAAGGATCTGGCAGCGCTTTCCGAAGACCGGAACGCCGCGTTCCGGGACCGTCTGACGCTGACGCCGGAGCGGGTCGAGGCGATGGCGCACGGTCTGGAAGACGTGGCAGGTCTGCCGGATCCGGTTGGGCGCGTTTTGGCGGAATGGGACAGGCCGAACGGGCTGCATTTCCGCCGGGTGGCGACGCCGCTTGGCGTGATCGGCATGATCTATGAAAGCCGGCCCAATGTTGGTGCCGATGCCGCCGCGCTGTGCATCAAGTCCGGCAATGCGGTGATTTTGCGCGGTGGCGGGGAAAGCCTGCATTCGGCGCGTGCCATTCAGGCGGCGATGGAAGACGGATTGCGGGCAGCCGGGCTGGATGAGGCCTGTGTGCAGATCCTGCCATCCGCTGACCGGGCTCTGGTCGGGGCGATGCTACAGGCTGCGGGAAAGATTGATCTGATCATTCCGCGTGGTGGCAAGTCCCTTGTGGAGCGCGTGCAGCGCGAGGCCCGGGTTCCTGTTCTGGCGCATGCGGACGGTCTGAATCACACCTACATCCATGCGAGTGCTGATCCGGCCATGGCACGGAAAGTGCTGCTGGATGCGAAGATGCGGCGGACGGGGATCTGCGGTGCGACGGAGACGCTGCTGATCGATGCGACGATTGCACCAACTCTGCTGCCCTTGCTTGTTGAAGATCTGGCTGCGAAGGGATGTACGTTCCGGGCAGATGACCGGGCGCGTGCGATCGTGCCGACGCTGGCGGCAGCTTCGGCTGATGATTTCGATATGGAATGGCTGGACGCCGTGCTTTCGGTTGCCGTGGTGTACGGAATTGAGGATGCTCTGGATCACATCGCGCGGCACGGAAGTTCGCATACCGAGGCCATTATCGCCGAAGATCCCGAAGCCGCGGCGGAGTTCCTCAACGGGACGGACAGTGCGGTGGTGATGTGGAATGCGTCCACGCAGTTCTGTGACGGTGGGGAGTTCGGATTCGGTGCGGAAATCGGCATTGCGACAGGACGGATGCACGCGCGCGGTCCAGTGGGGCTCGAGCAGCTGACATGCTACCGGTACGAAGTGATCGGCACCGGGCAGGTGCGGGGCTGATCAGTATCCCGACGTCTGGTGATGGCCGGAACATGCGGATCGGTCTGCTGGGCGGGTCTTTCAATCCGGCGCATGCAGGTCATCTCATGCTGGCGCGACGGGCTTTGCGGGCTCTGCGACTGGATCAGGTGTGGCTCATGGTCTCGCCAGGAAATCCGCTCAAGCCGCGCAAAGGCATGGCACCGTTCAGGGTGCGTGTTGCTTCTGCGGAGCGGATTGCAGACGGACGGCGAATCGTTGCAACGGATATCGAATCGCGGCTTGGGCAGCGCTTCACCGTAAAAACGGTCGGATTGCTGAAGCAGCGTTTCCCGCATGTGCGCTTCGTGTGGCTGATGGGTGCGGACGGCTTGGCGCAATTGTCGCACTGGAAACGCTGGCGGCAGTTGGCTGCGATGGTACCCATCGCTGTGCTCCCCCGTCCAGGCAGTGTTTCGCCAGCCCTGCGGGGGGCTGCGGCGTCCGTTTTGCGGCATCAGAGACGGCCTTCGCGCGAATCTCCCATGCTTGCGGAGCGAAAAGGCAACGCATGGACGTTCCTTTCTGCGCCGCAGAACGATATATCGGCTACAGCGTTGCGTGAGTCCGGCCAGTTTCGTCCGGATTCCGATCAGGAGTAAAAACCATCACCAAGACGACCTCTCCCGAATCGCAGGCCAAAAAGCCTGTGCGCCGGAAAACCAGCTCCCCCGATGCGGCACTGGCCGAGGCTGCCAAGGTGCCGGGAACGGCTCGCAAGAAGGCCGCAGTTGCCGGACCGAAGAAAACGGCCGTCAAGCGCGAAGCCGTGCAGCCGGATCTTCTGACCAGCATGCTGACGGTCATCACCACGAGTCTGGACGAAGACAAGGGTGAAGACATCGTTGTGCTGGACCTGGTCGGCCGCGCGAATTTTGCTGATCGCATGGTTATTGCGACCGGTCTTGCCGACCGTCAGATTTCCGCGATGGCGCATCACATCGAAAAGAAGCTCAATGAGATCGGCATCAAGCGTATCCTGATCGAAGGCGCGAATGGCAGCGACTGGGTCCTGATCGATGCCGGCGATGTTGTTGTGCATCTCTTCAAGCCGGAAAGCCGCGAGCTTTACGGGCTGGAGCGGATGTGGGGCACCGATCTGGATGGCAGCGAAGACGAAGTTGCTGTCGGACAGGACGAAGAGCAGGACTGAATGAAACTGGTCGCAATCGGCCGGCTCAAAGCCGGGCCGGAGCGCGAACTGTTCGAACGTTATGCGGGCCGGATCAGGCCCGCTTTGACGGTGACGGAACTCGCGCCGTCAAAAGGCAGCGTCCAGGAGCAGAAGCGCAAGGACGCTGCGGTTCTTCTGGAGGCCTGTCCTGACAATGCCCTGATCGTGGCGCTGGATGAAGGTGGCAAGACACCGGACAGCCTGCGGCTGGCGGAGATGCTGTCCCGCTGGCAGGAATCGGGGCGCCCCATTCATTTTCTGATCGGTGGTGCGGAAGGGCTGGATTCAAGCGTGATCCAGCGGGCCGATTCCGTGATTTCTCTGGGGAAATTAACCTGGCCGCATATGCTGGTCAGGGTTCTGATCGCCGAGCAGGTCTTCCGCGCTCAGGCCATCAATACTGGCCATCCCTATCATCGGGAGTCGCGGCCGGACTGACCCCAGCCTTAGGTCAGATCAGCGAATCGAGCGGTCGGGCGCGTCCGAAGTGAAGGCATCGTCCGGAGCTTCGGCGACTTCTGTGTTGCTCATCGGATGGCTCAGCGGATTCGAGCCGCTCAGGACTGCACGATGATGGAAGCTTGCGGGGGTCGAAGCGCGGGCCAGAACAACCTGCGGCGCCGGATTGCGGTCACCATTATCGGAATGCGGATAGATGAAGCCGTAGGTCGGATAGATGCTGCCCAGTCGACCGCTGCGATCGTTGAGTGCAACCCGAACGGCACTCCAGTCGTTATTAGGAGAGACATCAACGACGCGTACGTTATGTGCAATGCCGTTCGAAGCCCAGTGCGACTGGTCAATATAAATGGTCCGGCTGTCTTCCACCGAGCGCACGACGGCAACGTGGCCAAGCGGCATACGGCGGATTGCGCGGAAATTCAGGACTGATCCGGGCTGAGGGGCGGAGCCACGGGCATAGACGCCAGCAGCATTGTACCACCAGTCACGGGCATTGCCGTGCAGGACCACTTCAGAAGCCGTCTTGGCGTAAGCGACGCACTGAATGACGTGAGCATAGGAATGATGATGGCTGGCCGTACGATGACTATGGAAGACCGTCCGACCGTGATGACCCGAACTGTGACGGGCCTGAGCCTGTCCCGAAAAGAATGCGATCGCGGAGAGCGCCAGAGTAGAGAAAAAGGTTTTCCGGCAACTTTTATGCTTCACGATCTTTAGGATCCTGATTGGTTGTGTGTTGTTCGGGTTACAGGGAGGTAACAACCTTCCTGCAACCCTGACAAGAGCAGAATGCAGGCCTGTGGGTTAAATTTTCATTTCCAGAGAAAATCTTTTTGACACCATAGTTTGCTGCAATCTCGCCACAATCGGCTGATTCAGATCACTTCGTCGTCGTGAGCATGATTTCCACGAGGATCTTCGGGTCCGCCATGACGGCCTGAACGCAGGCGCGTGCGGGAGCCATGTTCTCCGGAAGCCAGGCAGACCAGACCGTGTTCAGGGCAGTGCGGTCTGCAATATCCTTCACCCAGATCTGGGCCTGAAGGATCCGGGTCTTGTCGGTACCGTGCACTTCAAGAATTTCGTCGAGCTGATCGAGAACGCTCTTGGTCTGTTCTTCGATTCCTTTGGAAAGATCTGCCGCAACGACACCCTGGGTGAAGATGAAGCCATGATATTCGACGGCCTTGGAGAGAATGGCATTGGGTTCTGTGCGGATGATACGGCTCATGATGACACCTCGTCTGGATGGGAAACGGGGAGAGTGACCGTCCTGTGACGGAGGGTCAATGATCTGGGGGCTCAATCCCGTGTTTGACTTGTCCCGCAGGGGCTGACCCTGTATCGCCACATCATAACGGACCGTCTGGAAGGGGGAGCTGTGACTCCTTTGTATGCAAAGCGGGTGCCGGTAACGCCCCTGCGGCAGAACTGCACCATTCTCTCCAATGATGAGAACCGTGCCGTTGTGGTCGATCCGGGAGGCGATGTTGAGGATGTTCTCCAGCATCTGGATGGACAGACCGTAGAGGCCATCCTTCTGACGCATGGTCATCTGGATCATGCAGGCGGAGCGGCCGCCCTGAAGAAAGCTCTCGAAGCCCGTCAGGATCAGACGGTACCGGTCATAGGCCCTGATCGACGGGATGATTTCCTGCTGCAGAGCATCACGAAGCAGGCTGCTGCCTTCGGCCTGACGGGCATGGACAACGTCACGCCCGACCGTTTCGTGGAAGATGGCGAAGTCCTGCACCTGCTGGGGCAGGATCTGTATGTGGCCCATGTGCCCGGTCATACGCCTGGACATGTTGTCTTTATCGACCATGATAACCGTCGCGTCATGGCCGGGGACACATTGTTCCGGGGAACGGTCGGCCGGACGGATTTCGCCTACGGTGATTCACAAGCCCTTATCGACGGAATCCGCGAACATCTTCTGTGCCTGTCCGATGATACCGTCGTTTTGTGTGGGCACGGAATGCCGACGACCATCGGGGAAGAACGTCGGACCAATCCTTTCCTGATCTCCTGACCTGAAAGTCATATCATGCGAGTTTTATGCTTTGCGCTGGTGGCGGCGCTTGGAATGAGTGCCGGCATTGCAAGGGCGGAAGAGCCAATCACGCAGGCACAGGCCCGTTTGCCAACAGAGAGTCTGACCATCACCACGCGTGACGGCCAGAAGCATGCGTTCACGGTGGAGCTGGCCAAGACGTACCGACAGCAGGAAGTCGGGGAAATGTTCCGCAAGCATCTGCCTGAAAACGAAGGGATGCTGTTCATGTGGTCGACCCCTCAGGTGTCGGACATGTGGATGCGCAATACCCTTGTGCCGCTGGACATCGTCTTTATCGATTCAACCAACCACATTCATGCCATTGCGGAAAATGCCGTTCCCCTGAGCGAAGCGATCCTTCGGAGCGATGGCGTGGTTGCCAATACGCTTGAACTGGCAGGCGGGGTCACAGCCAAGCTGGGAATCCGTGTAGGCGATGTCGTAACCAGTCCCGCGCTGAAGCACTGATGTCCCTGTGAAAGTTCTGGTCACCGGGGTTGCCGGATTTATCGGGTTTCATGTTGCTGAAGCCCTTCTCAAACAGGGTATGAATGTTATCGGGGTCGATAGTCTCAACGACTATTACGACCCGGCCCTGAAAGCCGCGCGACTAAAGCAGCTCGAACCTTATCCGTCGTTCAGCTTCCAGAAGCTGGACGTGGCGGACCCCCAGGCCATGCACAGCCTAACTGAATCGCATCCCGATCTGGAAGCAGTAGTTCATCTCGCAGCTCAGGCCGGTGTCCGCCATTCGATGGTGGATCCCTATTCCTATGTGACGTCCAACGTCATGGGACAGGTCGCGCTCCTCGAAGCATGTCGGCATCTGAAAAATCTGACCCATGTCGTCTATGCGTCATCGTCGTCTGTCTATGGACGCAACAGGAGCACGCCTTTCCGTGAAACGGATCGGGTCGATCAGCCCAGCTCCCTCTATGCAGTGACCAAAAGAGCGGCGGAACTGACATCGGAGTCCTACGCCTATCTGTATGGCATCCCGCAGACCGGTCTGCGGTTCTTCACGGTATACGGTCCATGGGGCCGACCCGACATGGCGTATTACGGATTTGCCAAAGCGATTTCCGAAGGTCGTCCGGTCACGCTCTACGACGGAAAGAACCTGTCCCGGGATTTCACCTATATCGATGATATCGTCAGAGGCGTGCTGAAAATTCTGGGGCGGCCTCCCGAAGCAGGAACGTCCCGCGTGCTGAATCTCGGAGGAGACAAACCTGAAAAGGTTGTCCGCATGATCGAGCTGCTGGAGCGCAATCTGAACCAGAAAGCTGTTGTGAAATGTCGGCCCCGGCCGGCGGCCGATATGGAATCGACCTGGGCTTCTCTGGAAAACATAAAGGAACTTTGCGGCTGGGAGCCCGAGGTTTCCTTTGAGGATGGCATGAAAGAGTTCTGCCTCTGGTTCAGAAAGTTCCACGGAATCTGATTTTTTCACAAAAATGCAATTTTCCTGTTGACCCCCCTCCGAGCTCCCCGTATAAGCCCGTTCACCGACGCGGCGGGGCTCACTTCGAGGGGTTCTGGAGCGGCGGGGCAGATGGTCTTTGAAAACTGAATATGGAATTGGAAGGGATATG